>NZ_BAAGRB010000001.1:0-1427550 GCF_054783175.1 Mucilaginibacter puniceus
ATACCTATACGTTAACGAAGGGTGGTCAGACCTCGGCACCTATCACGGTAACGATGCTGGTAAAACCCAAGGGCAGTGATGATATTGTAACTGTTTCTAAGAATACCGCAAAAGATATACCGGTTACAAATAATGATTTAACTAAAACAGGTGTTACTATTACAATTGTAGGTACGCCTCCGGCTCATGGTACAATTGGAACTATAGATAATGTTGCCGGCACAGTAAAATATACCCCGGCAAGCGATTATACAGGTACTGATAGTTTTAAATATACATTAACCAAAAATGGTTTAACTTCTGCTCCTATCAATGTTGATATAACAATAGCCGAAATTACGCTTGCCGGTGTTGATGATATAGATTATGTGCCTGGCTATAACAGTGGCCAAACCCCAACCTCTGTAACAACATCAGTAACAACTAATGATGGCGCGGATGGAATCGGCGCAACCGTTACAGCGGGTAATGGTTCAAACGGAACTACCATTGTAACCGGTAACACGGTTACTTATACACCAAATGCAAATTTTATAGGAACTGACACTTATAAATATAGGTTGAACAAAGGAAGCGGTGTTTCGAATGATATTACAGTAACTATACATGTATCTGGGATAACGCTTAAAAAACAGGCTACTAATGTGGTAAATCGGGCTGGAGATGTTATTAATTATAACTTAACTGTTAAAAACGTTGGCCCTGTAGCATTAACTAATGTGGTAATAACAGATTCCGGTGCCGATGCAGGTTCAATTTCACCAGCTTTGATAACATCGTTAGCGCCGAATGAGGAGCAAATAGTTACAGCTAAACATACTGTAACAACTACTGATGTAGCTGCTGGTAAATACGCCAACCAGGCCACCGTAACCGCTAAAGATCCTAAAAATCCTACGCCAAACGATATCACCAGTAAATCTGACGATCCAACAACTACGGCTCCGGATGATCCTACTGAAGTGTCAATAATACCATTACCTGCATCAATAAGCTTAGCCAAAGCTGGTGTGCAGGCAGGAAATAATATTAATTATACTTTCACTATTACTAATACAGGCACTGCAAATTTAAATACCATTACTTTAACTGATGCCAAATTAGGGCTTAGCGGTGTTGCCGTCACCGTACCTGGCGGTGTATTAGCACCAAATGCAAGTGTAACCTATAACGCGGTATATGCATTAACTCCAACCGATAAAACTGCCGGATCTGTAAATAATACGGCCACAGTTAACGCTAAAGATCCGGGTAATAATGACATACCAGGCACCGGCAATACTGTAACCCCAGTGCTTGTTGGAGTAGACGATAATGACTTAACTCCTGTAAATACGCCGGTAACAACTAATGTAATTGGTAATGATGGTACAAGTGGAACGAGTGCTGTAGTTACCTCAACTGCCGGTTCACATGGTACTACAACAGTAAGCGGTGGTGATGTTACCTATACACCTGCTAATGGTTATATAGGGACAGACACTTATACCTATACCTTAGCAAAAGGCGGCGGAACATCTGCTCCAATCACGGTAACTATTAATGTTTATTCGGCAACAATGTCATTAAGCAAAGTGGCCAATAATGGTGCAACCAAAGCGGGTGACGTTATTAATTATACTTTGATATTGAAAAATACAGGTACCGTAGCGTTGACTAATATTGTAATAACCGATGGGGGAGCAGATGCGGGTTCAATTTCACCGGCTTCCATAGCAACTTTGGCGCCGGGCGCTTCTGCAACAATTACAGCTAACCATACAGTAGTGCCATCGGATGTTACTGCCGGAAAATTTACTAATCAGGCAACAGCAACAGCAAAAGACCCTAAAAACAATACGGTTAGCAAAATATCTGATGATCCGTCAACGACTCCTTTTGATGATCCTACCGTAGTGCCAATAATACCTGTTGTACCGGGATCAATAAACCTGGCCAAAACAGGTGTGTTTTCGGGCAACCAGGTTGCTTATACTTTTATTATAACTAATAATGGTGGTGTAGCGTTAAATACAATTACACTTACCGATACAAAATTAGGCTTGAATGCGGTTTCGATAACTGCACCGGCGGGGGGATTATTGCCTAACGCAAGTTTAACCTATAATGCCACTTATACCTTAACACAGGCAGATAAGGATTTAGGTGCAGTAAATAACACGGCTACTGTTAGTGCCAAAGACCCTAGTAATAATACAGTTACTGGTACTGGTACTACAGTTACTACGGTGCTAACATCACCGGTAGCTACAAATGACGTATCCGAAACAAAATCTGGTATACCGGTAGTTGTTAGTATACTTACCAATGATAACCCTAAAAACTCAACATTTAATTTAGCCAGTATCGAAATTGTGAGCAACCCAATACATGGAACAGTTGTAACTCATGCTGACGGAACTATTACATATACTCCAACTGCGGGATATGTAGGTACAGATTCATTTACTTATCGCGTAAAAGATGCGTATGGTTATTATACTAATGTGGCAACGGTAAATATCACAATAAACGAGTTCAAGGACCTTAAAATTCCAAGCCTTTTCTCACCTAATGGCGATGGGGTAAATGACGGGTTTGTTATTAAAGACCTTGGCGACTACGCCCAAAATGAATTGATCGTAATTAACAGGTGGGGTAATGAGGTATACAGACAAGCTGATTATAAAAACAACTGGTCAGGCACAGGCTTAAATGAAGGTACTTACTTCTATATAGTAAGACTTAAAAAATCAAATGGCGATTCGTGGGTGATAAGGAAGGGATATGTGACCTTGATAAGAACATTTAAAAAGTAAATGAAATATTACCGGTTGGTAATTGAATGAAGATATTATGAAACGAATAGTAGTATTGTTAATGTTTATGCTAAGTACAAGCTGGCTTTATGCCCAGCAGGATGCTCAGCAGAGCCAATATATGTTTAACGGTATATATATAAACCCGGCCTATGCGGGTTATAGGGAGAGTTTAAACATCCATAGTTTTTATCGTACTCAGTGGACAGGTATACAAGGTGCTCCCAGAACAATGGCACTTGCCTTAGATGCCTCTGCCAATGATGGAAATGTAGGTTTGGCCTTTCAGTTGGCCGGTGATAAATTAGGTGCCCAAAGTAACCTTTCTGCTTATGGAAGTTATGCTTATAGGCTTAGATTGAATGATGATGGCAGTTCCCGTTTAGCATTTGGTGTCAGCGTTGGTGTTATGCAGTTAGGCATTTCTGGTACATTACTTGACCCTAATGATCAAGAGGCAAATCAACCTATCGGAGTTCAAAACGCTATAGTTCCGGATGGCAGATTAGGAGTTTATTTTTCCAATGATAAATTCTATGCCGGTTTATCGGCTGATAATATGATAGCGCAATACATTAATGTTAAAGACCATGCTTATATATTACAGCCTAAGCCTCACATTTATTTTACTGCGGGTACTTTATTGCCGCTTACAGCCGATGTGTTGATCAAGCCAAGTATATTAATAAAGGATGATAGGGCCGGGCCTACCAGTATGGATGTAAACGCCTTTATATTATTAGGTGAAAAACTATGGCTTGGAGCTTCTTACAGAACAGGTGTAAGGATTTATGATAAAGGATATTTACAGCGTACGCTTAATACTCAAAATTCAGTTGTAGCCGTTGCCGAAGTTTTTGCTATGCCAAATCTAAGAATAGGGTATGCTTATGACTTTTCAGTTGGCCCATTGCAGGGATATAGCGGTGGCACACATGAAATATCAATTGGTTATTACTTTAAAAGGAATAAAAGCAGAATGTTAACACCAAGATATTTTTAATATCCCTGGTTATATAAAAAAGAAATATACATAACAAACCTTGTGATCTTGAAAAGAAGGAAAGGTAGAACAAAAATGAAAAAAATACTTACAACCAGTAGTCTTATCATAGCCTTTATGGTGTTGCTTATTCAAAGCAGTGCTGCACAGTATGTGATAAAAGAAGCTGATGAACAATATCGCTTATTTAATTATAGCAAAGCCGTTGATCTGTATGCGCAAGCTTTTAAAAAACAAAAAACTTTACATGCAGCACAACATTTGGCAGATAGTTATAGATTAATGCATGATTATAAAAATGCCGAAAGTTGGTATGCCATTGCTATAGCTTTGCCCGAGGCGAGGCTTGCAAACCGGCCAGAAAACATATTAAGATATGCTGAAGCCCTTCAAAACAATTCAAAATATACTGAGGCTAAAGTGCAATATTTATCTTATTTAGTTTCAAGTAGAGAGCCCGATGAGGAGCGTATTAAAAGGTTAATGATGTCCTGCGACTCGGCCATTAAATGGATGAAACAGCCTGGATGGGTAAATATTTTAAATGAAAAGGCTTTAAATAGCGATAAATCTGATTGGGGGTGGGCTCAGTATAATAAAACTATGGTTTTTACATCTGATAGAATTAATAATAACAAATTGCCGGAGACAGATATAAACAGGCCTTTATTAAAATTTGACCACGGAGACATAGACCCCAGCAAAAAAGTATATGGCTGGACGGGAAATAATTATTTACGCCTTTATCAGTCAGATGCCGACAGTGCGAAACTATTCCCTATTAATACAGGGACTGACTACCACATTGGCGCCGCAAGCTTTACTGGAGACGGCAACCAAATGTATTTTTCAGTAACCAGAAGAGAAGGTAAGGAAGATAGGGATGAGAATGGTACAAGTACTATTAATATTGAAATATTCTCGAGCATAAAGGACCCGGCAACGGGAGTATGGGGACAGCCTATCGCCTTTGAACATAATAATGCAAGTAAATACTCTACCGGCGATCCGTTTATTACACCTGATGGTAAAACACTATATTTTGTATCAGATATGGAAGGCGGAAAAGGTGGTACAGACATTTACTACAGCATAAAAAATAACCAGGGTGGATGGGATACACCCGTAAATATTGTCGCTATAAATACTAACGGAAATGAACGTACGCCTAACCTGGGTGCAGATGGATTTTATTATGCCAGCGATGGTGGTATAGGCATGGGTGGGCTTGATATATTTAAAGCCACAGTGGATGGAAATAAATTTTCGAACCCGCAAAATTTACGTTACCCAATAAACTCGCCGCAGGATGATTTTGCCTATGTTAGCACCGGTAAAAATTCAGGCTATTTCTCATCAGAAAGGGTTGGCGGAGCCGGCAGCGATGATATTTATAGCTTTGTTGAAAGACCTAAACCAATTTTGGCTTTCAGGGTTGAAGGCACAGTAATAGATAAAACTACACAGGCAGCTTTGGCTAATAGTGTAGTTACATTAAGAAATGCTAATGGCATTAATTTGATTGTGGAGACGGATGAGACAGGTAAGTTTAAATTTGATCTGGATGGTGGGATGACTTATTTATTAACCGGGGAAAAAACCTCGTATATCTCCGACAATCAAGGGGTAACTACTGCAGGTTTAACAGAATCATTGGTAATTAAAAAAGATCTTTTCCTTTCACCAATTGTTTTGAACAAGGGAATAAGATTGGAAAATATTTATTATGACCTGGATAAAGCAGATATAAGGCCCGATGCCGCAGTTGAGTTAGACAAACTGATAAAAATATTAAAGGACAACCCTACTATATGGATAGAATTAGGTTCGCATACAGATAGCCGCGCCAGCGATAGTTATAACATGGCATTATCGCAACGCCGGGCAGACGCTGCAGTTAATTATATCATCAATGTAGGCGGTATTGATAAAAACCGTATAACGGCTAAGGGTTATGGCGAAAGCCGATTGGTAAATGGTTGTTCAAATGGCGTAAGCTGTACTATTGAGCAACACCAACAAAACAGAAGAACAGAGTTTACTATAGTTAAACAATAAACTCAGATTATAATAGAATTACAAGGCCGGCAGCTACAAACTGCCGGCTTTTGTTTGTCTACTCTTTTCTCACAATCGTATTGCTTACCTCAATTTCTGTAAGTAAACCGGGCGAACTTTTAGCTGTGTTTGCATATACAGGGTCATTCTTGGTTTGCGACAGCTTAGTTATATCTGTATTTATCTGCTCAAGCTTTTTGATAAGGATATTAATTTGTTCCAGGTGGGCATTAAATATTTTAACCTTGGTATTATATCCTTCAATTATATCAATATTAGCTATAGCCGTATCGGTTTGGGCGGTATCGGCCACCGCATAATTAAAGGGTGTGAGATTAGAAACGGTAGTGATGATAGGTGTTAACGAGTAGGCCGAATCGGCACGCGTTAATTTGGCTAATGATAACCTTGCGGGGTTAGGATTATAACTGATCAGGTTTTCATACTCGCCTAATATGGCATCCTTTACCTGCCCTTGATGGGCATATGCGTCTGCAATGATTTTTGCTTTAACGCTATTTTTAAATCCATTAAACAAAAGTGATGTAAAATCATAAGCCTTGGTGCGCAGCACCGCGTTTTGTACCGAGTAAAAATTACTCATATTATTATTTTGCGCATACACTAAGCCCAGGTTTGAGCTAAACAATTTAAAGCCGGGATTGCTGCTTATAGAAAGATCTGTTTGGTTGCCAAAGCTATATAGCTTCTTGCCATATATATCCAAATTGTCTATCCGCTCGTAAGATGACAAGAAGTAAAGCCTGTAGCGTTGGTATTGCTGGTCGGGGTTATCAATTTGTGCGTAACAGTTTTGCAAAAATGATTTTACCGAGTTATCATCAAAAACCTGATAGATGTTGGCTGTTGGGCTCGGTTTCCATCTTAGTAATGATATTTTACCCTTAAAATTAAGCTGAACGCTATTGGTGTTGCCAAATTGAGACGATAGTTTTCCTAAAAAGTAAGCTACCTGTGCACCACCTTGTACCTTGGTTTGCGTGTTTACTAATGCGCTTAAGCTATCCTGGATAGTTAAATAATTTTCGCGGTTGTTCCAAAAGGATGGTTCAAGCGGCGGTAACAGCAACCTATTGGTTTTAGTATCCACAAAAATAAAAGTGCCCAGCGGGTACACATTTTGAAAGTTGTTTTCCAGTAGGGCAAAGCTGGTTGCTGCCGAAGAATCTATCTTCAATAAGAAATTTAAAACCTTATTATGTTCCAATTGCAGGCTTAGATTTTCAAGCGACTCAAAGCTGGCATTTTCTTTATCAGGAATAACAATAGGTATAAGCGTTATTTGATTTTTTGTATTTGATAGTATTTCATAGTCTTTCTTTACAATGGCTGATGTTACATCGCCGGGGCTTTGGCCATAAAAGGCAATCGTGTCGCCCGTTCTTACCGAAACCGATTTGATCAACTCCTCGCCTGCTTGCAGCCTGGCCAATGATTTTAATTTAAACTTGCCCGACTTTTTAGATATCTTATAAAACACAGTAACACTGGTTTTAGCGGTATTTTTTATTTTGAATTTAAAGCCATCGGCTTTACTTATAACCGGGAGTAAAAATACTGCCAATAATATGATAAGAGGTTTTATTAAACGCGGTTGAGTTATGCTTTTTAAAATCATGCTAATTTTATTGAAAGGCAAAAATGGCTATTTATCCAATCTTAATAACAAAAATTGGATGCTTTTAGTATCGGTTTATGTTAAAACGAGTCGATTGGCTTAACATTCGAAAGAAATTGGTAGCCTGTCCACTGCACAGTACCGGCATCTTGCCACGGATGTGCCATTTGGCGTTTTAAGAAGTTTGGTTCCCAGTTATTAATAGGATCAAGATGTTTTACTTTTACTTTAAAGGTCAGGTTATGCAAGGTAAAGCCGTGTTTAACGGCCCAAAAAGCCGTGTAGTCTTTTATGCCTTTAACTACCTTGTCCTGATCGGGATTGCCGGATACCACCCTGAAAGCCCAGTTAACCCAAAATGGCCCATATTGATATAAGCCCGGCTGCCCGGTTGGACGTGTGATGGGCAAAAAATGTTCAACGCCTTTGGCATCGGTATAGGTTACGGCTATTATTTGTGTATAATCGTGAAAATGAAAATCCATAAATACATCATGGCTTACTATGCCACAAAGTATTTTTGAAAAAGCGCGGCTGTCTAAGGCAAAGTTTTTCAATTTAGTGCCTACCCAGGTAGCTTCAAAGCCCGATTTGCGGGCAATGATATTAACCACGGGCGAGTTATAACTTACCATTAACTGCAGGAATACCAGTAACGAAACCCCGGCTGCAGCACCCCACCTTTTCAGGTCATGCAGCGTTAGGTTTTGAAATAGTTTAATATGGTCATCATTTTCCGGGGGATTAGGCGGTATGTAGCCGCAATTATCCTCGGTACAGCGCTCGGTTGTGCGGTTGCGCGAAACTTTTTTATAAATAGCGGCACTCAGCTGATAAATACCCGGTATACGTATAAACCAACTTAGCGGCTTTAAATAATTAATAGCATTAAATACCTTTATATAAGTATCAACTCCGCTATATACATTGCCTTTGGTATCTACGCTATATATATCATCCAACAACCTATCTTCACTAATTCCATTTAATGCAGGTTCATTCATGGCATGAGCTTGTACACTTGAAATTTTGATACGTTTTTTAATATCAAAATGCTCAATGGTTAAGCAAGCACGTGCACATAACGGGCACTCGGCATCGTAATAAAAGGTAAGCTTTTCTTTTCCGGGGGCGGCCTTAAACCAGCGTTTCCAGCAACCAACCGGAATCATGAGTAAATATAGCGCACCGAACCCAATAGCAAATAGCGGTATCGGGAATTCAATTAAAATACCCAGATGTAAACCAACGCCAATAATTATTAGCGGCCACCTGAATTTTTTAAAGGGTAATAAAAACAAGAATAAAAACTCAAAAACTAAGCTTAGGTAACCCAAAAACTTTACCAATATCTCATTATTTAACACAGGGCTGGTATCAACCTGCGCGGCAAATGGCAGCGAAGCGGGCAGCCACATACCCAGCCCCTTTAGCCATAAGGGCGATACAAATTTATGAAGCGTGCTATCAAAATAAACAAAGGCTATACCCACCACAACTAACACGTAATACGATAGCTGGCTTACCGTAGTTGGTGGCCGGTAAGTAAAGCGTGTGTTAGAGTATTTAAGTTTAATTAATAGCCTATCAATAGATAATACCCGCGATATGGGCAAAAACATAAATAATATGCCCACACATTGGTATACATAAAACATGTGATACGGGTATACCTTACAGGTAGCCATAAAAACCAGCGTAAAAATGTAATTGATAATGGCTGCTGTCCGTGTAAACAAGCCAAATATGAGCAACACGGTTATGCCTGCCCAAAGGGCTAATGGTATGGCTAAATTAACCTCATAAGGCACTACAAAAGGCACCACATCATAAACCAAATGGCGGAAATAAAAAAGCTGTAGTATTTCCAGTAACTGAACGGTACAAAAAACTATCCTGAAAATGGCAAGCCCTGTGCCATCTATCTGGTTGTCGTATACCTTTCTAAATGTTGTTGATATTTTACGGAACACTTATGCGCTTCTTTATGCTAATATATTACAAATTGGCCCTAAACACCAAACTGGCTTAAGTGATGATCAAGGTGTTTGTAAAACATGGTGTTCCATTCGGCAACGGTTAGTTTGCCAAATGATAATGATTCTTTACCATCAAAATGATCTTCGCCTAATTGCAGGGTTTGCTCAAGGTGGTCAATTAACCGCTTTTTTTCAACCTCAAAATCCCGGTCACCACTAATTAAAAATGCCGGTGCGGTACGTAGGTTTCGCCTGTAGGGTGTAGGACCGCATACAGTTGGCTTAACTATGGTTTTTAAAATCAATCGCATTAAAAAATTGGGCTTGGGGTGTTTATCGGTGTAAACCATTTCATAAGTTACGTTACAATGCGCCAGCATTTGTGCCACACTCATTTTTCCCCAAAGGGGTTTGCTTTCGGGTGTTAATTTATTTATGCGGTCGGTTAGTTCGGCAACGTCGGCAGGGTTAAATACACTTTTCATTTTTTTGTTTATTGATAATATAAAGATGGTTATTTATCTGCAATTTCAAAGGCTAATTGTTGCATACACACAGAACATTCGCTTCATTTTATTGTTCAATACGTACTAAGCCGGTGCCGACTATGATTTACAAAACGTAAAAATTTCCCGATCATAGTAGTTGTTTAATTTTTTATGGGTAGATTATCCGTTAGAATTTAATTTATATGCCGGCAAAGCAATATTTATCAAACAAATATTACATAAATGGCATTAATTTTATCTGATATTATTAAAATTGATAAAATTTTTAATAAAAAAGTATAAATATTTCAACAAAACGTTGGTTTTATAGAAAAAAGTTTTATAAATTACGTTTTTTATAAATAACAGACTAAAAACGGGCCTTATTTTACAAATAATTCATGCAGGATTCAGCTTATTTTGATAAATATAACCCAATTGGCGGCGTTTGGGACGAGATGTATGGTGCGGATAGCAATGTGCGCGAGCATTATCGTAAGGTTATTGAGTATATATCAAAAGAATCGTCTGATGACCTGAATAAAAAGGAAGAACTGGCTAAAAGCTTGTTTATGAGCCAGGGTATCACCTTTACGGTTTATAACAGCGGCGAGGGTATTGAAAAGATATTCCCGTTTGATATTATCCCCCGCATTATTACGGCTGCCGAGTGGGCCTTTGTGGAGAAAGGTATTAAGCAACGCTTAACCGCCCTTAATCATTTTTTAAAAGACATTTACCATAACCAGTTTATTATTAAGGATGGTATTGTACCGATAGATATCATATACTCGTGCCCGCATTTTTTACGCGAAATGTACCAGTTGCAGGTGCCTTATGATATCTACATACATATATCGGGCATTGACTTGATACGCGACCATGACGGTACTTTTTATGTGCTGGAGGATAACCTGCGTACCCCATCGGGCGTAAGTTATATGCTGGAGAATAGGGAGATCACCAAACGTTTATTCCCCGATCTGTTGCCACAGTGTGGTGTGCGCAGCGTAACCGAGTATCCAACCATTTTATATAAAAACCTGTTAGCGCTATCGCCAAGGCAAATAGCCAATCCTAATATTGTATTGCTTAGTCCGGGTATTTATAACTCGGCGTATTTTGAGCATACAACATTGGCCCGTTTAATGGGGGTTGAATTGGTAGAAGGACGTGACCTGGTAGTGAATAATCATAAGGTATACATGAAAACCACCACCGGCTTGCAGCAGGTAGATGTGATATACCGCCGGGTGGATGATGATTATTTAGATCCATTGGTGTTTAACCCATCAAGTATGTTGGGTGTGGCCGGTATTATGGGTGCTTATCGTAAAGGTAACGTGGCTATAGTTAATGCCATAGGCAATGGTGTAGCCGATGATAAAGCCGTTTACGTTTATGTGCCGGATATGATACGCTATTATTTAAACGAAGAGCCTATCCTTAAAAATGTGCCAACCCACCAGTTAGGCAATAAAGAGGAGCGCGAGCATGTTTTTGAAAACATGGATAAAATGGTAATCAAACGCACCAATGGTAGCGGTGGATATGGGATGTTGATGGGCCATGCGGCATCTAAGGAAGAAATAAAAGAATATAAAAAAGAGATATTAAAAGATCCGCGCAACTTCATCGCGCAGCCAACTATAAGCCTGTCTGCCGCGCCATGTTATATGCAGGGCGAGTTACAGCCAAGACGTATAGACCTGCGCCCTTACGCGCTGTGCGGACCCGACGGTATTGAGATAGTGCCGGGCGGTTTAACCCGTGTAGCCCTTAAAGAGGGGTCATTAGTAGTAAACAGTTCGCAGGGTGGTGGCAGTAAGGATACGTGGGTGTTAGCCTAATTTCGGATTTCGGATTTTCAATTTCGGATTTACTCCGGCATTGTAAAGCCAAATTTCCGACAATTAAAAATTGAAATTATGTATAAAAATAAATCCGAAATCGAACATTCGAAATCCGAAATGACAGAAATATGCTAAGCCGTGTTGCAGCAAGTTTTTATTGGTTAAGCCGTTACATTGAACGTAGCGATGGTATGTTGCGCATGCTTAAAATTAACTACGCCTCGTCGCAGGATACTATACAGGAGTTTACCTGGGAGCCGGTTATCAGGATATTTTCCGACTCGGAAGAGGATGAAACCGAAAACCTGGCAAATGATAGCCGCGCAGTGCTAAAATATATGGTTACGGGTAAAAGTAATTCAAACTCGGTACTGAATATTATTACTCTGGCACGTGAAAATGCCCGTGGGGTACAGGAGCATATCACCAAGGATTTATGGCAATGCTTAAATGAATACTACCACACTATAAAGGACCCTAAACTTGACAGGGCCTTACAGCGCGAGGACCCTATTGGCGTACTGGATGTTTTGATAAAGCAGGTAATGCTTTATTATGGTACGGTTGAAATTACTATGGAGCGTGGCGAGGGACGCAGCTTTATGAATATTGGCAAATACCTGGAGAGGGCCATACAATCAGTAGATATTTTGGATACCAAGTTTGGTTCCATAAATGATAACCCCGACCTGTTAACAGATACTACCTACTGGAAACATTTGCTGCTATCATTAGGTGGATATGAATTGTACCGTAAAACCTACCGCGAAGGATTTGAAGCCGAGAATGTATTGGAACAAGTGGTGTTGAACAATGATTTTCCACGCTCGGTTATCTACTCGGTAAATAATATTCAACGCTATTTTGAAAGATTGAAGAATAATAGCAATATGGAAGATTTTAGAGAGATGTCGTTCCAGATAGGCAGGCTGCAAAGCCGTATTAAATATAGTTCGGTTCGCAGTATTAAACAGGAAGGATTACATACTTTTTTAACCCAGATACGAAGTGAGTTATATGGTGTGGCCAATGCATTGAATGAGCATTATTTTGCGAATTCGTAAACCCCACCTAAATCCTCCCCGGTAGGGAGGACTTAAATTTGAGGGGATATAATTTATAACATTAAACAATAAAGTCTCCCCTGCCGGGGGAGATTTAGAGGGGGTCAATTATGCCTGAATTTGAAATACAACACACTACCCGTTATATATATGAGGGCCCGGTACGCGATAGTGCCAACCAGATCATATTATTCCCGATAAAGGATGAGTACCAGGATGTGGTAAAGCAGGAACTGACTATAACCGGCCACCCCATAGTTGATACGCATATCGATTATTACGGCAATGAAGTGGGCAGCTTTACGTACAGCGAGCCGCACTCCATGTTGATCATCAATTCAAGAATAACGGTAGTTACCAAACATCGGAACTTACCGGTAAATGATATTTTTCCTTCACAACAGTGGCAGTATTTGGCCAACTTGCAGCACATGGTGCCCTATATTGATTTTTTAAAACAGGAATACTTTGAAGGCCTGGAGGAGCTGGAAAAAATAGTAGAGGCAGAAAGGTCGAAAGATGAAACCCCTTACCAGGTTGTCCTGCATTTTTGCCAATACGTGTATGATAACTTTGAGTATATAAAAGGTGTTACTACAGTAGAAACAACGCTTGATGAAATATGGAAACTAAAAGCAGGTGTTTGCCAGGATTTTGCCCATATACTAATGGAAATGCTGCGCCTGGTTCAAATACCTGCCCGTTATGTTAGTGGTTATATCTGCACCTATAAAAATGGCTTACGCGGCGAAGGTGCTACCCATGCCTGGGCAGAAGCTTATATACCTGATTATGGCTGGCTGGGTATTGATCCGACCAATAACTGTATAGCTAACGAAACACATATACGGTTAGCCGTTGGGCGAAATTTTACCGACTGCTCGCCGGTAAAAGGTGTTTATAAAGGCGCATCGGGCCATAAACTGGAGGTATCGGTATCAGTTGATGATGATAATACTATTGTTCCGGCAGATTTTACACCGGTTACAGATATAGCCCCATCAACAGCACCGGTAACCACATTTGCCCGCAATAGCTATCAGCGCTATATGGAAATGGTGCAGCAACAACAACAACAGCAGCAATAATAATTGTTATTACAGGCCAGGTCCGGCAGCACCCATATCGTCGTACTCATCTGTTTGGCCGTTGTCCCTGTCGTCTTTATCTCGGTTCTTGCGCTCAGTTGATGATTTATTTGAGCCACCAAACCGGTACGATAACGTAAATAATATAGTACGTATTTGAAAGTTGCGTTCCGCGTATTGATCAAGCACAATATTTGCATTATTAATACGGGTTTCGGATATAAATTTACGGCTGTTTAAAATATTACGCGAGTTAACACTAAAATTAAGCGACTTGGTTATGTCGTATTTTATAGCTGCATCTAAACCATATCTTGCCCTGTTTCTTCCCTGTGCTGCAACTTGCGCTGCCTGGTAATCTCCACGCAATTGGAAACCCAATTTTTTTGTGGGTTTAATGCTTGCCGTTAAATTACCGTTCCATGAAAAGCCTGACGTTGTGGCTATATTATAAGCGGCATACCCTTCAATACGGCGATAGTAAACATTTAAATTAGCCGTTAAATCAAAAATAGACGAAGGTGTTATTTTAGCTATTAATTCATATCCCGCGTTTGATGCGCTTTTTAAATTCTGTGAGGTAGATAAGGTTGTATTGGCATTAAGTAAGGTAGATACCCGCTGTATATTATCATTAGTGAGCCTGTAATATACCGATGATGTTACTACCAATGATCTCCAATAGTTAATATAGCTTAGTTCAAATGAGTGCGTATCTTCCGGTTTCAGGGCAGGGTTACCTTGCGAGTAGTTTAAAACATTACTCACATCTAAAAATGGTGATAGTTCTCGTCCGTTGGGCCTGCTTATCCGTCTGCTATAGCTTAACTGTAAGGTTTGGTTATCGTTAAATTTATTGGTTAAAAACAAGGTTGGATAAACACGGAAATAATTTTGCTTATTGGGTGTATAAGCACCTGCCGAATATAAATCAAAGTTGATACGGGTATCCTCTAAACGCAAACCACCCTGTATACCAAATTTGCCAAACTGATGCTGGTAATTGCCATAAATGGCGTTTACATTTTGCTTGTAAATAAGGTTGTTTGATAATAATGGGTTATAGTAATAAGTGCCGCTGTTTATATCAAAAGGATTTACCATAAAATCATCGTCGCTTTTGTCAAACATACTACGGTAACCGGCCTCAAATCGTCCATTCTCTAAAGGCAGCGTATAATCTGCCTGGATATTAAAATCCTTGTCATTACTTGAACTAAAGTTATTATAAATATTTGATGGCAAAATGGGTGGCAAATAGTTGGTGATAACGGTGCTTAATTTATTATTGTTGTTATTAAAGCCTGTTGAGTAACCAAAGTTAGCGGTAAGTACTTCGTCTTTTTTATCAAACTTGTGTTCAAAATCTAAATTAAAGTTAACATTGGTACCGTTACCGGTAGAAACGTTATTTTGATCTTGAGTTTGATAGGGAGCCCCATTTTGAGTTACCGTGGTATTGCCATTTTGAAACTGGTTACGATCACGAATGTTAATATTGTTAGAAAAACTTAGCGTGTTTTTATCATTTAAATAGAAATCAATGCCACTACGGATGTTATGCCCGCCAAAACGGGATAGCTGGTTAGATTGTTGGTTAGTATATTGATTGGTAACTGTACCGTCTGTGGCAGTTTGCATAGTGGTTTTAGTACTAAAACCATTTCCATTACGGTCGGCTTTACGGTAGCTGTAGTTACCATAAACGTTTATTTTTTTATTTTGATAAGCCAGGTTAACTGACCCATTAATTGTATTTTGGTTTCCTGCAGTTGCCGAAACCGATCCTGTTAAACCGGCTTTTACATTTTTTTTAAGCACTATATTAATAATTCCCGATTGTCCTTCAGCATCATATTTTGAAGAAGGGTTGGTAATAACCTCAATATTTTCGATAGAACTTGCCGGCATTGATGCCAAAATATCAGCTAAATTGCTACCTGTAAGTGCAGATTGTTTGCCATTAATAAGCACGCGTACATTGCCTGACCCGCGCAGGCTTAAATTCCCGTCCACATCTACTTGTACCGAGGGTACATTGGCCAACAGATCAGTAGCAGAACCACCCTGGCTAACCAGGCTTTCGGATACGCTGAATATTTTTTTATCAACGCCTAACTGTATCTGGCTGCGCTGTGCGGTAACCGAAACTTCCTGCAATACACCCTTGGCCGGGGTTAATACAATTTTGCCAAAGTTGATATTGTTTTTATCAGGGCTTGCAATAAGGGTATCTTTTGTATAGGATAAATAGCCAATATAACTGGCTTTTAGTGTATAAGCACCATCTGCAACATCGGTAATGGTAAAATTACCATCAATGTCACTTTGCATGCTTTTAGGAGATTGAGAAGTGTCTTTTGGGGCTAAAACCACCGATGCAAAAGGAAGCGGTTGGTTGTTAGCACCATCAATTAATGAGCCTGATACTGTACCCCCATTTTGAGCAGCCGCCGTGGCAGCAAAAAGTATGAAAATTACGAAGAAGAACGATTTAGCAATATTAAATATCATGCTACAAAAATCTGTTTTTAAAAATGGATAGGCTAAAAAAGCCTGTAACTTTCTTGATAAGAAAACTTCAGGCCGGTTTTGAAGATGTCTGACGCGGATTCATTACTTACTAACATTCAGTAACTTATGCATTTTTTAGCTTTGCGATAAAAGCTACGCAAATAACATAAGCTAATTATACGTTTGAAAAACGCGTTAGGGCAATTATGCAGAAACTTTTTTAATCACACTTAGCAGGTCATTTACATTTTCGGGTACCATCGTAAATGATTTAGCCACCTTGCCATTACGGTCATATACTACAATATAAGGTGTGTTAAATATTTCATAATAACGTTGAACTTTATAGTCAGGGTACTCGGTACCTACTGTAACGTTAGGGTATTTTTTAAGGTTATACTTTTTGATAAAAGAAGTAAGCATACTTAAATAAGGAGATTCAGTATGGGTATAGGTTACCAATACCACCTGCACATTCTTAAGCTTACTCATATGTGGCTTCAACTCATCCATTAAATGTTCGCAATGGCTGCAGGTGGGTTCAAAGTAAATAAACATCACCGGCTTTTTTCTATTCAGGTTAGCCTGTGTACTAATTTTGCCGTCATCTTTCATTATCCGGTAATTAGGTATAGGCAGTGTAGTTTCATGATTTTGCGCGTTGGCATATAACCCTGATATGATTAAAGAAAGTACAAGTAGTAATTTTTTCATTTTTATTGTTTGTTAAGCTTCCAGCAACTCCATTTGCCAGTAAATATGTTCTTCTGTTATGGGATATAACGCATTATCACGTATGGTATGATACACGGCGTTAAATAAATTATTATAATCCCCTTTTTCTGATGTTACCCATTCCACAATTTTTTTACCATCGGCTTCAATAGTAACCAGTTTGCCTTCGCTGCCCGGAGCTTCAATACCATACTGTTCATCGGTTGGCATCATACCACCATCTAACTGCTCCTCCTGTACATCGGTACGGTATTTTAAAAAGCTGCCCAAAGTACCATGCACTACAAATGATGGTACAGGCTCAGGTATTAACAATCCCGAAGTTAGGTAAACATTAAAATTGCCCGGGTAGGTTAAACGGAAATTAAAATAATCTACCACTATCGAGTTATCGCGCTGCAAAGCTACGGTTTTATCAAAACTTAAAGGTTTACCAAACAAAATTATAGCCTGGTCAATAATATGCGGTGCCAGGTCATACACCAATCCGTTTACCGGTGTTTCAGTTTCTTTAAAGGGCTTTACTGATAATTCGGGTTTATATCGGTCATATCTAAAATGTACTTCGGTAAGCCTGCCCAGTTTGCCGCTTTCAATAATTGCTTTAACCGCTAAAAAGTCGCTGTCCCAACGGCGGTTTTGGTAAAAGGTAAGTTTACGGCCGGCAGCTTTTGCGGTATCAAATAACGTTTCTATTTCGGCAGTATTGGCAGCCGCCGGTTTTTCAACTAAAACATGCTTGCCCGCTAATAACGCCTGTTTGGTTAAATCAAAATGAGTAAAATTTGGGGTGTTAACAATAACCAGTTCAATCTCCGGGTCGGCAAGCATATCATCCACACTATCATAACTCACAATGTCCGGGAAAGTGCGGCCCATCTTTTTTTCGTTACGCTCAACCACGCCTTTTAATTTAAAGCGTGGATTGGTACTTAAAAAAGGTGCATGGAATATCCTGCCCGACATTCCGTAAGATATAATACCAGTAACAATTGGATTTACCATTGATTAAAGGGACATTTTAAGATAATTGCCAAATTATTATTTTAATAAAGGTTATGCAAAAAAACAGGGTAAAATAGCTGTTAATATTTCATAATTGCCTTTATTCCATTTAGCGCATATAGGTGGCGGTGCAGTATAAGCAGGTGTTTCGAAGCCTGTTTTTTGAGGTCCTTATCAACTACATGGTTTGAGGCGTATTCAAAAAATTTAATATCAGTTTCATGATTGTTGATCATGAAGTTTAAAAAAGCCTTATCAAAGGCTTTTCCGGAGTATGTCGAAAGACTATCCAGGGTTTTCTGAGTGGCAGAAGTGATAGTAATGGGTAATGTTATCGATTTAAGTTTGGCAACCTTTTGGAATCCGGCATCTATTTTAAGATGTTGTTTGACAATCATGGCACCAAAGTTTTTTATTTTTTTGTCCGATCCTTTTTGAATGGCCAGTTTACCCAGTTCAATATGGGCCAGGCCTTTCTGTGCAGCGTCTACGGCAAACTGCTTATCACCCTCTTCAATAAAAATAACCGGTTGTTTGCTTTTATAGCTACCCGAGGCTGACTCGTCAACATCATTAATACAAGCTTGCATTAATAACAGTAATAATGAACTAATTAGGAATAGATTTTTCATCGCCCCGTGAATTTTTATATAATCTCTGCAAAATTTATTCCATTAATAGGTTTACTACGCCTAATATAGTTTTAATACGGTTAAAGTAGGTGTTAACTTAAAGTTTTATTATTTTTGATGCAACAAAATCAAACAGCATTATGAATTTCCCCGCAGAATTAAAATACACCAAAGACCACGAATGGATACGCTTAGAAGGCGATGTAGCCTACATAGGCATAACCGAATTTGCACAGCGCGAGTTGGGCGATATTGTTTATTTAGATATTACTACTGCAGGGCAAGAAGTAAGCAAGGATGCTGTTTTTGGTACAGTTGAAGCGGTTAAAACCGTATCAGACCTGTTTATGCCGGTTGCCGGTACTATATTGGAAGTTAACCCATTATTAGATAGCCAGCCTGAACTGGTTAACAGCGACCCGTATGGCGATGGCTGGTTAGTAAAAGCAACGCCGGCCAATGCTGCTGATATTGATAGCCTGATCTCGGCTGAAGAATATAGCAAGTTGGTTGGTGCTTAACAACATGATGATAAAAGGTAGATTATTTATAGCCGCAGGCTTATTGGTTATGTTTAGCCTCTCAGCCTGTGGTATATTTAAAAAAGGTTGTAACTGCCCCCCAATTAGTAGGGTAAATGTGATGGGTTTGGCTCGACTTTGTTAGTAAATTATCCTTTCATCGCCTTAGCGTAACTGTTTATACATTAAAGTTTAGTCGGCTTTAGCCGGTAAAACATTCCGTACCGCGTCTATGCCCAAACGATCTTTAAGTTGTGTTAAATAAAGACTTCTTGGGGTAACGTGTTGGTCTAATGATTCAATATATCCCCTTGGCTTGGTCAAATCCTGGTAACCGGCGTTATATATTACTGATGCTGTACCAATATGGCCGAATGAATAATTTTTAGCCGTAGGCGGGTTTTGTATCAGGAAATCGCCTTCGCAATTCCACATTACCACGTTTGCACCGCCCCAGCCAATGTTTATATCTTTCCAGAAGCGGGCCGTTAGGGGTGCTTTTACGTTATCGTATAATATACCGCTACTCCAATGGCTATGAGGCTCGCTGGTTGAATAGGGGTTAATGGCAGTACAATCTAAAAACACGTTGCCGCTTGATTCTGATTCTAATACAACAAACGAGTGACGGCCTTTTTGTGAGGTACAACGTTGCACCAGGCAAAACTGTCCGCTCATTTGGTAAGTGAAACGACGTGAACCCATCCTGATAGAAACCGGCTCGCGCGAGTCGCAATCCTGCACGGTAACATATTTTGAACCCGCGCTAACTGCCACCAGGCTTCGGGCAAAATGTAATGCTGTAACATTACGCACCCAGGCATTTTTAACATTACTAAAGATGATAAAGTTATAATAGTGCCGCTCATCAGAAAAATATTCTTCACCCTCATAGCGCGTCTCTGGTTTATCGGTTATGCCGCGGTCCATATTGCCATAAGCTTTTTGACGTACGGTAGGATTATAGTCCGATTGGCCGCGTAGGTTTTCTACAGCTACGTTCTCAATTCTGTTTTCGGTATATTTCACAATATCACCACCACCCCAACGGGTTTCAATGGCGGTAAATATCGGCGCATCTACTGTAATGTTATCACCCTTTATCTCGGTAATGGTTCTATCAAAAGTAATAGTGAAAGGGCGCCATTGATAACGGCCCGCACTGGCGCTATCTAACCCAAGTTCCTTTACCCATTCTTTATTGCCATAACGTCGTACTAAAATAACATCGCCAACCTTAAATCCCTTGGCTGATTTTATATTGAATGTTTTAACCCCAACGCCCACATATTTATCAGTAATAGTTTGCTTGGTAGCCTCTTGTACAGCGATGGCTGTTGGTCCGGTAATGTTAATCAATGCTCCCGTTTGTGAGCCTTTTCTGCCTATCAAAATAGTGCCAATATCGCTCAAGCCTTCGCCGCGTAATACTACGCCGGATACTTTTATGCTTAGTGGTTTATCTAATGAATATGTACCCATTTTTAAAAGCACAGCGCCCCTAAAGCCGGATGCGTCAATTGGCATGCCTGATACTTTATCAATAGCGGCCTGTATATTATCTGTATTATCGCCCGGCACAGGCCAAACAGTTGCTTTGTTTGGAACGTAAGGTATAGCAACACCGCCACCCCTGTATCCCGCGTTTGAAAAATCGGGTATGCGGTTACCTAAACTATCAGCTACATACACCAGTTTGCCGTCAACACCGGGGTAAACCAAAGAGGTGGATGGTAACAAGCTTTGTGCACGGGCCGAATACACGGCTGCATAGGTCAATAACGCGCCTGTAAAAAAAGGTAAAACATTCTTCATTATAGATTTTTTCATAATGATCGATGGTTTTTTGTGTGTATTATTTAACCTATACTCCGCTAAATACCGAGAAACCACCATCTACGTTCAAGATGGTTCCGGTTACAAATTTTGATTCTTCGCTTAATAAATATATCAGGGCGCCTATTAATTCTTCGGGCTGGCCAAAGCGTTTGTATGGGGTGTTTTGTAAAACCAGTTTACCACGCTCGGTATAGCTGCCATCAGGATTGGTTAACAAGGTGCGGTTTTGCTCGGTTAAAAAGAAACCCGGTGCAATGGCATTCATTCTTATTTTGTCGCCATGCCTTAAAGCGGCCTCAACAGCAAACCATTTGTTATACATATCAATAGCGGCTTTAGCTATGCTGTAACCCAAAACTTTGGTAATTACACCCTGCGGTGCCATTGATGATATATTTACTACGCTGCCTTTGCCATTTTTACCCATGGCTTCACCAAATATCTGGGTAGGTATAATGGTTCCCCATAAATTAAGGTCAACTACGCGGCGAAGGCCATCCATATTCATGTTAAATATATCCGATCCCGGTTGAACAATAGCCTCGGGCATATTGCCACCCGCACCATTTACCAGGCCATCAATACGTCCAAATTTATCAAGTATCTTGGTTTTTGCAGCAAGTAACTGCTCTTCGTTTAATACATCAGCTATCAAGGCAATAGCTTTGCCTCCTGAAGCATTAACGGCATCTGCACGTTGTGTAGCCAGGGTTTCATTTCGGCCCAATATGCCTACTGCACCGCCTGCCGCTACAATGCCTTTAATAAAGGCATCACCCAATATTCCGGTGCCTCCGGTTACAATAATTACCTGATCTTTTAACGAGAATCTTTCCATTATTTAATACTTCAGTTTGGGTTATCCGCGCCAAAAATAGTATTAAGATCGGTAATAATGTATTTTTTGTGTTACTAATACACTATTGGGCTATCCATATTACATCTAAAAACCAGTGTTTTTTATCGTAAAAATGGCCGTCGGTTTTAAAACCCGCCAATTTGGCCAGGTGATCTGTTTGGGTAACGGTATATTTTTGAGATATCTCCATAAAAATATGCTCGTTCTTTAAAAAGTGGATAGGTTCGCCACTATTTATTGTTACGCTTTGATCGGTAAGGCTAACCAAATAGCTTTTGCATGACCCCGTTTCAGGATCATAAGTAGGGTAATGGTCAAACTGCGAAATGTTGAAATTAGCATTCAATTCGCGGTTAATACGTTCCAGCAAATTAAGGTTAAATTTTTTGGTGATGCCACCTTTATCGTTATACGCGGCCAATATAGTTTTAGGATTTTTTTTCAGGTCGATGCCTATCAGTGCCATATCGCCGGGCGAAAGATGATCGCGCAGTTCCTGGCAAAATTTTTCGGCGGCACTCACCGGCATATTACCTACGTTTGATCCCAGGAACAAAACTACCTTGCGCCTGTTTGAGCGTTCGGCTGCTTTTTTAAGCATGTCAAAATAATCGCCGTTAAGGCCGTCTATTTTTAGTCCAGGTAAGGTAACCGGCAGGGTGCTGTTCAGGTAATCAATTACGTGGTCCGATATATCTATGGGCAAATAAGTAAAGTCGGCCTTTTTATCCAACAAGTGTTGTAGCAGGTAAGATGATTTTGTGGCATCCCCGGCACCTAACTCTATCAGGTCAAAGCCATCGCCGCCAACCAGTATCGCGTTAGCTAAGTCCGCTGTTTGTTCAGCAAAAATCTCCAGCTCGCAATCAGTAGGATAATATTCATCACAATTCATAATATCCTGGAACAGCCTATCGCCCGCACTATCATAAAAATATTTTGACTGCATATACTTGGGCGATGCCTGCAGCCCTGCCATTACATCGGCGTAAAATTGCTTGGTTTGGCTTTGGGTTTGTTGTGTAGATATATCCATAGTAGTAGAGGGTATATTTATTTGGCCAGGCGTATACCCGTAAATTGCCATTGTAAATAAGGTGCAAAAAAGTTACGGTATGTATTACGACTATGCCCCGGTGACGTAACCTCAGACGCGCCGCGTAATACTTTTTGATTTACCATAAATTTGCCGTTATACTCGCCGATGGCGCCGGGCGCTTTGGCAAAACCGGGATAGGGCAGGTACGCGCTTTCGGTCCACTCCCAGCTTTTACCCCATTTAAATTTTGATGACGCTGCTTCCCACTCAAATTCCGTTGGTAATCTTAGCCCTTTGTAGGCCGCATAAGCATACGCCTCATAGTAACTGATATGGCAAACCGGGTCGTGAGGTTTAATTGGCCCTAAGCCGTTATAAGTATAATTATACCATTCGTCATTAATGACATGCCAGTACAGCGGAGCTTCTATTTTATTATTCTTTACCCAATCCCAACCCTCGGCATGCCAGTGGCGAAAATCATGATAGCCGCCGCTGTTTATAAATTCTAAATATTCTTCGTTAGTTACCAGATTGGGGCTTATTTCAAACGTATTTAAATAAACTTTGTGGCGGTTCAATTCATTGTCAAAGCAAAACCCTTCGCCTTCAAAACCTATCTCGTAAACGCCCTCGTTCATTTGGATAAATTCGCCGCTTTCAACTGCCTCTGCCTTTGGCGATACATAGCTTTTATCATAAGCCGGAAACAGCGGATTATGACCCAATATGTATTTAATATCAGTATATAAAAGCTCCTGGTGTTGCTCCTCGTGGTTAAGGCCAAGTATCAGCAGTTCCTTAACTTCTGCAGATGGCTCGGTACAAAGAAACTTTTCCATAGCTTCATCTACGTACTCGCGGTATTTATAGATCTCGTTAACCGTTGGGCGACTTAAATTACCTCTATCTGTACGGATCACCCGGGTGCCTACCGATTCATAATAACTATTGAAAACAAAATTATAATCGGGGTCATATTCCTGGTAGCCCATAAAGTAGGGCTTTAAAATAAAGGTTTCAAAAAACCAGGTAGTATGCCCAATATGCCATTTAGGCGGACTAACATCAACTACAGGCTGCACCACATAGTCCTCAATTTGTAAAGGGCTGCATATAGTTTCTGTTCGTTTACGTACTTGCTGGTAGCGGTTAATGATATCCATTTATATTATTTACTATCCAAATACCTTTTCAGGTCGGATATGGTTTTAACGTTCAAATTTGATGCCTGTTTTTGCCGCATCATTAAAGCATAGGCATTATTAAACCCAATTGGCTGTAGCCATTTGATTTGATAACGCTGATTAAATACGTTTTTAACATAGGCATAGGTTTTATCCTTATCTACCGATAAAGCGTCTAGCGTTTTTTTATCTGCCTGTATTATAGCCAGCAAACCGGTGCCGGTATATTCAGGGTACAAGTCAATCTGGTTATTGGTTAGCGCGTCAAAACAAATTTTGGTACCGCCTAAGCCTGTTTTGGTAGCCACATCATAATCGGTATAACCTTTTATGAGCATACGGTAAATGTTTGCCAAAATATATTGTTCGCCAAATATTTTGGAGCCGATGCGCACGATCCCGTTGTTGCCATCGCGCTCCGGTTTCCATAATTTTTTCGATACTAAAAAATCTTTAGCCACCCGCTCGGGCGTTTGGTGAAGATAATCGGTACGATAGTTTAATTCGGTCATTACGCTATCATTTATTTGGCCCGACAGCAGATTTAACGTTTTTTCGAGGTCCGGGAATTTTTGCAGAGACTCGTTTCTTACAATTGGCGCGCAATAATAGGGCGGGAATATCTTTTTATCATCATCCAAAACTACCAGCCCATAGGCTTTTAATCTGCCATCGGTGGAATAGCCGCTGATGACATCCAATTCCTTTTCAAAAGCGGCTTTATACATTACCGCGTCACTAATAACTATGGTATGTATTTTTAAACCATACCTGCTTTGCAGCCCCAGGTTACCATCCTGCCGCCCCATAAACTCGGGTGTAAAACCCGCGGTAAGCTTACTCCCATAAGCCGACGGGATAAAATAAAAAGATGCCATCACCACCAACACAACGGGTAATGCTACAGTAGCCCTTTTTAACTTTTTGAGGTTAAGGTTTTGCAATCGCGACAGCAAAAAATCAAATATAATAGCCAGTAGGGCGGCGGGTATGGCACCTGCCAGTATCATATTGGTATTGTTTAAAGATATGCCGCCGAAAATGAACTCGCCTAAGCCACCAGCGGCAATGTATGATGCCAATGTAGCCACACCCACATTGATGACCGTAGCGGTGCGGATACCGGCCAAAATAACGGGCATAGCAAGCGGCAGCTCTACCTTTAATAGTATTTGCCATTTGCTCATGCCCATAGCAACAGCGGCCTCCTTTACTGCCGCATCAACCCCGGTAATGCCGGTATAAGTGTTGCGGATGATTGGTAACAAGGCGTAAAGCAATAAAGCCACAATAGCCGGCCTGGCGCCAATGCCCAGTAAGGGTATCATAAAACCCAATAAAGCAATACTGGGGATAGTTTGTAAAACACCAGCCACACCCAAAACGGGTCCGGATAATTTTGTTTTACGAGCGATAAAAATACCTAAGGGTAAACCAATCAAAACGGCTATGAGCAATGATATAAACGTAAGCCCGATATGCTGCAAGGTTTGGGTTGCCAGCTTATCGCTCTGCTGCGTCATAAAGCCCCACAAGGTTTGTTGTTGCTCATCCATGGGGGTGCTCTGTTTTAGATTTATAAAATGCAGCCATCAATCGCTCATATTCTATTTTACCCTCTGGTGTGCCATCAAATTTCAATTGTTCCAAAGTTTCCCATAAGTTCATGCCAGGGTGCCCATCGGGGGTAATTGCCTTAAACTCCAACTGCAGGCGCTGGTCCTTTAAAAACTCCTTTACAAAAGCATTAGCAGGGGTAAATAGCAATTCGGCTGGCGTGCCTGATTGGATGATCTTTCCCTTATCCATTAAACAAATGCGGTCGCCCAGTTCAAAGGCTTCCTGTACATCATGGGTAACCATCATGATGGTTTTGCGTTTGAGTTCATCCAAACCTTTAAATTCATCGTGAATTTTTGAGCGGGTCACATTATCCAGCGCGCCAAAAGGTTCGTCCATTAACAGCACCGGCGGATCGGCCACCAATGCCCTTGCCAGCCCCACACGCTGTTGTTGCCCGCCGCTTAACTGGTTAGGGTATTTATTTAAGTATTCGGCCGATAAGTGTAGTTTTTCAATCAGCTCGCTCACCCTTTTGTCAATCCGGGCTTTATCCCAATTTAATAACTGGGGTACAATGGCAATATTTTCGGCTACGGAATAATGGGGGAACAGTCCATTGTTTTGCAATACATAACCAATACACCGGCGCAGTTCTTCGGGTGGTTGTTGTAGAATGTTTTTACCGTCGATATAAATTTCCCCGCTGCCTGGCTCTATCAACCGGTTGATCATTTTAAGCGTGGTAGTTTTGCCACAACCGCTGGTGCCCAGCAAAACCAGGTTCTCGCCCTCCTTTACCTCGAACGAGATATCATCAACGGCCTTTATATTGCCAAATAACTTGCTTAATTGTACCGCTTTGATCATAGGCGTTATACATCCACCCGCATAAACAGGTTATTTAATGATTCGGAATATGTGGGGTGTGCAAATACAAAATATCTTACCTGTTCGTACGTCATTCCGGCTTCCATGGCCATTTGCAATACGCTTACAATTTCGCCGCCTTCGGTTCCTAAAATGGCCGCACCCAAAATCTTCTTGGTTTTGGTATTGATTATGGCTTTCATCAAGCCGCGGGTATCGCCCATTTCAACTGCACGGGCCACGCCCCTCATGGGTAAAACTACTGTTTTTATATTTTTTAGCTTTTGTTTTTTGGCCTCATCCTCGGTTATGCCTATTCGGCCCAGTTGTGGGTCGGTAAACATACAATAGGGTACCGGGCGGTTTTTAATAGACAGGTTTTGCTTTTCTACCAAATTGCGATAAACAATGGTATAGTCGTTATAAGCAATGTGCGTAAACGCGGGACCGCCTTTTACGTCACCTAAAGCATAAATGCCCGGCACGTTGGTTTCCAGTTTGTCATTTATCTTAACAAAACCTTTATCATCAATTTTAACGCCGGCGGCTTTTAAGTTAAGGGTATCTGTTTGGGGTGAGCGTCCGGCAGCTACCAGTACGTGCGAGCATTTAATAGTTTTGGTTTTGCCACCAACACCTATAGTGGCTTTTATGCTTTTTTTAGCTGTTTTTTTAAAATTATTAACCTGTACCCCGGTATGTATTTTAATACCTTCATCTACTAAAATTTGATGTACGGCTTGGGCCACATCAGTATCCTCGCGGGAGAGTATGCGGGGTGATCGCTCTAAAAGGGTAACCTTACTACCAAACCGCCTAAACATCTGCCCAAACTCTAATCCAATATAATTGGCACCAATAATTAGTAAATGCTCAGGTACATAATCCAGTTCTAATATGGATGTGGAGGTTAAGTAATCGGTATCCTCTAAGCCCTCCACAGGTGGTATAACGGTTTTTGCGCCGGTATTAATAAAAATCCATCCGGCTTTCATTTCTTTATGGCCGCCCGAGTTTAAATCAACAGCTAAAGTTTTTTCGCCGGTAAATGTGGCCTCTCCATATATCAGGTCGAGGTTTTTGATCTCTTCCATTGATTTTTGGATGCCGTTGCGGGCGTTAAGTACAATATCATCCTTGCGCTTTTTAATGAGGCGCATATTTAATTTATAGTTTTTTATACTAATGCCTAAATGCCCACTATGCCCCGCCATGTAAGCCGCCCTTGCCGAGGCCACCCAGGTTTTAGTAGGTGTGCAACCATCGTTAACGCATACACCGCCTACCCAGCGCTTTTCAATAAGCGCCACTTTTTTGCCCGCATTAGCCAGTTTTTTAGCTAACGGAACGCCTGCCTGCCCGGCGCCAATTATTATGGCATCATATTGCTGCATATTATTGGGTTATTTGTACGCCTTTCCAAAAGGCAATATGATCTTTAATTTGTGCTGCTGCCTCCTTTGGCTCAGGGTAATACCAGGCGGCATCGGGATTTTCTTTACCGTCAACAGCTAAAGTATAATAAGACGCCAGCCCTTTCCATGGGCAGGTGGTGTGCGTATCTGAGTTTTTTAGATATTCGGGTTTTACACTTTCCTTTGGGAAATAGTGATTGTTTTCAACCACTACGGTATCATCACTTTGGGCAATAACCCGGTTGTTCCAAACTGCTTTCATGGTATTTGCTGTAAGATTATATTAAAATAAATATAGGTTTAATAACTATACCATTATAATATTACAGGAGCGTTTTTGTTTGGAAGGTGTAAAATTGCCACTTATAAAGAGCTGGTAGTAAAAGCAATAAATTTTTTTTGAAAGTTTATTTTAAAATTATCTTTAAACGTATATCTTTGCAATCCCAAAATAGGGGTTACTATTAAGTAATAAGGCCCGTTCGTCTAGGGGTTAGGACGTTAGATTTTCATTCTAGAAACAGGGGTTCGATTCCCCTACGGGCTACAAAGCCGCTTAGCAAAAGTTAAGCGGCTTTTTTAATGCACTTTTTTAAACATGGTTGGGAGGTGCAGTTAATAAACCCCCAACACCCACCGCACATCAAAAGCATCAGTTATTTCAACCAATGTTTGATCTTTATCATTTATGGCCGGTAACTCCTTGCGGCCCAAGCTTAACTTATCAATAAAAGCCTTTCTGTCTCCAGCATTTTTAAACGGCAGAAAAACCGAGAGATAATTCCCGATTTTTCTGCCCTCGTTATGTACCAGGTCCGAGCCATGTATCACAATATTATCGGCTACTAATGAGCCGCTAATTACCGGTTTTTCTTTATAGCCGTGCAATTCTTGAGCAAAAGTTTCAAAATACAACGTGCCGCCAAAACAGGTATGGTAAAACGTGAGCGCTTTTTTGCAGTTGCCGGCAAAGGTTATAAATATCCCGCCTGTTAATTTTTCGCTATTTTGAAGCAGCATAGGTTTAAAATTTAAGCATCCGGGATGTTGGGTTCAACCAGCTTTTTCAATTTTTCTAATGATTCCTGCCAGCCCAGGTAGCACATTTCGGCAGGTATAGCTTCAGGTATACCTGTTTGCTCTATTTTAATTTCGGTACCACATATTACTTGTTTAAGTGAAACAGTGGTGATCATTTCTCCGGGTAAATTGGGGTCGTCAAACTTATCGCTGTATTTAATAAACTCATTTGGTTTTATATCTAAATACTCGCCGCCAAATGAATTACCATTACCTGTACCGAAATTGATAAAGCTCATTTTAAAATGACCACCCACCTTAAAATCCATTTGATGCACCTGGCATAAAAAGCCGTAAGGGGGTATCCATGATGCATGTGCCAATGGATCTGAAAATGCGCGGAATACTTTCTCGGGGCTTGCTGTAAGCACCCTGTGTAATGAAACTGAGTTGTTTTTCATGTCTTTGATTTTTAATTGGTTAATTTTTTGTTGATAATGGCTTAGCTATTGGTACGTAGCTTATTACCGTAGATGTAAGATACAGCCAAAATACCCAGGAATGCCAGCGGCATCAGTACATAGCCAATATTTTTATCTACACAGGCGTGGCTGATGGAAGCAAATAGTAAATTAAAGGTTAGACCTGCATACGCCCACTCCTTTACCTTACCCGGAATTGCCGGGATAGCTATGGCTAAAACTCCCAGTACCTTGCAAATAATTAAGGTATAGCCAAAGTAATCAGGGTAACCCAAATCCCTTGAACCTACAGTAGCATATTGTGGTGCAAACAGGATTACGCCAAGCGGCATTACACCTTCCCATAGGACAATGATGATGGTAGCTATCCAAAATAGGGTTTTGTTCTTTTTCATGATATTTAATTTTTTGGTTTAATGTATAATACAAAGATGCGGCAGGCTGAAAAACTCGGGCTGTTGTAAAAGCGACAATTAAGGGGTGAATTACGACAACATATTTATATCTTTAATCAAGATTTAAATTTATGCAAATTTCAGTATTTGTTCCGCAGTATGGTGTAATAGAAGCGATTACACCACCATTCAGAACTTTTAACACGGCCAATGAGTTTTTAACCGTATTTGGCAAAAAGCCCATTTTTAACGTGGAATATGTGGGCCTTAATGAATATGTGCCAGCCAACAATGGCGAATACACCATAAAAACCGACAGGCTGCTTAAGGATGTTACCCATACCGACCTGTTAATTATACCCCCCACCTATGGCGATACCCTTGCAGGAATTGAGGCCAATGCCGAAGCCATACCTTATTTCAAATCCCTGCATCAAAACGGAGCCAGTTTGGCCAGTTTATGTATAGGCGCTTTTTTATTGGCCGAAACAGGTTTGTTGGATGGAAAAAAATGCTCAACCCATTGGGCGCATATTACCGAGTTTAGAGAGAAATATCCGCAAATAGAGGTAGAGGACGGTGCCGTAATAACCGAGCATGGTAACATTTACAGTAGCGGAGGAGCAAGCAGTTTGTGGAATTTAATACTGTATTTGGTTGAGAAATTTTCTGACCGTGAAACGGCAGTAATGATATCCAAGTATTTTGCGTTGGACATTGGCAGGGATAGCCAATCGCAGTTTGCTATATTTAAAGGACAGAAGAACCATGGCGATGCAGACATTCAAAAAGTACAGGACTATATAGAAAAAAACTACGAAGACAAGATCACGGTAGAGGATTTGGCCAACCTGGTAAATATTGGCCGCCGCACTTTTGAGCGACGGTTTAAGGATGCAACCACCAACACACCAATTGAGTACATACAACGCGTACGTATAGAAGCCGCAAAAAAGTTTTTTGAAGCTTCACGTAAAAATGTAACTGAAGTGATGTATGATGTGGGTTATACCGATACCAAAGCTTTCCGAGATATTTTTAGGAAGATAACCGGACTTACGCCCATAGAGTACCGAAACAAGTTTGCAAAGGTGGCTAATGAGGTATAATAAAAAAGCCCCTTCCGTATGGAAAAGGGGCCGTATTTAACATAGGGAAAGGGCTATTTTTTCTTGGGTCCAAAATCAAACATCCTTGAAATAGTAAAGCCTAAACGGTATTGGCCCTGCGAGAACCGGTATGCCGGATTGCTTAAATAATTGATGCCTGATATAGCGTTGGTGTTGGTAACGTTTATGGTAAATACGTGCCCGCCGGTTTCCATTTCTAATCCTACGCCTATCGGGTCCTGGAAGTTTATGTTGTTATTTCGCAGATCAGAGAAGGTGTGTGCATAATCCAACAATACGCTCATGCGTTTGCTTAACCCAATACGGGCTGCTGCCTGTAAAGCAAAAAATTGCTGCTCACTGCCGGCCATTAACGGGTAGGGCGTATTGTTGCGTACAAAAGTTGGGGATAACTGCAAGGATAAGCCCGGCGAAAATTTACGTGCTATAGCTGCCTGCAGTAGGTAAGATGCCCGGCCTTCAAATGTTTGGAAATTGCCATACGGGCGTATCCCCGCTTCGCCTATGAATGTTAATGCTACCGGCGAACTGTTGTTGGACGTTTGCTGAAGTGCCGCGTACTTTAAACCTAATTGCAGTAACTGCCCTATGGTACTACGGCCAAAATCGATATTTAACTTATCGCTTATGCCATACTCAAACCCGAAGTATACATCGTTTACCCTATCCAATCCAAATGCGGTTTGAGGGCCGCCAAGGTTTCCGGCAATGTCACCAAAGCGGTGAATGATCAAAAAATTTAAATTTTGCTTTTTTATCATTTCGGTAGTTCGCTGGTTTACCAGGCGGCTCGCTTTAAATATTACTACACGGTTTGCTGTTTCCGGCTCCTCCATTTGTTTTAAAAGTGACTCGGCAGATTGGGCTTTAACGTTAATACCTGTAGCCAGCAGGGCCAATAAAATAAGGGTATGTTTTAAGGCGATTTTCATGATTGTGAAGTTTATGTGGTCGATTTATGATTTTTTTACCGGTGTATAAGTTGCGGATACATTCATTTTTATGGTTTCGGCAATGTTATGAAATACAATTTTTGGGATGTCAATATGATGGTCAACACATTTAACCACAAATTCTGAAGCCATAGTTATATTGCCATTATTTACAGTGATGCTACCCGGAATGGTGCGGATTTGTTTAACGCCATGTATGTCCAGTTCGCCTGTTGCAGTTACCGGGTAACTGCCATTTTTGGTAACATCAATTTGCTGAAGTATCTTTCCTTTAAAGGTAGCTTTAGGGTATTTATCACTCTCCATGTAGTCGCTGTTAAAATGCTCCTGCATTAATGATTTTTTAAACCTGAACGAGCTAATATTAACGCTGAATACCAACTCGCCGGTAGCGGCATTATAAACGGATGTGCCCGCTGCGGTATTAGCAGCTATATCTTCCAATGGTGCAGACGAGAACAGGCTGATATTAGCATTTTTACAAGTGTATAGGTCCTGTGCTGCCAGGGTATAGGCACCAATGCAAGTCAAAAAAACAATTAGGATATATTTCATAACTATGGTTTTGTTAATGAATTGATGTTCCAGCTTAAGCCTATGGCTACCCCGGCCGATTGCAGCCTTACCTGGCTGGCGCCAACCTCGCCCAGCGGAAGTTTCAAATAGGGTTGCACGCTTACACCAACTTTGGCGTTAACCTGCCGTTTATAAGTAGCCTGCAGGTTAAGTACTCCAAATAAATATTTACCCGGCGACGCGATACTGTACCCGTGTGGCCCCACGGCAGCAGGATCAGCATATTCATATTTATAGCTTTCCTTCAGCATGATGTATGATGATAAGCCTGTACCAATGCTAAGTTTATTTTGATTTTTATTAAAAATCTGGTAATCAATATTAAGTGGGATATCCAGCATGCGGCAATCTGCCAACACATTTATTGGATTGGCTCTAAAATTATATCCACTTTTATAGGTATACCCATTATTTTGAAAACCATTAAAAGGGGTATTATAAGGTTTATATGAATAAGCAACCCCGGTAGTAAGCGTTAACTTATTAATGCCTATTGAAAACAATAATCCTACGTTGGTTCCGGTTCTGCTTTGTTGAAACGAGTTTGCCCCATTAATATCCGGCGCGCCCATCACAGTCAATGCAAACTGTGGGTGGCTAAGGCTTGATGTGAGCGTAACTTTATTTCGTTGTATGGCTAAATTTTTAGCATAGTCATTAGTAATAATATTTTTAACTGATACCTTGCCGGTTTTTGCAACTGTATTAATTTGAAGGCCGGGTTTTACCGCCATTAATTCCGGCAAGGCGTTTTTATCAGGAGCAATAACCGGGGTTATAACAATAGGCATACCCCCGTTTGTAACTCCTGATATCCTGCTAAAACCCTTATTTGCCGGCACCTGTTGCGCAGGGACGCGTAAAATATTGCCGGCACCTTTTTGTAATGGCGCTATACCAATTACATTTGGCTCTGTTGCGTTATTTTTGGCGACAAGTTCATCGGTATTTGCGGTTTGTTGTTTTTTTAGCTGCTGTACTTTTGCTAATTGTTTTTTGGGCTTTTGCGTATCATCGGTAGTTTGCGGTTTAAATAACCACCAGCCTAAAACTAGTAATAATAGGGCAGCCACGCTGCTCAAAACAGGTAGCCAGTAAACAACACCGCGACGTTTTTTGCCCCCGTCAAGTAATTGCTCAAGCGCATTCCAGTCATCTTCCCGGTAAGCGGGTTGGTTAACCGGCTCACCAAGCTTTTGCCTGAAAATTTTATCTATATCCTGTTCCTCTTTCATTCTTGTATGCCATTATTATAATATATCGGGTTTGTAGCTGCATTTATAGCTACTACCGATGTAAAATCCACCCCCTTGTTATAATCACTATTACTTGTAGGATAATTGGATGTTAATATCATTTGCTTTAACTTTTGCCTTGCCTTAAACAGGTTTGATTTTGATGTGCCTACGTTAATATTCAGCATCTCCGCAATTTCTTCATGCGAATAGCCATCAATGGCAAATAAGTTAAATACGGTGCGATAGGCTTGTGGTAATTGTTGTACCATGGCTAAAAGGTCCTGGTAGTTTAAATTACTATCTGTAACGGTGCCGTCATTTACATGGTCGGCATTTTCCAGGTCTTCCGCGTACACCATTTTCAGGTTGGCTCGATAATGATCAATAGAAACATTCATCATTATACGCCCCAGCCAGGCTTTAAATGGTCGTGAGGCATCGAAAGTTTCAATTTTTGTAAACACCTTCATAAAGCCCTGGTTCATTACTTCGGCAGCGTCATCCCTGTTGCCGGCATAACGTAAACATATAGCCATAGCAAAGCCATAAAATGCCTTATAGAGCATTTTCTGACTTTTCCTGTCATGGCTTATACAGCCGCGTACCAGTTGATGTAGCTCTTCATCACCCATGGGGGTTTAGCCTGTTTAGGTATATTCCGTTATTATATAGTTATCACGACAAAACCTTTCAAAAGGTTGCCTGTGTGTATAAATTTAGTATAAGTTATTGATAGACAGATAAATTATTTCGGCTTGCCTGGTAGTATTTGTAAAACAATAAAAGCAGACGCTATTTGCCTATGTTTTCATAAGTTTGGTGTTCCAATTATAAACATGAATAAGACAGCACTTTATATAGCGGGCGCAATTACCACATTGGCCGCCTTAACCAGCTTAACTATTAACCAAAAGCAAAACCCACTCCCTGCTAACCTTTCATTGCCGCAAGGGTTTTCAGCCACAATAGTGGCTGATTCGCTTGGACCGGTAAGACACCTTGAGGTTACCGCCAACGGCAATATTTACATTAAGGAAAATTCTATCCGCAGCCGCAAAGGGTTATATTATTTAACAGACACTAACAACGATGGCTTTTTTGAAACAAAGGCAGGCTTTGGCGACTACCCGGGTACCGGTATTAAAATAAAGAACGGATATTTATATTCCTCCTCCAATAGTGCTATATACCGTTATAAGCTCAATGCAAAAAACGAGGTTATAGATACTGAAAAGCCCGAACTGCTGGTTAAAGGATTGGTTGATAAGCGTGCGGATAATGCTAAATCATTTGTAATTGATGATAATAATAACCTGTATGTGGCCATAGGCTCTTATTCGGATGCTTGCCGTGCGCAGGGAACCATTGTAGGTATACCGGGCTGCCCGTTGTTGGATTCTGTAGCCGGGATATGGAAATTTAGGGCCGATAAGTTTGACCAAACTTATGCCGATGGTACCAGGTTTGCTACAGGTGTAAAAAACTCGGTAGGTATTGATTGGAACCCGGTATCCAAAAGTATTTTTGTTACCCAACATGGTCGCAGTTTAGATAATAAGTATCCGCAATACTATACTGACCAACAGGTATCCCAACTACCAGCCGAAGCGTTGTACGAATTGCATCAAGGTGTTGATGCAGGGTGGCCGTTTGCATATTACGATCACTTTCAAAAAAAATACGTACAATCACCAGAATACGGAGGAGATGGAAAAAGATCGCCGGATGTAAAATACCTACAGCCATCTGTTATTATACCGGCTCACTTCGCGCCAAATGACCTGCTTTTTTATACGGGTAAAATGTTCCCGGAACGATATCGCAATGGTGCTTTTATGGCTTTTCACGGCCAATCGCCCGAAATGAAGAAAGGCTACCTGGTGGCTTTTGTGCCTTTTAAAAACGGCCAACCGTCCGGTAAATGGGAAATATTTGCCGATAATTTTTCTCCCATAGAACAAGGGAATTTGGTTTTTAGGTATCGTCCATGTGGTTTGGCCCAGGGGCCGGATGGTGCCTTGTATGTAGCAGATGATGTTAAAGGCACCATATTTAAAATAAAATATTCAGGCAAATAGCAATTAAATCTCCAAAAATTCCTTTTTATATTCTGATGGTTTTTTGTGCATCACCTCTTTAAAAAGCTTATTAAAGTTGGATAATGTTTTAAATCCGCATTTATTGGATATTGCCGATATAGTTTGGTCCGTTTCTGTCAATAATTTACAGGCATGTTTAACACGCAGCTCGGTAATGAATTTAGAGAAACCTTTGTTGTGGGTTACTGAAAAATAGCGACTAAATGATGTTGGTGTCATATGTAGCAGCTCGGCCAGTTCATTCAGATGTATTTTTTTACGATAGTTTTTTAAAGCATACTCGTACACTTTATTCATACGTGCCGTTTCATCTTCCTTAAAAGGATTGGCATATTCGGTGGTGGATATATAATGGTACTCTTTAGTATGGGCCAACAGGTTAAGTATCTTTAATAAATGTATCAAACTATCTAAACCGCTTAATTGCACCAGTTCTTTCAGCATTTTTATGACCTGTTGCTTGGTTTCGCCATAAAACTCCAGCCCCCGGGCCGATTTTTTGAACAGCTTTTTTAGCAGCATCATCTCTTCCTTTTCCATTAAATGATCGCCCAGCAAATTCTCCTGCATGTAAACTACTATACCATTTACCTTTAAGGCGCTATCCTTATTAAAATAACGCTCATCGCTGCGCCATAAATGGGGCAGGTTTGAACCGGTTAGCACCAGCTCATTATTGCCAAATGATTTAATGCTATCACCTATAAATCGTGTGCCTGTGCCCTTAATAGTTACAAATAGTTGATACTCAGAATGTGAGTGCCAGATAGGATCAAAGTGATTTTCATTTAACTCCTTAGCAATAAAAATTCTACTATCTTCAATAGGTGATTTATGAAGGGCTGATTTCATAAGCGATTATTGCATTAATTAAAGTAAATGTAATGCTAATTACGATAAAATACAGTCATTTATTGATAAAAAACAAAAAGCTATATTAACCATATTTGCTATATTCACACTAAGTATAAACCTACTTAAATAAAATTTCATGAAAAAGTATTTGGCTATTGCCGCAATTTGCATTGTGGCTATTGTTAGTTTTAATGGTGCCTTTGTTAAAAGTGCCCCGCCACGCAGGTTGGAATTATTGTTTTTGGGACATGTGGCTAAAAACCACGATTCGGAAAAATTGGCTGAAATTCTGTCAAAGGAGTATTTTAAAAGTGGTATTAACATTACCTATACTACCAATATTAACGACCTTAACAGCACCACGCTGCCTAAGTACGATGGCTTAATAGTTTATGCTAATTATGATAATATAACGCAGCCACAAGCCGATGCATTGTTGTCGTTTGTTAAAAGCGGTAAAGGATTTATCCCACTGCACTCTGCATCGTTTTGCTTTCGCAATAATGATGAAGTGGTAAAGCTAATAGGCGGCCAGTTCAAATCGCATAAAACCGGCGATTTTGATATGACCATTGTGGATAAAAAGCACGAGATAACCAAAAATTTCACCCCTTTTACTACCTGGGATGAAACCTATGTACATACCAAGATCAACCCTGAAATACATGTATTAACCGAGCGTGTAGAAGGCGATCACCACGAGCCATATACCTGGACAAATACTTATGGCAAGGGCCGTGTGTTTTACACCGCATATGGACATGATATCAAAACCTTCAATAATCCCGGTTTCCAAAAATTAGTTTATAATGGCATATTATGGGCAGTTGGTAAAGATGCAGCAAAAGACCTTTCTAAACTGGAAAAACCACAAGGTGTTTATACTGTAGCAGATATCCCTAATTATGAAAAACGTGATCCGGCTCCAAAACTACAGGCGGTAATGTCTCCAAAAGAGTCGCAGTTAATAACACAAATACCTGTTGACTTTAAATTGGAGTTGTTTGCACAGGAGCCAGATATTCAAAAACCTATTGCTATGGCATGGGACGAGCGCGGGCGCCTATGGGTAGTTGAAACTGTGGACTATCCTAATACTGTATTAGAAAATAAAGACCAGGGCCAGGACCGTATCAAGATATGTGAAGATACCAATGGAGACGGCAAGGCTGATAAGTTTACCATTTTTGCCGATAAACTGAATTTACCTACAAGTATGGTATTTGCCAATGGTGGTGTAATAGTAGCACAGGCACCATACACTGTATTTTTGAAAGATACTAATGGCGATGATAAAGCTGATATAAGAGAAAATATTATCACCGGCTGGGGCTTTAATGATACCCACGCGGTTGCTTCAAGTTTGCATTATGGTTTTGATAACACCATTTGGGGTACAGTAGGTTACTCAGGTTTTAACGGAACTGTCGGCGGAAAACAAATTAGAATGAGTAATGCCGCTTACCGTTTTTCGCCTGATGGCAAATGGATGGAGCACTTGGGTAATATGAGTAATAATACCTGGGGTATTGCTTTTTCTGAAGATAACAACGTGTTCATATCAACAGCCAATAACTCGCATAGCGATTATTTAGGTATTCCTTACCGTTATTTAAGCACAACAGGTGTGCAGCCGGCTACTTCTATATTAAAAATTGATGGGCACTATGGTGTACACGCAGTTACTAAAAACCTGCGCCAGGTTGACGTATTTGACGGTTTTACTGCCGGAGCCGGACACAACTTATATACTGCGCGTAACTTCCCTCAAGAATACTGGAACAGAATTGGATTTGTTAACGAGCCCACCGCACGTGTTATTCACCGGGCTATTTTGGAAAAAGATGGCTCGGGCTTTAAAGAAAAAGACGGATGGAGTTTATTGGCCAGTGCCGATGAATGGATGGCTCCGGTACACTCAGAAGTAGGTCCTGACGGTGCGGTTTGGTTTGCCGATTGGTATAACTACATCATTCAGCACAACCCGGTTCCAAAAGGATTTGAGAATGGTAAAGGTAATGCGTACGTAAACCCGTTGCGTGATCGTGTTCACGGACGTATTTACCGCATAGTTTACAAAAACGCTAAGCCATCTGACATTAAAAAATTAGATAAAAACAACCCTGATGATCTGATAAAAGGTTTAAAAAGCGATAATATGTTTTGGCGAATGACTGCTCAGCGTTTAATTGTTGAGTCGGGCAACAAAGCTATTGCACCTAAACTTTATGAGTTGATCAGAGATCAGGGGGTTGATGAAATTAATCTTAATGGCGCTGCAGTACATGCTTTATGGGCATTGCATGGTTTAGGTTTAATGGACGGATCAAATGCCGAAGCTATTACTACTGCCGAAGTAGCATTAAGGCACCCGGCACCGGGCGTACGTAAAGCCGCTTTGCAGGTATTGCCTCCAACCGAAAAAACATCTGCTGTTATACAAAGATTAAATATGCTGGCCGAAACTAACCTAAACACCCGATTGGCTGCTATATTAGCTATTGCTGATCTGCCTCAAAACGATGCGCTTGGTGTAGCGTTATTGGCCGCGCAAAAATTACCTGAAAATGCAAACGACCAATGGATAGCTTTAGCTTTAGATGTAGCTATTGCTAAACATGTAAAAGGTGCTGCAGAGGGTATTCTAGCTAAAAACAAAGAAAAAGCCGAGTCGGATGCACTTGCCCGTATTCCTGCAAATAGGGTTCAAACCGTTAAAATAGGCGTTATTAAAAACGAGATGAAGTTTGATATTAAAAACTTTACAGCGGCAGCAGGTAGTGTAATTGAATTTGAATTTACTAACCCTGATTTTATGCAGCACAACCTATTGGTACTGCAAAAAGGAAGCTTGAATAAAGTAGGCGAAGCTGCTGATAAATTGGCACAGGATCCTAAAGGTATTGAAATGAATTACATACCTAAAATGCCTGAGGTATTATTTGCAACTAAATTGATCAACCCTAATGAAACTATTAAAATGAGGTTTAGGGTTCCGCAAGAGGTTGGCGAATATCCTTTCATTTGTTCGTTCCCGGGTCACTGGCGGATAATGAATGGTACTATGACTGTTACTCCGGCGCCACCTCGCCCGGCCAGATAATTTGATAAACCTTGTCACTCAATAAATATGACAGCTCAAAAAAATAATTCAGGAGCAGCTACTACTGCTGCTCCTGATATGAAAATATTTTACGCGTGTTTTATCGCGTTAGTAACCACCGCCTTTGGTTTTGTATTGCGCGCCATAGTATTGCCAACCTGGGGCCATGAGTTTAATTTAACACAAACCCAATTGGGCGAAATATCCGGGGTAGGGTTATGGCCATTTGCTATCAGTATTGTGCTGTTCAGTTTGATCATTGATAAAATTGGATATAAAACAGCCATGATATTTGGGGTAATTTGTCACCTTACATCTACTACAATTACCATTTTTGCAACCGGGTACTGGTCATTATACATAGGCACATTTATTGCCGCCCTTGCAGCCGGAACTGTTGAGGCCGTAGCCAATCCGGTAGTTGCAACTATGTTTCCTAAAGACAAAGTAAAATGGCTTAGCCGCCTGCATGCGGGCTGGGCCGGCGGTTTGGTTTTAGGCGGTATAATGGGTTTGTTAATAGGCGAAAATACTGCCTGGGTATACAAAATAGCATTGATATTTATACCTACAGTAGTATACGCTGTAATAACTTTCTTCTGCAAATTTCCGCTTAATGAGCGTGTGCAGGCTGGTGTATCCTACAAAGAAATGTTGCAGGAAGTTGGTGCGTTAGGTGCCCTTATTATTACGGCTTTAATTGTGTTTCAGTTGGGTGCAGTAATTGGCTGGTCGCCCACAGTAAGCGTTATTGCAACATTGATAATTGCCGCGGGCTTTGGTTTGTATACACGCAGTTTGGGGCAGCCACTGTTTGTTATTTTCCTTTTAATAATGATTCCATTAGCCATTACCGAATTAGGTACTGATAGCTGGATATCTGACCTAATGACGCCCGAAACCCAAAAAATTGGTTTACAGGCAGGTTGGGTATTGGTATATACCTCGTTAATTATGTTGGTGTTAAGGTTTTTTGCAGGGCCGATATCGCATCAATTTTCATCACCGGGTTTGCTGGCCATATGTTCGGCAATAGCGATAGTTGGCTTGTACTTTTTATCTGTTTCTTCGGGAGTAATGATATTGGTAGCCGCTACTATTTACGGCATAGCCAAAACGTTCTTCTGGCCAACCATGCTGGGTATGGTGTCTGAGCGTTTTCCTAAAGGCGGGGCGTTAACACTTAACATTACCGGGGGATTGGGTATGATAGCCGCCGGAGTTATAGGTGCCGGTATTTTAGGCTTTATGCAGGATAAAACCATCGACCGAAACATTGCCAGCTATGATGCGGCAAACAATACGGCTATCCACTCTACTTTTGTAACGGAGAAAAAAACAAGCGTTTTTGGCGATTACGAAGGGTTGGATCAAACCAAACTTGCTGCAGCGGGTACTGAAGAGCAGGAGGCAGTTAAAACTATACAGGATGGCGCCAGGAAAGAAGCCTTAAAAAATGTATTGGTATTCCCTATCATTATGTTTATTAGCTTTTTAGGGCTGATTTTATATTTCCGGTCAAGGGGTGGATATAAGGTCATACTGTTAAAGCGACAGGAAGAGGATATTATACACATCTAACCATCTGCTATATGTCATTACAATTAAAATTTGGTGTAAGTACCTGGTTATGGACATCGCCATTCCAAACTTCGTCTATTGATGAGCTTTTTGCCAAAATAGCCGGCATGGGTTATGATATCGTGGAGATAGCGGTTGAAGACCCAGAAATTATAGATGGACAAAAAGTTAAACAAGCGTTAGCCACTTACGGGCTTAGAGCCATTGTATGCGGAGCGTTTGGCCCCACCCGCGATTTGACTAATGAAGATACTGCCGTTCATGCCAACTGCTTTAAATACATTGAGGCGTGTATGGACCTTTGTGTTTTATGGGGAACTTCGTTTTTTGCGGGCCCTATGTATTCGGCTGTTGGCAAGGCACGTATGCTGCCGCCCGAGCAACGGAAAAAGGAGTGGGACCTGGCTGTAAAAAACCTAAAGATCGTATGCGAGATGGCTGCATCACGCGGATTAGACATCGCTTTAGAGCCGCTTAACCGTTTTGAATCTGACCTGGTTAATACAGCCGAAGATGTGGTAAGAATGATAAAAGATATTGATCATCCGTCTGCAAAAATATTACTGGATGGTTTCCATATGAATATTGAAGAGCCAAGTTTAGAAGCCGCCATAAAACTGGCAGGCGATAAATTGATACACGTACAGGTAGCCGATAATTATCGGGGCACACCGGGTACGGGCCAAACCAACTGGAACGCTTATAGAACCGCTTTGGAGGAGATCAATTACCAGGGCGCTATATCCATAGAAAGCTTTACACCACAAAATAAAGAGTTGGCACAGGCGGTATGCATCTGGCATCCTTTGGCCGAGAGCCAGGACAAATTTGCTATTGATGGCCTGGCATTTTTAAAACAATGGGCGGCACAGCCGGCTAAAATTCAACAATACAGTTTATAATATATCATGGAGAACAAAACAATTAACATTGCTATAATCGGCTTAGGTTTCGGAGCCGAGTTTATTCCAATTTACCAGCGTCATAAAAACGCTAATATGTATGCCATTTGCCAGCGCGATGAGAAAAAGCTGAATGAAGTAGGCGATGCTTTTGGCATTGAAAAAAGATATACCAATTATGATGAATTACTGCTTGACCCGAAAGTGGATGCCGTACACATCAATACGCCTATACAAAACCATGCAGAGCAATCTATAAAAGCATTAAGGGCAGGCAAGCATGTGGCTTGTACCGTACCAATGGCTACAACAGTTGAAGAATGCCGCCAGATTGTTGAGGCCGTTCAAGAAACCGGGTTGACCTACATGATGATGGAAACCGTAGTATATAGCCGCGAGTTTTTATTTGTAAAGGAATTATACGAAAAAGGTGAACTGGGTAAACTACAGTTCCTGCGCGCATCGCACCAACAGGAAATGGCTGGCTGGCCGGGCTATTGGGAAGGCCTGCCGCCAATGCACTATGCTACACATTGCGTGGGCCCGGTAGTAGCGTTAGCAGGTGCCGATGCCGAATATGTATCCTGCTATGGGTCTGGTACTATTGACGAAAACCTGATCAGCAAATACGGTTCGCCTTTCGCTATTGAAAGCTGCCATATTAAGTTTAAAGATTCTGATTTGGCTGCCGAGGTAACACGCTCATTATTTAATACTGCCCGCCAATACCGCGAGAGCTTTGATGTATATGGTTCAAAAAAATCTTTCGAGTGGACGTTAATTGAGCATGAGCAATCTGTTATACATACCGGCGAAACACCTGAAAAAGTAATCATCCCTGATTACGCACATTTATTGCCTGAGGAGATACAATCATTTACTACAGGTGGTGTATATGATGCAGATAGTAACCAACACCTTTCATTTATACAGGGATCGGGCCACGGTGGTTCGCATCCACATTTGGTTAATGAATTTGTACAGGCGTTGGTGCAAAACCGTCAGCCATTCCCTAATGCGCGGCAATCGGCAAATATTACCTGCGTAGGTATTTTAGCGCACGAGTCGGCCATGAATGGCGGCGAAAAGATCAGCCTGCCTGATTTTACATTGAATAAATAACCATTTATTATATTGATTGATTGTTAAGCCCTTTTCATAATTGAAAAGGGCTTTTGTTTGCAGATGTTTTTAATCTAAAATGTTAACGTTTGTTAAATTTAAGTTGGGTAATAAATTACTTATAATCAAAATGTTATTATTGTCCACTTAGTTTATCATGCCAATGCATACAATCAATCCCGGGCAAATAAATAAATGGAAATACAGGTGCTTTCTCAGTAGCGCAATTGTCATTATTGCCCTAATAATTAGCAACAGTGCTAATTGCCAGAATAGGTTAAACGGGCGGATATTTGAATATAAAACACGGAAACATCTTCCTTATATACGTATTGAAAATTTAAATACTTCCGCTACCACCTTGTCTGATACAGCTGGTAAATTTTCTATCGCAGCAAAACCGGGGGATAAGATTGTATATTCAGGCATAGGGTATTTGGCAGATACAGTTTATTTAACCAAAATAAAGGATGCAGAGGTTTTTTTACTGGTAAATATGCTGGATGATGTAAACATAAAAAGCACAAAAATGAACCTGGGGTATTTAGGCCTTCCGCCTTTACTGGCACCATTTGGCGGGGAAACCCTTGTTTACACAACTGATAAAAATCGCAATTATGTGGGCGGCGTTACATTAAAATTATGGAATAAACGACTTAATGAAAAAAGCGATAATAAAGTACAGGAATTTCAATTGCAGGCAAAGATAGGACAGATATTTTCTGCTCAAAACTTAAAAGATTATCTACCCATCAGCGGGCAGGAAATGACTAACTTTATTATTCTTTATACACCGGATATTAAAACTTATAAGCAAATAACTAATCTGTTTTTATACTTAAATACTTGCTATAAAGAATTTATCAAAATACCTGTTGAAACGCGCCAATCGAAAGAGTTTTTAGATTTGAACGGTCAATCAAAACAAAATTGAGGTTCTGTACGCTTTATTTTAGTATTTTCGATATCTATTTGTTTAAAGTTCAGCATGAAGAAAAGTTGCTCTAATTATTTTCTTTACCTCGTTATAGCCTGCTCGGTTGTTATTACTTCTTGTAAAAAAGATAATAAACCAACTGAACCGGTAATTACTAATTACGCTACCATTGGCCTATATCAAAAATCACTAGTCGAAAATGGAATTACCTATAAGAGGGTATTTACCGGCGTTACAATAGGTAGTTCAACGCAATCTTATCCCGCTATTTTCGATACCGGCTCAACCGGGCTTACAGTTGATGCCAGAAACCTGATACCTGCTGATAAAATAAAAGATTATGGCATAGAGGTCGGCGGTGATAGTACTATTTATAATGGTATTACGGTTACTTCATTTAAAGGCGTTATAAGTTTTGGTGGCGGTGCATCGGGTACAACCCATCAATATGGTCATTTAGCTTACGCCAGTGTAACTATAGGTGATGGTAATGGTAGCGTGAACGTTAAACGCATACCTTTTTTTCTGTATTATAAGGTAACAGATGGAAATGGCAACAACATTTCTTTTAATCCCCATGAAATCAATGTATTCGGTGTAGGTCCTGGGTACAGCTATGCAAACAGTGCTATAGGTAGCCCTTTAAGTTATTTCACATTGCCAACTGGGGTAACTAATGGCTTCAAATTAGCCTTGTTTACCACTCCTTTTACTCCAACCCCTACTTATGTGCCGGGTTTGGTAACTATTGGTTTAACGCCAACAGATTTAAATTCATCAGGCTTTAAAATGCACAATCTTGATAATTATCCAACAGCGGGCGGTTATTCACCAAACATAAGAGCTACTTTAACATTTAATAATAAAACGATAAATGCTTTTTTATTATTTGATACCGGCGATCCTGCCATTACTTATTTGGCTGACCCTGTTGCTACTGGTGTAACTACCCTGCCTGCAGGTACGGTGGTATCATTAACCACTAATAATGGATTCAGTTATCAGTATACTACTGCGACCAGTAGTAATGTTACACAAGTAGTAAATAGTTCAAGCGACCCGCGCAGCATTTTTAGCATTGATTTTTTTGTTAAAAATGAGTATTTGATGGATTACCAAAACCACCGCATAGGGTTGAAGAACAATTGACGTTGTAATCGATTGCAATTTTAGTTGTTTGTACATACCTTAGTGCCGTGTTATGCATACCGCATATTTAACCAATTAATTAAAATTAACCTTAGCTAATGTACTGTCCCTGGCATTGCTAACGTTCATACTATTTAAAATCTATATTAAATGAAAAAGTTATTTTACCTTTTGTTGTTAGTTAGCTGCACTGTGCAGGCGCTTGCCGAAGATGGCTATCGCCTATGGCTGAGGTATGACAGGATAGCCGACAAGGCATTATACAACCAGTACAGACAATCCATTACGCAACTGGTATTTCCGGGTAATTCTGAAACATTACAGGCTGCTCAAAAAGAGTTGGGCATGGGCTTAAATGGCCTTTTGCAGTTAGAACTTCCGTTAGAAGCCAACGCTACAAAAGGTGGCGCGTTAGTAGTTGGTACACCGGTAACATCTAAATTAATAGCGGGATTGCCCCTTGCCGCGGCTTTAAAAACTGCAGGTAAAGAAGGTTATGTTATACGTACTGTAACTATCAATGGCAAGCCTGCCAGAGTAATTGCGGCTAACACTGATATTGGTGTAATGTATGGGGTGTTTAACTTCCTGAAGTTACTACAAACCGAAAAAAGCATTAAAACATTAGCTATAGTTGAGGCGCCAAAAATTAAAACCCGTATCAATAACCATTGGGATAATTTGGATGGTTCTGTTGAACGTGGCTATGGTGGTAAGTCCTTATGGAACTGGGCAAAACTGCCCGAGATCGAGCAACGTTATATAGACTACGCCCGTGCAAATGCCTCAATAGGTATTAATGGTACCGTGTTAACCAACGTTAATGCCAACGCACAAATTTTAACGAAAGATTACCTGCTAAAAGTAGCGGCATTGGCTAAAGCATTCAGGCCATATGGTATTAAAGTATATTTAACAGCAAGGTTTAGCGCCCCTATTGAGCTAAAGGGTACAACTACTGCTGACCCGCTTGACCAGGGCGTACAGCAATGGTGGAACAACAAAGCCATTGAAATATATAACCTGATACCCGATTTTGGCGGCTTTTTGGTTAAAGCAAATTCCGAAGGACAGCCCGGTCCGCAAAACTATGGTCGTGGTCACGTGGAAGGAGCTAATATGTTTGCCGATGCTTTGGCGCCACACGGCGGAATAGTAATGTGGCGGGCATTTGTGTATGATGATAAAGTAGCGGATGACCGTACCAAGCAAGCTTATAATGAGTTTCAGCCGTTAGACGGTAAGTTTAAAAGTAACGTAATGATACAGGTTAAAAATGGCCCGCTTGATTTTCAGCCCCGCGAACCATTTAGCCCGTTATTTGGTGCTATGCCAAGAACTCCGGAGATGATGGAGTTTCAGGTTACTAAAGAATATTTGGGATGGGCAACTAACCTGGTTTACCTGGCACCATTGTGGAAGGAAACTTTAGAATCTGACACTTATGCTAAAGGCAAAGGATCAACCGTGGCTAAAGTTATTACAGGCGAATTAGAGGGGCATACACAATCGGGCATAGCCGGTGTAACCAATATTGGCAATGATATTAATTGGTGTGGTAATAACCTATCGCAAGCCAACTGGTACGCTTATGGCCGCTTGGCCTGGAACCCCGAACTTACATCGGCAGGCATAGCTGATGAGTGGTTGCGTATGACCTTTAATAACGACGAAACTTTTATTGAACCTGTTAAACAAATTATGCTAACCTCAAGAGAAGCCGCGGTAAACTATATGACACCGCTTGGCTTAACTCACCAAATGTCGCGCGGTGGCCATTATGGCCCTGGCCCATGGGTTACCGGTGGCAGGGCTGATCAAACATCCATCTACTTTAACAAAGCCGATGCGGTAGGTTTAGGTTTTGACCGTACTTCAAAAACAGGAAGCAACGCGGTGAGCCAATATAACTCGCCGCTTAAAGAGATGTGGGATAACATTGCGACTACACCCGAGAAGGATCTATTATGGTTTCACCATGTGCCATGGGATTATAAAATGAAATCGGGCAAGACGTTATGGATAGAGTTAATAGAGCATTATAATAAAGGGATTGAAAGCGTTAAGCAAATGCAAAAGGTTTGGAATTCAATGGAAGGAAAAATTGATGCCGAGCGTTTTAAAGATCAGCAGCGCGCATTAGATATCCAACTGGAAGATGCCGAAATATGGAAGGGGGCTTGTTTGCTATACTTCCAAACGTTTTCAAAAATGCCTATCCCTGCCGAGTTGGGTATACCAAAACATGACCTGGAATACTATCAAAAATTAAGGTTAACCAGCGATAAAAGAAAGCTGGAAGGCGAGCAATAATTTATAACTTAAAGCCCTTAGCACACAGCTAAGGGCTTTTATTTTTATATTAGTTGAAAATTACCCAATGTATTTTTTCTTTTCAAAGGTCCTGCTCATATTAATACTTCCTTTAACCTGGATATTGATATTATTATGCTTTTCTTTATTCAGTAAAAGCAAAAAATGGAGATACCGTAGTTTAGTTGCCGCTATTGCGCTTTTAGTATTATTTACCAATCCGTTTTTATTTAATCAATTTGCACAAAGCTGGGATATAGCACCCTATAAACCCGATAATAAAAAGTACAGTTGTGCCATTGTATTAGGCGGATTTTCATTAAGTGATGGCAGCGGAAATGGGTTTTTTAGCCCGGGTGCAGATAGATTCATACAAGGCATAAAACTACTTTCAACCGGGCAAACATCGCATTTATTAATCACAGGGGGTAGCGGTAATTTGATTCAGGGCAAATTCAGAGAAGCTACATGGGTTAAAAAGCAATTACATGAATTTAATTACCCCGATAGTGCTGTTTTGATTGAAAGCGCATCAAGAAATACGTTAGAGAATGCTATGTTCTCAAAATTAATACTTGAAAAAGCTAACCTGCACCCACCCTACTTATTAGTTACCTCTGCCTATCACATGCGTAGGTCATTGATGATATTTAAAAAAAAGGGTATAGATGTTATTCCTTATCCGGCTAATTATATATCAATAGGTAAACCAACCGTAAGTGATTTAATACCTGACGCAAGTGTTTTATCATCCTGGAATGTTTATATTAAAGAGGTTGTTGGCTATGTGGCCAATAGTTTTTAGCAGGTTTAACACAGCCACTATACCTTGCTATTAAAACAGGTTAAAAAAAACGTTTTTCAATTATAGGATTTTTACCTACATTTGCGGGCTAATTGTTGCTCATTGAAATCGCTTAAAAATTATTCCATCCCTTTTACAGGACTTGCATTAGGGAAGCACCTTTTTGAGTTTGACATTACAGATGCCTTTTTTGACGAGTTTGAATACTCGCTGGTTAAAAAGGCCGATCTGAAATGTAAGGTTGAGTTAGAAAAACAGGAAACAATGCTTATCCTTGATTTTAACATAACCGGCACAATAGATGCTAACTGCGATAAGTGCCTGTCGCCCTATCCGCAAGTGCTGGATATACAGGAGCAGCAGATAGCCAAGTTTAGCGACGAGGCAGTTGCTGAAGATGATGAGATCATCACCCTGGGTAAAAATGAGCATCAAATTGAGCTTGCGGGCTTAATATATGAGTATATAAACGTTGCAGTGCCATTTATATTAAGTTGCGGCAACGAGGGGAACACCCCATATTGTGATAAAGAAATGCTTGCTGATTTAAGCAAGCTGACGGAAAATAATGAACAAAACGAGAGTACTGACCCACGCTGGGATGCTCTTAAAAAATTTAAATGATTAATAACTAAAAGTTATGCCACATCCAAAACGTAAAATATCCAAATCAAGAAGGGATAAACGCAGAACCCACGACAAAGCGGTAGCTCCTACTTTAACTACCTGCAAAACTACGGGTGCTATACATTTACCACACAGAGCATATACTGTTGATGGTAATGTTTACTACAACGGTAAATTACTTATTGAAAAAGCAGCAGTAGCCTAACCCTAATTTTCTAAAATGAAGATTGGCTTAGATATTATGGGCGGTGATTTTGCTCCCGAAGCGGCAGTTTTAGGGGCAATTTTGGCTTATAAGGAGATTTCTGATTCAAAGCTGGTACTCATTGGAGACAAGGATGTAGCTGTAAAAATTTTGCAGGACAATAATTTTGATCCTGCAAATTTTGAGTTTGTACATACTACCGAGATTATTGGCATGGGCGAACACCCTACCAAAGCTATTGTTCAAAAACCAAACTCAAGCATTGCTGTTGGCTATAATTTGCTAAAAGAGGGCCAAATACAGGCTTTCTCATCGGCAGGTAATACCGGTGCTATGCTGGTTGGTGCTATGTTTAGCGTAAAAACTATTACCGGGGTATCTCGCCCCGCTATTACCACTATTGTGCCTAAGCTAAAAGGCGGCTTAGGTGTTTTATTGGATGTAGGTGCCAATGCTGATTGCAAACCTGATAATTTATTACAGTTTGGCATATTGGGCAGTTTATTTTGCGAATTTATTTATGGCGTTAAAAACCCAAGGGTTGGCCTTATAAATATTGGCGAGGAGGAAGAAAAAGGCAATATGCTTAGCCTTGCTGCCCATCTCTTGCTGAAAGAAGAAAAGCTTATAAATTTTGTAGGTAACGTTGAGGGCCGCGATCTGTTTACAGATACGGCTGATGTATTTGTATGCGATGGATTTACAGGTAATGTTATTTTAAAGCTTGCCGAATCATTTTATGTAATTTCATTAAAAAAAGGTTTTAACGACGAATTTTTTAACAAGTTTAATTACGAGCAATACGGTGGTAGCCCAATTTTGGGGATAAACGCGCCGGTTGTTGTAGGTCACGGAATTTCAAATCCTGAAGCTATAAAAAACATGGTTCTTCTGTCAAAAAATATGATTGAAAGCAACCTGGTAAATAAAATGCAGCAGGCTTTTCAATAAAAAAATAAAATATGAGTAAAATTCATGCTGCTATTACTGCAGTAGGTGGTTACGCCCCGGAGTACATACTCACTAACGACGAGCTGTCGCGCATGGTGGATACAAACGATGAGTGGATAACTACCCGTACCGGGATAAAAGAGCGGCGGATATTAAAAGGCGAGGGCCTGGCAACATCTGACCTGGCTGTACCCGCAGTTAACGAATTACTACGCAAACGCGGCATAGGTGCCGAAGAAATTGACCTTATTATTTTTTGCACAACCACACCTGATATGCCTTTTCCGGCTACAGCCAATGTGTTTGCACATAAAATTGGCGCCATAAACGCCTGGGGTTTTGATATGCAGGCAGCCTGCTCGGGCTTTGTATTTGGCCTGGCTACCGGCGCACAGTTTATTGAAACCGGCAAACACCAAAAAGTATTGGTAATTGGTGCCGATAAAATGTCGTCAATAGTTGATTACGAGGACCGTTCAACCTGTATCATATTTGGCGATGGTTGCGGCGCAGCATTGCTGGAGCCTGACACCGAAGGTTACGGTATTATTGATACCGTATTAAAAAGCGATGGTGCAGGCATTCCGTTTTTACACATGAAAGCCGGCGGCTCATTAAAACCCGCCAGTCATGCAACTGTTGATGCCCGCGAGCATTATGCTTACCAGGAAGGTAAAGCAGTATTTAAATTTGCAGTGACTAATATGGCCGATGTTGCCGCCGAAGTAATGGAGCGCAACAATTTAGAAGCCGATGATATTGCCTGGTTGGTACCACACCAGGCTAACAAGCGTATTATTGATGCTACCGCCGCACGTACGGGTGTTAGCGTCGATAAAGTAACTATAAATATTGAGCGTTACGGTAACACCACTAATGCTACCATACCTTTATGTTTATGGGAGTGGGAGAAGAAATTTAAAAAAGGGGATAACCTGATATTGGCCGCTTTTGGCGGAGGCTTTACCTGGGGATCGCTTTATTTAAAGTGGGGTTACGATAGTAAATAATTAATATGCAAATAGGCAGATGCGTCCCAATAACTATCCGGATGCAGATGCTTGCAAATTTGATTGGAACATTTTTATAATATAACTTGTTAAACAATAATTAAATAATCTGCACATTTGCATATACGCACATCTGCACATTTAATAATAACCATTATCCAAAACCAACAAATCTAAATATGGATATTAAACAAATTCAGGAGCTTATACGCTTTGTTTCAAAATCAGGCGTAAACGAGGTTTCGTTAGAGCAAGATAATTTTAAGATCACCATAAAAACTAATCAGCCGCAAACGGTAGTTAATGCAACTATCCCGGCTCCGCAACCTGCTGTTGCGTTGCCTGCTGCAGCTGCTCCGTCACCAGCTACTCCTGCCGCACCAGCTGCCCCTGCCGCTGCTGACACTTCAAACTATATCACTATCAAGTCGCCAATGATTGGTACTTTTTACCACTCACCAACGCCTGATAAGCCGGTATTTGTTAATGTAGGAGATGAAATTAAAGCCGGTACTGTTGTTTGTATAATTGAAGCTATGAAATTATTTAACGAGATCGAATCAGAAGTATCTGGCCGTATCGTTAAAATATTGGTTCAAAATGCATCGCCGGTTGAATACGACCAACCTTTATTTTTAGTAGAACCTATTTAGTAGTTGATTAGGTGAGTGGTTGATTAGTGAGTAGTACTTATCAACCTATTAACTTAACCAGCTTTTAGTTTAAAGTGAATGGTTGATTAAGAGAGTAGTTAACTCAATCAACTTAATCAACTCAATCAACCCAATCAACTTTAAAAGATGTTTAAAAAAATATTAATAGCTAACCGCGGAGAGATTGCCCTGCGAATTATTCGCACCTGTAAGGAAATGGGTATTAAAACAATAGCTGTATATTCTACCGCTGATAGGGAAAGCCTGCATGTGCGTTTTGCAGATGAGGCCGTTTGTATTGGCCCCCCGGCAAGTAAAGATTCTTATTTAAATATTCCTAATATCATATCAGCAGCCGAGTTAACCAATGCGGATGCAATACACCCGGGTTACGGTTTCTTGTCTGAAAATGCTAAATTTTCGGCTATTTGTGCTGATTATGGTATCAAATTTATTGGTGCCACTGCTGATCAGATAAACGCTATGGGCGATAAGGCATCTGCCAAAGAAACCATGAAAAAAGCGGGTGTACCAACCATCCCCGGATCTGAAGGTTTATTAACGGATGTTAAGCAAGGCATAGCTATCTCAAAAAAAATAGGCTATCCGGTAATACTTAAGGCAACTGCCGGTGGTGGTGGCCGTGGTATGCGTGTGGTTTGGAAAGATGAAGAGTTTGAAGCTGCCTGGGATTCGGCACGTGCCGAATCTGGTGCCGCGTTTGGTAATGATGGTATGTATTTGGAAAAATATGTGCAGGACCCGCGTCACATCGAAATACAAGTAGTAGGCGACCAATACGGTAAAGTTTGCCATTTATCAGAGCGCGATTGTTCTATACAGCGCCGTCACCAAAAATTGGTAGAAGAAGCTCCATCACCTTTTATGACAGAAAAACTGCGTAAAAAAATGGGCGAAGCCGCTATTAAGGGCGCAAAAGCGGTAAAATATGAAGGTGCCGGTACAGTAGAATTTTTGGTTGATAAGGACCGTAATTTTTACTTTATGGAGATGAACACCCGCATACAGGTAGAGCATCCGGTTACTGAAGAGGTTATCAACTTCGACTTAATAAAAGAACAAATAAAAGTAGCCGCGGGTATACCTATATCGGGTAAAAATTATGAGCCAACAATGCATGCCATTGAGTGCCGTATAAATGCCGAGGATCCGTTTAATAATTTCCGCCCATCACCGGGCAGGATAACCAACTTCCACTCGCCGGGTGGCCATGGTGTACGTATTGATACGCATGTGTATGCCGGTTATACCATTCCGCCTAATTACGATTCAATGATTGCCAAAGTAATTTGCTGCGCGCAAACGCGTGACGAAGCTTTGAGTACCATGGAGCGTGCATTAAGCGAGTTTGTGATAGAGGGTGTAAAAACAACTATACCATTCCATTTAAAATTATTGCAGGATCCAAACTTTAGGGCAGGCAATTTTACCACCAAGTTTATGGAGACGTTTGATTATTCGGAATAATAAAACCATTGCCCCGAAATAAAACGTAAATAGCATTCCATAGGGATAGAAAAATGAGCGATAACAAAATAGTAAAGGCAATAAAGGAAAAGGGAAAAACTCTGGAATCCGAAATGTCATTTTTTGAGCATTTGGAGGCTTTGAGGGGACATCTTATTCGCGCTGCTATTGCTATAGTTGTATTTACTACACTGGCGTTTTATTTTTCTGATTTTCTTATAGATAAAATAATATTTGGGCCAAAAGAGGCAGACTTTTGGACCTACCGAATGATGTGTAAGATGGGTAATGCTTTACACATGGAAGGCTGGTGCATAGATAAAATAAACGCAGATATTATCAGCACCGAATTGGGTGGCCAGTTTAACCTCATGATCAACTCATGTATCATGGCGGGTATTATTTTAGGTTTCCCCTACCTGTTATGGGAATTATGGCGGTTTATTAAACCCGCCTTGCATGATAAAGAAAGAAAAGCGGCATCGGGTTTTGTTTTTTATGCATCTGCTTTATTTATGACGGGTATCCTATTCGGATATTTTATTATTGCTCCGTTATCTATAAAATTTCTATCCGGATTTACGGTTAGCGATTCCATTAAAAATACATTTACCATTGATTCCTATTTGTCTACCGTATTAACACTTACGTTGGGTAGCGGTATAGTATTTGAGTTACCTATATTAATATATATACTGGTTAGTTTGGGTATACTAAGTGCGCCATTTATGCGCAAAACACGCAGGTATGCCATTGTGATTATTTTAATAATAGCTGCAATTATAACACCAACACCTGATGCGATAACCATGATGGTTGTTGCCTTCCCATTATTAATGTTGTATGAAGTGGGTATTTTAGTGGCTGTTGGGGTTGAAAAACGCAAAGCGAAAAAGGAATTAATGGTTAGTTAGCCAACACATAGGTAATTATGAAAAGCAAATTAAAAATTGCTATTGGTGCCGATCACGCCGGATTTGAATATAAACAAGCTTTACAAGAGTTAGTGTCGCAAACGCACGAAACCAAAGATTTTGGCACCTATTCTGCCGAGTCTGTTGATTATCCTGATTTTGCGCACCCGGTTGCTAACGCGGTAGAGAGTGGCGAGTTTGACCTGGGTATATTAGTTTGCGGTAGTGCCAATGGCGTGGCAATAACCGCCAATAAACACCAGGGTATACGGGCCGCCATTTGCTGGCAGGAAGAACTGGCGGTTTTGGCGCGCAGTCATAACAACGCCAACATAGTTTGCATACCGCAACGATTTATAACTATTGAAGAAGCAAAAAAAATTATACAAGCTTTTTTAACCACTGATTTTGAAGGCGGGCGCCACGCCAACCGGGTTAATAAAATGACCTGCTAAAAAGGCGGAAAGCTTAAAGATATTAAATAGTAAAGCGACAGGTAAACCCCGTCGCTTTTTTGTTCAGGGAATCATTTTTAAACTTTCGGGCATTGTTTGGCTAAAGCCCTTTTGTTCTTATCAAAACCTCCGTCCCATAAATGGGACGGCAATGAATATTCAACGTTACTTTCAGCAATTTCCAATTCATTGCCGTTGGCTTCAGCCAACGGCTTATAAAAAAACACTATATGGCTTTAGCCAAATTTTTATAGTTGGGTTTAAAAACGATTTCTATGTTTTTTGTTAAAAGATGTTTTTATAGGGCTTAAAAAAATTATCTTCGCTATATGGGAACCGTTGCCGAAGAGTTTTTAGTAGACGCTGACAATAAGGCATTTGATATAGATCATAGGCGTATTATCAATTACAACGTTGGTAAATACGATGCTGCTGTTTCACGCGGGCTATCACGTATCATCAATGTTGAGAATGCCAAACGCCGCGGGCACGTCATTAAATGGAAGATGATGGAGAACCTGGATAAGGTTTTACCCGAGTTTGAAGCCAACTTTCAAAAGCGTGGCGGCAAGGTAATTTGGGCAAATGATGCTAAGGAGGCCAATGCCGAAATACTAAACATCCTCAAAAAAGTAAACGCCAAGGCCATTATCAAATCCAAATCAATGGTTACGGAGGAGATTCATTTAAATGAATTTTTGGAAAGTAATAACATTGAGTCGCTGGAATCTGATCTTGGCGAATACATTGTACAATTGCTGGGGCAGAAGCCTTACCATATTGTTACCCCGGCTATGCATCTTTCAAAAGAAGATATCGCCAAACTATTTCATGAACGCTTTGGCTCGCCCCTGGATGCAACTCCGGAGCAGTTAACTTTAAAGGCCCGCGAACTGTTGCGCGAAAAGTATTTGCAGGCCGATGTAGGTATAACCGGTGCAAACTTTATTATTGCTGATACCGGTAGCATTGCTATTAGCGAAAACGAGGGCAATGCGCGCTTAACTACCACGTTTCCTAAAATACATATCGCTGTAGTGGGTATCGAAAAGGTGATACCGTCGATGGCCGACCTTGACCTGTTTTGGCCCATGTTGGCTACGCATGGTACAGGGCAAAACTTAACGGTGTATAATTCCATTTTTAGCGGCCCGCGCCAGCCCGGCGAAACCGATGGTCCCGAAGAAATGTATGTAATATTGCTGGATAACGGGCGTACCAACCTATTAGCCCAAAAAGATCAGCGCCAGGGGTTATATTGCATCCGTTGCGGGGCTTGTTTAAATGCCTGCCCGGTTTATAAAAACATTGGCGGGCATACTTACAATACGGCTTATAGTGGTCCAATTGGCTCCATCATCACCCCACATTTGCAGGGGATGGAAAAATTTAAACACCTGAGCTATGCATCAAGTTTATGCGGCAAATGCAGCGAGGTTTGCCCGGTAAAAATTGATATACATAAAATGCTATTGCTTAACCGTCGTGACGCGGTTGACCAAAAACTGATAGGCTGGAAAGAACGTTTTGGCTGGGCCATGTGGAAGCGGGGAATGCTGAGCCGCAAAATGGAAGATTTTTTTAGTGGCAAAACCAAGAATTATTTTATAAAATTGTTGTTTAAAATGAGTTGGGGCCGGTTTAGGGGAATGCCTAAAGTAGCCGAAAAATCATTTACACAGCTTTGGCAGGAGAAAAACCAGGCCGGGAAAGAGTAACATCACCTATTTTTTGGGATAATATTTTAACAAGGCAATGCCCCTGTAAAGGATGGCTTTGCTTAAATTTTTTAGTGAATAGCGAGTACAATTAATGGTTTTTGACAGGCAAAATTTAGATCACAACATGCTGGTAACTTTATATAAAAAGTTGCTGTTTACCCGTATTGTGGAAGAAAAAATGCAGTCATTGGCTCGTTATGGAACTATTGAAAAATGGATACCCGGTATTGGCGGCGAAGCCATTGCCGTAGGCAGTGCACTGGCATTAAGCAGTGATGATTATATTTTGCCCACCCATAATGTAGGCGTGTTTTTAGCGCGCGATGTGCCTTTTGTACGTTTAATGGGGCAATGGCAGGGTAAACCATCAGGTTATAGCAGAGGGCGCGATACTTCATTAGGTATAGGATTACAGCATTATAAAATAATGGGGGCATCGTCGCATTTACAGGCGCAGGCATCAGTAGCCAACGGCATAGCCCTTGCTGATAAACTAAATCAGCAACAGCGGGTAACTTTAGTATTTGTGGATGAATGTGCTACCAGTCGCGGCGATTTTCACGAAGCATTAAACATTGCCGCGGTATGGAACCTGCCTGTTATTTTTTTGGTAGAGAATAACAGCGCGTCTACATCCACCCCAAATGAAGAACAATATCGCTGCGAGCAACTGGTGGATAAAGCCATTGGCTATGGTATAGAGGGGCGGCATATTGATGGTAATAATGTACTGGAGGTGTATAATACCGTTACCGAAATAGCCAACGATATACGCCAGCACCCGCGCCCGGTTTTATTAGAATGCGTAACTTTTAAACTGCCACAATATGAAGAAGGTAGTACAGAAACCATTACCCAGGAAATACTTGACCATTGGCAGGCTAAGGACCCGGTAAAAAATTACGAAAAATATTTATTCCCCGAAGTATTGAGCCTGGAGTGGCTATCCTATTTAAAAAGTGAATTTAATGCACAGGTAGATACCGAAGTGGGGAGAGTGTTAAATGAACCTGCAATACAATCAGACCCGGAAACTGAGTTGAAAGATGTTTACCGCCAACACGCCTTGCCAACTAACCTGCCCTCTAAAAATCCATTAGTGGTTAAACGATATGGTGATGCTATAACCGATGCGTTAAATCTAAGTATGGCCAAACATAACCACCTGGTAGTATTAGGGCAGGATATTGCAGGTATAAAGGGCGGGAAAATTATTGATAGCATATTAGAAAGACACGGGAAAAACCGCGTTAAAATTAAACCCGATTGCGACCCCGGCATATTAGGGACAGCTATGGGATTGGCTTTAAATGGTTATAAAGCTGTGGTTGAGATGCCAACTGCCGATTGCATGAGCAGTGGTTTTAACCATGTGGTGCATAACCTGGCAAAAACACATTACCGCTGGGGACAAAATATAGATGTGGTGGTGCGTATGCCGGTTGGATCGGGTATGGGTGCAGGTCCGTTTCACTCGCAAACTAACGAAGCCTGGTTTACTAAAACGGCGGGATTAAAAGTGGTTTATCCGGCCTTCCCGGTTGATGCCAAGGGATTGTTGATGGCCGCTATTGACGACCCTAACCCGGTGATGTTTTTTGAACATAAATACTTGTATGAAAATTTAACCGGACAGTTGCCGGAAGGCGAGAACTATATAGAGATAGGCAAAGCACGTATAGTTAAAAAAGGCGATTGGGCCACCATCATTACTTATGGCATGGGTGTGCATTGGGCCTTGGAGTATCTGGCCAATCATCCCGACTATTCCGTCGAGATCATCGACCTGCGCAGCCTGCAACCCTGGGATAAGGAAACCGTGGAACAAAGCATTAAAAAAACCAGTCGCGTATTGATATTGCACGAAGATACCCTTACCACCGGTTTTGGTGCCGAAATAGCCGCGCACATCACCCAGCACTGGTTTACGCTGTTGGATGCCCCGGTAATGCGCTGTGCCAGCCTGGATACGCCTGTGCCGGCTACCAAAGGGTTAGAAGAACAGTATATGGCAAAGGCAAGGTTGGATAAGGCGATGGATGAGTTGTTGACGTTTTAATAAGCCTACCCACCCTGTCATTTCGAGCATAGCGAGAAATCTATACACGTGCAATATGAACGGGTGTATAGATTTTTTCGCTACGCTCAAGAGATAGTTCTCCTCGTTCCTCGTTCGAAATGACAATCTCTTTTAATTATCCACCAACTCCACCTCCGCCACCGGGCTAAACAAATAAACCCGTTTGGTTGCTATCTCAATACATTTATAACGCTTACGCAGTTTTTCTTCCTTACGAAAAACGCGGCCATCCTTTAATTTGAATACGGCTTTCATCGGCAGTTTTTCTACCGTATGAATATCCTCTTTTGGCGCGTCATATTTACGTAGCGAACGATACAGAGTTAGATCAGAGCAACTGGAGGCGGCCGGGTTGTTTAAATAGCTTACTATAGCATGTTTCACATCCGCAGGGAAAATATCCTTCTCAAAAAAAGGCTGCATCATTTTTTTAAAATTGTTTTTCCACTCGGTGCCGTGTGGTTTGGCTTTTTGTTTATGCTCGTTCCAGGTATGCAGGTGGGCAAACTCATGTACGGTAGTTACCAAAAAAGCGTAGGGGTTCAAATCATAATTGACAGATATACGGTGCCCCTTGCCCGAGTGCGGGGGGCGGTAATCGCCAAACTTGCTGCCTCGGTTGCGCGATATCTTAAACTCGCAATTAAAGTAGTCTATCCAGCGGCCAATTAAGGGTGCCGCGTCAGGCGGAAGATACTTTTCTAATACTTTTACTTTGTCCAATGTTACCTCTGTTTCAAAGATACTTTATTAGGCAGAAAGGCGAAAGCAGAAAGGTAAAAGGTTTGTAATATAATTGAAGTAGGCTGGGGCTGTGCGATTCCTTCCTTGGGGAAGGAGGAGGAAGGGGTTAAATAGCCTGACAAAACCCCTCCCTGCACCCTCCCGGTGGGAGGGAATCGCACAGTCCTTACTTCAGTAACTGATAGGTTATAAAACTTGCTACATAGGCCAATACCGCCATGTAAGTGAATTGTATGGCCGGCCAGCGCCAATCCTTGGTTTCGCGGTAAACTACGGCTACGGTGCTGGCGCATTGCATGGCAAAGGCATAAAACATCATTAAGGAGAATGCGGTTGCTAATGTAAATACAGGTTCGCCGGTTTGGCTGTTTTTAGCATCGTGCATTTTTTGCTGAACTGAACGCATTTCGTCCGCATCGCTATTGGCGCTGTAAATGGTAGCCATGGTGCCTACAAAAACTTCGCGGGCAGCAAATGAGGTAATCAAAGCTATACCTATCTTCCAATCAAACCCCAGCGGACGAATAGCAGGCTCAATTACATGACCCAAAACCCCGGCGTAAGAGTTTTCCAGTTTCTCGGATGATATGGCCAGGTCCACTTCATCGGGTGTTAATGTTTTGGTGTATTGTGGTTGCTGGTACTTCTGTTCTATCCTCTCAAAACGGTCTCCGGGGCCATAAGAAGCCATTACCCATAGTATAATGGACACGGCGATGATTACCTTGCCCGCCTCTAAAACAAACGTTTTTGCGCGCTCGTACATAGAATAGATCACGTTGTTCCATCGCGGCATACGGTAAACGGGTAGTTCCATTATAAAATAACCACGTTCGCGGCTTTTTAATATCAGCTTAAATACAAACGCCACAACAATGGCCGATACTAAACTGAATATATACATGGCCGTTAAAGCCAGTCCCTGCCAGTTAAATATCCACCATACATTTTCGTTAGGTACAACTAAGGCAATTAATAAGGTATAAACCGGTAAACGTGCCGAGCAGGTTACCAATGGCGTAACCATGATAGTGATCATGCGGTCCTTCCAGCTCTCGATAGTACGGGTACTCATGATAGATGGTACCGCACAGGCAAAGCCACCAATTAAGGGCACTACCGATTTTCCGTTGAGGCCTACCTTGCGCATCAGTTTATCCATCATAAAAGTAACACGCGCCATATAGCCGGTATCTTCCAGTATGGATATAAAGGCAAACAGGATAGCTATTTGTGGGATAAATACCATCACACCGCTCAACCCGGCTACTACGCCATCAACCAATAAACTGGTAAGCGGTCCGGCAGGCAATGCGCTATTTAATGCCCCCTGCACCCATACAAACAGGTCCTCTATCAGTTCCATTGGGTAGGCCGACCATGCGAAGATGGATTGGAACATAAACAATAGTATGCCAAAGAAAATAACGAACCCAAATACCTTATGGGTAAGTATTTTGTCTATTTTATTACTGTGCGTTTCATCCTCGGCTGTAGCAGGTACCTTAACCGTATCGTATAGCAGATCATTTATAAAACTATAGCGGGCAATAGTTTCTGCACCCTGTGCCTTTTGCGAATGGAAATCATGTTCTTTCTCCAGTTCTTCAATACGGTTAGATTGCTCCGGAGTAAGAAATTTTAAATGTTCATGCTGGTGTGCCAGTTGCAGGGCAAAGTAGGGGTTATCAATTTGCAGTTCTTTACTGATGTCGGCTATCAATTGCGGTGCAATGGCTTCTACATCAATACTTGCATCCTGGAAGGCAACTTTATTGGCATAGGCTATAAACAGCTTTAATGAATCTATACCTTCACCCTTACGTGCCGAGATGGGTACAACCGGTACACTCAGCCTTTTGGCAAACAGGTCAATATCTATGTCAATACCGGCCTTGTTGGCCAGGTCTATCATATTTAAAGCGATGATGACCGGTATTTTCAGGTCGGCAACCTGGGTATATAATAGTAGGTTTCTTTTGAGGTTTGATGCATCAAGAATAACAACTACCAGGTCAGGCTTAGATGGATTTGACTCATCAGCCAAAACAGAAAACACGATAGATTCATCCTGGCTTTTGGGATAAAGGCTGTATGTGCCCGGAAGATCTATGATTTCGGCGCTGCGGCCATCAGGTAACTGGCAGTAGCCAATTTTTTTATCAACGGTAACACCCGGAAAATTTCCGATTTTTTGATTTAACCCGGTGAGTACATTAAAAAGAGTTGATTTACCGGTATTGGGGTTTCCTACAAGTGCAACTCGTATATCTGCTTTCAATTAATTAAAAAACTATTGCAATATAATGGTTGAAGCTTCCTGTTTGCGCAGGCTAAGCTGGTAGCCCGAAACCTTAATAGCAATCGGATCGCCCATGGGTGCAATGTGGTCAACTCTGATCTCTTCGCCGGGCAAACAACCCATTTCCATCAATTTAACAGACATTTCAAGGTCAGTAAACTCTTTTACGATCCCTTTTTCTCCTACTCCTAATTGTGATAGCTTCATACCTGTATTTAACTCTTCAAAGATAAACCTTATTTATATTAAATCCAAATAAGATAAAAAATGAAAATTAAGTATGATTTATAGCAGAAAATCCTCAAGTTTGTTGTGTCATTACATTATCATTATTTCCAAAAATGTGATAATGGAGCAACTCAAGACTACAAAATAACGTTAGTTATGATGTAGGCGAAAGCTTGCAATTGTGATAAGGTTTAGGTTGAAAGCCCCCAGCAGCGAGTGCAAGGGGGCTTTCTTATTTTATACCCACCCGATAATTCTATATTTGATAGATAAAATGAGTGTAAAAGAAGAGCTATATAAACAATGTTTGGCCTACGTACAAAGCCGTATGGATGCCGCGCAACAGGGCATTGATGAGGCACAACAGGCATCAAAAGACGATACCAAAAGCAGCGCGGGGGACAAATACGAGACCGGCCGCGCCATGATGCAGCAGGAAACCGACCGTAATATGGCTCAATTGAACGAGGCTAATAAATTAAAAGTGGCGCTAAACGCTATCAATCCGACTGCTGTACACACTACCATAGATACAGGCAGCGTAGTAAAAACCAATAGCGGTAAATTTTATTTGGCCATAAGTGCGGGTACGCTTACTGTTAATAACGAAAGTTATTTTGCCATATCTCCGGCATCACCAATCGGGATCAAATTAAAAGGATTGAAAATTGGTGATAAATTTGAGTTGAATGGGAAGGGGTATGTGATAGAGGGGGTCGAATAATATGAGCGCTGTCATGGTGAGCCCGTCGAACCATAAGGGGCAAAGGCCCTCACGCGCACCCTTCGATAAACTCAGGGTGACATCCGTTACTTTTGTCGTATCCCCAACCCCACATCCTCACCTAACACATACTTTCCATCCACAAACTCAGGTGTTTGGTAAGGGTTATTAGTAGTTAAAAACGGGCCATCAATGTCTGCCCAATCGCATTGCGGAGCAAGGGCTGCAGCGGCCAGCGTGGCGCAACTGGTTTCGCTCATGCAGCCTATTAATATTTTCAGGTCAAGTTCGCGGGCTTTGGCTATCATTTGCTGTGCCTCATACATGCCAGCCGATTTCATCAATTTAATATTAATACCATGATAAACACCTTCGGCTTTGGCTACATCCGGCAAACGCTGTACAGCTTCATCACCAATTAACGGGATAGGGCTGCTTTCTGTCAGCCAGGCATTACCTTCAATATCGATCTTATTCATAGGCTGCTCAATAAGTCGCACCCCCTGGCTATGCAGCCAGTAGATCAGGTCGAGGGTTTTTTCTTTATCCGTCCAACCCTGGTTGGCATCTACATACAGGGGTTTATCCGTCATTTGGCGGATGGTTTGTATCAGTTCCCTATCATTATCCCTGCCTAATTTTACCTTGATCACTTTAAAATTCTCCGCCTCTTTAACTTTTTGGCGGATAACTTCCGGCTCATCAATACCTATAGTAAAACTGGTCACCGGCATCAGCGCGGGGTTGCTGCCTAAGATTTGCCAGCAGGGTTTTTGTTTGATTTTCCCGTCCAGATCATGAAGAGCGATATCAATAGCGGCTTTAATCGCAGGATTGCCCGGTGCCACACTATCCAGGTAATTAATTATCGCCGCAAAATCAAAAGGATATGTAAACTGTTTTACATCTACCTGATGTAAAAAGTTGGCAGCACTATCATGACTCTCGCCCATATACGGTACCATTGATGCTTCGCCATGCCCCATATAGCCCTCGTATTCAATTTGTATCAACATTAGCGGCGTTGAGGTGCGCGAAAATTTAGCTATCGTAAAAGGATGCTTTAGGGTCAATTCATAGGGGAGATAGGTGAGGCGCATAGTAGAGCTAATATATCTATTTTAAAGTAACTAAATCACTTGTCATCTCGAACGTAGTGAGAGATCCATACATCGATAAGATTTGCATGTGTATGGATTTCTCCTCGTACCTCGTTCGAAATGACAGTTGGGTTAAAATACATCCCCCGCACTTTATTATCTTTGCCCCCATGCCGGCACAAATATATGCTCCGTTCGAGGTATCTAACTTTAGTAATAAAACCTGCTTTTTAACCGGGCAGCCATTAAACAGCGAGGAAGAAAAAATACAGGTTTTTCCGCAATGGTTAATGAGCCGTTATGGGTTGGAAGATAAAGCTTTTAAGCTGTTAGACGAAAGCATGGCCACCTACAAGGACCTGAAATTACCCTGCTCGGCACATATCAATGAGCAATATTTAGAGCCGTTAGAGAACGAGATAGCAGCTGCTTTTGAAATAGGTTACGACGCGGTTAAAAACCTGGACGATACCAAATTATTTCAATGGGCGGGTAAGTTATTGTACGGCATTATTTTTAACGAGATACAATCGGGCATCAGGCAGCAATATGCCAAGGGCGAGGAGTTTAATATTTCGCAATCCATCATCCATAAATTTACCCACCTGCATTTAATGCTGCAAACGCTGAATTTGCCTATTGAGTTGGATGGTTTTAAACCATTCAGCCTGTTTTTATTTAAGGTGGATAATAATGAACAGGAATTTGGCTACCGCGACGAGATCAATACGCTAACATTTGCTTTACGTATAAGGGATTTTGGTTTGGTTATTTGCCTGCAGGATAATGGCGCCAACAAACTTTACCACAAAGAGACGCTGGATAAAATACAGGATGAGGTTTTGCACCCTATACAGTTTGAAGAGTTTAGCGGGCGGGTATTTTATTCGGCCTACCTGTTTAACCGCTTGCCCGAGTATAATGTAATGCCGGTAGGTGAAGAGATCTATATTGAAGCGATGCCCTTGCGTGGCATGAGCACCAAACCTTTATTTGACGACTGGGTTAACAAAGTTTACGGACAAGTACTGGAAACCTTTTGGAAAAACTGGGGCTTTGTATTACTGGAGATCATTAAAGACCCCGAGCAGCCCATGAGCTTTTTATTTGATGAAGACGAAAAATTTGTTAACGCCGATACTATCGAATTGCCCCGATAACCTGGTCGAAAAAGTAAGGCACTACGCCCGGAAAAAGTATAATGGTAATACCCAAGCCGCTTAATGCGCCAAATAAGTGGGCATCATGGTTTATCGCATCCTGCGAATGTTTGGAAGCATAGGTACAATAAACCAGGTATAGCACACCAAATATTACAACATTTATGGGAATAGGGATGGGTATGATATATAAACTACTTGTTGGCGAAAACAGGATAAAGCTAAAAAGTACCGCGCTTATTGCCCCCGATGCGCCCAGGCTATGGTACCAAAAATCATTTTTATGTTTTACTATAGATGGTATATCACTTAATATCAAACTTAAAATGTATAACACCGCGAATTGCCAATGCCCTATCAACCCCTCTAATCTAAAGGCAAAGCTATAAAAGGTAATCATGTTAAATGCCAGGTGCATCCAGTCCTTGTGTATCAACCCGCTGGTTATTACAGTATATAAATATTTGCCTTTAGATACACTGTAGGGGTGCAGCATTAATTTACCATATAGCGTTTCGTTACTGAATGCCATGATGGTGGTAATTAGCGTTAAAACAAAAATTACTGATGCTACTGGGGCTAAGGTTAGGTATTCTTCCATTAAGTTATTGGGTATCTATCTCTGCCTGCACTTTTTTTGGCAGGCTTTTAAAAACTAAGTTGTACGAGTGGTCTATCATTTCGCAAAGCTGCTTGCGTGTTAATGAGCCATTCATGTAAACGGTGTTCCACATTTTTTTATTCATGTGGTAGCCGGGTATCACTTCCGTATATCGCTCGCGCAGTTCAACGGCCAGTTCCGGGTCGCACTTTACATTAAAGTTGTTGCCGGCTTCTAACCCGGTTAATAAGAAGAGCTTACCACCAACTTTAAACACTAAAGTATCCTCGCCAAAAGGAAACCCTTCTGTTGCTCCCGGCTTTAGCAGGCAATAATCGCGCAACTCTTCTACGTTCAAATTGTTATGAAAATGATAAAGTGTCTGAAAATTTAAGTAATTATGATGTTGCAAATATAAGGCTTATGAATTTTACATCGCCCCTCAATTTTACAGTTAAAGAACGTTTTTTGCGTTATGTTGGTATAGATACCCAGTCGGACCCTAATTCTGACACCTATCCGTCAACAGAAAAACAAAAAAATTTGGGCCGTTTATTGGTTGCCGAATTACAGCAAATAGGCATAACCGATGCGCATTTGGACGAGTATGGCTATGTGTATGCTACGGTGCCGGCTAATACAGATAAAGATGTGCCTGTAATTTGCTTTTGCTCGCACATGGATACCTCGCCCGATTGCAGTGGCGAAGGTGTAAAACCTATTGTGCATACAAATTATAAAGGCGAGGATTTGGTACTGCCGGATGATCCATCGCAAATATTAAAAATGAGTGAGCATGCCGACCTGAAAAATCAGATAGGCAACGATATCATTACCGCCAGCGGAACGACGCTGCTGGGGGCAGATAACAAAGCCGGCCTGGCTGAAATTATGGATGCCTGCTACCAGTTGATGAACCATCCCGAGATTCAACACGGCGACATCCGGATATTGTTTACGCCTGATGAAGAGATAGGAAGAGGAGTTGACAAAGTGGACATCAAAAAATTGGGGGCCTACGCAGGCTATACCATGGATGGCGAAAGCGCGGGTAATATGGAGAACGAAACTTTCTCGGCAGATGGTGCCAAACTCATCATTAACGGCGTGAGTACCCACCCTGGTTTTGCCAAAGGCAAGATGGAAAGCGCCATAAAAATTGCGGGGGCTATTGTTGCTAAACTACCGTTAGAGCTTTCGCCCGAAGGCACAGACAATATGCAGGGCTTTGTTCACCCGGTTGACATTAGCGGACATGTGGAAACCGCCACTATTGATTTTATCATCCGCGATTTTGACGAAGCCAAATTAGCCGACCATGCCAACGAGATCCGAAAAATAGCCGATGAAGTATTAAAGGATTACCCTTCATCAAGCTATGAACTGAAGGTAAAACCCCAATACCGCAATATGAAGCAAGTGCTGGACGAGCACCCACAGATTGTGGAATACGGTATGGAAGCCATCAAACGTGCCGGCCTGGAAGCCAAGCTATGCAGCATTCGCGGCGGTACAGATGGCTCGCGCTTATCCTTTATGGGATTACCCTGTCCCAATATATTTGCCGGCGAACATGCGTTTCATGGCAAGCAGGAATGGGTATCGGTGCAGGATATGCAAAAAGCGGTTGAGACCATTTTGCATTTATGTATGATTTGGGAGGAACGTTCTTAATTTCGGATTTCGAATGTTCGATTTCGGATTTATTTATTAGTCGATTATAAAAAACATTTGACCCGTAGTGTCTACCTTTTTGTAGAAATTGTATTTAGTTACATTTTGCCCCGTAGGGGTTACCCAAATTAACGAAGATGGCCCCAAGGTCATGTTTTATTTCTCTGCCAGTAAATGATCCGTTAAGGTTTCAAACTCCTCAATAAACTCAATATAGTGTTTGCCGGTACCCGGTCCGCTAAAGCCGGTGTGTATTTTACGTACATCGCCTTTTTTATCAATAATGATAGTAGTTGGGAAACCTATGATATCCTTTAGCATAGGCAGGCTTTTTTCAGGGTCGCCGCTGGATGGGGTGTAGCCGGTAATTAACAGCGGGTACGGTATATTAAACCGGCTTTTTAATTGCAGCAATGATTTTTTTGATTTAGCAAAATCCGTGGTCCGCTCATAAGCCAGGCCCACAACTTCCACACCTTTGGAATGATACTTTTTATAGTAGTTGATCATATACGCAGTCTCATCCATACAGTTAGGGCACCACGAGCCCAGTATCTGCACAATAACCACCTTGTTTTTAAACCGGCTATCGGATAGCGAAACGAGTTTGCCATTTATATCCTTAAATGAGAAAGCAATTTTTTTATACCCCGGCTTTAATGCCGTTAGCGAATAAGCGTCAGGTAGTTTGGCATTGGCATCGCGCGTGGCAGTCCAGTTGGTTTCGCTGGTGAGGCCTGCGTATAGTTTGCCGTTGGTAATTTTGTTATCCGATATGTTGGCGGTAAACAAATAATTATGGTTACCATCAAAGGCAGATAAATATAACTTATCGCCGTTTACCACGCCCTCCAAATAGCGGTAATCGCCTGTGGTGGTTAAAAAAGTTCCGGTAAGATTAACGCCGGTTTGCTTAAACTCGCCCACGGTAACCTCTTTTTTGCCCTCCTTATTTACAAACGTAGCCGACCATCTGCCCGAAATATCAGCCGTTGGCTTAGCCACCTTTTTAAAAAACCGCCAGGGATAGTTGGGGATTGCCGAAAAATTCATCGCCACATCATGATCGCCTAAATGCCTTATCCATTTGCCCTGTAAATTACCGCCGGTTTGCTTCACCCTGAACTCCGAATCAAACGGCAGCTGTATAAAAACCGAATCATTTTTATAATTAACCCCATCCACCTTTAAGCGTTCGGCGCCATTAATAATAGTTAGTTGTGTTTTGCCGGCTACGTTTTTCACCGCGAAATTGAATGGAATCTCCTTCCCCGCCCCGGTTTTTAAAACCCCGCGCCAGGTACCGGTAGAAAGGTTTTGGGTAAAGCCGGTAACAGACAAAAGTAATAGGAAGATCAGTAGCTTAATTTTCATAACAGAGAGCATTTACTCAAATATAAAGCCTGGGTGGATTTTTATTGTCATTACAGTAGCACAATTACTCACCCCGACATCGTTTCACTCGTCGACCCTCTCTTCGCCTTTGGCGTAAAGAGGGTTGTTGCATTAATTAAACCCTCTTTACCGCTTGCGGAAGAGAGGGTGGTCCAGCGAAGCGTAGACCGGGTGAGTTGACAGAGGGAGTCAAAATTGCCCACACAAAAAAAGAGAGCTCTTTTGAAGCTCTCTTTCCCCTAATTAATTTAAACTATTGATTAAACCCAAAACAAAGAACGTTAATACCTCAGCTTGGGTGCCTGAGAATTCAAATTAAATACTCGCTTTTTTTACTGTTTTATTTTTCATGGTTATTGCAGGATCGAGTAGTGTATAACAAATGTAGAGCCATATTGTATTTAATACAATGACTTATTCGTCAGTTTTTTGAAATATTTTTATACCTTTATTTAATGGAACATTCCTCTAAGTTGTACGTTTTTTGTATAAAAATTACCCTTTTTAACTATGTTACTTACTGATTTTGAGTATCTTGACAAATCTGACATCGCTTTTAAAAAGAAAGTGGCCCTGCAAATTAAGCGCCTGCGCAGGCAAAATGGCATAACCCAGGAAAAATTTTACAGCGATACCAATATTAACATTGCCAGGCTCGAATCCGGTAAAATAGACATACGTATAGACACCCTGCGCAAAGTATGCTACTACTTTGATGTATCCTTATCCGGATTTTTTAGGGGGATATTTTAAAATTAATACCCCAAAGTTTTAAGGTAGGCTTTAACCGCGCGTAAAATGCTTTGCACCACTTCATTTTGTCCGCTGGCCGAGTTAAGATACTCCTCCTCCTCGGGGTTGTTTATAAAACCTACCTCAACCAGTACACTGGGCATACCGCTGTTGGCCAGTACATGCAGGCTTTGCTCCTTTACCCCTTTACTTTTGCGGCCATCGGTCTCTGTAAACTCCTTATTTACCAAGCCGCCAAACAGGATGCTTTGCTTGCGGTATTTTTGCAGGTAAAGTTTATTGATCATAGCAACGGCAGGATCGTTTCCCTCCAGTTTTTTGTAAACAGATTTATCCGTCTCGTATTTGATAGACTCATTCTCGCGGATGGCGGCCAGTTGCTCGCCGGCGCGGCTAAATTTGTATACCAAAATCTCTACCCCGTTTTGCTTGTTTACACGTGCGGCCGTACCCTCGGGCGAGGAATTTAAATGGATAGATATAAACAAATTACCCTTGGCGCTATTGGCAATATCTGCCCGGCGGTGCAGCTCAATAAAGGTATCATCATTGCGGGTCATTACGGTTTTAACATCCGGCAACTCGTCGTTAATAGCTTTTTTTAGTTTTTTGGCCAGCACCAGCGCCACATCCTTCTCGCGGCTTACCCTGCCCCGCGCACCCGGATCTTTACCGCCATGCCCGGCATCAATAACTATGGTTTTTAATTTAAAGGTTGATTGTTTGCCCGTATCCTGCGCGATAGCATTAAAACTTAAAAAAGCCGGCAGTAGTAGGGTAACAGCAAAAAGAAGTAAACGTCCGGGGATTGTATTCATGTATGCACTTAATAAGTATTGGGTGTTTAACTCAAAAAACAGCCAATGGTTTATTTGTGGCAAAAGTAGTAAGTTTTATGGGGATAAGGGAAAGTATTTGAAAAGCAGGGTTCTGCGCGTTTGGGTTTCGGTAGCCCCGCTATGCGCTTATACGCCTGCAGGCATTACGCGCGAGGGCGGGTATACGCTGCTATCGGGTTTAGGGGGTGAGGGGCTAAACTTAGTTTTGTTTTTTGTGTTTGATTATAGACATTAGATTAACACAATTTTGTTTTGGATAGATTAACAAAAGACCAAAGACGGAAAAACATGCAAGCGGTTAAAGCCAGTGGTTCAAAAATAGAAACTGCTTTAGCAAAAATGTTGCATTCAAGAGGGTTGCGCTATAGGAAGAATGACAAAACAGTCTTTGGCAAGCCCGATTTAACATTTAAAAAGTGGAAGATCGCTGTATTTGTCGACAGTGAATTTTGGCATGGGAAAAATTGGGATGAGCGAAAAAATGACCACAAATCAAATCAAGAATTTTGGCACAAAAAGATTGAAAGGAATATAGAACGTGATAAAGAAGTAAATAAAGTTCTGGCTGAAAAAGGGTGGATAACTTTAAGGTTTTGGGGGAGTGACATTAAAAAGGATTTATTAAATTGCACCATACAAGTTGAGACTGCAATCAATGAAGCAAAAAATGGATTTGAAGGAAAAAATATCAATCGAGGATATTAATGGCAATAAATATAAGATAAGAATAATAGATCCGGATGATAATAAAGAAGCTGTATTAACACATTATTTGCATAATAGCAAAAATGGAGTATCCAAGTTTTATAAAAAGGAAGCAGTAAAGTTTGCCCAAGAAATTTTACAAAGTAAATATCCTGAAGAGAATATTACAAGCTTGTTAGCCGAGGAGGCTTTACAATATGGCGCCTTTGATACTTTTCAGGTGCCTTTTCCTCCGCTCGAAAACCCTAAGTTTAAATTCATCGACTTATTTGCAGGTATCGGCGGTTTTAGACTTGCCATGCAAAATCTTGGAGGTAAATGCGTTTTTACAAGCGAATGGGATAAGGAAGCGAAACGTACATACAGGGCAAATTTTGGGGAAAAGCCGTTCGGTGATATAACAAAGGAATCTACAAAGAAATATATTCCTGACTTTGATATATTGTGTGCGGGTTTTCCATGTCAGGCATTTTCTATTGCGGGAAAAAGAGGGGGATTTGAAGATACGCGCGGTACGTTGTTTTTTGATGTTGCAGAAATTATTAGACGAAAGCAACCCAAAGCCATTTTTTTAGAAAATGTTAAAGGCTTACGTAATCATAATGGTGGCAAAACACTCGCCACTATTTTAAATGTTTTAAGAAGCGATTTAGGATATTTTGTACCTGAACCGCAAATTATTAATGCGAAAGATTTTGGTGTGCCTCAAAATAGAGAAAGAATTTTTATAGCAGGCTTTAGAGGTGACTTAGGTATAAACAACTTTGATTATCCTAAGCCATTAGGACAGAAGAAAAAGCTTGAAGATATAAAAGAAAAAGGACCAGTTTCCGCTAAGTATTATCTATCGACACAATATTTAAAAACACTTAAGGAACACAAAGCAAGACACGCAACTAAAGGTAACGGTTTTGGGTATGAAATCATAAGTGATGATGGTATAGCGAATGCTATTGTTGTAGGAGGAATGGGTAGAGAGAGAAATTTAGTATATGATCACAGTATCGAGGATTTTACTCCGGTAACCAAAATTAAAGGGGAGGTAAATCGTGAAGGCGTAAGAAAGATGACGCCCAGGGAATGGGCTCGATTGCAAGGGTTCCCAGATAATTATCTAATACCAGTTGCGGACGCATCTGCATACAAACAGTTTGGTAATTCAGTAGCTGTGCCCGCAATTCAAGCGATGGCAAAAAATATTATAGCAAATTTACAACTTTAAAAATGGCTTTATCAGGCAATAGAGGCGAGTGGAGTGAAATATACATTTTATTGAAGCTTATCGCTGATAAAGAGGTATTCTTAGGAGATAAAGATTTAAATAAACTGTCAAACGCTTCTTACACAATTATTTCCATTATTCGAGAGGGAAATAATGATGAAACACTATATACATTAGATACGACCGTAACAGTAGAAAATAAAGGACAGGTTATTGGCCAATTTAGCCTATCAGATTTTAAAAGTTGGTCGCAAAAATTATTAATAGAATTATTGAAGCACAAAAAAGGCAAATTTACATACCAACCTATAAATGATTTTCTAAAAGATTTAAATTGTAAAAATTTAAAAGCAAATTCAAAGAAAAAGCAGGATATAATTCTAAATATTTATGATGATCGGACTCATTTAACCCCGTCTTTAGGTTTTAGCATAAAATCTCAATTAGGAAGTCCATCAACATTGGTTAATGCTAGTACTCATACTAACTTCACATATGAAATAACTGGTCATGTTTTCAATAGTTTAGAACTTGCTCACATAAATAGTATTTCACGCTATGAGGACAAATTAAATTACATACAAAAAGCTGGTGGTAATTTAATATTCAATAAAGTCGATAGTCCTATCTTTTTAAATAATTTAATTATGGTGGATAGTTATTTTCCAGCGATTGCTGCTGAAATAACTTTGTCTCATTACAAGGGTATAGCAAGAAAATTAAGTGTTATTGCAACACAATTACATAGTAGTAATCCACTAAACTATGATACATCTATGGGTCATGAGTTTTACCACAATAAGATCAAAAGATTTCTTTCTGACTATGCGTTAGGGATGGTTGCATCAAAGTTATGGAATGGATTGCATCAAGCCAATGGGGGGTACTTAATAGTAAAGAAAAATGGAGATGTCATTTGTTACCATTTTTATTACAAAAACTTATTTGAAGAATATTTATTAAATAATACTAAAACAGACACTCCAGATTTAAAGAGAATTACAGATTCTAATAAAATAACTGCTGGAATAATTTATGTAGATAATGGCCGACAATTTATAAAGCTTAATTTACAAATTAGATTCTTGGTTTAATATAGAACCTAAAGGCTAGTGTTTACTTTTAAAATCAAACAACTCTTTTATATCCACCTCCAATGCTTCTGCAAGGCGGAGCAGGGTAACTACGGTGGCGCTTCCTTCGCCGCGCTCAATACGGCCCAGTTGCCGGTACTCCATTTCGGCTTTATAGGCCAGCTGCTCCATACTCAATCCTTTTTCTTTGCGGATATGGCGCAGGTGCTTTCCTAAAGCTTTAGTAAACAGGTCGTAGTTTGGTTTATTCACACTACGAAACTGGCAGATAACTGCTATATAAAATAGGTGAAATATGACCTATTTTTGTATCTTGCATAAATAATCAGGTATAATTCATTATGGCTGCTACTTATCCGGGGTTTGAATATAATGCCAATGAGCTTTGCAAATTCTTGGCATCATCAGATTTGTTTACCATTCTGCTAAAGAACGGAGAAATTATACATTATACACCATTGGATAAAAATGCCTTTATTAAATGGTTGCAAGAGAACAAAGTAACAAATATTGGAATAGCAAGTCTGCGTTAGGGATAGTAGCGGATACCGGCCCGGCGCCTAACGCCTCGCGCCGTATGAGCGGATAGCCCGGCTCCCGATAGCTATCGGGAGAAACGCCCAAAAGATTATTACCATTGCCCGGCCCAGTCGTCGTCGCTGTTTTTGGTGAAAAACAGGGTGGCAAACCAAAGCAGGGTGCCGGTGGCCAATAACTTTTGATGGCTTTGTGGTATTACGGGTTGGTGCCCGGTAAGGTATTGCACCACATCCCAAACCAGCAGGCAAAACAGTACGGTTAACAGTAATGTTTTGGTAAGTTCCAGCTTGTTCATGGGTCCATGTCCTCCAAATTTTTCAGTTTAAAAATTTCGCGGGCAATTAGTTTGATATTATGGGCCAGTTCGTCCAACGTGCAGCCTATGGTTTTAATTTTTTGCGGCAACTCATCAACGGTTTCCATCATGTCTATATGCAGCAGGGTATGCGGGGTAATCTCGCGGCTGCCTTGTAACTGGTTAAACACGTCGTCGGCAAACTGGCGGTCGTCGCCCAAATAGTATTGCCCGTAAGTGATAAACCCGGTTGGGGTTTTAAGGCTCAGCAAAATAGCATAACGGCTCTGTTTCATAACACATCAATAATTAAAAAAAGAGCCCCTGTTAGCAAGGGCTCCATTTAATTTAACTGTTGTAAGTTGGTTATTTGATCTCAATTTGCCTGCGCACAGTTTTGGCTTCCTCGCGTTTGGCAATGTCAATTTTTAAAATACCATCGGTATAGGTAGCGTTGATGTTGCTGTCGTCGGCACTATCAGGCAGGGTAAACGAGCGCACAAACGATTGATAGCTATACTCGCGCTTACTGTAATTTTTTTGGTTGTCCTGGTGGTCGGCAGTAGTTTCAACCGATATGGTTAATACGTTGCGCTCCAGGTTAAGTTTAAAATCTTCCTTCTTTAAGCCTGGCGCGGCCAGCTCCACATGGTAATTGTTTTCAGTCTCGCTGATGTTTACCGCCGGAACGCGGGTAATCATGCGGTCGTTAAAAAAGGTATCGTTAAAAATGGAATCGAAAACGTCATTAAAGCCTGGCATTAATGCGTTGTTGGGTTGATTAAATTTAACCAATGTCATGGCCTTTTCTCCTTTAAAAAAGTTTTAAAAAATAAATGAACAATTAATCAATTAAATTGGCGGGACTATCGCGTCCCGGTATTTAACCATGTACAAGCTATGTGCCAAACCGCTAACAGGTATTTTATAGCTGAAAATATTGAAATTTTGACATTTTTAGAGTGAAAAAATTGCAGTTTAGGAGTGACAAGGATGCAGATAAGATGTACTCTAAGATACACATCGTCCCGCTCATGGCCGCGGGAGGGCCTAGTCCTTTTGTCTTGACACAAAAGGACCAAAAAGTCAAGTCAGCAGAGAGGCTTCTTTGCCGCACCGGCCTCTTGCGCTGCAAATCAGGTAAAACCTGGGGCCGCAAAAATTGCCCCAAGGCGCACATAGCCACGCTTCTGCAAATGTTGTATGCCCCTGCAGCCGCACCGCCCACCACCGTTTTACCTGATTTCGCCCGAAGCTTTTCTGCTGACGGGTGTTTACTACGATTAATAAGCACGTAATCATTAACACCGCCGAGCGTAGAAGCGGGCAAAGGCCTGCCGGAAAACGCGGGCCAGGGTGTTTTGCCTCGAGCGGAGAAGGATTTTTCCGGCTTGATCTTTTGGTTACTTTTGGATCAAGCCAAAAGTAACAGCCTTTCCCGCGGCGAATGAGCGGGGCGGATGCTTTACTCTTGGACTACCTATTTCAGGAGATTATTGATTTACCGGGTAACGCCCAAAACTTTAATATTTCAAAGAACTCCTTCGAAGTAATCATCCCGATAGCTATCGGGAGGGGCTTTAAAAAATTAAATATGCTGACAGTGGTTTGTCATTGCAAGGGAGGGCTCGTGCAAAGGTGGTAAAAATCATGGTTTACATTTTTTGAGGTGTAAATTTTATAACTATTTGAATATCAATAAAATAATTAAAAAAATTTCCAAAATGTGTTAAGTTGTGTAAACCATGTTTTAGGTTAATACACCGTTATTTCGCCACGCAGGTCGGTTTCTAACAGGCGCTTAATTTCTTTAGGGTCGTCCAACTGGCCAAGCAGGTGCATCATTTTGGTAACGGCGCTCTCGTAGGTCATATCGTACCCGTTGGCTACGCCAATATCTTTAAGCTGCTTGCTGGTTTCATAGCGGCCAAGCTCAACCGTACCTACCTTACACTGCGAGATATCCAGTATAACCTTGCCGCTTTTAATGGCAGCATCCAACAGGTCAATAAACCATTGGTCGGTAGTGGTATTGCCGGCGCCAAAGGTCTCCATTACAATGCCGCGCACCGGGCTGTTTAATATGGCTTCAACCACCTTAGGGCTTATGCCGGGGTATAGTTTAAGCACGGCTACATCGCTCACCAGGTTTTTGTTTACCACCAGTTTATCATCGGGCTTGGGTACGCGTATATCGTTCACGCTAAACCTTAAATGCACACCCGACTCGGCCAAAATTGGGTAATTAGGCGAGCGGAAAGCTTCGAACTTTGACGAGTTATATTTAAACGAGCGGTTGGCTCTGAATAGCTTATAATCAAAATAAATACATACTTCGGGCACGCGGGCCAGATCGCCTTTTTTGGCATTGGCAATTTCAATAGCCGTCATCAGGTTTTCCTTGGCATCCGTCCTGATAGCGCTTATAGGCAACTGCGACCCGGTGAAGATAATGGGCTTGGCCAAATTCTTCAACATAAAGCTCAATGCCGAAGCGGTAAATGCCATCGTATCTGATCCGTGCAGAATTACAAAACCATCCACCGAATCGTAATTTTTTTCAATCAACTCGGCCAGCTGGCTCCATATAGCCGGGTTCATGTTTGATGAGTCGATAATTTCATCAAACGAGTGTACCTTAATTTTGCAGTTTAGTTTCTCTAACTCGGGCACATTATCCATGATCTGCTCAAAGTTGATAGGTTTGAGCACCTTGGTAACCGGATCTGTCATCATACCTATGGTACCCCCGGTATAGATGATAAGTATTTGACTCATAAGGTCGGGCTTATAAAAGTAATAGCTTTAACAAATAATGTTCATTACACACCAAATATTCTTTTGGAATTTGCCGTAGTGATATCAGCCACCGTTTCAATACCGGTTTGATAAACATCGGCTACCTTTTGGGCAACATAAATCAAATATGAACTTTCATTAGGTTTACCCCTGTGCGGAACGGGTGTAAGATACGGAGAATCTGTTTCTAAAACGATATGGCTTAAATCAATTTGCGGTAAAATTTTATCCAGTCCGGCGTTTTTATAAGTTACTACACCGCCTATCCCCAAATAAAAACCCAGGCTGATAACTTTTTGAGCCTGCTCTAAATTCCCCGTAAAGCAATGGAATATGCCGCGCAGATCATCGCCCTGTTCTTGCTCCAGTACTTCAAAAACCTCGTCAAACGCATCACGGCAATGGATAACAATGGGCAGCTGCAAACTTTTGGCCCAGGCAATTTGCTGTTTAAAAGCGGCTATTTGCTGCGGCAGGGTGGTTTTGTCCCAATACAGGTCGATGCCAATCTCGCCAATGGCGTATATTTTATGGTTTTGGTGCGATGCTTTGATGGTGGCTAATACCTGCTCCCAATCATCCTTTACCGAGCAGGGGTGAAGCCCCAGCATAGGGAAGCAGTTATTAGGATAAGCATTTACCAGATCATACACCTGCGCTACTGATTCCACATCCACATTGGGCAAAAACAACCGGTTGATTTGGTTATCCAAACAGCGCTGCATCAGTTCGGCCCGTTTTTGCGGGTCGGTTTCATAATACAGGTGGGTATGGGTATCGGTTAACAGCATGTTGCAAAAGTAAAAAAGCCTTCCGGGTTACAGAAGGCTTTTTGTTTAGCTTTTTTTCTTTGGTGCGACGGTCGTTTTTTTAATCGTTGTCGACTTAGTAGTTGTAGTTTTCTTAGCCGTTGTGGTTGATTTTTTAACCGGGGCTTTAGCTACAGGCTTTTTAGCCGGTATAACTTTCATCAACTGCACATCAAATATCAAAGTGCTGAATGGCTTAATGTCTTCGCTCATGCCACGTTCGCCATAGGCCAATTTTGATGGGATAACAAAGGTTGCTTTTGCGCCTTCGCCCAGTAATAATAAACCTTCGTCCCAACCTGGTATAACCATGCCCTGGCCTACTCTGAAAGCAATAGGCTCATAGGTGCGGCCGGGTTGCACCAATCCGCCGGCTTTGGCATCTGCTTCAATGCTGGAGTCAAATACTTTGCCTTCAATTGTTCGGCCGGTATAGTTTACCTGTACGCTATCGCCGGCAACTGGCTTGCGCTTTATTGATGGCGCTGTAATTTTATATTTTAAGCCCGATGCGGTTGTGGTTAAAGCCAAACCTTTATCAGCAATATATTTGTCCATGTCGGCAGTTTCTTTTGCTGCCAGGCCATCCATCATGGCTTGTCTTTCGGCAATAGCTTCATCTAATGACTGTACTTTTTCAATTTTAAGTATGCACGATATAAAGCTGCCTTTAGGTAAAAACGGGGGCCTTTGTGCCTCATTGTTTTTAAATATCGAGTCGGTACTTACCTTAACCAACGCGCTGTCTTTTTCGGCCAACAAAGGGAATACATCCATCAGGTCACCCTCTTGTTGTACCCTAACCTGTACCGGGTTGCCCGATGTATAACTGCTATAAAGGATAGAATCCTTCGGGGTTTTTTGAATTACATGAAAGGTGATGATATCATCCAATTTTATTTTCCTGCCGTTGTTGGTAGTTAATATTTGTAATTGTGCACCGGAGGTAGTAACCTGATTAGGTGTCTGAGCGTTTACATTAATTGCTAACGCGATGGTTGCCAGAAATAAGATATATCTTTTCATAATTAAAAAGCCTTCCTGCTTTAACAGGAAGGCTATATGTTTTAATGATTTTTATTTTGCCGGAGTTGGAGGTACACCTTTAATAATATCAACTATCTCTACATCAAAAGTAAGCGGAGTAAATGGTGCTACCGGTCCATTACCTTGTTCGCCATAAGCTAAGCTTGATGGTATTACAAAACTTGCTTTTGCACCTTTATTTAATAATTGCATACCTTCATCCCAACCCTGTATTACAGCACGTTGTCCAATTACAAAGTGTATAGGCTGGTAAGGGGCGTCCGGGTTAACCATTTTAGCTTTTTCAGCTTCGGCTTTAATGTTGGTATCAAATATTTTTCCGTTAAAAAATCTGCCTACGTAACGCACAACTGCCGTGTCATTAACAGCAATGTTAGGACCAGAGCCCGGTTTGGTAATAACATAACGCAAGCCCGATGCGGTTTTATTAAAGTTTAATTTGGTACCGGCAATATAGTTTTCAATTTTTTTAGCTTCGCCCGTTTTTAAAGTCTCCTTTTGAGCATTAATATAGCTGGTAACATTATCCTGAAATATCTGGTCGGTGAGGTTGCCTTTCGGTATTACTTTCTCTACTTTAATATCATAAATAAGATATTTGCCTTTAAAATTTGGAGGTTTTGGTCCACCTTTAAATAGTGAATCGGCCGAAACTTTTACAGTAGCGCTATCGCCTTCGCTTAATAAAGCAATACCCGAAAAAACATCACCTTTAGTTTGTGGTGCCTGCAACAATAAAAATTGAGGATTACCTGTTTCATAAGTGCTAAACAGCACCGAGTCACCATCGTTTTTTGCTACAACATTCAGGCTTAAAAAATCACCTACTTGCGCTACAGGGGTACTTTTGTCGGTATGGATATTATATAATAAGCCACCTTCGCCTTTTTTAAATCCGCCATTACAACTTGCTAACGCCGTGGCTGCAAGTGCTAAAAACATTAAGTTTTTTTTCATTTTTATTGTTTTAATAGTTTTTTATACTCTGGTAAAATTAATTTAAATTGGTTAATAACTTCTTCAAGGCTGTCATTTGATTGCCCTCCTGCGGCATTCCGGTGTCCACCGCCGTTAAAATACTTTTTACAGATTTCGTTAGCCGGAAACTCACCTTTTGAACGTAAAGATAGTTTTACTTTATCATCCCGCTCAACAATAAAAGCAGCTAAGCGTACGCTGGCAATAGCCAATGCATAGTTAACAATACCTTCGGTGTCGCCGGTATTAACGTCGTATTTTTCAATATCTTGTTTGCTTACGGCAATTATAGCTGTATTATATTCAGGAAGCACCTCTAAACAATTGGTCAGGCAATGGCCCAAAAAGCGCAGGCGATTTTCGTTAGCGCTGTTATATACCAACTCATGAATGCGCCAGTTTACCGCGCCTGCATCAATCAAATCAGCTACCACACGATGTACCGCTGACGTGGTATTTGGCAGCCTGAACGAAGCAGAGTCGGTCATGATGCCTGTATATAAACAGGTAGCCACATCGGCATTGATTAATTCTTTATGGTTGAGTTGATTGGCAATAAAATCATATACCAACTGAGCTGTGGCACAAGCTTTAATGTCCCAATGACGGTAATCATCAAAATCTTCTGGCTCCAGGTGGTGGTCTATCATTACCTTTAGGGCTTTGCTGGCCCTAACCAATTCGCCCATTTCATTAATGCGGCTCAGGTTATTAAAGTCTAAACAAAATATAAGCGCCGCGTTAGCAATTAACTCTGCCGATTGCTGCGTGTTTTCAGTGTATATAATAACTTCTTCATTGCCCGGCATCCAGGTTAAAAAATCCGGATAATCTGTTGGGGCAATAACTTTGGCATGGTGGCCAAGCTGAATTAAGCAATTATATAAACCTAAAGATGAGCCCATAGCATCACCATCAGGTTTATGATGGGTAGTAATTACTATTTGCTGTGGAGTAGCTAAAAGGTCAATAAGAGAGACTAAGTCTAACATTCAAATTTTAAAAGAGTTGCAAAGCTAAAATAAATTAATATAAACCAATTACTATAATAAAAAAAGGTTTCAGCGTTCGGGCTTAAAAAGCTATTTTTGCGCAATTGAACAATATACATGGAAAATAATAAAACATTTACAATGATCAAGCCCGATGCTGTTGCCAATGGCCACATCGGTGCTATTTTAGATAAGATTACCAAAAGCGGTTTTAAAATAGTTGCTTTAAAATACACTGCATTAAGCACAGAAAAAGCCGGCGAATTTTACAGCGTACATAAAGAGCGCCCTTTTTACAATGCCTTGGTTGAGTTTATGTCGTCGGGCCCTATTGTTGCGGCTATTTTAGAGAAAGACAACGCTATTGAAGATTACCGTAAATTAATTGGTGCTACCGATCCGTCAAAAGCCGAGCCGGGTACTATACGTAACTTGTTTGCTAAATCAATTGATGCAAATGCAGTGCATGGTTCTGATTCTGATGAAAATGCTGCTATTGAAGGTAATTTCTTTTTCTCTGCCTTCGAGAGGTTTTAAGCGTATTAATATATAAGAGAAAGGTTCAAGCCCGATAAGGGTTTGGGCCTTTTTTGTTTTATCAGGGGTTATAAGAAAATAATCTCCTCTATCAATATCCCCTTAGCCTCTTCATTTATCTTTTCAATGATCTGCGCACGCATCATCATCAGCTCATTTTTTATTACGGATGATTCTATACGCAGAAAGAGTTTTTTGTCGTGGATGAAAAGCTCCTTGGTGCGGTTGGCTACGGCTTTACCAACAAACCGCGACCAGTTTGCTATGATGCCGGTTTCATCAAACTTGCGCTTGATCTTATAAACCTGCATCATTTGCTCAATAGCTTCTTTTAACGATTTATCGTTGGCCTTACGCATTTATCTCGCCCTCCTTCACCGTAAATAGTTTAACGGGTACATTAATATCTTTAAATATATTCTCCACTCTTGAAGTGCTGGTATCGGTAATAAAAACCTGCCCGAAGTTGTTGTTGGATACCATTTGCATCAGCTTGGTTACCCGCAGGTCATCCAGTTTGTCAAAAATATCATCCAACAATAACAAAGGTTTAAAACCTTTTTTTTGGGTAAGAAAGCTGTATTGTGCTAATTTTAATGCTATCAGGAAAGATTTTTGCTGCCCCTGCGAGCCAAATTTTTTCATGGGCATACCGTGTATAGAAAATTGCAGGTCATCGCGGTGAATGCCGGATGTGGTTCTTTCCAGTGCGCGGTCCTTCTCTATATTTTTCTTTAGCAGGTCAGCCAGGTCGTTTTGCAATAGTTGCGATTCGTACGTTAATGAAACCAACTCCGCATCGCCGCTTATAAATTGATAATGCTGATTAAATATGGCGGTAAATTCCTCCATAAATGTCTTGCGTTTATCAAAAATACGGGTACCTGAAGCTACCAATTGTTCGTCCATCACTTCTAATAGCCCCGGGTCATACCGCCCGGTGCCGGCAATTGTTTTCAATAAAGCATTACGGTTGATCAATACTTTATTATAAGCTATCAACTCATCCAGGTATTTGTTATCTGTTTGTGATATTACATTATCAATAAACTTGCGGCGTTCCTCGCTGCCTTCAATAATAATGCTGATATCATACGGCGATATCATTACCAGCGGCAACAAACCAATATGATCTGCCAGGCGCTGATAATCTTTTTTATTGCGCTTAAACTGCTTTTTTTGATTGCGTTTAACTGAGCAGGCAATAGCTTCCTGCTTCTCGTCGCGGTTAAATGAGCCGGTAATTATAAAAAAATCAGCCCCTTGTTTTATCTGCTGGCTATCAATAGGGTTAAAATAACTTTTACATAATGACAGGTAGTGTATAGCATCGAGCAAGTTGGTTTTGCCTGCACCATTATTGCCCATAAAGGCATTTACACCCGGGCTAAAGCTTAATTCGGCCTGGGCATAATTTTTAAAATTGATAACTGATAGTTGTTGCAGATACATATACGCGTGCTTCAAATTTAGCACTTTACAACGGGGCTTTTTACTATCGGGGTTATTAAAATTAACCTAATTAGTATTAAAATAAAAAGGTATTGCTAAAACTTTTTAAATAATGTAGTTTTGCAAACTTTAATTTACAATAGAAATGTCAAAAAACCAAGCGACTGCCAGCGCCACAACTAATAATTCCGAATTTGGACAAACCGGAAGATTTGTGCGCGATAATCAAAAAAGCTTAACATTTATAGCTGCGGCTATTGTGGCTATGATCGTTATATATATAGCCTATCAAAAATTATATCTGGCACCACGCGAAGCTGATGCAATAAATCAAATGTATGTTGCGCAAGACTTTTGGGCCAAAAAAGAGTGGGACAAAGCCATTAAAGGTGACGCCGGATACCCGGGATTTGAAAAAATTGTAAGCGATTATAGTAATACCAAAGCGGCTAACCTGGCTTACTATTACTTAGGTATTGCTTATTTAAATAAAGGCGAATTCCGCAAGGCTATTGATAATTTGACCACTTACCGGGGCGATGATACCATGATAGCTGCCCAGGCTTTAGGTAGTACAGGCGACGCGTATGTGGAGTTAAAGGATTACGATAAAGCAGAAACCTACTATAACAAAGCGATAGATAAAGCAAAAAATAAGTTTTTATCGCCTATGTATTTAAAAAAATTAGGATTGGTTTATGAAGCTACTAACGATAATAAATCGGCAAGTGAGACTTATAAAACCATTAAAACTGATTATCCGGAAAGCACCGAAGCGCAAAGCATAGAGGCTTATATTGCCCGTGCGGAAGCAAAACTTTAGTTATTAGTGGATTGGTTAATTAGTGATTAGTATGTCGCTGATTAACTAATCTCCAATCTCTAATCTCTAATCACTAAACCATGGCTTCTCATTTAAAAAATCTATCTGATTTTACCGGTACTGCAGCTATACCCTCTGCGGCAACGTATAAGTTTGGCATTTTGGTTTCAGAGTGGAACACCGAAATAACCAACGCTTTATACCAGGGTGCTTATCAAACCTTGATCGAGCATGGTGCTTTAGCTGATAATATTTATAGCCATACAGTTCCCGGTAGTTTTGAATTAACCGCCGGGGCGGATATTTTGCTAAAAAGCCGCGATGTTGATGCGGTAATATGCCTGGGCTGTGTGATACAAGGCGAAACCAAACACTTTGATTTTATTTGTAACGCGGTGGCCAATGGCTTAAGTAATGTTGCTATTAAATATTCAAAACCTGTTATTTTTGGTGTATTAACTACTGATAATCAACAACAAGCTATTGACCGCTCTGGTGGTAAGCATGGCAATAAAGGCGATGAAGCTGCTGTAACTGCTATAAAAATGATTAGTTTAGCTAACAATTTAATTGTATAATTCGTATAATTACAATATGAGAAAATTGATCTACATAGCCCTGATAGCTGCACTTGCAATAGGCACCCTTGCATCTTGCTCAAATAAACTTTGCCCGGCATACGGTTCGTACCCTCGCGGGGGCCGTTAACAGTTTAAATGTCATTTTTGTATTTTGCTTCAAACTTACCCGGCTTTGAGTTGTAATTTTGCAGGAGCATTTATAATTATATGAATTGGACACAACTGCAATCAACCGATCAGCTTAACGAAATAAAAAATTTACCGGGCTACAGCATCATATTTAAACACAGCACCCGCTGTTCCATCAGCATGATGGCAAAAAGAAGGTTTGAGCTGGATTGGGACGATCTCCCTGAAAATATACCCCTTTATTTTCTCGATCTAATTCAATACCGCGAAATATCAAACCAAATAGCGCAGCTATTTCATGTATATCACGAGTCGCCGCAATTGCTTTTAATTAAAGATGGCGAGTGCATATTGGACCAATCGCACGGCGGAATATCGGTTGATGAGGCGTTATCAGTGATCAGTTAATCGGTGATTAGAGATTAGTTTTTTTACTATTGATAGGACTAATCACTAATTAACCAATCACTAATCTCTAAACTTACCACCCAAAATTTATGGTCTGCTTCAAATCAGGATGTATGCTTACTGCTACCGGGCAGCCATGTGCAGCACTTTCTAATATTTTCTTTTCCTTATCGGTATAGCTTTTCGGGAATTTTAGGTTCACAATTACCTCGGCAACGCGGCGCGGATTAGCAGCCATCACCTTGGTTACTTCGGCTTCAGTATTATCCATTTGGATGCCATGAACATCGGCAGCTATAGCCATGGTGGTTAATATGCAGCTTGCTAATGATTCGGCTAACAAATCGGTTGGAGAAAATGCCTCACCCTTACCTTTGTTATCAGTAGGTGCATCCGTAATAATTTTTGTGCCCGATTGTAAGTGGATAGCTTCGGTGCGTAAACCGCCTAAGTATTTTGCTTGTATAGTAGCCATTTATTATTTCAGATTGATGAACAAATTTAATCTTAATTTATATCCCAAAACAAGCCCTGCATCAATTAACTGTAATATTTACGTTCCCCCTTTAGGGGGTTAGGGGGTTTTTGCATACTTTTGTTTTTATGATTGATTTGCCGGTAGTTCCTGTTAACCAACCACAACGCAAGCCCGACTGGCTGCGGGTAAAGTTACCCGTAGGTAAGGAATACGCGCATGTGCGTAGTTTGGTTGATACCCATAAACTGCATACCATTTGCGAAAGCGGTAATTGCCCTAATATGGGCGAGTGCTGGGGTGCAGGTACGGCAACGTTCATGATACTGGGTAACATCTGTACCCGGTCATGCTCATTTTGCGCGGTAGCCACCGGCAGGCCTTTGGCGGTTGATATGGACGAGCCTAACCGTGTAGCCAACTCGGTAAAATTAATGCAGGTAAAACACTGTGTAATTACTTCGGTAGATAGGGATGATATAAAAGATGGCGGTTCAATAATCTGGGCCGAAACGATAAACGCTATCCGTCGCGAAAGTCCGGAAACTACTTTAGAAACTTTATTGCCCGATTTTAGGGGCATTTGGGAAAACCTGGAACGTGTATTAGAAACCCGCCCCGAAGTAGTGTCACATAATTTAGAGACCGTAAGGCGACTAACCAAAGAGGTACGCATACAGGCTAAGTATGACCGTAGTTTGGAGGCTTTAAGCATCATATCAAAAGCGGGTTTACGTACCAAATCGGGCATTATGTTGGGTTTGGGCGAAACAGAGGTGGATGTTTTAGAGGCGATGGATGACCTGTTGCAAGCCGGCGTTCAAATACTTACCTTAGGCCAGTATTTGCAGCCAACCCGTAATCATCACCCGGTAATTGACTGGATACACCCTGATCAATTTAATTTTTACAAACAAATTGGCCTTGATAAAGGTTTTAGGTACGTTGAAAGCGGGCCACTAGTGCGCTCGTCCTACCATGCCGAGAAACATTTATTTGAAATTTAAGCCTAAACTCATTGAGTAGAAAAAAACTATCCCTTTCAGAAGAAGATCTTGTACTGGCTTTAAGTAACCAGGAAAAGATTGCTATTGAAGCGTTATACGATATGTATTCGGCTTCATTATTTGGGGTAATTTCAAGAATTGTAATTGATACGCCAACCGCTGAGGATGTTTTGCAAGAAACTTTCGTAAAAATTTGGAATTCTTTTTCAAGCTATAGTGCAGAAAAAGGGCGTTTATTTACCTGGATGGTTAATATTGCCCGCAACCTGGCAATTGATAAGATCAGATCTAAAGATTTTAAAAATCAGGCCAAAAACCATGAGCTTGAAAATAACGTAACTTTCATTGACGAACAAAGAAACACAGTTTACAAACCTGAGTTAATGGGCATAAAGGACCTAGTGTCGACATTGAAGCCCGAACAAAAGTCAATTCTTGACCTGGTTTATTTTAAAGGCTATACCCATGTGGAGGCCGCTGAAGAATTAGGGATACCGCTTGGTACCATAAAAACCCGTTTAAGGATGGCGATAATTGAACTTAGGAAAAACTTTAATTGAAAAGGTAATAAGTGGAAAACGTACAGGCATATATAGAATCGGGCATATTGGAGCTTTATGTTTTGGGGAATGTAACCCCCGAAGAAAAGCTGCAAGTGGAGGAGATGATGGCAGCGCACCAACAAGTGAGGGCCGAAGTGGATGAGATTGAGCGTGCCCTGGAAGTATACGCAGGTAAAAATGCAGTTGAACCGGCAGCAGATAAACGCACACACATTTTAAACAGCCTGGTTACTAACCTGGCTGATGATAATAACTTTTCATCTTCTAAAGAAAAGGAAGACGCTCCTATTATAACATTGCCCCGCGCCAATAATTTTTACAAATATGCTTTTGCAGCGTCAGTTATTTTATTGTTGGGTGTATCTATTACTTTATATAATGTATACAACAAGCTGGAGCAATCAAATGATCAATTGTTGGCTTTATCCCAACAGAACCAGCAATTTGCAAAAACGGTAACTTTAAAAGAACAGCAAATAAGTGTTTTCAGAGACCCAACCTTTAAATTGCTTCGTTTAAAAGGAACAGAAAAAACTCCCGATGCCGGGTTAACCATTGCCTGGAACCCTAAGAGTAAAAAGGTAATGATTGACATGGTAGATATGAAACTGCCTTCTACCGATGAAGCTCATCAATACCAGTTGTGGGCCATAGTAGATGGTAAACCGGTTGATTTAGGCGTGTTTAATAAGCCTGTTATAGATACTGCCGATATGGTAGAAATGAAGTCGGTAGCTTTGGCACAAGCATTTGCGGTAACGCGCGAGCCTAAGGGCGGCAGCATCAATCCTACCATGGATGAAATGGTGGTTATCAAGATGTTATAATACCGCTTGATAAACTATTTTTTTATTTTTTGTAACACTTTGTAAAAAGCATACGTCTTATAGATAACCTTACTTCAAGTATTTGTTCTTTATAAGATCAGTTAATAGTAATATTAGAAAAAACGGATGTGTTACTTGCATCCGTTTTTTTTATGCCATTAATTTGGCCATAGATACGGGTAAATGTTCGGCCAGCTGGCCCGGTAGTACTACGTTTAATTTGTTGGGTAACGCCAATTCATCCCCTGCTTTGCCATGAATGTAAGCGCCAATAATGCACGCCTCCTGAGGTGCATATTTTTGAGCAAGTAATGAAGTTATGATGCCCGTAAGTACATCGCCCATGCCACCAATAGCCATAGCCGGGTTACTGGTTGAGTTAAAATAAATTTTCCCCTCTGGTGTGGCGGTTATAGTATAGTCGTTTTTTAGCAGGATGTAGATGTTATACTCCTGTGCTTTTTGGGTAGCGGTTTGTATACGCTGCCACCAGCTGGTATGCTCACCAAATAAGCGGTCAAACTCTTTCATGTGCGGGGTTAAAATGCTTCCGGCGGGTAGTTTTTTTAATAGCGATTGGTTTTCGGATAATAAGTTAATTGCATCCGCATCAACAACTATAGGTTTGTTATAATTAGTTAAAGTGCTTTTTAGCAGGTGTAATGCCTCTTCGTCTTTTCCTAACCCGGGGCCTATGCCAATGGCGCTATATTGGTCCCATTTGACTTCCGGCTGCTCATTGCCTTTTCGTAAAATGGCCATCAATTCGGGCATGTAGGTATTTAAAGCCGTGAGCCCGCTTTTAGGAATACAGGCTGTGGTTAAGCCAGACCCCGCATAAGCACAGGCGGAAGAGGCAAGCAATGCTGCCCCCATAGTTTCGTTCTGCCCTGCTATGAGTAAAGCATGGCCATATGTGCCTTTATTGCTAAACCGGCGACGAGACTTTAATAGTTGCCTGATGTCACTTTCCTCAACCAACTGGTAAGGTGAATTTAGCGATTGTATAAAGGCTTCATCTAAACCAATATTCACCGCTTCCCAACATTTAATTATCGCGGCAGACTCGGGCAATAAAAAATTGATCTTGGGTTGCTGAAAGGTAATCACCAGGTTTGCCTTTATAGCAGTCGCCTCTGTATCGATTTCACCTTCGGTAAAAAAACCGGTGGGGACATCAACGGCAATAACCGTTTTTTTCAAGCTGTTTATATATTCAACCAGTTTTTTATAATTTCCGGCAAGTGGTTTATTTAAGCCACTGCCAAGCAGTGCATCTATAATAATATCGCTGTTTTCGGCTGGCAGGTCTTCTTCGGGCTTTAGTGTGGTAGTGGGTATGCCTGTATTGCCCAGCCATCTTAAATTACCGGTAAAATCTGCAGAGGTTTTATCAGTATACCTGGCAATTTTTACGTTGATGTTTTTGTATTGATGGTTTTTTAAAAGCCGCGCAATAGCTAAGCCATCGCCACCATTATTACCTGTGCCGCAATAAACACTAATGCTTTGGTTTTTATCAGGGTAGCAATTAACAAACCAGCTTACAAATGCTTTTGAAGCACGTTCCATCAAATCAATTGATGATACCCGCTGATTGGCTATGGTATAAGCATCAGCTTCGCGTATTTGTTGGGCGGTGAGTAGTGGCAGCATATTTTATAAATTTACGGTTTATGCTTTTTGTTTTGAAGGTATCATTATATAATTATTAATATTACCATTATGAAAAAAGGATTACTGCTATTATTGATGATGATAGGTTTTGGCTGCACCTCCAAGACCAATAAATCTACGCTTTATGTCAGCCCGGATAGCAGTAGGCAAAGCTTAAAAATTGCCGGACTAAATAATGCTATTGTGCAGGATATTAACCGCGATACCACCACCAATAAATGGCAGCAATTGATCCCCGTTTACCGTATGCCCGCGGATACCGACATGAAAGATTTTCAACCCATACAACCGGGTAAATATTTGGTTAAGGATAGCTTGATATTTTTTACACCTGATACTCCTTTTGTTCTGCAGCAATCCTATTTTGTACGTTATTATCATTATGATGAAGACCACAGTATATGGAGTTTTATAAAAGGCGAACGCCGTGCCGGAAAAATCAACTACACCGATTTGGTTTTTAAGCCATAGCACTTGAAAAATCAATATTTTTGCTTATATTTGCATTCAATAATACAGAGGGGGCCGTTTGCCCCCTCTTTTTATTTATCAATTAATCCCAAAGAGTTAGGGGAAACTGATATGAATATTGAAAAGAAGGTAACGCAATTAGCTGAAGAGAAGATAGCCGAACTGGCCCGGCCCGACCTGTTTTTGGTTGACGTAAAAATGCACGGCAACGGAAAACTGATGATCCTGGTAGATGGCGACAATGGCGTGGGCATTGCCGATTGTGCAGCGATAAGCCGCTATGTAGGTTTTAAGCTGGAGGAGGAAAATGTGATAGAAACCGCTTATAATTTAGAGGTTTCATCGCCGGGGGTTGATTTCCCACTTTCATCGCAAAGGCAATACAATAAAAACATTGGCCGCGAGTTAGCTATAAAAATGGCAGATGGTGCCAAGCGGGAAGGGAAATTAACCGCGGTTAACGAAGCTGCCATCACTATTGAAGAAAAAATTAAACAAAAAGGGAAAAAGGCTGAAGTTATTGAAAGCGTTATCCCTATTGAGCAAATAACAGAAACAAAGGTTTTAATATCATTTAAGTAGAAAAATGAGCAATATTAATTTAATCGACTCTTTCCAGGAGTTTAAGGACTTTAAAAACATTGATCGTCCAACGATGATGAGTGTGCTGGAAGATGTGTTTAGGAGTATGATCCGCAAAAAATTCGGCACTGACGAAAATTGTGACGTGATTGTTAACACAGATAATGGTGACTTAGAAATTTGGCGTACCCGTAAGGTGATGGAAGACGGTTTTAGCGAGGATGACGACTTAGAAATTGAGTTGGCCGAGGCTAAAACTTTAGATCCTGACTTGGAAGTGGGTGACGAGTATATTGAGCAGATCACTTTAGAGGATTTTGGCCGTCGTGCTATTTTAGCTGCCCGCCAAACGCTGGTATCTAAAATTTTAGAACTGGAGAAAGACGAGATATTTAAAAAATATAAAGACCGCGTAGGTGAGATTGTTACCGGTGAGGTTTACCAGGTTTGGAAAAAAGAAACATTGGTATTGGATGATGAAGGTAACGAATTGTTATTGCCAAAAACCGAACAAATACCTGCCGACTACTTTAAAAAAGGCGACAGCGTAAAAGCTATTGTTCATAAAGTGGATATGCTGAACAGCAATCCTAAGATCATTATATCGCGTACCGCACCTGAGTTTTTACAGCGTTTGTTTGAACTGGAAGTGCCTGAGATATTTGACGGGTTGATCACTATCAAGAAAATTGTACGCGAACCGGGCGAAAGAGCTAAGGTAGCTGTAGAATCATATGATGACCGTATTGATCCGGTTGGTGCCTGTGTAGGTATGAAGGGATCACGTATACACGGAATTGTACGCGAGTTGAAAAACGAAAATATTGATGTTATAAACTATACTAACAATATTCAGTTATATATACAACGTGCCTTATCGCCCGCCAAGATCACCTCTATTAAATTAGATGATGAGAAAAAAACTGCGGCGGTATATTTAAAACCCGACCAGGTATCATTAGCTATAGGCCGCGGTGGTCATAATATTAAACTGGCCGGTAAATTAACAGGTTATGAAATTGATGTTTACCGCGAAGCGGATGAGCATGACGAGGATGTGGATATTGAAGAGTTTTCAGATGAGATTGAAAGCTGGATAATTGATGAATTTAAACGCATTGGTTTAGATACAGCAAAATCAGTATTGGCATTAACCGTAGGCGAACTGGTTAAACGTACCGATCTGGAAGAAGAAACAATTAAAGAGGTTTTAGCTATCCTACAAGCCGAGTTTGAATAAATAACTATAACCAAAAATTAAAATCGTATTTTTGCAATAAACAAGCGGAGAAAAATTATTAAATGTCAGAAGACAAATCCATAAAATTATTTAAGGCAGCAAAAGAGCTGAATATCGGTACAGGTACTATCGTTGACTTTTTAGCATCAAAGGGTTTCAAAATTGAAAAACAACCTAATGCTAAAATTGAGGGCGAAATGTATAATGTGCTGTTGAAAGAGTTTGCTGTTGATAAAAGTATTAAGGAAGAAGCCAAGCAGATCAGTATAGGAAAGATCAGAAAAGAAGAGCAGGACCAGCTTCCGGAAAAACCGGTTGATGCACGCCGCTCAAGAGATTTTGAGAACGAGGAGATACTGATAAAAAATGCAGGACAATTTACTACACCACCCGTTGAAAAACCAAAACCCCAGCCTGAAACGCGTGAAGAACGTAATGAGGCATTACCGGGTGTAAAAGTAGTTGGCAAAATTGACCTGGATGCTAAAAAAGCAACTCCACCGCCTGTTGAAAAGAAAGTAGAAAAAGTAGCAGAACCCGTTAAGGAAGCGATTGCCCCAAAACCGGAACCTGTAATAGAACAGCCGAAACAACCGGAACCGGTTGCCGAGGTTAAAGCGGAGCCTAAACAAGAGGTAGCACCTGAAGCCCCAAAAGCTGATGCACCTGTTGTTGCAACTCCTCCTGTTGCACCTACTGTAACAAAAGATGCAAGCGAAGAAAATCAACCCGGCAAAGTTATACGCGCCAAGGCCGAAAGGTTAAGCGGCCCTAATGTTATTGGAAGAATAGAGTTGCCGGCTGATGCACCTAAGCGCAACCCGATAGCTTCATCATCCAATACCAATGCCGATCATAAGCGTAAAAGGAAGCGTAAGGAAGGTGGAGGCCATCCTAATCAGCATGGAGCTCCTGGCCAGCCGCAAGGTGGTGCAGGTCAGCCGCCGCAAGGCAATGTAAGTGCTAACCGTCCTGATTTCAGAAACCGTGCTAATAATGGCATAACTCCTCCGGGTGGTAATCGTCCGGATTTCAGAGGCAACCGCAATACCGGTGGTAATACAGGGGGCCCTAAAGAAGAGCCTTCAGAAAAAGATATACAAGATCAAATTAAGGCAACATTAGCCAGGTTAAGCGGTGCCGGTAAATCCGGTAAGTTTGCTCAGCGTGCTAAGTTCCGTCGTCAAAAACGTGATGATGTTGCTTCCAGTGCCGAAGAGTTGGCAATGGAGCAGGAATTAATGTCGAAAGTAATTAAAGTAACAGAGTTTGTTACTGCTAATGAACTGGCATTGATGATGGATGTATCTGTAACACAGATCATATCTACCTGTATGAGCCTTGGCTTGTTCGTATCCATCAACCAAAGGCTGGATGCAGAAACTTTAAGCATTGTTGCCGAAGAGTTTGGTTTCGAGGTTGAGTTTGTTAAACCACAGGATGAAGAGGCTAACTTAGATCAGCCCGATGATCCGGCTGATTTGGTTCCCCGTGCGCCGATTGTAACTATTATGGGTCACGTGGATCATGGTAAAACATCGTTACTTGACTTTATACGCAACACCAACGTAATAGGTGGAGAAGCGGGTGGTATAACCCAGCACATTGGTGCTTATGAGGTAACACTACCTGATAATAAAGGAAAAATAACATTCCTGGATACTCCGGGTCACGAGGCGTTTACCGCTATGCGTGCAAGGGGTGCACAGGTTACAGATATTGTAATTATTGTAATAGCAGCAGACGATAGCGTGATGCCGCAAACCCGCGAGGCCATAAACCACGCGCAGGCTGCAGGTGCACCTATTATATTTGCTTTCAACAAAATTGATAAGCCGGGTGCAAATGCTGATAAAGTGCGCGAGCAATTATCAACCATGAACATACTGGTAGAAGAATGGGGCGGTAAATACCAAACCCAGGAAATATCTGCCAAATCGGGCTTAAATATTGATCTGCTATTAGAGAAAATATTATTAGAAGCCGAGTTATTAGAACTTAAGGCCAACCCTAATAAACGTGCAGTGGGTACGGTGATAGAATCCATGCTGGATAAGGGACGTGGTATTGTTACTACTGTTCTTGTACAATCGGGCCAGCTAAAAGTGGGTGATCCTATACTTGCTGGTTGTTATAGCGGACGTGTAAAAGCGTTAACTAACGAGCGTGGACAAAGGGTTAATAGTGCGGGCCCTTCAACACCGGTACAAGTATTGGGTATGCAGGGCGCGCCTACAGCAGGTGATAAGTTTAATGCGTTAGAAAGCGAAGTTGAGGCACGTGATATTGCCAACAAACGTTTGCAATTACAACGCGAGCAAGGCTTACGTACGCAAAAACATATTACACTTGATGAGATTGGCCGCCGTTTGGCAGTTGGTAACTTTAAGGAATTGAATATTATTGTTAAGGGTGATGTGGATGGTTCTATTGAGGCACTATCTGATTCATTATTAAAACTATCTACAGAGCAGATACAGGTTAATATCATATCAAAAGCGGTTGGACAAATATCAGAATCTGATGTATTGTTAGCTTCTGCTTCTGACGCGATAATCATAGGTTTCCAGGTACGTCCGTCACAAAGCGCACGTAAACTGGCCGAAGCCGAACAAATTGATATTCGTTTATATTCTATTATTTACGATGCCATAAACGAGATAAAAGCGGCGATGGAAGGCATGTTGGCACCAACCTTTGAAGAGAAAATTGTGGCTAACGTAGAGATACGCGAAACCTTCAAGATCAGCAAAGTAGGTACTATTGCAGGTTGTATGGTACTGGATGGTAAAATTAACCGGAACAGTAAAATACGTGTCGTCCGTGAGGGTGTGGTAATTTACACCGGTGAACTGGCTTCATTAAAGCGTTTTAAAGACGATGTAAAAGAAGTTGGAACAAACTATGAGTGTGGTTTAAACATACTTAACTTTAACAACATTGAAGTAGGCGACATTGTAGAAGCCTACGAAAACGTAGAAGTTAAACGTAAATTGTAATTAAAATACTTACATAAGCAAAAGGTCCTGATTAATATCAGGACCTTTTTATTTTATAGTGACCGTTCCTAAATATAGTTAGGCTATTCTTGTCATCGAATTATCTGACCTTTACAGCAATGACGCTCATTTTTTATCTCTCTTCCAAATCAGCGGCAGCAGATTTATCTAAAAACCATTGCACTTCGCCGGTTATAGAATCTATCAACTGCGCAGGGTAGTTATCTATATCTTCTTCATCTTCCATGATATGGCGTACGGCTTCTGCTTTGCTTTCGCCATATACTAAAAATGCGATGTGACGGGCCTCGTTAATTAAAGGCGCGTTCATGGTGATACGGTAAACCTGTTTATCCTGTAAATAATTAGCTTTTACCGATGGGGTAGTATCGTGCAAAACAGGTGTATGCGGAAATAACGAAGCCGTATGTGCATCATCGCCCAAGCCTAACAGCACCAAATCAAAAGCCAATTCATCATCATCAAAAAACTGCTCAATTTCTTCCCAATATTTTTGAGCGGCCTCTTCCGGGCTTAATGTGGTATCAACCGGGAATATGTTTAGGCGATCAATTTCCAACGTGTCGAAAATAGATTTTTGCGCCATCAGGTAATTACTTTCCGGGTCGGTATGTGGTACATAGCGCTCATCGCCAAAAAAGAAATATACCTTTTCCCAATTAACCTGGTCCTTAAAAGCAGGCGATGCCAATAAAGCATATAATTTTTTAGGAGAACTGCCGCCGGATAGGGATACTGTAAATTTACCGCGAGCTGTAATAGCCTCGTTGGCCACTTCAACAAAATAAGCGGCTAAAGCGGTAAGGACTTCATCAGCGGTAGAGAATATATTTAATCGCATTGTATTATTTCTTTCTTTCCTTGTTATTTACCGGCAGGGTAAACCAATGATAGCCATCTCGGGCAATTAATGCCTCGGCAATTTCAGGGCCCCATGAATCTGCTGAATAATTAGGGAAATTCAGGCTCTTTTTAGCCTCCCAGGTGCTTAATATCGGCATGATCAGATCCCACGCCTCTTCTACCTGGTCGCCGCGCATAAACAGTGTTTGGTCGCCCATCATGGTATCTAATAACAAGGTTTCGTAAGCTTCAGGGGCTTCACTGGTATAGGTTCCTTGATAATCAAACACCATGTCCACCGTATTTAAAATCATATCAATACCGGGGCGTTTAGCCTGCACCTGCAAACGAATGCTCATTTCGGGCTGTATGCTAATGATCAGCCTGTTTTGCTGCCAGCTTTCGGTAGCTTCTTTAGGGAACACTAAGTGTGGCACATCTCTGAATTGAATGCTGATAGTGGATGCCGATTGGTGCATACGCTTGCCGGTACGTACATAAAAAGGTACGCCGTGCCAGCGCCAGTTATCCACAAAGAATTTTATAGCGGCAAAGGTTTCGGTGTTCGAATCAGGGTCGACATTGCTTTCCTGGCGATAGCCCGGTACTTCCTGTCCCTCGATCCATCCTGAGCCGTATTGGCCGCGAACAGCAGATGTACGTACATCATCAGGGGAGAATTTGCGCATAGCTTTTAACACATCTACTTTACGGTCGCGCACCTCGTCGGCATTAAAGCTTATAGGGGTTTCCATAGCTACAAAGCAAAGTAACTGTAACAGGTGATTCTGTATCATATCGCGCAACGCGCCCGACCCTTCGTAATAAGGGCCGCGGTCCTGTACACCTAATTGCTCGGTAACAGATATTTGTACGTGCTCAATATAGTTACGGTTCCATATGGGCTCTAAAATAGAGTTGGCAAAACGGAACGCCATTATATTTTGAACGGTCTCTTTACCTAAATAATGATCAATACGATATATCTGTTTTTCATCAAAAATACCGGCTAATAGTTTATTCAGTTCTTTGGCTGTTTCCAGGTCATGGCCAAAAGGTTTTTCAATCACTATCCTGGCTTTGTCCGGATCTTCGGCCAATTTTGCTTTTGAAATATTAGAAGCTATTATAGGGAAAAACTCAGGTGCAACTGCTAAATAGTATATAACGTTGGCTTTTGCCTTCCACTCTGTGTTATGTGCATCTATGCGTTTGCCAAACTCTTTATAGGTTTCCGCATCTTTAGCGTCTGATACCTGGTAAAATATATTTTTAGAGAAATCATCCCACTTTGCTTTAGTGGTTTTGCCGCTGCGCGAAAACTGGTTGATATCATTCAATAAGTTTGTTCTGAACTGTTCATCTGTCAATTTGGTACGCCCGGTACCGATGATGGAAAACTGTTTAGGCATCCATCCATCCAAATATAAATTATAAAGCGCGGGGGCCAGTTTGCGGGCATTCAAGTCGCCGGTACCGCCAAATATGATAAATATAGTAGGGTCTGAAGTTATTTTTGAGGGCATGATATTGTTGGTTTCTGTTTGTTAATTTTTAGGCACCCACTGGGTATGGAAGGTTCCTTCTTTCCCAATTAATTCGTAAGTATGCGCGCCAAAATAATCGCGTTGTGCTTGTATTAAGTTTGATGGCATCCTGCCACTGCGGAAAGTATCAAAATAACTTAATGCCGATGCATAGCAAGGGGCGGCTATACCGGCGGCGGTAATAGCAGATACTACGGTACGTGCACCGCCAATAGCGCCTTTAACCTCGTTAGCCACACCTTTATCTAATAAAAGATGCTCTAATTCAGCATTGGCGCTAAATGCCTCATAAATATTTTGCAGGAATAGTGAACGGATGATACAACCGCCTCGCCATATTTTGGCAATATCTGCCAAATTCAGGCCATAGTTAAACTCGGCAGATGCGCGGGTTAACATGTGGATACCCTGTGCATAGCTAATGATCATATTGAAGTAGAATGCTTCTTCTAATGATTTTATAAATGCTGCTTTATCCACATTCAGTTGCGCTTCAACGCCACCGTAAATGCCTTCCGCTTTTACACGTAAGTCTTTATATTTTGAAAGATCGCGCATGGATACGGATGAATCTACCGTAGGGATAGGGGCCTGCAGGTCCATAGCTACTTGTGATGTCCATTTACCGGTGCCTTTAGCGCGAGCCTCATCTTTAATGTCATCCAATAATAAATGATCGGCACCCGGCGCTTTGTATTGAAATATGTCGCGGGTAACTTCCATAAGGAAGGATTTTAAACGGCCGTCGTTCCACTCAGTAAATATCTTACCTATGGCATCGTTATCTAAACCCAAACCTTTTTTAAGTATCTCGTAAGTTTCGGCAATTAACTGCATTATAGCGTACTCAATACCATTGTGTACCATTTTTACAAAATTGCCGGCAGATCCGGTACCGCAATAGGTAACACATGGTTCGCCATCAACTTTGGCAGCTATGGCTTCAAAAATTGGCTTTACTACGTTGTAAGCTTCTTTATCGCCACCAGGCATCATGCTTGGGCCGCGGCGTGCACCTTCTTCGCCACCTGATACACCCATCCCAAAGAAGTGTATGCCTTTACTATTCAGGTAGTCAAAACGGCGATTGGTGTCGGTATAATAGGTGTTACCACCGTCAATGATCAAATCGCCCTTATCAATTAAGGGCAACAATTCTTCAATAACATCATCAACAATTTTACCGGCAGGTACCAACATCATAATGGCACGCGGAGTATTCAGGCTGGCTACAAATTCTTTTATATCACTAAAGCCCTTTAGATTTCCGTTGGCGCTTTCCTGCTCCAATGCCTGGCCCTTGCTGGCGTCTTTATCAAATCCGGCTCCTTTTACACCATGGTCGCCCATGTTTAGCAAAAGGCTGCGGCCCATAACACCCAGGCCTATCATGCCAAAATCGTATTTTGTTGGTGTGCTCATATTATTTGTTGTGATTTTCTTCTTTTAGTTTTTCCAAAATGGCTTTGGTTGATGCCAGGTCGGTATGTTGGAATGCCTTTATACCCAGTTTTTGGGCAGCATTTACCAACATTATCCGGTCATCAAAATAAACACATTGATGGGGGGTTACCTGTGCAATGCCCATAGCCAATTTAAATATGCCCGGATCGGGCTTGCGCATTTTTACTTCGCATGATGATACAAAGGCATCAAAAAACTCATGCAGTTTAAATTTTTTAACGCGGTAGTCGTTTAATTCCTTACCCTCGTTATTGATGGATATGATACGGAACCCGCAATCTTTTTTCCATTTTTTTAACCAGGTCAAAGTCTCGGGCAATTCAACCGAACGCGAATACATGAATTGTTTAAAATCCTCGCGAGTAAAATCGCGAGGATGGTTAAATATTACCGTATCTAAGTACTCGTCTAAAGTAATGGCACCTATTTCATACACATTAAATATAAAATTGTGTAAGGTTTCCACTTCTTCATAATCCAGCCCGAATTTTTCTGTTGCCAGCTTACGCGAAGCATACCCCCACCCATTGCTTAGCACAACGCCGCCTATATCAAAAAAAAGTATTTTAATATCGTCGGTTCTCATTTGCAGCTTATTTTACTTTAGCGGCCTGATCTTCGATAGACTTCAATAATTTCTCAAATGGCTTATTAAATTTATCAATACCCTCATCCTCTAAAGTTTGAGTGATCTCATCCATATTTATGCCGGCTGCTTTTACTTTAGCTAAAATTTCGGTAGCCTGGTCTAAGCCTTGCTCCAAAGTATTAGCTGCTATACCATGGTCGCGGAAAGCTTCGATAGTTTCTAAAGGAACGGTATCAACAGTATCCGGGCCAATTAATGCCTCAACATATTTGGTGTCTTTAAACGCAGGGTTTTTGCTGCTGGTACTTGCCCATAACAAACGTTGTGGTTGCGCGCCTTTGGCGGCTAATTTTTCCCAACGAGGTCCGCTAAATACTTCTTTATAAATTTCGTAAGCTTTTTTAGCTGACGCGATAGCAACCTCGCCTTTTAGTTCGCCTAAACCTTTTTCATCTAATAAAGGGTCAACAATAACATCAATACGGCTTAAAAAGAAGCTGGCTACTGATGATATATGGCCAATTTCGTGGCCTGCTGCTAAATGATCTTCTAAACCTGCAATGTATGCCTCGGCTACCGCACGGTAACGGTCTAAGCCGAACAATAACGTAACGTTTATATTGATACCATGAGCAATTGACTGGCGGATAGCAGATAAACCCGGTTGTGTACCAGGAATTTTGATCATCACGTTTTTACGGTCAACTTGTTTCCATAATTTTTTTGCCTGCTCAAAAGTACCTTCAGTATCTAATGCTAAAAACGGAGAAACTTCTAAACTTACATATCCGTCCATTTTATCTTCTGCATGCAGATCTTTAAAAAGATCAGCCGCTGCCTGGATATCTTTCATAGCTAAACCAAAAAATACTTCTTCGGTAGATTTACTGCCATCGCTTAAAGTGCGGATATCAGCATCATAATCAGAGCTGCTGGTAATAGCTTTTTCAAAAATTGCAGGGTTTGAAGTTACACCTCTTACACCGTCGACATCAATTAAGCTTTTTAATTTACCATTGTTCAAAATGGCACGATCAATAAAATCCAACCATATGCTTTGGCCGAAGCTGTGTATTTGTTTTACGTTGTTCATTGTATTGCGATTGTTTTTTTAACTATTTAATTTCTTATTTATTTGCGACAATAAGTGTACCACCTATGGTCATATTACTTTACTTTTTGGCGTTCCAAACTGTTCCAACTGTTCCGTTTACAAAAAATGGAACACTTATCAGGCCACCAGCACCTCTACATTATAGCCAATGAAGAGGCCGCTTTCAATAACGCCGGTAATGGCCTTTATCTTTTGCTCCGTATCGTAGTTGATCTCATCAAAACGCGCATCTAAAACTAAGTTACCATTTTCGGTAATTACCGGGCCATCCTTACCTTTTGCAGGGCGTATAATTAAGCTATTTGCTCCCAGTGATTTTAGCTGTTCTTCCACATGCAATAACGCATCAGGAAAAACTTCTATCGGTACCGGAAAATTAGTGCCTAACTTTTTGACCAGTTTGCTTTCGTCAACAATAATATAATTAACCAGGCTGCAGCTCATTAAAAGCTTTTCTTTAAACATAGCGCCGCCGCGGCCTTTTATTAAACCATTATTGGGGTCCACCTCATCCGCACCATCAAAATACCAATCGGGACGGGACTCTGTCAGATTGGTTAACGGCACACCCAATTTACTGCAAAACATACCAATTTCAATTGAAGTTGGTATGGCCTTAATGTTAAGCTTCTCCGCTTTTATTTTTTCGGCAATGGCCATCAACGCCATAAATGATGTTGACCCCGACCCTACACCTATCACATCACCATCTTTTACCTTTTCAGCAATTTGTTCGGCTACTTTTTGTTTAGCTTCCTTATTGCTGATGGTATCGCCCCATTGCAGGTTTTTGATCAGATCGCTTTGCCACATCATAGTGATTAGTTGTTTAGTGATTGGAGATTAGTTAAAATTGGAGAATAGCAACTAATCACTATTCTCCAATCTCTAATCACTATAAAAGTGCTTTCGCTTTTTTAACTACGTTATCAACCGTAAAGCCGAAGTATTTGTACAATTCTTCTGCCGGGGCCGATTCACCAAAGGTTTCCATAGCTAATATATCACCTTCATCGGTTACATATTTATGCCAGCCCAGTGGCGAAGCCATTTCAACAGCTAAGCGTTTTTTAACGGCTTTAGGGAATACAGATTCTTTGTAAGCCGCGCTTTGTTTTTCAAATAACTCCCATGACGGCATACTTACCACACGGGTTGAAACACCATCAGCTTCCAGTTTCGCTTGTGCTTCTAAAATTAAGGCAACTTCCGATCCGGTAGCCATTAATATTACCTTTGGTGTTTTTGAAGCTTCTGATAATACATAGGCACCTTTTTCCAGATTTTCTGCTTTTGCATATTTATCCTGATCAAGAATAGGTAAGCCCTGGCGGGTAAATACCAATACAGTAGGGCCATCCTTTTTCTCGATAGCTACGCGCCATGCATGGGCAGTTTCGTTAGCATCTGCAGGGCGAATTACGGTAATGTTTGGTATAGAGCGTAATGATATTAATTGCTCAATAGGCTGGTGGGTTGTACCATCCTCGCCCAAACCAATACTATCATGGGTATAAACAAATATTGGCGCAATTTTCATAATAGCCGCCAAACGGATTGGCGGGCGCATATATTCTGAGAACATCAGGAAGGTAGCACCAAAAGGAATAATACCTTTAGTTAATGCCATGCCATTTAATGCCGAACCCATAGCATGCTCGCGGATGCCAAAGTGGAAATTGCGGCCAGTACGGTCTTCAGATGTAAATGAAGTTGATTCTTTAAGTGTAGTTTCGGTAGATGGCGCTAAATCGGCCGCGCCACCAATTAAGTGTGGTAAACTGCCTGCAATAGCATTTAATACTTTACCTGATGCCTGGCGGGTTGCCATTTTAGGGTCAGAGCCTTTAAATGTGGGTAGTTTATCTGCCCAGTTTTTTGGTAATTTACCTGCAAAGGCTTCTTCGTACTCAGCTGCTAATTCAGGGAATTTAGCTTTATATTCTTTAAACAGGTCGTTCCATTTTTTCTCGGTCTCTATACCGCGTGAACCCACTTTTTTATAATATTCAGCAACCTCGGTTGGAATATTAAATGATTTTTCAGGGTCGAAACCAAAAAACTCTTTTACCAATTTAATTTCGTCAGCACCTAGTGGTGATCCGTGTGAACCTGCGGTACCTGATTTATTAGGGCTACCGTAAGCAATTAATGAACGCACACGAATTAATGACGGTTTTTGTGTTTCGGCCTTAGCATTAGTAATAGCTAATTGTAAAGCGTGTGTATCATTGGCATCATTAACAAACTGTACATGCCACCCGTACGATCTGAAACGGGCATCAACATCTTCGTTAAAAGCGATGTCTGTGCTTCCTTCAATGGAGATTTTGTTATCATCATATAAGTAAATGATGTTACCTAACTCCAGGTGGCCTGCTAATGAAGCAGCCTCAGAAGTTACACCTTCCATCATATCACCATCGCTACAGATAGCGTAAACATGATAATCAAAAAGGTTAAAACCCGGTTTGTTATAACGGGCAGCTAAGTGTTTCTGGCCAATGGCAAAACCTACACCGTTTGCAAAACCTTGTCCAAGCGGGCCGGTAGTAACGTCAACACCAGGTGCCAAACCGTACTCCGGGTGACCGGCAGTTTTGCTGTGTAATTGACGGAAATTTTTAATATCATCTAATGAAAGGTCATAACCTAAAAGATGTAAAAAGCTGTATTGTAGTATACAGGCGTGTCCGGCAGATAAGATAAATCTATCGCGGTTGGCCCAATCAGGGTTTTTAGGGTTAAAATTTATAAATTCTTTCCAAAGTACGTGACCTACTGGTGCTAATGCCATAGCTGTACCCGGGTGACCCGAATTAGCTTTTTGTACAGCGTCTGCAGATAAAATGCGTACCGTATCAATGCTTAACTCTTCGATGCTTTTTGTAGTTGCCATTTTATTGAATTATAATAGTTTTTGGTGATTACTTTTTTTAGCCGCCGGTAAAACTACAGGCTGTTGTTCTTTATCAGTTACCCATAACCTTGCACCGCCTTTTATGCCGTCCTGGTTGGTAATGATCTTTATGTTTTTATCCAGTTTGAAATTTATTTTGCGCGAATTGCCGCCTCCTATATATAAGGTATCGTAATTGAATACTGTTTTTAAAACTTTAATAATATGCTGTAAGCGTTTGTTCCATTTTTTATCACCCAGCTTGTCTAAAGCTTTGTCGCCAATATATTCGTCATATGTAGCGCTTTTTGTTAAGGGATGGTGGGCCATTTCTAAATGCGGTAATAAATTGCCGTCCAGTAATAGCGCCGAACCAAAACCTGTACCTAAAGTAAGGACCATTTCCAACCCTTTGCCGCTTACCACCCCCAGTCCTTGCATATCTGCATCATTAACTACTTTGGCGGGTTTACCTAATACTTCACTTAATTTTTTACTCAGGTCAAAATTAGCCCAGTGTTTAGTAGTTAAATTGGGCGCGGTTTTAACTACGCCATTTTTAACATATCCCGGAAAACCAACCGATATATGATCAAATTGAGGGAAGCCCTTAACCAATGTTTGTATAGCAGCAATTATGTTATCAGGTGTTGCCGGCGATGGGGTGTCAACCTTTTTATAATCCATTAGCAGTTCGCCTTTGCTATTTAAAATAGTTGCTTTTACATGCGAGCCGCCTATATCAATAGAAAGAATATGTAATGACGTGGTGGCTTTTTTCATGGTTTTTGTTACAAAGTGCAAGTTATGCTGTTTTTTTGTTTTCTGCAATCGATTTCCTATAAGTTTCTCTTATTTTAACAATGGGCCTTTAGTTTAATAATTTGCTGTGATAAAGTAGTTTTTAAATAAATTATCAAGATAGTTTTGGCATCAGGTGGAACAAATGTAACCTATATTTTAAAAATAAATAACAATATTGTGTTATTTATACACTAACCTTGGCAATAAAATTAATTAAATAGCTTAAAATCAATTAAATGTAATTTATTTTAAACCTAAATAAATAATCATATTTGTGAAATTTTTTTAACGATTATGCCTTTAAATGTTAGTTTAATATGATTTATGTCAGTTTAATTAACATTTAGCCGCAATTAAACGTTTTTAAACTCAACTGTGGTTTGTGTAACACACAATTAACAAATTAATTGCACTACTTATAGGCAATAACCAGTATATTGGCGCCAAATTTACGCCTAATAAAAAAATGAAAATTTATAACACTAAAAAGGGCATCGTAATTGATGACAACGGACAGCTATTCCTTTCAAAGCAAACTGATTGGGATGCTTTTGTGAACAGGCAAGGGCTTTATGCTGCTATTAGCCAGGAGATAAAAACTTTACAAGCTGATGCTGGTTTAGCAAGTGCTATCAGTAACGAATTGCTTAAACCTATTGCTAACCAGGAGGTGTGGGCATCGGGTGTAACTTATTTCCGTAGCCGCTCTGCGCGTATCGAAGAATCAAAAGATGCCGGAGGCGGTACTTTTTATGATAGGGTTTATAATGCTGAGCGTCCGGAGTTGTTTTTTAAAGCACCGGCTTACCGTACTGTAGGATCAGGCGCTGATGTACGTATCCGTAAAGATTCAAAATGGAATGTGCCAGAGCCCGAATTGACTTTATTTGTTTGTTCTGCAGGAACTATTGAAGGTTATACTTGTGGTAATGATATGTCATCACGTGATATTGAAGGCGAGAATCCTTTATATCTGCCGCAGGCAAAATCATATAACGGCGCTTGTGCTATTGGTCCATGTTTGTTCGTAAGCGAGTCGCCAATAAAAGCCGATTCAAAAATTGGTATCGAGATAGTAAGAAATGGCTCGGCTGTTTTTGCTGAAGAGATATCTATCGACCAAATGAAAAGAAAACATACAGAATTAGTGGGCTATTTAACAATGGAACTTGATTTTGAACACGGTGCATATTTAATGACAGGTACAGGAATTATTCCTGCTGATGAATTCACCCTAGCGATTGGTGATGTAGTTAAAATAACAATTGAAGGCATAGGTACACTTGAAAATACAGTAACGTCATGATAGAAGGAAAACAAATTATAGGATTCGAGGAGTCTGGAGAAGGTACAGATAAGGTAAAATCAATTAACCCGGCTACCGGCGAAACATTAGGTTTATTTAATAAAGCCACCACCGCCGAAGTAGATAGAGCAGTTGCTAAAGCAGCGGCAGCATTCCAGGTTTATCGTAAAAAATCAGGTAAAGAAAAAGCAGCGTTTTTAGAAGCAGCAGCTGACGAGATAGTTGCCTTAGGCGAAGAGTTGGTTAACATCTGCTGCGCAGAATCAGGCTTGCCGCAAGGCCGTATACAAGGCGAAGTTGGCCGTACAGCCGGTCAGTTACGCTTATTTGCCTCTTTACTAAAAGATGGTTCGTGGGTTGATGCACGTATTGATACTGCTATTCCAGATCGTACTCCGTTACCTAAACCTGATATCCGTTATATGCAAATGGGCTTAGGCCCGGTAGCTGTGTTTGGTGCAAGTAACTTCCCGTTGGCATTTTCTGCAGCAGGTGGCGATACCGCTTCTGCATTAGCAGCAGGTTGCCCGGTAATTGTAAAAGCACACTCGGCACATCCGGCTACAAGTAACTTAGTGGGCAAAGCCGTAATAAAAGCGGCAAAAGCAACAGGTATGCCTGATGGTGTCTACTCTGTAGTATATGGCGATGGTTCAACCGTAGGTACGCAATTAGTTAAACACCCCGAAATTAAAGCAGTAGGTTTTACAGGCTCATACACCGGTGGTAAAGCATTATTTGATGCAGCAGCAGCACGTCCTCAACCAATCCCGGTTTATGCCGAAATGGGAAGCACCAACCCGGTTTTTATTTTGCCTGAAACTGCAAAAAACCAGGCTGAAGCTTTTGCTAAAGGATTTTCAGGATCAGTTACTTTAGGTGTTGGACAGTTTTGTACCAACCCGGGTATGCTTATTTATGAAAGCGGCGAAGATGGTAAACAATTGACCAGCAAATTGGAAGAGCATTTTGCGCAAACTAATGGCGGTGTAATGTTGGCCAGCAACATTTATAAATCATACAATGATGGTGTTGCCAAGCATTTAGCTACCAGTGGTGTTGAAACTTTGGCTAAAGGCGCACAGTCTGACGCTTTAAATACAGCATCACCTATATTATTTAAAACCAACAGCCAGGTTTTGGGCGAACATCCAGATCTGTCTGAAGAAATATTTGGCCCAACAAGTTTAGTGGTTGAAGCACAATCAAAAGAAGATATCTTAAACATAGCACGTAACCTAACCGGCCACTTAACAGCTACCGTTCACGGTACTGAAAAGGACTTAACAGATTACAAAGACCTGTTAGATATTTTAGAGCAAAAAGTAGGACGCGTTATTATTAACGGTTTCCCTACAGGTGTTGAGGTTTGTAGCTCAATGGTACACGGTGGTCCGTTCCCGTCAACTTCTGATGTGCGCAGCACTTCGGTTGGTACAGCGGCAATATTCAGGTTTACACGCCCTATTTCATACCAGGGTATGCCGCAATCACTTTTACCTGATGAGTTAAAAAACTCTAACCCATTAGGCATTTGGAGATTGGTAAACAACAATTTAACAAAAGATACAATATAATACCGGGGGATGGAGGATGTTAAATTCTCCATCCCTTTTTTAATGATCATTAGAATAAAAAAATAAAATGGGAAAGTTTCGCAGTGCCGATTGGTTCGGTACAAAGGATAAAATGGGTTTCCTTTACCGCAGTTGGATGAAAAATCAGGGTATGCCTGAGGATATGTTTGATGGGCGCCCGGTAATAGGTATATGTAACACCTACTCTGAACTTACTCCTTGTAACGCCCACTTGCGCGATATTGCAGAGAGCGTACGCCGTGGTGTGTTAGAGGCTGGTGGCTTCCCGGTTGAGTTCCCGATCATGTCGTTAGGCGAAACTTTACTAAAGCCTACCGCCATGCTTTTTCGCAACCTGGCGAGCATGGATGCTGAAGAATCTATACGTGGTAATCCTATTGACGGCGTTGTGTTGTTAACCGGTTGCGATAAAACTACTCCATCAACCTTAATGGGTGCGGCCAGTGTTGATTTACCTACACTTGTTGTACAGGGCGGCCCAATGCTTAACGGCAAGTTTAAGGGCGAGGATATTGGCTCAGGCACTGCCTTATGGAAATTTAACGATAAGTTGAAAACCGGCGAAATGACCTATGACGAGTTTGCCGAGGCAGAAAGCTGCCAGTCGCGCAGCCCGGGTCATTGTATGACGATGGGTACAGCATCAACCATGGCAGTTATGGTTGAATCCTTAGGTATGTCATTAAGTGGCATGGCTGCTATCCCGGCTGTTGATGCTCGTAAGAAAAGAATAGCGCAGCTATCTGGTCGCCGTATTGTAGAGATGGTTAAAGAAGATCTTCGCATATCTAAAATATTAACCCGTGAGGCATTTGAAAATGCTATTAAGATAAATGCAGCTGTTGGTGGTTCAACCAACTTTGTTATCCACTTAACCGCAATTGCCGGTCGTATAGGTATTGATCTTAATATTGATGATTTTGATAACCTGGGCTCAAAAATGCCATTGTTGTTAAACCTGATGCCATCGGGTAAATTTTTGATGGAAGATTTTTACTATGCCGGTGGTTTACCAGCTATCATTAAGCAAATACAATCAGAGTTGCATATGGATGTGATAACCGTTACAGGTAAATCGCACGCCGAGAACATTGCCAACAGCGGCACTATATACAACAGCGATGTTATTTACACCTATGATGCACCATTGATACCTGAAGCCGGTACAACGGTACTTAAAGGTAATCTTGCGCTTAACGGTTGTGTTATAAAACCATCTGCCGCTACGCCTGCGCTTATGCAGCACACCGGTCGCGCTGTGGTGTTTGAAAATATTGAAGATTACCACGCGCGTGTTGATGATCCGGATTTGGATATTGACGAGACCTGCGTAATGGTACTTAAAACAGTTGGCCCTGTGGGTTACCCGGGTATGCCCGAAGTGGGTAATATGCCATTGCCTAAAAAGCTATTGGATAAAGGAGTTACCGATATGGTGCGGATATCAGACGGGCGTATGAGTGGAACTGCTTTCGGTACTGTTATTCTGCACGTATCACCGGAGTCGGCCATTGGCGGCAATTTAGGTTTGGTACAAAATGGCGATATGATAACACTGGATGTGCCTAAAAAGCTGATCCAACTAGAAGTATCAGACGAAGAACTGGAGGCCCGCCGCAAAGTATGGCAGGCACCACCTGCAATGGCCGAGCGTGGTTACGTTAAAATGTATATTGACACGGTACAACAGGCAGATAAAGGTGCCGATTTGGGCTTCCTTGTAGGTGGTTCAGGCTCAAAGGTGACAAGAGATTCGCACTAAAATAAACAATTTCAGGCTGTTAAAGGATGGGCTTTTAATGGCATTAATAAGCGGAGAGGGCAATAAAATATTCTCTCCGTTTTTTCATATTTATTAAACCAATTATAAATTATGTTAGTGTTTATTCTAATACTTTGTATAGGTACACTCATAGTGTTGACTACCTGGGCAAAAATGAACGTTTTCCTCACGTTCATCATCGTATCTGTTATGGCTGCATTGCTGTTGGGTATGCCGCTTGAGCAGGTGCCTAAAACAATTAACAAAGGCATAGGCGATATGCTCGGCTCGTTGGTGGTGGTTATAGTACTTGGCGGTATGCTGGGTAAACTGGTAGGCGCAAGCGGAGCCGCACAACGTATTGCCACCTCCATGCGTAAAGCTTTCGGCGAAAAGTATATCACCTGGGCCATGAGTTTAACCGGCCTTATAGTAGGTATCCCTTTGTATTATAATGTAGGCTTCTTTTTGTTAATACCTATCATATTTTCAGTAGCTGCGCGATATAAATTACCATTGGTTTATATAGGTCTTCCAATGCTTACTGCCTTGTCTGTTATGCATGGTTTTTTACCGCCGCACCCTTCGCCTATGGCATTAACGGTACAGTTTCAGGCCAATATTGCTCAGGTTTTTATGTATGGTTTTATTATAGCCATACCGGCCATAATTATTGCAGGCCCGCTTTTTGCCAAAACAATACGTGGCATTAAGTCAAACTCAACAATGACGTTGGTTACCGACGACATTCCCGATGAAAATTTACCGGGTCTTGCTAACAGTATTTTATCATCCTTATTGCCTGTTTTATTGATAGGTTTAGGTACGCTTGTGGCCAATTTTTCCGGCAATAATCCGCAGGTGCAAAATATCGCGAATTTTCTTGCAGATCCTGGTATAGCAATGGTGGGCACCATTTTGATAGCCACTTATACATTAGGTATTTCTACCGGACGTTCTTTAAAAGAGGTGATGGATGTTTACGCCGATGCAATAAAAGAGATAGCTCTTATATTGCTTATTATAGGTAGCGCGGGAATATTGAAACAGGTGTTTATGGATACCGGGGTAAGCGAGCAGATATCGGCAGGGTTACAGCAATTGAATATGCCTCCTTTGGTTTTAGGATGGGTGATAGCCGCCATACTAAGATTGTGCCTCGGATCTGCAACAGTGGCAGGCCTTGCAGCGGCGGGTATTGTTTTCCCGCTGATGCAAACCACACACGCCGATCCGAACCTGATGGTGCTAGCTGTTGGTGCCGGTAGTTTGTTCTGCTCTCATGTTAACGATACATCATTTTGGGTGTTTAAAGAATACTTTGGTTTGGATATGAAACAGACCTTTATGTCATGGTCATTAATGGAAACTATGGTTTCTGTAATAGGGCTTATAGGAGTATTATGTATTAACATGGCATTGTAATATCTGATATTAATTATACAATTGCATAAATTAAAAAGAAATATGCTTTAATTTGTACAGTTGTAAATAAGTGTTCATATATTTATATAACCAACTAAACCGATTATATTTCCAGTGCTAACTATATAATCAATATAGTTTTTGTAAAAAATTGCGCCATAATTAAATCAGTATGGAGAAATTAATTATTGCTACCGAGAGTGAACTGAGTGCTAACACTGCAGAAAAAGAGGATTTAGGTTCTTTTGCTGCGGATGCTATGCTTAGTGACGAATCTTTGTGGCTTAATTTCAGGGAGGGCGATCATAAAGCTTATACACTATTGTTACGCAAACATGCCAATGTTTTATTTAGTTACGGATGTAAGTTTTCAAAGGATGAAGACTTTGTGAAGGATTGTATACAAGACGTTTTTTTTGAATTATGGAACAGGCGTGAAAAAATAAGCCAGGCTGCGAATGTAAAGGCATATTTATTTAAATCTTTGCGTTTAAGAATATTTCGTGAGCAGTCTAAATGGAATAATTCTTCCTCATTTGAAGATAGTTTTTTATTTGAAGACGATTTTAATATCGAATCGCACCTGATACAGGAACAAACTTCTAAAGAGATCAGACAAAAACTGCAAACAATTTTAACTGGCCTCACTCAACGGCAAAAAGAAATATTATATCTCCACTTTTTTGAGGACATGGACCATGACGGCATAGGCCGTACGATGGGTCTTAATCGTCAATCTGTGTACAATCTGCTTTATCGTTCAATAACAACTCTTCGTAAAAAGGCAGAATTTATAAATTTTTTTTAATATTCATTGCGCTGACTATCAGTGATTTATATTAAATGTTTATTTTTTCCCAATAAACTTTCTGTTTAGTTGAGTAGATTTTTATGGTTTCTGCATATTATATGTAACAAAACCGATATAAACGATCTTCATGGGTAATTACAGCACCTATAAAGTAGAGGATTTTCTTTTAGATGAATCCTTTATTAATTGGGTATTAAACAATTCTGAAAAGGACGCTATCTTTTGGGAGGCATGGGTAGCTGCGCACCCCGCAAGCGCTCCAACAGTTAAGCTTGCCCAAAAAACTCTTATTGCATTATATCTAAAACCTGTTCGTACACTTTCTGATAGCGAAATTGACAGCATGGTAGGCAATTTGGAGCAGAGGGTTCAAATTAATAATTCAAGATCAAAATGGTTTGATAGCGTTACTTTTAACCAGTTTTTATCTTATCCTATTGCCGCCGTGTTAATAATGGGGTTTTTGATGATGCCTTACTTATATGATAAGTTAAGCAATTCGGGGCAAAGTAACGAACAAGCAGTAGTCTACTCAATAAAAAATACAATTAATCAAACCGGAGAAAGTGTGCTGGTTAAACTGGCCGATGGATCATCAGTGATATTAGCACCGGGCAGTAAACTAAGCTACCCTACATTTTTTAAAGGAAACACAAGGGCTGTTAGTTTAGAAGGTGAAGCTTTTTTTGAAGTTCATAAAGATGTAAAGCATCCGTTTTTTGTTACCAGTGGTAATTTACTTACCCGTGTTGTTGGTACAAGTTTTACCATAAAGGCCTATAATGGCACTAAGGAATATAGAGTAATTGTAAATACAGGTAAAGTTTTAGTTACTCAAAAAGCCAACCCTCAACAGGCTAACAATCCTACTAATGTTAAATCTATAGCGGTTATTCCTAATCAACAAATAGTGTATAATATCAGTCAAAAAAGCCTGGTTAAAGAAAACTTGGTAGAACCATTAATGCTTTCGGCCGATGTATCTAAAGATATTTTTACGTTTAATGATACTCCTCTTAATAAAGTTATATCTCGTATAGAGCAAGCATATAATGTTACTATAACATATAATGAGAAAGAAATAGGCGGCTGCCCCTTAACAGCATCCTTGGCTGATGAGCATTTGCTTGAAAAACTTGATTTAATAAGTAAGGCCCTGGATGTAAAATACTACATTAATGATGGACACATTATGCTGGCGGGTGCCGGATGTAACAAACAACTAACTAACAAAAATTAACCCTATTATGAATTAACCTTAATTGTAAAACATATATGAGATAAAAAGATACTTGAAAATCAAAAAAAAACCGACAGTGTTTCGGGACACTGCCGGCCATTAATTTCCCACATCTCTCTCAAGAAGAATGTTACAGATTAAATCTGTACCAGAGGGTTTTGTGTTAAACTTTAACCATTTAACATTAACAAAATTATGAAAAAAAAGTCATTAGCCTTAGTAATTATGCGTATTACTTTAGTTTATGCTGCGATAATTTTTTCTTTAGGTACTACACTTGCCAGCAACGTAGTTGCCCAGGTTAATCTAGATAAAGAAATTACTTTAAACGTAGCTAATAATGAGGTCAGCAAAGTTCTGGCCTCTATCACAAAACAATCAGGCGTAGAGTTTATCTATAGCTCAGTAATAATTGAGTCTAATAGAAAAATAAATGTAATAGCAAGAAATAAAACTATTGCAAATGTTCTCAACGAAATATTGCCGCAATTAAATTTATCTTATGAGGTTTCGGGCAATTCTATTATTATAACAAGGGCAAATAGTGCTGCTAAATCAGTTATAGCCCAAACCGTAACAGGTAAAGTTGTAGATGATAAAGGCGAAGCTTTGATAGGTGTAACCGTAACCGAAAAGGGTGTTACCGGTAACGCCACTGGTACAGATGTTAATGGTAATTACCGTATCACTGTTGCTAACGCAAACTCAACATTAGTATTTACTTATGTTGGTTTTGAGCCCGTTGAAGCCCTTGTAGGTACAAGAACAGTGATAAATGTTACCATGAATTCAGCAGATAACGTTTTAGGCGACGTAGTAGTTACCGCATTGGGTATCAAACGCGAGTCAAAAAAATTAGGTTACGCTGCAACAACTGCAAATGTTGACGAGCTTCAACAAAACCGTACAACTAACGTAATGGCTTCGTTAGAAGGTAAAGTAGCCGGTTTAAACATTTCTCCACCTTCTGCAGGTCCGGGTTCAAGTACCAGGATACGGTTGCGTGGCCAGGCTGCATTTTCAGGTCCCGGGGTTACCAACTCGCCGCTAATTGTTGTTAACGGTTTACCAATGGACCAAGGGGCTAGTGAAGTAACTCCACAAAATACTACTGATAGGGGTGATGCTTTACAACAAATTAACCAGGATGATATTGAGACCATGACTGTATTAAAGGGCTCTACCGCGGCAGCGTTATACGGATCAAGAGCAGCAAATGGTGCAATTTTGATAACTACAAAAAGTGGTGCTAAAAACACCAAATTTGGTGTAGAGTTTACTTCAAATTTTGGAGCTGACCAGGTATTAGATTATAACCATTATCAAATGATATATGGTGGCGGTGTTTGGGACCCTGTAACTAAAACAGGTAAAAAACCAACAACTGTAGGTGAGGCGCAACAGGCAGGTCAAAATAACTGGGGAGCTAAGTATGATAGTTCACCGGCAATGTTTTTTGATGGTATAACAAGGCCCTACGAACCTCATCCACATCGTATTACTGAGTATTATAGAACCGGAACTTCATTTACTAATACTATAGCACTTTCTGGCGGTAACGCAAGTACCAGTTTCAGGCTTTCTTTTTCTAATTCGGATGCTAATGGAATTTCTCCGGTTAACAATTATCACAAAAAAATATTCAATATCGGGTTAAACAGTAATATCACCGAAAAATTAAATGTAAGCTTTAACTTAAACTATGCAAACGAAGTAAATAATAATCCTCCGCAAGTAGGTTTTCAGGGCGCAGGTGCTCCTAACTTCCTTTATCGCATGTCACCCTATATTCCAATTGAGGTATTCAGGGATAGTGCGGTTGACCCAGTCACAGGCGGTGAACGTCAATCATCAGGCTTTCAAACTACCTTGTTAAACCCTTACTATACAAACCCGCGCCAATTTACAGTTAGAAATCAAGATCGTTTCCTATCTACCACTACAGCAAGGTACGATTTTACTAAATGGTTGTATTTACAAGGCCGTGTTGCTATGGATTACACAAACCAGCTTAATGAAGGTAATGTTCCGCACGGTGTAGGTTCATCAGGATCTTCTAGTCTTTTACAAAACGGTACAGGCCCGGCATATAACGGTAGTTACAATATTGGTATGTCAAAGCAACGTAATATGAACTATGACTTTTTGTTAGGTACAAATAATCAAAAATTTGGTGATTTTAGCGCCGAGTTAACATTAGGTGGTAATATACTTGATGAAAGAGGTAGTGGTATGAGAGCCAGCACTGCAAATGGTTTGGTTGTAAAAGATCTTTACGCAATTGAAAACGGCGTTCAAAAAAATATTAATTATGATTTTAACAGACGCCAGGTAAATTCTGTTTATGGTATTGCTGATTTTGGATATAAAAGCTTTTTATATTTAACTATCACGGACCGTGTAGACTATTTCTCTGTACTAACACCACCATCAAACATAGTAGCAGACCCTAAAAACTCATTTAATTATCCATCTGTAAGTGGTAGTTTTGTTTTCTCAGAGTTATTACCTAATGTTTCATGGTTAAATTACGGTAAAGTTAGAGCCAGTTTTGCTCAAACAGGTAGCGCAGTGGGTATAAATCCATTTGCTGGCCAACTTACTTATAACCTTGGTACTAATCCGTTTACTGCAAATGGAGTGAGTTATACTACTGGTAGTTTCAGTACAAACTTCCCTAATCCGTATTTATCATCTTTCGGTGTAACTGAAAAAGAGATCGGTATTGAGATCAGAACTTTAAATAGCCGTTTAAATTTCGATATTGCTGCATATGATAAACGTACCGACAGACAAATATTAACAGCACCGCTTTCAATCACTTCGGGTTTTGGAACAACAAATATTAATCTTGGTAAATTACAGAATAAAGGTTTGGAATTCTTAGTTGAAGGTACACCTATTAAAACCGCTAAATTTACCTGGAATTCATCATTTAACGCTGCATATAACGAAAGCAGGGTTTTGCAATTAGCAAACGGAGCAACCGACCAGTTAGTTAACGCGTTTAATCTAAATGGTAATGAGTTTTTGGGTAAATTAATATATAAAGTTGGCATGGCTATGAACCAATTGCAGTCACCAACTTACCTGCGTAATGCTAACGGCGATATAGTTGTTAATGCCGATGGTACCTTAAGAGCGTCTCCAGTTGAAAAAACTTTTGGCCAGGCTGATCCAAAATGGACAGGGGGTTGGAATAATACTTTCCGCTACAAAAAATTAGCCTTATTGGTACACATCGATTATAAATTTGGCGGCAAGTTATTCTCGTCAACCGCGCTTAACGGTGCAAGGCAAGGTTTAACCCAATTGTCATTGGTTGGCCGCGAAGGTGGTGTTAATTTCCCGGCCGTAGTTGAGGTAGCAGGTAGTCCAGGTACATATGTGCCAAATACTGCTTTTGTTAATCCGGCAACTTTCTATTCAGGTTACCGCAACACACAGATTGCTGATCCGTTTGTATATGCCAGCGACTTTATCAAACTAAGAAACATTACGTTAACATATGATTTTTCTGACATGGTAAAAAATGTTAAATATATAAAAGGACTAACCTTATCTGCATCATGTCGTAACGTTGCCATATTGCATAAAGCAATTCCGGATGTTGACCCTGAATCAATGGCTTCTACCGGTGATACCAGGTTAGGATATGAGCAAAGCGCTTTGCCAACAACCCGCACGTTCGGTCTTAATTTAAATGTTAAATTCTAAATTGAAGAATCATGAAAAAAATAAATAGCATCAAATTTTTATTTGCAATAGCGGCGGTTTTTGGCCTTGCGAGTTGTGATAAAGGTTTTGTAGAAAAAAATCAAAGTCCATATAACCAAACCAGTATTGATCCTGGTATATTGCTTAGCTCAGCACAACGCAATGTGAGCACCGGAAGCTATGAAGTTGAATCAACCATTGTACAGCAATTTGTTAACGTTATTGATCAGGGCGTTACTAATGCATTTCAATTTAATAGAATTGACGGGCTTGAAACTTACAATGTGATAAGATGGAACCAAATATATGGTAATACGCCAACTAATGGTACTGTAAGGCTTTTGGATCGTGCGCTTGACCTGGCTAAGGGGGATCCTGCAAAAGCTAATTTATTGCAAATGATAAGGATATTAAGAGCTATGAATTATATGATATTGGTAGATACCTATGGGGATGTACCTTATAGCGAAGCTAATAAAGCCTATACAGGTACTGCTGTTAGCATTACTACGCCTAAGTATGATAAAGGCGCAGATATATATACCGATTTATATAAAGAACTTAAAGAAGCAAGAGCGGCATTAAGTACAACCAATACTCCCGGTGTAAACACAGGGGCTGCTGTAAATACTGATATATTTTACGGAACCAGTGCTACGGCTACAAATGCAGCCGTACAGATACCTAAATGGCAAAGGTTTGCAGGTAGTTTAATGCTGCGTTTAGGAATGCGTTACTCTAAACTGGATGCTACCAAGGCTGCGGCTATTGTAACAGATGCTTTATCTGGTGCTGGTGTTATGCAATCAAATGCTGACAATGCATATATTCCATTTAATCCTACTGACAATAACCCATTAAACGCTGGTCCAAGGGGTACAAATCCATTCAACTATTATTTAGCTGAGCCGTTTGTTAACCAGTTAAAAGCTACAAATGACCCAAGAGGTAAATATGTAGCAGCTTATTACTCGGCTCCAAATGTAATAAGCGGAGTTCCGCAAGATACGGTATTGTCTCACCAATTTGGTTTCCCGGTAGGTTATAGTGATGCTACAGTAAAAACCAAAGCTGATTATAAAGGCCCTGCACAGGTAGGTAACGGTGTTAGGTACACCCAATTAAATTATTACAGTTTTGGTAGCAATACTGCACCAATATTTGTTTGTACTTATGCTCAAACCCAATTGTTATTAGCCGATGCTGCTGTGAGAGGTTATATACCAGGTGGAGTAGTACAAGCTACAACCTATTATAATAATGGTATAAGGGCTTCAATGGATGAGTACGTGCTTTATCCCAATACTACACCTATACCTGCACTTGACTACGATAGTTATAAAAATCAAGCTGCTGTATCTTTTGTTTTAACTCCCGCCACAGCCCTTCAAAAGATCAATACCCAATACTGGGTAGTATCATTAGGAAACCCGGGTGAGGCTTTTGCTAACTTTAGAAGAACAGGTTTCCCTGCTTTAACACCTAATCCTTTTGGTGGTACAACTTTGCCGGGTGGTGGTTTTGCACGTCGTGTGCCTTATCCAAACATTGAACGCTCAGTTAACGCTGCAAATTACAATGCAGCCGTAGCCGCGATGGGTGGTGATGATGTAACCCAACGCGTATTTTGGGATATCCCGTAATATATAATAGTAATTTAATATATTATTGAACAGGTAATGCAGCTTATTGGCTGCATTACCTGTTTTTATACGGATTATATACGTTAAAAACTGTTAAAAATCAATTTATCTGCAACCTTAAGTAGCTATTACCAAATAATATAATAAATTTACATATCCTAAACCAGGCTTTGTGAAGGCCTGATAATTATTCGTGTATTGATATAAATATGGACAAACCGGAGAAAGATATTACAATTTATGATATTGCAAAAAGACTAAACATTTCGGCGGCTACCGTAAGCAGGGGGTTAAAAGATCGTGCCGGCACCAATAAAGAAACAAAAAAGCGAATACTGGAGGCTGCAAATGAAATGGGTTATCAAACTAACTCATTTGCCAGTAATCTGCGGAATAAAAAAAGTAATATTATTGGGGTAATTGTACCTAAATTGAACAGTGTTTTCATGTCGCAGGTTATTGCCGGTATTGAGAAGGAACTTAGCGAAGCAAATTATACGCTTATTATAAGCCAGTCTTTAGAGGATACAAAGAAGGAGATTGCCGGTGCTGAAGCTATGTATAGTAACCGTATTGATGGTTTATTGGTTTCATTAGCTTGCGAAACAAAGGATATTGCACATCTGGAAAGTTTTATTAGGCGCGATACCCCAGTTATATTTTTTGACCGGATATCTGAAAATAAAAATTATCCGGGTATACATATTGATAATTTTAAGGCCGCGTATGAAGTTACTAATCACCTTATACAGCAGGGATGTAAAAGAATATTTCAATCAACCGGCAACCAATTGCAAAAAGTTTATGTTGACAGGTTTAACGGTTACAGGCAAGCATTGTTAGATAACGGCCTTGAATTTGACCCTAAAATGGTTATTGAAACAGGCTTAAGCCCCGAGGATGGTGTAGCCGTGGCCGAAGAAATATTAAAAATGAAACAAATGCCTGATGGCGTATTTGCAGCAAATGACCAATGTGCAATAGCTTGTATGCAGGTACTAAAAAGAAACGGTTTAAAAATTCCTGAAGATATTGCTTTTGCAGGATTTAATAATGACCCGTTAACTTGTATTATTGAACCCAATTTAACCACTATAAATTATAAGGGATATGAAATGGGGCAAATATCGGCAAAACTGCTTATAAAACGCTTACTATATAAGTATGATAAACTAGACTCAAACGATATATTGATGGATCATGAATTGATTATCAGAGAATCGTCTTTAAGAAAGAAATAACAATTATTATTTTAATAAAAAAAGGTGCTTCATTGAAGCACCTTTTTTATTTGGTATGTTTTACAGATCTATTTTTTAAGCCTGTAAGTTATTACAGAACCGTTAGGATGGGTTGCATCCGATCCAATAGTTATAGCAATATATTGGTTTCCATCAGCACCCATATACGTACTTGGTGTAGAATTTTGCGCACCAGGTAAGGTGGTTTCCCATAATATTTTACCTGTTTTTGCATCATAAGCTTTAAACGTACGGTCAACGTTGCCGCCGCCACCCCAAAATACTATATCGCCTGCAGTTGATATGGTGCCAGAGCTACCGATTACGCCGGTTGGAGGTCCGCCCGGTGTTTGTAAAGAAGGGTTATTGCCGGCGGTTACCCTAAATACATATTGGCCGGTGGCTAAATTAATAGCATTTAATGTACCATATGGCGGTTTTAAAAATGGTTTGCGATCCGGCTGCCTTAATTCCTGGTAAGCAACAACATTTCGATACCTTACTTTTTGAGCAGGTTGAGCAGGAGCATTACCTGATTGTGCAGTAATATAAGTTTTAGTGTCGTTTCCTAATACGTACGACAAAATTGCGGCCTCCTTACCGGCAATTGCTGCTGCAAAGCCCGGCATTTTGCCACCACCCGCTTTAATTTTGGCAATTATCTGCTCATCAGTCATCTTTTTTTGAATGTTTACCAATGATGGATAATTCTCGTCGCCGCCTTTATTAGCGCCATGGCAAGCAACACAGTTTTGGTTGTAAATGGTCCTTCCAATTTCAAAATCAGTTTGGTTGGTAATGGCCCTGTTTTCAATTTTTTGCATTCTGATGATTTCAGGCTTATCATCTGATTTAACGTAAAGAATATTAGTTCTTGGGTCAAATGAACCACCGCCCCAATCAGATCCACCGTTACTGCCCGGACTATGATAGGTGCCCTTAACAGATGGAGGAGTGTATATACCTTCGTAACGCAAATTTTTCCACATTTTAACAGCAGAATCATGAGAAGCTTGCGAGTAGTTGGCTATTTGATCTTCAGTGATTCCCTGTCGGGCAAAAGGTTTTGGTAAGGTAGGGATAGGTTGTGTTGGCCAAGCTTTTTCGCCCGGAATATCAGATCTTGGAACTTTTTTCTCAATAATAGGGAATAATGATTTACCAGTTACACGGTCAAGTACAAATACGAAACCACTTTTGGTAAGTTGTACAACCGCGTCTATCTTTTTACCATTTTTAGTAATAGTTACCAAATTTGGCGGCGATGGAAGATCCCAATCCCATAAGTCATGGTGTACGGTTTGGAAATGCCATTTACGTTTACCTGTTTTGGCATCTAAAGCTACTACGCTATTAGCAAAAAGGTTTGATCCCGGGCGATCAACTCCATAAAAATCATATGATATACCACCGGTAGCTATAAATACCATACCGCGTTTTGGGTCAACGCTTAAACCGGCCCAGTCATTAACACCGCCAAATTCTTTCCAGGCATCTTTAGGCCAGGTTTCATAACCATATTCACCAGGATGGGGGATAGTATGGAATATCCAGGCTAATTTTCCGGTAATTACGTTGTATGCCCTGATATGGCCAGGTGCAGCACCATAGTCTTCATCCACTTTTGAACCCATAATAATCAGGTCCTGATAAATAGCACCTGGAGATGACGAACTTACATTTGTGATAGTTTTATGATCAGCGCCAGGTATTAAATTTTCTCGCATATCAACCTTGCCGTCAACACCAAAAGTTTTTATTAATTCACCGGTTTTTGCATTAATAGCTATAAGGTTGGGTCCTACGCTAGTCATGATGCGCCTATCGTCTCCTTTTTCCCAGTAACTAACTCCCCTAAGAGATACTTGACCGGTAACACCGTTGGCAGATGGGTCAAATTCCCAAACTTGCTCGCCTGTTGTAGCGTTAATAGCATAAACCCTACGATTAAGAATATTGTACATTACCCCATTAATTACTATAGGGTTAGATTGGCTGCCACCACCAAAGCCACCTCTGCCACCTGCCGGGGGAGTAGTGCCTGGAGGTAGGGCGCCGGGGCCAAATTGCCAGGCTACCTCTAAGTTTTGCACATTAGTTTTGTTGATCTGTATCAACGGCGAAAAAGTGTTTGTTCCAGGGTTTCCTCTATATGAACCCCATGCACGTGGGTATTCAAATGCTTTATAAGCAGAATAAACTACTACCATACCTAGTAAAAAAATTACCGTGTAGGTTTTTTTCTGTTTTAGTTTTTTAATAATTGGGGTTAGTGAAAAATTCATTTTTGATTTATAATAATGATTAGTGTGTATTAAAGTTTAAAGCCTTGTTTGGCCAATAATTTCCATTTATTGTTTATCTTTTTCCAGATTAACATATTGCCTATTTTTAATTTGGTTGGAGTACCGTTGTTAACTAAATCTAAGTCTTGCGTATGTCTTGTTACTGCATTGTCGCCGGTAACTTGAATAGTTTGATTGGATATGTTAATAGCCAAATAGCGTACAGGCCCCTTAGCTACTGCTTCTAAAAAAGCTGCTTTGGTTTCAACGTTACCGCTTGAATGCCCATAGGATAATTCAGGCAATACCAAGTCATCTAACAATTTTATATCACGGTTTATTAAACCTTGATTGAGCTGATTACCTGCTTCAGCTACCGCTTTTTCATCGGCCGTTTGGGCTTTTGCTGTAATATTTAATATTACCAGTAAGCTAAATAAGTACAGTATTTTCTTTATCATATTGTTATAACAGTCGGCAAATATAAATATTGGGTTTTATTCCCACCATGTTTCGCCCGGCATCATGTATTTCTCTTTAATCAACTTCTCATTTAGCGTAATACCTAAACCAGGTTTGTCATTAAATTGAAGGTATCCGTCTTTTAACAGATCAACACCATAACCTAATACTTCAGGGTCGCCATTACAGCTTCTGCCGTCAGCATTAATTGGGTTATTCATAAATGCCTCGTGGCCTGCAAACTCACGTACGGTTGCTGCCCAATGTGCAGATGCCACTGTAGCAATAGGGCCCGCAACATTGTGTGTAGCCACCGGGATATAATATATTTCAGCCAGGTCAGCAATTTTTTTAGCTTCCAGCAATCCACCGGCCATTGATACATCAATTTCAATTTTATTAACTCCCTGGTTAACAATAAACGGCCTAAAATCTTCACGAGTATATAAATTCTCGCCTGTTAAAACCGGTACAGGCGATCTTTCTGTAAACTTTACCCATTGCTCATTATAAGCTATAGGCAGCGGATCTTCTAACCACCAGGGGCGGATAGGGGCCACTGCATGAGCTAAACGTAAAGCGCTATCAAAATCCAGCTCCCAATGGGTATGGACAGCTATGTCAAAATCATCGCCTACCGCATCACGCACATTTTGGAAGCCTTTTCCGTTTTTATCTATCTCTTTGTTGGACATCATCCGGTTATCTAAACGTTCCCATTGCTGGTCTCTTATAAAGTCAACCTTTGCCGCGGTAAATTTTTGCTGTTTCATTTTACCGGCAAATTCATCGCATGAGTCTTTACTTAAAAGATCGCGCGGCCTGCCTGTGCAATAAGCTCTAACTTGTTTACGATGTGCGCCACCACCTAATATTTTATATACAGGCTGATCATTTAATTTACCTATTAAATCCCATAATGCAATCTCGACGCCGGTGATAGAGTGTGTGGGTATACCATGATTGCCGCCATAATATGACGTACGCGTACTCATTTTAAAAACCAACCGCTCAAGATCATAAGGGTCCTGGCCTACTAAAATAGGTTTAAAAACACTTGTTACCATGTCCTTAGCACCAAGGCTGTTTTCGTCATGGTGGCATTCGCCTATACCAACTACACCGGCATCAGTCTCAATTTTAATGATCAAACTTGGCCTGAAACCAATTTTTACACGTACACACTTAATATTAGTTATTTTAACCTTCTTAATATTAGGTGCAGCCAGCAAATCAAAATACGACATACATGATGCTGCAGGAATAGCTATAGCCATATTCCTTAAAAAGTTACGTCTTTTCATAATGATAGGTTAGGGTTAATCATTAACATAGTATAATTGCGTTGCAATTTTTAAGCGTGTATTATAAAATTGATTATTGGCGGTTTAAAATTTATCTTTCTAAGGTATTATTTATTTGCATTATTACGTCATTTGTAATAGAAATTTTATTGACCGAATTTGCAATAGTGAAGTAAATTTTCAAAATACTACATATCCGCTACTTAACCAGTAAAAATTTATAAACTAATGTGTTATATTTAGGCTTGTTAACATAATCGATTTCCTTTTAAATTTAACTAATTGATTATTAGTGAATTGACTGGAAAGATGTTTTAAATTTCTTTTACTCATTGGGTATTATTGATTTAAAATGCAAATATTAGCAAAATGGCAGCCCACAATTATCATCATTATATGATCTGCATTAGAGTTTTTAAATGGAGGATAGTTTAAATAAAGATAAGCCCGAAGTTAGGCTTAGAGCCTTTAGAGCTATTGATGAGCCCGAAACCTGTCAGCTTTTTATTGAAGGCCATACCCATGTTTTAACTAGTATAGGGGTTACAAAAGTTACTTCCTCCAAAAATGAATGGACAAAAAACCCCGCAGCCTTTGTTATGATTGTAGAATCAATGGATGGTAAAAGGGTGTATGGTGGTGCCAGGGTACATGTTGCCGGAGGTTCTGAACCATTACCTATTGAGCAGGCTACAGGTGCAATGGATAAGGGTATATTTGAACTGGTATGGAAATTTGCCCAACATGGTACCGGCGAATTGTGTGGTTTATGGAATTCGCGCGAGATAGCAGGCTACGGTATTGGCTGTATATTTTTAATACGTACCGCAGTAGCTATTTCCTACCAAATTGGCATACAATCACTCTTTGCTTTATGTGCCCCCTATACCATTCCGCCGGGCGAGGCGGTGGGTATGGAGCTAGAATCAAGCATTGGTATTGATGGTACTTTTTATTACCCAAAACTTGATTTGGTTGCTACAACAATGGTTTTAAAGGATGTGCCTACCATGAGTAAAGCATATGAAGAGGATAAGGCCGCAATTATGAAAATTCGCGAAAACCTGAATATTACCCGTGTTGAGGTGCTTCGGAAAAAGGAAATAACTATACATTATGCCATTGAGATACCTAATTTAGATAAATGGGATTTGCAGGCCACCATACAACAAGCCAAAAAGACATTTTTGGATACTAAAATTGATGAGCGCGACCTAAATATACTTTAACTTTATCGTATAATTGCGTATAAAGAATTTTATACTATCACAATTTTTTACATCTACCGTAATGCTAAAAAATAGTTCACACTTATATAGCAGCCCTCAGGATAAACTTAGTTATGTCCCTACATTTTACAGGTTAAATACAGATACAAATAAGCAAACTTTTAATGCTTTTTTAGCCGAAGGGAAAGTAGCTGTAATTCATGATGAGATGAAGGGCCAGTTGCAGGAGCTTATAAAAAGTCAAAACCCGTCTATAAAAATAAAGGCCGATGACTATGAGGCCCGTATTGCTGCGCATTTAAACGGTGTGGATATAAATGAATATGGTGTTTGGGTTTATTACCCCTGGAGCCGTAACCTGGTGCATTTATTAGATGAGGATGAATTTGTTGAGGTGCGTACTAATCGTAACCAATATAAAATAACCCGTAAGGAGCAGGCCTTATTAAAACAAAAAAAAATTGGCATAGTGGGTTTGTCGGTAGGGCAATCAATTGCGTTAACCATTGCTATGGAACGCACCTGTGGCGAAATACGGTTGGCTGATTTTGACATTGCCGAATTAAGTAACCTAAACCGTTTACGCACAGGGCTGCATAATATGGGCATTAATAAAACCATTATTGCCGCTCGCGAGATATTGGAGATAGACCCGTATATCAAAATCAAACTGTTTCATGATGGTTTGAACCGCAATAATATGGACGAGTTTTTTACCGCAGATGGCAAGCTTGACCTGTTAATTGAGGTGTGCGATGGGTTGGATATTAAAATAGAGAGCCGCTACAAAGCACGCGAGTTGCAGATACCGGTAGTAATGGATACCAACGATAAAGGTATGCTTGATGTAGAACGTTTTGACCTGGAACCCAACCGCCCTGTTTTGCACGGATTAGCAGATGGCCTTGACCCTAACAATATTAAAAGCCTAACCAATGAAGAAAAAATACCATATATACTGAAAATGGTAGGTGCCGAAACTATCTCCACTCGGTTAAAGGCATCAATGATGGAGGTAGAACAATCTATTAATACCTGGCCGCAACTAGCTTCATCTGTAGTGCTGGGTGGCGCACTTACTACTGATGTTTGCCGTCGTATATTGCTGGATCAATATCATGAATCGGGAAGGTATTATGTTGACCTGGAAGATTTGGTAAAGGATAAACATAAGCCGGAAGCTGTCAAAACACAGTTATTAAAAAATCCTTATTCCCCTTTACAACAATCAGAAATTATCAGAATAATTAACCAATATCATAACAAGTTTAATAATAAGGTTACGCCAATAACCAATGAACAGTTAGATAAAATTATTGATGCTGTTTTGGCCGCTCCTTCTGCAGGTAATAACCAGCCATGGAAATGGGTGTATGCTAAAGGTTTGTTATTTTTATTTCATGATAAATATAAGTCATGGTCATGGGGTGATTATTATGAAATGGGTGCGCATCTTGGCTTAGGCGGCGCTTTAGAAAATCTACACTTGCAAGCGCAAGTATTAGGTTTGAAAGATAATGTACAGGTATTACCAATGCCTGATAATCGTGCATTAATTGCTGCTATACATTTTACAATTGCCGAGGATAGTAATGCTGAAAATGCTGTTTTAGCTAACTATATATTTACCCGGGCCACAAACAGAAAGCTGGGGCCACGGCAAAAAATAGATTCCAGTTTTTTTGAAGAATTCAAACAAACCATTAGTGAGTTTGGCCAGATAAAAGTTTATTATACTGATGATGATAATGATCTGGATGAACTGGGTGAAATTATAGCTGAATGTGATAAAGTGAGGTTGTTAAATGAATTGGGACACGAAGAATTTTATCACGAAATTAGATGGAACAAGGAGCAGGCCGAGCAAATGCGTGATGGGGTAGAAGTAGCAGCTGTTGATATCACCCAAAGTGATATTGCCGGATTAAATGTAGCTAAGGATTGGAAAGCAGTAGAGTTGCTGGCCAACTGGAAAAAGGGCGGAGCGTTTAAAAAAATGTCATTAAAATCAGTTAAATCCGCATCTGCTATAATTATATTTACTATTCCTGAGTTTACACACCCAATGTTAATTGAGGCAGGAAAAGCGGTTCAAAAAGCCTGGATATTTGCATGCAAGGAAAAAATATCAGTACATCCAATGTTGTCGCCCGCATTCTTTTTTAACAGGTTAAAACATGGTAAAGGTGCTGATATGTCGGTTGATGTTGTAAAAGATCTGGAAAATTTAAGAGAACGATTTTTAAAGATATTTCCTTTGGAAAATGAAAAAGAAGTGTTTGTAATGAAAGTTTCAATAGCAGATCCGATAGGCACAAAATCATTAAGAAAAAGCAAAGATGAACTGTTTATAAATATTGACGCTTAATACATACTAAAAAATAACCTAAACTGAAGCAAATCTTATTTATGAATAAAATTATACGCTTACTAATCATCGCTTTTTTATGTTGCGCGCAGCAATTTGCGCGTGCGCAGAAAGTGGTAAACTTTGATGGTTATTTCAAAGTAATAGGGGGCAGTTTGGAGATATTAACTGATACTAACTCTAATATACCTTTATCTGCAGCTATCGCATCAAAAAAATATGTTAAGACTAAAACAGATTTCCCCAACCTTTTAACCACCAACTATTCATATTGGATTAGGTTTAAACTGCAAAATAATTCAATCAATACAGCATTGGGTGTGCAAATAGCCCAGGCGATAATTGATTATGTTGATTTTTACCAGGTAACCGATGGTAAAGTAGTTCAATCAAATTCAAGCGGGCATCGCAGGCCATTTTATAACCGAATTGTAAATCATCAAAGTTTCATATATCCGGTTAATGTTGCCCCAAGACAATCAACATTAATATATCTGCATGTTAAAAGTGGTAAGCAATTAATATTGCCGATATACGCAGGCACATTTTCGCAGGTTTTTGAGCATGCTTTAAAAAAGGATATAACCTTTGGTATTTACATAGGCATTATATTGGTTATGGTATTATATAACCTGTTTGTGTATTACAGCGTACGCGACAGAAACTACTTGTACTATGTAGCATACCTGTCTGTTGTATTACTTGCCCAGTCATCAATTGAAGGGTATTTATTTAGATTTATAATACCAGAATACCCGGCCCTGGCCGATAATTTAATTTATATAACCACCGCGCTTATCGGTTTTGCGGCGATTGAGTTTTGTAAAAGCTTTTTGGATACAAAACACTATACGCCTATAATGCATAAAATTACCTATGTATTTTATATAGGTTACATTATCCAAATTGTATTTGCGCTTTGCGGAGAATACAACATCAGTTACACCATCATGGAACCAACAGCCATGTTTAGCGCGCTATTTGTGCTGGCTATGGCGATAGTTATCTTAAGAAAAGGATCGCGGTCTGCTAAGTTTTTCCTTATCGCATGGTCTTTCTTTATATTTTGTGTGGTTATATATGGTTTAAAGGACTTTAATGTACTGCCATATAATAGTCTAACAGATTCGGCGCTTTTAATTGGTTCGGCATTTGAGGCCGTAATGCTCTCATTTGCACTTGCTGACAGGATCAATGTATTTAAAGCCGAAAAAGAAAAATCGCAAGAAGAAACAGTTGCTGCTTTGCAAGAAAACGAGCGAATAATCCGTGAGCAAAACGTAGTATTGGAACAAAAAGTAGAAGAGCGCACATTAGAATTAAGCGAAACCAATCATGAGTTGAATACTACTCTTGAAGATCTGAAACAAACCCAAAGCCAGTTGGTAGAGTCAGAAAAAATGGCATCGTTGGGTCAGTTAACCGCGGGTATTGCGCATGAGATAAACAACCCAATAAACTTTGTTACCTCAAATGTTAACCCTTTAAAGCGCGATGTGGAAATGGTGCTTGACGCGCTTACCAAAATAGAGGAAATAAGCGTATCTGATATACCTGCGGCTGAAAAGCAAAAGCAAATACAGGATTATAAGGAAGAGTTGGATTTTGATTATTTAACGCTTGAAATTAAACACCTGATAAAAGGGATTAATGAGGGAGCCAACCGTACGGCCGAAATAGTTAAAGGATTAAAAATATTTTCGCGCCTGGATGAAGATGACCTGAAAAAGGCGGATATGAATGAAGGTTTGGAATCTACCATGATTATTGCTAATAACCTGCTTAATAATAAAATTCAGGTAACAACCGAGTATGACCCCGAATTGCCGCTTATTGAATGTTATGCCGGTAAATTAAACCAGGTTTTTTTAAACATTGTGTCAAATGCGGTATATGCCATACAGAAGCAATTTGGTGATAACCCGGGTGGAGAGCTATTAATAAAAACCCATCACGATGAAGATAATGTTTATGTGACAATTAAGGATAACGGGACAGGTATGGACGAGCAAACCCAGAAAAAAATATTTGAACCATTTTTTACTACTAAAGAGGTTGGCGAGGGTACAGGTTTGGGTATGTCAATAACATACAATACTATTAAAAAGCACGATGGTCAAATAATAGTTAATAGCAAGGTAGGTGAAGGAACGGAATTTATACTACAGTTACCAATTATTTTTAACTTAAAGGCAACATAAAACAACAATAGGTTGTATAAAGGATTTATACGATGTTTGTTATTGTATACAATACTTTATTTTTTATATGAAATTACCTTTTTTGATACCTTAAGCATATTGCAATGCAGGAAAAAATAAAAATATTATACATAGATGATGAGCCTGATAACCTGGTAGGTTTTAAAGCATCCTTAAGGCTGGATTATCATATTCTCACAGCAGTGAATGTACCTCAAGCGTTAAGCTGTCTGGAGAACCATCCTGATATCAGGATAATTTTTTGCGACCAACGCATGCCTGATAAAACCGGGGTAGAGTTTTTTGAGGAGATCAGGATAAGCTACCCATTGCCTGTACGTATTTTATTAACTGCTTATACTGATGTTGAATCAATAATTGATGCGATAAATAAAGGAAATATATTCAGGTATGTTAAAAAGCCCTGGGCAGAGGCAGACATCATTTCGGCTATTGATGAGGCTAATAAATTTTATAAGGCCAACTCCATGCTGGCAATTAAAAATGATGAGCTTGAAAAGGCTTATAATGAATTGAACAAGTTTGCATACAGTGTAAGCCATGATATAAGGGGTCCGTTATCGGGCATATTGGGAGCTATAAACGTAGCCCGCGAGATTGATGATATTGAGGAAATGAAAGAGATGCTTTTTTTGATGGAGAAATCATTAAAAAAGCTGGATACTTACATTTTAAGTATGCATGACTATTATAGCTTGCAGCGTGGGGAGTTAAAGGTTACTGAAATTGATTTTAAAAAGCTGATTGATGAGTTGAAGGATATTTATGTGGTGCTTTCTAAAACAAACGATGTTGAATTTAATATAGATATTAAGCAGGACGAGATATTTCGCAGCGATGTTATGCCTTTAAAATTAATATTTAATAATCTGCTGTCGAACGCGTTCAAATACCAGGATAAAACCCGCACTGATAAAAAAGTTGAGGTGATAATTGAGGTAGAAAAAACCATAGCAACCATATATATTAAAGATACAGGCATAGGCATTTTAGGAAGCCATATTGGCGAAATATTTAACTTGTTTTATAGGGCAAATTCGCAGGAGGTTGGCTCGGGTTTCGGATTGTATAATGTAAAAAGTGCTTTGTTAAAACTCAATGGTCAAATTGAGGTTAATTCAGTTATGCACCAGGGAACAACCTTTAAGGTAACAATTCCTTCTATCTGATAAAATAATGGAACTATCATTTATAGTTATTGATGACAGTGAATTAGATTGTTTTGTTGCTCGTAAAATTATTGAGCATACTGATAAAAGCTTACAGGTAAAGAGTTGTCTGAACGGACGCGACGTAATTGACCAGATACGTGCAGATTTTGATAACCGCGATATGCCATTAACCATAATTTTGCTTGATCTGCGAATGCCTATTATGAACGGCTTTCAGTTTGTTGATGAGTTTGAAAAATTTCCGTTAGATATTAAAAAGAAATATCAGATACATATTTTATCATCCAGCAAAAATGCAAACGATATCTACCGCATACTAAGCTATGATACGGTCATAAGCATGATAGAAAAGCCCTTTACCCGCGAAAAACTGCTGGCGCTTTTAATGAAAATTAAAGGTGAATAGGTTACGAAAGTAGTCTTTGACGAAGTAAAAACTCCAGCTGATCATTTGAGCCTGCCAGCTTTTCGTTCATGTCTTTCAACTCAATTTTTTCCAGGTACTTCTCGTACGCGCGGTTTATGGTTAAATCAAGTTCTTCCTCATTCCACGGTTTAGCCAGGTAATGAAAAATTTTGCCTTTATTAACCGCATCAACAACAGCGCCCATATCTGCATATCCTGTTAAAAGTATGCGCATCGGGTCGGTGTATTTTTCCAGTACTTTTTCTAAAAATTCAACGCCGGTCATTTCGGGCATGCGTTGGTCGGTAACTATAATATGAACCTTTTTGGTTTCTAATATCTTTAAAGCTTCGTCACCGCTGATTGCTGTTAATACATTATATTTTATGCGAAAAGTAGCCTTAAAGGAAAATAAGTTATTTTCCTCATCATCAACGTATAATACTGTTATCTTCTCTGCCGCCATGCTACTGTAATTTACAATACATTAATTGCATAAGTAAATATAATAAATTTAATTTACTAAATAAAAATGTGGTATTTAAGCATTTTTTTTAGTAATAGGTTTAAATAGGTGTTTTAACGCATATTGCGAAGTATTTGTTGGCTTTTTTTTGACATTAACACCACAAAATGTGCATAGCCAATAATTTGTATCTTTGCAGCAATGCAAATTACAGATACAGCGGTTAAAGAAGGGTTTAAGAATTATAATAATTACGGGGCATGGTTGCGCGAAAAGTACAATGGGCAACGTGTATTTAAAGTTATTATTGATGGAGGGTTTACCTGCCCTAACCGAGATGGTTCAAAAGGTTTTGGCGGATGCACTTACTGTAATGTAGATTCGTTTACACCGTCTGTATCCCGTAATAATCCATCCATACGTGAGCAGGTAATACAGGGAATGGAACGTGCCCGCAAAGGTAACCGTGCTGATAAATTTATTATTTACTTCCAGCCAAATACCAATACTTATGCCCCGGCACATTATTTAAAAATGATGTATGACGAGGCTTTAAGCTACGGTACTGAAGATATTGTGGGCCTATCAGTAGGCACCCGACCTGATTGTATTGATGCAGAAAAGGTGGCCCTTTTAGAGAGCTACACAGACAGGTTTGACGTGGACCTTGAAATGGGCATGGAATCTATTTATAACGATACCCTGGGCCAGATAAACCGTGGCTGTTCGCACGAGGAGTTGATATCTGCACTTGATCTGGTTAAAAATAGCAAGTTAGATGTGTGTGTACATACCATATTTGGTTTCCCATGGGAGACGCACGAAATGATGCTGCGCTATGCTGATGAAATTAACCGTTTCCCTCAAATTAAGTTTGTAAAGTTTCATCACCTGCATATTGTTGAAGGGTCAGTTATGGGTGTAAAATATAAACGCGAGCCGTTTAAAGTTTTTACGCTTGATGAGTACACTGATTTTTTATGCGAGTTTTTGCCACTGGTGCGGCCGGATATAGTGATACAACGCTTATTTGGCTTATCAGATAGGGAATTATTGATAGCCCCAAACTGGCTGCTCAAAAAATCAGAGATACAGTATTACATAGATAAGCGTATAGCCGATAGGGGCGTTGTACAAGGATCGGCCTATTTGTCTTTGTAAACGCCAAACAGGTCGTTAATAGCTTTTTCCCGATATGTAAATATTTTTTGCACCTCTTTTGCTACTAAAAGTTTGTTGGCCAATCGCCCGATTATCCCATATGGGACAGCATAGGTTAATTTATCCGTCATTTTAACACCACCTTTTATCTGCTCAAAATGATGCTCATGGTGCCATATAGCATACGGGCCAACACGTTGGTCGTCTACAAAATATTCCCGGTCCTTTACATGTGTTATTTCTGTCATCCAGTTCATTTTAATTCCTAACAAAGGCGAAACCTTATAGGTAATAACCATGCCCGGATATATTTTAGTATTGGCATCATAAGATGAAGTAACTTTAAACTTCATTTGAGGCGGTGTTATTTTAGCAAGATTAAGCGGAGAAGAAAAAAAATCCCAGGCCTCGGCAAGGGGAATAGGGAGCTTTTGCTCGAAATTTAGATGGTAAGTTTTCACTTAGTAATAATACACATAAGGCGGGATTGTTTTAAACAATCTTCACAGCGTGTTATTAATAAGGTTACTGCACTATCTTATTGGCACAATATGAACTGGCAAAAGCCTCCGGCTTAGCTTTAAAAACAAAGCCCATACTTAAAATATAACCCATTGCTTCATGCAAAGCCTGGTTTGATTTAAATTGGGGATTAGTATTAATGTCCGCGTGCACTTCCAGGTCAACATCATACAAATCCAGCAAATCGCAAAGCGTATAAGCGATCTCAATGGATTTTTGAACTTCGCTCAACATACGCTCTTTAATGCTCATTTTTTGCGATGTACGTTCCTGGTGAATGAACATAAAACCGCCACGCTGCTCGCGCAGAAAAACAATTACGGTTGCAAAATCAGTGATGTTTCCTTTTACTTGCGAGTCAGTGCCGATGCAAACTTTAAGCTTGTTGCCTAATAGGCTTTCGCGCTCAATAGCTTGCTCAACCTCTTCAATAATGGGCGATTGGATAACCTCGCCGCTAAATTTTCTCCATGTCATATAGCAGTTTTAAGTTAATCTTACACAAACCTTGAATGGGTTTACTAAAGATAAAGCATAACGCACCATATTAACATCAACTTAGTGTGATTTATTTGTTAACATTTGCCTTAATATCAACAGGTTGCGAGTTGTAGAATCAACTTGTCATTATCAAGCGAAGCAATCTCATCGCGATCATTTCTTAAATTGAGTATTTTAGTCCTTAAGCGCTTCCACCATTTTCTCAACCGATAGGTCAATGCCGCTAACACTATGAGTAGCCTGTAAATAATAACCTTCGCGCTCGGCCAGCTTCTCGGCAATAAAGGCTACCAATTCATCGCCTTTTTTGCCTTGCAGCACGGGGCGCACGGTTTTGGAATTTTCCAAACGCTCGGCCAGAGTTTTTGGGCTTAGTTTGATATATAAAGTTTTACCGTTGGCATTCATCCATTGCAGGTTGTCAAAAAAGCAAGGTAAGCCTCCACCGGTTGATACGATGGTATTTTCGGGATAGTCAGTTTCTTTTAATAATGATGATTCCAGTTGGCGGAAAGAATCTTCGCCATGGGCTGCAAAATATTCGGCAATGGTTGTGCCTACTTTATCCTGTAAAAGATGGTCAAGGTCAATAAATTCATACCCTAAATGTGCAGCCAGTTTGCGGCTCCATGTAGTTTTGCCGCAACCCATAAACCCTATCAAAAAAATCTTCATATCAAATCAGTTCAGTTTTACCCGTGGATCTGCCCAAACATAAACAACATCCGTTATAATATTGATCACCACAAAAATAAAAGCTATAAACAAAATAGAGCCCATTATTACCGGGAAGTCCGACATCTCCAACGCATTAACCGTAGCCTTACCCAAGCCATTATAGCCAAACACATACTCTACAAAAAATGATCCTGCCATTAGCGAAGCAAACCAATTGGCTACAGCAGTAATAACCGGGTTTAAGGCGTTTTTTAACGCGTGGCGATAGATGATAGCATTATGGCTTAATCCTTTGGCTTTGGCGGTGCGGATGTAGTCTTGGCCCAAAACATCCAGCATGGCATTGCGGGTAAGCTGTACAATAATTGCCAGCGGGCGTAGTCCTAACGTGATCATAGGCAGTATTAAATTTTTCCAGGTCATTACCTCGCCCTTAAAAGGGTCATAACTATACAAACTGCCCGACATGTTTAGCCCGGTAATATCGCTCCATAAAAAGCCAAAAAGCCAGGCAATAATTATCCCTGCAAAAAAAGATGGTGCCGATATCCCCAGGGTAGAAAAAGCTACTGCCAGTTTATCTATCCAGGTGTTTTGATTAACGGCGCTTACTACGCCTAAAAACACCCCAATAATAATGGCAAACAGCATGGCCGTTAAAGCCAATATCAGGGTATTGGGAACAACTTCCATCAACAAACCCATTACATCTTTACTGGTTTGGTAGGAGCGCCTTAGATAGGGCCATTTTAAAGCGATAACTTTTTGTGCTGATACCGGGAATAATTTTACGTACCCATACCGTTGCTGCTCGGTAACAGTATTTAAATGAATACCAATTGGCGACAGGTCATTCATATAATAGGCAAACTGTATGGGGATAGGTTTGTCCAGCCCAAACTCTACGCGTACCGCCTGTAATGATTGTACATCGGCACGTTGGCCCTGTGTCATGCGGGCAGGGTCAACTGGTAAAATATTGAACATGAAAAACACCACAACCACTACACCCAGCATAACTGCCAGGCCATAAAGTAATTTGCGGGTAAGGTATTTCAGCATATTATTTGGCCAGGTATTCTTTTACCAAAGTGTCATACTTGGGCATATTGTGGTAATGCCACTTATTAATAACTGTTCCGTTTTTAATAAGTAGCAGCCCCGGGTTTGCCCTTACCATGCTTTTTAACGGTACGCCATCTGCATAAAATATTTCGCTTATTAAACGATGGTCTTTAGCAAATGCCGCAGCATCAGCAGGCGAGTTTGAGGTTAAAAATATGGTACGCACATTATAATTCTGGATCAGGTTTGCTGCTAAGGCATTAATACGATTTATGGCCTGACTATTGGTTTCCTTTAAATTATATGCCACAATATATAACTGGTAATAAGGGCTTGATAAAAGTTCCTGCGTGTAGTTATTGCCTTGTGCGTCCTGTATGTTAAGGTCGGTAATTTTGGGCGTGAAACCTTTTTTGATCAGCTTACTTTCGGGGTTACCCACAATTTCCCAGTTATTATCTTTCCAGATTTCGGTTTTCAAATATTCCTTATCGGTCATGGTTTTGGTGGCCGATGTTTTTTTGTTTTGCAGGCTATAAGTCACCTCATATTCATCAGGTTTGGCACCGGGCGGGGTTTTCATTTCATCTAAAATATTATTACCTATTTTATAAGGCAGAAAGTCTATCACCGGTAAAAAATTGTAGGTGTATAGCCCAAAACCAAATGAAACTACTACTGACGCTTTTAAAAGCTGGTCGCCGGTTTTAGCATTAAACAATGGCTTGATAACGTTGCGATTAATAAACAGTATCACTATCAGCAATAGTAAAACCAGATCCTTACTAAAGGATTGCCATGGTGTTAATGGTATAGCATCGCCAAAGCATCCGCAGGTTTGCACTACTTTAAAATAGGCCGAGTAAAATGTCAGGAATGAAAAGAAGATAATTAACAGTAATAATCCCCAGGCTACCTGTTTGACGCGTACGCCTATTAATAAAGCAAAGCCTAAAATGATCTCCAATGCGCAAAGGATAATAGCTATCCACACGGCAAAACCATTTAAAAAAGTGATATGGAATACTTCAAAATATTCTTCCAGTTTATAGGAGAAGCCAAGCGGGTCATTGATTTTTATAAGGCCCGAGAATATAAATAGTAAACCTACCGCTATCCTGCAAAACCATATTAAGCCGTTCTTCATTTTACATCTAATTTAATTAGCGCAAATACCGCATAGTTTAACATGTCCTGGTAGTTGGCTTTTATGCCTTCGGATGCCAGGGTTTGGCCCTTGTTATCTTCAATTTGCTTTACTCTTAATATCTTCATCAATATCAGGTCAGTTAATGAGCTGATACGCATATCCCGCCATGCCTCGCCATAATCATGATTTTTGGCAAACATCAGGTCCTTGGTTTCAGTAACATAATCATCAAACATTTTACTTACCGCTTCGGGTTGCAACTCCACGGGGGTATCGGGCCCGCAATCCAGTTGCATCATAGCTATAACGCAATAGTTTACAATGCCAATATATTCGCCGGTGATATCCTCACCCACTTTTGATACCTTTTTTTCTTCAAGTGTACGGATGCGCTGCGCTTTAATAAAAAGTTGGTCGGTTATTGATTCGGGTCGTAAAATGCGCCATGCTGTACCATAATCATAGGTCTTTTTCATGAAAAGGCCCTTACAAACATTAATTACCGCTTCGTATTCTGCTGATGTATTGTTCAATTTATTATTGTTGAATTGTGAGATTGTAATAGGCTAAGCCGTAACTTAGCGCTATATAAACAATGGCTAAATATACAGTTTTTAATAAAAAGGTAACGCTGAACGTGGCTGGCAAATTGCTCGATCTATCCACACCAAAAGTGATGGGGGTGATCAATCTTACACCCGACTCTTTTTATGACGGAAGCCGTAAACCTTCGGTTGATGACGCGGTACAACAAGCGGGTAAAATGCTGGCAGAAGGCGCTGCGTTTTTGGATCTTGGCGCATATTCGTCCCGTCCCGGAGCTGATGATATATCTGTACAGGAAGAAACCGACAGATTATTGCCCGTTGTGGAAGCTATTGTTGCCAAATACCCGGACGCAATTTTATCCATTGATACTTTTCGTTCATCGGTTGCCGAAGTTGCCATTAAAGCAGGGGCACACATTATTAATGATATATCCGGCGGGCAATTGGATGCGGCTATGTTTGCCACGGTTGCCCGTTTGCAAGTGCCTTATATATTAATGCACATGAAAGGCAATCCTAAAAACATGCAACAGCTGGCTGATTATGAAGATGTGTTTGGTGAGGTATACGATTATTTTGTTTCGCGATACTACCAGTTAAAGCAATTGGGCGCAAAGGATGTTATTATCGACCCTGGTTTTGGTTTTGCCAAAAAGCCCGAACATGGCTACACGTTAATGAGCCGTTTGCACGAGTTTGAACCATTAGGTTTACCCATACTTGTTGGAGTATCCCGCAAAAAAATGATACAAGGTTTATTAGGCGTTACTGCTATTGGGGCCTTAAACGGAACAACCGCATTAAATACTATAGCCTTAACCAAAGGGGTTAATATATTACGGGTACATGATGTTAAAGAGGCGGTAGAAGCGGTAAAAATTTGGAAAGCCGTAAATAGTTAATTCCTCTATTAAACCTTTAATTATTATTACACTCCTAAAAATGTAGCGGCTTTAATAGGCTTGTTGCACTTGTCACAAATCTGTTTTTTATGCTTAAACGCGGTTTATTAGTTTTTTCATTTATCAGCATAGCATTATCAAGCCGGGCACAAAGCTTACCTGTTATAAACTTATTAGTTTCTAATTATAAGGCATCTATCCGCACCCTGGACCTTCCGCTTAAAAATGCCGATGTTTCTATCAATTTAAAAGGCAGACTTTTTATAAACGACGATTGGTCATATATCACCTATTATACCAAATTTGACGGTGAGGCAAAACAAGGGAAGATAAAAACCATTAATGATGTTGTGGTAAATTATTACGATAAATTTGATGGATTTGATAATATTGGGAAAGTGAAATCTGTAGGTAATATTACCATAACTTATTATGATAGGTTTGATAATAAGATACAGTTTGGCAAAGTCAAATCCATTGGTGGCACTACCATTACTTACAACGACCAGTTTGACGGGTTTGATAATACTGGCCAGATCAAATCTGTGGGTCAAATCAATATAACTTATTATGATAGGTTTAGCGGCGAATTAAATGGTAAATTAAAATCAGTAGGTGATATTAAACTAACCTATTATGATAGGTTTAGCAGCGCAGAGGAAATAGGAAAAATAAAAGAGATAACGGGCAAGGCGCCTAATGTGCACATTTATAGGATAGCATCAAACGCTTTATTTGATGAAGATTAATTTAGTTCCGCCTTTCATAAAGCGTTATCACCCCATCTGGAAAGGTATTGCCTATAGTTAGTTGGTTGCCGTCAATAAAAATAAAATCAGCATGGGTATTTTGGTCAAAATATAGGGCATCATAGGTATTGTTTGCCCAGTTAACGCCGTTTTTTACAATTTTAAAAGTGCCCTTGCTTATAAACTGGAATTTAGAGTATCGTTGATAAGTGCTATCTAAATTTAGTACCAGCAGATTGCCCTCCCCGGTAGGAAACGTGGTAGTAGCACCCGTAATAGTGCCTGATTGCTGTAGCATTTCCCAGGTGCCAACATAGCCTTTGGGTTGTACGCCATTTTTTTTGCAGCCAATAATAGTTAGCGATAGTAAGAAAATAAATAAAATGTTTTTCATTGCTTTTATGGTAATACGTAATGGCAAGTAATAGTGCTACAAGTGTCAGGGGCAATTTGTTTATTTAACTTACCAACTCCATCATCTTCAAAATGCTATCTACATATTCACGATTATTGGCCAGGCGCGGTACTTTATGCTGGCCACCTAATTTACCTTTATTCTTCATCCAGTTAAAAAAAGTGCCTTTTGGGGCTACTTGTATTTGCGGGCGGCGTAACGCCATATCTTTAAAGCGCTTGGCGTCATAATCAGAATTTACGCGTCGCAGCGTTTCATCCAATAAATCCACAAAGCGGTCAAACTCGGCGGGTTTCTTTTCAAATTCAATGATCCATTCGTGCGCACCGCATTCCTTATCGTTAAAATAAATAGGTGCTGCAGTGTAATCGCGAATAACGGCTCCGGTTTGCTGGCAAGCTTCATCTAACGCGCGCTCGGCATTATCAATAATCAATTCCTCGCCAAAGGCATTAATAAAGTGTTTTGTTCGGCCGGTTATTTGTATGCGATAGGGTGCCAATGAAGTAAACCTGATGGTATCGCCAATTAAATAGCGCCATAACCCGGCATTGGTACTTATAATTAGCGCATAATTTTTATCCAGTTCCACTTCATCTAAGTTAAGCGTAGGCGGGTTTTCTTCATGCAAATGTTCAAAGGGCAAAAATTCGTAATAAACGCCATAATCAAGCATCAATAACATATCTCCGGGTTCTTCCAGGTCCTGTATCCCAAAGAAGCCTTCGGATGCATTATAAGTTTCCAGATAGTACATCTTATCGCACGGGATCAATTTTTTAAACTGCTCGCGATAAGGGGTAAAGTTTACTGCGCCATGAAAATACAACTCTAAATTTGGCCATACCTCCAATAAGTTATTCTTCCCGGTTATTTCCAGTATACGTTTAAATAATAATAAGTTCCAGGTAGGTACCCCGCTTAGGCTGGTTACATTAACATCTTTAGTAATGTTAGCCATCTTTTCTATCTTTTCTTCGAAATTTTCAAGCAAGGCTATGTCTAAATGAGGTGTGCGGTGCAACTCGGCCCATAAGGGAAGGTTTTTCATCAACACGGCAGAAAGATCACCAAAAGAAGTATCAGGACTTAGCTGGCTTATTTGATGACTGCCGCCCAGCGTTAATATTTTACCATTAAACATGCCCGAATCAGGGCGGTTATTAAAATAAATGGTCAACAGATCTTTGCCGCCTTTAAAATGGCATTCTTCTAACGATTCCTCGCTAACGGGGATAAACTTACTGCGGTCATTTGTTGTGCCCGATGATTTGGCAAACCACCTGATCTCTGATGGCCAAAGCACATTCTGTTCGCCCTTGAGCATACGCTCAATGTATGGCCTTAGCGTATCATAAGTTTGCAGCGGTACGCGCTCTTTAAATTGTTGCGGGGTACTGATGCTTTTATAATCATACTTCCGCCCCCATTCGGTATCCTCGGCAGATGATATTAATTGCTCAAACCACTCTCGTTGTACCTCGTCCGGGTATTTCATAAAAAGCTCTATCTGGTGGATACGCTTTTTCATGAACCAGGTAAAAACAGAGTTAAATATTGTCATGTATTTACAGGTTATTGAGCAAATGTTTTTCTTTTCAGCACAAAGTTGGCACCTAAGTATACTTTACGCACCATCTCGTTCTCTGCCAATACCTCGGGTACGCCCGATTCTAATATTTTACCTTCAAAAAGCAGGTAAGCACGATCGGTAATTGATAGCGTTTCCTGCACATTATGGTCTGTTATTAATATGCCTATGTTGCGGTGTCGCAATTTGGCCACCATTGCCTGTATCTCTTCAACCGCTATGGGGTCAACCCCGGCAAATGGCTCATCCAATAAAATAAAATTAGGCTCAGCAGCCAGGGCACGGGCAATTTCGGTACGCCTGCGCTCACCACCTGATAACAGGTCGCCACGGTTGCGGCGTACTTTATGCAGGCTAAATTCATCAATTAATGATTCCAGTTTTTCTTCCTGTTGTACTTTGGTCATTTTTCCCATTTCCAACACCGCCTTAATATTATCTTCAACGGATAGTTTACGGAATACTGATGCCTCCTGCGCCAAATACCCTATACCTTTTTGCGCACGGCGGTACATTGGGTCGCTGGTTATATCTTCATCGTCTAAATAAATGGTGCCTTCGTTGGGTTTTATCAGGCCAACTATCATATAAAACGAAGTTGTTTTGCCGGCACCATTTGGCCCCAATAAACCCACAATTTCGCCTTGCGATACATTAAATGACACATCACTTACAACCGCACGCTGCTTATATTTTTTTACTAAATGCTCTGCTCTTAAAATCATATGATCAATTGTCAATGGTGAGTTGTGAGTTAAATAATCGGTATAAATTTACTGACTATTAACTACTCACCACTCCCCATTCGTATTCCTTTTATATTTAATTGGATAGATCTTCTCTCTTTCCAGATATTTTCTTCAATAGTATAACAAATATCAAAAGGTACGTCTTTTTTTATTTTATCAAGATACTCGCCATGGTTAAAGGCAATGCATTCAAAGGCTGATGAGCCCGGCTGCATTACCGCCATTTTAAGGTGTTTATTTCCAGCCAATCCTGCATTACCACTAACATACACATTTTTAGTGATGAAAACAGGCAGCATATTTTCCGGTCCAAATGGTGCAAACTGATTTAATATCCTGAAAAATTTTGGTTCTATCTGGCTTAATGTTATCTCGGCATCAATAGCTATTTGTTGTACCAGTTGCTCATCGGTAATGGTAGCACTAACCACCTCTTCAAACTTATCAATAAAAGCCGGTACATTCTCGGGGTGCATAGTTAAGCCCGCCGCGTACTTATGCCCTCCAAATTGTATCAGCAGGTCGCTGCACCCGCATAGGGCTTCGTAAAGGTCATATCCTAAAACCGAGCGCGCGCTGCCTGCTACATGCCCATTTGATTTTGTTAGCACAATGGTTGGGCGGTAATATTTCTCCGTCAATCGCGAAGCTACAATGCCAATAACCCCTTTATGCCAGCTCTCATTATATACCACGGTTGATTTGCGGCCAATTAAGATATCGTCGCTATCAATCATGCTCAGGGCCTCATCGGTTATCTGTAGGTCGTGCCCTTTGCGTTCGGTGTTTTTAATGTTGATGAGTTCGCCTTTTTCGTTGGCGGCCTCTTCGGTGCAGGCAATTAATAGTTCAACCGCGTGTTTAGCATCATCAATACGTCCGGCGGCATTAATACGTGGCCCCAATAAAAATACAATATCTGATATGGTGAAATTTCCGGTGCGCCCTGCAACCTCCATTAGTTTTTTTATGCCGATGCAAGGATCAGTATTTATTTTTTGTAGCCCATAGTAAGCCAGTATGCGGTTCTCGCCGGTAATGGGTACAATATCGCAGGCAATGCTTACCGCTGCCAGATCAAAGTAAATGCTAACTTCTTCAAACGGAATATCATTTTTTTCGGCAAAAGCCTGTGCCAGTTTAAAGCCAATGCCGCATCCGGATAGTTCTTTATAAGGATATTCGCAATCGGCTCGTTTAGGATCAAGCACAGCTACAGCTGCGGGTAGTTCATCGCCCGGGGTATGGTGATCGCAAATAATAAAATCAATATTTTTGGTATTGGCATAGTCAATTTTATCAACCGATTTGATGCCGCAATCCAAAGCTATAATTAAGTTAAAGCCATGCTTGGCCGCATAGTCAATTCCCCGGGTTGATATTCCGTAGCCTTCAGTGTATCTATCGGGTATATAATATTCAATATTGGCATGATGATTTTTAAAAAAACTGTAAACTAAAGCTACCGCGGTGGTACCGTCTACGTCATAATCGCCATATATCAAAACCCGTTCATCATTTTCTATAGCTTTTTCAATACGTAAGATGGCTTTTTCCATATCAGCCATTAAAAATGGATCATGCAGGTGTCTATGGTCGGGACGGAAGAAATACCGCGCCTCTTCATAGGTGGTAATGCCCCTGTGAACTAATAAGCTGCTTAAAACGGTATCAATATTAAGGGCATCGGCTAGGTTATTTACTGTAGTATCATCAGCCGTTTCTCGTATCGACCACCGTTTATTCATATCTTTAGCGCTTAAAACAGTAAATATACTTATTGGGTTATTATAACAGGTAATTAACTCGTAAAATACAAATTAATTATAAATGGAAATTTTCGCTTTAGGTGAAGGCTCGTACTCGGTAGATAGTTCAAAAAAATTCATCCCGTTTGATCCGCAAACAGATAATGCTAAAGACAGGCCGGGTTCGTTATTTATTCATGTAAATCCATTTTTAGTTAAAACCAATACCGACCTGATTTTATTTGATACCGGGCTTGGCTATAAAGATACCCGCGACGAATTATTACTACATCAGCATATACGCAATGCCGGGTTTGAGCCGGAAGATGTTACTTTGGTTTTAATGTCGCATCTGCATTATGATCACTCTGCGGGGTTGGTGGTAGAACGCAACGGAAAGTTGCAGCCCAGCTTTCCAAATGCTACGCATGTGGTTCAGCGCCAGGAATGGGAATTTGCTTTAACAGGCAAATCATCATCATACCATGTAGAGATATTTGAAGCGTTAAAAACTTTAAAAAGTTTGGTTTTAGTTGACGGATCGGGCGAGTTTAAACCGGGGATTAAGTACGAGCTTTCAGGCGGACATTGCCCGTTTCACCAGGTTTTTTGGCTGGAAGATGTTGGTGACAGATGTTTTTTTGGCGGGGATGAACTGCCCGAACCGGAACAGCTGATACGTAAATTTATAGCCAAATATGATTATGACGGACGCAAAGCAATGCAGTTAAGGGAAGAATATGGTAAAATAGCGGCTAATGAAAATTGGACCTGTTTGTTTTATCATGCTAAAACCACCGCTGTAGGTAAGGTGGCTTATAATGACGGAAGCTTTAGCGTTTCGCAGGCTTAAAGCGTAGCACCACCACCTTCCAGCATCTCGCGTATTTTTTCGACACTTAGTGGTTTTGAGATAAAGTTTTTTACTAGTGGGTATGAACGTGCTTTGCTTATATCATTACTAAATACAGATGACGAGATAATATAAATTTTGCTTTTGCCGGTAGCGTCAATATTTAAGCGTTTGTATTCATCCAAAAACTCCCATCCGTTCATAATAGGCATATTAATATCCAGCAAAATAAAATCAGGCAATCTGTCCGGATCGGTTTTTTGTAGCTGGCTTAACTCATCAATAGCAATTTTACCATTAAGACAAGCAGATATCTCGGCATTAGCTAATGCTTTTTTAATTAACTTGATGGAAATAAAGTTGTTTATTTCATCATCATCAACTAATAAAATGTGTACAGGGCGTGTTTCAGTAGTCATACTTTGCTTTATACGCAAATTAAAGTAAAAAAGTTATTCCTATTAGTTGTATTAATAAAATACATTAATGCTCTAAAGTAATAAGTTTTTATTACAACTCATAATAACAATGCGTAACAATTATAAAAATCGCAATTTTTATTCAACTAAGATTATAATAGTTGAATAAATGCTTTAAACTGCCAACTGTCTCAAATATAGTTGTACGGTATTTTCTAATCCATAGTACAAAGCATCACTTATTAAAGCGTGCCCTATACTTACTTCCTGCAAACCGGGTATGTTTTCGGCAAAATATTTAAGGTTATGCAAATCAAGGTCATGGCCCGCATTTATACCTAAGCCCAGGCTTTGTGCAACTTCGGCAGCTTTAATATAAGGTGCTATAGCTAATTCTTTATTTTGATGATATCGATGCGCATATGCTTCGGTATAAAGTTCGATACGATCAGTGCCGGTTGTAGCAGCAGCTTCTACCATTGTAGGGTCGGGGTCAACAAATATAGATACGCGTATCCCCGCCTCTTTAAACACGGCAATCATATCCTTTAAATAAGCCTGATTAGCAATAGTATCCCAGCCGTGGTTGGAGGTGATTTGCCCTAATACATCTGGTACCAAAGTTACCTGTGCGGGTTTGTTAGCCAGTACCAGGTCAATAAACTTTTGTTCCTGGCAATTACCTTCAATATTAAACTCGGTAGTTATTACTTTTTTTAAGTCGAAGACATCCTGATAACGGATATGCCTCTCATCCGGCCTTGGGTGCACGGTTATCCCCTCGGCACCAAAACGCTCGCAATCTAAAGCAACTTGTACCAAATTGGGGTTATTACCCCCGCGCGAGTTACGCAGTGTAGCTATTTTATTGATGTTGACGGACAGACGGGCCATAAAATGTATTTAAAGGCAAATATCATTATTACTTTAAACATTTGAGCGAATTGTATGTCATAAAGTAAAACATACTTTATATGAGACCATATATTACAGCAGCCATTATTGGTATTACCGCCATTATATCCTTCGCCATCATTGGCAACGCTTACAGATCGCGTGCCAACAATATGGAAACAATTGTAGTTACCGGTTTGGCCGAAAAGGATTTCAGCAGTAATTTAATTGTATGGCGGGGCACCTACTCGCAAAAATCAATGGACCTGAAAACCGCTTACGCTTTATTAAAGGCTGATGAAAGAACTATACGTGCTTATTTAAATAAAAAGGGTATTAATGATTCGGCAATAACTTTTTCATCAGTAAATATTAATAAAGATTTTGCTATGAGCTTTGACGAAAACGGACGCAACACCGGGCAACATTTTACAGGGTACAATTTGATGCAAACCGTGAAAATTGAATCATCAGATGTAGACAAGGTGGATAAAATATCGCGCGAAGCAACGGAGTTGATAGAGAAAGGTATTGAGTTTAATTCGTCTTCGCCATTATTTTATAATACCAAATTAACCGAAGTTAAAATGGAGCTATTGGGCAAAGCCAGTGCTGATGCCAGGGCCCGTGCAGAAGCTATTGCTAAAAATGCAGGCAGCTCTTTAGGCAGCCTTAAAAAAGCTACTATGGGCATTTTTCAAATAACTGGTAAAAACACCAATGAAGATTATAGCTATGGCGGGGCATTTAATACCTCAAACCGCGAAAAAACAGGCTCCATAACTATTAGGATGGAGTTTCATGTGGATTAAGCAATAAAAAAGGGCCTGATCTGATGATCAAGCCCTTTTAGCTTTATGCTTTAACCTTTCGGCTTAGTAACGGTAGTATTCCGGTTTAAACGGACCTTCAACAGTTACGCCAATGTATTCAGCCTGGTCCTGGTCAAGTACTTCCAGTTCAACACCAATTTTTTCTAAGTGTAAACGGGCAACTTTTTCGTCCAGGTGTTTAGGTAATGTATAAACTTTGTTTTCGTATTTATCGCTGTTTGCCCAAAGCTCTAACTGTGCTAAAGTTTGGTTGGTGAACGAGTTACTCATTACAAAACTTGGGTGGCCAGTAGCACAACCTAAGTTTACCAAACGGCCTTCGGCTAAAACAATAACATCTTTACCGTTAATGGTATATTTATCTACCTGAGGCTTAATTTCAATTTTGGTATTACCATAAGCGCCATTTAACCACGCCATGTCAATCTCGTTATCAAAGTGGCCAATGTTACAAACAATAGCTTTATCTTTCAATGCACGGAAATGCTCTTCGCGTACAATGTTTTTGTTACCGGTAGCGGTTACTACAATATCAGCCTCGGCAATTGCGGTGCTTAATTTTTTAACTTCAAAACCTTCCATTGCAGCTTGTAAAGCACAAATAGGGTCAATTTCAGTTACAATTACACGTACACCTGCGTTACGTAATGAATCTGCAGATCCTTTACCCACATCACCATAACCGCAAACAACACCAACTTTACCGGCCATCATCACATCAGTAGCACGACGGATAGCGTCAACTAATGATTCACGGCAACCGTATTTGTTGTCAAATTTTGATTTGGTAACCGAGTCATTGATATTGATAGCAGGAATTGGCAAAGTGCCATTTTTCATGCGCTCATATAAACGGTGTACACCGGTAGTAGTTTCTTCTGATAAACCTTTTATGCCGGCAACCAATTCAGGGTAGCGGTCAAAAACCATATTGGTTAAATCGCCACCATCATCCAATATCATGTTTAATGGTTTGCGGTCTTCGCCAAAAAATAAGGTTTGCTCAATACACCAGTCAAAATCAGGTTCGCTCAAACCTTTCCAGGCGTAAACAGATACACCTGCAGCGGCAACAGCAGCAGCAGCATGATCCTGGGTTGAAAATATATTACATGATGACCAGGTAACTTCGGCACCTAACTCAACTAATGTTTCAATTAAAACAGCGGTTTGGATAGTCATGTGCAGACAGCCTGCAATACGTGCGCCTTTTAACGCTTTTGATGGCCCGTACTCTTTACGAAGCGCCATTAAGCCCGGCATTTCCGCTTCGGCTAATTCAATTTCTTTACGGCCCCACTCGGCCAATGAAATATCTTTTACTTTGTACTTGGTGTAAGCAGTTTCTACTGATGACGACATATTATTTTTTTTGATTTAGCTACAAAAATAGTACAAAATAATATGAATATAAAATTTATACTACAACCAAAGATGGTATTAACTATTTATTATCCTGATACATGGATAGCGTGCCATTATATATAGCACCGGTTTCAACCAGCAGGGCGCCGGTTTTAATTTCACCGTTAATTTTACCGGTGCTTTTAATCTCCAGCGATTCAACAGTAATGTTGCCATCAATTACGCCGTATACAACCATATCTTTAGTAGTAACATTGCCTTTGATGATTCCTGTTTCGCCTAATATTAAGCCTTCAATAATATTTACATTGCCTGTAATCTGGCCGTCTAAACGGACAACCGCGGGTGCTTTCAAGTCGCCATCTATAACAGCCCCTTCAGCAATAAATGTTGATATGGCCTGCAGATCTAATGCAACTTTGTCTTTTTTTGAAAAAACACCCATAGGTAGTATCTGCTAATTGTTCAAGGTTAAAAACTTAACCGGGTTTACCGGCTTGCCGTTTTTGCGCACTTCGTAATGTAAATGGTTGCCCGTTGATCGGCCTGTTGAGCCAACTGAGCCAATATTGTCGCCAACGGATACTTTTTGCCCTACTTTTACTTTGATTTTTGATAAATGCCCGTAAAGAGTTTCAAAATCATTGCTATGTTTTATACGCACACAATTACCATATCCGCCAGACCATCCTGCAAAAACAACTTTGCCATTGGCGGTAGATTTAACCGCATCACCACGTTGGCCTTTAAAATCAATACCCGGATGAAACTCGGCATGTGCTGAAGAGAACGGATCACTCCGGTATCCAAAAAATGAAGTTAAGGATGTGGTGCGGGGATATCCCATTGGGGTAAACGCTACGGTATTTACTAAATGGGTTAAATACTCATCATAAGCCATATAAACTTCTTTGTCGGTAAGTTTAGCGTCTTCAGCGTCGTTACCACCCCCTACTGATTTGGTAGCAAAACCTTTTAAACCTCTTTTTTTAAGATAATCGTTTATTTTTTTCAGCTTAGCTTCAATGGCTTGTATATAAGTTTGGGCAGAAGGTTTACCTTTTTCATCTAAAATAGCAGGAGGGATTTGGCCTTTTAGCTTAACAATTTGAGCTACAAGCAATTGTTTCTCAATATCTTTTTGTTGATTCTTATATTGTAAAAAGGCTATAAAACCAGCTAAAGACAAAATAACCAACACTATGCTTAACATATAATGCTTCAAGTTGGTGATATGTCTGGTTTTAATTTGTAATGTTTTTACAGCTTGCTTGTTCTTACTTAAAATAACAACTGTACTAACATCTTTAACTTTTGACCTCATAAACTATGATTCGGGTTTGCAATTTATAAACTACGATCCATAAAACGGCATTAAATTGAAAAAATTTTAGCTAAAGTAAAACAATGGTATTAATAAATTGTATCGTCAGCAAAATGTTATTATTCTGATTTTAAGTGGATACCTCTAATTGATTTGCTATTTTTGTGAAAGATTTAAGTAAATAAAAAATATGTACCCAGAATATTTAGTTGCCCCAATGCGGGAAGATTTGACCAAGGTTGGTTTTACAGAATTAAAAGACGCCGATGCCGTAAAAAACGCAATCGAAAGCGAAGGAACTGTATTTGTAATGGTAAATTCAGTTTGCGGTTGTGCGGCAGCTAACGCTCGCCCTGCGGCAAAAATGGCTGCTCAAAGTGCAAAACATCCTGATAAACTGGTTACCGTTTTTGCTGGTATGGAAAAAGACGCGGTTGATACAGCACGTAACTATATGTTGCCTTACCCTCCGTCGTCACCATCAATGGCTTTATTTAAAGATGGTAAATTAGTACATATTATTGAGCGCCACCAAATTGAGGGCCGCCCGGCACAAATGATTGCCGATAACCTGATAGGTGCGTTTGAGCAGTATTGCTAGTTAGCATATAGTTAATGGATCATAGTTCATAGCAAGTAAATATCTGCCATGAACTATGATCCATAACCTATTCCAATCTCTTCAATTTTATATTGCGAAAGTTAACCCTGCAGCCATGATCCTGCAAAAGAATATAACCTTCTTTTGCTTCACCAAAGTTGGCATCGTTTTTAAATTTACTTAGGGCTACAGCCTCTTTGTATTCTTTTCCACCACGATTATACTCCAGTACCTTTACACCATTTAAGTAATGTTCTACATGGTTGTTTGGATATACCACTATACGCGCGGTGTTCCATTCGCCAATTTTTTTGGTAAAACGTGCTTGTTTTGTAGCAGGTATCAAATCATATAATGAACCCAATTTGCGGTTACCTTCTCTGCCCGCCCTGGCATCGGGGTGTTTATCATCGTCCAGCACCTGGTACTCCAACCCCAACGGTGACCCGGTTGTTCCTTGTGATAGGGTTGTAAAATATTTTACTCCGCTGTTTGCCACCTCGGTCATTTTAAATTCAAACGAAAGATCCATCGGACCATATTTTTCTTCGGTAATAATATCACCACCAACCTGGCTTGATTTATCAGGTGCACCCTGTATAGTTAGGTATCCGTTATCAGTATCCCACCCTTTCGTCGGGAAGTCCATATTGCGCACACTTCTCCAGCCTTTATTGGTTTTGCCGTCAAACAATAACTTCCATCCATCTTTTTGCTCATAAGCGCTAAGTGTATTGGGTTGTAAGTTAGTTACGTAAATGTTTTTGGCGAATGCCTGTGGGATAAGACCGGTAGTTTTAATTTGTATGTTTTTATAGTATACTTTTTCGCCTGCATCTTCTGGCTTATTAACAGAGTGTACCTGTAAGGCAATAAAGCCGGTACGGTCCAATGTATCTACAACATAAGCCGTGGCTACGCCGTTAACCCAGGTTTTTACCTCATTGCCAATACATTCCATTTTAATATGGTTGTATTGGCCAACTTTAAAGGCATCTTTTGCTTCGGCATGCAGATCTAAAGGATATAGCCATTCCCGGCGGCCCTCATCATATATTCCACCGCTCCATTTACGGTCAGATGGGTCAATTTCAAATTGCTTGCCATATACTTTACCTTTGCCGCCGTTACCTGCCGGATCGTAATGGCTATGTATTTGCACTCCGGCGTTATTGCCTATATCATCAATTTTTACATCCAGTTCTAATACATAATCGCCATATTCCTTTTCGGTCGCCAAAAAAGTATTGCCCGATCCGGCTACTGTAGTGCCTATAATAGCACCGTCCTGTACTTTATAATCGGCGGTGCCAGCCAAACGTTTCCAGCCCTTAAGGGTTTTGCCGTCAAATAAACTGGTGTAACCACTTTTATTTTGTGCCAATGATTGGGTAAACAGCGCGGTGCTTAAAACTAAAGCAACGCCCAATGTAATTTTAATATGCATAAGAGGTGAATTGGTTAAGGTAAATATACTATGGTAAATTAATTAGCGCAATCGATTTCAATAAAATTATGGTGTTTGTGTAACGCTTAGGCTGTTTTAGTGTCTTTTGTTAAGAATAAAACGCTTATTTTCGTTGATAACTGATCTTATATTAAAATGAAGAAACACTATGCTGCCGGCTTACTAACCGGTTTTATTATCACTATTGGCTTTGTTGCACCTGCTAATGCCCAGCAAACCGCAACTGACCCATCCAAAAATTACCGTGAAACACCCGCCAGGATAAATGACCTGGTACATACCAAACTGGATGTGAGGTTTGATTATGCCAAACAATACCTGTACGGTAAGGAATGGGTTACTATTAAACCGCATTTTTATCCTACTGACAGTCTTCGGTTGGATGCTAAAGGGATGGATATTAAAAATATATCTATTGTAAAAGCAGGTAAAAATGTACCCCTTAAATATACTTATGATAGTTTAACCTTAGCTATTCAATTGGATAAAACCTATCGTAACAACGAAAGCTACATTATATATATTGATTACACAGCCAAGCCAAACCAGTTAAAGGTTAAAGGCAGCGCGGCTATTAATGATGCTAAAGGGTTATATTTTATTAATCCACTGGGAGCCGAAAAAGATAAACCAACCCAAATATGGACTCAAGGCGAGACCGAAAGCTCGTCAGCATGGTTCCCTACCATTGATAAAACGGCACAAAAAACCACGCAGGAGATCAGCATGACCGTGCCTGCCAAGTATGTTACCCTATCAAACGGAAGGTTAGCGCAGCAGAAAGCGAATGCTGACGGTACCCGTACAGATACCTGGAAAATGGAGTTGCCACACTCGCCCTATTTATTTATGATGGCCGTTGGCGATTTTAAAATTTATAAAGATAAATGGCGCGATAAAGAAGTAAACTATTACCTGGAGCCAAAATATGCGCCATATGCTAAAGAGATATTCGGGCAAACACCTGAGCAGATAGAGTTTTACTCGAAAATTTTAGGAGTTGATTACCCGTGGAACAAATATGCGCAGATTGTAGTGCGCGATTATGTGAGCGGAGCAATGGAAAATACTACCGCTACTTTACATGGTGAATATGTACAGCTAACCCGCCGCGAGTTACTGGATGCCTATTATGATAGTGGACGTAGTACTATAGCACATGAGTTATTTCACCAATGGTTTGGCGATTATGTTACTGCCGAAAGCTGGAGTAATTTAACGGTTAACGAATCATTTGCTGATTTTAGCGAAATGCTTTGGGCCGAGCATAAATACGGGCAGGATGAAGCTGATGCGCATAACTATACCGCCATGTTAAGCTATTTGCGCGATCCTGAAAACAAGACCAAAGACCTTGTGCGTTTTTATTATGATGATAAGGAAGATATGTTTGATGTAGTTACTTACCAAAAAGGGGGTAACATTTTAAATATGCTGCGTAATTATTTAGGTAAGGATGCCTTTTATAAGGGATTAAACATCTACCTAAAAACTAATGCGTTTAAAGCAGGTGAGGCGCAGCAACTACGTTTAGCCCTTGAAGAAGCCAGCGGACGCGATTTGAACTGGTTTTTTAATCAATGGTATTATGGAGCAGGGCACCCTGAACTAAAAATTGGTTACAAATGGGATGATGCCACCAAAACCCAAACCGTTTACTTGCAACAAACCCAGGCCGGGCAAAAATTTATTTTGCCTATGGCGATAGACATTTATGCCGGTGGAAAAAAAGAACGCCATATGGTTTGGATGCGTAATGCAACAGATACTTTAACTTTTAAAGTAGGCACCAAACCCGACCTGGTAAATGTGGATGGCGATAAGGTATTATTAGCCGAAAAAGCGGAAAGCAAAAAATTGGCCGAGTATGTTTTTCAATACTTTAACGCGCCATTATACATGGACCGTTTTGAAGCCATTGACGCCGCCCTTGCCGTGCAAAATGATAAAAAAGCACAGCGTGTATTGGTAGCCGCTTTAAAAGATAAATATTACGGACTGCGTATTAAAGCTATAAAGGGATTGGATATGAAGAATGATGATGTGCGTAACGCGACGCAATCCATACTGGCATCATTAGCACAAACAGATGATAATAATTTGGTGCGTGCAGCCGCTTTAACTGTATTAGCTAATTTAAAAGTACCCGGCAATATGACCTTGTTTAAGCAAGCATTAGCCAGTGAGTCGTACGCTATACAAGGCGCGGCTTTAAACGGTATAGCAATACTTGACCAGGTGCAAGGATTTTCCCTGGCCAAAACATACGAAAAAGATAATCGTGGGGCATTAACAACAGCCCTAATAGGTATATATGCAGCTAACGGCAGTGCCGAGCAATGGCCATTTGTATATAATGAGTTTGATAAAGCCACTATAAACGGCAAGGTAACCATGGTACGCCAGTTTGCAACCATGATAGCGCATGTAAATAACTCGGCTTATGCACAGCAAGGTATCGCGCAAATAAAGGATATGGGCATGAAATATAAAAGTATTGCCAAACCATTGTCTGACCTGTTACAAAGTTTAAAACAACCTTTAACGCAACAAAATGACCAGGCATCAATCCAAGCTATTGATAAAGCGGTAAGTGATATTGCAGCAAATAAATAACATTATTTAACAATTACTTATAAAAGTTTTTGGTAATTTAGATTTACCAATTATACAGTATCATGAAAAAGCTATTATTTTTATTTATGCTGATGGGTGTTGCATCCTTGGTAAGGGCACAGGCCAAATTTGAGCTAAAGCCTTTTAATAAGCTGCCTGAAAGTTTTTATAAAAAATACAACTTTACCTTGCCGGACAGTTTAACACGTTTGATGCCTCAAACACCTAGTAAGGTTAACCCGCAAATGATTGATAGCACTAAGCCCAACCTAAACAGGCAATATGCATATAACCCAATGCCGGTAGTAAGGATGGAAGGCCGATCAAACATGCCTATTGTTAAAATGCAGGGAAATTCAAAAATGCCGGTTATTAACCCGGATGCCGGGGTGGCCCGAATTATAACCAGGCAATTACCATAAGCATATTTTAAAAAAACATTAAAGGCTGCCTAAACAGGCAGCCTTTTTGCTGTATTAGGTTTGGATAAATCGAAATACATCTATGAAAAAGATATTGTTCATCATTGTACTGGCAGCTATTGCAGCAAAGGTACACGCGCAAACTACGCAGCAAGCTAAACCAAATACTCCTGCAAAAGTAGATACAAGCAAACAAGACCGTATGCCGGTTATAAAGCCAAATACCAACTCGACTATGCCGGTAATGAAACCGCAAAATAATTCGCCCATGCCGATAGTAAAACCTGGTAATGATACCGTAATGACTAAAAGGAAGATAGTGCCGAAAAGGTAAAGATTCTAAAAATCCTTATTCAACATCTTTTCCAATTCCGCAAAGCTCACGTTCATTTTTACACGGCCCTGTTTGGCGTAGGATATTTCGCCGGTTTCTTCTGATATGATGATAGCTGTAGCTTCGTTAGCTTCGGTTACGCCAATACCTGCACGGTGGCGCAAACCAAATTGTGCGGGCAGGTCGTCCTTATCCGTAAGGGGTAAAATACAACTGGCAGATTTAATTTTGTTTTCGGCAATGATCACCGCGCCATCATGCAGCGGGCTTGTTTTTTGGAATATACTTTCCAGCAAGCGTTTGGATATTTTGGCATCCACTACCTCGCAGCTGTTTTGGTAAAACTGCTCATCATAATATTTAGCGAATACGATCAATGCCCCGGTGCGGGTTTGTTTTAATATTTTGCAGGCGTCAATAATGGGTTTTATGCGCAGGTAGTTATCTTTCTCCACCTCGGCTTTGCCAAAGAAATAGCGCCACCATGCTTTGTTGCGTTGCAGGGAAGCATTTTTGCCTACCAGTAATAAAAACCGCCTTATTTCCTGCTGAAAAATTACAATAACCAATATTATACCCACATTGGTAAAATAGCTCAATATGGTGCTCAGCAGCTTCATGTGCAGGGCATTCACCGCGAAATCAATGGCATACAAAATAGCAATACCAATAACAATATTAGCCGCGATGGTACCCCGCACCAGGCTATATACCTGGTAGATCAGCAGCGCTACCAGTACTATATCCAGCACATCAAAAAAGGTAAATCTCAATAAGCTAAAATCAATTCCCTGCATGGTATGCAAGATAATGGTTTTAGTTTTAAAACGCTACAACAGCAACAAAAAAGGCTAACCGTTTGGGTTAGCCAGATGTAATTTTTTAATCGGTCAGTTTTTTATACTTTATCCTTTTAGGTCCAATATCCCCTAAACGTTTTTTGCGGTTCTCTTCGTAATCAGAGTAGTTGCCCTCAAAGAAGTAAACCTGCGAGTTGCCCTCAAATGCCAGAATGTGCGTACATATCCTATCCAAAAACCATCGGTCGTGACTGATGATCACCGCGCAGCCGCCAAAGTTTTCTAAGGCTTCCTCTAACGCACGTAAAGTATTTACGTCAATATCATTGGTAGGCTCATCCAGCAGTAGTACGTTGCTGCCTTTTTTTAGGGTGATAGATAAGTGCACACGGTTACGCTCGCCACCTGATAGTATGCCTACTTTCTTTTGTTGATCGGCACCGTTAAAGTTAAAGCGCGATACATAGGCACGTGAATTTAACGGACGGTTACCTACCATAATGGTTTCTAAGCCCCCGGTAACGTTTTCCCAAACAGATTTGTTGGGGTCAAGGTCATCATGCATTTGGTCAACATAACCTAAAGCAACAGTTTCACCTACGCGGAAGGTACCTGCATCTGGCTGGTCCTGCCCGGTAATTAAACGGAACAGGGTAGTTTTACCCGCGCCGTTTGGACCTATGATACCTACAATACCCGCAGGCGGCAGGCTGAAGCTCAGGTTGTCAAATAATAATTTATCGCCATAGCTTTTGCTTACGCCGTTGGCCTCAATTACCACGTTACCTAAGCGTGGTCCCGGCGGAATAAACAGCTCCAGTTTTTCTTCGCGTTCCTTAGTTTCTTCGGAAGCCAGTTTTTCATAATTGCCTAAACGTGCTTTTGATTTGGCATGACGGCCCTTTGGCCCCATGCGTACCCACTCCAGCTCGCGCTCCAAGGTTTTTTGGCGCTTGCTTTCGGTTTTATCTTCTTGTGCTAAACGCTTGGCTTTTTGATCCAACCATGACGAGTAATTACCTTTCCAGGGAATACCTTCACCTCGGTCTAATTCCAGTATCCATCCCGCCACATTGTCAAGGAAGTACCTGTCGTGGGTTACCGCTATTACGGTGCCTTTATATTGTTTTAGGTGCTGCTCCAGCCAGTCGATTGACTCGGCATCCAGGTGGTTGGTAGGCTCATCTAATAGTAGAACATCAGGCTCCTGCAATAGCAAACGGCATAAGGCCACACGGCGGCGCTCACCTCCTGACAGTACCGAAATCTTGGTATCAGGCTCGGGGCAGCGCAGGGCATCCATGGCGCGCTCCAGTTTGGTATCCAGTTCCCAGGCACCTACCGCATCAATTTGGTCCTGCAGTTCGCCCTGGCGGTTCATCAGCTTATCCATCTTGTCCGGATCGCCGTAGTATTCTTCCAGGCCAAATTTCTCGTTGATCTCCTCGTACTCCTTCAGCAGGGCAGTAGTAGCGGCAACGCCTTCTTCAACCACTTCGCGTACAGTTTTGTTGGGGTCAAGCTCGGGCTCCTGGCTTAGGTAACCTACGGTATAACCCGGCGAAAATACCACCTCGCCAATATTGGTTTTATCTATCCCGGCAATGATCTTTAACAGGGATGATTTACCCGAACCGTTCAACCCTATAACGCCAATTTTGGCACCATAAAAAAACGACAGGTATATATTTTTTAATACTGTTTTTTGCGGCGGGTAAACCTTACTTACCCCGGCCATTGAAAATATGATCTTCTCGTCAGACATTGTAATGAGTGATTATGTAGATGAAGGGCAAATATGAGCAATAGTAAAGCTAACTGCAAGCAAAACATCAAACCTTTGCTATTGTAAAAATCATGGTTTACACAACTTAACACATTTCGGAAATTTTTTTAATTATTTCATTGATAATCAAGTATTTATAAAATTAATAGCTCAAAATGTGTAAACCATGATTTTTATGCTGTTAATAAGGTAGTCAAAGTGTTATTTACCACTTGGTGTAATAGGGGTTTAAGCTGCTACACTGTCGTAATAAGCCCGCTTTTTGCCGTATATGGCCCTTACGTTGGTTTTGTTTATTGCCGAGATTTGTATCATACAAAACCTAAAAATTATAAGGAGAACATTATTATGAGAAAGATCATTGTTTTATCATTTATTACATTGGATGGCGTGATGCAGGCACCGGGCGGGAAAGAGGAAGATACTTCAAACGGCTTTAAATATGGCGGCTGGACATCACCCTTGGGCGACGAAATTGCCGGGCAGGTTATGCAAAAGGAAATGACCCCTGCCGATTTGTTATTGGGCCGTAAAACGTTTGAGATATTTGCAGGTTACTGGCCGTACCATGCCGACCAATGGCCGGGCGTTAATGAAGTTACCAAATACTTTATCTCTAACACCGTAAAACCCACCGATGCTTTGGCTACCGGCTGGCAAAATGTAAAACTGTTAACCAATGTTGACGATATTAAAGCGCTTAAAAACACCGATGGTCCCGACCTTAAAATATGGGGCAGTAGCGAGTTGGTTAAGCTGTTGTTGAAACACGACCTGGTTGACGAATTTTGGCTGAATGTTTACCCTATAATATTGGGCAAAGGTAAAAGACTGTTTGGCGATGATGCTATACCTAAAACATTTACGTTGGTAGAAAGCACAACCACATCTACCGGGGTTATCATGACCAATTATAAAAAAGCCGGCGAGGTAAAAACAGCCGAAGTAGAAGGATAGATTGCTCTCCCTCCGCAATATGGCTGCGGAGGGGGCAAACCTGGTTTAAATTACTTTTCTACAAAGTCTTTCAGGCTGATGCCTAAAATGTGGTTCCAGCCCTGGCTGAAGCTTGAAATATCAAAATCAGGGTTGTTTTTAGGGAAGCTGTCTAAACCGGTATGGGTAATGCGTACCAGGGTTTGGTCGCCATCAGGAAAAAGTTCAAAACTTACTTCTGATGATCCTTCCAAATTTTCATACGCCCAGGTATAGCTTAACTTACGTTCGGGTTCAACAGCGGTAATGCGGCAGTTGTGTTTATATTTTTCGCCTTTGCTGCCCTGGCCGTAAAAGCTAAATTCAAAACCAACTTTGGCTTCAAAGCTATCCAGCTTAAAGTACCATTGCTGCATTTGGTCGTTATTGGTTAAGGCTTCCCATACGCGCCATGCCGGCGCATTTAATTTCTTTTCTACAATTAATGGTGATGTTGCCATAGTTATAAAGGTTTTGTTTGATTTAAAAAATTGTCCAGGTCATCCAGTTTGGCCGTCCAAAAGGCGCGGTACTGGTTGGTCCAGTCGGCTACCCGTTGCAGTTCTTTCAAATTGGCGCGGCAATAGCGTTCGCGGCCCTGTTGCGCGATGGTGATCAAACCGCATTGGGTTAAAATTTTAATATGTTTTGATACCGCCGGGCGGCTGATATTAAAATTATCGGCAATGGTGTTCAGGTTTAATTGTTTTTGCGCCAGTAAGCCTATGATCTCGCGTCGGGTTGGGTCGGCAATAGCCTGGAAAACATCTCGTCTCATATATTAGTAACCGTTTGGTTACGCAAATATATAAATGAAACCGTTTGGTTACACAAATTTTTTTATAATAATAGGTTACCAAAAAACGTATTGGGTATTAATAACTCACCAGCATAACCTCAAAAATGGAATTTAACCCACATAACCCCATTATAAAGCTTTGTATGCAGGGCATGGCAGCAGAAGAAAACGGAAACCCCAATGAAGCCGGTAAAATATTTATGCAGGCCCATAACGAAGCCACTAATGATTTTGAAAAATATCTGTCGGCCTATTACCTGGCCCGTAACCAAACTGTTGCGGCTGATAAACTCAAATGGTTTATAACCTGTTTGCAGTTTGCCTTGAAGGTAGATAGCGATTCGGTTACCAGTGCGCTACCGTCTTTGTATGCCCATATTGCCAAATGCTATGATGAACTAAACGATGCGGATAATGCTTTAAAATACGATGAACTTGCCAAAGCGCATCAATATAAGTTAACAGATAAAGGTCCGTTTTACCACGGCACCAGGGCCGACCTGCAGGTGGGGGACCTGTTAACACCGGGCGGTATCTCTAACTACAAAGAGGAATTGGTAATGAACCATATTTATTTTACCGCGCTTACCAACGGTGCCGGGTTGGCCGCGGCATTGGCTAAGGGCGACGGCAAAGAGCGGGTTTACATTATTGAACCTACCGGCAGCTTTGAAAACGACCCTAATGTTACCGACAAAAAATTCCCCGGCAACCCATCGCGATCCTATCGCAGCACATCGCCATTAAAAATTGTTGGCGAAATAACCGATTGGGTGAAAATAAGCCCCGAGGAATTACAAAAATGGCGGGAGAGATTAGCGGTTAATAAAGGGGAGATCATTAATTAGTATAACAACCATGCGTCATTGCGAGGAACGAAGCAATCTCTGCACTTGCAAATCAAAACCGAGATGTTTAGTCCAAGATTAAAACATCCGCCCGCTTCCCAACGATAGTCGGGACCGCGGGAAGGCCTGTTACTTTTGGCTTGATCCAAAAGTAACCAAAAAATCAAGTCAGCAGAGAGGCTTCTTTGCCGCACGAGGCTTTTGCGCTGCAAATCAGGCAAAACCTGGGGCCGCAAAAATTGCCCCAAGGCGCGCAGCCAGCCCTTCTGCAAATGTTGTATGCCCCTGCAGCCGCCCCGCCCCGCACCGTTTTCCCTGATTTCGCCCGAAGCTTTTCTGCTGACGGGTGATAAGCGATTTGTGCGTTGTCATGGTAAACCCGTCGAACCATAGCGGGAAGGGTTTTTGTTCCTTCAGGGTCTCTCGCAGAGGACCCTGCAGTGACGAAACTATTTTATTGTTCGGATAGTTGATATCAACAACAACAAAACATTGGGCAGTGCCTGTTTAAAATAACGGGTTTCGCTGGCTTTATAAATTTCAACACCAAAATAGTGCGCTGCAGACAACCGTATATTGGCAGTATCGGCCAGCAATTTGCCATCTAATACATAAAGTATGGGTTTGCCCTTATCAGTTGCCGATACATATTTATTCGTAATTTCTCCCAAAGATAATAGCGTGGCTTTCTTCAACTCAGGTACTATGGTGCGGTCTTTTAAGGTGATATATACTGCGCCATCAGGATATTTTTCGCTTCTGTTTATTTTTAGATCCTGAATATTCCCGGAAGTACCTAACAGGTTCATCATGTTAGCAGGAACTATAACAGAATCTGCCAGGGTGACAATATTGGGCTGCAAAACTCTTTGCCCATTACTATTCATGTAGGCCAATACAAAAAAGCAGGCTATTATAATTCTTCTCATTAAATAAAGATAGAAATTATTTTCTACCTCCTCTCCGTAGGACTCCTACGGGGAGTGGTAAAACAGGCGCACTGCCAAACCCCTGTCACCATACTTACTTGTACAAACCCCGATTCCCGATAGCGATCGGGATGATGTATTCGCAGCACGTTAGGCAATGGGTGCGATGTTGTTCTTTGAAATTTTGATTGTAACTTATACCATAAGCGGGAATGCTTGCGATAGCAGAAGAACACTTAGGATTTAAGCTGCGGAAGAGGCTCTGTTAAAATGCTTTATATTAAATTTTTGTTGTTTTATCAGATGCATTTATTACTTTTAGTTAACCTTATCCCGCTGTCATGAATAAATATATCAAAATTATGGGCTATAGATTAATTTTTATAGCTGCTTTTCTCCCCTTTATAAACTATAAAGCAAAAGCCCAAAATGCCTTTTCAGACGCTATAACCTTGTACAATTGGAAACATTCCAAGATAAATGACAGCTTGACCCTAAAAAAAGTTGAAATAATTTTAGGCAAAATTAATCTGTCGCAACAGGGCGAAACAAGCCCTGTCTTAGTAAAAATAAAAGATGATTTTGTGACTAGGTCATTCGACGCGCAAATGAAATCAGGTAATGACCTATACAAAAAAATTATACAAAGTATAAAGGAACTAAACTCTTCAAATCCTATATCGAAAGATCCAATAGTAAGTAACATCCGACGGGGGAATGATATCCTTGAAAATCTAAACAATAATAACGCAACGCTTGTTGCTTCTATTTCATTTTTAAATAATTATATATACGACCCAAAGAACAAACTCAGCGCCGAGATATACAAAGCAGCTAGCGATAGCTGTACGATTTTGGCGTCGGATACTTGCTTGAAAAATTCCCTTAAAAATATATTGAGAAGAGAAATCTCAAAATACTCAAACATGCTAGACGAAAACAAGAGCCAAATAGCCACTATTCAATCATTTTTAAGTAGTAACGTGAAATCTTTAAGAGACAATTCCGAAATATTAACCCAATTAAAAATTGTAGGATTTGAAGAACGATTGGCAAATGTAGTTAGGCTAAATAAGCCTGAATCATTAGTGCTTAATAATATAATCAAAGACGAACAACAGCAGAGTGCTATGTCAAAAAATGCGACAGGGATGGCGAGTTACAGTATTCCTTCTGAAGCGGAAATGATAGACCTTGTTGCAGTTTATTTAGCTAAACGAGTTAAGCAAGAAGCTCTTATATATTTTGTCGAAAAATGGAGGGATACAATTCTGAAGTCAGAACTGAAAAATATTTTTCCTGAATCTACACATAAATTCCAAAACTGGCAGCCATATACTGTCCCAAATTTTGACAATTCTTGGAAATACGCGTTTTCTAAGGACTTATTGGGCTTGCCAAAGCATGGTTTAGATTATCTTGATAATCACTTAGACATCGTTAATAATGACTCCAAAATATATTTGAAATATCTGCGAGATGCTTTAACAATATCAGAAAAAGTCACACAGCATTACAATTATATGGAGATAGTAGAATCTCTCGCGAATAATGAAAAAAAACTTGCGGAACTGAAGTCAAGCGGACTACAAACCTTTTTAAGATTGGCATACATAATCAATGAAGAGCTTTATCAAACAAATAGTGGTGAAAATTTTTGGATCACTTCGAATGAATTTTTTACAGTCATGCAAAATAATGATGAGCTGGCCAGAATTTTTATTAGCATAATAGCAAAAAAGTACCCAGATATAAATAATTATTTAACTGTGAATGTAAATAATTTATCTGCAAATGAGATAGGAGAAATCAGTAATTGGTTTGGCAATGTTTTAATGACTCTTAATCATTTTCAAGATAGTCAAAGGAATAAGGTTGGTGAAAAGGGCTTTGCACTTAATAGCTATTGGTCAAATTTATCACAAGTCATTAATGTTTTTCTGGAGAAAGAATCAGTCATAAAGGAATCTGCAAATTATAAAAAGGGGCTGGAAAAAGTAAATGAGCTTTTTGAAGTTTACGCGCTGATTCAAAATAAGAATTATCCCGCCGCTACAAATAAAGGCTTGAATATATTTCGAGGCTATGTTAAAGAAGACCAAGATAACGTGTTCGGGCCTGCTTTAGAAATTACATCATTTGCCTCCGACATACTTCAAGCGCAAAACGAAGAGCAACTTGCTAATGTAATTGAATCGCATGCCTTGCCCCCCGCGTCATATAGGCTAAAGCAAAATTTTTCAAGTATAATTACTGTAGGAGCATATTTCGGCCCCTATGGAGGCGTCGAATTTATTAAAGATGAAAAGAGATCGGGGATTTTGGGGTTTACGGCACCAATCAGTTTAGATTATAGTTGGAGTAATAAGCCCAAGATCGGAGGAAAGCATAAAAAAGCATATACGACATTAAGTTTGATAGTTTTTGATCTTGGCTCAGTGGTTTCATACCGACTAACCAATGAGGGCGCCGGTTTGCCTAGTAAAGCGCGATGGTCTCAATTATTCTCACCAGGGCTTAACATAAGGTTTGGACTTGGGGATGCTCCGCTTACTTTCAGTATTGGTGGACAACTGAGTCCTCAGTTACGAGACTTTAATAACGAAAGCAATAAAGATGCATTTCGGCTATCGGCAGGCTTAATGGTTGACATGCCTCTTATTTTGTTAAGAAAAGGAAGATTGCATAAATCGTCCCTTAATAGCGCGTATGACCCTTCGGCGAAAATACCCAAAACCAACTAATCACTAACCTCCAATCACTAAACCCTGCCCTTCTGTCACAAATCTGCCGTTATTGCGTAAATGCCCCATTATGGGGAAATAGCGTTATTGTTACTTAAACTTTTTGCGGTTTAAGCCATCCAATAGTTGATAATCAACGTATAACTATAAAGAAGCATCAACAAAGCATAATTTTTTACACAAAAGTTGTATTAAGTTGAACTTTCTGATAGATTGCGATATCATATTAATGTCTGTTTTTGGGCGTTAATAATTATTGGCAATAATATTGTTGATAAGTTAGAAAACAATGCGTCTTTTAAAGTACAATTTTTAATAAATTAGAGACGTTTAATCGAGGATTATATATGGAAGCTAAATTTTCGCCACGAGTTAAAGATGTAATACAATATAGCCGCGAAGAGGCTTTGCGCCTTGGGCATGATTATATAGGTACCGAGCACCTGTTGCTTGGGCTTATACGTGATGGCGATGGCGTAGCTATTAAACTGTTAAAAGAGCTGGCAGTTGATACCGCTAAATTACGCAGGGCAGTTGAAGATGCCGTTAAAGGAACTATAGGAACAAATGTACATATAGGCAGCATACCCTTAACTAAACAAGCCGAAAAGGTATTAAAGATAACATACCTTGAAGCTAAGATTTTTAAAAGTGATGTAATTGGTACCGAGCATTTGCTGCTGTCGATTTTACGTGACGAGGATAACATTGCATCGCAAATATTGATGCAGTTTAATGTTAACTACGAGATTTTTAAAGGCGAGGTAGAATCGCATAAAAATAATATTACCGACGAGATGCCGGGTTCGTCAACCGGTGGTGAGGATGATTTTAAGGATGATGAAGCTTTTAGCCAGCCTAAAAAAGTATCAGATATTAAATCAAAAACCCCGGTACTGGATAATTTTGGCCGCGATTTAACCCGCGCCGCCGAGGATGGTAAGCTTGACCCTATTGTGGGGCGCGAGAAAGAAATTGAGCGTGTATCGCAGATACTATCACGTCGTAAAAAGAACAACCCGATATTGATAGGCGAGCCGGGCGTAGGTAAAAGTGCCATTGCCGAAGGCTTGGCCCTGCGTATAGTACAACGTAAAGTAAGCCGTGTATTGTTTAACAAACGTGTGGTTACGTTAGACCTGGCCAGCTTAGTGGCAGGTACCAAATACCGTGGCCAGTTTGAGGAACGTATGAAAGCGGTAATGAACGAGCTGGAAAAATCGCCTGATGTGATCTTGTTTATTGACGAGATACATACCATTGTGGGTGCGGGCGGTGCTTCGGGATCATTAGATGCCTCAAACATGTTTAAACCGGCTTTGGCCAGGGGTGAGATACAATGCATTGGCGCGACAACTTTAGATGAGTACCGTCAGTATATTGAAAAAGATGGTGCTTTGGACCGTCGTTTCCAGAAAGTAATGGTTGAGCCTGCTACGGTTAGCGAAACCATTGAGATACTGAACCGCATTAAAGAAAAATACGAAGAGCACCACGGTGTAACTTATACCGACGAGGCTATTGAGGCCTGCGTTAACTTAACAACCCGCTATATAACCGACAGGTTTTTACCTGACAAGGCTATTGACGCGCTTGACGAGTCGGGCTCGCGTGTGCATTTGACCAATATCCATGTTCCGCAGGAGATTTTGGATATTGAGCAAAAGATAGAGCAGATAAAAGTTGAGAAAAACAAAGTAGTACGCAGCCAGAAATACGAGGAAGCGGCTAAATTGCGCGATACCGAAAAGAACTTGCTGGAAGAATTAGATAAAGCTAAAACCGTTTGGGAAGCCGAAACTAAATCAAAACGTTATACCGTAACCGAAGATAATGTTGCCGAGGTAGTATCTATGATGACCGGTATACCGGTACAAAAGGTTGGCCAGGCCGACAGCCAGAAACTACTGGCCATGGGCGAAACTATTGCCAGCAAGATCATAGGCCAGGATGACGCCATTAAGAAACTAACCCGTGCCATACAACGCACCCGTGCAGGTTTAAAGGACCCTAAAAAACCAATTGGTTCGTTTATATTCCTTGGCCCGACAGGTGTGGGTAAAACCGAGTTGGCTAAAGAGCTTGCCCGTTTTATGTTTGATACCGAAGACGCGCTGATACAAATTGATATGAGCGAGTATATGGAGAAATTCGCGGTATCACGTTTAGTGGGTGCGCCTCCGGGATATGTGGGTTATGAAGAAGGCGGACAACTTACCGAGAAAGTACGCCGTAAACCATATGCTGTTGTATTGTTAGATGAGATTGAAAAAGCTCACCCTGATGTATTCAATATTTTATTACAAGTGTTGGATGAAGGGCAGCTAACTGATTCGTTGGGCCGCAAGGTTGATTTCAGGAACGCTATCATCATCATGACATCAAACATTGGTGCGCGCCAGTTAAAAGATTTTGGACAAGGGGTAGGTTTCACCACCAACGCCAAAGCAACACAGGCTGACGCACATTCAAGAGGTGTGATTGAGAACGCTTTAAAACGTGCTTTCGCGCCTGAGTTTTTGAACCGTATTGATGATGTGATCGTGTTTAATTCGTTAAGCAAAGAGGATATCTTCAAAATTATTGATATCGAACTGGGCTTCCTATTTGGCAGGGTACAAGGTTTAGGCTTTAAAATTGAGCTGACCGAAGGCGCCAAAGAGTTTATTGCCGAGAAAGGTTACGATTCGCAGTTTGGTGCACGTCCGTTAAAACGCGCTATCCAGAAATACCTGGAGGACCCCATTGCCGAAGAAATACTTAAAGGCGAACTGACCGAAGGCGATACTATGGTGGTTGACTTTGACAAGGACCTGGGCGAGATCAAGATCATTGATAAAAAGGCTACTGCCAAAGCGGATAAACCCGATAAAAAGAAACCCAAAGAGGAAGAATCTAAATAATTAATATAAGCCCCCGAGCAATCGGGGGCATTTTTTTTGAAAAAAATTAAACCTTTTTAGCGGATATCGTCTTATATAATAATTAACACGTATCCTCATGAAAAAAATATTATCATTCCTATTCGTTGCGGTGATAGCTATAGGCTTATCATCATGCAAAAAAACTTACATTACGCCAAATCCCAATCGAACCATAATTTATGATGTACCGGTGAGCAGCTGGGTACTAAGTAATGACGGCAGATCATATTACTCGATTTTAGATGACATACCTGAAATTGACAATTATTTTAATGAAAATGGCGGCGTATTAGTTTACTTTAATTTTAACCAGGGCGTTTATGAGCAGATTCCTTACACCTATAATGGCGTAGCTTACAGCTATACCCATGAGACGGGAAATATAGTGTTATATGCGCAAACAGCTGACGGTGGTACACCCATTAAGCCTGATGCACTGAAGGTTAAAATATTGCTGATAAGTTCTGATCAATAACGTAACAGAAGTAAAAAAGATCAAAAACGCCCCGAATTTTCGGGGCCTTTTTAATTAATATCATTTTTATTTCCTGGCGTGCGTAACTTTCTTTTTAGGGAAGATGAGGGAAGCTACCACACTTATTACCAAAATGCTTAATATGATGATAAGCGAGTTTAACGTAGTTAATCCAATTTTTTCTACCCAATTGGCTAACAGCATTTTTAAGCCGATAAAAGCTAACAGAGCTGCCAGTCCTACTTTTAGGTAATGGAATTTCTCAATAATATTTACCAGTAAAAAAAACATGGAGCGTAGGCCCATAATGGCAAATATGTTAGAGAAGAATACGATATAGGGATCTTTAGTGATTGAGAATATAGCCGGTATTGAATCTACGGCGAATACAAGGTCGGTAAACTCAATAATTAACAGCACCAGGAACAATGGTGTTATATATTTTTTTCCGTTGAGTTTAATGAAAAATTTACTGCCTTCAAATTTTGGATGTACCGAAAAGTATTTGGACGCCAGTTTTACTACCTTATGGTTTTCGGGATCGATCTCTTCTTCCTGGTTGCGGTTGATAAACATACTTACACCGGTATACACCAGGAAAGCCCCGAACAGGTACAATATCCAATGGAACTGGTTGATCAATGCCGCGCCAACAAAAATGAACAGGAAACGCATTACAACAGCGCCTATTATGCCCCAAAGCAATACTTTATGATAATACCTCGGTTGTACGCCAAATGCCCCGAATATAAGTACCATCACAAATATATTATCGACAGATAAGGCATACTCAACAATATAGCCGGTAATAAACTCCAGCCCCAGGTTTTTACGGTATACTTCTAAACTTGCGGCGAGGTTGTTGGGATTTATAGCTAATTTATGCAGGTGTTTTTGATTTACTTCCTGCAGGCGGGCATAGCTATCTACCTGGTGCAGTAAATGGCCGTAATGCAGTATCAGCCAATAAAAACCCAATGCAAAGCTTATCCAAATACCGCTCATAACAGCGGCTTGTTTAAGGCTTACCGGTTTGTCGGCTTTGCCAAACAGACCCAAATCAGCAGCCATCATTAAAAAGATAAAAACTACAAAGCCACCTATAAAAAGTATCTCGTTTGACATGTTATTTTTTACGTTCGGTGGTAAACTGTACCAGTTGCTCCAGCCCTGTGCGTGCATCGCCGGCGGGGAAGGTATTTAAAATAGTAAAGGCTTCTTCGCGGTATTTTTTCATTTGGGTTTCGGCATAAGCTAAACCACCTGCCTGTTTTACAAAATCAATAATAGCGGCAATTTTTTGCGGCTCGTCGTTATGATTTTTAACCAGGTTGATCATTTTCTTTTTAGTTGCGGTATCGGTATTATTCAGCGCGTAAATCAAGGGTAGGGTCACTTTCTTTTCTTTAATGTCGATACCTACCGGCTTACCAACATCATCTGTGCCAAAATCAAACATATCATCTTTGATCTGGAAGGCTATGCCTATCTTTTCTCCAAACAACCGCATCCGCTCAATTGTTTCATCATCAGCCCCGGCAGATGCCGCCCCGCAGGCACAACATGACGCAATTAACGAAGCCGTTTTTTGGCGGATAACCTCGTAATAAACATCCTCACTGACGTCCATACGGCGCACTTTTTCTATTTGCAGCAGTTCGCCCTCGCTCATTTGCTTTACCGCTTCTGATACGATCTGGAGTAGTTTAAAGTCTTTATTTTCAATAGACAGCAATAAGCCCTTTGATAGCAGGTAATCGCCCACCAAAACGGCTATCTTGTTTTTCCATAAAGCGTTTATTGAGAAGAAGCCACGGCGCTGGTAAGAGTTATCTACCACATCATCATGTACCAGGGTAGCGGTGTGTAAAAGTTCAACCAAAGCGGCACCCCGGTGCGTAGCCTCATTAATGCCGCCGCAAATACTGGCCGAAAAAAATACAAACATGGGCCTTATTTGCTTGCCTTTGCGCTTTACAATGTAATGGGTAATACGGTCAAGCAGCGGGACATTGCTTTGCATGGAAGTTTTAAAGCGTTCCTCAAAAACATCAATATCTGCGGCTATGGGTTTTTTAATTTCGTCGATGCTCAGCATTAACTAAACAGGGTGCTTTAAATGGTAAAATAATGCCTGCCGGCATTTGAAGCAAACATAGCTAAAATAATTTCCAAAATAATTTTACAGGCATTAAACCTTATACATTTTTTTCACTCTTATAAATACAATAGCACGATAGAGCAACGCTTGGTTGTGATAAAGTGACCATATATAGTTTTTGGTTATGTTAATGATTTGCTAAAACGGGATCTGTACTCACAGGTTCCGTTTTTTATTGGGTAATTATTTTACCTTTGCAATCCAAATTTATTACAGGAGAGGTGTCTGTCCGTAGGACTCCTTCGGAGAGTGGTCGAAAGAGCACGCCTGGTCCATAGGACTCCTTCGGAGAAAGTGTGTATACGCCCCCAGAGGGGTCCTATGGACAAAAGTGTATCGATGGTTCGAATAGTATGTATTATAGCTATATATTAAAGAGTCTTAAAGATGGTCGTTACTATTATGGTAGTACGGAAGACATTGATAAAAGATTGCGTAAGCATAATAGCGGACAAGTGCGCTCAACCAAAGGCCGGGTGCCTTTTATTATACATTTTAAAGAAGAGCACTTAAATCGTAGCTTGGCTTTTAAAAGAGAAATGTTTTATAAGTCTATTGATGGATATAATTATTTAAAAGAGAATAATATAATATAGATACGGAGAGGTGTCTGAGTGGTCGAAAGAGCACGCCTGGAAAGTGTGTATACGCCAAAAGTGTATCGAGGGTTCGAATCCCTCCCTCTCCGCCAAGCCAAATGCTGCCCGATAGGGCGGCATTTTTTATTTCGCAGCGTGCGGAACTTGTTGCAGCAAGCGGAGAAATAAAAAATGCAGAAAGCGTAGCGACAGCATTTGATTTGAAGCCTCCCTCTTTGGGATCAATGAAATTAATCCCCCCCTCTCCACAACATAAAGCAATGGTACTTTAGACTATTGCATTTTTTGAATCCTTTCTGTAACACTTCCTGTCAGACCTACTAATCCCATAGCTTCTGTTGCAATCATATTGAATATCAAAGTTTTGCATGCTAAAATAAATCAACTATAGCCGTACCAATAAGAGTTTAATTTTTATATTTATATTATGACGGTATCAGTGATAATCACAAGCTATAATTACGGGCACTTTCTAAGTGAGGCAATTGAAAGTGTACTTGGTCAAAGTTTTGATAGAAATGATGTCGAAATTATAGTTATTAATGACGGATCAACCGATAATACTGATAATGTAGTTAGAAAATACAATATTAAATTAATCAGTCAACCGAATATGGGCTTGCCGACAGCAAGAAATAATGGCATTAATATTAGCACAGGAAAATTTATCTTACCTTTAGATGCCGACGATAAATTGGCTCCTTCTTTTTTGGAAAAAACAGTTCCTGTTATTCAGAATAGTCCAGATATAGGAGTTGTTTACACCCACCGTAGTCATTTTGGATTAAAGAATACAATAAAACTTGCCAAAACCTTCGATATAGAAGAACTAAGAAAAAAAAACCAATTGAATTACTGCTCCCTTTTTAGGAAAAGTGCTTGGATTGAAGTTAACGGGTATAATACAAACATGGTTTGGGGTTGTGAGGATTGGGACTTTTGGTTAAAGGTAGCCCAAACACACTGGAGATTTGAATTAGTAGACGAAGTACTGTTTTATTATAGAAAACATACTAATAGTCTAATTGATATAGCCGCGAAAAACTTTGATATTGTGTTAAATCAAATATATAATAATCATCCTAGATTATATTCTAATAACATCCCTGTTGAACATAAAAATGGAATATCCTATTTTAAATCACAAGAAGATTAAGGTGTTCATTGGCTCAGTTTTCTACGAAGAAAGGAAGGAGTGGACACTGCGGAAAAAAATTGCCGATTTATTGAAGGAAAACGATTTCAACACTTGGTTGTGGGAAGAGAATGGAGTTCAGGAATATGAAAAAAGCAAACGTAATTGGAAACTAATAGTATCTGAAGCAATTAGTTCATGTGATGTAGTAGTAACATTTTATAAGAATTCAGCGGGTGATGAAAGTAGACTTTTTGAAATACCATTTTTCCCGACTGACTATGAAATTGCCCTCTCAATAAAACATGGTGTCCCATTATGCCTTTATATTATCAATGGTAAAGCTGTTTCTGATGCGTTAAAAGGTGTATTAGCATTATTTGGCAATCAGAATATTATTAACAGCAAACCGTCGTTTTGTCATAGTGAGGAGGCATTTGTCAAGCAACTTCTATTTGATTTAAAAGCTTTATGCTCTAAAAGGACTTTATACAGCAATATTTTAGTACAAGAATATTCAGACTTTCGTGTTTTACATGATTTGGAATCATACATAGAAATCATTTCTGCATTAAGACATTCCGGCGAATATCAGTTGGGATATGAATTAATACGTCAGAATACAGATTTCTTGAAATTTATACCCCGTACGGCAGAGGAAAAGATATTAAAAGCTAGGGGGCTTGCTCTTTGGGCGAATATTTATGCTAACCGGGCATTATACCAAAGGGCAATAAATTGTTTGACGCAAAGTATACGATTGTCATTAGAAACTTCGGACTATTTAAGCACATTTCGGTATGTACAGGATCTTTCAGGGATTTGTAATATGGCGGGAATGCCACGTGCTGTCCATCTAAATAATTATGGTTGTAATTCAACAAAAGTTTATAAAGAGTTAAAGGCTGACTATATTGATTCTAAAGCAAGTATTTTTAGGCGAATGGGGGAATTTGAATATGCATTTAATCTATTGCAAAGAGATTCTGATTGGGAGAAATCACCTTATTCTGCGGCAAAGTATACTTTCCTAAAAGGAGTTTCAGGTAATAAATGTTATTTAAATCAAAGTCGAGATACGATGGAAAAACATATTTTGCCATGGGCCAAGGATAAAAATAAATCTGTAGCGTATGTGCTTCGCGAGGCAGCAATGTTGGCAATTGAGGACTCTGATATGCAATCAGCACTCAGATTTTTAAACGAGGCATCTGATATTAGTGAAAGTTTAGGATCTACCCACACTTTAATTATGATTAATAAAATTAGAAACCTATATCCTAAGATAAATCTATGAAATGAATCATTTCAAAATATTAATAATTGTTCCAGCATTTAATGTATCAGAGAAGCTTGAAACCGTATTACATGATCTTTTGGTATATCAAAAAGATACTATCATTATTGATGATGGGAGCACCGATGAAACTTTAGAAATAATTAAAAAGAATAGATTTCAGTTTATAGCACATCAGCACAATATCGGTATGGGGGGCGCAATAAAAACTGGAATTAAATATGGAATTGAAAAGGGATATTCACATGCTATTTCGCTTGACGCTGATGGTCAACATTGCCCATTATATATCGAAGTATTTAAGCAAAAGTTAACCATTTGCGATTTCGTTATTGGTTGTAGATTTCACCTGGATTCTGTAAATGAAATACCATCCGCTAAGCTTTCCTCAAATTTCATGGGAGCAGCTATCACTCATGAGTTGTTCGAATCTGTAATAAAAGATATAAGTTGTGGTTACAGAGGCTTTAAGCTATCTCAAGCAAATTTACAAATTGCAGGCAATGGTTTTAACTTTGTTTTTCAACAACTTTTTCAGGTATTGAATTCACAAACAAAGTTTATGACGGTGAATATGCCTGCGGTTTATCCACTGGATGAATTGATGTCCACAAGGGTAGAGGAAATTCTTTGTTTTTTTGAAGCAATATATCCATATGTTTATGGAAAAAAATTAGAAGAGAAAATAACTAGTCTCGTCGACTCTATAGCTGCTAAACGGGATTTTCATTTTAAAATTGATATTTGGACTTTTTACGGATTTTACTTAGAATACAATAATTCCTATATAATTCAAACAGAGATAAAAAAAGCGAAAGATTTTTTTGTTCATACTTAACTATAATTTGGATCAAACTCCACAATCCATTCAATGCCGTATTTATCTCTGAACATGCCGGCATAAGTGCCCCAGGGACTGTCGTCAATGGGTCCTTCTACTTCTCCGCCTGCCGATAGGCCGTTAAATATTTTGTCGGCTTCCTCGCGGCTTTCGGCAGCTACTGTTATTTTAGATCGATTTTCTCTTTCGTTTACCCGGCCCATAAATTCAGGCACATCATTGCCAATTAATACATTGTGCTTTCCAATAGGCAAAACTATGGTCATTATTTTATTGGCCTCGCTTTCCGGCACCTGGAAATCATCGCTTGCCAGGTCTTTAAAACGAACGATCTTGGTAAACTCTCCGCCAAAAACTGATCGGTAAAAATTGAATGCTTCCTCGGCATTGCCATTGAAGTTGATCCAGGGGTTAATTGCTCTCATAACTATATTTTAAAATTTCTGTTAATACTATTACTCTTCGCAAATTTGTTTTAGGCGGGCCAGGGCCTTGGGCCAATCGTTATTGAACATATCTTCCCATTCATCGTATATTTTCATATCAATGGTCAAATCTGTTTTGCCACTGTTTTCGGCAAAACTATATTGTTCTAAACTGTTTATCCACTTTTGGGCCCACTCACTTTCTGTATCTTCTACACCACCCGGCTGTAGCAGGGCAATATGTGTTAGTAATATTTTTTTATACGGATCAAAGGTGGTTACCGTGGCCAAGGTGCCGCTGCCGTCCGCGCCTCCAAAGCGTATATTTTCGCCTTGTTTCCATTCGCCTTTATAATCGCTACCCGGCCAAGCGGCATTGGTCCAATCTTTATAGGTTTCATGCCCTATCATGGTATCCCATACCTTTTGCGGACTTGCCGATATGTTGATGTTGTATGCTAAGTTTTTCATATCCTAAAGATAGTTACCAGGCTTAAATTAAGCAGGTATCATTTACGACATATAAAGGGGTTAATTGCGACAAACTATGACGCAATTGAGCAACCTGTTTTAGTCCCTTTTGCAAAGTTGAATTAAAAGATTTCACCGTCTGTTCGATCATCCAACTTTCCTACAGATTGTTTAGCTAAATAGCTTTAAAAAATCAACCATGATATTTTTAAAGCCCCTAAGCACAATAGCGCTATTAGCCATTGCTTTAACCTCTCAGGCTCAAACTAAAACAGGGTTACACATCATAAAAAAACTCCCGATGGGTGGATCAGGTGGATGGGATTATCTTACGGTTGACGGACCAGGAAACAGAATCTATGTGTCTCATAACAGCCGGGTGCATGTTTTAACTATTACCGGTGATTCTGTAGGAACAATATCTAATACTACAGGAGTACATGGTATAGCATTAGCCAAGCCGTTTGGCAAAGGCTATACCAGTAACGGTAGGAGTAACAATAGTACCGTATTTGACCTGAAAACGAATAAGGTCATTACAACTATCCAAACGGGTGCAAATCCTGACGCTATTTTTTACGACGAGTTTTCGAAAAAGGTGTATGCCTTTAACGGAAATAGCAAGGATGCAACTGTAATTGACCCAGCGACTGATAAGGTTGTAGCCACAATACCACTTGGCGGCAAACCGGAAACCGGCGTATCGGATGGCAAGGGCAATATATTTGTAAACTCCGAAACCACTAACGAAGTAATTGTAATTAACGCAAACACATACCAGGTGATCCATCGTTATAAAATTGAACTGGGTGACGAACCAACAGGGCTTGCGATTGATTTGGCCACCAATCGTTTATTTATAGGTTGTGGCGGAAGTAAAACGTTGGTAGTTATGGATGCCGCAAATGGTAAAAATCTGGCTAAATTCCCTATTGAGGATTGCGATGGTGTGGCATTTGACCCTGCATCCAAACAAGCTTTTGTTTCTAACAGAACTGGAACAATGTCGGTAATTAAAGAACTATCAGCGGATAAATTTGAATTTGTAGAAAATGTGACTACTGAAGCAGGTGCAAGAACAATAGCGATTGACCCCGCCACACATTTATTATACCTACCCACTGCTACGGCTAACGCCTTTCATGTAATAGTAGTTGGAAAATAGCCCTTCCCCTAATTAATAAGCATAATTGAAGCCGCCCAATAGAATTTTGGGCGGTTTTTTTATCAAATTGAAAATATAACACAGGATAACTAACTAGTGAAGGCGAACCGTAAAAATATGCCTGCCACCATTAAAGGTATAAGTAAGCATATATCCTGAGCTTTCACATATTTCGCGCGAGAGTGTAAGTCCTAAACCTGTACCGTCAGAGTCGGCCGACTTATAAAAACGTTGAAATATTAATTCAGGCTCCAGAGCATTGGGTTGCCCGGTGTTACTTAGAGTAAATGCCTGGTCATTTAAGGTGATCTCAATCTCCCCCGCCGGGATATTATGGCGGATAGCATTGCCCAGCAAATTGTTTAATAATATATCTAACAATTCTTTATTCATCATTATGCTTACATCCTGTAGCCTGGTGGTTAATTGCAGGTTTTTGGCCGCCAGTAATTCTTGAAAATAATTTTCCAGGTCAATTGTCTTTTGCTTTAGATCAAGTTGTTCCTTTTTATGGATCAAGCCATTTTCAATTTTTGATATGAGGAGCATTGACCTGTTCAATTTTCTCATTTTTGAAACCATGGCGTAAACTTCACCAATTAATGTTCCCTGCCTGTCTGTTAATCCGCCGCTTTGTACCAGTGTGTCGAGTTTTGAGTTTATAACTGCTAATGGGGTCATTAATTCGTGTGATGCGTTGTCAACAAAATTCTTTAATTCCCGGTAATCGTTATTAACACGTAATGACATGGCAGTAACCTCCTGGTTCATATCATTAAATTCATCTATTGCGGTATCTAATACGGTAATGGTATTATTATCAGTTAAATTAAATAGTTTGATTTGCCGAAGCATTTGGTAAAAAGGTTTCCACAAACTACCAATAACTAATCTGTTGATAATAAACAAAATCAGTATAAGTATGAAAATAATACCTAAAGTTATAAAAAATATTACCCTGATAAGTCCTTCTGTTTCTACTTTTGATTGTATAATACTAACACGGTAGATTTTTCCTTTAACCTGCAAAGATGTGATCAATTCTCTCCCTGATACCCGGTTTTTACGTTCACTATCCCAATATTGGATATTAGTAAATCGTCTTCTTACAGCATTATTTCCGGTCAAATCAAAACGTACCTTCAGATATTCTGATTCAAATATTTGTGGTAAAGCATTATTTAATTTAACATGGTCAAATATTTCGTTTTCTTCAGATGCCAGGTCTTCATCTATCTCCTTAGTTAAAATTAGGCTAATAGTAAAATAGTAAATAAAACCGGTAATAATAATAACTAATACGGTTGTTATTAAACTAATACGGTTGTATTTATCCAGCAGCTTCATTGATCTGTAAATTTATAGCCCATGCCATAGGCAGATTGGATATAGTCCCTGCTTCCGGCATCCACCAGTTTTTTACGAACATTTTTAATGTGAGAATAAATGAAATCAAAATTATCTGACATATCTATCTCATCACCCCAAAGATGTTCGGCTAAAGCATTCTTAGTGACCACCTTCCCTTTGTTTGCTATAAGATAAAGTAACAAAGCATATTCTCTTTTTGTAAATTTAATAGCCTGTTGATGTACGATGACTGATTTAGCAAGCAAATTCATCTGTATTTCGTTAAAATCAACTAAGTGGTTCCCGTCAAAAGATTTTCTGCGAATAATCGCCATTACACGCGCGCGTAACTCTGATAAATGAAATGGTTTGGTAAGGTAATCATCCGCCCCGAGGTCAAGGCCGCGAAGGCGGTCGTCAAGCGAATCTTTAGCAGAAACTATTAAAACCCCATCAGGAAAGCGATTTTGTTTGAGGGTTTGCAAAATATCTAAACCACTGCCATATGGTAGTGTGATATCCAATATAATGCAATCATATCGGTAGACATTTATTTTTTGCAGTGCAATTGTATAATCATTTGCTGTTTCGCAAATGTTACCTGCATCGGTAAAATAATCCTTGACACTTTCTCTTAATCCGGGCTCATCTTCTATAACAAGTAATTTCACTTTCTTTATTTTGACAATTGATCGGTATAAGGCCTATTATTAATAACAGTGTTTAAAGTTAACTTTAAATCTATTGACATATCCTAAGTTTCTACAGAATACATTTCTTTATTGCATGTCAATATGATAAAGAGATTATTTATTTGCCTAATACTATTAACAGGTATTTATAAAGTTAGCGCCCAGAGTTTAGATATAAGGCTGCTTCAACAAATTAACGGTCCTATTTCACCAGCTGATCAAACTTGGCGGAATATTACAAATAGCGCCTATATAGTTGATACATCAATACCTGTAGGAATGCTGATAACCGGTTTGGCCACACATAATGACCAGCTTACTGAAAATGCTTTAAAAACCGGGAGCGCGATATTATTAACCGCAGGTTTTAATGCGACTATCAAAAGCCTTACAAATCGCCAGAGGCCATATTTGGCATATCCTGATCTTATTACAGGTAAAGCCAATTTAAGTGATAATTCCTTTCCATCGGGGCATACCTCAATGGCTTTTGCAACAGCTACTTCTTTAAGTTTATCTTTCCCAAAATGGTATGTGATCATACCCTCGTATACTTATGCAGCCGCTATCGGCTATTCACGAATGTACTTAGGTGTACACTATCCAACGGATGTACTTGCCGGTGCTTTACTAGGTACGGGTACAGCTTTCTTAACCTGGAAGCTGCAAAAAATTTTATTTAAGAAAAATAAAAAAGTGTTTGTTGCCCCTAATTAAAACCGTCGGCCTAAAATCAATTTTACAATAGCTTTATCGGTACTACTTGTAAAGCCATAACCTATACCGGAATTAAATTCCCAAGCCGGTCCAAAGTTAATATCGGTTGCGGCAAATAATTGATGCTCCTGCTGCTGAAAGGAATCATAGTGAAAAAATGGTCCGGTACTACCATAGTACTCCAACCCTATCGCTACCATATTACTAACGTTATAACTCCCTTTTACATTGGGCGAAAATATAAAGCCCCGGTTTTCATCAGGGCCGGAAAAACTCTTTTCGATAGTTGGGTTTACGGCAACATAGAATTTATTCCAGGTTTTATCTACTATAGGCCTTATTTCTACCGAAGCTGTATTAGCGTCGAAGGCGCTTTTTTGAAAACCAAATTCAGTTGATATACTAACTCCAATAGGCCAGTTCCAGCTGGCTGGCGCCGCAACCCGGGGCCTAATGTGCGAACCAACGTATGCTGTACGCCCGTCGTTGCCTATGGAGTTGAAAATATAAAAGCCTGTTTCAAACCAATTTGTCCAGCCATGGGTTATTTCAATAGTTTCATGTATAGCGTGGTTGGTAGGTAACTCTGGCCCTGAACTGGTGGTACTGCCACTAATAGTGTAATTACTATGTAGTTCAAACATAGTAAGTCCCTTTTTCATGGTGGGAGAGGCGTATACCTGTATTTCGTAATTACTTTGGGCAAATAAACTGAACGTAAAAAGTGACAGGATAGATAAAAACGATATTTTTTTCATTCAAATAAATTGAGAGGATAAAATTTTCATGTTAAGTTGTAAACCAACTTTGTATAAATTCTGGAGATAACGATATCGTTACAATTCAGAAAATTCCACTACCCGCCAATTTTCATAATACATAATAATTGCAACAAAAAAAGCCCGCAGATCAATGATCGCGGGCTTTTTTTGTTTGGTAAAAGCGGTTATTGCGCCACAAATGTATAAGTTTTACCTGCTGTTGTTGGCAGATCATAAAGTATGGTTTCCTGTATATTTACTGGAGCGATAGGTGCTTTTTCTGATATGATCGGTGCAGGCGTTTCCTGCACATAGTAAAATGCGTTAGGGTTTTTGCCTGTTGCTTTTTTCAAAGCTGTTCCGGCAGTTACCTTGATGGCGTTAGGCACCCTTAATCTCAAATTACCACCTAAGGTAGATTTGATAACCGCTTTTACCAATTTTGAATTTTTCCACTCCATGCTCACAATTTCAAAACCGCCTATGGCGCGCAATCCGGTAATAGTTCCGTTTTGCCAAACATCCGGTAACGCGGGTATTAAATGCACAGCACCATCTGCACTTTGCATTAGCATTTCGGTAATGCCCGAGGTGCAGCCAAAGTTGCCATCAATTTGAAATGGCGGGTGGGCATCAAACAAATTGTTATAGGTACCACCGCTTCCACGGCCGCCCGAGCCTACCGGTGTAAGCTGATTTTGAATTAGTTTATAAGCATGGTTACCATCCAGCATCCTTGCCCACCAGTTAACTTTCCAGCCCATGCTCCAACCGGTAGATACGTCACCACGTTCTGCCAGCGTAGTTTTAGCAGCACTGTATAATTGCGGTGTGCGGTATGGCGATATCTGGTTTGACGGGAATAAACCATATAAGTGAGAAATATGGCGGTGATTATCTTTTGGATCATCCACATCATCCAGCCACTCCTGCAACTGGCCATACTGACCAATATGCATAGGTGCCAGGCGGCTTCTTATTTGCTTTAGGGTATCCACAAAGGCAGCATCTTTTTTAAGTACCTGTGCCGCTTGTATGGTAGAGGTCAATAATTCAAAAACTATTTGATTGGTCATGGTAACACCTGCATCCACTGCCGAGTTTTGGTGTGCTTTTGCAGGGTTTTCCGGCGATTCATCAGGAGCAACAACCAGCCAATGATATTTGGGATGTTCTACTAAATAATCTACATAAAACAATGACGCGCCTTTCATTACCGGGTAAATAGAAGCAAGAAACGTTTTATCACCACTGTATAGATAATGCTGCCAAAGGTGCTGGCTGGTCCAGCCGCCGGTTCCGTTCCATAAACCATAGGTTGCACCGTCAATAGCGCCTGTAGCGCGCCATATATCGGTATTATGATGCGCCACCCAACCACGGGCGCCATACATATCTTTTGCGGTTTGTTGCCCTGCTACAGACATGTCTTTAACCATTTGTATAAATGGTTCATGCATTTCGGCCAGGTTGGTTTTTTCGGCAGGCCAATAGTTCATTTCGGCATTAATATTAACCGTGTATTTGCTATCCCATGATGGGTTGATCTTGTCGTTCCATATACCTTGCAGGTTGGCTGCTTGTCCACCCGGCTGAGAAGAAGAAATTAACAAATATCGGCCAAACTGGTAATAAAGTGCTACAAACGATGGGTCATTGTCTGTAGTGAAGTTTTTTAACCTTTCATCTGTTGGCAGGTTGGCTGTCGTATTATTAACGCCCAGGTTTAATTTTACCCGGTTAAAATACTTTTGATAAGCGGCTACATGAGCCGGTAACATAGTAGCAAATGATTTTGGAAAAGCTTTGTTCAAATAGTCCATAGCCCTTTTATTTTCATCACCGCTTATGTCGTGGTAATTATTAAAGTTGGTGGCGATAGAAATATAGATGGTTACAGCATTTGCATTTTTAATGGTCAATGAAGTATCATTCGCAGTAAAAATACCGCCCTCGGGCTTCATACGCACAATGCCTTTATATTTCACCATACCTTTAACTGTTTCATGATCAGAAGTAACACCGAAAATGGTTAACTCTTTAGCTGCAGTTGTTTTAATGGTTGCTCTTTTTTGTGGCGTAGTAAACGAAGCGTTAAAAGAAATTTTGCCCGGCTTGCTGGCCGTTAAACGCATAACCACAACGCGGTCCGGAAACGATGCAATGGCCTCGCGGGTATAGGTTACATCATCAACGGTATAAGTTGTTTTTGTTATGGCTTTTTCAATATCCAGTTCCCTTGAATAATTGGTGTAATTATCATGACCATCAAAAGCCAGTTGCAGGCTTCCCACCGGTTCAAATTTTTGGCCATGAGATAGTTTAGTAATGATGGCTTTGCCGGCAGTTCTCTCGGCATCTTTTTGTTTGCCGGCAAATATCAATTGGCGTATTTTGGCTAACGAATCTATTGCCATTGGGTTATCATTACGGTTAGGGCTGCCGCTCCAAACCGTATGCTCATTAAGCTGGATAGTTTCTTTAGGCACATTTCCGTAGATCATGGCACCCAGTCTGCCATTTCCAATGGGCAAAGCGTTTTCCCATGTTCTGCCCGAAGGGGTTTTATACCAAAGTTTCATGCCCGGCTTTGTTTGCGCAAAGCTGGTTGTAACTGCAAATAATAGATAGACGAATACGAGTTTTTTCATTTCGTTATAGGTTTATTGGTTGGTATCAGGCATTGGTTAAATGCTGAATATGGTTTATACTTAAATCTTGTGTGCCAAATTACTTATTTTTTCTGCCATTTTTATTATGGAAACTTAACATATAAGTATGGATTATTATCATTGGGGCCTAAGCGCAAAATCGTGTGGAACAGTTAACAATAATCTCTATCTTAGATATTAATCGACAGAATGCTATGTTATATAAGTTTATCAATTATATGCCATGAAATATAGTAACCGCCTATTATTATCTGCTGTATTGTTTACCGGCTCAATGGCAGTAAGCATAAATGCCGGCGCTGCCCCATTACCATATAAACCTATGGTTTTTGTTGACACAGTAAATGCTGTGGTAAAGCAGGGCGATTTTTCAATTGCTGTTTTGCCTGACACGCAATTTTATGTGGCACAGGCTCAGTTGGGGGGTACTTTTGATATGTTTAAGGCACAGATAGAGTGGATCAGAAAAAACCAGGTTAAAGAGAATATAGCTTATGTGGCCCATATGGGCGATATTACCGAACATGGCGACAACCCGGTAACCGAAGCCTCCGAATGGTATATGGCCAAAACGGCACTTTATGGGTTGGAGTTTCCCGTTAGCATTCCATACGGACTGACAATTGGCAACCACGATCAGTTTCCTGAGCAATATCCAATAAAGGGGACTACCAAGGGATATAACAAATATTTTGGAGTTAAACATTTTGAAGGAAGGCCTTATTACGGCGGACATTATGGCGATAATAACGACAGCCACTTTGATAAATTTACAGCCGGAGGAGTAGATTTTATAGTACTATTTTTGGAGTTTGATTCGCATAACGAAGATCAAACAAATTTGTATGCCTGGGCAAACAAGGTGCTAAAGGAAAATGCATCCCGCAAGGCAATTGTTGTAAGCCATTCCATCCTCAACACCAATCCTGTTAAGGGCAGCAATACGCCGCAGGCACCTTTTAATACACAAGGTAAAGCTATTTATGAAAGCCTTAAAGACAACCCCAATTTGTTTATGATGTTATGCGGGCATGTTGGCAATAACGGAGAGGGTTATCGTACTGATGTGTTTAATGGCAATACCGTGAAAACATTTTTAAATGATTACCAGGGCAGGCCAAACGGGGGTAATGGCTTAATGCGTCTTTACAAATTCTCTGTAAAAAACAATCAGATCAGCGTACGTACCTTTTCTCCGTATGCTAAGGTTAATGAAACAGATGCCGATAGCCAGTTCACCGTTCCATTATTTGAGTCGATAAAATAATTCTAAGTGCTACAATGCTAGTCGATTTTACAAAACAAAAGCCGGTAAATCAAATGATCTACCGGCTTTTTTTAGCTTACCAATATTGTTTACTGCAACTTAAAATTCCATTTAGAATTGTCGCTATCCATATTAAATTTAGCCAGTGTAGGCGTACTGTCTCCAGACGATACCAGCGCTAATTTCTCCTTTGAGTTGGGTACAACCTTAGGCATTATGCGGAAGGTGCCATCGGTTAACTGGTCAATTCGCCATAGTTGTTCAGGTGCTCCGGTAAATTGCGGCACTGTTGTAACTTCGGCATCTGCTGTTGCTGTTAATGCCCTTTCTGTTCCGGCTATTACAATTTTATAATACGGGCCGCCTAAATATCCGCTTGAGTCCGGCGCTGGTGTAACGCTCCATCGTTGATGCGGGCGCGATATATATTCATTTAATCTTGGAGCAATGTCGCCGGTAGGCCATCCTTTAATGGCATCGGCTAATTGCATTAACGGCGCAGGTTTAATAGGGGCATTGCCGCCGCCGCCACCAAAGCCGCCACCGGCACCTGGCATAGATACCCAGTCAACTGCTAATTCTAATCCAAAACCTCTTCTTTCTGATTGAATGGCATAAGTTCCGGGTTTGATGACCTCACCCATTATTGGCCAGCCATTTTTCCAAACTATTGGCCTTACTCCTAATGTGCTACGGCCACCCATGTCCATATCAGCTTCCCAGTGGAACGACATTTTATCAACGCCTTTGTCCATACCCATTATACGCCCAAAATGGCCCGGGCCTATTAAGTTGCCGTCGCTTGTAGCTACTGCTCTGCCGCCACCTTCTAACATACTTCTGCCTACATTATCCATATATGGTCCGGTTATGGTTTTTGAACGGCCAACTACAATGTTGTAGGTTGAATTTGGTCCCGCGCAGCATGTAGCATGCGTGCCCAAAAGGTAATACCAGCCTTCGTGATACATCATGGCAGACGCCTCGCAGGTAATGGCCACATTAACCGGTTTATTACCCACCACGCGTTTGCCTGTTTTAGGGTCAAGCTCAACCAAACGGATAAAGCCATAATAGGTGCCATAAGTCAACCACAGTTTCCCGGTAGTAGGGTCAAGCATCAGGCTGGGGTCAATAGCGTCGTTATCCTCATAGCCATCTGATGTAGCTACTATAACCGGTTCGGTATATTTAAAATCAGGTGATTTTGGATCAAGGGTTTTGTTCCACATGCTGTAAATAATTCCTTTGTAATCCCTGCCGCCACCGGTGGCTCCGTATACTACCAAAAACCGGTCGCCAATTTTCATGGCATCAGGGGCTGCACCACCACCGGGACGCACAGCGCCACTGGTCCATTTCCAGCCATCATCAGACATTATACCACCGCCACCTGTGCCAAATGAATAATATTTTCCGTTGTCTTCAACAACGGTTGATGGATCATGAATAAATGGCCGCCCAATTTGTGCTATTAAGGTTTGTGTTATCGATGCTACTAAAAAAGCAGTCAGACCGATCAATTTCTTTATTTTCATATAGATCTGTTCAGATATATTTAAGTCGATTAATACATTATTCGTAACTGAGGGTATAGTTTTTTACCGGTGCACCATTTTCATCTAAAAACCTTGCGCAAAAGTTACTCATGCCCTGTCCGTTTAAAACTGCCGCACGAACGATGTTCTTGCCTTTTTTTAGCGTTAAACGGTGTGATGTAGCCAAATCAGCTATTACATCCTTATCGCCCGGAATTACTAAAACTTCCTTGCCGTTTACCCAAAAAACACCCGCGGAATTTACTCCGGCAGCTAATCGTACGTTTTTGATGTCTTCGGTACAATTGACTACGGTAACTAACCAAAACAGCACACCGTTTCGCGTGGTGTTGGTGGCGTAGCTAAAATGTCTTAAATTAAAGTTGAATGTTTTGCTGTCTAAAGCGTGCCACTTTAGTTCCTGCGTGCCAATTTTTACTGTCGATCCATTTTTAGGAATGGCATTATAATCTGTCGAAAAATTATCAGCGGCAAGTTGGGCCTTCAAATAGCTTGCAGTCATTGTAGTATTGCTGCGGTTATTTTTAACAGGTTCCAATATCAGCCAGCGCTGAATAAAACCTTTGGCATCAGGCGCTTTTTTAACAGCGGTTGCTGGCGTAAAGCTTTTGGTTAAGGTATGTGTAGTATCCCCCGCCAGTGGTATTGGAGGCAACCCTGGCCCACGTCCACCACCCGGTCCTCCTGCACGAGGAGGGCCTCCTGCGCCCGGAGCCCCACCCGGACCCTGCCCGAAAGCATTAATGGCACCTAATTGTAATCCTAATAAAACTACAAAAGCCATAATTGGCAATAAGTATTTGTTTCTGTTCATAAAAGGTTGGTTTGTAATGGTTATTGGTTGAGATACAGTTTACTATGTTGTAAATCTATAAAAACTAAGTTAAAAAGAAAGAGCTAATTAGTTAAAATCTATACCTTCGGGATTAATGAGTAATAGGTTAAAGGCAGCCAGCCTAAAACCTTATCTGAGCAAAATTTATGAGCCAAACTGCCCATCTAAAATTCAGGTATGATATAAATGCGTTAAGAGCAGTGGCTGTTATCGGGGTGCTGTTTTTTCATTATAAAGTCTCTTTTTTCGATGGCGGCTTTGCAGGTGTTGATGTTTTCTTTGTTATATCGGGGTACTTGATGAGTAAAATAATTATTAACGGCATTAACCGCAATAATTTTACCTTATTAGAATTTTACGGGCGAAGGCTTAAAAGAATTGTTCCGGCCCTGATAGTTTTGATCCTGGCGTTAACACTTGTTGGCTTTTTTATTTATTTCCCGGTTAATTATCAGCTTAATGAGCAAAATGCCGCCGCAAGCATTTTGTTTATTTCAAACTTTGTATACTGGCAAAGCGCCGGTTATTTTGCAGAAGCATCTGATACCAACATATTACTGCACACCTGGTCCTTATCTGTCGAGTGGCAGTTTTACCTCGTCTATCCTGTAATTTTACTGTTCGCCGGTAAATCCCTTAAAAGTAAGGCCCAATACATTTATGCTTTTATTGTAGTTATAGTATTAAGCTGTACGGCAGCAATATATTATACTACTATTGATAAAGATGGGTCGTTTTTTCTACTCCATAGCCGTGCCTGGGAAATGATGATTGGCGGCCTGGCTTTTTTGGGCGAGGATTTGGTAAAAGGCATCAATGTAACTATACGCAGGCTGACGGCAGTTACAGGTTATATAGTGATATTCGCATCTTTTTATTTCCTAAACAGCAACATGGCCTGGCCCGGCTTGCACACCATTATTCCGGTATTGGCAGCATTTATAATCATTGCCGCAAATTGTAATGAGTTTAAGATGTTAAAGTTTGGCATTGTGCAGGGTATAGGTAAAATGTCCTATTCGCTTTATTTATGGCATTGGCCGGTTTATGTAATTGCACAGTATCTTGGTTTTTCGTTAAATAATACCGTCGTTATTACATTAACAACAATAGCTATCGTGTTAGGCTATTTATCTTATAGATATGTTGAGTCAATAAATTTTACCAGTAACAAGCCTATACTTGCCGGTGCGCTTGGCTTGGCAATAACTACCGGTTTTTTAGCTTATTTTGATATTAATAAAATGGCATTTAAGCATGATGCCGTTATGGTGTCGGGATACACAAAAAGGCATCCAGAAGGCACTAAACTAAGCACAAACGGATGTTTTTTAACCACACGTAATAAAGCGCTAAGCGAGTATAATGAAGAAGGCTGCCTTAGTATAAAGCCTGATGGTAAGAATTTTATATTGATAGGTGATAGTCATTCAGCAGATATATCAGAGCCATTTAGGAGGTATTTTAAGGATAAAAATGTGAATATAATGGTAGCCACTGCCAGCGGATGCTACCCATTTGTTAATGAAAAAGGTGGTAGCAAAGTTTGTTTAGCATTGGTTGACCACGTTTTAAAAAAGTTTATAGTACAAAACGCAGGCCGAATTGACGGGGTGATTATCAGCGCTAACTGGGTTAAAACAAAGCCTTCCAATAGAGAGAAATTGGAAAAAGATCTGCGGGCTACTATTGATTACCTGGAAGAAAATAAGTTAAAGGTTATTGTTATTGGTCAAAGCGAAGCTTACACCATAACTTACCCTGCATTAAAAGCTAAAGAAATACAATTTAACACCAGGCTTACCAACCGCTATTTGCGTGGACAATGCTATGTGGTAAATAATTTTTTGAAAGATAAGTTTAAACCTTATTATATTGATATCATCAACAAAAACTCGTTTCCTGCACTTGGGCCCGACTACGCCCCTTATATCTTTGATAAGGACCATTTTACCCCTTACGGCGGTGAATTGGCGATCAACAAAATATTAGCTGATTCACTTGGTAAGTCATTTTTTAATTGAGGCATTACAACGTTAAAGTTGAGTAGCGTTTTTAGTATCCATTAACGAAACACCGCCCTTAATGCCAAAGTCAAGCGTCCTGATGGGGAACGGTATTGTTATGTCATTTTCGTCATAAGCTTTTTTGATACGCATGATGGCCTGGCTCTGTACTTCTAAAAAATTAATTTGTTCGGTTGTGCAAACCCATAACCTGATAACATAATTAATAGAACTGTCGCCAAAGGCGGTATAAAACATAGTGATCTCATCATCGTCAGATAAGCCCTCAATATTTTTTACAGCTTCAAGTGTTACCTCTTTTACCTTTTCCAAGTCATCACCATATGATATCCCAACGGTAAGGTCCATGCGTCTCTTACCTAATAGGGAGTAATTTTCAATAGGATTTTGAAAAACATCTCTGTTTGGAATAATCACCATTTGGCCCTGGTAGGTGCGTATAACGGTATCGCGTAAATTTATCTCCTCTACCTTGCCCATATAGTCTTTTATTTTTACGATATCGCCTACAGCTAAAGGGCTTCGCACCGACAAAAAAATACCCGACATGAAATTAGCGGCAATATCCTGGAAGGCAAATGCCAATGCTAATCCTAATATACCCGCGCCGGCTAAAATTGAGGTAACGGCTTTATCTAACTGCAGTACACTTAAAGCGATAAAAATAACTATGCCAAGTAAGAATATATATACCAACGATCCGAAAAGGTTGTCAAGTGTTTTATTAGCAACAAAACGCCTGAACAATCGCTTTAAAACATTACTTATTGATTTGGCTGCGTAGAAACCAAGCACCAGAATTAATGCAGCCAATGCAATATTAGGCAACATTTTAATGAGGTCCTTTACCCAAACAGTAAGTTTATCAACTATTAAATCATAAGCGTTATTAATATCCATAATGTTTTAAATTACATGATCAGGCGTACACCGCCAAGTTCTGAAACATGATAGGGGAACTTATTGCTGGGTGCCCCGATGAACATAAAGTTTTTGGGGATACCCCACTCAAGAGAAAGTTTTTCTACAATTTCAGGGCCGAAACGCCCCTCAATTTCGACAAAGTCAATATCAATATCGGGATATGCCCTGTCCAGCACTTCGATGTCTTTTTTTAAATTTTCATTATTGCTGTCTTCATTAGCAATATGCACAATTTTTAATTTTTTAGTAGCCTCGTTATCCTCTACGTAAATCATCACCCGGTTAAGGATAGCTACATTATCGCCCCGCGTAAAAAAAACAAGCTCCTGCGAGTATAAGTTTACCAATGCCCGGCGCAGTTTTATTTTACTAAAAATAAACGGTTTAAGGGGCTCTTTTAAATAGGTGATGGTATAGATCAACCACCTTAATACGCGCGACCTGTTTAGCATAATGATGATGAATAACATGGCGGGTATTAGGTATTTGATGAAAACATAAAACGCTTGTACGTTCAGTTTCATATTACCTAAAAAAGCAGCAACAACAAATAAAACGGCTGCAATAACTGATAGCACGGGCGCATATTCCGTTCGCGGAAGTTTATCTCTTTTAATTTTAAGCAACAGGTTCCCAAAACCAAATAAGGCCATTACTGTTAAAAAGGAAAAAGTGTAAACGCCTGCCAGGTTGGCCAGGTTACCTTTGGTAACTAATAGTATGGAAACGCAGAGTATGAAAAAACCGATCACAATACGGTAATTTACTCCACGGCGGTTTTTGGCCAGGAAAAAGTTTGGTAGTATACGGTCAAGTGTAATTCGCTCGGCAAGGCCGGTAACCCCTACATATGACGTTAATACCGCGCCGCTTAGTACCAATACCGCATCTACGGAAATAATATAACTTAACCAACTGCCGCCGGCGGTTTGGCCCATAAATGATAATAAAGACTCCTGGTGGTTATCAATAGTTGCCATGGGAATAATGCTCAATGCAAGCAAGGCAATAACAGGATTGAAAAAACTCACTACGCGCCACATATTGCGTAAGGTTTTAGGAAAAACCCCCAGCTTTTGCTCTTCGACGAAGTTTGCCGAACTTTCAAAACCCGAGATACCCAGCATGGCTGCCGAAAAACCCAGAAACAGGGCCATGATTATTCCGCCTGAACTTATCGGCATATGCCAGTTGGCTTGAAAAACAGCGAACCCATTATTGAATAAAAACCAGCAGCAGGTAAGCACCAGTAAGCTTAATGAAGCCAGGTGTGTTATAAATATAATCACTGCCACAATAGCCGACTCGCCAATGCCAATGATTGCTAACATCATAAAAATAGCAAGTATAATAATGGTGGCAGGTATAAGCGGTAAACTATGTACGATATCGTGAAAATAAAACATGGCTTCGTAAGCAGATATAACAGCAGTAGCCATATAGGATAATATAGTAAGGCAGGCCGCAAAAGATGCCGTGCGTTTGGAAGCGGTATTTAGGAGTACATTATAGGCACCACCGTTTAAAGGCAATGCGCCCACCACTTCACCATATATTTTGCGAAAAAGAAATAATACAAATGCAACTATCAATAGCGATATCCATGCATACTGGCCCGCATAAGCGATAGTAAGGGCCGATACGTACAGGCATGATGAACTGATATCGTTACCACAAATTGATGTTGCCTGTAATTCGCTGAGTTTATGGGTTGCAACGTGCAGTTTTTTCATGAACAGTTATATAGATGATTAGATTAGCGTAGTTTATAATTGCTAAAACTGGTATTCTTTTAATAACATTGGTTTTACCTAATGGTTTTTTTATTAGATGTGCATATACAAAGTATGCTATTGGCTCAACTTTTTTTAATGAAGGAGAGACCGCGGGGAATAATTACCAACTTTACGTTAAAATAAAAAGCCGGCAGGTCATTTGATCTGCCGGCTTTTTATTTAATTAGCAATGAGCTACTGTGCTACAAAATTCCATTTAGAATTATCGCTCTCCAAAACAAACTTACCTAATGCCGGGGTGCTATCTCCCGCCGATATTAATGCCAGTTTCTCTTTCGAGTTCGGAATTACTTTTGGCATTATGCGATAGGTACCATCTGTTAGTTGATCAATTTTCCATAATTGTTCTGGCGCGCCTGTAAATGCCGGAACCGTTTTTACACTCAGTTCTGCAGTTGCTGTCAATGCCCGCTCTGTGCCATCTATGGTTATTTTATAATAAGGAGCACCAAAATACCCGCTTGAATCAGGTGCAGGTGTAACTGTCCATTTTTGGTGTGGGCGTGCAATATAATCGCCTATTCTTGTTGGTATGTCGCCTGTTGGCCAGTTTTTTATTACATCACCCACTTGCTGAGTTGGAACCGGTTTTACAGGTCCTGCGGCACCACGGCCACCGCCAAAACCACCGCCGCCGCCTTGTGCATTGGTAGGGTCAACTGCCAGCTCCAGGCCAAATCCTCTTCTTTCTGATTGGATCTCATAAGTACCTGTTTTAACGTTTTCGCCTAAAATCGGCCAGCCGTCTTTCCAAATCACCGGAAGGATGCCCAAAACACTGGCTCCGCCCTGATCAAGATCGGCCTCCCAATGGATAGACGCTTTTTCAACTCCGGGTTCAACAATAACTCGCCCGATATGGCCAGGGCCTATCAAACGTCCGCGGGTGGTAACCACCATCTTGCCGCCGCCTTCCAGCATGCTTCTGCCAACATTATCTACAAAAGGGCCGGTAACACTTTTTGAACGGCCAACAACTACGTTATAGGTTGAGTTAGCGCCTGCACAGCAAGTGCCGTGTGTACCCAGCAGGTAGTACCAGCCGTCATGATACATCATGTATGAGGCTTCACATACACTGGCAACATTAACAGGCTTATTGCCCGCTACACGTTTGCCTGTTTTAGGGTCAAGCTCCACTAAACGAATGTAACCGAAATAAGTACCGTAGGTTAACCACAATTTACCGGTAGTTGGATCAAGCATTAAACCGGGATCAATGGCATCGTTCTCTTCGTAGCCATCAGATGTAGCTACTACAACCGGTTCGGTATATTTAAAATCAGGCGATTTTGGATCCATGGTTTTGTTCCACATGGTGTAAATAGCACCTTTGTGATTACCGCCGCCACCTGTTGCCCCATAGGCTATAAGGAAACGGTCGCCAATTTTAAGGGCATCGGGGGCTGCACCACCACCAGGTCTTACTGCACCACCGGCCCACTTCCAGCCGTCTTCTGACATGATGCCGCCGCCTCCTGTACCGTAAGTATAATATTTCCCATTATCTTCAACAATTGTTGCCGGGTCATGGATATTGGGTCTGCCTATTTGTGCTGTTAATGTTTGGGTTATCGATGCTACTAAAAATGCAGTCAGACCGATTAATTTCATTTTTTTCATTATAAATCTATTTCAGATTGATTAATACGTAAATGGACTAACAATTTTTTATTGGATACTGGTAGTAAAGTTTTTTACCGGCTGGCCTTTTTCATCCATAAAACGAGCAACGAAATTACACATGCCTTGCCCGTTTATAATCGCTGCACGCAGTACATTTCTGCCTTTGTTAAGCGTAACCAGCGGAGAGGCAATATTATCCACAATAATATCTTTGTCGCCCGGAGCTGTAAGTATCTCTTTGCCATTCAACCAAAATGCGCCACCCGAATTTACGCCGGCAGCTAATCGTACATTTTTGATCTCTTGCGGGCAATCAATTACTGTTACTAACCAAAATAACACACCCGACCGCGTAGTGTTTGTGGCGTAACTAAAATGGTATAAATTAAAGTTAAAAGACTTGCTATCTAACCCGCGCCATTTCAGCTCCTGGTCGCCAATCTTTTCGGTTTGACCAACTTTAGGAACAACGTTATAATCTTGTGAAAAATTTTGATTGGCAAATGCGGTTTTAAGGTAACTTTCGGTAATTGCACTATTGCTACGAAGATTATTCTTAACGGGTTCAAGTACCAGCCAACGCTGAATGAATCCCCTGGCATCAGGTGCCTTTTTAACGTTGGTAGCTGTTATAAAATGCTTAGTCAGGGTATGCGTAGTGTCCTCTGCTAAAGGGATAGGGGGTAAATTTGATCCACGTCCACCGCCAAAGCCACCTGCACCAGGCCCACCGGGACCTGCACCGGCAGGACGATTTGCACCACCCGGGCCACCAGCGCCTGGGCCTTGGGCAAAGCCGTTAATGCTACTTAGTTGTAGTCCTAATAAAACTACAAATGCCATAACTGGCAATAAGTATTTTTTTTTGTTCATAAAATTTTGTTTGTAATTAATAATTGATTTTTTGTTTACAGCTAAAGTAAGGGGTATAGTCGGTTAAATTTAATCGTTAACAACATTGATACATTAGTATTTGAGTACCAATATAGTAACTAAATAAAGCAATAAATATGTGCTTTTAAAGAAGTAATAATAATATGCCAGCGTTTAAGCCAGATTAGATATTATAGGAATAAATCCTTTCATTTTTTTCCTCAAACAATGCTGTAATCTTGTTTTATAGGCAGAAATATGGTGATAAATTTCTCAAAAAAAGCCGGACACTGAAAAGTATCCGGCTGAATATTTATACTAAGGTATTTCTACTTGCCGGCGTATTGATTAGCTGCACCCGGTGTAGGAGCACCACTTAATATCTGGGTGCCGGCGTTATGGTACTTAGTTAAAGGCGACGTAAAGGTAATACCACTACCCGATACCTGGGCTCCGGCAGTATGCGTATTTTTAAGCGGTGCCAATAAGGTGATAGAATCACTGGCGCCACCTGGTTGTGCCGGAGCACCCGGGCGGCGGCGAACCGCGATAGCTGTATTTACTACAACCGTTTCTTTGGTTGCCCCATCACCAATAGTAATGGTTTGGCCCGGCATAAAACCTGTCGCACTTGTAACAGATAGTGTAGTTGCGCCCGGCTCGGTAGCTGTAATTAAAGCCGTTCCGCCGGTAGTACCTACGGTTGCAATGGTAGCGGTTTCGCTTTCAGTGCCCGAACCAATAATTACTTTTTGTCCGGCGGCAAAACCTGTTACACTATTAATTTTAACATTGTTGGTTTCTGTTAATGCCGCAGTAGTTAGGGAAATTGATTTTTGTACCTGGAAATCACTGCAATTGCTGTCGTTATCACTTCCATCAGGGAAGCGGCCCACGCTGAGATTAGATTGATCATTGGCGTTAGCCACAGGAACTTGTCTTGCTGCCGACCATGGCAATGCTACAATACAACCGCCTTGTACCTGCTCGCCCTCTAAAGTGGCAATTTCAGGACTGGTGATGTAACCATTAGCACTTGAATTACCTTGTTGCGAGCCATACACCAGCCCATCAACCAAAACTTTACCACTGGCATCCATCAAAGCAAGTGAACCTGAAACTGACGAAAGCGGTACGCCAAACCATTGGTTAGGTTTTTGAGTACCCTGGTATCCTATGGTTGTGGCCTGGTTATTGGCCACATAAGCACCCGCTTTATGAGCCTTAGCCAATTTGGTTTGTAGTGTTATGCCTGTTCCCAATGCCTGCACAGCATCGGCACTTTTATGAATGTATTTTGTTGCAGGCGTAAAGCTGATTCCTGTTCCATTGCCATAAACATCAACATCATTCATGTGATCCATTTTAAGCGGAGCGGTTAACTCTACTTCGCCCGGTTCGCCTCTGCCACGGAAACCCCCGGCTGGTGCAGCAGATGCCTTAAGAATATTTTTTACAGTAACAGTTTCTATACGTGCGCCAGTGTTAATAGTTAGCTTATCGCCAACGGTCATATTCGAGTTATCTAAAACTTTAATAGATTTATCGCCCGCTTTGGCCTCTGCTGCTAAGTTGGTTTGCGTAGCTGCTTTACCTACCGAAGTAACAGTGGCTACTTCGTAGCTATTGCCAAAGTCAATACCTATTTTTTGGCCAACAGTAAATCCGGCTGCACTGGTAACCGGGATATTTGTTGAACCTACAGGAATGCTCAATTTTGCCGATGTTGACACCGGGATAAATAACGTGGTCATTGGTGTAGCGGCAGTACCTACATTAGCAATGGTACGCATTTCGCCATCAATATTTAATTGTTGGCCCGCTGCAAAATTGGTAGCATTTTCTACATATATGGTATTATCACCAATAGCGGCAGGTGCAACTAAACCTGTGCTACCCATGCCCAATAAATAAAAGCCTTTGCCGGCAATTTTTGTACCTGCCGGGATGGTAGCTAATTTAACCGAGTTCCATCCGCCCGGAGTGCTTACAATACTCCAGTTTGAAATATCAACCGGGGTTGACGAAGCATTGTACAATTCAATAAATTGATTGGTTAAACTGCTGCCGGTACGGAAGCGTACCTCGTTAATTTTAACAGGCGACGCGTTCCTGATACGCTGTTTTATATTTTCTACCTGGGTTGTTTTAGTATTAAAGTTGGTCCATTTAACATTGCCGGTTAAAACGCCTGCGTCAGTTATTGCCGGAGAAGTAACTTTAAAAGTAGCGCTAACAGTAGCACCCGGAGCTATTGGGCCTTCTACCAATTTTGAAGTGCTTGAAGTGCCTTTGACTACTGCTGTCCATCCCTGGCGCGGAGCAATGCTCAGGTTAATATTAGTCACAGGGGCATCGGTTGTATTGGTAAATGAAACAGTAACTTCTTGTGAAGTTTTTGGAGCAAACGTAGTTAAGCGCGATAAGCTTACACGTTGTACATCATATTTAGCAGCCACAATGTTAGCTTGAACGGCATCAGTTGTAGCCATAGTTGGATATCCGGTAGTCATTACACCTTCGTAAAAGGTACCTGCTGATCCGGCACCATTATCGCCACCATTACCTAAAAGGATACCTCCTTTTTTATTCATCGGGAAGTATGATTTGCTGTTTGGAGTGCCCGGGCGAACGCCGTCGTAAAAAGTAGTTAATTTACCTTCCTGCGCGTTACCGCCGCGAAGGTCCCATTTGTTGCCGCCACCACCATCAACAAAGGCCGATACAAATTGCCATGAATCTATTGAAGGAACGTCATTCTTTTTAGCATTGTAGCCGGAGAACAAACCTGCTTCCATATCTGACATTATCCAGGGGCCTGTGCCATTGCCACTGCCCCACGCGGTTGATGTTCCATAATAGGTTGTTTCCATTGTACCGGTACCCACCGCACGGCTATTGGTTGATGAGTTACCATAGTCAAAGCAGCAACCGCTATCAAAGTGTTTACCGTTTACTACGTAGTAGATGCCTTCAGGTTCATCGTTTATGGCCAAATCTCTGGCGTTGTTGTTACGTAAACCCATACCCGGCATAATGTAAACGCCGTAGGCTTTATGCCCGCTTATAGTTACCGGCGCCATATCGGCAATAGGTAAATAATCGTATTCGCCTTTTGCTGATCCTTTAAAAGTTCCCGGAGGCGCCTGGGTAAGGTGGTTGCCTTTGCCAGACTGGTCATATACCTTAGATATCCAGCATAAGCCATCGCCACAAAAAGCATCCTGTGCTGCCGCGTTGGCATAACCGCCGGCATCATTATTGGTGGACTGTACTACACCAATATCTAAAGTTTTACCGTCGGCGTGGCGCGTAACCTGGTAAAGCGGGCCGTTATAAGCAGCGTACAATGCACGGGTAGTGCTATGGGCCGCCACACATGGTGTGCCGCCTGCGGCATAAATATCACATGATCCTTTTGGCCGCGGCTGAACTGCGGCTTTCTTTTCTCCGCCTGACATGGCCATTAAAATAATAGCAACAGGAAATGCAAATGCAAATACCGGGTAGTTTTTCTTTTTCATAATCGTTAATGAGATATTAAGTACTCACGATCTCAACAGGTCGATGTTGTAGGTTTATAATCAAATGTAATATTAACACTTATAATTTTAATTTTTAAAACGTAATTAAACAATTACATCCCGCTAAACATCATTACATTTACATAACAAACGACAATATGGCATAACAAACCCCGTTTGTAACAACGGTATGCCTTTTGTACTCTAATTGAAAATTAAAAACACACAACAATGAAAAGAATATTCGCAGCAATACTGGTTATTATGGCTACTATGTCGTTAAGCTCATGCAGCTATAACAGCATGGTTAAAATGGACGAGAACGTGAAAGCTAAATGGGGTGGTGTGCAAACGCAATATCAACGTCGTACAGACCTTATACCTAACCTGGTAGCAACCGTTAAAGGTGCCGCCAATTTTGAGAAAAGCACTTTGACTGATGTTATTGAGGCGCGTGCCAAAGCAACATCGGTACAGGTTGACCCTACTAAATTAACGCCAGAATCTATACAACAGTTCCAGGCTGCACAGGGCCAACTAAGCCAGGCTTTGGGCCGTTTAATGGTTGTTACCGAAAATTATCCCGAATTAAAATCAAACCAAAATTTTTTAGGTTTACAGGAACAGATTGAAGGTACCGAGAACCGCATAACCGTAGCGCGTAAAGACTTTAATGATGCCGTGCAAGAGTACAATAGCAAAATACGCAGCTTCCCGGCTAACCTTACTGCAAAAATGTTTGGCTTCGCCGAAAAAGGATACTTCCAGGCTGAAGCCGGTGCTGATAAATCGCCGAAAGTAGAATTTTAATTAAAGTTTAGAGATTGAAGATTAAAGGTTGGTTATTAGCCAATTCTAACTAATCTTCAATCTTTAATCTCCAATCTTTACAACCATATGCCATTATTTAACGACGAGGAGCAGCAGCGTATACGCGAAGCGGTAGAGCGTGCCGAGAAAAATACATCAGGCGAGATACGGGTTTGTGTTGAAAAAACCTGCAGCGAAGATGTGCTTGACCGCGCCGCCAAGTATTTTACCAGGCTGGATATGCATAAAACCAAGCTGCGTAACGGCGTATTGATATACCTGGCAACAGAGGACCATAAATTTGCCATAATAGGCGACGGCGGCATAAATAAAGTTGTTCCTGATAATTTTTGGGATAACGCCAAACTGCAAATGCTGGAGCAATTTAAGCAGGGCGATTTGGTTGGAGGTATTACCACCGGGGTAACCATGGCTGGCGAGCAATTAAAAAAATACTTTCCTTATGATTTGGATGACATAAACGAACTTCCGGACGATGTATCATTTATGGATGGTAATTAAAATAGAAAGCCATGTTTAAAAAATATATTTTACTGTTTAGTTTCTTGTTGGTTACAATTCTTGCTTTTGCGCAGGAATTCCCCGAGAAATCAAACACCCTGGTTACCGACTATACCAATACCTTAACGCCCGAGGAAAAGCAACGCCTGGAGGATAAGCTGGTAGCGTTTGATGATAGTACCTCAACCCAGATAGCGGTGGTTATTATCAAATCTGTCGGTGAGTATGATATAAACGAATATGGTACCGAGTTGGGCCGCAGGTGGGGAATTGGCCAGGAAGGTAAGAACAACGGAATATTATTGTTAGTAGCTTTAAACGACAGAAAGCTTACTATACAAACCGGCTACGGTGTAGAAGGCGCGTTGCCTGACGTTGTTGCTTACCAGATACGTGAAAATGATATTAACCCGCGTTTTAGGGCAGGTAATTATTACGGCGGCTTAGATGCAGGTACTGACCAGATCATTAAATACGTAAAGGGTGAATATACAGCACCCAAAAAAGCAAAAAGCAAGCGCGGGGGCGATGGCGGCCCTGCCGGTTTTATCATTATTATTGTTGTCATAATTCTCCTTATTATATTCCGCAAAGGCGGCGGCGGTGGTGGCCAGGTTATCGGCAGACGTGGCAGTACAAGCCCGTTTTGGTGGCTGTTAGCAGGGTCAATGCTAAACAGCGGTAACCGTGGTGGCAGCGGCTGGGGCGGTGGTTCCGGTGGATTTGGCGGCGGCGGTGGTGGCGGCTTCGGTGGATTTGGCGGTGGCAGTTTTGGCGGCGGCGGATCAGGCGGCAGTTGGTAGCGTAGAACTTTATAATTCTGATTATGCATACACGCGATATAGTGATGGATGATATCCGCAAAACGGCGCTCATCATAGAAAAAATATTTGGAGTAAAGGGCGGAGGTATGGTAAACGAGTTTAAGCAGGAGTTTGACAAGACTTTGCAAAACGAATACGCTACCGAACTGGCACAACTACTTGCCTTAAACCAGGAAGACTTTGAAGCGATCATTCAATCTGACAAATACAGCGCTGAAAAATTAGTTACCCTAAGCCAGATGCTGTATGTATTGGCCGAACCCTTTGAACAGAATGAGGAAACGCAACAATTACTAAAAAAAGTAATGGCTATACTTGATGTTCTGGAAGAAAAATACCACATTCAATCATTTGATAATATTACCCGCCGAAATGCGATATATAAGTATTTCGACATCAAACTATGAACGATAACCTTACCTGGAAAACCCTTTCATCAACCTATATACATAAAGGCCCATGGGCCACTTTACGTGTCGATAAATGCGAAATGCCCAACGGTACCTTAGTGGATGAATATTACGTTTTAGAATATCCTGATTGGGCAAATGCCGTAGCGGTTACCGAAGATAATAAGATCATATTGGTGCGCCAGTACCGCCAGGCTGCGGGTGTGGTTGCGTTGGAAATTCCGGGTGGGGTAATTGAAAAAGATGAACTGCCCGAAGTAGGTATGCGCCGCGAGTTATTGGAAGAAACAGGCTATGAGTTTGAAAAGATCGAACTCATATCTACCATATACCCTAACCCTGCAACATCCAATAACCGTACATTTTGCTACCTGGCAACGGGTGGTAAAAAAGTGGCTGAACAAAGTTTAGATGATCACGAGGAAATTATTATTGAAGAATACTCCATCCCCGAAATAAAACAGTTATTGGCCGAAAACAAAATAACCCAGGCATTACACTGCACCGGGTTATTTTATGGGTTAATGAAGTTGGGCGAGCTGAAATAAACTTACTTAATATCTACCTTCCAGGTCTCGGCCAAAGTTTTTAATTCTTGTTTGGTTAAATAAGTAATAGCACCATGTTTAGGGCCGGTAAAGTTGGTGGTTTTCATTACCCCCTCGTTAAAATGGCCCAGGTCCTTAAAGTTTACAAAATCGGTAGTTTCGCTAAAACCCATATTGTTTGGGCGCGCGCCATATACATCATACATTAAAACATAGGTATCCGTACCAATGCGCTTAAATACGTTTGGCGCTTCTGTAGATACCTTTTCAGGGTCAATGCGTTTTTCTCTTACACCACTGTAACCACTGGCAATTTTGTCTGATTGCGAGTGCCAAACTTTAGCATCGCCTACATAAAACATATGGTAGGTGTCGCCCACTTTGGTAATATCGGCATCAATGCCGCCAATATCAGTAACGCGTTGCGGAACATTTTCCAGTTTGGTAAAATCATCATTAGCATAAGCCGCGTAAATACCCGCGTTTTTGTTATTGTAACGGATGGTAAAGTACACCATCATTTTTTTCTTGATAGGGTCGTAAATAGTTTCGGGTGCCCATGAGCAATCAATATCGCCCAGTTCAGGGAAAGCCAAATCAGTTCTAAAGTCCGAATGCGTCCAATGTACCAAATCGTATGATTTCATCAACACCAGGGCACGGTTATTTCCCCAGCCATATTTTTCCTGCGGGCGTTCCCATTCGGTATCTCTAAAGCCGGCACGTTTGCCAGATATATGCAGATCGGTCATGGCTAAATAAAACGCGCCATCCGGCCCGCGGGTAATATGCGGATCGCGCACACCTTTTTGTTGGGCCAGTTCTGATCCTATAAACAAGGGTTGTCCGCCATTAACATCGGTAAACGTATAACCATCTTTACTGATGGCAAAGTAAGCCGAATGAGTTTGGTCCTTAAAATAGACAAATAGGTAACCGCCCAGGTCCTTTTCGTTAAACTTGGTTTTAGGCTTATCCAGTTTACTAACTATGGAAATGCTGTTTGTAGGTTTTGCAGCAGGTGCAGCCGGGGCTTGTTGAGCAAAGCTATTGTTAACAGTAAATAGGCAGGTGCCCAACAGTAAAGATTTTATAAATGTATTTTTCATTGTATATAATTGATATCGATTGCAATTTAATTACTTAACATTATAACAAGCACTATTATTTTATTGGTTAATAGCATTGTTACTGTTTTTTTGGTGCCGATAGATAAAAATGCCATAACAACATCGTAGCTACGGTACGATAGGGTTGCCATTTTTTGGCAATAGCCATTACCTCTTCTTTGGTAATGGGGGCGGGTAAACCCTTTATTCGTTTGAGCGCATTTACCGCGGCCAGGTCGCCGACGGGGAAAATATCTGCGCGTTGCAAAACAAACATCAGGTACACATCAATGGTCCAGTGGCCAATGCCTTTTAGGGTGATGAGTTGCGCGCGGATATCGTCATCAGACAGATGTTCCAATTCAGCTAGATTAATTTGCCCGCTTACTAAGGCCTCGGCTAAATATTTTATATACCCTGTTTTTTGGCGACTGCAATAGCAAGCCCTAAATTCCTCATCCGTTAGTAACAAAACACGGGCAGGTGTTAACTCCTGCACCTTTTCTTTTAATTTATTTAATGCTGATAAGGCCGATGCCAGCGAAACCTGCTGCTCTAAAATAATATGCACCACCGTTTCAAAATTGTTGGGGCGGCTCCATAACGGTGGATAGCCGTGGGCTTTGATGATGGTTGCCAAATCAGCATCAGTTGTTGCTAATTCATCGCAGATGGAATGGTAGTTGGATTGGGTAAACTTATGCAGCATTGGTTTGTTATTTAAAAATACTAAATTTCTTAGGATTTAGCGTTTTCTTTTCTGAATTTTACGGATATGAATAACCTGCCGCCATTAGCCGAGCGCATGCGCCCCAAAAACCTGGATGATTATGTGGGCCAGAAACACCTGGTTGGCCCGGGTGCGGTTTTACGTAAGGCAATTGAGAGCGGCGCGCTGCCATCCATGCTGTTTTGGGGGCCGCCGGGGGTAGGTAAAACTACGCTGGCTTATATTATATCCCAAACGCTGGACAGGCCATTCTTTTCCCTAAGTGCCATTAACTCGGGCGTAAAAGATGTGCGCGAGGTTATTGAAACCGCATCGCGCTTAAAAGATGAGGGGGATAATCTGCCGGTATTGTTTATTGATGAGATACACCGCTTCTCCAAATCGCAACAAGATTCCTTATTGGGCGCGGTTGAGCGGGGCATAGTTACATTAATTGGTGCCACTACCGAAAATCCATCTTTTGAAGTAATATCGGCGTTGCTATCGCGCTGCCATGTATATATTTTGCAGCCGTTGGCAGAGGATGACCTGGTGAGTTTGCTGAATAAATCCATGAAGGAGGATGTTGTCCTCAGCAAAAAGAAGATCACCATAAAAGAACACGAAGCATTGCTGCGCCTATCAGGCGGCGATGCACGTAAACTGTTAAATATTTTTGAGTTACTGGTAAACGCTTTCGAGGGTAAAACCATTACGCTTACCAATGATATTGTGCTGGAGCATGTGCAACAAAACATGGCGCTGTATGATAAGGCCGGCGAACAGCATTATGATATTATTTCGGCATTCATCAAATCCATGCGGGGCAGCGACCCGAATGGGGCAGTCTATTGGCTGGCGCGTATGCTGGTTGGTGGCGAGGACCCGCTGTTTATTGCCCGCCGTATGTTGATATTAGCTTCCGAGGATATTGGCAATGCTAACCCTAATGCATTGCTGTTAGCTCAGGGCTGCTTTGAGGCGGTAAATAAAATCGGCATGCCCGAGTCGCAATTGATTCTATCGCAAACGGCTATTTATTTGGCTACATCGGCTAAAAGTAATTCGGCTACTACGGCTATTGGCGCGGCCATGGCTCTGGTTAAACAAACCGGCGACTTGCCTGTGCCTTTGCATCTGCGCAATGCCCCAACCAAGTTGATGAAGAACATTGGCTACGGTAAAGATTATAAATACGCCCACAGCTTTGAAGGTAATTTTGTTAACCTCGACTTTTTGCCTGATGCTATAAAAGGCACCAAATTATATGAGCCCGGTAACAACCCGCGCGAGCATGAGTCAAAAGAAAAGTTAAAAAAACTTTGGGGCAACCGTTATAAATATTAGTATCTTGATACTAATATACCATATCACTAAAAAAAATGACAACCACTTTCATCAGGCATGAGCTTAAAGCTTTTTGGCGCGCAACCAATACCGGTAAAAGTATCGCGGTAAACATCATACTGGGCATATTTATCCTGTACTTCCTGGCATGTGCCTTCGCTATAGGGTTTTTTATGGATGTGTTTTTAGAAAAAGCATACCGTAATGAAAATACCACAGTTGCTTTTTGCGGTGTAATACTGATATACTACATGGCAGAACTATTATTGCGCATGCAATTGCAGGAACTGCCCACCCTGCGTGTGCAGCCTTATTTGCAGTTACCTATCAAACGTAATACACTGGTAAAATACCTGTCCCTTACGGCTATGGTATCGGCTTTTAATTTATGGCCTTTTATATTGTTCATTCCATTTATAGTAAAAATAATAGTAGCTAATGCGGGCTGGCTGGTAGGGGTGGCATTTATAGTTTCGCTATTAGGCATCAGCACCTTTAACAATTACCTGGCTTTATATATTAAGCGAAGGGCCGCTTTAAATGGGTGGGTATTTTTAGTGGCAACCACTGCGTTGATCTTGTTAGGCATGGGCGATTTTAAATGGCACCTGTATTCTATCCGCGATATTTCTTATACGTTTTTCGGCAATGTAATACTACAACCGGTTTGGGCATTATTGCCTGTATTGCTAGGCGTGGTCATGTATGGGGTAAACTTTTACTACCTCAAACAAAACCTCTACCTGGAAGAACTGGTAAAACATAAAACACTGCGCAAAAGTACTACCGAATTCCCGCTGTTAAACCGTTTTGGTCTGATCGGTGATCTGGTGGCCAATGAGCTTAAACTCATCATTCGTAATAAGCGCCCGCGCTCGGCACTCATCATGTCGGTAGTATTTATATTTTATGGGTTGATTTTTTACACTAACAAAAACATGGCCGAACCAATGAAAATATTTGCCGCCATGTTTATGACAGGTGTTTTTATTATCAACTATGGCCAGTTTATGTACGGCTGGCAGGCTACGCATTTTGACGGGCTAATGGTAAGTAGGGTAAAATTTGAAGATTTTATAAAAGCTAAATACTTACTATTTACAGGGGTATCAACCATTGTTTTTGTATTGACCATACCCTATGTATATTTTGGCTGGCGCATATTGCTCATACAGTTTTGCCTGTACTTATGGAATATTGGGGTTAACGCCACCCTGGTGTTGTTTTTTGCAAACCGCAACAAAAAACGGATAGACCTATCAAAAGGCGCTGCATTTAATTGGGAAGGAGTAGGGGCAACGCAGTTGTTGATGTCATTCCCGTTGATGTTGGCACCCTATATATTTTACCTGCCGTTAAAACTGCTGGGTTATCCCAATTTAGCAGTTGGTATTTTGGCGGTAATAGGGTTGGTTTTTGTGTTGATGCGTACCTACTGGATAAAAGTATTAACCGTTGATTTTAATAATAGGAAATTTAAAATAACCGAAGGCTTTAGAAAGAAATAAGATGATAACTATAAAAGATCTAAAAAAGGTTTACAATAATGTGGTAGTAGTAAACGTGCCCGAACTAAATATTAACAAAGGCGAAAGTGTTGGCCTGGTAGGTAATAACGGCGCTGGTAAAACCACGCTGTTTAGGATGATGCTTGATCTGATACGCCCCGAAACAGGCGAGGTAACCTCCAACGGTGAAGTAGTAGCCGGGGGCGAGGAGTGGAAAAGTTATACCGCGTCTTATTTAGACGAAGGCTTTTTAATAGATTATCTTACGCCCGAAGAATACCTGTATTTTATTGGCGGCCTGTACCAACAAAGCCGCGCGCAGGTAGATGAGTTTTTAGCAGGATTAAGCGATTTTTTTAATGGCGAGATCATAAAAAAAGGCAAATACATCCGCGATCTTTCTAAAGGTAACCAAACCAAAGTAGGCGTAGCTTCATGCTTGTTGCAAAAGCCCCAATTACTGATGCTGGATGAGCCTTTTGCCAATATTGACCCTACTACCCAGTTTAGGTTAAAAAATATGCTTAAAGAGGCTAATAAGAACGGCGTAACCACGTTGGTATCCAGCCATGACCTTAACCACATTACTGATGTATGCGACCGTATACTATTAATGGAAAAAGGAAAGATCATTAAAGATATAGCTACAGGTTCATCAACTTTAAATGAATTGGAGGAGTATTTTGCTATTGAGCACACTACGATACCGAGTTTGCCTGTTGATAAGGAGGAAAATCATTAACCCCTAAAAACCGCTTGTCATTTCGACGAGGTACGAGGAGAAATCTATACACCCGTTCATATAGCATATGTATAGATTTTTTCGCTACGCTCAAGATATAGTTCTCACTACGTTCGAAATGACAGTTTAAATTTATATGTTCCAAATTAAACAAGCCACCACTACCGATGTGCCAACTATAAGGCAATTAGCCCAGCCTATATGGTGGCATACCTATACCCAGTTATTGGATGAGGATCACGTAGCCTATATGTTTAAGGAACGTTATTCCATTGAGGAGCTTACCACCCAAATACAGGACGGCAGTCAAACCTATTTATTACTGCTGGATGATGATGAACCTGTAGCCTTTACCTCATATGGTCCGCGCGAGGAAAACCCGGAAGTTTATAAATTACACAAACTATACTGTCTGCCACAAACCCAGGGTAAAGGTTGCGGCAAAGCCTTATTAAATGCGGTTTTTGAGCAAGTGACTGCTTTGGGTATTAAAATTTTAGAGCTTAACGTACACCGCCAAAACAAAGCCCGTAATTTTTATGAAAAAATGGGCTTCACTATTGCTTACAAAGAAGATATCCCCATTGGCCCTTATTGGATGAATGATTATGTGATGCGTAAGCAGCTTTAATATATTTAACTATCTTACATTTCTTTAGCAACCCTCGTCGGTGTGGCCTCACCAGCCACTATGCTGCGCGAACTTAGCGCGATAGCTTTTATAGTGGATGTGATGTTATTCATGTCTAACGTGCTTACTTCATCGGTTACCTGATGGTAAAATTTATCAGTGTCTATCTGAACTGTTGATATGGTGTGGGCAGGTACGCCCAACCTGGCTAAAGTTGCGTTGTCACTGCGGTAAAATAATCTTTGCTCCGGATAAGGGTCAGGATAGAATTTAAACTTTGTACCTGTTAAGCTTTTTTGTAAAAGTTCACCAAAGTCTGATCTTTCAAACCCGGTAATAAATGCTGAGTTGGCGCCAAATTTTGCTTGTTTGCCAATCATCTCAATATTAAACATAGCCACTACTTTATCAGGGTTAAGCTGTTTGGAGAAAAACTGTGCGCCAAAACCACCTATTTCTTCGGCAGTAAAAGCCACAAAAATTAAGGTGCGCTCATTGTTATTGATCTTTTTAAAATAATTAGCCAGCGCAATCACCGCTGTCGTGCCCGAAGCATCATCATCGGCTCCGTTATAAATGCTATCGCCTTCTATGTACTTACGTATCCCTAAATGATCATAATGCGCCGAAAATACAACATACTCATCAGGTTTAGATTTGCCCGGGATAACTCCTGCCACATTAAACAAAGGTTGTTTGGGTGGTGCCGACCTAACCTCAGTCACTTGCTGTCTAAAATCCGTATTACCTGGCAAAGGGGCTAAGCCTATTTTTTGAAATTCGCCTTCAATAAACTGGGCTGCTTTTTCAATACCGGGCGTAAAAGTCGCACGGCCCTGCATATCATCCGCAGCCAGGGTGTTGATAATACGTTCCACCTCATCCTGCTTGATCAGTTTATCTACATCCTGTCCAAAACTATAAAGTGTCGCCGCTATAAATACAAGCGCTGTGATATATTTTTTCATCTTTTAAGTGTTAATGGATATTATTTGGGGCCATTATTCCTAAGCTTAAGAGCATGTTTTTTACCGCTTTTCATTTTCAGGTTAAGCATTTCTACCAATACCGAGAAAGCCATGGCGAAATAAATATATCCTTTAGGTATGTGTTGATCCAAACCCTCCGCTAATAATGATACACCTATCAGCAATAAAAACGATAGGGCCAGCATTTTTACAGTAGGATGGTTGTTTACAAAATTGCTGATAGTTGATGCAGAAACCATCATGATACCTACTGCTATAACAACCGCTGCTACCATGATCTCGATATGATCGGCCATACCAACGGCTGTGATTACCGAGTCTAATGAAAACACAATATCCAAAATCAATATCTGTATAATTATGCCTGCGAAGGATTGTACCTTACCTTTAACACTGGCGTCATCGTCATCGCCTTCCAGTTTATTATGTATCTCGTGGGTGCTTTTATAGATCAGAAACAATCCGCCAATCAACAATATCAGGTCACGGCCCGAAATAGCCATCTTCTCCAGCCATTCTGCATTAGTAATACCCATCCAATCGCCAAAATTAAATAGCGTAGCAGTTAACTGCATTACCCAACTTAACGATAACAGCAATAATACACGGGTAATCATAGCCAGCCCAAGCCCAACGGTACGGGCTTTTTTCTGTTTATGGGCTGGCAGCTTGCCCGCTAAAATGGAAATAAAAACGATATTATCGATGCCCAGTACAATCTCTAAAACGGTTAAAGTTAAAAGAGATATCCAGGCTTCGGGGCTGTTTAAAAATTCCATATGATATGTTTGTTTAGTCTACTCAACAAGATATTACCTTGTTAGTTTTATCAGATGAGTGATAGCGCTAATTTACAGGATTTAGTTAAACCAAAATCTATAAAACAAAAAATCTCTGTAAGCCTAAGCCTACAGAGATTAAATTAATGATAAAGGTATATGGTTATTTTAGGAGTACTAATTTTTTGGTACAACGCATCAATACAGCATCACTGGTTTTTGGTATAAAGCATTAGTAGAGATCGAGTTTCTGATCGCTAAATTAGCATATACATGTCCTGTGCGGCCTTCCATAGCTGCCTTCTCCGTAGCAGTCAGGGTATTTAGGTCAACTTGTACTGAGCAGTTACCACCAATATTTATAACATTTACACCACTTGTAGTAGTAAATAGTTTTTCAAGCCCTTTAGATGTTTCATCCACAATGTTGGTTGGACCAAACATTAAAGCGACATTAACAAGATTAACCGATACAGTACTGGGTGCTGTTTTTTCAAGCTTAAATGTAGCTTTAAATATTCCACCAACATACGACGATTGGTAATTACTAACCCAAAAATAAGGTGTAACATTAAAGTTTACATCTTTAGCTTCGCCCTTTAGCGTAAGATTTATGGGGGCGGGTTGTACAAATGGGCCTTTATTTTGCGTGGCATTTACTGTGTAATCACCGTCATAGGTTAACATGCTATAAGTACCATCGGCTTGGGCATACATGGTAAAAACGCCAACAGTATAATTTCCCGAGGGTCCCCCCGTTTGCTGTAATTGCACGGCACCATTATTTGAGCCTAATAACCCTACCGGCTGGCCATTGTAAAGGAAAGCTCCTGATATTCTCGATTTCGGGTATTCCCCATTGTCTTTTTTGCAAGATCCAACAAGAAAACTTGTTAAGCCAAGCATCATTATTAGGAACGCTATTTTATTATTCTTTTTCATAATATAAAAAATTTTATACGATCAATTTTGATATGGGTTTAATGTCCAATTCGGGTTATTGGTTCGCCATGACGCGTCTATTGTACCGATATAGTCAGTTATCGCGAAATAAAACGGCTGGGTTGGACGTTTGTATGTGTTTACACGATCAAACACCCATTTGCCATTATTAATATCGCCGGGGATAGACACCTTGTAGGGATATAATGATTGAGGCTGAGCGTTCGAACTGTTGTCCCATACGGTATGTGCTAATCTCCATCTCTTTAAATCCCAAAAGCGGTGATCCTCAAATGCAAATTCAACGCGGTACTCATTTACGATATTTGCAAATGTTAAAGTACTAAGCGCTTGTATTTTACCACGTTGCGTTCTTATCGTGTTGATCAGGCTTAGTGCATCGGACCCTGTATTAAGTCCATTAGTTTCAAAAGCAGCTTCTGCAGCTATTAAATAAGCTTCAGCTATACGAAAACGAGGCTGCCACATCTCGCTATAGCGTGGCTGTAAGCCTGCACCAGCGCTTTCGTCCACAAATTTACGCGGTAGAAATCCTGTTTTATTTAGATTGCTGGCGCTGCTACTGATCGGTCCATTTAAAGAGGTAATTAATCCGTTTGCATTGGTTGCTCCCGGAGTATTTGAAGAAAGAAGCGTATATGCTGATCCGGTTTTAACAACCTGGCCTGCCTGCAATGGTACAGGGGTGCCGCGATACAAAGCGTTAGGCCAAATTACGGTTCCCCATAAGCGTGCATCTTTTGCTTTAAACGGTGCTTCTACATCGTCATAAAAAACATAATTGCTACCAACTTTAGTTGGAATAGGAGCGTTTGGATTTGTTCCGGTCCTGTTCTCAAAAGCTTCAACAAGGTTTAATAACACCCCTAACCTGTTACCGGTTTGTTGGTCCCTGTGGCTATAAGGCATCGTATTGGTAGTAAATTGTGTAACTACATCAGGAGCTTTTCTATCCAATGCCCATATTACTTCGGTATTACCGGTTTTTACGCTGGTCGCGTTGTAAAAAGCAAGTTCAGGGTTTGCTGCATTTACCTGCAATACATACGGAGATGCAATTGCCGGACCAGACGAATTTGCCGGCTTACCATTAATTACCTCTTTTGCGGCAGCATAGGCTATCTCATAATAACCGGCAGCTTTACTGGCAGGTATGCCTACTTCTCCAAGTGGTGTTGTATAAGTTGGTGTAATTAGGTTATTATACTTTGCTAATGAAGCCGCGGTTATGGCAGCACGCGCTTTAAGCATTAAAGCTGCCCATCTATTGGCAATACCTGCGTTGGTTGTGGCGTTATTACCAAAACTAGCACCGCCAGCTGCGGTTGCACTTGCAAACTTTGCAATTGCAAGATCGCATTGCGCAATTACATAATCATAACACTCAGCTTCGGTATTGCGTGGTAATCGGTTCGGGGTCAGGTCCTGTCCCGCCTCGTAGGAATATATCTCGTCCCCTATAATGGTCAAACCGCCTACTGTCTTGGTTTGCCAAAACCAAAGCCAAGCACGTAAAAACAAACACTGTGCTTCAAAATTATAGCGTTCTTGTGCTGTAAGTGCTTTAATTGCTTCCGGCGAGCGTATGCCTGCTAAAAACTGGTTCATCCTACGTAATAAAGCGTAATCCGACGTTTTGTTTTTGTCACGGCTAAAACTGATAGTACCACCGGTAGAAGCCCCACCATCCATGGCAAGCGCCTCATCGTTAACGTTATCGTATTGGGTACCAATATCTGTACTAACGTTGTTTATACCATTATGCTGCCCAAAGTTTGTCTGGTTGTAAAATTGTTGTAACGTTGATATTACCAGGGCTCTATCTGTATAGATGATTTCTGCCGATAATAAACTATTTGGGATTGCTGTAAGGTCCTTTTTGCACCCCATAAACAAGGAGTTTACTACAAAGAGTGCAAAAAGACAATATAATTTGTTTCTCATCTTGTTGATTTTTAAAATTTAACTTGAAGGCCCGCTGTTAATATCCTCGGGTTAGGATATGCAGTACCGCCTGACGTTGTAGTTTCAGGATCGATACCTCCTTTTACATTTGAAATTGATGTTAAGTTTTGTCCCGATACATATACCCTGAAGTTAGAGATACCTACCGATTTCATTACCGTATACGGTATAGTATATCCTATTTCAAGGTTACGTAGTTTAGCATAAGTTACGTTGGTATCCCAGGCGGTACTTGCTTGAGTTGCGTTTGTTTCCGTATTTCCTTGTATAAGCAGCGGGAACTTACCAATATTAAAACCACTGTTTTTGTCAAAAATGTCTTTATACCAGGTAGAATTATCAGCCAGGTATTGCGATGTATTTAGGTTATTACCCCAGGTACGCATATAGCCCGACTGCTCATAGGTAAACAAACTACCGCCTGCAAAATCGGCCCGTATGTCAAATCCTTTATAACTACCGCCAATGTTAAAGCCAAAGCTTAATTGTGGGTTACCGGCATTTACCCTGTAGGTAACAATGGTCTGATCATTGCCATTAATAACCCCATCACCATTAATATCCTTGTATATATAATCGCCCGGGCGGAGGTTTTTATTACCGGCACCATCCTGGTCTATAGGATAATTAGCGATCTGCTCCCAGCTTTGAAACTGACCTATACTTGTATAATGATTTGTTCCGCCTTGCCAGCGGCCTGTTACGTTATTAGGATTACGGAATTTGTCCCATTCGCTGCTGAACCGTGGGTTGTAACGGAATCCAGTGATCAATCTTGATATGGCAAAGTTACCGCCAACAAAGTAGTTTACCTCGCCTATTTTGTCTCTCCAGTTAATTGAACCGTCTATACCACGGTTAACATCCGAGTTTAAGTTCTCATTACCAATGGTAATACCCATTAGGTTAGGTACCAGTACGTTTCTTGATGCTAACAGGCCCGTACGGGTACGCTGAAACACATCAACAGTACCACTCAATCTATTATTTAATAAGGTAACATCAATACCCATATTTAATGATTGAGCACGGCCCCAGGTTTGATAAGATGCAGGAAGACCCCTTGCCTGTGTGGTAACCACTATAGCACCATCATATACGCCGTTACCCTGGCTATAATTATAACCTGATGCATAGGCAGCGTTAGCTGCTCCTAATTCATCACCTAATATACCATATGATGCCCTGATCTTTAACTCATTGATCTTGCCTAAGATCGAGCTTTTTTTCCACCAATCTTCCTGCGATATACGATAACCTACTGATGCCGCAGGGAAGAATCCCCACCTTCTTTCAGGTGTATAATTAGGTGTACCATCGTAACGGCCTGAAAGTTCAACGATATATTTTCCATCATAGTCATAATTAAATCTTCCTAAATAGCCCTGCCTGGTCACCTTAATGCTTATCTCATCTGTAAATGTATTTACAGTAGCTGCATTTGGTATATAGCCTATTCCGTTAGCTGCAGGTTGACCCTGCGCATCTATACTTGGATTAAAAAATGTAGTGCTCTCTACACCGACATTAGCTTGGAAATTATGCTTACCAAGAGACTTTTTGTACTCTAACTGGAAGTTAGTTGATGTATTTTGAGTGCTTTGAACAATTTCACGCACAATACGCGATTGGCTTACAGGTTGAACTATATTGTAACTATCGTTTGCCGCATCATAAGTGTAAAAAGTAGGTGATTTGCGTTGACGGTGGTCTGTAGAGTTTACGTACGAGTAGCCAACTTTTGCACGCGCCTTTAAGCCAGGTAGTAAAGATAACTCAACATCAGCATTTGTCTGAAAAGAATTTCTGGTAGTATTTTCCGAGCCCATAACCCCATAATTTACCAGGCTATAGCTACGTTGCTGATCAATAGGTGATGATTGTGCGGGGTACAAAGGGTTATCATTAGCATACGGCCTAAACGTTGGCAAGTTACTGAATGCGGCATCAACCAAATAGTCATAATCATCAGACATTGAAGGTGCACTATTAGTATTATCTCTTCTTCCGTTTATGGATATACCTACTTTAAGGCGCTTACTAAGAGTAGCATTAACATTAATCTGGCCGTTGTTACGGCTAAATCCACTGCCAAAGTTACGGAACATTGAATGCTGCGCAAGGGCACCACCACTTACATAATAGTCCATGTTTTCAGATCCACCGCTGATGCTAACGTTATTATAATTTTGACCTGCGGGGATATATATATATTTATACCAATCAAAGCCTTCATGCTGCTTATCGGTTGGATTCATATACTTTTCATACTCAGCCCTTGATATAGTTCTGTTAGCATCGGCAACATTTCTATAAGTTTCCGATTGTACTATACCTTTTATATAGGTTTTAATATCGGCAGGCTTATTAAACGTTTTAACTTCTTGAGAGCCATAATAGCCATTATAGCTAATTGTAGGCTTTTGACCCCGTTTACCTTTTTTGGTGGTTATAACTATTACACCATTAACTGCCAAAAGGCCGTAAATAGCGGCCGAGGCATCTTTCAAGATAGATATAGATTCTATATCATTAAAATCAAGGTTGTTGAAAGCAGAGTTGGTGTTACTTGGCGGATCCTGGCGAACTACACCATCAATAACTAATAATGCCTGGCCAAAGTTACGTATCTGAAGATCTGGCGAAAAACCCGGCCTGCCGGTATTTTGCCTAAAGGTCAAACCCGCTACCCGGCCTACCAATGCTCCTGAAGAGGACACGGCACGTGAGTGAGCCAATTCTTCTGCACTGACGGTTGCTATTGATCCGGAAACTGTTGCTCTTTTAGTAGTTAAACCAAAACCGGTAACAACAACTTCATCTAAGTCGGTTGTTACTTTTGATAGTTTAATATCAAGTACTGTTTTACCTTCTACAGGCACTTCCAATTCTGTATAGCCTACATAGTTTACTACTAAAATTGAATTGTTATTAGGTACCTCTATTGAAAACTTACCGCCAACGTCAACAGTGGTTGCAATAGCGGTGCCTTTTACTCTAATAGTAGCACCAATTAGAGTTTCGCCGGTAGAAATGTCTGTAACTATACCTGTTACTTTAACAGCGGCTTGCTGCTCTGCAAGGTACTCGGCCATTTTATCTGGCGTTGAAATAGCTAACAGGTTGTTGCCCTGATCTTTATATATTAAGTTTAAGTCACCTAATATTTTGTCTAACACATCTGTAACATTCTCATTATTAACTATAATTGATACCTTTTCCGTTGGCATTTTTCTTTCGCTATATGCAAAACGGTAACTGCTTTTACGCTCGATGGTTTTAAGTACCTGCTTTAGATCAGCGTCCTTGAAATTAAGTGATATTTTAGTTTGTGAATAAACATCTGCAAAAGCACATATGTTAAAAATCAGTAAAAAAAACAGGGTCAGTTTCATAATTAACAGACGCTTAAAAAGGTAATATTTATCTGATACACTATATAAGTGCATGAATTTTTTCATAACTTTAAAGTTTAAGGTGAATAACATCAGGTAGCCGTGCCAACAACACCTGCTGTTACATTAATATGGTCATCTTATTTGAGCGGGATTTAACCAATAGGTTGTCCCGTTTTTTTATGTCATTCTTTTATCATAGGCGTTTTGTTTGAAATGTAAAAAACTGAACCTTTCTGTTTGAAATCAAAATCCTCTGTAAACTGCAAAGTTTTAAATGCTTCTGCAGGGGTCTCCGTTTCAAATGGTGCTGTAAACCTTAGCTTTTTTAACTCTTCGTGCCGAAAAACGATCTGTATTCCATACCAGCGTTCCATGTCGGCCGCAATAGTTTCGAAATCTTCGTTATTAAACACCAATTTGTTTTTTAGCCATAAGGTTTCTATAGCTGCACTGTCAATACGGGGATTGTAGGTTAAATTGGTAACAGAATATTGGGGCCCTTTAATGGTAGGGGTCAAGATCTGTTTGTCGGTTGGTATATTGATTTGTTGTTGTGCTGGTAAAATGTTTTGAACAATTAATTTTTCGCGTGGCTTAAGTACGATACGATCTGATAGGCGGTCATTAAGGGTTACCTCTATTGAGCCATGAATAAGTGAGGTTTCGCTACGCGATTCGTTATCATACGATTTAATGTTAAAAGCGGTGCCAAGCACGCGCACATTCATTTTGTTGGTATGAATAATAAATGGATGTTCTCGGTCTTTATGTACTTCAAAAAAAGCTTCGCCATTTAAATAGACTTCTCTGGTTTTACCCCTAAAGGAAAGCGGATATTTGAATGAAGTGCCCGAGTTAAGCGTAACAATTGTGCCATCTGATAAAACTAATCGTTCTTTTACCTTAGGTGCTGTGGTTTTATTTTGCCAGTTTGATGCAAGCGAAGCTTCTTTACCTGGACCGGCATATAAGTACCATAAATATAATGTTGTACCTAAAACCATAATCGCAGCCAAATACTTTAATATCGGCCATAATCTTATAGGCTCTTTGTCTTTGCGTTGCATATCAGGCGACTGTTCGGCAATTCCAATTTTGTCCATCACTTTTTTAAAATTCGCCGAACTTGCTTTATATGTGGTTTTGTTGCTGCTCCAATATTCTTTTATAGTTATGCTTTGCTGCTTATAAATAGGATTTTGCTTTAATAATAAGTCAAGCTCCTGCTTTTCAGCCGAAGTTAATCCTTCTGTTAGTTCTTTTGTAAGCAACTCAACAAAGCGCTGTTGTGCCATATATTAAAAAATATGAATACTGTAGGTTTATAGCAAGGACAATAAAAAAAGAATAATTGCCTACAGCAATAGAAAAGATTTTGCAAAAAAAGTAAGCAGTATCAAAATATTCAATATAGCCTCATTATTAACGACTGAGCGCGAAGGGAAACCTGAATAGCCTGATAAAGCAACGCTAAGCTTTTGCATTGCCCGGGCCAATTGGGTTTGCACGGTACGTGGTGATATATTTAATATCTCTGCCACTTCCTTATATTTCAAGCCGTCTTCTTTTATCAGCCTAAAAATGATGCGGCATTGCTGAGGGAGAGCTTCAATAGATTTGTCAAGATAAAAATGCAATTCTTTTTTTTCAAGTTGCATGTGTGGATTGGCGGTATCAACAAAATTTACTTCGTTTGAATCTTCAACAGGTACAACACGGATGGAGGAATATTTTTTAAGGTAGTTTAGCGATTGGTTTTTTACAGCCACAAAAAAGTAAGTATCAGGACGTTGTATATGTTGCATGTTGCTGCGGTTCATCCAGCTTTTTACAAATACATCGGTTACTATCTCTTCGGCCTCCTCTTTCTGATGAATATACATCATACTAAACTTTACAAGCGCGTCAAATAATAAGTAATAAAACGACTCGAAAGCTTTAACGTCATCGTCAAAACAAATTCGATGCCAAAGCGGCAAAATATCATGCTTTTTATGATCCAAGATTTTGATGTCGGAGCGTTCCCGGTTTTTGCTAATTGGTGTTTAGGATAAAGTAAATATATACGTCAGTGCCGATACTTTTTTATCAAAATCTGACTGTATTTTAACATTTAATTATCGGGGGTATATTATATGGCTTAATCATCCGGCTGTGTATAGTACGCGTCAATGACATAAAGCAAAAAAGCCTCACATTACTGTGAAGCTTTTTGCGGAATGGACGGGACCGTGACCATTTCGATAATGCGTTATATTACAAGCATTTATAAACTTGAAAACATATTAGTCACCGTGAAGGTCACGAGTTAACTTTGAGGTGTTTTGAGTTGATTTAAAGAACTTTTGTTAAATCAAATATATGAATTTGACCCGAACTTCCGGTCATAAAATTTACCTTTATTTTATGATTTATAACCTGTATAAAAAAGCAACTGGCGATGACGCTAAGCAAATACTTGCAGTCATTGGCCATCATGATACAAATGTAATCGATGCCTTTGAGGTATATCGTATTTCGAATGGTGAAACTATTCGGGTAGAAATTTTTAAAGACAAGGATATTAAGGTCTATGGGGCAGGAAGACCACTTTGGTCAGAAATCACGTGGGTTCCAAACGAGAAATGGGAAGTTATAGAAACCACACTTAATCTCGCTGATATTGCTTCTGCCATTAAAGCTAACCCGTCCCCCGAATCTGTAACAGACTTGATGTCATTTTTCGGGTAATCGAGGTACAATAAAACCTGTAATAACATAAGTACATAATTATGTAATTACAGGCTTCCATATATTTGTATTTACATAATTGTAGATTTTAAAGTTGGTAAGTTCGGTTATCACAACTATCATTCTTTGAATAATCGGGAACGACGTTAGTTAGGAAATTCGGAGTCTTTTTGTTCAATTCGCTGTTCATTTTTGAACCATCCGAATTTCTCGATCAGATTGTTCAGCCTCTCAATGGCTTGCGGAGCCACCGGCCCATTCAGTTTTTTAAATAGACCGAATTTGTATTGTCTCAACTTATCCGTCACCGCAATAACAACAACTTCCTTTTCTCCGTATTTATAGGAATAAATCTCTGCCGCAAGTTTCACTATTTCATCAATTTCTTTTTCTACAATATCGGGACTATAATAAATCACCAGATGGCCAATCTCATCGTGAACATGATATCTCCGCACAAAAATTCCCCCTGAAGTGAATTGATATTTTTCTAAAAGAGAAAAGATGTTATTAGCCAATTGCCGTCGTTCGAAACGGGTTGTATTCATCAGCACCCTGGCCAAACTCTCGCCGTCTTTTAACTTAAGCACTTCTTTTGCAACCATTTGGTCAATGAAATAGCTTGAACCATCCTTCGTCTTTTTATACTTGTAAGCATCGCTTGATATGTATCTCCCCCATGCTCCTTTACATGTGAATATTTTCGCCCCGTCTGTCTCTTTAACGTTTTCTGGAAACTCTCGGGCATTCGTAACAAACAACGCCAGTAAGTCTTTTTCCCGACATGCATCGTTTAAGGTAAAACCTGATGCCAATAACTTCTCCCTTTTAATTAGATAATCGGTTAAATCATTAACAGTATCTAATTCCTCAATGATTGCCTCAAAGGTCTCTTTGTCCAAAATATTGATGAATCCTTTTCCTTCAACATGATCGGACAGATTGTACTGTTCAAATTGCTCACCGACATTAATAGTAATTCTGAAAATGTTCTCGTACAGTAACGGGTCAAATTTTTCTATTTCTCTGTCTGGGTGTTTAATAAAAACATCTTTTACGTTTTTGAAAAGCTTTCTGTAAGCTCCATTTAATTGGTTGGTCGATTTTTCGATGACCTTTTTTTTATACCTGTCATAGTCTCCATCGTAGTGGTGATTTTTAACTGAAATAATGATCGCTGTATTTCTGAAAAGTATCAGAAGGTCACATATCTCTTTTTTGTCCCCTTTTTCATCTTCCGGATTTGGATAGCACCAATACTTAAGATAAGTATCATATGCAAGCCTCATTACATAAGCTTCACCTTTGTCCCCTTTCTCGTTTTGTGTTTCCATTGATGTAATAATTTGTTATCCGAGTCGGATAAACTCGGATAATTAAAGGTAGTCATAATCTCACTTTTGCTATGTATTTCTACAATTACAGAATTGAAGACTTATGTATTTACAAACTTTTAGAATTATGTAATATGGCAAAGATCATCACCATCGCGCATCAAAAAGGAGGCGTGGGAAAAAGCACAATTGCATTGAACCTGGCTCTTTGTTTCCAGGATCAATTAAGGGTAGCATTAGTAGATTCGGATTTACAGGGAAGCCTATATCATGCCAGGGAAGATTTTCCGGACCTTACCATCTTAACAGCAGAAAAAGTTAGTGATATTAAGGAAATGGATTACGACCTGATCATCATCGATACTCCGCCGTATCTATCTAACCGGCTAACTGATTTTTTCTTGTTATCGGATTTTGTATTGGTGCCGACTAAGGCAGGCTTTTTTGATGTTATGGCTATAAGATCAACTTTAGCCTTAATTCGGTTTGCGCAAGCTAAAAAGCCCACTTTAAAAGCAGGCATTGCGCTCAACATGATTAAGCATCGTTCCGGAGTTACAAAGGATGTTTCCGAGCTTTTACAGAATATGGGAACACCGTTGTTAAAAACGATGGTTCATGATCGCGTAAGTATAACCCGTAGTGCCATTACTGCTGGGGTACTTTCAGGAACCGATCAAAAAGCAAAGGAGGAGTTTACTTCGCTTGCGGAGGAGGTGGTAGAATACATAAGCGCATAAATGAGGATTTACAGCTTTATGTAAATACATAATTATAGTATTACATAATTCAAAAGATCAGGTGCAATGGAAGATTATAAGAAGAAATTAGGAGGGCTTGCGGATAAGCTAAAAAAAGACCCTCCTAAAACACCCATTCAGGAGGTACATCCGGTAAAGAGTGTCGAAGAGGCTAAAGAGACAGAAGCCCAGCTTAATGTTTGGATACCTAAAAGTCTTCTTAAGAAGATGAAAGGTTATGGCCTTGATCATGATCTTTCTTTAAAGGAAATTAACATTCTGGCCTTGCAATCATTCCTCGAACATAATGTAAAAACATCAGTTGAACACAATGCTTAATCGACTATTCCTGGTAATTGATTTCACAAGTTCCTTATGACTCGGTGAGGATTTAAACTGCTGTCTTTTTGCAGTTAGCAAGATGTACGTTTGTACCACAAACGAATCTTGCCCTTCCTCCAAAGTCGTCTGGGAAATTGTTATCAAACACTCCAAAGTCGGTTTGATACGATTACTATAATCATGGCAGCGACAGAAGAAAACAGGTCCAAATGGATCAAGATCAGGTTAAAACCAACGGAGCAGGAACTACTGGATAAGCGATACAAAAAAACCACTTTCCACTGCCTTAGTGAATATGCCCGGACGCTTTTATTAGGCAAGCCGGTGACTATTCTTACTCGTGACAAATCCATGGACGAAGTTCTTGAAGAATTAATGCTTTTGCGCAGGGAACTTAATGCGGTTGGGAACAACCTTAACCAGGCTGTAAAAAATATTAATAGTGCTCACGGAAATCCCGACGATCGACTTTGGGAAGTTTTGTTGCAAGTAATTAATGCGAACATTAATCCAAAGATAAATGAGATCAAAGAAAGGATAGCTAATTACTCCCAGATATGGTCGCAAAAATTGAAAGCGGAAAAAGCCTGATTGGCGCATTGAACTACAATGAACGAAAGGTCAAAAAGGGTAAAGCCAAATTGATCATGGCTCAATTATATCCTAAAGAACCGGGCCGTCTTTCTTTTGATGAAAAGCTTTTCCGGTTAACTGATTTGGCTTCGAGGAACACCAGGACGAAAACTAATACGGTTCATCTATCACTGAACTTTGATCTTACGGAAAACCTGCCAATCGATAAACTCTGCCAGATAGCGGATGGCTATATGACTAAAATAGGTTTTGGCGATCAACCATTTTTGGTGTACCAGCATTTCGATGCAGGCCACAATCACGTTCATATATTAACGACGAATATTGAGGCCGATGGTTCCAGAATAAGCCTTCACAATATTGGTAAATTAAAATCGGAACCCGCAAGAAAAGCCATCGAATCGGAGTTTGATTTGGTAAGGGCTGAGCAGCAAATAACTACATCAAAAGCGCAACAACAGATTAAACCATTGGTCTATGGCGCAACTGACACAAAAAGAGCTATTAGTAATATTGTACACTACGTCACACAAAACTACAAATTCACCAGCTTGCCGGAATTCAACGCCGTGTTATCACAATATAACGTGATCTCAGACCGGGGGCCAAAGGAAACAGTAATGTTTGAACATGGAGGCTTGAGATATTGGGCGCTGGATGGCCAGGGAAATAAAACAGGTGTACCACAAAAAGCCTCCTCTCTTTATAAAAAACCTACCCTTAAATTATTAGAGGAACGGTTTAAGCTTAACGCCTATTTACGGAAGCCGTCGAAAGTCTCTATTATTAAGATTTTGGATGGCGCAATATCAAAAGTCAGGTCTCATCAAGAGTTAAAATCCGAATTACAAAATCACGGGATAGACTTATTGATCCGTCAAAATGCAGACGGCAGGGTATATGGACTAACCTTTATCGACGATAAGAACAGGGTAGTTTTTAACGGGAGTAATTTGGGCAAAATGTATAGCGCAGCTGCAATTGAAAGCCGATACGGGCATCAAATACAATCACCAAATGTTGCCGCTGATAAATCGCCCAAAGAATATCTGCCCATGTCAGAGGGCCTAAAATCAACGGAAACCGTAGGGTCAAATTTGGATATTATTGGCGGTCTTTTAGATTCCACCGAACAAGCCACTAATCAATCTTTGTTTGATCGGCAAAAGAAGAAAAAACGAAGAAAATTAAAAATATAAACCAACTATTATGCAAACGGGAGAAAACGAACAAGCGCTAAGAAAGATTACCGACTTTACCAGGTTTTTGGCCATATTAATATTGCTGCTTCATTTTTATTTCAGTTGCTATGCAGCATTTCGTGAATTGCATTTAACGCATAGGGTGACGGATCACATTTTGATCAATATATACAAGCTTTCAATTTTTAGAACTGTTTGGATTGCAAAAACTGCCGCATTAGTTTTCCTGATCGTTTCACTAATGGGTACAAAAGGTAGGAAGGATGAAAATATCAAGTGGGGCCAAAATATAATCGGGGCTATAACCGGAATGGTCATCTATTTTTTAACGGGCCTGCTATTTAATTTTCATTTGGCGTTATTAACTCTCGCCGGCCTATATATTGCCTTAACATCATTTGGCTTTTTGTTATTTCTTTCTGGTGTAAGTAAGTTGTTCCGGGTTATTAAAATTAAACTGGCCACTGACATCTTCAATTCCGAAAATGAAACATTCCCACAGGAAGAGCGAAAATTGGAAAACGAATATTCCATTAATCTGCCTGCTAAATACAACTACAAGGGAAAGATCCGGAATAGTTGGATAAATGTTATCAACCCTTTTCGCGGCTCACTCGTTCTTGGTACTCCAGGTGCTGGTAAATCCTACTTCGTCATAAGGCATATCATCACGCAGCATATTAAAAAGGGGTTTAGCATGTTGATTTATGATTTTAAGTTTGACGACCTTTCTGTAATCGCCTATAACGCGCTATTAAAGTATGCGGGAAGTTATAAGAAGAAACCAAGCATTTGGTTTATTGATTTTGACAATATCAAACATCGGTGCAACCCGCTTGACCCTGACCGCATGGAAGATATAACCGATGCCATGGAATCCTCTCGCACTTTCATGTTGGGACTTAATCGCGAGTGGATCAAAAAACAGGGCGATTTCTTTGTTGAGTCCCCGATCAATTTTGTAACAGCCTTATTCTGGTTCCTTAAGAAATATGAGAACGGCAAATATTGCACTTTACCTCATGCCATCGAACTTGCCCAGGTGGACTACGAAAATCTTTTTGCGCTATTGCAAAAAGAGCCAGAAATAGAGGTGTTGATCAATCCCTTCATTTCGGCCTGGAGAAACGAAGCCTATGACCAATTGGAAGGACAGATCGCCAGTGCAAAGATCAGTATGGCACGATTGGTTTCTCCGGCATTGTATTACGTGCTTTCGGGTAATGATTTTTCACTTGATCTGAATAACCCAGAAGAGCCTAAGATCATTTGCCTGGGGAATAATCCGTTAAAACAACAAGTTTATGGCGCTGTGCTTAGCCTATACATTTCACGGGCTATTAAGCTGGTGAATCAAAAAAACAAGTTGAAAAGCAACCTGATATTTGATGAGTTTCCCACTATTTATTTTAATAACATTGATAGCCTGATCGCAACTGCACGAAGTAATAAGGTGGCGACCACATTAGCCGTGCAGGACTATAGTCAACTAAAAAAAGATTATGGGCGGGAGCAGGCTGAAGTGATCATGAATATTGTAGGTAATATTATTTCAGGACAGGTTACTGGAGATACAGCTAAACAGTTAAGCGAGCGTTTTGGGAAGATCATGCAAGAACGACAAAGTGTTTCTATCAATAGCCAGGATACTTCCATAAGTAAATCTACTCAACTGGATTTTGCGATACCTGCATCAAAAATATCCACGTTATCATCTGGTGAGTTTGTTGGCTTAGTGGCAGATAATCCGGATGAAAAAATTGACTTAAAAGTGTTTCACAATGCTATTATTAATGATCATGACGCTTTAAAGGCTGAAGCCGATAATTATCAGCCAACTCCTTCCATTAGAAAGGTGGATAACGATATGCTTACTGCAAACTATTTTTCAATTAAAGCAGATATTGAAAGTATTATTCGAAAAGAAATTCCTACCGCAGCTGAATCATGATACAACCTGGGGTGGTAAAGGGTTGTAGCATGTCATTGAAAAAAAAGATCGCAGGTAATGGCATAACTTAATATTTTACTTCAACTCATTCCGTTACCGGTACACAATTGCGCAATTCTGCAGTTAAAAAGCACAACCTATTAATACCTGTTTAGCCACTTCTTTTCCTTGTTCCTTTGAATTGTAAATCAATTATTAACCCCTTACCATCCCCTGGGTAATACAAAAAGAAAGGAACATTTGTGACACAGAAAAAGGCAAAAAGATTTAGCGGGTCAAGCACCTGCCGGTAATGGACTTTACCAGTTATATAACAGCAAAGCCAATAGATCATGAGTTTAATTACCTTAACCACAACCGCACGCCTAACTCCAAATAAAAAGGAATTGATCATTTCAATTATTAAATATCTATGCCTTTTCCTTTTTGTTTATACCGCTTATGCCAAATTAGCTGATCATGACCGATTTTATAAAGGTTTGACAAGGGTTCATTTGGTTAGTGCTTATGCGATGGCGATATCTTACGTCGTGCCGGGAATTGAGATACTGATCTCTACTTTATTAATCATTCCCAATACTGTGAAGATAGGTTTGGTTTCTTTTGTGGTGACGATGACAGCGTTCACGGTCTACATTATCAGTGCGATGATCTGGGAGCCAAAACTTCCTTGTCATTGTGGCGGCGCAATCGAAAAATTGAGCTGGATGCAGCATATATGGTTCAATCTTGCATTTATAATATTGGCCATTATTGCGCTTTGGCTTTTAAACTATAATAAATTATTAAAAAAAATAGAATCATGAAAAATTTCAAAAAAATCGCTTTTGGCCTGATGGTAGGTGCATTAGCAATTGGCTTCAGTGCATTTACCACTGCTAATAACAGTTCCGTTAAATATAATAAAGATGCTAACGGTAAAATCGTTAGCGTTTCGGCGTCGTATTATAACATTAGCGGTGATCCAACCAGCACTGACCCCGATAACTTTATTTTTAGGGATGGCACAACTGCAGCAGGTTGCAGTTCCGTTACCGGTAAAGAATGTAAGGCAACATGGACAACTTCCAACACGCCTCATAACAATCAATCTCCGACTGACGCGGGATCACCATCACTCTCATCAAGAGGGCTTGTTAATCAACAATACAATGGTCAATAAATAAAAAGCGCACGACAAAAATAATTGTCGTGCGCATATTAAAATAAATACAGTTACAATTAGTCTGTTAGAGCTTGATTTATTTCCATAATCAATTTTTCTCTTCCCAAATTAGTTATCGGTAGTGATGGCGTAGAAGTGAATATCCTGCCTTTTTTGTCGATTAGCATTAAACATGGATAGCTTTCTTGTGGTACGTATTTTTTTATAAACGAATTGTTATGTCCTGTGCCACTCGTAAACAAATAGTTCGTATGATCAGATATAAAGTAGGAAGCGGATTTTTCTTTTTGCTTTTTATCAATGCTTTTTAGCCAAAGTGATTTGTCCTTATCGCTTGAAATGCTTAGAAATGCAACATCTTTTAACTTTTCAAACTTTTTTTCGACCTGTCTTAATCCATTAGCCACATCTAAACAAGGACCGCAACCTGAAAACCATAGATCTATTACGATAACTTTTCCTCGAAAATTTGATAGCCGTACTATTTGACCCTTGGTATTCTGAAAATCAAAATCGTTGACAGGCTGCCCACTTGAAAAGGTTTCTTTTAGATCATTCACCATTTTGATAAAGTTCGGTGATTCCATCACTGAAAGCGCGTGTGAAATATAACTTTCATCTAAATGATTAAATGAAGAAATCGAAATGAGCCAATAAGTTAGTAACTTATCTCTTAACAATCCTGTATAATTTGAATTAATTGCATCGAAATAATTTTCATTGATGAAGGGGTCAACATGGTTTATTATCCGTTGGTACTTAACCGCTGTCCTGATTTTATAGTATAAATATAATATGTATTCAGGTGTGAGTGCCGATCTATCTGATTGGTCTACATAAGGAGGTCGTTTATCAAGTTCGATTAAAAGGTCTTGAATATCTTTTTTAAGAGGCTCGCCAGAAACAAAAAATGGTCCAGCAAAACTAATTCTTCTGTATAAAAATGTTCTATTTTTACCGATTATATCTGCCCTTATAATTCCATATGCCATGGGAGACATATCTGTTTTATATGGATACAAGACCTTAAGCTGAGCATCTAACAATGAATCTTTTTGAGCGAGCCACTTTTTGGTATTTATGTTAAAATAATTGTGGGCACTGCTCATTAACTGTTTATCACCCGGATCTACCTCGGAAATTTGTAATTGTGCCTCGAAAAGTTTTGTACCTCGTCCAGAATATAATTGCCTGTCGCCATCAAATTTTATATTAACACTATCACCGGGCTCTATTAGATAATTTCTTACATCTCCAGCGCTAACTAAATTTCCAGAATTTGATCGTTTATTAGATTTAAATAAAGTAAAGTGAAAAGGAGAGTTCTCTGTTCGTATCTTAAATTTAAATACACCTTTTTGATCAGGCTTTTCAGTCAGAATTTTAGAAACATTATTTTCAGAGGGCCCGTTGTAAATTGTAAATGGTCCATTCAACCATAGTACTACAGAATCTGTATTATTACTTTTTTCAATTTGTCCCGTTATGTAAGTAATAACTTCACTTTTATTTTGAGCCAACATTTTATTGCCTGAACATACGATCAAAATAAGAATTGAAAGTTTATATAATTTTTTCATGTATTGAACTTTAAGTGTTTTAATATTAATAGTATACCACTATCTGGGGTTTTGTTGGAAGGCTGCTCTTTCAATTTCAATCGGATCAATTGGTAGAACATATCTTGGAGAGTTAGGAGCCAGCGTATAGGTTAAGTTATTGATGGTCCGGGTTAATGTGACTTGAAAGCGTGGATCTCTATTGAGCCTGCGAAGGTCTGACCACCGAATATTCCGGTAACACAGCTCCTTTCTCCTTTCATTCAAAATCAATGCAAGGGCAACATCAGCATTTGCTGCTGTCAGCCCATTAAAGGTTCCACTTTTATATCTGTTCTTTAGCAGGTAATTTAAATCGTTAAGAGCTGCTGTAGTTTGGCCGGCTCTTGCATTGCACTCTGAACGAATTAAATACATTTCATCTGTGGCAATTCCTCCGAACGGTTGAAATGCGCTCCCTATATAACTTGTCTTATTTGTAATTATGCCTGCTTGACTTTTAAAGAAAATTTTTTGACGCAAATCATTGCTATCGTATAATTGATAAAGCCCAGGATCAACAATTAAATTCGGCGGATTAAAAGATAGGTAGCCTGCCAATTGTGTATGAAAAACCACCTCTATGTTAAAATAAGATAAAGGGAATGGCGAGGTTGTCGAAACCTTGTTATAGTCCAACAAATTACTGTTTATTTGCAAGCATGAGTCTGCATATAAAAAAGCTTTGGGGTAATTTTCCTGGGTCAGATAAACCCTTGCTAACAAGCCAAACGCAGCCGCTTTTGTTGGCCTTGTTGGATAAGTTGTAGTGGCTGGTAACAGATGACTGGCTTGTAAAAGATCATTAATTATTTGATCATAGGTTTGTTGAACGGTAGAGCGTTGTACATTAAGATTTACATTCGATGACAATCGTAAGGGCAAACCCAAATCAGTTCCAGAAGTAGAAGGCGAATAGGCTTTACAATACTGCTGAGATAAACTGAAATAGTCGTTACAGCGGAAAAACAAGGCTGATCCTTTAACATTATTGTAGGCAGATTGTGAGGATTGATCCGCTTTGATCGTCGCGAGGCCATCCAAAACGACGTTTGTATTTAGAACCCGTCCATAAGCTGAAACCCAGTCACCAGAAGCATGGCCGGCATAGAAATTTTCAGTCGGTCCCCATAAATAGGCGCTTTGTTCAGTGCCGATACCGAGAGAATTAAAGGTAGCATCCGTTATATAGTAATCGCCATCACCTACCATACTTAGACTTGGGACATCGATGTTCATGGGGTTAGTTGCGCCTTTGGTGTTATCTAAGATTGCCTGGAAATCCGCAATTTTTGAAGGCACAACAAGTGCTTTATCTGGCTTCGCGTTTAACCAGTCTTTTTTGCATGCCGAAAGCAACGAGATGCTGCAAATCACCATCACCATTACAATTATTTGAGTTATTTTATTTTTCATTTGTACTATTCAATTTAAATCGTCAATCATTTTTAAGCCATTCACTAAAAATTACCCTTTAGGCCGATGGATATAGATCGTGGTATTGGCATCGTGGTGTTGTCAGTAGATGGCACAGCATCAGGGTCAAGACCTCTATTGTTCTTTCGCCAAATAATGCCAACATTATTCGCGTAAATAGATAATTGCAGTGAAGCAAAGGGAAGGCTATGAAAGGCTGATTTGGTAAAATCGTAACTAAGCGTGATATCTTGAAGACGGATGTGGTCACCGCTTTCTACATTAACTTCCGAGTATTTATAGAATTGATCCCGGGAAGAGGAAAATGGATAAATTAACGACGGCACATTTGTTCTTTTTTCATCGCCGGGAACCTGCCATCGGTCATTGAATTGATTGTTAACCCGTAAGTACGCACCTGAGGTGATTATCGTTGAATAATTCAACGCAGGTGCCATAAAATAGTAGCCAAGTTTATAGTTGACCTGAAAGGTTAATTTAAAATTTCTGAAACTGAAACTATTATTTAATCCGCCAAAATAAGTAGGACGTGCTGGGCCCTCATAAATAAGATCTTCTACCGGAGTATTAATCGTAATTGCTGAATAATCCTGACTTGCAGAGCCTTTTATAGACCCTATTGGGTTGCCTGTGGCCGGATCTAAACCACCCCATTTATAGGCATAAACACCAAATACCGGCCTGTTAATGTTTGGAGCGCCCGTACCAGCGCCGGCTAACTGATAACTGTAAGGTTTAACATCATATGATGTTACTTTATCTGTAGCATGACTTAATAGGAATGTGGTGTTCCATTTTAGTCTCCCTTTGATGTTTTGGGTGGTAATGGAAAGATCGTATCCACTTCCTTTCATGTTTGAGAAATTGCCCTCCAGTTGTGTAATACCAGAATTTTCCGGGAAGTTTTTAAAGCCTAATAAATCACTTTCCCTTTTAAAATAATATTCAAGGCTACCTGTTATAACACCGTTTTTTGTTCCGAAATCTAATCCGATATTCGCAATTCCAGTTTTTTCCCAACGTAAATCAGGATTACCAATATTTGAGATCAGCGCATAATTGTAATTGGTGTATGTTGCATTGCTGTAATATTGAAATGTTGTAATACCGGTTATGGATTGAATGAGATTTCCGTTGTAGCCATAACTTGTTCTTAAAGCTAAAGAGGGTAGCCAATCTAATTTATAAAATGCCTCTCTGGAAATGTCCCATTTAAAACCAGCAGACCATAATGGCAGGTTTTTTTTATTGGTTGAAACGCCGAAATAGTTGGTTCCATCAATACGCGCACTACCTGATATCGTGTAACGGTCTTTATAGTTGTAAGCGATATTTGCAAAGGATGAACGAACCCTGATGGTTGTTGATTGGACACCTAACCCACTATTTATGCTTTGGCTGCCAGATGGATAAGTATTAAATGAGTCTATTGCATCGATATTTGAAAAAGTGGCAAGATCGTCATTGTAGCCATAGAGAATTGATTGGTTGCTTTGACCTGTTGTTTGGGAAAGTTCATAGCCAAGTATTGCTACCAAATCGTTGTCCGACCAGTGATTATTATAATTGAATTGGCCGCGTACGTTATTTGATGTAGTATTACCTCTGGAAAGATTTAAAATTCCTCCTAAAGGCACGTTATATCCGGTCACTACCCCATTATTGACAATTGAGAAAGTATTTATATAATCCCTTGTCGCATAAGTGTCTTGACTTTGATAGATTCGATTATCGCTTAGGGTGTTTTCATATTGATATTTGACCTCTGCACTTAACCCTGGAATTAAATTATATTTTAGTCCAGCAGTTATTCTGGTATCCGATATGTTTGTTGTGTTATCCGTTGCGCCTAATTCCTTAAGTGGGTAATATGACCAATCTAAAAATCCGGATGGTATTGCATTTTGGATAAATGATTGGTTGTAGTTGTAGGGAATTGGCAAAGAATTTCCGTTGTTATCGGCAATTTGGGAATAAGGGAAAACACGTCTTGCTGTTTGAGTGAGAGTGTTATCAAATTGATTGTTGGTTCTTATGTAATTAATTCCAGCATTCACTTCTAATTTTGAAGTGACATGAAAAGTATTCTGACTATTTAGAGTAAATCGTTGATTACTATTGTCTTTTACACTGGATAAATCATGATCATATCCCGAAGAGAAATAGTAATTAGCCTTATTAGATCCACCGGAAAGATTTATGGCATATTGCTGATTAGTAGCTTTCTGATAGAAGTATTTATTTAATTGATCTTTAACATTTATATTTCGTAGGACGTTTAATTGGGCATTAAGATCGTTGGCAGACAGCGTACCTGCCCGATTTGCCGCTAACAGGCTTACTACAGGAGATATAACCGGATAGCTTGAGGTATTTGTAAGACTTGCATCGTAAAAGCCTTTGCTGAAGAGAAATTGTTCAAGGCTTATGTAACTTGAAGCGTCTAATTGATTCGGATTATAATTTAAATCCGGTTTATTAAATACAGTAAGGTTTGCATTAAACTCTATTTTTAAAGCCTGATTGTTTTTTCCTTTGCGAGTTGTGATCACAATTACACCATTTCCCGCTCTTACTCCCCAAATACTCGCAGCAGCAGCGTCCTTTAAAACACTTATACTTTCAACATCATTGGGATTTATATTATTGATATCGCCACTATACGGGAAATTATCAACGACCACTAAAGGCTGATCATTCGCAAAAATTGTACTGCGGCCTCTTATGTTAATATCAAGTTTACCGCTCTGGGTAGTAAGGGTATTCGCATTAAACACCAAACCACTGGTAATGCCATTTAATTTAGATATAACATCAGGTGCTACTCGATTTTCATATTCATTTTTCAATGGCTGTGCGAAAGAACCGGTTATCCTTTCTTTGGGTATTGTTTGATAGCCTGTTGATACAACACTAACTTCATTTAAGGTCGAGGTTCCTGTTTTTAATACAATTGTTAAATAATCTTGCTTATCATTCAACTGAAAATTATAGGGGAGAAAGCCAATAAAGGATATTGAGATTTCATCGCCCGGTCTACCTTCAATTTCAAATTCTCCACTATTTGAAGTAATTGTGCTAAAATTTCTGGAAATATTAGTTATGGTTGCACCAGGTAAAGGATTTCCTATTGTATCAATTATTTTTCCTTTAAGTACCGTATTAGTTTTTTGATCTTTTCGCGGAGAGGTCTGTAGGCTTTCTTTTTTTGTAACAACTATGATCTTATCACGTATTTCATACTGTAGCGGTTGTGTCTTAAAAATAGTTTCCAAAACAGCACTTATCAATTGATCCTTAACGCTAATTGTAACAGGTTGGGATGTATGCAGTACGGCATCTGAAGCTAAGAACTCAAATCCTGTTTGCTTTCCAATGTCTTGAAACACCTTTTTTAGGGGAACATTTATTTCTTTTAGCGTTATTGATTGCGACTGTGCAGATAGGGAGAATGAAAAGAGAATTAATATGATTAACGCGCTCAAACTTACGAGTCGGCGCACAGATAATTTGACGCGCAGGGGAATACGCGTCTTACTTTTTGAGTAAAACTTATACATTTGTAATACATGGGTTTAACCGGCTGCATTCATTTTCCAGATGCGGGCAGCCGTGTGGGTTAATAGTTTAAAATTATTGATCGCCTATATAAGTCAGGGGTACCGGCAGTAACCGGCACCCTGGCTTTAATTAACTATTACTGATCATTTATTTCATTACCGAGACCCTCCTTCCCTCCAACCTGAAATGGACAGTTTTTGTAGCCTCAAGTGCTTTGATCACTTGGCTGATATTTTTATTACGAGAGACTCTGCCATAAATACCTTCAGTGCTAACAGTATCGGAGTAGCGGACGTCAACATCGTACCAACGGGAAAGCTTACGCATCACACTGTTGATCGGCTCATCATCGAACTGAAAGTAACCTTCTTTCCAAGCAACTGCTTCATCGGTATCAACGGTTTTAATGTTTATACCCGCAGCTGATGCAAGGGACTGTTGACCGGGAAATAATATATGGGTATTCTTTTTTCCCAATTGGCTGACTTTGACGCTACCTTCAAGAAGAGTAGTTACAATGTTTGGCTCGTCCTCATAACTATTAATATTAAAGTGTGTTCCCAATACTTCCACCCTTTGCTGACCGGAGATTACAATAAAAGGATGTGCTTTGTCTTTGGCAACCTCGAAATATGCCTCGCCGGTTAGCGTAACGATCCTGTTTTCTGAATTGGCGAAGGAGGTCGGAAAGGTGATCGAGGAGGCTGCATTCAGCCAGACTTGTGAACCATCGCCTAACCGAACCTCCCATTGACCGCCTTTCGGGGTTGATACTGTATTTTGTGAATGATCTTTTCCTGAAGTATTAGGGAATCTAAAGGAGATCCGTCCCGAGCCATTTTTGGTGACCTGAATACCAGCTTGTTTTAGTAGCAAGCCGTTATGGGCATCCGTAAGATTGATTTGTTTTCCGGAAGCCAGTGTCAGGGTTGCTTTGTTTGAGCCCGGTGGCAGGTCATGAGCGATTTGGACTGGCTTGGCAGGCTGTCGGCTAACGACGTAAAGTAGCGTTACCGAAATGAGGATCCCTATGATCACCGCGGCGGCAGCCATCCTTGCACCGATCTTAAAAAATTCGCCTTGATTACCTGGCAGCCGGCGGAATAGTTCATTCTTTGCCGCTTCGATATGATGCGATGAGAGACCAGGTTTCACCGACTCGTTATGCTGGAGGTACCAGGCTTCAAGCACAGCCCGTTCATTTTCCGTAGCGGTACCATCATTATATTTGGTAAATAATGTTTTTAATTCCTCTTTATCCATGGCGGCTTAACCCTTTAAAACACTTCGTAGGGTGGCATAAGGAAATCGGAAGAAAAAAAGTAATATTTTTAAATATTGTTACCGCCGAGGTTAAAACAACATAAAAAACAGTAACCCCATTTTGGTGCGAAGAATACGCAGGGCGTTGTTAACTTGTTTGGAGACATTATTCTCAGATGTTTCGAGGCGTTCTGCGATTTCCTTGTAGGATAAATCTTCTTTTCGATTCATTTCGAAAATGACGCGCATTTTCGAAGGTAATTGCCTAATCTGCTGATCGATATAGGCTTGCAATTGTACTTCGCGAATATGATGATCAGTAGAGATTACCGGCTTAGCTTCCAGGAATGCTTGTAAACTCGCTAAATGATCTTGTTTCACTTTTTGATGTGCGTGAAGGTCAAATATTTTGTTTCGGACCGCGCCAATAAAGTAAGCTGGAAGGTTATTAATTTGAAAGTCTAATTCTCGCTTCGACCATAATGAAGTAAAAATATCCTGTACAACGTCTTTAGCTAAGTCTTCATCATCAATTTTTTTGTAGGCATGAATGTACAGGAGTCGAAAATAGCGATGATAAATTTCATTAAAGGCGGCATGGTCTGAGGCTTTGAGCAGCTTCAGTAATTCATCGTCCGAAAGGTTTTTATGACCAGCCATCTGCCAACATTTATTATAATGCGAGCCTCGGCTTCGGGAGAGAGCTAATATGGCCGAAGCCGCCCTGTCATATACCCTGGCTCTGGTAAGCCGCCTCTTTCGAGGTGATCATATGACATAAGCGAGCTCCGGCCCTATTGATATAGGGGACGGAACTACACTTACCGTCGCGATCAAATTTACCAGATTCGGGTGCGAGGCTCTTAGCAGTCCTAAAACGTTCTTTTTAAGACTGCAAAAATAATGTAATTATCGTTCTACAATTATACTAAGTTAATTATTTATGACACACATGCATGTCATAATGTGCAATTATTTTGTATTCTTTTATTGCTGATGTCTTTAGAACTTAAAATATCAGCAATTGAACAGCACGTAATTAAATACGTGACGGATTTGCGTAATGAAAAAAATCTTACTCAGGATGATATTGCTACCATTATTGGTGTAAGCCGCTCTTTTATTAATAACATTGAGAGCAATAAAAGCAGAGCAAAATACAATCTCACACATATAGATAAACTCGCTGATCATTTCGGGCTTTCGCCAAAAGACTTTCTGCCGGCAGTAGCTAACAAACATTTATGATTTTACCGAATAACGACTTCTAAACCGTCCTCAATCATGCAATAGTATAGAATTTCTAAACAATTGTATTCAAACTCTATCCAAATTTAAAATTATTATTTACAAAATCTAAACACCCGTACATTAATTCTAAATAACTGTAAAGAAAAATAGAATTAATGACAGAATTAGGCTTGTACTTAACCAAAAAGTCTGTTAACAAAGCGGAAATTGCCAGACGGACTGGGATAAGTAAAGCTCGTTTAACACAGTTAACGAATAATACTTCCACGAAATTAACAGCAGAAGAACTTTGGAAAATCGCTCTGGCGATTGACATTCCGCCAAGCAGCTTACTGACTGAAGTTTGCGGTCACATAGTATTACCGCAGAACTGATTGTTTAAGAGGATAAGGGTGATGATTAAGCAGAGCCCCCCATAACATACCTCGGAGAATCGATAAGATATCGTTATAACTTATGCATATAATCGATCAACTTACTTAAAGCTTTCAGTAGTGTGGTTAGCTGTACAATTGTTTTTAAAATAGCGGGGAATATCCGGCGATTGAACTTTTTCATACTTTGTGTTAATTAATAACACAAAAGTTCAATATGCAACGACGCGTAACTGGTTATAACTGGTTACGATTTTTAATCGAACCCAGCATTTCTCTTGAATTCGGCCATATCTGTTTTAGCGCGCGATAATGCATCCGGGAAATCCTGTAAAAGGACTATTACCTGCTCGAAATTTTTCAGCTTATTATAGTTAATTGTATCAGTAAGTTCAGCACCTACCAATTTATTCCGCGTGCTATACCGTGAGAAAAAGTTATATATTTTCCCACCAGTATTATGGCCATAGGCTTTGCCAATTTCGTCTGCGTTGGTTCTGGTAACAATGACCTCGCGCTTATATAAATACAACAATGCAATCACAATTTGGGAAGGGCGCTTGGGCTTTCCTTGTTTCCTGGTTGGAGGCAGCACCGGAATTTTGCCGCCGTTTTGCTTCAGCCATTCCACAAAATGATCAGCAAGATTTAATAGCTGATAATGATCCGCAGCTCTTTCATGACTTTGATGCAAGTCTTGATGAAACGCCTTCATTTGTGCCACATGCTCATATACATCATTGAGAAAATAGCTGTATCCCCCACTTTCCGGGTCATGCCCAGCGCTGATTCTTTTTAATATCTGTGGGAAATCAGCTTCGGTTGCACGCCTGGTTTGCGCGATGCTGATCTCACTTACCCTTACAACTTTCTCAGGTTTGTCAGTATCTTTATCATTGATGTCATACCAGAAACGCCCTTTGTGTCGGGGTGCAGGCACCCTGAAAAAATCTGACAGACGGCTACGCTTGAAAAGCTTTTCAAATAGCTCACGGCTGATCAGCGAACTATCATTGAATTGGCCTAAATCGAGGGACGGCAGTCCGTTCGCTTTTGGCACAAAAGATTCACGCATCTTGTTTTCCAGCCATCTTTTATAATGGAAATATTTTCCATAAACCTGTGAGACCGTGCTACCCATTGCCATATTAGCAAAGTGAGTATCGTAATAACCCATGGTGATCCGCAGATATTCATGTTTCCAATCGCTATCCTCGCATTTAAAGGCAGATTCCATTTGATCGTGGTCAATAGATGCAATAAATTTATCAAGCTGGGAGATCTCGCTGAAAAACACTTCAGCAGTCGGCTCGGCATGCAAGCGCTCAAACTCTGAAATATAATGTTCCGCCATTTGTTGGGCCATCAGAAATTTCAGCCGCTGAAATGCTTCCTTTGGGCTTTTGGGTTCAGGGATATACGTGTAAGGCGTGCCCACGGGCACATCCATGCGCCGCGCTGTTTCTTCATCAGCTACCGCTGCCACCCTAACGGTTCCTTCATAAATTACAGAATTACGCTCGTGTAGATTCAGCCAATGGTCGATATATTGATTTACTTCAATAATGCGTAGCTGACCATTTTTCAAAAGCTGCCTGTAAGCCGTAGCAAAGCCTGTAACAAATGCAAATTTGGAATATTTGCAGCTTTCATACTGGTGCCTTAATACGGGCGACAAATAATAGGCGCTAACATTGATCTGATGCGCCTCGAACACATCTACAAGTAACTCATATAACTTTATAAAAAGATCTGTATTGGTTGGTGTAGGAGCGGCTTTAGGCAAGACGATCTGATATTCGCTGGTCGCAACCGAGTCTTCATAACGGTAATCATATAATATTTTTTCTTCCAAAATTATAACCTCCAACTAATGGGCTTTAGGTATCAGTATCGCTAAGTAATATGATTACAAAATACGTTAATTTTATATCATAATAATCCTATAATACCGTGGCTGCTACAACGCTTTTCGATGATTTTAAACGGGCCGACACCAACCGAGACAATTTTCAGGTTCAGCATTATGCTTTCCTGAATACATCTGCTGTACCCGAAGCCGAAAACGGCAGACAAAAAATTCTTTCCTGGGCGGAAGGTTTTACGCTAAATGCGGAATTCCTGAGACGGTTCCGGTCAAAAATCAATAAACAACACAGCGCTGCCTTATTGGAGTTGTTTATATTTAATTATTTCAAAAGCCACAAATTCCCAATTAGAAATATCGATCGTGCTCAAGCGCCAACACCTGATTTCAAAATCGAAGGCAAACAACAATCGATATATATAGAATGCACCCGCTCCAGCAATTCAGGTACTACTGATAGTATTGATACACTACAATTTGTAATATTAGATTCCTTTAAAAATATTGATAAGCAACAGCACTTCATCAACATATCCTGGCTGGTTTGTTCTGACAAAACCCCTTCCCTCAAAAAAATCCGTCATTTCATACGTGAGTTTATAAAAGACAAACAAAGGCAATCTGTATTGATAATAGATGATGCGGGATGGAAAATTCAGATTAGCCTTTTACCCGCATCGCCAGAGGTTAAACGGGGTATTGGTTTTATGCAGCATCCCGCACAAGTTGTAACGCCGCACCTGAATGTATTAACCGCATTAAATGACAAGCGTCCCGCAAGATATAAGCTGGATCAGCCTTATATTATCGCATTGCTTAGTGAAGATATGTACCTTGATGATTTGGATATGGATTTAGCGCTATTTGATGGTGCGCCTTTTCAGGATAAATTACCAATAAAGCGCGGCCGCGGAATGGCGTTTTTCGTTGGAAAGCAGCAACTCATCAACACTTCGGTTTCGGGCGTGCTTTTGATACAACAGCTTTCACCATATAGCAACGCACTTCCCAAAATGATGTTGTACCATCACCCGAACGCGAAATATCCGCTTGATCCTTCAATGTTTAGCATGCCTCAAAAATACTATATAAAGCTTGATGATCACTCTTTTAAAATTGTTGAAATTAATAAAATTGACTAAGCTCTATCAAAAAAGGCTTGTTTGTTCTTCTGGCGGCTGTTCCTGTCCATATATCGGCAATTTTTTGCCCCAATCGTAGTAGGCGTTCGGCACAATACCTTCCGGCTTTGGTTTACGGCTGCGAATGGAATAAACCGGATGATGCGCTATAGCGTCAGATGGAATTTCGAAATGAAAAAACTCCTCCATATCATCATCGCCAAGGTCATCCAATACCCACGCCTGTTCCATTTCCGGGGTAAGAAACAATGGCATCCGGTGCTTATTATCGCCGGAATTGTGTATCCATCTCATTTTTTCATTCGCGCCCCGCGTGATCATGGTGAAGGTGGCGATATTGTACAGATCGCCGGTATATTGATCTACCTCCTGACTGACCTGGTATAGGGCGGGTACGTAAAATTGTTTGCGGCCTTCCAGGCTGATATGATAGGGGATTTTATTTCTGAAGCCCGCCACTTCGCGGTGCTCGTAAATACCCGTCGTCGGGATCAAACAGCGATTCTGCCTTATGCGGTACCAATACGATTTTTTGTCGCCGACAATTCTTTCCGAGCGTGCATTAACCATATTGGAACGCTGCGACTGGCGTTCGCGAGGATCATCGATCCACGTGTTGATCACCCCCCAGCCCATATTCGCCAGGGCCAGCGCTTTCCGGTTAACCACGATGGGGTAGGTCGGCAATATCTCGCAGGTCACATGAACCATGTCCGTTGGATAGTGCGCGGGATTGGGGGCCAACTGAATCCCTTTGAAATCCTGAGTTACGATCTGTATTTCTGAATGGAAACTGATATCCCTGCACATACTATTTGATCATATCGTAAAATAATGCGGTATGGCTATTTTCACCCGATGTGATCTCAGCTTTCAACCGGCCGTACTCTGCAAATATACGTACATCATAATGATCTTCTTTTTTCATCCTGATATAGTGAATATAAGCAGAAACGTTCTTCACAAAGGCCTTCTGCAACCTTTTCTCATGCTTCGCATCTATCGTGCCATTGTAGAAGACCGTCAGGCCCGATTCATTTTTCAAAAGCTTGCTGATCGCCTGATACTGGTTCAGATCCAGCAGGTCTTGCAATTTACCTTCGTTAGGTCGCAATTGCTGTTCATGAAAGCGCGCTTCCGGTTCATTAGCATAGGCTGACAAAAGAAAGGTCTTTTGGGGAGGCTGACCAGGCCATTGAAACCGCTGGATCACCACATAGCGCTTGCCTGTACCCAGTAATTTTTTCAGGGTATCGTCCTTGATGCGCAGGAAAGGATTATAAAACAAGCTATCAGCCATTTAGCCCAGTCTTAAAAAATATTTTCAAATATAAACAAAATGCTAATATTTTTAGTATTAGTTTTGTTGTCCGCTTTCCGAACAAAAGAAAGCAAATTTTAATATGGTTGAACTTTAAACATTTTATATCGAATCAAAGCATACATATGAGCACCGACCGCCAGATCATCCACATGGACCAGGATGCGTTTTTCGTATCCGTAGAGGTCCGGAAAAATCCACAGTTAGTAGGTAAACCGGTCATTATCGGTAGCCTTTCCGACCGTGGAGTGGTAGCGTCGTGCAGTTATGAAGCAAGAAAGTTCGGTATCCATTCTGCCATGCCCGCCCGTATGGCGCGTATGCTCTGCCCGCATGGGATCTGGATCAGGGGCAACATGGATGAATATTCCAAAGCATCGCATGAGATCACCGAAATTTTAAAAGACAACGTGCCGCTTATTGAAAAAGCGAGTATTGATGAGCATTACATCGATATGACCGGTATGGATCGTCATTTCGGTACATTGAAATATGCGAAAGAGTTACGGGCCAAAGTCATGAAAGAAACGGCATTGCCCATTTCTTTCGGCCTGTCTGTAAATAAGACGGTTTCCAAAATGGCGACCAATGAATGCAAGCCTAACGGCGAATTGAATATAGAAAAAGCTGTGGTTCAGCCGTTTTTGAATCCTTTATCTATCCGCAAAATTCCCGGATTAGGTGAAAAAACATTCATTAAGCTGAGTGATATGGGTATCAAACGCATCTATGAACTTTCACAGGTGCACCCGGAATACATGAATAGTATCCTGGGTAAAAATGGGATCTGGCTATTACAGAAAGCAAAAGGTATCGACGAATCGCCCATCATTCCCTATCAGGAACAAAAGTCTATTGGTACGCAGAGCACTTTCAAAAATGACAGCATAGACCTCACGGCGATCAATGACCTCTTAGTTTCTATGGTCATGGAACTGGCTTTTGAACTGCGCCAAAAGAAAAAGCAAACCGCCTGCGTAACGGTGACGGTGCGATATTCTACACGTGAGGATGTCACCAAACAAGCGACCATACCTTACACGGCATTGGATGGACCGCTTATCAAAAAGACAAAAGAATTATTTAAAGCCGCCTATCAAAAAAGGTTGCTGATCCGCCTCGTCGGTGTCCGTTTGTCTAATCTGGTCAATGGCTTTGAGCAGATCGATCTGTATACCGCTTCAGAAGAGCAATACAGTCTTTGCCAGGCGATGGATAAGATCCGGCGGCGATTCGGCCCAGACTCCATCAAACTTGCATCCGGCATCAATCTTAATCTTTAAAATTTCTCTCATGTACATTAACGTGCACTCGCAATACAGCCTACGCTACGGCACCATGTCGATCCCGGCATTGGTCGAGGAAGCGGTGGGTTACGGTGTTACGCAAATGGTACTGACGGATATCAACAACTCTACGGGGATCATGGAGTTTATGCGGGAATGCGAGGCCAAACAGGTCAAGCCGATCGCCGGACTGGAATTCAGAAGGGATAAACAGTTACTATACTTCGGCATCGCGCAGAACAAGGAGGGTATGAAGGAACTGAATGATTTCTTATCGGAACATAATTTGCAAAAGAAGCCCTTGCCGGATGAGGCACCGCCTTTTAAAAACGCATTTATCGTTTACCCTTTCCCCAATGAAAAAACTTTATCAGATAACGAATACCTCGGCATTCGCTATGACCAGCTGAACAGCTTGTTTAATGTTGACCTGTCAACCTTTAAGTCGAAGTTACTGGCCCTTCAGCCAGTTGTTGTGGCTGACAAGATCGAGTACCGCCTGCACGAATATCTAAGGGGGATAGATTTGAATGTTGTATTAACCGAAGTCACTGCATCTGACAAATGCCGTCCCAGTGATATGTTCCTGCCGCCAGGTCAGCTGGAAGCGAAATTTTCCCGCTACGCCTTCATCTTGGATAATACGCGGAATCTGATGAACCGCTGCGTGATGGATTATCCTAAAGGCCGAGTAAACCTTAACCGCCGTACTTTTACCGGCAACAAAAAGAATGACCGGGAGCTGCTGGAAAAACTGGCCCTCAGCGGCATGGAATATCGCTACGGCAAGTCAAATAAAGAGGCGCAGAAAAGGATAAGGCACGAATTAAAGGTTATATACGAACTGGACTTTTGCGCCTATTTCCTGATCACCTGGGATATTATCCGTTATTCCAATTCACAAGGGTACTACCATGTTGGCAGGGGCTCAGGTGCCAACAGCATCGTGGCCTACTGCCTGAAGATCACAGATGTAGACCCTATAGAGCTGAATTTATATTTTGAACGGTTCCTCAACGCGCAGCGCACATCGCCGCCGGATTTTGATATTGATTATTCCTGGGATGAACGTGAAGATGTGCAGGATTATATTTTTAAACGTTATGGCAGTCAGCATACCGCGCTTTTAGGCACCATGTCAACTTTTAAAGACCGTAGCATTATCCGTGAGATCGGCAAAGTAATGGGTTTGCCGAAAGCGGAGATCGACGGGTTTACCGATCAGACCCGCGCAGCAATTAACCAAAATAACGATACATTTCGCAAAATCGTCGCGATCCACGAACGCATGGCCAATATGCCCAACCAGCGTTCAATCCATGCCGGTGGTGTCTTAATTACCGAGGAGCCGATCACGTATTATACGGCACTCGACCTGCCGCCAAAAGGTATGGCTACCGTGCAATGGGATATGTACGAAGCTGAAAATATCGGTTTTGATAAATATGACATCCTTAGCCAGCGGGGGATCGGTCATATAAAAGTAGCGGTGCAATTAATAGAAGAAAATCAGCAACGCAAGATCGATATTCACCAGGTTAAAACGTTTATGAAAGACCCGGCGATAAACGCCAATCTGAGGGTCGGAAATACCAAAGGCTGTTTTTATATCGAATCTCCCGCTATGATACAGCTAAACCGCAAACTCGGCTGCGATAGTTACCTTGTGCTGGTTGCTGCCAGTTCTATAATTCGTCCGGGCGTTGCCAGTTCCGGTATGATGGGCGAATACATCAAACGGCACCATAACCCTAAAGACGTAAAGTACCTACATCCCGTCATGAAAGAGCAGTTGGAGGAAACTTATGGCGTGATGGTTTACCAGGAAGATGTGATCAAGATCTGCATTCACTTTGCGGGTATGGATGGCACTGATGCCGACATTCTGCGTCGGGGCATGAGTGGCAAATGGCGTTCGGAACAGGAAATGAACCGGATCAAGCAAAGTTTTTTCACTGGCTCCAAAAGACTGGAAAGGCCGGACGATATCGCTGCCGAAGTTTGGCGTCAGGTCAGTTCTTTTGCCGGGTATAGTTTTTCCAAAGCACATTCGGCCAGCTTTGCAGTAGAAAGCTATCAAAGCCTGTACTTAAAAACTTATTTCCCACGGGAATTTATGGTCGCTGTATTAAATAACTATGGCGGCTTCTATCAGGGTAATCGGCTCGTTTATGTTCAGGAACTACAAAGTGCCGGCGGTATCGTACACTTACCCTGCGTCAATAACAGCGACAGAGCTGTAAATATCAGCGGAGTTGAAGTTTACTTAGGCTTCATTGGCATTCATGGTTTAAACGGCGTGTATATTGAACTGATCCCCGAAGAACGCAAAACGAACGGGCCTTACCAAAACCTGGAAGATTTCATCAAAAGGACAGCTATCGGTTTAGAGCAGGTCATCATTCTCATTCGTGTCGGCGCCTTGCGCTTTACCGGCAAAAGCAAAAAAGAATTATTGTGGGCTGTTCACTTATTAATGGGTGCAAAAGCTAAACCTAACAATGATGCAGAATTGTTCCAGCTGGAAACAAAAAATTATTCCTTACCCGTCCTGGTCAATACCAGACTGGAAAATGCTTACCATGAACTGGAGTTGCTTGGTTTTCCGCTAAGCATGACCATGTTTGAATTACTGCAAACTGACTATCGGGGTGAAATAGGCGCGAATGATCTCATTAATCATATTGGACAAGTTGTAAGAATGGTCGGCCTTTACGTTTGCGAGAAAACAGTGCACACCAAAAACAGCCAACGAATGTGGTTCGGTAACTTTCTTGACGTTGAAGGCAACGCTTTTGATACTGTACATTTTCCTAATAACACACCCATGTATCCCTTCCGGGGAGCGGGCTGTTACCTCATATTGGGTAAGGTCGTGGCAGAATTTGGCTTTGCCAGCCTGGAGGTTTTGAAATTTGCTAAACTTCCCATTTTACCTAACCCGGTAATTTCCTGATATACTGATGAGCTCATTAAATTTTTAACATATGGATAGGATAAACATTCAGTGCCTGATTGACGGCCAGCCAACCGAACTTCAATTGGATAAAAAAGCGATGCCGGGCGAGACAGGGCCATGTTTTATGATCACGGCGGGCGGTTGCTTCAAAGGATATATCGCCCAAGAAAAAAGTGGCGATTATCAGCCCTTAGGCGCACTGTATTACACCACCATGGACCTGCAGGTGATCGGCGAAAAACTCCGGGCGCACGTTAAATAATATTTCGTAGTTTGGACTATGCAATATGAAATCGGTAAAACGTATGAGGTGACCTGTGCCGAACTAAGGTGGAAGGGTGACGGCTTACTGTTTTATATACCGGTGTTTGACCATTTGCATGCCGATCCTCAATTTGGTTTCCCACATGAACACTATCACATTGATGGCCGCTTCGAGATTCACCCCAGAATGCGACATTGGTTCAAGGTAAGTGACGGCCATACGTTAACGGTAATTGTTACCCATAACAACGGCAGTTACAACTTCCTTAAACTTGTAAAACGCCGGTTGCTTTTAGAACGCCAAAATACGGGCTTATTGTTTTCAACCGAACCTCCGGAAGCCGGCTCGGAGAACCTGATAAATTACCATGCCTGGTATCAGTCTTTCGTCGGGCGCTCGTGCAAAGGCAAACGTTGCCCGCATTTTGGTACCGAAATGCTGGAGAGAAATGGAAGATTAGTTTGCCCGATGCATCATTTGACAGCCGACGCTGTAAAGCAGGTGATCATTCCCGAAGGAGAGCGGTAAACTTTAGTCAGAATTATTTATGATATTTGCTCATAGCTAACAGATGATACTATGAGTTTCCTGTCTTTCATCATGCGCGCTTTTAAGCTGAAACCATCATGGAATGGAAGCCCTGAAATGTTTCTGGCTTTGGTGCTGGATATGCAGCACCGGAATAACCCCGTATACTCACTTAGCGAAGTTCTGCAATGGGGTGAGGTGATGCAAAAGGTCATTAATGTAAAACTCGCTCCATTTAAAAACTTTCCCGACCTGTTACAAAACGGCACTCCGGACTATACGCTTGTTAAAAAGATGGGCAACAAGCTGGACGAGCTAAACCATCGCCAAGAATTGAAAAAAGCGATTTACGGCGAGCATACGGACCTGGGCGACGATGATATCATGACAAGTAGTGCGGAAGGTGCGGTGTTCGCCAGAAAGATGGTAAAAGACCTTTCTAAATATGTCGATTTTCCTGAAAATGAACGCCGAAAATTAGACGATCTTTAACTCAATGGATCGAAAGTTAGAATATATAAGCAGGCTTTTTAAAAAAATGAGTGCCAAGGGATTGGAAACTTACGTAATCAGCCGCATTTGGCATCTGCTCAATAACGAAGATATCAAGATCGTGCCGCAACAATATGTAAAGCATAGCAGCGGCCAATATTCACTAACCGATCTGTATTTCCCGCAATTTAATATTCATGTAGAGGTTAACGAGCCGGGGCATTATCACAACGAAGATAAAATTTGGAGCGACGCGATCCGCGAGCAGAATATCATCGCCTCATCAGGACACCAGGTGATGACGGTAGATTGTACAAAGGATATAACCGAAATTCACCGTCAGATCGACAACGTTATCGAGGCAGTAAATACAGCTGCTTTGCAGCAGGTCGAGCACCAAACATTTAAACCATGGCGACCCGAGTTTGAATATAAAGCAGCGTTTTATCAACGTCACGAAAGTTTAAATGCGTCGGACGATGTGGCGTTGGAAACCATTGAGCAGATTTGCGAACTTTTTAAGGTAAGAGTGCCCAAAATGGGTTTTTTAAGAAAAGGGGCCGCGCCATATCCAGCAATGGACAATACGATCATTTGGTGGCCTACAATGGGAAATAAAAACTGGCTCAATCGGATTAGTACTGATGGAAATACCATCACCGAAAAGGCCAATAATGAAAAAATCCCGGGCACACATGCAAACGGTGTTTTAACTCATCCCCATCGCCGGATAACTTTTTTTAAGGATCAGGATATTTTAGGATACACCTATTATCGTTTCAAAGGAATCTTTGAATTGGATCTGACGAACTCGAATCCTAATGACGGCTTGTTCTGGTCCAAAATAAGTGATAGCGTGCCGTTAACTTAACGAGACGCAAGACTATATTTGGAAAAATTTATCTCTATGACCATCAGTAGCACCAGCCAACTTATCAGAGAAATACTGGATCATGAACTTCAATCTTACAAGGACTTCGGATTTGATATCACCCACAGGCCGGATATTGGTGATCAATATGAAAATGCGCTGGTTAAAGGTCTTAAGGGTGCATTTCCATCGGATATAGATTTGCGTATCGTATCAGGCAATATTTACAATTCCGTTAAAAAGGAATCAGGTAAATACCGGACTTCCGGGCAAATTGATTGTATGTTGGTGTATGGTGAAGGACATTACATTCCCGGAACAAACAATAAGTATGCCTATCCAGTTGATCAGGTGCTGGCAATTATAGAAGTCAAAAAAAACTTTTATACCGCCGAACTGACCGACTCTTATGACCATCTCAAAGGAATCAGGGAAATATATAATGACCTGACGGGTTTAGATGCACCTGACTGGCAACATTTTAGGCGAATGTTCGCCCAACTGACAGGAAAAGCACTTCAAAATTATGAGGATCACGAAAACTTATCACTTCAGAATGAGGCGATATTTCATGGTTGGCTAACTCAATACAACAGCCCTTTAAGGATTGTTTTCGGCTATGAAGGATTCAAAAATGAGGCATCATTCCGGGAAAAATTCTACAACTTCCTATCTACCAAAACCCTACAGCAGGGTTATGGCCCGTACAGCATTCCCGATCTAATGGTCTGTGGGGAATCATGTATAGTTAAACTCAATGGAGAGCCATATCCATCCTTCTTTAAAAACGGTAAATTGGAATTCCTCGCTACGAATACAGGCCACACTATAGCTATTCTTTGTGAACTTTTGCTATCGAGGATCTCCCGTATTACTCCGATCGATTTTTCGGAAGACAAAGACGCTGAACCTTTGAACTATTTTATGAGTATGCAGTACGTAAGTCAGGGTGCTCTCAACGGATGGGCTTATGAAATGCATGAATTAGACGAAAGCGCTCTGAATCAGCAGAATGAGTTACAGCCGTGGCAGCCACTGGAAGTTTCAGAACAGCTTTTTAAGTGTTTTAAGGTTCTGCTGACCAATAATATCCCTATAAGTTTTTTTGAAAATAAGGAGGCTTTGCTGCAGGAACTCCTCGCTACACATTTTACAGCCGTGCTTGGCACGGAGTTAACGCTAACAACAAGAGAATTAAGGGTCGCCGAATACGCAGGAGGGCGTCGCTTTGTAGGTGAAAATGGAGATGGCTACTTTGATCTTTGGGAAGTTGCTTTTATACAGACCCCTGAGAGCTAATTAACTTTTGCTCACGGGTTCGCCGGCATAAATAACTGTATCCAGATATAAAGAAGTTCCGCGATTAAAATTATCAGCGAAATACATGATGCCGTCCACTCCATCGGGAAGTGAAACTTGCAGCCCTTTAAAAGTTGAAAAATTATCCATTAATGGTAGTACGGACCTGGCATAAACGTCATCACAAAAAGAGTAATTAACGGCCAGTAAGGTTTTACCGGACAAACCTGAAAATCCATTATTTCCAAATTTCCCTTTCAGCTTCTCAGTTACCTTGTAAGTAAAGTGATGATCTTGTCCATGCCCGTCAAAAAACTCGGTGAGTTCAGAACTATAATTAGGCATGTAAACGTCAAAGTTCAAGGTATTGCCGTTGCTGTCTGTCGCTGAAACATCAACATCATTCTTATTTACTTTGCCGTGTTGAAGAAATTTTTTTTCGAACTGAATTGTATAACCTTTTTCCGCCAGGTAGGCTGCTAAACTAAGCTCGGTCATACAGGAAAGAAAGCTAACTCCATCCAAATCCTTGATCTTCCCCATAAAGGAAGGATCTCGGACAAGGAAAGGAAAACAGCCAAGCCATTTGTTTAGCTTTTCAAAAAGCCCTACGCCATGCTGCATAAAATCATTCGTACTTACATCGTTGGAGTAAATCATAACGGCAGCGATCAGCATGTTTAATTTTCGTTCCGGCGTATCCCAGTATGCCTGAAATCCTCCGGCTGTTGAGACAATGGCTTTCCATCTCGGCCAATCCTTCTTTTTCATCATAGCAGCAATGTTCGGGTAGCGGCCAATAATTTTCTGTATTTTGTCAATTAAGTCTGTATCATCAGTAAAAAGGCTCATGTCGGAAGTTAGTAATTTAAATGATGTGAGTATTCTTAAACAATAATAACAGATGTAACGCAGAGTAACATTAAAAATGAAAAGAGCATTTCAACGGGATCAAATAGGTAATATGATTTTACCTCAGACTGAAATTGACTGGGATTCACCTGAGTTTAAGTTTTGGGAGCATTGCTATGTTTTTCAATATTTTGATTGTGAAAAAGAGCGCTTTTTGCCATGTTTTGATATCATGCGATATGAGATGGATTCAGTTGAATCTGCACGGAAGCACCCAGACTTTATGGAGGTGAAGCTGCACCATTTCCCCTTAGAAATGATCTATCGGGACGAAATGATCAGGCATCGTAATTTTGAAAAAGCGGCTCTCAACACCTTTTTTGCGGGGACTTTTGAACCACGGCATCCATCCATTTCCACAACCATCGATACCCGTTATTTCCGGCTATTGATGAGACGTTCTCATTATGAACAAATAATGAACTTCATCAATGAAGCCAAATTGCTGCCCTTTCGGGATCTGTTTTTAGAGGTTATATCAAATGGTCAGGAACTATTTCTCGAATATGTTTTTTACGCCAATGAAAAGTCCTTAAAGAAAAATATTAACGTTATCAAGCGTAATATTAATGACTTAACAGCGATTTTTTCATTAAGCACTCGGGAGGATAATGAAGCTTTGAGTAATCATGATTTAAAACTTCCTGCTCATATCCAATTCGCCTACCATCATAAACAATTCAAAATCTCCGATCGGTTTCTTATGGGAGATATAATCCGCTCTTACAAAGATAAACTCAATAATTCTGAGGTGAAAAACTGGCGATTTATGCTTGAGCGTTTTCAAGGCATTTATAATGACGATGTTCAGGAATTAAAATTTAGAGAGCGGTATGCGGGTGCGGTGCTTGAAATGTTTAAATATTTACAGAAAGTCCCTAAAACCGGAAAGGTGTCCAATGAAAACCTGCGTTTCATTGACAAATTCCTCTCATTTTCAGGCTTCGCCGCCGGTGGAATGGATGAACAGGTTGATGTGCGTATTAAACATCTCCGTAATTGGTTGAAAAGAAACCAATTCAGTCCTCGGGAAAAAAACCCTTCACTCACCATTGACCGGAGCATTTTAGAGAAGTACTTCGATAAGGATTTTTTGAATTTGCCCATGGAGGAAAATATAGACGAAGAATCAGGCGGTATAGCCGGTTTTATAATGATCAGGTTTGGCCTGGAGAAAAGAAAATTTGAATTGGTCTATATTGTAAAATGTCTCTCACAGGTTATCTGGTTGGTCATGGATCAGGTATCAAGAGGTTTGCTTAACCGGTCTGAGATATCAGCAAAATTTGAAGATTATAAATTCCTTATTGAGCGGATCAGTTCGGGCGAAGGGATCAGTGAGGTCACAGTTTCAATTGCGGATAAGCAGATTTCACTGAACGATACACTTCCCTTAAAAATTGTTACAGATGCGTTAAAATACTATCACGATCATTTTAAAGAGGAAGTTGAAAACGACCTTGTAAAATCGCACGTTGTTAAAGAAATAAATAATGGACAAGTTAGCTATAACCCCAATCAAAAATCTGAGTTTCAAAATCCACGTGATCAGTTTGTAGTAGGTTTCGTAGGTCAGATGTATCAATTTCTATTAGGCGAATTTCCTCCTGACGAACACGAATTTTCTCCGAAAGTCCGCTACTATTACATCATCGCGCAACTACTGATAAAGACCCATTATTTCCGAAGCAAGGGCAAAAACGAAGATATTGCTGCGGACCAGGTTGCGAAATGGCATCAACTGTATTTAAGTCGCTGAGTATCAATTGGAACACCAGGTGATATAATTTGGCTTGTACTGTTCCAACATTAGCGCCCAGGCTTTGGGACATTTGTACATAATATTTATATTATGAAGGCAAAAATCTCAAAGCAATACAAGCAAGTTCAGGTAGAATGGCCTAAGGTTTTATCTATCGTTTATCTTATTATTAAAATCATTGGTTCGGTGATCCATTTTCTGGGAATTTAGATTACAGCAAAAAAGGAAGGCAATGATGCTGCCTTCCTTTTTCTTAAACGGTCATTTTCCGCTTACGCGACTGCTGCTTTTTTTCAGGCAGGCCCTCCTTCTGCTGCCGGGTCTGTTTTTGTGTAGCACTGTTCTTTTGCGATGGCTGTAGTAATTCTTCGCGTTTGATGCGCTTCATTTTGTCATCGTACAGGTCAATGGTTTTAAATTGCGGGCTGGCGGAAACAAAATATTTGGTATCCTCCTTTCCGTTAGTAACCGTGATCTGCTGGGCATTCCCTTTGCGGATGGATTTTAACAAGCTTTCCTTGCTTTCGGCATTGTCCATTTCTTTAATGCCTTTCCCGGTCAAAACCTGCTCCAGGTCGAAGCCGTAATTTTCATTAAACCTCTTGATCTCCTTACTGCCGTTTTGAGTTAGATTTTCCGGGTCGAGCTGTAACCAGGCATGGTACTTTTCACCCTCTTTATTGAACAACTGTTTATGTACGGCACGGCCTTCCATCAGGTTGAATGCCTCTTTGGCGGTAATGCCGTTTCCTTTATTGATATAAAAGGTTTGGTTAACTTCCTTGTCTTTCCCCTTGTGCAGCGCCGCGTCATACTTGTTGAAGAAATACATGCCTTCGTTTTCACCGGCTTTAAAATACAATTGATAGTCTACCGGCTTCTGGTTGAATTCGTGTTTAGCATTCAGTACGAACTCGGGGGTTCCCTTACTGATCTGTTGCTCCAGCTCTTTGTTTACCTTATCGCCGAAGCCAAGGTTCAGCAGGCTTTTTTTCAGAAATTCTAAATTTTGTGTGTTCATAACATTTGATTTTAATTCATGGATATATTGTTCTGTTTCGGGTTTGCTTAGAGGCATAAAGGGGTCATGGCCGTTTCGTACCGATAGGCTAAGCGTCAAAAGTTCCAGTGCCATTGGCGCTGGGACATCCGGCCGGAGATATTGCATCACCTGGTTATTCTGTTTTCCGGGAATGTTCAACGAAGCATCGATGCAATAGAGTTGGTAACCATGTGCCTTATCCCATTGATACGACAAGGTGAACTCGGCTCCATCCTGTTTGGAATAGATATCATGGAGTTGTTTATCGCTGTAAACCATTCCGCGCAATTCATCCAGGTTTGCCGGGTCGTTGTAGCCAAGTTCCTGTAATTGCGTCTTCAGTTCATAAAAATTGACCGCCTTTTCCATAGTCTGATTTATTGCAATGATTAGTTAATGGACCTTATGCCCGTTCTTTTGGCTCTGCCGTGTAGGTTTCATCACCACGGAGGGTTTCCGGTTTTTTTCCTGTTGCTGCGCTTTTTGGCTGAGCTGTTCCGCACTGACCGGCTTCATTTTGGCATCGAAGATTTTGAGGCTGCCATTCGCAGGATCGGCCTGCACGAAAATGTTCTGGAACTGTCCGTTCTGCTTCCAGTGTGTCGGCACACATTGGCCGTTTTCCAGATATTGGGTCAGTTCCTCCTTATTGCGGGTGATGTTCGGCAGGGCTGCCAATGTCGTAGCGATATCAAAACCATGGTCCGGCGAATAATGCTGAACGCCCTGATTGCCTAACTCCACCCAGCGTGTATTTTCATGGCCGGTAGCGTCCGTGTAATGCTGTTTCAGCGCGCGCCCTTCCAGCAAACTGAGCACCTGATCCGCTTTAAGGCCCGGCCAGTCCGGTAATTCAAAGGAATGATAACGTTCCGCTTTACCATTTTCCACCAAAGTGCCCTCCAATTTTCCCAATTGAAAATTGCCGTAAACATCCTTGTCGAAATGCAGGTCGAGATTTAGCCGCTTGTCCGCCGTTAACTGGCAATCCAGCGGTAAGCATACCTGCCGGTGATCCGGGTCTAAATGCTGCTCCAGCTTTCCGGCAACTGAACTCAGCCCACGTTCACGCAATTGTTGTTTTAGCGTTTCCATGTTGGCCGCGCGCTGCCGGCCCTGCTGTTCCAGGTAAGCTGGTCCGTCGAAAATGCGATCTTTTAACCGGAGCAGGATGCGCTGCAAGAAATTTGGATAAAGCTGCTTTTCCAGCCTGTTCAACTGGTTCTCCAACAGCCTGAGAAAAGGCTTTTCATCCGGCCTTGCCGTATGGCGCAGGCGATGCCCGGCCTGTCGCAGGTGTTCCAGTTGCAGGGCCAGCATAGCCCGCTCATCGGTCGTTCCCGATTTCAGCAACGGCTGCAACTCATTTTTTTCATCCTCCCAGCCTTTAAAGGCAAGGAGCACTCTGTTCACTGGTTTCATACGCTTAAAATTTATTGACCTTTAAAAGCACGGGGTATTCATCTTTTAGCTTGACTTTGATCTTACGAACTTTCTTACTGAAAAGGCCTTTAGCGGCGTTGATCCCACCGGCGGCCGCTTGCGCTCCCAGGCTGGCATCCATACTCATGATCTGCATGCTTTGTACTGCATTATCAGCTCCCGTTCCGGCAGCGCCGCCAAGATCAGCTTCCGGTGCCGGAATGCCCGGCATGCCGTCCAGTGCAAAAACCGTCAGGTTGACCGGGATGATCTTTTTATCCAGCCGGATATTTTCTATGGTTAGCAACAGGCGTTGATTGGTCACCTGGCAGGCCCCGTAGATCAGCTGGCCTTTAGGCAGCCTCTCCCCGCGCAGGCGGATGGAATCTGTGAGCTTCAGCCGTACTGTGCCGCCGTTCAATACTTTTTGACGCCCGTCGATCATGGCGGGTATCGCTTTAAATGCGCTGTCCCTTTCTTTTTTTACAGCAGGCTTGCTGACAGAGCCTGGATTTTGTATCGCTTGGATTTTTGTCAGCATAGCGTTCAACTGTTCCATTTCAGGGTCTTTCGCTGACGATGAGTTCATGGCTTTCATCATCCGGTTGAGTTTTTTGACCGAACGGCTATCATCTGCATTTTCATAGGGCGTAGCAGGCTGGCTGATCTGGCGGTTGATGGCGGCCAGCTTCGCGCTGATGCGGTCCGACTGGATATCTGCTGTACTGCGCTTCAGATCAGGGCCGGCCGGGTTGTCCTTACTGACCGCGGCACTGTCCACGCTGGCAGGATCAAAACCCATCTGCTGCATAAACTCGCTGCCTGCGCCTTCACTCTTTTTTACGCTGTCTTTGGCTGCACTTTGGTAGATATCCATCTTATTGCTGGCTTCGCGGGTTTTGAATTGTGCGGACGGCAGGGCCATATTGATGCCTTTTTGCTGGCTCACTTGGTTATTGTCCGGTTTACCGCTGCCGCCACCGAGTGCCCAAAAGGCCATGGTCATAAACGGCAGGATCAGTAGAGGTATCACCAGGTAGAATTTTCTCCTTTTCCTGAACTCAGGATTCAGCGGTGTCTGGCCGCTGGTTTCATTGATAGTTTCCATAGTATTTATTTTTGATGATTTAATGAATCTGTTTTCTGTCTATCCTGAGGCTTGGGCGGACCGGCGGAGCTTTGCCCGATATGGGTAGGTAATGCCGGATCATGTATACGCGGTAAAGTGGTGCTGCGGCTGGTAAGTATAACACTGCAAACCAGTGCGAACAAGGCCAAACCGCAGCAAAGCCAGAACCACCGGAGCTGTGTGTTTTTGGATTGACGGTTAACGCTTTCATTTAGCCGCGCTGAAGTACGGCGCTGCCACTTCAGGATACTGCCCGCGATCACACCGGCCATACGGTCGGTCGCCTCATTGTTTTTGCTTGTTTTTCGTTTCAGGAACCACATATCACTTATTGATTATCGTTGTATCCCGGTTGGCCAGTACTTCCCAATGCTGGATCAGAAAGCCATGCGGGTTATTATCGGATTGTTCTGCCAGGTCCCTGATCTCGCCTTGCGTAACCAGCTTACGGTAAACCGTTCCGCTGGAACGAACCAGTTTTTCCGTCGCATAACAGGTAAAATTATACGGCCATTGATTGCCGTTGAGCCGGGTGCTGTCCACGTGGATCTCCTGTGAGATATTGGCTGAGATCAGGTTATTGTAGTAGCCTGCCTCCCTGAGATTATCGTATTCCCTTTTGGCAGATTCATCGGCCAGGTACAAAGCTTTGTTCACATTGGCCTGGATCGCTTTGTCATCCGGGCTGAGATCAAAGAAGTACTCATGAAAGGTGCGGATATGGTCCCGCAGCTCGACCGGTAAATTGGACTTCCTGTCGGAAGCCGAAGCTTCCAGCAGTTTGCCATTGTAAAGGATGTGAACGCGGTTTTGCGCTGCATTGACGACTTGCGTGGTCTTGTAGATACAAAAGCCCATTGTTAGCACATTGCCGATGATCAGGAACAGGCTGAATTGCCTGATATGCTTAAAGGCGGTTTCGATATTTTTTAAATGACTAAACATAACTTTCGATTTTAGGGTGATTATTAAGAAGATAGTTTTTGTGTCTGGTACTGGTCCTTATTTCCGGCAGTGCCGTTGTAGCCGGACATGAAATCCCTGGGCGCATTGATCAGGTTAGCGCCGCCCTGCTCCGCGCGGCCGCCGATCATCCCGCCCGTTTGCACAGCCGTGTTGCTGGTACTGACCACCATGGTATTCACCTTTTGCAGCAGACCGTGCCCGCCACCTGCATTCACGATATAATTGGCGACGCTTGGCACTGTGAAATAACCGATAATGCCAATCAGCAGAAAGATGAGGTAAGCAGTGTCGGTTGCGCTGAAGAAGGTATCTCCGGAATTTTGGACCTGACCGATATCGATCTGCAGCATGTTCTCCTGCACCTTTCCAATGATCGCCCCGAAAATATTAGCCACCGGTAGCCATAGAAAGACGTTAATGTATTTGGCCAGCCAGGAGGTCAACACATGCTGGAAACCGTCAAATACGGATATGCCGAGCACCAGCGGCCCGAGAATGGCCAGTACGATCAGGTAAAAGGTCCGGATGGTGTTGATACATAACGCGGCCGCTTCATAACAGACTTGTAAGATCTCGGACATCCATTCCTTGACGGTGTTCCGGAAATTGTAGGAAGCCTTGGCCATAGCAAACTTCATATCATTGCCAATACTCGCCAGCATACCTTCACCGTCCCCCGTCTGGTCATCGGGATGCGTGTATTTGTACCATTTTTCTCGGTCGCCATCCCCGTCAGCGCCATGGTACATTTGCCAGGCATCTGTTTTTTCTACAGCGGCTTCCTTCGCTTGCAGCAGCCGGGAGATCGCCGCGTCGGAGTTCTGTACCATGCTGCCGGTAGCACTGACCGTGGGCTGCATAATGCCGTTGATGAGCCCGATCACAGCGGGGAAGAGGATAATCGCCAGCCCTATGCCGAATGGTCGCATCAGCGGATAAAAATCCAGTGGCTCCGCATTGGCGATCTGCCGGTAGACCCTTGCCGCGATATACCACAGCGCGCCAAATCCGGCAATGCCTTGGCCTACACCTACCAGGTTACTGCACATACCCAGCATATCATTATAAACACCATCGAGTACGCTTTGCAGCCCGTGAATGTCATTAGCCAGCCCCTCAGCATGGGAAATTAAGGGCAAAAAGGTTCCAGTTACCGCCATCAGGGCGGTTGTCATCAATAATTTTTTCATGATTTTTGCTTTATTGGATTCCGTAAAGTCGGTTGAGCGTCCGGGTATCTCCGCTCTCTTTGGATCGTTGCAGGGAGATGGCCATGCCCTGGTTATTGAAGCTTCGGAGGAACTGGAGCCGGTCTGAACTTCCCGTGTAAATGCGGTCTATAGCCCTGATGCGGTCGGCATCCGACATGCGCAGCTTACCGGCCATCAGGATATCGGCCAACTCACCGGCATCGTTTAGCGTTTGGCTGACCAGCCGGGCGTAAACGTCGCTGATATAACTCAGTTCACCGACCGAAAAGCTACCGCTTTGCCTAAACAGGGCCTGTTTGCGTTTATATTCACTGACCAGGCTGGCTTGCAGCGAAAGGATGTCCGCGATGCGTGCATAGTTTTTGACCGATGGGCTAACGGCTAATAAGCCGTTCAAATAGGTTTCATGCAGGCTAAAGTTGCCTTTGGCTAAGGAGGATATACTGCCATAACCCTGCTGGTAGATCTGGTACCCGGTTTTCATATCCGACAGGATACTTTTCATTTGGGTCAGTTTCTCAATATTCAGCAATAATTGCTGCATTTCCTGCACCTGGGCAAAGCATCGTCCCGGTTCGATCATTCCGACCATGAGAGTGATTCCCCCTAATATCCAAACTTTGACTTTCATGACGTTTCCTTTCTATTTTATCCCATAGGTTTTACCCAGGAATTGATTGTCTGTTTGTTGTTGTAACCGCTGGGCGGCATAACTTTTGGCTTGAGCGCTGAACCCGCCCGCGAACCGGTAGTTCGACTGCATTTCGGAATGCAGCCGCTGGATCAGCTTCAGCCGGTCGGCATCGCTCATTTCCATTTTTCCATCACTCACCACATTCTGCAACGTATTGATGAGCTGTTCGCAGTCAGTCAGTAGCGTTCGCCGTACACTGCCCAAATATTGTATCTCTCCGCTGTTCAACCCGTTGATCCGGCTCCAGTTGTTAGAAATTTTGATTATGTCGGCCTGCCATTGGATGATCTCCTTAACATCGCTGTTGTTGGCTACTACCGGGTTCACTCTTTTCAGTTCCGTGTAATAGCTGCCGTGCAGCCCGTTCTCCGCTAATAAGGAACCGGAAATGGTACCCAAACCGCCTTTAGCGATAGCATAGCCTTTCCTTAGGTAGCCGGAGTATACCTGCAAGGCTTCGATTTGCTGCAGCAGGTACTTCTTTTGCGTGCTTTTTTGCTTAAACCATTCCGCAAAGGTCTGACCCTTTATCTGCGCAGTTGTCAGCAAGCACCCTGTCAGGATAATGACCCTGATCCATACCCTGTACACTATGTTATTATTGCAGGCCATAAAGTTGCTTCGTTGTTTTAACATCACCCGAAGCCTTACTACGCTGGAGGCTTAGCATTTGGTTTTCAGCATTAAAGCGGGTCAGGTCGCTATAGTTCTCATCCAGCCGGTCCGCTGCCTTGTTGATCAGTTCCAGCCTTTGCTCATCACTCATTTGGGTTTTTCCACTGCTCACCACGTTCATCACGTCATCCAGGTTCCTTTCACTTGCCGACAGGATACCGGTATAAACGGAGGTCATCTGCTGTAGCTCGGCCGTGCTGAAATGCGTATCCTGCCTAAAAAGGTTCCAGGCCTGATAATATTTATTTACCAGCGCTACCTGCCTTGCGGCAACATCCTTGATCCGCTGATAATAAGCAATGGTGGCTTTAATCTTCCAAAGTTCGTCATAATAGGTACCGAACAGTTGTTTCTGATCTTCCGTCCAGCCGGAAATCTCAGAGAGTCGAAGTTTGGATAACTCGTTCTCGATCGCTTTCTGTGCATTTTGTAACCAGATCGTTTGGTTCTGCATCCGCTGTACCTTCAGGTCGATGGCTTTGATAACTTTAGTGACCGTTAGTTTGATCACCTCTCCGATCACGAATTGCGCTTTGGCCGGTTCCGGCCTGCTGACCGCGAGCATGAACAACATCAGTACAACACTTATTTTCAAATACGCTTTCATTTTTTCCCTCCTTTCAATTTGCAGATGTGATTGCTATATTATTTGATCATGCGGTAAACGGTACTGCCGAGCACCAATTCCTGCCTATCCGGTTTAAGAAATAATTTACGGCCCAGTTCCGCCTCCGATAATACTTGGTTCTCCTTAGTATAAACTGCTGTCCAGCGTTGTTGCTTGAATTCTCTCGGCATTACTTTGCCATCCCTTATCTTATTGAAACCGCTGTGCCTTTCAACCGTATAGGTATGGCCCGCCAGGTTATAGGCCGTGATCACGAGCGTGTCGTTGGTACGCGAGTACTCGTTCTCGAACTGCGTTACATAGACACCGGCGATGGCTTTATCTTCCACCCGGTTGCATGCCGCCATGCTCAAAAGCAGGCTGGTCATCATCATAATAGACAGGATAGTTTTCATATGTTTCGATTTTATGGTTTGCCTTATTTACGTTCCGCGACCAGGGCCTCAATGCCCTTTTCCATACTGCCATGTTTGGCAGCGTACTCCTGGACTTTGACCCGCTCCCTTCCCTCTGTGGTATAAGCAAAATATTCTTCCGGGGCCAATTCATTTTTATAGACCTTCATTACCTGCCCGCCGAGGTCGATGTAGATCTCCCGGTTATCCTTATTCACCGACAGGACCTGGGTCTTACCTTTATCGGACATGCCCAGCGTATCCTGCAGCTTATCGAATTTGTTCATGAACTTCCGCATATCCATCAAAATCTTGATATCGGCGTTATTAATGATCGCATCCTTGATAATGGGGGAACTGATGAGATCATCCAGTTCCTGGGTAACGACATTCGGCACGCCGTTGAATTTCCGCATGGTCTTAAAAGCATACTGGATAAATCCGGCCATGCCTGAATTGGCGATAGCCTTCCAGGCCTCATCTATCGTCAGCACTTTGCGCACCCCCTGAAGCTTGCGCATTTTAGAAAGGAACATTTCCATAATGATCAGGGTTACTACCGGGAAAAGGATCGGATGGTCTTTGATCGAATCCAGTTCAATGACGACAAAACGCTGATCGAGAAGGTTCAGGTTGCCGGTCGCATTCAGCAGGTAATCGAACTCGCCCCCCTTGTAATATGGGCGAAGCACATAGAGGAAGTTATCGATATCAAAATCTTTATCTTTTACTTTCTGCTTTTTGAGCAACTCCACATAATGCTGTTCCAGGTATTCGAAAAATGAATTAAAGCAGGCAAATTCAGCCGCATTTTGACCAATATGGTCATAATAACCCTGGAGCGCGTTCGATAGCGCCACATACTCACTGCGGATAAAACTTTCATCTTCCTGTTTCCATAGCGTCACCAGCAATGCTTTCAGGCTCTCCTTTTTCTCGGTATCCAGTAGCTGTCCGGGAGGCAGGAAAAAAGGATTAAAACGGATCGGGTTGTGTTCCTCGTAAGTAAAATAGTAACCGCCGACCAGTTCACATAAACCTTTATAACTACCGCCGATATCGACAGTGACACAATGTGCACCCTGATCGTACAAAGTGCGCAAAATATGGTTGACGGTCATACTTTTACCACCACCGGACGTGCCGCAGACCAGCATACCCATATTGGAAGTGATCCCGGTATTTCGTGGTGCATCGAACAGGTCGACGAAAACAGGCCTGCCTGTCAGCCGGTCACAAAAACGAATGCCTGAGGCTGGCTGATCGCTGCGGTAATTCGTCTCCAGGTTCAGAAAACAGGTGCTTTGTTCAAGGAAGGTATCAAACGTGTCATTCTCCGGAAAATCAGCGGCATTGCCGGGAATACCGGCCCACCATACCTGCGCGGCAGCGTCAGACTCCAGTTTAACGGAAGCTCCGATCTGAGCCATTGCTGAGCCGACCTGATTTTTGATCTCCTGCAATTGATCGCGGTTCTCGGTCCAGGCCAGCACATTAAAATGCGCTTTGACCGGGAGGCGTTGCTGGCCGATAGCTTCATTAAGAAAGTCATTGGTTGCGTCGCGGCTGATCGCATTCTCCCGACTATAAGCGGAAAGTGATTGTAAACGCAGCTTTTTGGCTTCCAACTGCTTCAATACCTTCCCCGTATCACCAATGAAAATATATTGGTTGTATATGTGATCGCAGGGCAGCAGCAGGTTAAGCTGTGCGGCAAAACCTATCGGAAACTTGGTTTTATCGGTACTGTATTTATCATAGGTCAACCTGCTGCCGCAAACGCCCGGTAGATCCTCACAGTCTCCCAGTGTGAAAAGCTGGGCGTGCTGATCTCCGATCTGCAAACGGTCTTTTAAATGGATATCTTTCAGCAGGGGCTGACTGTCTTTGTCCGAAAGAAAGCAATACTGTTCCAGCAGGCCCGGACGGTTAGCCGTTCCGCAAAGTTCCTGATCTTTCAACCGCTGCATCGTCACTAACCCACTGTCACACAGGATGCGCTCGAACTGGCCTGCTTTTTCCAAAAACTCGGTCAGCATCCTTCCATCAGTTGTTTGCCTTGGACTAACGCTTTTACGCATGATTCCTGAAAAACCGCTGGTTGCCTGTTTGCGGTCAGCGGCTTTTTTGGTTAGCATCAGGTAACAGGTATGCTTCAAAAAAGGACGGCCTTTAAAATGCCGGTCAGCAGCCCTGGTAAGAAAGTTCTCCGGCAGTCCTTCCGCACCATTGTAAGCAGAACGCATAAAAATATCCTGCTTATGTAAAACGCTGTGTCTCGGCAGTACCTTGATCGCTCTGACCCAGGATTGATGATAGTTTTCATAATCTTCTTCCGAAAGTGTGAAGAGCTCCGGTAATTGTAAACTGTACGCGATGGTCAGGTCCCCATAAACGGAAACCATGCAATCATGTTCGACCTTATAGATCGGAAAGATTTGTTCTGCTTTAGTGTAGGCGGCCATGATCAATAGGTTCTTCGGGTGAATAATTTGCGTGAATTAAATTTCAGATACCCGGGCAGGAATCGCCTGGCACCGCGTTTCATCAGTCCGTATTGGCCATACTTATGGCTGAACCGGTAAACCTGGGTAAACAATAAGGTACCCGCACCGGCAATGACCAGCATACATATATAGACCGGCACACCGGTAATATACAGTATGGCGAAAAGGACGAGCAAGCCTACCAGGCCTGCGCCGAGGTAACCAATATATTGAGCCTTCAAACCTTTAAATTCGATGGCTTTATTGATGCCTTTATTTATTTGATAGATCGCCATGATTACAATTTCCTTCCTTTTAATTTTGATCACTTGATTAAACCCCGAAAAATGATTTAAGCACCGTAGCCACCACCACCAAAAAGATACAGCTACCGAACCAACTGGAAGCAACCTTGCCGGTGTCATGCTCACCATCGTTCCATTTCTTATAAACTTTGATCGCTCCGACCAGCCCGACGATGGCACCGATGGCATACATTAGGTTCGTTCCGGTGTCGAAATAGCTTTTTACCTGTGAGGTCGCCTGGTTAATACCGGCATTCCCATCCTGGGCCATGGCGGATGTCAATCCTGCTACTAACAGGAAAGAGATCCCGCTCCAAACCTTAAAGGCGAATTGTACCACGCCTGTAAGATGTTTTGATCTGTTCGTTTTCATGCGCTTTGTAATTTTGTTTCGTTCAACCAATAGTTTTGTAATTCGCTGTTCGTTAGGGTAAAGGGAAAGAGGTCGGCACCTTCTGCCAGCAGGTAGGCGTTGATCTGGTCTACATAACCGGTACCCGCCAGGTCGGAATATTTTTGTACGATCAGCCGGAAAAGCATCTCGAAATTTTCCTTGCTTTCATTGGATTCGTTGATGACCCTGATCAGGGTCTTCGTTTCTGATACCATTTCTGAAAATTCACCGAGCAGGTGCACCTCGCCAAGGTTCGGCCGGATCGGCTGTACAAGTGCGGCAACCGGCCTTTCCTCATCAGGCGAAGCAAAAACGAGCTCCTCCTGATCTACGATATCCATCCCATCGGTTCGCGTTCCGCCAACGATATCAGCAGTGGGAATAATAAAGTCACCTTGGACGGATGACAGGGCAACTGCCGGCTTTCCCGATATGCGGCGCAAAAGATTACCCAATTCAAAACGATAATAGGTCAAACCTATAACGGCATAATAAATTCCTGCGATCACCAGTACTCCGGCTCCGTAAGCTGACCATGTTAAATGCTGTAACATAACCTTAAGTTTAATCGGCAGCCCCATTGCTGCCGATGATGGATCAAAGTTCCTCAAATACCGCCTCCCGGGCATCCGAGTTCATCCGACTCGGATAGTGTTAATCTGCCTGTATCATAAAAAAAGCGGCCTTTTGAGCCGCTTTACGACCGTTTATTTAAGTCGTTTCTGAACGCGAAGGAGGAAAGCCTCTTTCATTTCATCGATATAGGTCGTCGGGCTGGGTCTGCTGCTCAACCAGTCAAAGGTGTCATAGAAGTTACCCAGCGATACATTAAATACTTTTTCTATAAATTTCACGATGCTTTTCAAGTTCTTTTTGCCGAAGGCCTCCGTGGCGTGCCAGCAATAGATGAGTTCGATCAGTCCGCATTTGGTTTGCTGCCAGTCAAAATCCCTTAACTCCATATCCGTAACCATAACAGTATCCTTCTGGTGTAACCGCTGCACAGCAGATTGCAGGTGTTCCTGTAGCATTTCACTGGCCAGTACCTGCGCCAACTTGTGGTCATGGGTGGTACTAAAGGCAGGATCGAAGTCGATTACGCATTGATCCGGATCGAGGTAGACATCATAGTTTCCTCGTACAAAGTAATAATCATCCAAATAGGTCGCCTGAGTCCGGACGTACTGATAGAAAGATAAGTTACATTCAAAAAAATGGTGCAGAACCTTTGCTTCATTCTTCAGGTAATCGGAAATCGCACTGCAATCACCAATCGGACGCCGGATCTCAAGGTTAAGTAATGATTGGTAATAGATGAGCTGGGATTTGAACTTAGGTTTGATATGCTTGAAGAATTGAATTTCTTCAGCGGGTGTACCCGGATCATTAACCTTGCAAAAGTCTTTTAATTTTTTCAGGTATTTAACACAAGCATGAATGCTTTTTTCATACCGCTTGATCAACTGATCTTCTTCAAGCGTTAGGGCATTTAAATCCCTGTTCAGATCAGCATATAAACGGTCGCTAAATTTAGTTAACATAGTTTATCGCTTTAAGTAAATCGCACCGCCACCCGTTCTCCATAACAAGTGTCTCAAACAGTGCAGGCAGGTATCACTATCCCATAGGCGTTGATTTATGTTTTGGGAAAATAGGTTTTATCGATCATAATGATCATTCGTTGCAGGAAATCCCTGACCATGGCAGCGGTAGCCTGGTCCGCACTATAAAATGCTCGGCTAAAGCTTTTAACAGAAACATGGGGTTGTTTTTTGGTCTCAAAATGATCCGTAAAGAATCGCATGATATTAGAGATGTTCGATATTTGAAAGCACCCTTCCAGATAACAAAGCCTAACAAAGAGTGCGAGTTGCGGCACGGAAAGGATCAAAGGCAACCGGGGCACCACAACTTCCTGTTTTATCTTGCGGGTCGCTGATTGCGGGCCTGTCGCGATATGATCGGACAGCCAATCGCGTAATAGCATATCTAATGGCTTGCGGCCGGCCGAAATACCCAGGACCTGTGAAATTGGTTCTATGATCAATCTTTTTGACTCCACGTGTGTTCCGCCGTTTTGTACAGTCAAATGGGTCTGGCGGTACCAGGACTCAAAATAGGTGCTGTTAAAATTCTGCTGATACAGTAAAGCCGTAAAACGTCTCGTATCCGTATTCCCTTCTTCCAGTTTCAACTGAATAAGCCGGAGCAGTTGATCAACATAGATCGCTTGCTCGTAACTGATGGTTTGGACACGTAATTGATCCAAACTATCTTCCATGCTCCTGAAAAACACATTGACCAACGATGGCTCGATGGGTTGCCGCTCCAATAATGGTGCAAGCGTTTCAATTTTAGACCGGAATTGATTACTGGTGAGATCGCTTTCATATTGGGTGATCCCATGAATAAGATCAAAATAGGCATAAAATTGCCGGGCGATAAATTCGAGCAATTGCTGCAAGGCGCTTAAGGTCTTAATCAGCAATTCGCTTTTCCCGGGGATCAATGGCACCTCGACCTTGCGAACGTGTTGAAATACGATATCTGATAAAGTGATCAATCCGGCCTGGTGGAACTGTACGTAACGCCTGATAACATGGTCTTTGGCGGAGCCGAACACCTCGCTTATCATTCTTTGTTTTAGTTCTGTGCAGGACGAGACCAACCGCTCATATAGCGCTGCCTGAACAACTGCATTGCCGGGCTCGCTTATTATTTCTTTTGTGTTAACAATAATCCCGACACAATCCTCCACATTTGATAATTCTGACTTAAGCAAAACACTGAAATATTTGTCTCCAATTAATATAAGCTACATAACCGAGGGTTTAGGATATTTAGTTGACGGGAAAAAATTAAATAATATTTAACTTTATATTAACATTTTCCCCGCGTGCCCCGTATTAACTGTTGTGATGATGATGGTGACCGTTGCCGTGGTTGGATCTGTTTCAGTGGGCTTGGTAGTTTCGCTGTAAGCTTTTGTATTTCCCCTGTTAAAGTCGCAAACAGTTTCTAAACTTTTGTGCAACCTTTTTGATTTAATGTTTTTCATATTGGTAATTTTTATATCAAAACTACCGTGATGAAAATCGAACCTAAACTTTATTACACAGAGAGGCAATTGTGATATGCAGAAAGGCAAATGCCCGCAGAGACGTTATAATGAATATATCAAAGGTTATTTTGTTCAGACACCTACTGGTTTGGGCTTTGTTCATTCTTTATGAACTTGCCTTAATCAATATTACCGTTGGTCTACTCGCCTCACCACTTCAATATGTTATTTATTATGCGCTGAATATATTCCTATTCTATGGAAACGCCCACATCATTTTAGACTTTGCATTTTTTAGAACCTCGCGACCCTATTTGATCTCCATTGCATTGATCATCCTCGAATTATTGTTCTTCTTATGGATGAAACTTCATATTGATGTCTGGCTAACCGGCGGCGGCCCGGTCCGGTATGCCTTAGATACAATGCATGAAAAGATTTATCTCACCAATATATTCCGGGAAATATTTTTTATAGGGTTCAGTATCGCTTATTGGTCGATGCTATATATGGTAAAGTTTAAGGAACGGAACCACTTCATGGAAAAGGAAAGTCTTAGACAAATTACCCGTTCACTGGAGCTGGAGAACAAATTTATCACCGCCGAAAATGCCTTTTTGCAAAATCAGATCAGTCCTCATTTACTTTTTAATACGCTGAACTTCATTTTTAATGCGGTCCATAAACTTTCAGACAGGGCAGGCAAGGGAGTCATGCTCCTTTCCGAATTGATGCGCTACTCTTTATTAAGCAGTCAGGATAACCGGATGGTTCCATTATTAGCGGAAATTGGACAGATCGATAAACTGATTGAACTAAGTGCGTTACGGTTTCAAGGTGAAATATATCTTAAGTTCACTAAAAAGGGAAAGCTTAAAGAAGTGATGATCCCCCCGCTAATCCTTCTTACCCTGGTAGAGAATATGCTTAAACATGGGGATCTTGGCGATAGGAGTAATTCAGGTAAGATCGACCTGGAGGTCAATCAAAACGGCCTGCATTTTACTACACAAAATCTGAAAAGAAAAAGCACGCCCTATCCCAGCAGCGGCGTAGGTTTAAAAAATATTAAAAAACGTTTAGCCAACTTATTTCCTGAAAGGCACCAGCTTGCCGTCACAGAAAATGACAGTATATTTAAGATAACCTTAACCCTGAACCTATGAATTTTACCTGCTACGTGATCGACGATGAACCGGATGCTATTGCGCTTCTAAAAGAATATATTGAGTTAACGCCCGACCTGACGCTGATAGGTCAGGCGCAAAATCCACTGGAGGCACTACCATTTCTTACCGGTGAAAACGCACCTGATATCACTTTTGTTGATGTTGATATGCGACAATTATCCGGCCTGGAACTGGCAGGAATGGTCAACCTGTATACAACGGTGGTTTTTACAACCGCGTTTCCAGAATATGCACTCCAGGCCTTTGACCGGGAAGCTTTCGATTTTTTGTTAAAGCCGATCAATTATGAGCGCTTTGCTAAATGCATTCAAAAAGCCAGAAGAAAAATTATCAGGCCGGCAAAAATTGCCGCAGCGCCAATGGATGATTTTTTCACGATCAAAAGTGAGGTTAAGGGCAGGCTGGTCAAAATCAGATTTGACGAAGTGATCTACATGGAAGGCTCAGCAAATTATATCCATATATATACAAATGATGGAAAGCACACCACTTACCTGACTATTAAAGAAATTGAACGGCATTTGCCGAAAACCATATTTGCCCGCATTCACCGATCATTCATTGTCAACATAAATTTTGTTAAGGTGATTGAAAGGGCGCAAGTCCGTTTACATAACGGCGAAAGTCTAATGATGGGTGACCAATATAAACAGGCATTTTTAGAACGTATGGATGAAAGGCTGATCAAAACCAACCGGTAGGCTTAGATACCCTTTTTTTGCCTGGCAATTCTGGAACGCATCCATTTAGATAACAAAAAATAAATGACCATTTCCTGTTCCCGCTGCTGGTCGGCAAACATCCTATTCAGGTGCACATGTATAAGACTAAGCAGGTAGTCTCTTTTTGACGCATTATTATCAAGCTTTTTATTAATTTCTATCGCTTTAAGCCGCATTTTTTTCAGCCAATGCTGAAGCTGTTTTTCCGGAAAGGGTTCCAGCGCATGCAGAAAAACATCGAGTTCCTGGCTGTGAACACGGTATTTATGGTCAAGTTCGACTTTGATGTTCTTTCCTTCAAACTCTGTAAAATAGTTTTCAAATGCGTTTTGCCAAAACTCCAGTTGTTGCTCTGCAGCAGAATAAAAGCCTTCGGTGATCACTTTAACAGTAAATGCAGCAGCCTGAAAGGACGGAATACGATTGCCGGACTTTATGGCTTTTAAAAAATGCACTACAAATTCACTGCTATACCAAAAAAATTCCTCGGTTTCTTCGATGCCGGCTGCCTGGTATCTTTCCAGTTCCCTGCTGTACACATCTAATTGATATTCCCTGATCAGATGCTGGTGCACATTATCTTCCAACACTAACCGTAAAGCCGCTAATACAGCATCGATATCTAAGGGATCGAACTTAAAACGTAAACGAATATGCGGCGCGTGATCTTCATAACGGATAAAAAACCAGCGGCTGATTCTGCCATGGATGAACTTTTTATTGATCACCTTTTGCAATTGAAGCAGTAATCGGTTCACGGCTAAGCGCGGAATATACAGTTTCAGATAAAGCCATTCAGTACCCGGGATAAATTTCCGTTGCTGATGGTGTTCTGTAGCTACAAAATGCGGTGCCGGCAAATGAAGGGGTTCATCGGGTATCATAACAGCATTAAACTGAACATGATATTGGTTGCCCGATTCTGAACCGATTACTGCTTCTTTTGATTTTTGCGGGAGGTATTCACGAATGACCATTTGTCTATGAGTACGTATTGTCTCACGGAATAGGCGTAAATCTTCCTCCTTAAGCTGATCAAAAACCAGTTGTTGGTCTCCCTCGGAAACTATGAATTTCTTCGGTAACCGATGCCTTTCAGCTAATTTCATGAAAGCCTCGGTTCCTCCGTTTTCGTTTTGAAGTTGCATTAATTCATCAGGGCTGATGATCCAGGTAGCCAAACTGAGTATTACGCCCTGATACATTACCCGGGGATAATAACTGAAACCCGGAAAATAATGGCTGAGATCAAAAGACAATTGCGTCCGCCCGTATTGATAAGAAAGATCAGCAAGGAAGCGAAACAGAGGAAGCTGGTCAATACTATGGTTATAAGCGCTGGTTAACCTCGGAATAACGTACTTTTGATGTTTTTTCGACCAAATCAGCGCCACGCTCCCGGCCAGTTCTACGTAAAGGTCATCAAGTGCTATGGTTTCCGTTCCAGGAATACTGGCTGCCAGTACAGGCAGCTGGTAGGTCCATAACTGCTCACGGCGATTTATATTATCTATATGGGTGTCTGCCAAATGCAGGATCTCGGCAAAGATCAGGTCGGGGTTTAAACTTTCAATTTGCGCGGCAATATCTTTACCGACCCTTGAAATCGAAGGATCAGCCAGTGTAAACCGACCAATTAGTGCAAGCGGGTTACACCCTCCGGCACTTTCAATAAATACCCCATCCTCACTTATATTAAAAAGTACCGAAGAACCAAGGTTGGTAACTGAGGGCTGAGATCCCGGCAGTCTATTTAATTCCTTTTCCTCCAGGAATATTACGGTATCGTTCCGGCTCTCCATTTTAATCCAGGAGGCCATCAGAAATCGGTGGGCTTCGGTCCAGAATACTGTTGACAGTCTTCCGCCCCTTGGACGGATATTAACGGTTTCTAATAATGGATTCGGTGATTCAAGCGGTTCTGCCTGGTAGCCGATACCCAATTCAGGATCAAGCGCCAGTAATAAAGGGATACGTTCACCTTCAAAGTGCTTTCGAAATTTTCCTTTAAATTCCTTTAATGCCGGTAACTGGTCTTCCGGGCATAATTTGTCCAACGCAGATAAACCCTGTTTCAAATCTGCCTGGTAACTGATATCGACTGAATTGACCGTTGTTTTGCGAACCAATATTGTATTAAGCAGGCTTTTTTCTTCAGCAGGTTCAGCGATGAGCGTTCGCAACCGGCTGTCGAGAATTTGAAGGGATGGCGCTAATAACAAGCCTTGCTTTTTTAATTCATATGCAGGGCCTAAATTTAATATCGCCGTATTAATGGTTAGCGATTTGTGATCCAAAAGATCTTCAACATGGCCAGTGATCGTCGCACGCTGCTTTGGAAGCAAGATTTGTGCATCCTTCAAAAATTCGAAGTATTCAACCCCCTCTTCCTGCGTACATCGCGCATCCCTGCAGATCCGCGCAATGATTAAATTCCTGCTTTGTCCGTTTTTGCAATACTTTAACAGCGCATTTAAAATTACAGCATATAAAGAAGACTGTAATTGATAGCTTCTTTTATGATTATTGCCCGACTCTTCCCTGATAAAGCGAAAATGTTTCTTTACTCGATACAAAGTCGGATTAGGTTCATAGCTAATATTTGGATTTTCAGCTGCTCGTTGCCGGAATAAAAATTGTAAGACCAATTCCGCAGGTTGAATAAATGATTGCATTTCATCAGCATTTTCTCTTAAATGAATATGTCCGCCACTTTCCCACACGCCAACATTGACCGATGCAAAATATCCGAAAGGCGTTGAACGAAAACATGCGCGGTTCAGGTACCGCGTAGCGCTTTTAATTTCCCTGCCGTTCATTTTTGAGATGTCAAAGCCGGCATTTAACAGTCGCGCATAGAATTGGGGACTGGCCAGAAAAAGGGCCGCCTGAAATAAGGGATCAAGCAGCGTTTCGGATAGTGGCTGCCTGTAACGGTTTACCGGAAAGATGGGTATGCGCTGTAGAATATATTTTGAAAAATGATAACTCATCAGAGGCCGAAATGAATTTTAGGGTTTATCTGCCGGTGCGAACATTCTGTCTGTTGCGCTGCATAATAAATGTCCCACCAGGATATGCATTTCCTGTACACGCGCTGTAACCTTGCTATTAACATTTAAGGTAACGTCGCAAATAACCGATACCATACCACCGTCCGCCCCGGATAGCCCAATCAGACGGCAACCCCTGTTTTTAGCTTCGAATAATCCGGCAACCACATTTTCACTATTCCCGCTTGTGGATATACCGATCACCAGATCACCTTCCTGGGCCAATGCTTCCACTTGTCGTGCAAAAACGGCGGCAAATCCATAGTCATTTCCTATCGCCGTAAGCGCAGAAGTATCCGTTGTCAGCGCAATAGCGGGCAAGCCGCGCCGCTCCCTCACATAACGGCCTGTAAATTCTGCTGCAATGTGCTGGGCATCACTTGCGCTGCCACCATTTCCAAACAGCAGTAGTTTTTTACCATTATTGATCGTGTCAATGATCATAGCAGCAGCCTGTTCTATTTTATCTAAAAAAACTGTTTCGGTTAGTGTTTGCGTTGCTTCCAGATGCTCCCGGATTTCGGCGGTCATATACTCGTGATTCTTCATTTTGTATTTTGGTTTTTATCAGACCGCCGTCCGGCAAACCGGAATTTTTCTGGATCTGTATTAGTTAGTTTTCTGATATTGCTTTAATCGACTGATAATATTTTGCTGTACTACCAAACGTTGCAGGATACTTTTTCGGAGTTCAGCAGTGAGCCGCTCTTGTAAAAGACCTACTGATATCTGGTCGAGATTTTCAAAGACCTGAATCATTACCCATGCATAGCGCTGATCCTGTTCAAGGCCTAAAGGTGGTTGAATGCGGAAAAAATTGGTCAGTGCTGCCTTTACTGTTATACCCAAATTATCAGGTATATCAAGATTGGCTAAAGCTGGCTTATCCTTATACAGATCGGCCTGAAGCTTTTTTAGCAATTGCTGCATCGTCACCATAAATCCTGAGTTTGCCATATCCCTTTGACGGAATACCTCTTGTGTTGTTATTTGACGTGCTTTAGCATATAAGACATCCGAAATATTGAAATACGATTCACCTGACTCTTTTCGGGGTGTATTTTTTAACAGGGAATCAGCAGTATTTTGAAGGGCTTCAAGATAACTTATCACTTGCACTTGCTTGTCTGCTATTTGAGCAAAGCCAACGCTTGTGTAAAAAAAGAATACCAATAAGATCAGGCGCATCTGTTTCATATCTTATTCGTTAAGCAATAGTCTTAAATAATTAATATTTAAAATTTTTTGTGGTTCCCAAAATGACCTGGCTGGGGTGGTGAAGTAACGATGGCTGGTCAAAAATTCAAGATTCTGGCGATGCCAATCCTTTTCGCTAAAGTCCCTCTTCAAATGAACTGCCCACTCCTGACGTAAACTGGCCGACTTCAATTCGTAATCAGGTAATGAAAGGTGACGCATATCTGCATCGCACATCACACTCTGCATGGCCGAGGTAGGATGTTGGGGCATTTTGGTAGCCCTGATGCATTCATTAACGGAATGAATAAAATTGTCCTTTACGCCTTTTTCTCTTAAAAAATCACCGGCCAAAGTCATACTGATCGCCTCATGGCCATCATAGCTGTAACAATAACCACTATCATGGAACCAGGCCGATGCCTGTAAAATATGGCGTTCCCATTCGTTAAACAGCATCTGGCCGGATAACTCGGCTACAGCTGCCACCATTTGGCGGGTGTGGTTGATATTGTGGTAGAACATGCCCGACGGTAACTGGTGTAATAATAGACCGGTCACATGGCTCTCTATCTGTTTGATCAATTCTGTTAGCATTGTTAATCAGGTTAGGTTATTGAACGAATATCATTGAAAAGAATATAAGCCGAAAGCAGAATAACAAACAACAGGCCTGACAGGTAAAACCCTGCCCAAAAGTTTCGGCTGGCTTTTTTTCCGGTTAATGCTTCCCAAAATATGACCGCCATAACTCCACCATCAAGGGGAGCCAGAGGAAGGAGGTTGATCAGGCCAAGTCCTGTCGATAATAAGGCGACCAAGCTCCAAAATCGTTTTCCATCGAAATGGCTGCTGAAAAGGCCGGCGATCCTTATAGGTCCAAGTAACCCATCCTTCACTTTAACTTCCCCTTTAACTATCTGGCTTAATCCTTTGGTGTTTTCACTGATGGTGTTCCAAACTTTGGACGAACCTGCAGTCAGGGATTGGCTGATATTAATACTTTCCGGTTTATAGGATGGCAGCTTGCTATCAAGACTAAAGCCAATATGACCATCCTTGTCACGATGGGCCAGCATGGTATTGGTTTTTCCATCATGAATGACCGTCAGATATAATTGCCGTTGCTTATTCTCCTTCAGACGGATGATAAAATCATTATAGGTTCGCACGGAATCACCATTCAATGCAATGATATGCGCATTTTTAAATGCAGTATTCTTCCGTAGATCGAGATTGGTATATACGGAATCGATTTTAAACCCTGCTTTAATGGAGAAGAACTGGGTTAAGCCTTTATCAGCTACCAGCTGCATGATCTTTGGGGAAACCGCTACATGCAAGTGCACCCGTTCGTTGCCATGTTTCCGAACAATGGAAAGTACCGTATTGCCATGCATTAAATGAGTACTAAGCAATTCGTCTTCATAAAGCAATGAATCGGCATTGATCGCGGTTACCTGATCTCCCGGCTGAAGGCCTGCTTGAATTCCGAGTTCCCCGGGAAGGATCGTAAAACTGCTGCCAAGACCTGTGATCTGATTTCGCCCGTAATACAAGAAAAGGCTGCAATAAATGACTAAGGCAAGCAAAAGATTCATCAAAATTCCGGCTGACATAACTATCATGCGCTGCCAAACCGGTTTTGAATAATAGCGTTGGGTCGTAGGGACGTTAACATCTTCATCCGGCTCATTCTCATCATCGGCGATAGTACCTATCATCCGTATATACCCGCCAATGGGTAACCAGCCAATTCCAAATTCGGTGCCTTTGTAATGAAAGCGAAACAGGCGCCAGCCGAAGGTGTCAAAAAACAAATAGAATTTTTTCACTTTTATGCCAATGGCTCTTGCAGCCAGGAAATGTCCCAATTCATGAACGGTCACCATTAACGAAATGCCCAGCATGAACTGGACGATCATGATTACTATTTCCATGGTTATTCCTCGTCGTTTTTTTCAGTTCCGTGTTTAGCGTGCATCTTTTTCTTCCAGTTAGTATACCAGCTTTGATGATGAAGCGCAAGTAATGCGTATAGTGCCCCTGTTGCTACAAAAGCGATGATCAGCATATTCATGCCTACTGCCACACCTATTCCGGCAGTGCACCAAATAGTAGCGGCTGTGGTTAACCCGTTTGAGCTATTGGTCACGTCATTTTTATAAATGATCCCCGCACCTAAAAACCCAATACCCACCAAAATATTTGCTATTATCCTGGATGCGGCAGCCAAATCACCCAAATGTTCACCAATCGCCGTGAATAATGTGGCACCCAGGCAAACCGCGGCGTAAGTCCGGATGCCGGCACTCCTGCCATGTTTTTCCCTGTCGAGGCCAACAACCCCACCAAGGAAAACGGCCAGTAATAATTTCAGGACGATTGTCCATTCGCTTTCAGTGTTTATTCCCATTTTAACTTTATAATTAGGTACTGGTCACCGTGATTACTGATGCCAGGCTTTGAACTGATTTTATTAAAATTGTATCATAGTAACCGGATGATTTGCTGCAGGAAATATGTATAAAAAGTTCATTTCCAAGTAAAAGCTCAGGTAGGTAAGGGGCTCTTTTTGCATTTAAAAATGACCGGATATCTTCCGTTGTTCCGGGTTTTAAAGCGAATATGCTAACGTGCGATGATTTGTCCCCAAAGGTATCTTCCGGAAAACTTCGCAAGGTCAACAGGTCCCTTAAAGGGAAGTAAGCGCTTTGCTCTTTAACCGAATTGCCGTTAGTCAACTTGTGCGAAAGACTAAACCCCAGGTCAGCACCCAGACCCTGAAAATCGTCTGCGATCACATTATAATGCCAATCCGTTGATTGAACTCCCGTAAGCACTTCCTTTAAGTAGGGCGAATACCGGGTCAGCACAAAACAGGACTTTCCCTCGGTCAGGCGGCTTGCTAAAAGCAGGTAATGATGAAAACTAATATGCGCGTTTTCGCCTTCCCGGCTTTCATCAGGCTGTTTTACAAATAGGTATTTGTTCAAGCCCTCCTCTGTAGATGCTTTAAATTCAATCTTCATATTACCCTTCCATTTCTAAAAACCATTCCTGCGCGCGTTTGATCGCCTCCGAAACAATATTCAATTCAGAGACAACTCTTTCATCTCTCAATTGGTTAGCGATCTCAATCGCCTTTTCCCTGACATGCGGTTCCAGGTCGTTCATTTCATAAGGGTAGTCTGCGTTCGTCCATTTCATAAGTTGATCTATTTTTGCATTAAGCCGGCAACGACATTAATGCTGAGTGCTACAATAATGGTATTAAACCCAAAGGAGAGCAGGCCATGCATAAGCGCCAGCCGTCTGATCCTTTTTGAGGTGATCTGCACATCGGAGACCTGGAAGGTCATACCGATCACAAAAGAAAAATAACAGAAGTCCAGATAATCGGGCTTATCCTCCTCCGGAAACTGCAACCCGCCGGGCTTAGGATTTTTTCCGTCGGCATCCTTATCGATATCGCAGTAAAAAAAATGCGCATACCTGAAGGTGAAGATGGTATGCACCAGCACCCAGGAGCTTACTACTGAAGCCAGTGACAATAATATTTGCCCGGTCATTTGCTCTTTATCCCCCGCAGCAGTGCTTTTCAGCAGGATCAGGATCGCAAAAAGGCTTGCCAGCGAGGCCAGTAACGCAAAACCAAAAACAAGTGTCCGGCTCGAATCCTGGTCATGTGCCTCACGGCTGATCTCTGCCGGGTGTATATTGAAAATGGTCAGGCCTGATAGCGTTAGTGACGTAGCGGCATAAGCCAGCCAGGTGATCATAAAATGAATAGGGCCGGAAAAACGGCCGATCAGCAGCATAAATAATATGGCGGCCACTACCAGCGACACATATAGTTTGTGATGGGCATCCATCAGATAAATATTGAATTTATTTTTTTTCGCCATGATGTTGTTATATGACCATGCCCAGGATCATGAAAATTAAAAACCCGCCAAAGAATGCTCCGGTAAATATGGGAGAATCCCGTTCCTCATGCGCCTCTACCAGCAGTTCTTCTGTTACCAGGAATAAAAGAGCCGCTGAACCGAAGGAAAGGATCAGTTCCAGGACCTTGTCTCCTGCTGCATGTAATAATAATAAGCCGATCAGCGCACCGATGATGAACAGCACGCTTAAAACAAGCAGGATAATGGTGACCGTTTTCCTGGATAGGGCTGAACCCAGCAGGGTCGTTACGGTAGCCATTCCCAAGGAAAAACATTCCAGCGCTAATGCTAATGCCAGTAGAACACCCTCTTTGGCACCGGCCGCGAAACCTATTCCCAACAGGATACCATCCAGCAGCAGATCAACTCCGATAGCGGTCAAGATACCCCACGGTAAGCCTTTAGCTTCTGAAGTTGCACTTTCTTTAACCGCTAATTTTTCCGTATAATGTTTGATCAGCAGCATGGCTGTAATGCCAGAGGTAAAGCCTATGATAATAGATTTGGCATCATGAATTTTGATCATGTCCGGTAATAGCTCAACGGCCACTACAGAGAAAACCACCCCCGCCGCAAAGTGAAGCACGAAGCTTTTCAGGGCTGAACCGGGCGGACGGTATAAGGCAATGAGCCCGCCGGAACAAAGCAGCAATACCGGAATGACGGAAAACAATATTTCTTTGGAAGTCATGATGCTATAAATTTGTTGATCGTTAATTCGTCGCTAAGCCTTTTAAACCAGGATTTGCAGAGCAATGCAGTCGCTACGCCGGCTACCATGCCCAGCAATAAAGTGACAGGCAGGTCGCCCCCGAGGTAGATCAGATTATAGATGATCACCAGGCTAAAAAGCAGCAACGCCGCTTTAATAACGGTAAACCTTCTGTCTAAAAACAGGGAAATGAAAATTGCTGCGCCAAAGGAAAGCGTCGCATTTATGCAGATCAGCGAACGGTCCATTGCCAGGCCACTGTAGTTATAGTGAAAGTTTGTACTACTTTCGGGTAAAAATCGTGAGCCCATTAAATTTAACAGCCAGGTGCAAAAACCGGCTATCAACAGATAGGCTGTGAAAAACAGGAAGGTTCTTAAGAATTTCACCCGGTCGAAACCAGCTAACAATAAGATCAGGCAACAATAGAACGGTATCCAGAAATAAAAACTGCCGATATGCGGAGATAGCGTATCCATTAAGGAAAACCGGGCATTATTGATAGCCGATCCTATATGTTGGTTAAACGCCGTTAACTGCGAGGTCACCGCCGTATTCGCCAGACAGGTAAAAGTGACCAGGCCTAAAAAAACCAGGCCAACTAATATAACGGGGAATTCCAGATTGATCGCTTTCATGTTATTTCCAGAATTGCAGGTAGATCAAAAATCCGGCACCTATGGTCATGACCAGCAGGCATAGTCCGCCCAGCGTATTCGACAGCCATTTATTCGTGTAATCACCCATAATGTCTTTGTTGTTGGCAATATGCAATACGATGGCAATGATGACCGGACAGGTGACTCCGTAAAGTATGGCGGTGTATAAAAGCGCATCGACCGGGTTGATCCCAAAATAATTAATGCTCAATCCCAGTAAAACGGAAACGATCAGGATCGCATAAAAGGCTTTTGCTTGTTTGAACTTCTTATCCAGACTGCCTTTCAGGCCAAATGTTTCTGTTACGATATAGGATAAGGAACCGCTCAATACGGGAATAGCCAGAAAACCCGTTCCAATGATGCCAACCGCGAACAGCAGGTAGGAGAGTTTGCCGGCCACCGGTTCGAGGGCTTTGGCCGCCTGTTCCACTAGCTATGTTTCTGACACCGTGACTATAAAGTGCCGTACCGGTAGCCAGGATCGTGAAAAACATGATCAGGTTAGACAGGAACATGCCGAGATTCACATCGATGCTCATCTTTTGGATCAGCATGGTCAGCAGGCGTTTTTCCCTTTTCTCCCCGTTATCCGGAAAATCATCGCTTAAGGTAAGTAATCGCTTATTGATCATGACTTGCCTTTTAACTGCTTTCACATCCTCGGCTTCCATGGCCGTTTGCCAGAAAAAAAGATAGGGAGAGATGGTGGTACCCAGGATAGCGACCAATACGCCAATGAAATCTTTATCCCATTTGATGGTAGGCACTACGGTCTGTTTTAACACCTCACCCCAGTCGGGTTTGGTAAAGAATGGTACCGCTATATAAAGCAGCAGCGTCAGGCACAGGTATTTTAATACCGCGGCTAACTTTTGATAAGGAAGGTAGACGATAAAGAACAGTAGCAGCCCTGTAAAAAGTATGCTAAAGTAAATTGGCGGCACGGAAGGCACCAACAAGTTCGCGACAGCACCCATAGCGGCAATATCCGCCCCGATGTTCAAAATAATGGCAGGTACGCTGAATATTAGCATCAGGTAAAGCACCGGTTTGCCGTAATGCTGCTTCAGGGTGGTGGTCAGCCCGGCCGAAGTGATGAGACCGATCCGTGCGCACATTTCCTGGATAGCCGCCATAAGCGGAAAAGTGACCAGCACTGTCCAGAGTGTTGCCATGCCATATTTGGCACCCGCCTGAGAATAGGTGGCAATGCCTGACGGATCATCGTCACTTGCTCCTGTTACGATCCCGGGGCCTAAGGCACCAAAGAACTTTTTTACCTTTTTAAGCATCCTTTCGTTTTTTAGTCTTAGCTACATTTTTATGAGCGCTATCATAAGCCAGCAGGCGCAAAGCGTTAAACACTACCAACAGGGTAGAACCTTCATGCGCGATCACCGCCGGGCCGATCGAGGCTATACCTAATACGGTCAGCGGGATTAAAACCGCAACCATACCCAGGCTGATCCAAAGATTTTGTTTGATGATCCCTTTGGCCTTACGGCTCAATCCGATTGCAAACGGCAGGCTTTCCAGCTTGTCCCCCATCAGGGCTATATCCGCCGTTTCCAGTGCCACATCCGAACCGGCTGCGCCCATGGCGATACCGACGGTACTTTTAGCCATAGCCGGCGCGTCATTCACCCCGTCGCCGATCATGGCCACCATTTTTTCTGACTTGTCCAGCTTTTGAACAGCCTTCACTTTATCTTCCGGCATCAGGTCGCCCCAGGCTTCGGTAATGCCGATCTGTTTGGCGACCGCGTCTGCCACCTGCTGGTTATCGCCGGTCAGCATAACCATTTTCTTAATGCCCAGGCTGCTCAGTTCCGAAAGCACATGTTTGGCTTCCTTGCGCGGTACATCCATTAAGGACAGCAAGCCGATAAAATCCTTGTCCCGTTTGACCAGCATGGTCGTATGGCCTTCCTTTTCAAGATCTTCCACCTGTTTTAAAAGTCCATCAGGTATATTTTTTTCGAACAGGGCTTTGTTGCCGATGAGCACTTTTTTACCGCCAACTTCGGCCTGAACACCTCGCCCGGTAATACCTTTTACATTATGCGCTTCCGGTATATGCGCTTTTTTTAACTTTTCCATGGCACCCAAAACGATGGCTTCGGCCAGCGGATGGTCGCTTAGCTTTTCGACCGCTACGGCCAGCGTCAGCAATTCTTCTTCCGTGATCTTATCGAAAGGCAGCGCGTTGGTCAACTGCGGTTTCCCTTCCGTTAAAGTACCGGTCTTGTCGAAAGCTATGGCATTCAGGGAACCAAGGTCCTCCAGAGGCCTGCCGCCTTTGATCAGTACACCACCACGGGCGGCGCGTGCAACCCCGGCGAGTACCGCACTTGGCGTTGATATGGCAAGTGCACAAGGACTGGCCGCAACCAGTACCGACATTGCGCGGTAAAAGCTCTTGGCAAAAGGCTCATCGATCACCAGATAGGCAAAGCACAAGGCTACTACCAGGATCAGTACCGCCGGTACAAAGAATTTCTCAAACTTATCGGTAAACAGTTGGGTCGGTGACTTTTGCTTTTCCGCCTCGTTCACCATTTTAACTAAACGGCTGATGGTAGAATCTTTGGCCTCTTTGATCACCTTGACCTCTAAAGCGGAAGCGCCGTTGATCGTACCCGCGAATACACGGTATTGTGGCTTGATACTGGCTTCATTACTGAAATCCTTACTGGCATCAGGTACCGGCGATTTGTCAACCGGCACACTTTCCCCGGTAATGGGGGCCTGGTTCACGCTTCCTTCGCCCTTGACCACGACGCCGTCAGCAGGTATTTTGCTGTTCGGTTTAATGATAATAATATCGCCTAATACCAATTCCTCAATACGAACTTCTTCCTGTTTGCCGTCTCTCGAAACGAGCGCGGTCGGCGGAGCAAGACTGGTCAGCGCCGCGATAGATTTGCGTGCTTTGCCCATCGCGTAATGCTCCAGGGAATGTCCGAGGCTGAACAGGAACAGCAATAATGCCCCTTCCACCCAGGCACCAAGTATCCCTGCACCGATGGCCGCGACAAGCATTAAAAAGTCGATTTCAAAACCGCCTTTAAGAATAGTTTCCACTGCTTCCTTGGCGGTAAAAAATCCGCCAAAGAAATAAGCGGTCAGATATAAGGCTAAGCTTACCCAGCTTGGCAGGCCACTGATAAAAGACAATCCCCAGCCAGCGCCAAGCGCAACGCCGCAGATAATGGCGAAGATCATCTCCGTGTTTTTCCCGAAGATCCCGCCATGCTCGTGGTCGTGACCTTCTTCTTCCTCGTGGTCATGGTCATCGCCTTTGTGTTCATGCCCGGTTTTTGATTCGTCTTTTTCTTCAGGCTCGCCCTTTTTTTTGCTGTCAGCAGCAGGGCCTGCTTTTTTCTTAACCGGTTGTTCCTTTACGGCCGGCGTTGCATTAACTTTCTTTTTCATAGTTTTTGGTATTAAGTATTTAAACAGGCCCATCATGGCGTTTTATTCTTCTTCTTCGCTATTCTTCATTTTGGATAGCAGGTCATAAGCTCCCTTCAGCACGATGCGGCCTTTCAGCTCCAGGTCCTGCGGTAATTGCACTTCTGTAAATCCACCATCAGAAATTCCGGTCGTCACTTCCACCATTTCAAAGTGAAAAGATTCCCCGGCGGCTTCCTTTACACTTTCGGGTTCATCCTTTTCATGCTGGTGACCATTGATCTTTTTTACAGGGGAATGCGCGAAGACATATTTCTTGCCCTGATAATCGACTATGGCCGTTTCCGGCAAGGCGGTTACCTGGCTGCTTCCGGTTTCGATAAAAGCTTTTAGGTAAGTTCCCGGAATGAATTTGATGCTGCCCTTGGCGATGGCGTGTACCGTAACCGTTTTGTCAGTATTGATCTCGCGGCCAACTAACTGGACGATAGCCACCCTGTCGGTCGAATCATTGGAAAGATTGAAGCGTACCCGTTGGCCTGGCTTAACTTTCTCCGCATCCTTTTCAAAAACGTTCAGCTCTACGTGCAGGTTGGAACTGTTCACGATCTCGAACATCACATCATTAGGGTTAATGAATTTGCCGGTATTGACATTCACCTTAGTCACATAACCGCTGATCGGCGCATAGATATTAATGGAACTGCGGATGTTTCCGGCGGTCAGGCTCTCCGGGCTGATATTGATCAAACGCAGGCGTTGCTTTAAAGCATTTTCCCGTGCCAGCATGGTCTGGTACTGGGCTTTGGCTTGCTGTAATACCTTCTGCGAGTTGACATTTTGCTTAGCTAATTCCTGCTGTCTTTTATATTCTGAATCACTAAGCTCCAGTTGGCTTTTGCTTTCCAGATAATCCTGTTGCAGCTGTACGTAGTCCTGGTTTTGCAATACGGCGATCACTTCACCTTTGTTCACGCTGCTGCCTTGTAATAAGGGTGTGGATTTAATGATCCCGCCCATTTGCGTAGTTACGCTAACCAGGTTCTGCGGCGGTACATCAATAAAGCCATTTACTTTTAAAAGCCCGGCGAGGCCTTTCAATTCTGTAGAGCCCATAGATATACCGATGGCCCGATACTGGGCGGCGGTAACTTCCACCGTGTTCTTATCTTCTTTGTGTGCGGTATCCGGTTTAGCCTTTGTCTCTGTATCTTCGGCCGGCTTGCTGCCGCAAGAACTGATCATAAATGGCAGGGCTAAAATGATAGCCAGTCTTCCTATGTTTTTAATGTTAATTTTCATGTCTTTGATTATAAACCGATAAGGTATTGTAGCGTGTAAACGGATTGATTGTACTGGTTAATAGCTTGCAGGTAATTGAACCTGATCTCAGAATAAGTCCGCAGCGCCTGAGCGAATTCGATATAACCGATATCACCACTCTGGAAAGCGATCTGGCCTTGTTTCAGGATCAGATTGGTGTTAGGCAGGGCGCTTTTCTCGTAATATTCGATGCTTCGTGCATTCTTGATCACATCCTGATAAGCCTGCTGATACTGGCTTTGCAGATTGGTTTGGAAAAGGCTGTATTGTAATTCACTAACCTGCTTGTCGATCTTTGCCGCTTTTATCCGCGCCGCGTAGGGTTTAAAAAACAGTGGCACTGAAATGCCGGCCTGTACCCCCTGGAAACGGTTGGAACCGGAAAAGTTGCGGTCCTGCCCGTTAATATTTTGGACGCCAATGATGGACTGGTTAAAATAACCGACCGTAAAGTCCGGACCTGATCGGGACTTTTCCAGGTTGATGTTCTTATCGGCAATGACTATCTGTTGCTTTTGATAAGCCAATAAGGGGTTTTTAACAATGCTGCTGTCGGCATACGGAATGGCTTCGGTCGTTTTAACGAATTGGCCGGGCGTAACGATAATACTATCCCGGGTATTCAGCAAGCGCCTCAGTTCCGACCTGGCCGCTACGATATCAGACTGATTTTTCATCATCTGATTTTTAACCTCGTTGTATTGCGTTTCAGCGGTCGTTTTTTCCAGCAGGTTCGTTTCACCGGTTTTATAGCGTAGCGCGGCCGCTTTTAGAAAAGCACTGTAGATCGAATCCTGGCTGAAATACAATTTCTGAAGGGCGACATAATAGGCCAGCTGTGTATAAGATTGCCTCACCTCGTAAGTCAGCTGGTTCTTGGTTACATTCAGGCCGATTTCCGCCGCCCCGATCCTGGCATTGTAAACGTCGCGCTGATTTTTGTATAGACCGGGAAAAGGGATGTTTTGCTGGATACTGATATTGTTATCCCTTTTTACACTGTTGATCTGTCCGTACTGGATATTGAAGTCGGTTTTACCCAATTCCGTGGCGCTGCCCTTGAGCGCCTGCTGCTGGGTGATCTGTAAGCGGGATGACTGCACATTTTGATTATTGGTAACGGCAGTAGAAATGGCTTGCTGAATATTCAGCGGCTGAGCGGGAACTGTCTGCGCTTTGGCCGGCAAGTTAAATAAAACAAATAAAGCAATAACAGCAGCCGGAATGGCTTTGACCTTTTTGTCACGCCATTTTTCGAAATAGGTATATAACACGGGTAAAACGATTAATGTTAAGATGGTAGAAGTGATAAGTCCGCCGATCACAACGGTTGCCAGCGGTTTTTGAACCTCGGCACCTGCAGCGGTCGAAATGGCCATTGGCAGGAAACCAAGTGAAGCCACTGTGGCGGTCATTAATACTGGCCGCAGACGCACTTCAGTACCTTCCAAAACGATAGCTTTCAGGTCTTTTTTACCCGACTTTTTCAAGCGGTTAAATTCAGTGATCAGCACAATGCCATTAAGTACCGCGACACCGAACAAGGCAATAAAGCCAACGCCGGCAGAAATACTGAAAGGCATGCCCCTCAGCAATAATGCGAATACGCCACCGATAGCAGCCATTGGAATGGCGGAGAAGATCAGCAAAGACTGGTTGAACGACCCGAAAGAGAAATACAACAACAAAATGATCAGCAATAATGCAACGGGTACTGCTACTGAAAGGCGCTTGGTCGCTTCTTTCAAATTCTCAAACTGCCCGCCATAGCTTACGTAATATCCCGGCGGGAATTTAATTTGCTCATTCAGTTTTTGCTGGATCTCGGTCACGACGCTTTGGATATCACGGCCACGAACGTTCAAGCCGACTATGATGCGCCTTTTGGTATCTTCCCGTTGTATCTGGTTTGGGCCTATCTCGAAGGAAACGTCAGCCAGTTGTTCCAGGGGAACCTGGTTGCCGTTCGGCGCGGTCACATAAAGGTTTTTTACATCATTAATGCCCTGCCTGTTGGCCAGTGATAGTCGGACCACCATATCATAACGACGCTCGCCCTCATAAACCAAACCTGCCGACTGCCCGGCGAAAGCGGTATTGAGCGCCTGGTTAACCGTTCCGACACTTAAGCCGTATTGCGCGATCTTATCCCGGTTGATCTTGACCACGATCTGCGGTAAGCCGGTGGCCTGCTCTAAATAAATATCTTTAGCACCTTTTACCGAACCAACGATCTTGCCGATCTGTTTAGACAGATCCGTCAATGCATCGAGATCATCGCCAAATATTTTGATACCGATATCCTGACGTACGCCGGAGATCAGCTCATTCGACCTCAACTGTATGGGCTGAGAAAAGCCAAAAGAAACACCGGGAACTTCTTCCAGCGCTTTGGCCATGAGGTTAGCCAGTTCTTCCCGGCTTTGCGTGGTTTTCCACTCCTTTTTATTCTTTAGTATTACCGTAAGGTCACAAGCGTCCATCGGCATCGGGTCAGTTGGGATTTCCGCTGCACCGATCTTTCCGATCACCTCCTTCACTTCGGGAAACCTTTTAACCAGTATTTGTGATGCCTGGTTGACCTTATCTATTGTTTGGGAAAGGGAGCTTCCGGTCAGCAAGCGGGTTTCCACAGCAAAGTCACCTTCTTCAAGCGTTGGGATAAACTCGCCGCCCATGCGGGTAAAAATGATAATGCTGACAACCAGCAAAGCCACCGCGCTGCCCACAACGATCAGGCGTCTATTTAGCGCGCCTTTGATCATAGGGAGATAACGGCGATGGATAGCATCCATCATCCGGTCGGAAAAATTTTTCTTATGGTTCTGATTTTTACTGAGGAACAAAGAAGATACCATCGGTACATAGGTCAAGGACAATAAGAATGCTCCCAAGATCGCAAAGGAAACGGTCTGCGCCATAGGGCCAAACATTTTGCCTTCAATCCCTACCAGCGCCAAAATCGGTAAATAAACGATCAGGATAATGATCTGGCCGAAAGCTGCAGCGCTCATCATCCTGCCGGCAGATTGTTCTACCTGCTCATCCATTTCCTTTTGGGTAAATGCCCTGCCGGGGTTATTGACCGCCAATAGGTGCATGGTCGCCTCGACGATAATGACCGCGCCATCGACAATGAGGCCGAAATCTATCGCGCCCAGGCTCATCAGGTTCCCTGAAACGCCGAATACGTTCATGAGACAAATTGCGAAAAGCATCGCCAACGGAATAACCGAAGCAACCACCAGGCCTGCTCGCAGATTACCCAGGAATATAACGAGTACGAAGATCACGATGAGCGCCCCTTCGATCAGGTTTTTGGCCACCGTGCCTATCGCGCGGTCAACTAATGCGCTGCGGTCAAGGAACGGCTCGACCGTCACGCCTTCAGGCAGCGTTTTATTAATGCGTTCGATCTTTTCTTTGACCTGTTTAACTACGTTGTTAGCGTTCGCTCCTTTAAGCATCATCACGATGCCGCCGACCGCTTCGCCTTCGCTGTTAACAGTTGACCTAGTAAGCGCGCCGTAACGGATGGAATTGCTAATGCCGACCGTCGCAATATCGCGGACCAGTACCGGCAATCCGTTCGTGTTATTTTTAACAACGATCTTGTTGATGTCGTCAATATTTCCCACAAATCCCTCGCTGCGAATAAAGTATGCGTTAGGTTTTTTATCAATATATGCGCCACCGGTGTTTTGGTTATTCTGCTCCAGCGCATTAAATACCTCGCTGATGCTCAGATTAAGGCTGCGCAGCTTGTCGGGGTCCAGTGCGATCTCGTATTGTTTCAGCAAACCGCCAAAACTATTTACCTCGGCTATACCGGGCGTGCCTAACAACTGGCGGCGAACGATCCAATCCTGTATGCTGCGCAGCTCGCGCGCGTCATATTTCTTTTCAAATCCCTCCTTCGCATGGATGACGTACTGGTAGATCTCGCCGAGCCCGGTGGAGATTGGTGAAATTTCAGGATTACCTAATCCGGCCGGTATATTGTTTTTTGCTTCAGACAGCTTTTCGTTAACCTGCTGCCTGGCCCAGTAGATATCCACGTCATCGTGGAAGACAATGGTCACCACTGAAAGTCCGAAGCGGGAAAGTGAACGAACCTGCTCGATGCGGGGAATGGTCGCCATTGTTTGCTCAACCGGGTAAGAGATCAGCCGTTCCACTTCCTGGGTAGCAAGTGAAGGACTTAAAGTGATCACCTGTACCTGGTTATTCGTGATATCCGGAACGGCGTCTATAGGTAGCTGCTTGAGGGAATAGATCCCCCAGCCGATCAGTGCGAGCGTAAACAGCCCGATGACCAGCTTATTGTTGATGGAAAAATTGATGATCTTATTTAACATGTGAATTTAGTGCTTGGTTACCACGTGGTAATACTTCATAGCCATACCGATCATTGCCAATATCAGGGCGGTCACGACGATGATCATACCGATGATACGGGTAATGCGCATCCATGCAGGTTTAGGTTTAACCTTACGGTTATAGTAAACAACACGATGCTTGTTCGGGAGGGCTCTTTTTTTTCGAGCCATACCTGATGAAATAAAAATTAATTAAAATGCTTTAACATGCTGAAAAGCATGCTTACGAAAGGGTATTAAGCAATTAATTTCGGCGGTTGCCAGATAACTAAATTCCTGTTCTTGATTTTGGAAGTTTGTAATTCCGGGTAGGAATTGTCCACTTCTAATGGTATTGAAAATAATAGGGGTCTGATCGCGGTAAGCGAGGGAGTGTTGCAACAAGAGCAATGGCAAAATGGGGAGCAGGCGTCCTGTACAGGATTTGATCCATGGTGTGCCGCTTCTACAGCATATTTGGTATACGACTTAGCCACGGCATTACTGTCCTTGCAGGGCATCAGGCCCAGCGAAAGAACGATTATACACATGATTAAACTAAACAACCTCATCGCGTCAAAACTACGTAACAATTTTAAGAATTGCAACATTCCCATTTGAGCAATTTTCGCGCCAATTAATTGAATCACAGTAAATAGCTATTATCTTTAAATAGACGTATCTTAGAACTATGGATGAACTCAAGGTTTACCTGGCGATATGCCTTTTTGCGCTATTGGTCAGTGGTGCAATTCGGATCATCTATAAATTATGCGGTAAAGGTGATTTGTCGCATGAAAAAGAACATGACCTGGGCAACTACATTAAAATTTCCATCCTGATCATATTGGGCTTAGTCATGTTATATTTATCCTATTCAGGCTGGACAGCCGATGGTTTAAATGGTTAAATAGGTTATCGTATATTGTCAGACAGGACTAAGAATTGCGTATTACATGATTTATGGCAGCTCGCAATTCAAAAAAGCTATAGGCATTTCCAACTGTGACCCTCAATTCGTTGATATCAACATTGCCATTTGCAATCAGCGGCAGGAGAAAAGATATTTTTTCTTCGGGTAATACTTCCTGCAATTTTATCGCTCCGGCTTTGATCAATTCGGTAATGTGGCTTTCGATCACGTGTATGGCTAATTGCCGCTTGGCTGCTATTTCCGGTATCGTCAACTGGTTCCGAAAGTACTCCAGCGATTTTAACTGAGTCGCTTGTTTGGAATTTAGCTTATGCTTAACTGGAGCTTTGATTGCTTGCGGCGGACCGGGCGCTGGTCTTTTAGCGTTTTCATAGTTCAACAAAAGATTTTCAACGTCAATTCCGTTCAATAGTCCTTTGGCAAGTTCTTCCGCTGCGGATAAATCTACTTTTTTACGATAAATCAGATCGTCCATTTTAGTCAATGATTGAAGAAACTCTTTTTGATCTTTATCCGACGCGGCACTTGAAAGAACTGCACTTACCAGTGGGCTTAATTTGTTGTCAAGCACCCCGGTAAAATAATCGCGTGCCGCTTTAACTCGCTGAAATAAAAATGAATAGTCAACTATTGCAACAGCGGTCAGGTCGCTAAGTTGGCGTATAAGCTTTAAAGAAATTTCCTGTTGTTGTGCAACTAGCTGATCAATTTCTTCCGTTTTTACCAGTTTTTCAAATTTATTAGCAATGCGCCAGCTATCGACTTGCCGAATAATGAGTCGAATGTGATCGCTAATAAAATTCCAGTTAAAACAATTCATCAACAGTTCAAAAATATAACGGCTGGTCTCTTGCTGAAGTAACGATTCTGGAAAGGAGCTCTTTTCGCATTCCTTGATATAATTGACGACCGTTTCGTTTTGCTTTAGAATATCCTTTGATAAAGGAGAAGCTAAATATAATCCTTCAAAATTTGTCAGCCGGCTCAGTGCAACATAGACCTGTCCTTCTGAAAATGAATCTGCAGCATCGATAACTGCCTGGTCAAAAGATAAGCCCTGGCTTTTATGAATGGTTACCGCCCAGGCCAGGCGTATTGGGAATTGTTTTAATTCACCGACCATGGTGGTCGTCGCCTTTTCATTTTCAAAACCATAAGCGATGTTCTTCCAGGTTTCTTTCTGGATCATTACCGGCTCAATGCTATCGGAGAAAATTAAAGAAATTCCCTCTTCAGAGATCTTGTGAACCTGACCTATCTTGCCGTTATAATATCGTTTCTTTTCGCTCGGGTCATTTTTGGTTACCATGACCTGTGCGCCGGGCTTTATATGCAGAACCGCCTCTCCCGGAAAGTTTTTATGGTCAAACTTACCGGTCACCTGCGCCGGAAAGCTATAGGCCTCTCCCCCCAATTCCAACAGCTTCCGGGCGTTGATTTCGTCAACCTTGCTGATGTGTGATGTCAGTGTTATGAATTGCTTTTTTGAATTTTCGGAAGAAAGGAAAATTTTCCTGTTTAGCTCATCGAGATCCTTTTGTTCAATTTCATTGTGCCTTATTTTATTGAGCAGTTCGATAAAATGCAGGTCGCTTTGCCTGTATACTTTATGCAGTTCTATATAGACCACATCGGACTGCCTTACCGCATTTGAATCGAAGAAATAAGGGGACGGATAAAAGGCCGAAAATGCAGCCTCCTCTTTACTGCCCAATACCGGGGAAAGTTGAAACAGGTCACCAATGAACAATACCTGTAAGCCTCCGAAGGGAGTTGTTAGCTCACTTCGTAATTGTCTTAACAAAAGATCGATCATATCAAGTAGGTCTGCCCGCAACATCGACACTTCATCAATGACCAGCAACTCGAGATTTTTCAGTAACTCCAATTTTGCGGTTGAGTACGATGCACCTTTCAAAACATGCTGCTGGGTAATGATATTCACCAGCGGCTGTTTAGTCGCTGACTCTGGCAGGAAAAGGGCGTTTGGAAGGTTAAAAAGAGAATGTAAGGTAACGCCACCTGCATTCAGCGCAGCAATACCTGTCGGTGCCGCGATAACGAAACTTTTTTGGGTGCTTGTTTTTAATTGTCGTAAAAAGGTAGTCTTGCCGGTTCCTGCTTTCCCCGTCAAAAAAATATTCCGGTTCGTCTGGTTTATATATTTTTCTACGAGCTTTAATTCTTTATTTTCGGTTTCCTCCATAACAGTTCTAAATATAAGGCTTATTCTTATCTACATTCCAAACGGCCGACAATCTGATTAACTAAGCGAAGATCGTATCTTTATTTTATCAGTTACACGTTCGGTAACCTGATTGCATATATATAAGTAAGAGCTATGATAGATTACAAAGACATAATGCAGCTGATCATTAATCAAGACCCCAAAGGCCTTGAAGAATTGTATGACACCTACGGTAAAAAGTTTTATACCTATTGTGCTCGCAACTGGCATTTATCAGAAGATGATTCCTGGGAGGTTATCTACAAAACGCTGGAAACATTGATCCTCAAGCTGTCTCATTATGAGTTTGAATCAAAACAGCATTTTGATAACTTTCTGTACAAAGTGCTGACTAATTTTTTGCGGCAATACTTTAGGAAGAACCGCAGTCAAAGCGAGCATGAAATAGAGTATGTCGATCTGACCAACAGTGAAGAAAACACCAAGGAGATCATTCAACATATTAATCAGGTTTCTTTCGCGGACTATTACCGGTCCGAATATATCGACAGCCCGGAATTGCTCCACTTAAATGAAGCATTGGACCAGCTGGATCCGGTAGATAAGGATATTTTGCTTTTACGGGCCCAAAATTACACTTATGAAGAAATATCAGATTTCCTCGGAATTGAAAACAAACAGTTAAAAGTGACCCATCACCGGGCTAAGAAAAAATTGATCGATAAACTAATTGCAAAACAACTATAAAGCCATGAACAACCGCATTGATATTACGGATGAAGCCTTACGGATATATTATCTGGAAAGCGCAAAAGAGGCTAGTGATCCTATTGCTGAACGGGAAATCAGCCATATCCTTTTACTACAACCTAGTGAAACGCTTAGCCTTGACCATGAAAAAAGTCTTATGGAGAGATTACGCGGTGTGTTGGTCAACATGTCTTTAGGGCAATTGATACAGGACAAAATGCAACAGGCTGCGATATCGGAAGAATCACTCGCGGAAACCTCGAATTTGCCGGTGGACATGGTAAAAGAAATTACAGAAGATAAAATTTATGCAAATAATATTCCGGTCGTGATACTGAAGGACCTATTGAAAGTGCTAAAAATCTCCTTTGAGAAGGCTGAACGTGCGATTCATAAAACCTATGATATCCTGCAACAGCAGAATTTAGAAAAAAGCAACTTTTCTGCGTTCAATCCTTCGTTTCGCAAGAGCGTTTATATTTCAAAGGATATGATTTCTGATATTGCCCCTAAAACGGATGGCAAAGAATTATTTGAAAATAAACTTGCCATGGAAAAATATCTTAACCGCCTACGTCAACTTTTAAGTGAGTAAGAAATGAGTGTGAAATGGGCTTATACCACTGTAAATACCTGGAGGGAATGTAACCGGAAATATTACTTCGCTTCCATTTTAGCTAATCATAACCGAAAACATTTGATCAGACGAAAGGCTTATGAACTTGGCACTATGCAGAACCTGACGATGTGGAAAGGCAGCGTGGTCGATAAGTTTTTAGAATTGATCATTATACCAAAGATAGCGGAAAAGCAGGAGCTCAATTTTCAAAACCTGTCAGAACAAGCGGTCGAATTTGCACAAAAGCAATTCCGCTTTTCTGAGAATAAACTTTATCAGAACCCTGAAATAAAAAAGGGTAATATGGAAAGTGAATATTGTATCCTTGACATTCATGAGACCGGCCAGCCATTCACCGAGCAGGAGGTTGCAGAATGTTATGATGATATCCGAAAAGCGGTCATAAATATTCCGGAGATCATCTTGATGGACGGGCGCTATCTGATCGATATTTTAAAAGAGGCCAACTGGATCAAACCGAATGTAGAAGACAGGTTGGTCTATGTTGGCAATGCCATCGTTAAACCACAAATGGATTTATTGGCTTCCTATGACTGGAAGCCAATGATCATCGACTGGAAATTGTCTGATAGCATGGTTTCGGACTACGCGAGACAGTTACAGATCAGTGGTTTAACGATCTATAAAAAACGACTTGATACGCCAGGTAAACCCGCATATTTATTTGAAGACATTAAACTCTTTGAAGTCAACCTTTTAAAGGGGTCGTCGAAACAACATGATTTTACCGAAGAGATATACAATACGATCATAGATTATATTACACTCACGAGCAGAGACATCGCGCTGATGACCGGTGACGATATCGAATTAGAGGATTTTGAACTGACAAATAACCAGGTTTCCTGCAAGAACTGCAATTTCAGATTGTTGTGCGGGTATTTAATTAAAAATAATAATACATACGATGAAGGATCATATCTTAAATCTGTACCGAGTAGACAACTTGTCTGATCTGGACTTTTCTTACAAATTAATAGAGTTTGACCTGTCATTTATTGCAGGAAAAGACGAATTGGTTAATAAGCAATTACAAAAGATAGCCGAAGAGGTATCTTCTGTAACCAAAGGACCTACGGCTATATTGAAAAGGAATCAAAAGTTTTTTGTCGCAGTCCCCGCTGATAAGCAAATGGAAGACCGGAATGTAGATGGCGTTCCTTTTAGTATTCCAATAAAATTGCTTCCAGAAATTTATCAGATCGACTCCACAAATATTCAGGGTCATCAGCTGGACGTTGTTTATAAATTTCTTGATTATGAGATCAGGCGGCAGCTAGGGCAGCATCGTGATCTTTGGAAATTAAATACCCATCAGTTTTTTTTAAAGGAACCTATTAAAGGTATTCAGGGAGCTATAAATGTTTTTGAGGGCTTCACTTATAAATTAGCACGATTGGCTGACGGGCACTTTTATGTGGCTTTGGACCTTTCTACTAAATACATTGACAAGCATTGTCTTTCGCATTATATCAATGAGGGGAACGTAAGGACTTTTGAAAATAATTACAAAGGTAAGCGATTCTTATATCTGAACGGCGACAATTGGTATACGATCGAACTGCTTGGCTTTGGCAAAACCATTAAAGAACAGGATTTTATACGCGATGGGTCAACTTTCAACGTATTAAATTATATCACCGAGAAAATAGAAAATAGCAGAGCCGACTTAAAAAGGTATGTGAAACCTGATGATCTTTCGATGTCATATACCTATCCAGGAAGAACAATGGACCCTCACAGTGGAGCAACATCACTGGCAAGGATGCTTTACAGCACCAAAGATGAAAGAGTTAAGTCTTTGCATTATTTATCGATCAAAGACCCTTCGAGAAGATTCGAGGCGATTAACAATTACATCAGCTCTTATTTCAAAAATTTAAAGTTCAATTCCGGAAAATTAGTGATCAGCAATGAACCACTGGTTGAGAAGATCAAAAACTTTTGGATACCTGAATTATTATTTCATAATAATCAAAGGTTGAAGATCACCGGGTTCAATTCTGGTATGCGGGATTTTGCTTATCAAAGGAAGCAACTGATCAAAAACAACGGAGTTATCAACCGTACATCTTTTGACGCCCAGTACCTTTTGGTCCCGGATGAAAAATATATTGATATCAATTTGGTCGAAGCTTTTAAAAATAACGCAGAGTTTTTAATCAAAAAACTAGCTCCCGCATTTGATAAATTTACGATAATCCGATACCCGGTTAAAAGTTGCACTTCTGCAACGGTTCAGATTCAGGAAATAGAGAAAGCGCTCCAGCGTCATCAGGCAACTCAAGGTTTCGCACTGGTCATATTACCGGACATGGATGCTTTTTCCCAATCGTTTTTAAAGACGTTTCATGAACTGCTGAAAAGTAAATTCTATCCCAATTTAAAGGTACAATGTGCTTCTGCCCATAATATCAGTTCTTTTTTTAAACCATTCTCCTCCTCGGGTAAAAACAGTTTGGTAGAGTATAGAGTGGTGGAAGCGCTGAAAGGGCGTTTCAGTTCTTATTTATTTTATCTGGTCCTGGAACACCTGATCGTAAACAGAAAGTGGCCTTATGCGCTTGCAAAAAACTTATTTTACGATATCTACATCGGTATAGATGTACATGACCGTCATGCAGGTTTTACATTTTTCTTTAAAAATGGGGAGCAAATCATCTTTCATCCTGAAGAAGTTCCACAGAAGACCAATTCTCAGCGTGTGGAAAAAGTACGTGCGAAAACCCTGAATAAGGTGATTTATGAAAAGCTAAAATTATACATCCCGCTTTTCGCACCCAACCCCAATGGAATTGTTATCATACGCGATGGTAGAAGTTTCGGCGTAGAATTCAAAGCGCTGCAATCAGCGGTTAATACGCTGGTCTCTGAAGGGATACTTCAAAAAGATACTGTAAAATATGGTGTGGTCGACCTGCATAAGCAAAGCTCGGTACCGATCAGGATCGCCGCAAAAACGAATAGCTATGACCGGCTTGAAAACCCGGTTGCCGGCTCCTATAAACTAATGTCACCAACTGAAGGATTTATTTTTAGTACCGGCTACCCTTTTCAGATCAAAGGCACTTCAAGACCTTTGAATTTATCCATGAAAGAAGGTGACCTTGATTTTATGAAGGTAATGGAAGATATTTTTTGTCAGATCATGTTAGCGTTCTCAGCACCGGATAAGAGTAATTTTCTGCCGGTCATTATTAAGCTGATTGATACCTTGCTCGAACCGCTTACCGCAACCAGAGAGGTCAATGAAGAAGACGAGGAAGACGAAGAAGAATTAATGGACATCAATTAAAATTCAACTATCATGAGTGATGTAAGTATTTTGTCGAACCAGTACAACCAACTGGTCGCAACTTCGGACAAGGTGAATAATTCGGTCATAACTTTTAAAAAAGAACACCTGCTCGCGGATGAAAGTAACCGTAGGAAATATCCCAAATTGGCCGTGTCAGCTGAAGAACACGCAGAAGCTAAGAAAACGCTGACCGCATTTTTAGATAATATCAAAAAGATAATGGACGAGAACGAATTAAAGTCTGACTTTATTCCTTCATTGATCATTCTTGACTATAAAGACCGGTTATCAAAATATCATGACCTCAACAGCGCTTTGCCAAACCTGATAAATCAGGTATCCAATGATAAGCCCATACAAAGCAAAGATCTGATTATCCTTGATGATTTATTGACTGTTCTTGACAGCGAGCGGAGTTCATTGTTCAGAAAACTAAGAAAAGGTCGCGGATGATTTCTTTTTTAAAAGGATTGTTTTTTGACCAGGCATCTAAAATTTCAAAAATGATGGAAGAATTGGATGCGTCAACGATTTCACCCGAAATCGATGAACCTTTTTTGCAAAAAACAAAGGATCTTTTACATGAGCTTTTTCAGGAGATTCAGCACCTGATCAGCTCAGGCGATCTTGATATCGAATCTTTAGCCTCCAATAACATCATACGTTATAACACCATTCACGAGAAGATCCTAAATATTGAATTATTCAGATTTTTGGTAATCATCAATTATGATGAAGCCGAAGTATATTTCAAGAAAAAGATCACCAAGATCTATGATGAGATCAATTGCTTTTTTCAGAACCCGCCGATCATAACGACCATCAGCAATTCTGATGATTACTTCTGGGCCTTTCCTGGCTATGATATTATTGCGGTGCCTAATGGGGAACAACGTAACCTGCTAAATCTACCTGACCTTTACCACGAAATGGGTCACCTGTTTTTTAGCCAGTACGAAAAATTCCTGATCGGAAAGATCAACAGGTCGATTGAGGCTTTTTATAACAGAGAAATTATCCGGGTTGATAGTGAACAGCGCGCACAAACCTTAAAAACGTTTTACCGCGAAAAGCTTGTCAGGTGGGCCAGTGTCTGGGTAATGGAGTTTTCGTGCGATTTGATAGCTACCTATCTTGTCGGTCCTGCATACGCCTGGACAAATCTTAAGATATGTACGCTGAGCAGCGGACATTCCAGTATATATAACGATTCAGCCAAACACCCTTCCGATGAAGCCAGGATGCGGGCGATCTGCTACCTACTTAACAAAATGGGACATACGGCCGAAGTCATAGAGATCAATGCTTCATGGGATAGATTTTTGAAAGCAACTAACAATCCTATCCCTGCCAATTACGCAGATATATTTCCACAAGATCTACTGAATGAACTCGCTGAAAACGTATTCGAAGGATGCAAAAAAATCGATCTGAGAACCTATGCGGACCAGATAGCGAAATATGACCAGCCCATATCCAGGGTTTTGAATGATGCCTGGACAAAACTTTTCACCTCGCCCGATGATTTTGCGACGTGGGAGCGGTCAAAGATCGAAGAAATCAATACTTTACTGCGATGAATGAAATCAATTTTTTTTATAGTACTTTAGAGAGACCAATCCTATAAGATCATGAGCACCGAGCCTAAAAATGAAAAACGAATACTTGATGCAATAGAAAGTTTACCAGCCGCCCAATGGTATAAAATAGAGGATATTGCCCAAAGATCAAAGTTAAGCAATCCGGAGATTTATGAAGTCATCAACAGCTCGGATGACTTTGTATCGTCGACAGATGATCATATGCAGCCCGTAGTAACGACCAGGGACCGTTTCCGCAAGACCGAGCCGTTTTTCAGAAAAATAGTTGGCGCATTTAAAAACCGGATAGATTAATGGAAGCTATCATTCTTGCAGCATTAGGCAGCACATGTATCCAGCTTTTGAACTTATTAGAATTAAGTAAAGTACCAAAAAGCAGGCGACCCGATTTTAAAGATATCGCTTATTGGTTACCTTATATCATCAATCCTTTATTTGGGGCACTCATCGGCTACGCGTATTTTGACGGACAGGTACATGTTAACAAATTGCTGGCCATTCACATCGGAGCCTCAGCACCGTTAATCATTAGAAGTATGTCCAGTGTTATTCCTTCTGTCATTAAATCTGATACCAAATAACCGGGATCATAAAAATCACCTCAATACCAACGGCAAAGTCTAAATTTCGACGTAATACTTATTTGTCTTAGAAGTTAAGCCTACATTATTTCCTGTTTTCGGTCCCCTTTGGGCCCTGCTCTACGCTATATCTTTTTCAAAGGATGCCGCTGCGATCACTGACCGGAGGCTTCGCCATTTTCGCTTCGCTGCAAACTGCGCGCCCGATCCGTAAAAAAGCAAGGTTAAGTCTTCACTCTATGAAGGACTCCGCCGATCAGGCTACATTAGGCTTTCCCTTGCATTTTCGATTTATAAAAAAAACCGTCCCCGCTTTTCGCAATTGACATGACTTGATTTCAACAGGAACGGGCAAAAGCAGTCTATGATCCTACGGACGCCTCGGCCGGCAACAGTAGCCGGCTGGGCGGACGCCTTTTCCCCGCATCAAATACGGGCCACCCCGCAGCGCACTAAAGATTCTTCGAGGGATAGCAATCGCGGACACTACAAGGAGCGTTCATTTAGCCTTTGCTTGAGGCAAATTTATACCTCTTCGGCAAGCAAGGCCAGGCTTCGTGACCGAAAAAATCTCCACACCTCCGCTGCGCTCCGGGTAGTATTTTTTCTATGTCAGCCTTGCATGCCAGCCCCCCGCGCAAATTTTCTGCCTCTATCAAAGGCCAAATGAATTTTAAAAACTAATGGTCATTGAGCGAAACAGAATAATTAACCATAAAAAAAAGTAGTCATGGAAATCACAGGAAGATTGGTAGCAGACGCTACCGTAAGAGCAGTAAACGAGGACAAAAAAGTAACAGGTTTTAGGGTTGCGGTTAACCGTACCTACCAGTCACAGGGCGAACGTAAGGAAGAAACCGCCTTTATTGAGTGTACCTACTGGCGCACCGATGCCATAGCGCCCTACCTGACCAAAGGCATGTTGGTGCAATTAAGCGGATTTATGACCGCTCAACCTTGGGTAAGCCGTGACGGCGAGCCTATGGCAAGCCTGCAATTCCGCACCGAGCAGATACAAATGCTGACCAAATCAGCCAAAGCCAATTAAACCGTAGCACAGGAATTTATAAACTTTTAAATATTAAGAAAATGGCAAATAATCTTTTTTATAACGAGCAGACAGGAAAACACAGTTTTTTTAGCGTAAAGGAAAAAGCATGGCATGGATTAGGGCAGGTCGTGGAAGATTACCCGACCAGTGCCGAGGCCATCCGCTATGCGGGTTTAGATTATACGGTAGAAAAAAGGCCGTTGTTCACTAATTCATTACCGAATGAATTAAATGAAATGGGGGAAAGTATCGACTTTCCTAAAATTAATGTACCTAACTATTTTGCCACCGTTCGCACCGACAACAGTTCTGTTTTGGGTGTGGTGGGTAAAGATTACGAAGTGGTACAAAATGCCGATGCCTTTCAATTCTTTGATGCTATAGTAGGGGGTGAAACGGGTATCAAATACGAGACCGCAGGCGCATTGGGTAAAGGAGAGCGGATATTTATCACCGCCAAATTACCCGATTTTATTAAGGTTGGCAAACAGGATTTAATAGAACAATACCTGTTTTTAACTACCTCCCACGATGGGTTTGGCAGTATAACCGCAGCATTTACACCAATTCGTATCGTTTGCAACAATACGCTGAATGCCGCCCTGCGCAACCACACCACCGCTATTAAGATTAGGCATACCGCCTCGGCTAATGACCGCCTGAAACAGGCGCATACCTTAATGGGCATTTCCCATAAAATGGGCGAGGAATTACAGGAACTGTTTAATTACTGGACAAATGTTCGCATTACGGATAAGCAGGTGAAAAAACTGATACAGGTTGCTATGGCTCCAAATAAGGAAGTGATACAAAACTTGGAATTGGGTTTACTGGATAAGCTGTCCACCACCTACACGAACATTGTAGATAATGCCTTTGCTTATGCAATGGGTAACGAAACCCAGCAAATGGAAACCACCGCAGGCACTTTGTTCGGTGCTTACAATGCCATCACAGGCTATTATCAGAACGTCAGAAACTTTAAAGACGGGGATGCCAAGTTTAAATCCATCATGGATGGCACAGCCAAGCAAAGGGCGCAGGTCGCCTTTGACCTATGCGGGAACTTCGCCAAAAATGGGACGGATGCCCTGAACTTGAATTGATACTAACGCAGGGGAGCAATCCCCTGCATTTATTCACCTTAAAGATTAATCAACATGCAACCCTTAAATATGATGAACAACGTGGCAAAAGCAAGGCTTTTACACAGTTTGCTAAGAGAGGAAATCCCTGAATTTTTAGGTTACCTGAACGAACTCACCGAAACCGTTTTAAATGATAAAGAGCGTATCAGTGAGGCATGGGACAACGGGATGATGGCCGCCGAAATGTGGTTTGAACTGGCAGAGCGCATACAGGCTATTATGGCTAAGTACCCAAAAGATTTATACCGTTCCCCAAATGTGTTCGCTGACCAGTTGTTCGACGGTTATCTGGCCATTTTTACCCGACACGCCCTGACCACCTACGTGCAACAGGCTAAACAGACCGACCCCAAATTCAAACCCGCAGTAGAACTTTTATTCACTTGATATGAAAACCCAACATTATACCGTGCCATGCGCTCTGCTGTTAATCGCCCTTTGCCTGTTCATCCGCTATTCCATTGGCAGGCGCAGGTTCAACCGCAGGGGCGTAGCAGGCTTACAACAATTCAGCAGTTACCATCATTTTATAACGGTGACCACCATTGAAAAAATCATCCTGATTGCCGGAAATCTCTGCGGATTGGCAGGGCTTTTCTTACTGGCGGTCGCAGGCATTAACCATCTAAAATTTTAACACTATGAAAACGCAATTCTTTCAGCAGATAGCAGGCTTAGGCTTTACAGGCAATTTCCTGCTCAATATCAATCAGGACGAAACAGGGATATTGACCGTTTCCGCAGTCCTTAAAAAAGGCAGTATCACGGCAACCGCAGGGAACAGCCTGCCCCCGATGCTGTTCAAAGGCACAGCCGAAGAACTGGACGAGGGCTTTTTTGAGCAGTTCGCACAGCCCGTTAAACAAACGGCAGGCATCATCAACAATTTAGAGGATTACCAAAAGCAACTGGAAAAGGCCAAAAAGAACGTGAAAAACGGCAATGATAAAACGGCCAAAAATTCAGCATCTGAAACAGACGATGAAACAGATGAAGAACCGCAAAACCTGTTCACCCCGCAGGTGGATGATGCGCAGGCCAAAGCCGAAAAGAAACGCCTGTACGATGATGCGATGGATAAAGTAAAGGAACTGGCGCAAAACACCAAGTATGCCGAAGCGTTGGCGCAATTGCCCGACCCTGCAGATTATCCTGACAAGGCCGAAGCCATCGAGGCGAAGCGCCAAACCTTGCAGGCAGGCAAGGAAGCCTATGATAAATTAACCGCCAGTTTTAACGATTAAGAGAACGCCATGAAAACGATGATTTTACCGAGGATTTTCCTGCACAAGGAGAACGGGCAGGAAATCCGGCTAACAGACCCGAACGATACATTCACCATAACCGATGTGCAGAATTTCTTTGCAGGTACATACCCCGTCTTGACCAATGCCAAAGTGATTGGCCCTGAAATCAGGAACGATGAAGCGGTGTACCGCTTTGAAAGCACGATAGGAACAAAAGGTTAGCCATGAAAAAGCGAGTAATTAACAGGATAATTAAAATCAACACTAAAGGCGACCAATGGAAACTACAGCAATTGTTCAGGGAACTGACAGGTCGGTTAGACCGTCTGCCCGATGCGGACGAGGTCAGGCGCAACCCGTTAAGGAGCGCACCCGCAGACATCACGGAAATGGTTTTTTGAACCATAGCTTTTTGCCCTTTTGGCCGTTCAGCGGGAACAGGGACAGGATAGCAAGGGAGTATTTTCACTCCCTTGCCAATCTCTGCGGGTTCTATCATTTACCTATACCACCAACAGATTTACCGTTCCCGCAGAATATTTACCACACATGGCAACAGGTGGCTGAACAAGTCGCCAAAATAGACCGAAATAATCATTGTGTGATAATTAAGGATAGGGGAAAAAGTGCAGTATTAGGTGTGGTGAAAACCTACGATTTAAGCCATTGCCTGTTTTATATCCCCGTTCGCGCGTACTGGCTTTGGTCGCAAAACGCTGAACAAAAACGCATCACCGAATTGGTCACCGTCTTATTTGCCTACCTGCACCAAGTGGTGGATATTCCATTCTATGCCGAGAACGGCACATTCATGGATTGCCAGTACGATACATTGGAACAATGGATAAGCGAAGCGGAACACGAAATCGGGAATGATGCCGAGGAAAAGGCATGGCGGGAACATCAGGAAGATACGCTTTACGAAATGAAAAGGGCGGGCGGGCATATCATGCCCATCATCAAAAACCCTGTTTGGCTACAAAAAATGGAACAGGTAATAACCGATTTCCATCATCGTGATAAACACGAACTGGAATGGGAACTGTTAGCCATCGAAATGCTACAGCTTTACCGCCAGTACCCGAAACGCTCGGTAACCGATAGCATCCGTGAGGACTTGGTTTATCCTGACGAGGAAGAACGCATCAGGGTGGAACAATACATCAGTTTCTATTGGAGTGACAGGGATTGTTTTCAGGATGAATTGATGGACATGATCAATTGCAGTTTTCAGGAAATAGCCGTTCAGGATGAACCCACCATCGTGCATTGTTTTGATACCCTGCCCGATACAGACCGCAAAGATTTTGATTTTGAGACCCGCCTGTTCGAATTGATTGAACGATTACGGGATTTACTAAACAGTTACGACCATGAAGAACATCACCCAACAGTTTAACAGCAGGTTTGAACCTTACAAAGTCCTGCTGATTTATAAGCATGAACAAGCGCAGGAAATCAACCAGTTTCAGCGAAACGAAGCTGAAACGCAGATTTACGTGGAAAGCTATGACATAGGCAGGAATGGCAAACCCATCAATGCGCACCCGTTATCCGTAAAGGAAATGAGCGTTTTACATGCCTTATTGCAAACCTCGCAGGAGTTACAGGACACCTATTTAAAATCTAAAGGCTTGCTCTCCAATAAGGTGTTATATGTCAATCAGCAGGCTAACGGCTTTGCCGTATGGTACACTCCGCCACAGGAAGTGACCCTATTCTTTGTCGATGGCCTGCGTATTCCATCGGGAAAGTTTCAGATACCTGCCATGCTGTGGAAAGCCAATGCGGATAGTTTGCACGTTTTTGCCCTGAAAGGCAAAGCAAAACCCAATGAGAACACTAAACTATGCCATGCCCCATACCTGAATATATACGGGAGCGGTCAGGTTTGTATGGGAACGGTGCAAATCAATATCGGTAAAACCACCTGTTTAGAGAACTTTATGGCTACATGGGAACGTTATTTCTTTAACAGCAAATTCAGCCACTCCATTAGCGGGAACAACAGCACCAAGTCCAACACCACCGAACTATGGCGTAACCTCGCAGGTTCGGGCAAACCTTTTCCCCAAGAGGAATTATTAACCAGTCATTTGACCCTTAAACAAATCATCCGATGAAAAAGCAAAAAGTCTTTAAACCTGCCGTACATATTGTACAAAAGGAACTGTTACAACCCTACAATCCAGTTACCATCAACCTCATTGGCGCTGGTGGAACAGGCAGTCAATTGTTAACCGCATTGGCGAGAATGAATCACGCTTTAAATGCGTTAGGACATGCAGGGCTATTTGTCAGGGTATTTGATAATGATGTGGTAGATACCGCCAATTTGGGCAGGCAATTATTTACCACCGCCGAATTAGGGCAATACAAGTCGGTTGCCCTCATTAACCGCATCAACCGCTTTTTTGGCACGAACTGGAAAGCCGAAACGACCCGTTATGATAAGCAATCCTTAAAAGACGGGGACTTGGCAAGTGCGGTAATCACTATTTCTTGTGTAGATACGGTAACTGCACGCTACGAAATAGGCGAGATATTAAAACACCTCACCAAGAACTATGGCGGTCGCAACCGTGTCAAGTACTGGTTGGATTTTGGCAACAGCCGTTCAAGCGGTCAGGTGATTTTATCGACCCTTGAAAAAATCACACAACCCGCCTCTGAATTATACCGACCCGTTGAAAGCCTGCCCTTAGTGACCGAAGAATTTAAAGAACTGCTGAACAGTTCGGAAAAGGAGGATAATACCCCAAGCTGTTCACTGGCCGAAGCCCTTACCAAACAGGATTTGTTTATCAATTCGGCTTTGGCCAACTGCGGGGCATCCCTGCTCTGGCAGTTATTCCGTGAGGGCATTTTATTTAACCGTGGTTTCTTTCTCAACCTCGCAGATTTCAGGACACAGCCTTTAAAAGTGGCGTGATAGATAGCCAACCTGCCGGAATGCCCGGCGGGCGGGCATGCGCCCGCCCCGTTTCGCCCCGTGCTTTCGCTTTGATCGCATTTTGATGGTGAAATCACGGGTCGCCACATAGCAATAGACTTTTCTTAGGTATTCAGTTAAATAGGATTGCCGTTCGCATCAACCCGATTACGGCAAAGTTCAGGGTATTTCGTAGCCTCATCGCTGAGAAAGACAATATACTCCGCTATCTGATCGTATTCATTTTCAAAAATGGTATCGAAACGCTCGATAGGATTGGCCATTTGATTGGCCGCGTAAAAGCGTTCACTCATATCAAACGCATGATGAACAATTCCGGTTTGGTCAAGCTCCATTTGACCAAGGTTCATCCTGGCCGCTTCAACGATCAGGTTGGTGATGTAAATGATCCTGACAACCGGGTGGGGATGATCACCCGCTTTGTAATATACCGGACCACCTCCATCCAGGAAAGTAAAATAAATGAAGATCGTTGCCGCGTATAATGCGATGAGGTGCTGAATAACGCCCTGATCACCGCCCATTTCAGGGTGCCTTTCGATGTACTGCAAAATATGAAAGGTCATTAAATTGGCGGCATGGCAATCAGCATCAAATTCCAGGATATGTTGATATTCCTCATAGGGAGCGCCGTTGGCCTGATACTTTTCATTCAGACGGGTGGGCAATAATGCACTTCGCTGTATCAGGTGCGCTAACTCATGATAGTAGGTAAATTGCGTACTGATCTGGTACATGATATAGCCCGGCGGATCACCTTCGTTAAAAATTGCCCCGTATCGTTCCCTGAGAACCTCATCCCGGTCAAAACAGTCATTATTCCGGTAAAAATGATCGTAAAAATGTACCTGCAAGGCGGCAGTTATCATGATCAACGAATACCCGGGAATCGTCATTGCGCAGGCATTAACCTCGTTCCGCTCATTCTCATAAAAGAAACGCGCGGGAGCGATCTGGTATTGCTGCTCATGGATGAGCAAGTTATCGCGGCAAAACTCAAATAATTGATCGAACAGGTCCACATAAGGGCTGAACTCGTAATCGAAGATCGCTACATCGGGAAGACCGGCCTGGTCTACAAGTTCCCGTTTATTGGCTTCATAGTTTTGGATACTCATGGTAAAGCTATTTGATGTCCACTGCTCATTGTCTTCAGATTATTTAAGATAAAAAAAGCCCCTGCAAGCAGGAGCTTTTTACCTAAACCTTATCACATTGCCGGAGGTTCCCGGCATGAATATCCAAAACTATTACTTTTTATTTATTTTCCGGCAAATTATTCCCTGCGCTTTTATCCCTAATGTTTCAAATAATAAGTTCAGAAACCTGCTGAAGAAATTGAGCTATATTTGTTTATCAACCCTATTTCTAAAGTTGACCCAGATCACATGTACAGAACCATCTATCAATATCATCCGGTTGGACAGGGTTGTTTTTATACTGGAAATATCTATATCGGTGCTTACCGCGCATTTACTTTTGTCTACGATTGCGGTACGAATTCAGATCAGGACTACCTGCTGGAAGCCATTGACAATTCACCCATCAAAAGACGGAAAAACGGTAAGATCGACGTTTGTATGATCTCTCATTTTCATGCCGATCATACCAGCGGCATTCCGCATTTACTGCAAAATACCCGTTGCGACCGACTGGTGATCCCTTATTATGAACCTATCGAAAGACTCATTATCTACCTGGAATCCGGGAACACGGATGATGATTACCGCAGGATGTTGGAAGATCCTTATACCTATTTTTCAGGAGATGGATTTGATATCGGGGAGATCATTGTCGTAGGTGGCGGGCCGGAAGCGCAAATTCTGGAACCGGGCAGGCCTGTTGCTCCAGGCCCGAATAGTGAAGCTAATTTCAGGGCAACTTCGGACTTCCCTAAAAACCGGGGATATGCGGATGATTGGCAGGATGAGCAGGACAATCAGCTATTATTTCAGGAATTGAACCGCCATGAGCCAAAAGCGGACCTGAATAAGGTCAGTGTGAAATCCATCCCTTACCAAATGCGTACGCCATTGTATAAGTTCATCTTTTATTGCCGGACCATGCAAGGCGGCAGTGACACCGATGCCCGTTTGAAAATAGAACTGTTGAAAAAGCAGATCGACGCTTATTATCACAGTAAGTTAAATGACCCGAAAGCCGGGGTTTCAGAATTTAAGGACCTGTTTAATAAAGTACATCTTAAAGAGATCACCAGGATATATGGTTCGGTGTTCGGTGGCGCAGCCAAACTGAATGGCACATCATTGGCTGTTTACCACCAGACTACTTTAAGCCCGGAAGGCTATACCATGACGCAAACTCATGATGTGCGCTTTCCTGGACGGGGGTTTACGAGAAAAGAGTTGGGTTCCCTGATGACGGGTGATCTTGACCTGGAAACAAATGAAAAATTAGAGCTTTTTCAGGACTACTATCAATATTACCTGCCAGATACCGGTTGCTTTCAGGTGATGCACCATGGGTCGGACAGGAACTGGCCCTTCGGTGTTCCTGCCAGCAAGCTGCATACTTTTCCTGCATATGTTGTTAACCATGGTGCCGGACGTGCACATCATCCGGGTAAGGAGGTTGGTAAGTTATTGCGGAGACACCGTCCTCACCATGTTTTTTTGAATAACGAATTTACACCTGTGGTTTACGGGTATTATTTCAGGTTGCGTTAAACAGCTATGGGAAAGAAGAAAGATAAGGAATGGTGGATGCGGGTGGATCAGGAGATCGCGCAACTGGAACTATTTAACAGCACGCTGGATGGCCAGGCGAAATTTAAAGGAAAACATATCGGTGCCGAGATTGAAAGGGTTGACGGACGCCGTATATTTAGATTGGGCGCCATAAACGACAGTTTATCTGAGGAACCTGGTTTTCCTTTTGAGGCAGGTGACCTTTCGATAAAAGTTGCCGGACGGACGACCGCGCAGCGCAATACGGTTGATGTTCGTGAGGGCTGGGCATCAAGATATACTGAAGGGATTGTGGAGGAATTCAGGAGCGCGAACTGGACCAGTCGCCCGGGTTGCTTCCGAAGCTATTACTTATCCCGCAGCAATCAGTTACTCTACCAGCTCTTTGGGAATATCGGCGCAATAGATATCTGTCTTAAGGGGGGTAATTTACGCCTGGTACAGGAGGACCATTATATTATCGTAGCCGCTTTAGTTCCTGTAGCTTACGAGGTCTTCAATGAATTATCCTATGCCTTGCTGGTTGCTTTAGGATTTGTCAGCGGTGAGTTCCTGCAAAATGAAGTATTTAGTTTCCGGGTAAAGACAGCTAATAGCAGGCCGGGAAACTCATTTCATTACCGGTCACTTAGAAAAGGAGGTTCTTCGGTTTATCAGGCTTTGGTATGGATCCCTTTTGGATATGAAGAAATGATAGGCCGTCCATTGGCTGAAAAGCTCTATAAAAATAAAACGCTGATCCCTTTAGATATACCGACCATCACAGAGCTGGCACGGCAGGTTTTGGATGATCATCATATCAAATATGCGTTGGTGTTATTAAATGATGCCAACGAAAGCAGCCAGTCGCTACTGATCAGGAATAACTGCTTTTTTATCGTTATGGAAGTACTCCGGAAAACTTATTATGAACAGGTAAAGGACCAATTGCCCAAAGATTACAGCAACCGCCCACACCTGCAAAAATTCCGGAACGTATTTGAAGCGATCGCTCCTATAACAGATCAAGAAGCCGAGCTTTTGGCTCTCCGGAATACCTTTATGCATGGCGATATCAGGAATATCGAGGGCGAAGAAATGATGCGGATCATGCACCGTCAGTTATCGCTCATCTACAAGCTGGTGCTGACCCATGCAGGCTTCCGTGGCTATACGATCGATCATTATTTCTTACGCCACGGCCCAGCAAAAAAGGCGTTTACAAAATTAATTCCAGGCTTTGCAAAGATTGGTGTATCAACAACTGATAATAATTTAGAAAATTAGAAAATGAAAAGCCTCTACATCATTGGCAATGGCTTCGACCTGTACCATGGTTTACCTTCCAGGTATGCTGACTTTCATCAGTATGTTTCTGAATTCGCGCCCGAACTTTTAAACCGCCTTGATGCTTACTTCGATTTTGAAGTTGATCAAAATTATTTGTGGCGAAACTTTGAACAGGACCTTTGCAAATTCGACCATGAGGGTTTCATGGATACTTATAACCATATCGATGTAACATCCGAATCCTTTAAGTTAAGTGAATTGTATGGACTGGAGGATGAAGTAACTGAGGAAGCCGATAATTTGGTAACGGATATTCGCGAACAGTTTACGGACTGGATAGGAACCTTTGATTTTGAGGAGATAGACCGTTCATCCTATATTCCGGTAAATATAAATACGGGTGCTTTATTTATCAATTTTAACTATACCGACACCCTGGAAGAATTGTACAGCATACCCAAAGAAAGGATCTTGTATATTCACAATAATGCCAATGCCTATGATGGTGAAATGATCTTTGGGCATTCCGAGGTTTCTGACCATGCCGATACCCCAACTTTTGATGAAGATGGGGAACCCACACGAACTATGTATACAGATTCTCAAAATGCTTCAAGAGCTCCGTTTTATGCCTTTCAAAAAGATACCAAAGCCGTGTTAAAACAACACCGGCTTTGGTTTGCTGACCTTAAGGACCTGGACGAAGTGACTATTCTTGGTCATTCGCTCGGAAAAGTTGACTGGCCATATTTAAGGCTGATCCACAAGCTTTCACCCAAGGCAAAGTGGAAAGTGAGTTATTACGGTAACCAGGAACGAATTGATCTGCAAAAGCGGATCAGGTCTATAGGCCGACATATAAACTGTGAAATGATCACCTTTCATGACCTGACATGACCCTCATTATGCGACCTTGGCTTCTTTGCCGATGCGTATCCGTTTACTCTTTACTTCGCCGGAAAGCACCCGGTTAATATCATCGATACTATAATAAAGTATCCCACCGATCTTGGTAAAGGGGATAGTGCCATTGTCCCGCAAGGTCTGTAAGGTATTATCGGAAATTTTAAGCATGTTCTTCACCTGGTAACTTTTTAGCCACTTTTTAGGCTCTTCGATCGCATGGCCCAAAAGCCCTTTGATCTGATTCAGTAATTGCAGGCCAAATTCCTGCAAATCTTCTTTTGTTATGATTTCTGCTGCCATAATTCATATCATTTGAGGTTAACTGATACAAACTTGCCTGATTTCAGAAAAAATTGCCTCCGACATTATCCGAGTCGGATAGGATTTTTTTTCTAAAAATATAAGAGAACTGTAGCATAAAGCGTATAGAGGATACTAATTCTAATCCATGCCAATAGGAGAATGGTATGTTGCTCAATTAATTATTTATCGTATTCCATATCCACCTGAATCCCCAATAATTTATGTTCCGGGGAATCGTCCTGCAGGACATGGCAAATATTATCTTCGATAATTGTACGATACTCATCCGCTGTCAGGTAAGGCTTTACCTCTTCCAGTTGATTTTGATTAATTGTTAAAATATATTGCTTTCGGGTAGGCAAAATTAAATCTTTCAGAACTTTAAACAGTTCTGCCACCTGCCTTGGATCAATACCATCTAATAACCTGCTGTCATGAAATAGCAAGTTCATGTGATGGCCATAACCGCTGAGTAAGATGGTTAGATCATAGCAGAATAATTTTACACTGTTGATGCCATCAGATGCATCAGCTTCAATTTTGGCATCGAAATTATAGCGAAGCTGATTATCGCCATCGTTATTATAGACAGTTATGCCTGCAGCAGATTCAGGATAGAAGCGTTTCGCCAAATCCCGGAAAAAGTCTCGCAGATCTTTGATCACTCCATCAGCCTCGGTGAGATATGTAGAAGTCTTTAATGTTTCCTCAACAAATTTTTGATCGAGTTTAATCTTTTGATCTTGGTATTGTTTAAGAAGCTGGTCATAACGTTCGAGGTTTTCCTTTTCGCTTTTTAAATCCGCGAGCCGGTTGGTCAAACGGACAAATACATCAAGCGCCTGATGCGTATCAAGATATTTTAGCGTATTGTCAAAAGCGACTTTTTCCCTCGTAAATTTATCCGTAACGACATCAATCTGTCGAATAAGTTCATTTTTTTGATCAAGAAGCCTTTTCTGCCTGTTGGTGGTCAGGTGTATGTAGAACTTTTCTAACTCATCCAGTTTTTTTAACGCTACCTCTGATAATATTACTGCCGCTTCTCTATAGATACGCTCGATACTATCCCTTTTGATATCAGGTGTTGTCTTGAGGCTTTCTTCAATATTATGTACCTGGCCCTGTAAAAGAACGATCTGGTTTTGCGCGTTATCAAGTTCAATTCGTAAACGGTCAGCTTCCTTTTTAATATCGTAAAAGTCTTCAGCAACATTAAATTTGGAAAGATCGATCTCCAGTTTTTTTATCTTATCGGCCAGGTCCTGGGTAGCCAGGCTGACATCCCGATTACCGGCAAAAAAATCCTTCAGAAGCTGATCGTTGCTTAATTCTTTGATCAGGCCCTTAATACGTTCGCGTTCCGTTCTGAGTTTATATTTCTCCTGAACCAGATGTACATTCAGGCCTAATAAGAATGAATTGTATAACAAAACCTGATACGGTTGGCCCAATTCATTGGGATCGTTAAAATTCACATAGGAGCCCCTTTGAGGCCGTATAAAAAACGGGAGCAAAGACCGGAAAGACAAATGTTTCAGATCGTCCGGAATATCAAAAAGGAGGTTTTCGAATTTTTTATTAAAGTCACTTTGCTTGATCTCTTCACCGTCAAGTTTGATCACCTGGCCTCCGTCGGTCGACCTGGACACGTTGTATATAACTCCGCTGACCTGGAACTTCAAAAAAAATTCCCAACCGGGCAGGTGTTTTTTGAATGAGTTTTTTTTGCTTGAACCGAGACAAAAATGGATTATAGCGACTAACAATGACTTACCAACGCCATTGTAGGTTCTGCTTTTATCTTTGATTCCGGGTGATGCCTGCTTTGCAACAATAAAGTTCAAGCCGGAAGTATTGTTAAATACGACCGGCTTAAAACTTGAATGATTTGAATTTAATTCAATTAGCTGCATTTAATTATAAGGCCTTTATCTTCTTTAATAGCTTGCACACTGTATAAAAATATAAGTGTCAATACCAGGTTGTCGAAGGTCTGTTTAGCAAAATAAAATCCGTTATTGAGATCAGCGAGATATTTTCTCCAAAGCTCATCAACACTTAATGGACGATCGAGTATTTGTAGCAGATAACTACCAAACCCTAATAAGGATTCCGAGAAGTTTACATGTTTACTTGGCAGTAGCATCTTTTAATTTATTTTTCAGGGTTTTTCTCGAACACATCGCAGGATTCGAAATACTTTGCAATTATCGTAATAATTGCTGATTCAACGTACGCCTCATTTTTCGGGGCGCAATTTTTTACCATATCCCAAAAAACAAGGTCTCCCGGGTGATCCGTTTCGACGCCCGTCCAATCCTTATTCTTTGAATCCAGGTAAACTCCGGTTAATTTTTCCTGCAACTCATCAGCTAAAAAACTTTGATTACCAAGATACGTATTCAGCGCCCCCAATTTCTGGACGCCAGTATTTAAAAACATTTGAGTGGTTTCACTAAGTTTGTTAAACTGTATTTTCTCACTCCAGTCCGGGAATTCTATTTTCGCCGGAACGGCCTGTATTGGTAACGCCATAATATGTCCGATCGCTTCAGCAAGCGCTGAATAATCAAGGTTAATGATTTTATTAACGTCGGGAATAAAGCCGGTCACAGAAAAGATCTGATCATCAGTTAAATTGAACAACGTATTTTCAAGGTCCTTCGGCGTTAAAAAACCGCCATTTACCAGAGATTGATTTTTCACCAATGCCTTGATCGCTTTTTCACTATCGGGATTTACACCCAGGTATTTATCATTGACCACGAAATAAAATTCCTTGATATCAGGCCACTGTTTTTTGAGACCCGCAAAGTCAGTTTCGAGTTTTTTAACGACCTCGGGATAATTGTTTCTGATTTCTTCGGGAGCATAAACCTGGTAATACACACCAGTGCTTGAATTATAGCCGTCATTCTTCCGGTCGCCTAAAGGTCCCCAAGGCTTGATTTGCTGAAACCCTGCATCATTATAGTTTTGAATGGATGTGAACAGGTCCTCGAACTTATCCCCATTGGCTTCATGAATTTTTATTTTAAATAATTGACGGGCAAGTGCTTTTTCCTGGGAATTCATATCTGTAAATATACTAAGTTAATTAGTGATGATAAATAAGAAATGCATTTGAATTGTGCAGACAGTGTTTGCACAATTCAAATGCATTCAAACTTGAGGTCGCAATTTGCGGCCTCAAGTTTTTAAGCTCTACCGTCAGGAAGCTCGTCGTTGCCCAACTCTTTTTGCTTGCTGATCTCCTTTTCAATTTCATTAGCTAATTGCTCCGCCGTCGGCAAATACAGTTGATACTTGGACGCAAAAATGTTGCTGTTATCCGGTAAGGTGAACTTCACGACCGTATCATTCTTTTCAAGGCATAAAAGAATCCCTACTGTTGGCGTTTCATGGTTCAGTTTTTCTACCCGGTCGTAATAATGGACATACATCTGCAATTGTCCAATATCCTGGTGAGTGACTTTGTGGGTTTTAAGCTCGATGATCACAAAGCATTGTAGCAGCCGATTATAAAACACCAGGTCAACAAAAAAATCATCGCCATCCAAATGAATCCGCTTTTGCCTTGCTACAAAAGAAAAGCCATTGCCAAGCTCCAGCATGAATTCCTGAAGGTGGGTAATCAAAGCGTTTTCAAGGTCCTTTTCATAATAAGCGGCTTCAGGCCTCAAACCTAAAAATTCCAGGATCATTGGGTCTTTAATAATGTCCTGTGGCTTTTCAGGTTTTGATTCATTTCTCGCAACTGATAAAACTTTTTCTTTATCAATGCTCAAAAGAAGCCTTTCATATAACTGACTGCTTATTTGCCGGTCCATCTGTCTTGAAGTCCAACCGTTTTTAACCGTTTCCTGAATGTAAAACTCAATTTTTTCATCACCATTAATACTTAATAATGATTTGTAGTGGGTCCAACTCAATTGTGTCCGCAGTGCGGACACAATTGGAAACTTTCGATAAAACTGCCTGAAACGATTTAAATTTCTTAAAGCAAATCCATCCCCAAATTCCGGCAGTAATTGCTCAGATAATACCTCCAGTAGACGATCACCATACACAGCACGTTCTCTTCCATTTTGTTCTTCTTCAAAAATGCGTTTGCCGATATGCCAATACATCATTGTTCTCTGAGTGTCAACGGCACGTGTAGCTGATGCACGAGCATCTATTATAATGGCTTTGATCTCGCCAACTAATAACAAATCTGTTTTCATACCAGTTCCTCCTCCAGTTTATCTTCAGCAATCTCAACGTTAACTCGCAGTCGCGCCTTTAATGCCTGCATATCCCTGTTCACTTTTTTATCCTTCATCTTAGCATAGATCTGGGTTGTGGTCAATTTGGTATGCCCAAGCATTTTACTAACCGTTTCAAGGGGAACATCATTTTCAAGAGTAACGGTAGTGGCGAAGGTGTGGCGCGCAATGTGGGTGGTCAAGACCTTTTCAATGCCAGCCAGGTCGCCGATTTCTTTCAAATAAGCATTCATCTTTTGATTGCTTTTAACCGGCAGTAACCTGTTCTCTATGATCCGGGAATTATGATCGGCATAGCGTTCAATGATCTCAATGGCCTGTGGTATCAATGGAACGTTGGCTTCGATAGCAGTTTTGGTTCGGGTGGTTTTTATCCAGGTCACACCATCAGTACCGGTAACAACATGCTGCGGGGTTAGTTTATCTACATCAACAAAGGCATAACCTGTATAACAGCAAAATAAAAATGTATCGCGTACTTCCGCTAATCGTTTCACTTTGAAATTATATGCAGCTAACTGGTTGATCTCTTCCCATTCCAGTTCCACTCGGTTTACTTTATTGTAGGTGCATTTAAACAGGTTAAAGGGATTGTGGCTCATCCATTGATGATTCACGGCCAGGTTGATGATCTTTTTAAGATTTTTGATGTAACGCATAGCGGTGTTATGCTCGATCTTATCCTCGGTTTTCAGATACATTTCCAAACCGGTTACAAAGGAATAATCGATAGACTCCAAATAAACATCAGGTTTCTTAAATCGGAACTCGATGTATTCTGCGGTTTTTTTGCGGACTGTCTTGTACTTGGTCAGCGTGGCCCGAACAAAATCTTTATCCAGCAATTTCTCCAGATCAGCATTGTGTTCATCGAATACCTCCAGCAACATTCTGTGCTTCTCTTCCTCACCGGTAAATTTGCGTTTGATCTTTTCGGCGGTGATAAAATCTTCAACACGTTTAAGATCTTCAAAGGCCCGGCGGATACCATAGATGGTATCATTGATGCAGGCATTGACATCGCGGGCGTCCTGGCCGTTGCCTTTTAAATAACCGCTTTCGGCATCCCACTTTTTAGGGTCGACCTTTCGGCCGAGGGAAATCTCTGTTCGTTTGGTTAGGTACGTGATGCGCGCATAAAGCGGTACCATTCCCTGTGAATCTGTTTTTCTTTTGTCAGCCCAGATCAGGACTGCAAACTTTTGTGCATTTTTCATTTGAATGAATTTTAAATACCTGGTAAATAATCTGGTCACGAAAACTCGCTTTTCGCGACTAATTTTAACTTATACAAGTGCCTTAAAATCAATCAATTAACCTCATATTCGGTGACCTATTTTTAACTTTCAAAATAGGTCACCGAGTTAGTCACCAAAACCATAAAAACCGGGTTATTTTCCGGGTCCAGAACCCTGCGGATCATAATTTCTGCAGGGTTCTGATATGGCTTGATATCGCCTCCTGATCAAGGCGTTATTTAAACCAAAAATTTGATATAAAATGAGGTGTTTTAAGGTCCTATTTTATGATTGCAAATAATTGATTTACAAATAGTTAATCATTGATTTGGTGACTAAATTAGGTGTTCTGAACCAGTCACCGAATAGGACGCTGGATGAGTCATAAATGCTGAGGTATTATGCGGATTTTTGGGTATAAAAAAAGCGCTTAGACCAGTAATCTAAGCGCTTTTGATGTGCCTTGCGGCTCTTTTAGCGGAATGGACGGGACTCGAACCCGCGACCTCCTGCGTGACAGGCAGGCATTCTAACCAGCTGAACTACCACTCCGTTTGGGATGGCAAATATAGTGACCATTTTTTATAACACAAGCTATTTTTTTAAAAATAGAGTAAATAGGCCCTATGTGCCTCAAAACGTGGTTTTTAAATATATTTTAAAGTAAAATATATCCTTTGGCTCAACAATTGCTTTAAAGGAGGCGTCATTAAAACTACAAAAAAATACAAATGAAGCACTACAAAGAAAACGATATTGTGATTTACACAGATTGCGATGGCAATAGGTTTGACACATTTGTAATTTTTGAAACGGATAGATTAACCGGCTTAACCCATATTAATCATTTAAATTTAAAAGTAACCGACGCGGAACTGGAACTACATCCCCGTTCATTAACTAATGAAATACCTATGAACGACGTGTATAGCTTTCAGCTTTTTAAGCAATTGAAAGAGAAATATGCTGAAATAGATAGCAGGAAGGGTATGACCGTTCACCGCGAGATACCAACTATTAAATTGGCTAAAGCATCTTAGCTGACCAAAATATTTTCGCCAAATTTGTGTGAAACGGTTGTTTTTTCGGTACCATTGATACTGATTACCAATGATTGGTCAAAGCTGATCTTTTCAATCAACTCAATTTGGGTTCCTATACCAATATTTAACTTTACCAGGTATTGTAAAAACGATGCGGTGGTATCACTTACCGCGGCAACCTTGCATTTATCGCCTTCTTTTACATCTGCCAGGGTTACGGAGTAGGTTTTAGGCAACTTGCCATTTGCTTTAGGTATTGGGTCGCCGTGCGGGTCATACTCCGGGAACCCTAAAAACTTATCCAGTCTATCTGCCAGGTCGGCATTGCTTATATGTTCCAGGTCTTCGGCAATCTCATGTATCTGATCCCATCGATAACCCAGCTTGTCTAACAAAAACACTTCCCAAAGACGGTGCTTTCTAACTATAAGTACGGCATGTTTAAATCCATCTTCAGTAAGCTTTACGCCATTTTTTTTATCGTACTCAATTAATCCCTTTTCGGATAGCTTGCGTATCATATCCACCACCGACGCCGCATTGTTACTTAATGCCTCCGCGATAGCAGTAGGGGTGATTTTTTCGTCCCCTTTTTGCGACAGCCTGTATATAGCCTTCAGATAATTTTCTTCGGATAGCGTATGCATTAAACAAATGTAATTATTTATACATAAAAAATAAAATTAGTTAAGACTAATTTTATTTTTTTTGGTTTATCAATTTAAATAAATATGTTTGCACTTTGATATTTAAATATGAAGATCATATACCTATTAGGATTATTATTTATATCTATAAGCGCCGCCGCACAAAACGGTATATTAAAAGGTCGTTTAACATCAGGCAACGAAGCATTGCCTTATGTTAATGTAGCCATAGACACTATACAATCAACAAATACCAATGATAACGGCTTTTATGAATTTAGCGTTGCCCCCGGCATTTACGAGGTTACGTTTTCGTGCGTGGGTTATTTAACAGAAAAGCGTAAGGTCACTTTAACAGCTGGTATCACTATAAACCTTAACATCACCCTTAGTGCCAATACATCTAAGCTTGACGAGGTGGTGGTAACCGGTGTGTCGCGCCGCACACAATTGCGTAGTAATCCGGTACCTATTGCAGTAATGACCAAAAAGGAAATGGATGAGAACGTAAATAATAATATTATTGACGCCATTGTAAAAGGTGTACCGGGCGTAAGTGCGGTAACTACAGGGCCTAATATTTCAAAACCATTCATCAGGGGTTTAGGTTATAATCGTGTTTTAACTTTGTATGATGGTATACGTCAGGAGGGCCAGCAATGGGGCGATGAGCATGGCATTGAGATAGATCAATACGGCATTGGCCGTGCCGAGGTAATAAAAGGCCCGGCAAGTTTAACATATGGGTCCGACGCGTTGGCAGGGGTAATTAATATGATCCCTTATATCCCGGTAGGAGTAAACAAGGTTTTACAGGGTAACTATATTGCCGATTACCATACCAACAACGGTATGATAGGTACATCATTAGGGTTAACGTATAAAAAGGACGATTGGAAATACTCCTTCCGCGCTACCGGAAAATTGGCGCATGATTATCGGAACAAAGTGGATGGCTTTGTATATAATACAGGTTTTAGAGAGATCAACTTATCAGGTTTGGCTCGTACTGACAAAAAATGGGGTTACAGCCAAATAGCAGCCACCGTATATGATAACAAACAGGAAATACCCGATGGTAGCAGGGAGCAGTTTACACGCCGATTTACCAGGCAGGTATTTGAGTCGGACTTGGATGATATAACCAACCGCCCGGTTGTGAGCGATAGAGAATTAAAAAGCTATACCATAGCACCGCTACACCAACATATACAGCATTACAGGTTATATACCAATAACGAATTTAAACTGGGCGATAGCAGCAGTATTACAGCATCATTGGCTTTTCAGCAAAGTGTACGCCGCGAGTATAATCACCCCACACAAATAACCCAAGCGGCGCTGTATTTAATATTAAATACTTTAAACTACGACCTGAAATATAACCTGCCAACACTAGCGGGTATTGAAAGCTCAATTGGCGTTAATGGTATGTACCAAACCAACCGCAGTAAGGACGCAACCGATTTCCCGATACCCGATTATAATTTGTTTGACGCCGGTGCATTTTTATTCGCTAAAAAAACAATAGGAAAAGTGGATATATCAGGGGGCATTCGCTATGATAACCGCCATATTAAATGGAACGATTTTTACGTAGGAACCAATCCTCAAACCGGATTTGGACAGCGTGTTACCGCAAATACTGCCGGAGCTAAGTTACAGTTTCCCTCTTTTACGCATGCTTACCAGGGTGTATCAGGTAGTTTAGGTTTAACGTATAATATTACTGAAAGGCTATTGCTAAAAGCGAACATTGCCCGTGGTTACCGCGCACCAAATATTACAGAGATAGGATCAAACGGATTGGATCCCGGCGCGCATATAGTTTACCTGGGTAACCGCAACTTTAACCCCGAGTTTAGTTTGCAGGAAGATATAGGCGTGATAGCCTATTTAAAGGATGTGGATCTGGTGCTGGAGTTGTTTAATAACAATATTGACAACTACATCTATCAATCAAAACTAACCGATGCTGCCGGTAATCCGGTGGTAATTGTGCCGGGTAACAGCACCTATCAGTACCAGCAATCAAGCGCACGATTATATGGTGCCGAGTTTACTTTTAACATTCACCCACAGGCTGCAAAATGGATGGCATTTAATAACAGCATATCATACGTTAAGGGCCTTAATGGCAACATGCAACTGGTAGCACAATCAAATGGCGAGGCCAAATATTTGCCTTTTATACCACCCCTGCATACACGGTCCGAATTGAAATTTAACCTGCAAAAGCATTACGGTGCATGGTCAAAAATTTATTTTAAAGCGGAACTGGACAATTACGTCACCCAAAATAACTTTTACGCATTGGATAATACAGAAACCGCTACGCCCGGGTATAGCCTGGTTAATTTAGGTGCGGGAGCCACTATCAACAAAAAATCGGGAAAACCACTTTGTGAGCTATTTTTTCAGGTAGATAACTTGTTTAATTTAGCTTATCAATCAAACCTTAACCGTTTAAAATATTTTGAATATTATACCTCGTCGCCTAATGGCAGGTCAGGTATATATAATATTGGTAGAAATGTTAGCATAAAGGTTATTTTCCATTTTTAAAATTAAAGTTAAATGTTTCTTTTTAATTTAATTGTTTTTTATATTCGTGGTAACTAAACCTTATCACTATGAAGCAACTTTTTTACCCAATTCTCATTTTTGCATCGCTTATAATAACTTCTTGTAATACCGTCCAAAAGACGAGTAATATTGGACCCTTTATGCGCTCGCTCTTTGTAAACCAAAACGTTTACAAAACAAAGGATACCTTAGCTTTAAAAGAGGTTTATGACTATGAAAAACACGGCGTAATACATAATGATGAGGTTTATTTGCTTGATCCGGGTTATTCTAGAAGCGAATCATCCTTTTTAAGATATACGGTGGTTAAAGACGGTGAGAAGCAAGTTATAAAAATTCCGGGGCTGGTTTCATTGATTAAGGATAAGATAAAAGTCAAGGGCAAGGATTCATTAATTACAAGAATAGTTTATTTGGATACAAGTAATCATGAATTGAAAGACAATGCTAAGCCGTCATACTTTCAATTCATAAATCCTACAAAGGATGAACCTGTCACTAAACAGTATTTAGCTACCGAACATATAACCGCATTACCCATAACTATCCCGATAAAATTCAGACCTAATGTACCAAGTAATAGACAGCCATTTTCTTTAAATGCCTCAGTGTCCTATGCATTTGGATATAAAATACGTGTTAATAATAACCCATACAAGGAAAATTTTATAAGGATATTGCCATTTAGTTTGGGGCTCGGAACAGAAATGTATCTACATAAAGATTCTGTATCAAATGATAAATATAAAGGTGAAACTAATATAGCCCTATCTATGGCTTCAGGGATTACCTACGAGGCCAGCAATCGTTTCAACATTGGTATATTTGTCGGTATAGATAAAATGTTTAACGATAAAAAAAACTGGATATATCAAAATAAAGCGTGGTTTGGGTTGGGGTTTGGGTATAAATTTGGCGGCGGGGCGGCTAAAGAAAAAGAGGAAGAATAATCTGTAAGTGCGTTACATTGCCCCCGACATCATAGCCATATAATAATTGGCCGAGTAGGTAGCCAACAATACCAGCAAAATATCCTGGGGTTTATTGTCGAAAGTCACCTCATAATTATATCTGAATTTTGACCAATTAAAATCCGGATCAAACAACATTAGTCTTTGCTGATCCTTATCTTCTACCACAAACTTATTCAGGAAAGTTCCGGTTGCCTTTACAATATATTCTTGCCCGTTTTGAAAGGATATGATGATATGTCCTTTCCAATTCATTGCATATTGGCAATTTGCAAACCATTTTTGGTGACAGAAATAGTAGTACTAAAAATTCCAATGGGTGTGATCTCATAATTATCATACCCGCAATAGCAGCTTTATATGAAAATAAACTTTCATAATTTATTTGCCCTACCTTATCTGAACCATCCATAAGTTCAAATGTGTTTGAGTTGGTGTATTGAACTTTCATAATATCATTCTTTTATTCCTGTTTACAGCATTGTGCTGCACCCTGTTTTTTAAATTGAGCAGATAGTGGCCCCCATATAATTATTAGGTGCATGGTTGCAGCACTGGTAATTAATAAAGAGACCTGATTAAATGATCCTTTAAGTATGAAGGCGCAACCCAAAGTTGTTGCTGCCCAAATTAATGCACTTCCAATAATGTAATAGGTAAGTGCGGTTTTCTTGTTTTTTTCCATTTTGGTATTGATTAATTGTTTTTAAATAAATATCATCTTATTCTTCCTGCTTCAATTTTTCCATATCGGCAATAGTTTCTTCTAATTTGTCAAATAAGCGTCCATACATCAACCGCACATCCCATTTGTTGATCTTTGCTGAAAAATAAAACATCGGCAGAGTAAAGGCTACAGTAATGATTATTGCAATTAACGGAATGTTTAAATCCGGATATTTTTGGGTCCACATCTTTATTACACCAAATTTACTCCAGGAGGACCATACAGCACTCATAGCAAGCGGAACAATAAGTGTATTGGTAACACGCGCTAATATTTCAACTCTCGAAAAAATATTTTTAAGCCATCTATCAAATAACTTGAGATATTCATAACTGGTTGCTCCCTGATCTAATATTTTAGTGCTATCCATTATACTTTTAACATACAATACTCTACAAAGAAAAAGTAAAGAAATAACCAAACCTTGCCATAACGCATCCATGGAATAATACATAACGGGTGTGGCAATGGTGGCAATGAGAACAAAGTTAGTGTTGAATTTCATCCTCCGTTTTATCCTGTAAACCACGTGTATTGATTTTTGGTTGTACAGGTCGTTAATCTTGGGTGCAATCAAGCTTTTTTCATTCAAAAAGCCTTGTTTCCAAATATTCTCAATTGAGGTTTCCATCGAGTATCTTTTTTAAACGTTCTTTAATTCGGCCCACACGTACGGCGATGTTGTTGGCGTTGGTATCTAATACTTCAGCAATTTCCTGGTAGGGCTTTTCTTCCAGGTATAGTAGGATGATTGCCCGGTCAACTTCGGATAAGTGCCTTATCGCCATATATAACTGGTTCAGCGGTTCATCTTCAAATGCCCTGTTTTCAGTAGTTACCACATCCGGCAAAACATCCGATGTGAAATAAGTTTGCCCGTTTCTTTTCTCCTTTTTTAATAATGTTAAGCATACATTGAGTGATACACGGTAAACCCATGTCGACCACTTGCATTGCTCCTTAAAATTATCTTTACTCCGCCAGATCTGAAGGCAAACTTCCTGGTAGTAATCCTCAAAATCTGCCTGCGAATTGGTGTACGCCTTACATATCTTGATGATGATTCCCGCAAAAGGTAAAATGGATGCCTGGTAAAAATCTATGCTCAATTTTAATAGCTTTAGTATTGCAATGCTGTTTTTACAGTTAGTGGCTTAATTTAAGAAATATTACACGCCTGCTGATTTTTTTAAATGTTCTTTGTGATATATTTGACCCACCTACAACTACCCACTAACAATGACCATCAAAACCTTATATAATGCCGTTAAACTATCCTTAAACGGCGAGGAACAAGACTATACACAAGGCAGCATACGTAAAGCTGTATTTCTGTTAGCTATACCCATGATATTGGAGTTAAGCCTGGAAAGCGTATTTGCCCTGGTAGATATATTTTTTGTAAGCAAACTGGGCGAGAATGCCATTGCCAGTGTAGGGTTGACTGAATCGGTAATAACTTTAGTATATTCTATAGCTATTGGTTTAAGCGTTGCTGCCACCGCCGTAGTTGCCCGTCGAATAGGAGAGAAAAACGCCGAGGCTGCCGCTCATGCAGGCGCGCAATCACTTATTATTTGTTTTTTACTTAGCGTATTTGTAACAACCGCAGGGGTAATATTTGCCCCGCATATTTTGAGCCTAATGGGTGCCGGTAAAGAGGTAGTAGCCGAGGGTGCCATATTTACCCGCATTATGTTTGGCGGCAGCCTGGTAATTATGTTGATTTTTTTAATCAACGGCATTTTTCGCGGGGCAGGCAACGCGGCAATGGCCATGAAAAGTTTATGGATAGCCAGTTTGGTTAATATTATATTATGCCCTGTTTTAATCCATTTTTTTGGCTTAAAAGGCGCGGCAATAGCTACCCTAACTGGCCGCAGTTGTGGTGTGCTTTACCAGTGTTATCATTTAATTAAGGGCAAGGGCACTATTAAATTTAAGGCCAGCCATTTTACGGTTGATATGCCTATTATCAAATCCATTATAAACATTGGGTGGCCTGCTACCTTACAGTTTATTATAGCCAGCGGCAGCTGGATAGTATTGGCACGTTTAGTGGCCCAAACCGGGGGGACATCCGCATCGGCAGGTTATCAAATTGCTATACGGAACGTGGTTTTCTTTATACTGCCCGCCTGGGGTTTAAGTAATGCCGCGGCCACATTGGTAGGGCAAAACCTGGGTGCTAAAAAAATAGACCGCGCCGAAAAAAGCGTGATGTTAACGGCAAAATACAACGCTATATTTATGGGCATAGTTATGCTGATATTTTTGTTTCTATCAAAATATATCATCAGTGTGTTTAGTAAGGATGAGGTGGTTGTAAATTTTGGCGCACATGCTTTGCAGATGATGGGCGCAGCTTATATTTTTTACGGCTTAGGCATGGTGATGACTCAGGCGCTCAATGGTGCGGCGATACCAAAACACCAACCTGGATAAATTTTATTGGTTTTTGGCTGATACAGATACCGTTGGCCTATTTGTTATCAAAGGGCCTCGACCTGCGTACCACAGGCGTTTTTATATCTATACCCATAGCCGAAACTATTATTGCGCTTACAGCATGGTACTATTTCAAAAAGGGGAAATGGAAAGAGGTTAAAGTTTAGCTTATACATAAAAAGCCATCCACTAATAGCGGATAGCTTTCAAGAAAGTTTGAATTTTTAACACCCTTTGCCTGGTATGGCATAAATCACATTGCCTGAGACAGATAAATTGAAGCCAAAATTTTCTTTAGGAAGCACCAATTTTTCCCATGTTTTTCCCATGTCTGCTGACCGGAATATACCATCTGAGTGGCCACTTATTAAATATTTGCCTGCTTGTTTAATTGAATAAATATCTGATGAAGGTTGAGGTCTGATCAATGAACTAATCCACGAAGGTCGAAGTTCTTCACCTATAACATTCCAGGTTTTTCCACTATCCAGTGAAATGTGTACGCTGTTTGTTTTGGTTATTGTGTTGTTGATTATGGCAGCAAATCCTCCATTGATACGTTCCACGGCGATGCCAGTACCCCATTCACTAAGCACATCATCCCAGGTTTGACCATCATCGGTTGATCTTAAAATCCCCTTTTTGCTGGTAGACAGCAATACACCGTTTGACTCTGCCAATTTCATCGCACCGTCGCCAACTTGCACCGCCTTCCAGGTTTTTCCTTTATCGGCAGATCTGAAAAAGACATTGTTTGAACCAATGAAAACAGTGCCTGCGGCAGTTTCAAAAATGGTGCGTACTTCTTTTACACCAAACTTTTCGTAGGTATAATCTGTCGTTTTGTCTATGCGTAGGGCTTGCTCCTGAAAATCAGTATACATAGGCGACCAATTATTTGTTCCGTTTATTTTTTTTAGAAATTGCCCTCTAAAATTGTATGCAAATATCCCATTATTGCCAAAAGCAATTTGACGCTGATTACCTGCGAATGCCTCTTTTGTCCAAAAAGAAGTTTTGGCATTTGGGTTAGTGTGATATAAACCATTGCCGGCATTTATATATAACCCATGGTCATTTGCCAATACACGGCCCCATACCCCCGTTCCTTGCAACCTTTCAGGCAGCCCTTTACTAATGTCCTGCCAGGTTTGGCCGCCATCTGTAGATCTTAAAACAACTGTTTTACTCGCTTTATTTACTTTTTTGGCTGTTTTATTTTCTTTTAACACAAAAGAATTTAGCAGGAATAATCCTAGCAGGATAGCCGGGACAAATACAAATAATTTTTTCATCTTATCAAATTTTAAAGTAAAACCTATGTTTCGTAATTTATTTAATGGTCCTATCGATTGGATGAAGCAAAATTACTTTGATAACTTTTGGCCCGAAGAATTTGAATTGTAAATAAAAATGTAAACTCTGTAAATAGATAGTAAATAGGCTTGTTAAACAACCGGAATTGTAAATAAAATTGTAAACTTTGTATATAAAATTTTGACGTTATGTTAGATAGCCGAAATATACTGTACGGGAAAAGCAAATACCTTTTTGGAGGAATGTTGCTTTTGTTTATTGCTGTGATATGCGCGGCTTTCAGCATGACGGGCAATGATGACTTTGATATCAGCAGGAGAGAAATTTTACTCCGCAGGATAGGACATGAGTTGCTTTTGCAGTCGGGCGATAGTAAATCACGGGTGTTGCCTGTAAAAAGGATAGCCGACAATGAATACCAGATCAGTTTTGAGAATGAACTTACCTTTCAGCCCGACTCGCTGGTAAATACTACCCGGCGTTTGTTGGCTAGAGACCCGCTTACGCGTGATTATGTGGTTAATGTGCTGAATAGCGGTAGTGTAGCCTACGGATATGCCATATCTGAGAATGAAAAAAATGATATTATAGCTTGCAAAGGAAGGGTGCAACCCAAAGCACAGTACATCATCGACATTAAATTTAAACCCAAGGGTATGAATATTCTGGGCAATGGATATCTTTTAGGGGGCCTTCCATTTTTAGCGTTTGTTGGGTTTATGTTTTTGAGATCTACCAAGCCGCGTAAAGAATTACCTAACAATGAATATAACAAGACATTTACTTTAGGCTCGACTTTGTTTGATACGCAGAGAAAACAATTGATCATAAATAAGGAAACTATAGAGCTAACCGGAACTGAAACGCGCCTGTTGCTTATTTTCGCGTCGTCTCCCAACGAAATTATAGAGAGGAAACGGCTGCAAAAAGAAATATGGGAAGATGAAGGTGTTATTGTAGGGCGCAGCCTGGATATGTTTATATCAAAACTCAGAAAAAAACTGGAATTGGACCCCAATATCAAAATTGCTGTTATACGCGGTAAGGGCTATAAGCTTGAAATAAACTTTTAAAGCTGTTTCATTTAATCAGGTAATCGGTTAATTTTTCTTCCATATTTTTTTTATAAAGCTATATCCTGAAAGTATTGCCTTTTTAAAATTCTCTTTGGCGCAAAAATAAATAAATATCCTGCTGGCTGTTGCAAGCAAAAAAGGCCTTGTGCGCAATGCTTTTTTTAGTTTTACATGATCGTTTGAAGTAAGTTTAAAGCTAAATAGTTTATGCAGATAGAGTTTGTAAATGTTGATGTATATATCTCTTTCTAAAAACGCAATTTCAACTTTTCTTAGGTAAGGCCTGTAAAGTTTAAGAAGGGCGCTTAAATCCTCTACATGCAAATACTCTAATATTTCAATAATATCTTTTCCTTCATATACATTTTCGTCGGCTGTTCGTTTTGTCCATAGCCTTTCAGTTGTAACAGCAGCATGATAACCTTTAACCAATATCATATCCAGCAACAGGCTCCAGTCGTCTGCTATATTAAAGTTTTCATTCCAGTGTAATGCCGGATCTTTTCTGAATATAAATGACGAGGACGGCGAAGGACATATTTTCAGGTATATCTCTCTTAATTTTTCATTATCCAGTAATATCCAGTTGTCGGTATTATTGGATATCGAGATGTAACTGTTTAATATGGTAGATTCAACAAAAAAATCATAGCTTTTGTTGTCGCCATTAACCTGTGTCCAGTTTGCAAAAACAAAACCTAAATTTTCTTTCTCAAGCTTCTCAATACATCGTTCTATAAAATTATCGTTCCAGATATCGTCAGAATCCAATGAAGCTATATACACCCCTTGGGCCATTTGAAGCCCGGTATTACGTGCTTTTCCCTGTCCCCCATTGGTTTGGTAAATGTATTCTACCTGTGGGTATTGCGCTACAAGTTCACGGGTTTCATCAACAGATCCATCATCAACTACAATAATTTGCTTATTAAGGTATGTTTGTTTGATAGCACTTTCAATTGCGCTTGCAAGCATATCCGCCCTGTTGTAAGTAGGAATAATGATGGAAACAAGTGGGGTGGAAGAGGTTGACATATCTTATAATAAACTTTTAAAATGAGGCACGTATCTGCCTAAGAATTTGCAATGTGTTTGATGGAAATAAAAATAAGTGCAACAATAAGGCAATGATATTAACAGGGTTGTTAAAGGCCGCAATAATTAAAATTGATACGGGAAGAAAAACCTGGTAATATTCAAACAAAAAAATACGATACTGCGCAAAATTAGGGTTGACATATATTTGTTGAACAGAGAATTTTTTTAACAATAGCCGGTTATAGATAAAGTAAAAAACCAGGCCGGGGATAATTAAATATAATTGATCAAACCAAACATAGGCAGCAAAAGCAGCTAGCTCAACAGCTACAATGCAGTTGCCCAGTGTTGCAAGTTGTGCATCGCTTAATTTTTGAACTAAAGTAACCAAGCCGCTAACTTTATCGTTCTCCTTGTCGGCCAGCTGGTGCCAAAGTATACCCCTTAAACCAAAACAAAAAAGCCAAATTGCCATACAGGCAACCGACCATGTGTTTATTTGCTGATTAGTTGATTGATAAAAACACAATGCAATAAACAGTGTTGGAAACACCTGCGAACCTAACGCGTCAGCCAGGATGCCAGGCAGTCCCCTTTTCTTTAAACGAAACGGAGGGACAGAGTATAAAGTGAAGGCAATGTACGAACCAAGGTAAAACAAGTTTGCGACAGAAAAAGGTTTTAGAAAATAGACGACAATGCCTATTGCGACAACCAATGGTAATAATATCAGTCCTATTTGTTGGAAAATATTGTAAGCGGCCATCTGGTTTTTTTTACCGGCTTTTGCATCGTCCTGTACATCTGTAGCATCATTAATTAAACTCACATAAATGGCACATAATATAATGGCGCATAGCGTAAGTAATATTAATGGTATCTGACTAAGGAAAGTATGATGGCTTTTTTGTATGATTAGATATGCAACAGCAAGCATCGGTGGAAGTTTATACTCCCACCAATCGTTTGCCCTTATCGTTGTAAAAATCTTTTTCATTAGTTATTTACTCATTCTGTCCAATATAGAGTTGACCAGGTCCTTTTCGGGTTGTAATGGTACATTTTCATTAATAAAAGCATGCGCCAGTTTCCCCATTGCTCCCCATTCCTCACGTTTGTTCCAGGCGCGTTCCATTGCGTTGTCAAAGTCAACTTCATTGGGCTGGCCTATAAACCCATTCACGCCGTCGGTAATAACCTCCGGGTTGCCACCTGCAGCTGATACAATTGCAGTACGGCCAATTGCCATAGCTTCAAGCAATACAAGGGGTAAACCCTCACTACGAGAAGGCAGAATCAACGCATGGTAATTTTCCCATAGTTTAGCTATGTCTTCTGCTTGGTCCAGAAATTGGATGTTTTTTACACCCAATAGTTCGGCCATTTCTATTAAGGCTTCTTTGTCAGTACCCGAACCAATGAATGAGATCGTTATCGGCCGTTCCCTCCACTTTGCCTGGGCCATTACCCTGATCAATATATCCTGTCCCTTATCCAGTAAAAAATAACGTCCAATACAAGCAAGTCTAAATCCTTGTTCTGTGTGCGGCATAGGCGCTATATGCCTTTGAACTTTTACCGGATTATAGATAATCTCTGACTTTGGTAAGCGTATGCCAAATTGTTCTTCAGTTAATAGTTTATTGTGTTTTGATACAAAATAACTCCAGGAAGCTTTTTGGTAAACCTCGCGCATTACAGGTCTTTCTAATGGAGTGGGCCAGTAAAAATCAACTGCCTTTTGTGCTATAAGTACGTAAGGTATGTTAAGCTGTAAACATGCATAAGCCAAACTAAGCCCGTCAAAATTTATTCCCTGAGAGACAATTGCAAATTGTGGTTGTATTTTTTCAAGTTTCTTTTTAACCCAATAGTTGTCGCTGGCATACGGGGTATTATCCGGTTTCACCATTTTTAGTGCCCGTTTGAAAACTTTTGTAAACAACAACGAGGGCTTTTTAATACTATTTAACAGGCCAAATTCTTGTTGCAGGTCTTCCAGCACAACCCCCTGCTTAGCAAGTTCAACATACTTTTTATGCTGTGCATTTAACCGTATTTTAAATATGGTTATACCATACCCGGCCAATTGAAAGTAGGGTATGGTACGCGCCCACAACTCCTCGCTGCCTCCCCAATCTTCATGGCAGCTGGAAATAATAAGTATTTGTTTATTGGTGTCTGCCATCCGTTGTCTTATTGCGATTCATATAGTTTGGCATATACTCCGTTTTTTTGAAGAAGCATTTCATGCGAGCCCTGTTCTACAATTGTTTTATTTTGCATTACGTATATTAAATCTGCCTGTTGTATGGTTGATAACCGGTGGCTGATTACCAATGCCGAACGATTACCCAAACTTTGCTTGAGATTTATAAATAGGTCACGTTCAGCAAAAATATCAAGCGCACTTGCCCCTTCGTCAAGAATGATAAGTTGAGATTTGCTGTAAAGGACACGCGCAATAGCCAATTTTTGCCATTCGCCGCCGCTTATTTCATGGCCGTCATCAAAAATGCGTCCAAGAATAGTATTGTATTGATCCGGAAAATAATTAATATAATTAGCCGCGCCTGAATCTTCAGCAGCTTTTTTTATCTCTTTTTCATCAATTGGCGAATGAATATTTCCAAACCAGATGTTTTCATTCGCAGTTAAGTTATATTTAACATAATCCTGGAATACAACGGACACTTTACTGCGATATTCATTGATATTAAATTCGCGGATATCCTTGGTGCCTGCACGAATTATACCCCGGTCAGGATCATATAATCTGCATAGTAATTTTATTAGTGTAGACTTACCCGCACCATTAAGGCCTACAAGCCCAATAATTTGGCCGGCAGGTATGTTTAAATTAATGTTTTCTAAAGTATTGGCCGAAGCATGGGGGTATTTAAAGTATAGGTTTTCTACGCTAAAACCGGTTGGCTCCTTTTGATTGTTGAAATTGGTAAATGCAGAAGATTCTATTATTGGCTTTAAGTCAAAAAGAGCAAAGACATCTGAAAGATACCTGTTGTTTTGATATATATTTGATATGCCTGCAGCAAGCCCCTGCATGGTAGAAAACGATTGCGGAAAAATAACCAGGAAAACGGCAATGTCCCCTACGCTGGTTTCTCCGCTTAATATGCCAAAAACAATATAACCGATAACAATAAAAAATGAAGCTGTTGAAATGGCAGTGCATATAAGTTCAACAATTGTTCTTCTGCTATTGTGTTTAAGTTGATACTCCAGTAAGTTTTTTTTAATGCTTGAGTATTTATTTAAAAGATGGGGGCCCAACGAAAACGATCTTATTTCTTTGGCAGACGAGTCGCCGGTAATGAGTGTGCTTAAATAAGATGCTTCGCGTTCCATCCCTGTATGCTTTCGTTGCCATTGGTAAAGCTTTTCTGAAAATTTAAATCGAACTATCAAAACCGGGGCAACAAAAAGACACAACAATGGCAGCAATACCCAGTTTATAGTAATTAAAATGTAACCCATTGAAGCCAGCATAACCATGTTTTTCACCAGCTCATGCAGCCCTAATACAATGGCATGTGGCTTATTAACCCCCTCCCGGGCTCTTTTTAAAATATCAAAGTAAACCGGATCCTCATAACATCCATAATCCAGGCTGATGGTATGTTGGTGAATTTGCTTATCTACATGATTATTGACAACCGCCGCTTGTTTTTCGGTCAAAAAAGTTGATATGCTTTTAACACATACATATAGTATGGCCACTATGCCGGCCAACAAAATATAATTGGTGATGTGATTGGTATTATTAGTGCCCGCAGGCTTCACCAATTGGTTGATCAGGAGTTTTAAGGTGTAGATACTTCCAATCCATCCGATGTTCTCCAACAGCAGAAATAACACAGACAAAATGGTATCGGTGGGAGAAATTTCCCAAATAAACCTAATGGCTTTACTTAAATGAAGATTTTTATAGAAATTTATTACTTTGAGCCTGGTTACAGCCATACATCCTTAAGAAAAACATGGAGTTTTATTAACCAGGGAGGGAAATCGTACAGTAACATCATTAAGAAATAACTAATAGGGAAGAAGTTATATCTTTAATGAATTTTACAACCACGATGTTTAGGCTAAGGTACAAACCATGTAGTAAAATATAAATTTTATTTGCATATAATTTCCGGTTGAATAGTTTTACAAGTTGTGATAGTTAAATTTTGTTTCTAAACGATAATATGGGCAATACAGACGCTGTTGATTCCGCTATCGATAAAGGGTTAGACTATTTGGCCCAACACCAATACCCCAGCGGAGAGTTTTGCAGTTACATAGCGCCTGATGATGCGATGCAGGAATGGTGTGCTACCGATAGCACAGTTTTTTTTAGCTCGGTGATAGGGTCATGCTTGATACCATTGACTAAAACACCTGCTGCTGAGCCAATACTATCAAAAATTACGGATTACCTGCATTATCAAATGGCCCCAGATGGCGTATGGAATTTTTTTGCTCTATATCATCCAATGCGATGGGTTCTTCCGTACGATGCCGATAGCTTATCATTTGCCAGTAGTTTTATGAAGGCAAGAGGTGTACAATTTCCGGAAAGAAGCAACAAACAACTACTATTAGCTAACAGGGCCCGGGGTGGATTATTTTATACCTGGTTTGTTCTTCATCCCAAAATACATACCAATAAAACGCTTTTGCGCTTATCCATCCGGGCATTGCGGAAACCGTTTCGTAGCATGTTGTTTTTGGCACGTAATGGTGAAGATATTAATTTGGGAGTTAATGCAAGTATATTGGCTTATTTGGGTGATATACCGGAAACAACTCCTATTATAAATGCGCTAATCAAGATGATCAACGAGGGTAAGGAAGACAACTGCGACAAATGGTACCTTAACCCCTTTGTTATATATTACCTGATATCCAGGGCCTACAACCGCGGAGTAATAAAATTACAGCCGGTGGCCGCACCAATTATTGAGCGAATATTGGCCACTGCTTCGGCCGAAGGCCAATTAGGGAAATCAATTTTTGATACAGCTATAGGTATTACTACCCTGATCAATTTTGGTGTTAAACCGCAGGAAGTTCATCCATCAATCAGTTTTTTGTTAGAGAAACAAGGTGTGCACGGCGAGTGGCCCAGATGGCTGTTTTTTTACCTCAACCCACAACGGGCCTATGGTTGGGGCTCAGAAGAATTAACCACCGCATTAGGTGTTGAGGCACTTGCCAAATATAAAAGCAGTTTGGTAACAACACCAACAAAGGCAAAATAAAAGCAACAAAGCCAATCCGGCCTCTCTAATTAAAATATTAAGCCGAATTTTTTGATAAAATATTAGGAGCTGAAATCAAAAGATCATTGTTGATAGTACACAGGTTTTTTTTACCGGAAATCCTATTCATTTACACGCCAAATTAAATCTTATGATTTTAAGAAATTAATATAAAGGTAATATCGGTTCTATTACTTTGCACCCGTTGTTAATATCACTAATAAGAGTAGGTGTATATAATGAAAATAATATAAACAATTAATCATAAAAACTATGGAGAGAAATATATAAAAAGAAAATATATACCCAAAAAAATACCGGGGTGCGCTAACACCACCGGCTTATGCCCGGGTATTCAAACAAAATCTATCGACAGAATTTATTAACCCAAACAATGCAAAAGTATGCAATTCAATTTGAGCAGGAAAATCCCTGCGCAGGAAGTTTTTTATTCTAAAGCTTTCCTGATAATGAAATTAACTTTCATAGTATTAATAGGCCTGTGCTTACACGCTTCGGCGGCGGTATTACCCCCAATTAAAGTAACAGGTACGGTAACAGATGATAAAGGCCTTTCGTTACCTGGTGTATCCATAAGTGTTAAAGGAAAAAACACCGGATCTGTGTCTGACAGTAATGGTCATTATGCTATTGATACCGAAACCGGACAAACCCTGGTATATTCATATATCGGATTTAAAAAGGCCGAAGTAGTTGTAACTGGTTCAGTTATAAACATAACATTGATGCCCGACGCGGCACAATTGAATGATGTAGTGGTAACTGCCCTGGGTATTAAGCGCGAAGAAAAATCATTAGGATATGCGGCCCAGACTTTAAAAGATAAAGCGGTACAGGATGCTAAATCAAACAACTGGGTAAACTCTCTTTCGGGTAAAGTTGCCGGCTTAAATATACAAGGTACCGGTTCTGGCCCAATGGGTTCGGCCCGTATAACGCTTCGTGGCGAAAACTCTCTTAATTTGGATAATAACCAGGCACTTATTGTACTGGATGGTGTGCCGGTAAACAGCAAAATAACAGGTACCGGTTTTAAAGCCCACTTAGCAACGGATAGCCCGGTAGATTTCGGATCTGACGTGTCTGATATTAACCCGGATGACATTGAAAGTGTTACCGTATTAAAAGGCCCGGGAGCTACCGCACTTTACGGCAGCAGGGCCGCAGGCGGGGCATTAATTATAACCACTAAAAGCGGTGCCCGTAAAGACGGCGGATTGGGCGTTACCTACAACCTTAACATGAGTATTGACCAGGTTAATCGCTGGCCGGATTACCAGTACGAATATGGGGAAGGTAGAACATCGGCCTATTACTCCTACGGCGATAGTGCCGATGGTATAAATACCAGTACCAATGTGTCTGCGGGCCGGGCATGGGGCCCAAAATTCAATGGACAATCGTATTTTCAATATGACCCAAATACAGCCGATAACCGGGCCTTGGTGCGTACACCATGGGTAGCTTATCCTGATTATATTAAAGGGTTCTTTCAAACCGGATCAACCGTTACCAATAATCTGTCTATAGAGGGCGGTAATGATAAAAGCTCGGCCAGGTTATCTCTTTCCCATCTGGAAAATACCTGGATCATTCCTAATACCGGGTTTGAAAGAACGTCGGTTGCTTTATCGGTAAATCATAAAATTACGGATAGGTTAAAAATCAGCGGAAAAGCCAATTATACCAATAAAACCAGTGATAACCTGCCATCAGCCGGCTATAATAATCAAACACTGATGTACTTTTTAGCTATAGGTACAGCTCCAAATATTGATCATAATTGGTTTAAGCCTTATTGGATGCCGGGATTAGAGGGCGTGCAGCAAAAAAATCCTTTCAATCCAGGCCCCGACAACCCTTATATTGACATTTATGAGGATCTGAACAAAATGTCAAAAAATGGCTTTATTGGTACCGCTTCGGCCAATTACCAATTTACCAATAAGCTGGAGTTGATGTTGCGTACCAGTTTGGATATGTCTACTGAGTTTCGCGCGCAGCAACGTCCTTACAGTATTACCAAATACCCTAAAGGAAGTTACCGCGAATCAAACGTTTTTAGCTATGAGTCTAACAGCGATTTATTGTTAACTTATAAAGATGAAATTGGCAGTAAAATAAAATACTCGGTAAATGCGGGTGCCAACGCCTTAATGCAAAAATATAATTTTGCAGGTATTTATGCCGACCAACTGGCGCAGCCGGGTGTTTACCAGCTATCCAACAGTCTTGACCCTGCAGTTGCCGATCCATTACGTACCGAAAAGGCGCTTAACAGCGTTTACGCGGCAACGCAATGGTCATATAATGATGCGTATTTCCTGGATCTGACCGGCCGTAATGATTGGAGCAGCTCGCTGCCATACCAAAGCAATTCTTTCTTTTATCCATCGGCCAGCATCAGTGTTTCGTTGGGCGACGTATTTACTTTACCAAAGGCATTTTCATTTGCTAAGGTACGTTTGTCCTATGCCCAGGTTGGTAATGATACACGTCCTTATCAAACGGCAAAATACTATGATAAAATTTACAGTAATAGCTTTACCAATGCTACCACACTATTTAACCCGGCGCTTAAGCCCGAGATCACCTCAAGTTATGAGGCAGGGTTAGACTTAAGGTTATTTGGCAACCGTTTATCTACCGACATTGCTATTTACCGTAACAATAGCCGTAACCAGATATTGGCTATCCCGCTTGATCCTACTTCGGGTAACTCAAGTGCCCTGATCAATGCCGGTTTAATAGAAAGCAGCGGTATTGAGGTACAATTAAAGGGCTCGCCTGTTGCTAATCCCGGTTTTAAATGGAACAGTACCATTAACTGGAGCATGAACAGAAGTTATGTGCGCGAACTGGCAAGTGGCTTAACCAGCCAGGTAATATACAGCCATGAGAGCAACGTAGCCATTGAAGCCAGGGTTGGTGGCCGCATGGGCGATTTGTATGGCAGGGGCTTTCAGCGTTCGCCCGACGGTAAAGTAATTTATAATTCAACAGGTTTACCCGCGCCGTTAGATCCGGTATCAAAAAACCTGGGTAATGCTTTTCCTGATTGGAGAGCAGGCTGGGTGAATGAATTTACGGTTAAGAAAGTTCGCTTCAGCTTCCAGTTTGATTATCAACATGGCGGTAAAATGTTCTCGCAAACCAATCATAAAAACAACACGCTGGGCAAAACCAAAGTTACTTTACCGGGACGTGAAGATGGTATTGTGGGCGATGGTGTAGTGTTGGGTAGTGATGGTATATATAGGCCAAATACGGTTAATGTAGCTGCCAGTTCGTATTATGAAAATTTTTACGGTATAAGCAATGCCGAGAACAATATTTTTGATACCAGCTATTTAAAGTTACGCGAAGCCCGTTTAGAGTTTAACCTCAATATGCCATTTTTAATCCACGCGGGTTTAAAGCAAACCAGTATAGCCTTATACGGGCGCGACCTGTTAAATATCACCAAGTTTCCGGGATTTGATCCCGAAGGAGGAAATTTAAATAGCGGTACCCTTACCCCGGGTGTCGAACTGATGCAGTTTCCGTCTACACGCACTATCGGTCTCAATTTAACTTTCAAATTATAATTACCATGAAAAAGATATTCATACTAACCTGTTTATTCAGTAGCTTTTTCATTTCCTGTACTAAGGATTTTGAAAAGATAAACACCGACCCTAACCGGCCCAAAGAAGTAAACCCCGGTATTGTGTTAGGGCAAATGCAGTACCGCATAGTAAGCAGCAGCATTAGTGCCGCAAGGGGCTTTACGCATGAATTAATGCAGGTTGACGCGCCACGCACCAGCACGGGCGGCGGCGGCGTACACCGTTATGTTATTACCCCGGGAACAGGGGTATGGAACAGTTTTTATACCTACCTGGCAGATATTGATGTGATCATCAAAGGGGCCGAGCGTTTAAATGAGCCTAATTATAAAGCTATTGGATTAGTGTACAAGTGTTGGGCATATTCTATTTTAACCGATTTGTATGGCGATATACCCTATTCAGATGCTATAAAGGCTTCCGAAGGTAATTTTCAACCAAAGTTTGATACGCAAAAGGATATTTATACTCAAATACTTAAGGATCTGATAACAGCAAATGACCTGTTTGATGATACCAAAGCTTTAACCTATGCCGGTGACGGGCTTTATCCGTCAAATACTTTAACCGGCGGAAAAAATGTGGGTATACAGCGCTGGAAAAAGTTTTGCAATACCCTGCGCCTTCGTTTGTTATTACGTTTACTAAAACGTAATGCAGAGTTAAACGTAAGCGACCAGATTACCGCTATTTTAGCTAACCCTGCCAAGTACCCGGTATTTTCATCAAATGCAGACGAAGGCATTTACAAATTTACCAATGTAAACCCCTACTTCAACCCGTATTTTACGGCCAGGCAGTTAGATTGGCGCGATGGTACTTACTATACCAAGTTTTTTCTGGATCCCCTAAACAACTGGAACGACCCACGCAGAGCAGTGTGGTCATTTACAGTACCTGTCAACGGTCAAAATGTATACCAGGGAATTGATAGCGGGTATCCAACAACGGTACAATATGTAGTGGGTAAAAACTCAAGCTATAATGATGTACTTAAAACATCGGCAACAACGGGTGTAATGATAACCTATGCCGAAGAGGAGTTTATCAAAGCAGAATTAGCTTTAAAAGGGTATGCTACGGGCAGCACAGCCAAAACGCATTATGAAAATGGCATCAAGGCTTCAATGGCACAATGGGGGGTTACTTTACCTGCAGGATATTTGCAGCAAGCGGGTGTATTATATGACCCAACGGCTAGTTTAGATGCGCAATTACAGCAAATTATATTGCAAAAATACTATGCCTATTACTTTAATGATTACCAGGCATGGTTTGAAAAAAGGCGCACGGGTTACCCGGTACTGCCAAGAGGTACAGGTATACCGGCAGAAAATCAATTTCCTAACCGCATTCCGTACCCTACCTACCTGCAATCATTAAATCCAACAAATTTGGCCGCGGCAGTTGCTGCAATGGGAGGAGACAATAGCGATATTAAAGTTTGGTGGGATAAATAACATTCATAAACAATAATCAGTATATATCATGATAAAAAAATCAATAGTAATCGGCTCATTTTTAATGGCCGTTACATTAATAGGTTTTGGCCAGCCCAAACCAACAGAGCATAAAACGCTGATCGTTTTTTTTGACGGCCTGCGCCCGGATTACATTACACCAGAGGGCATGCCCAATTTGTATAACTTTCGCAAACAAGGGGTATATGGTAAACAGCATCATAGTATTTATCCAACCGTTACCCGTGTTAATTCGTCAGGATATTCAACCGGAAGTTACCCCGCAAAAACCGGGTTAATGGGCAATACAGTATACTTTCCCGAGGTGGATAAAGTGGCCGGCTTAAATACCGGCGAAGCTGCCGACCTAAACCGCATTAGCAAAGCTACCAACGGAAAATTACTTACGGCGGTATCATTAGGCGAGTTATTGCAGGCTGCAGGCAAAAAAATGATGGTTTTTAGCTCAGGTTCAACTGGCCAGGCCCTGCTGCAAAACCATACGATTAGTGGTGGTGCTATTGTTAACCCATCAATGATACTACCAGAAAGCTACAAGGACGAAGTAATTAAAGCCGTTGGCCCAATTCCTCCGCACGAAAAACCAAATTCGGTACAGCATAAATGGGTTGCTGATGCGTTGATGAAACTGGGCCTGGTACAAAACGGCCCGGCGGTTAGTGCGATATGGTTCTCTGACCCGGATGGTACTGCGCATGCAGATGGTATTGGTGCAGAAACCGCCGTAGCTTCTATCAAATCTGTAGACACACAATTTGGCCGCATATTAGCATATCTTAAAGCCACTCATCAAGATGATAATTACAATATCATTATATCTACCGATCATGGTTTTATAACCCATAACGGCAAGCAAAGTGTAGCTGGTTTATTGTTGGAGAAAGGCTTAAAAAAAGACAAGCTATCTGATGATGTGATCATAGCCGAAGGTGCCATTTATGTAAAAGATCATAACCCGGAGGTTATTAAAAAAATTGTGGCCACTCTGCAGGAACAAGAATTTATAGGCCCCGTATTTACCAAAGGCACCAAAAAAGGTGATGTTAAAGGCTGGGCTGATGGAACATTATCATTCGAGGCCATTCACTGGGACCACCCTACACGTGCTGCCGATATATTGGTTGACGAAAACTGGGATGATACCAAAAACAAATTTGGTTATGCGGGCACCAGTTTTTCGGGCGGTGTTGCCGGGCATGGTGGTTTTAGTCCGTACGAAGTACATATCGCCCTGATCGCATCAGGGCCAGATTTTAAAAAGGCCTACGAAAGCGACTTGCCTACATCAAATGTAGACATCGCTCCAACCGTTTTGCACCTGCAGGGCATCCCCGTACCTGCATCAATGGACGGCAGGGTAGTGTATGAATTGTTGACCCAAAAATCAGGTAATTCAAATTTAAAAGCAAAAACAGATATTGTGGAGACAGAAGTGAAACTGCCGACCGGAACCTATAAAGTTTTATTGCATAGAACACTATTTGGAAAATACACTTACATTGATTACGCCACGACAAGCCGTACAAGTAAGTAATTATTTTTCGATTATTAATACCAAAGGTCAGGTGCGTATGCATCTGACCTTTTTTGCTTATGTCATCATATTATTTAAAATAATAAAAGCCTCAAATCTTCTCGACTTGAGGCTTTTATCTTTCTTTAGGTAGAGGGAACGCGCGAAATGTCGAACTTTTTGGAGGATTTAAAGGCGATTAAAGCGAATGAAAATATAAATATATTTTAATGGTGTAACTATTTTCCATTGCTATTAATGGATGTATTAAATGTAATAAGTGCCTTCGCACGGGTTTGTTGTGGCGAATAACGTGGACTTTATAGCCTCTTATACAGGACTGGTTATCTACAGGTATTACAGCATGGGCAACGTTCGATAGCACAGAAGCTACTCTATGGAAGCTAATAGGAAGCAATACGTTAAATATTATTTAATAATAGCGTATTGTTTAAATAATATTTAATAATTACATTGCTTTCTGATTAAACAATGTATTGAAAAGCAATATATTGCAACCAACTTATCACACATCATGAAAAAACTTATCCTAACGCTAAGCTTAGCTATAGCTTCTTACTTTTCTTATGCACAAACCAATACATTTCCTTTAAGTGGTAATGTAGGTATTGGTACAACAAGTCCTACAAATAAATTTGAAATTAAGGGCACTCCAGGTGCGCCGGCTTCAACAGGAACCACTCAAACAGCTCTCGGTTTAACAATAGCTGCTGATCAATGGAATAGTTTAGATTTTGGAAATAATTCCACTTATGATTATGCATGGATTCAGTCTACTCGTAGGGATGCAAAAGATACTTATGATAAATTGGCTCTTAATCCAAACGGCGGCAATGTTGGTATTGGTACAACAAGCCCGACCGGAGTATTACATCTAAATAATTCAACCTCCACTGTTGATATGCTACGTCTTCAGTTTAATGTAAGTGGTGGTGGAAATTGGGCCATTAATCCTTTTATTTCTGGGATAAGTAATGGAGGCTTATCTTTTGTTGATAAACAGCATTCTACTACTCCTGTTGTTATTAGCAATGATGGATTCGTTGGCATAGGGACAACAAATCCACAAGAAGCATTATCAGTAAATGGAAATATTCGTTCAAGAGAAGTAAAAATAGAGGCAACTAATTGGCCTGACTATGTTTTCAAAAAGGAATATAAGCTTCCTTCTTTGAGTGACGTGAAAACTTTCATTGATAAAAACAACCATTTACCTGATATGCCATCCGAAGCTGAAGTAGAAAAGAACGGGATTAACATAGGTGAAATAGTGAAGATTCAGACAAAAAAGATTGAAGAGTTGACATTATATCTTATTAAACAGAAAGAAGATACAGACAAACAAATCAAGTTACAACAGTATGAAATTAATCAACTCAAGCGGCAATTGAAATTGAAAGCTAAAAATTAGTGCATCATAGTATGTCAGTAGCCTCATTAGATAACCAGTTTAGAGAATCAACTAAACAAGTAACCTAACCATGAAACACACCTTATTAAAGTTTTACCTGGTAAGCAGTATCATATTTTGTCTTATAACCAAAGCACAAGCACAAAACCCTGAACTGTCCTTTGATTATGACGCAGCAGGTAACCAAACAACGCGTACCTGGATATGTGTAAACTGTACCACACCTTTTGTTTCTGCGCCATTTTTTGCTAAGCAGTTAGGGACTGTGGTATTCCAAGGATCGACAACGGTGAATACATCCGAAGAGCGTAAGCTTATTGCTTATCCAAATCCATTGGTTGAAACACTCAACTTAAAATGGCAAAACCCTAAGTATCCCATCAAGTCTGTGGACATATCAACAATAAACGGTACTCGGGTTTATTCTCAAACATACACTACTGTAGAAGAACAAAATCAAGTCAGTGTGCCTTTTAGTAAGCAGATTCCGGGAATGTACCTGGTAAGGGTAACCTATTCTGACGGAAAACAGGAAGTTGTACGCGTAGTTAAAAACGGATTTTGATAACACCTAACTTTATCATGAAAAGACTTTTACTCTTAATCATCATATTATTTTCTGCGCTAACATCGTTTGCCCAAGAGGCTGTGCCTGTTGATTCTTTAAAAAAGGATACAGCAAAAAATGTAGTCATCCTTACGGATACGCTTAAATACACTCCGCGCGATCCAAAAAATCCTCAAAAAGCCATTGTCAAAATCACACCGGGTATAAATGAAGTTGAATCTTCAGAAAATAAAACAGTTGCTAAGTCAGCATCCAGGTCTATGTCCATGTCAGCATCAACAGATGCCGGGCGTACAGCAACTGCAATAGATGTTTCGCCCAGTGGGGCTGCAACTTATAGCGTGCCTATTGCAGTACCGCCGGGTATTAGTGGTGTAGTGCCAAGAATAGCCTTGGTGTATAACAGCCAGGCAGGTAACGGGCTTGCGGGCTACGGTTGGAACATCAGTGGGCTATCCAGCATTACGCGCATTGCCCCAACTATTTTTCATGATGATACAGTAGGCGGAGTAAAAGGCAATATACACGACAGGTATGCCCTTGATGGCCAGCGCTTATTGTTAAAAAGCGGCACTTATGGTGCCGATGGTGCCGAATACCAAACCGAAAACTATTCAAATACAAAAATAGTATCGCATGGCTCATTAGGTACAGGGCCAGGAGGTATAGCCTTGGGTCCGCAGTACTTTGATGTTTATTACACAGATGGTTCGCATGCAGTTTACGGGCAGGATACTACATCGCGTACCAAAACCAGCTATGGCATAAACTATATGGATAACCCGCAAAATATCCGTATTAGCTATGTATACACAAAAGCTTATGAAGTTAGCCTCATTTCGCAAATTGCTTTTGGCGCGCTAAGTTCGGGTACGGCTATTAACCAAATTAATTTCAGCTATAACAGCCGCAATCGTAATGAGCAGATGTATGTAGGCGGAACACCCATTTTTCAACAACAAATTCTCAGCCAGATAGATGTTGTGGGTAATGGCTCCGGCTATCGCACCTATGCCTTAACACAAGATACAGTTGCCGGGTTAAAGTATGAGCAAGTATCCAGCATACAGGAACTCAGCGGCGATGGCTCAAAAAGCTTTGAACCTATTTATTTTTATTATGGCTATAATTATTCTTCTATTACTGTTACAGAATCAACTGACCCTTTTTTAAGTGGAGTTACTGCAACCAATTCCAAGGTATTAACCGGCGATTTTAATGGCAATGGTAAAATGGATGTTGTAGTATATCCAAATGCTAAAAACAAGTTTTGGATAAAATGGGATCCCAATCAAAATCCCTCTCCTGGATTTACAGATCCGGTCAATTTATCATTTGTAGACATGTTTGCATCAACTTATTTGAAAGCTAACAACAAAGTAGCTACCGGGCAGGGATTGGTATTAGTGCAGCAACCGGCAGCTGATACCATAAAATTTAGAACATTTTCGGAGGGTATATTTTATGCGATGGAGCAGGAGTATGTGCGGGAATTGACTATACCAGTCCCCCCAGTCATGAGTACCTCTCCATGTAATACGTTCGATTTTACACCAGATAGTAAAATCACTCAAGAATATTATTCGGGCGATTTTAATGGTGACGGTCTAACTGACGTTATTGCAATAGACAAAGGTTATTTTTACAAGGGCTCTTCGGGTTGTTCCGTGCTTAATAACGACGCAAATGCCAGTTTTATTAATCTTGACAGACGCATAACCTCAAATTTTGTGCATTCTTTAGGTTCTTTAAAAACTAAATTTGGCTGGAATGGAAGAACAATATATACTGCAGATTTTAACGGAGATGGTAAAACGGATTTAGTACGTGTCATTGCCGGAAAAATGGAAGTATATAGCTTAAATGCAAGTAACGAACTGATTTTACTATGGTCTCATACTGATTCCAGTATACACCTTTATTTTCCACCTTTGTTGGGTGATTTTAATGGTGATGGCAAATCTGACATTATGTTCCCAAGTCCAATTTGGAATCTTCCCAATACATTCGGATTGTTTACCTCTACCGGTACTGGTTTTAGTAAACAAGATAAAACATATCCTTTTGCAAACGCTTACAATACGCTGATACCGACTGACGTTAACGGCGATGGTAAAACAGATATTATAAGCTACAGTACACAAACAAATAATACACATTGGGGCCTTGCAGATGTAAAGATGTATATTAGTACAGGATCCACAACTTCCGGTGGCGCAACCGAATTTGAGCTTGGACCATCACAAGGTAGATATGCCCATCTTGATAATTATCCCATTCCCTTATTTTTAAACAATAATGAACCCAACCATGACCTTGAATTTGGTTTGCTAAGTGATAATAGTATCACTCAATTTAGCAGCGACCAGGACATGAGGAACATAAGGCAGTTAAAAACAGTGGCTCATGATGGGGTAATACATTATATAGATTACAAAGTTGCTATGAAGGATGATGGCTACCCATTGCCCATTTATGATGCAGACGAAAAGCAGGTTTATCCTTATGTAAATATGGTGCACGCACCGGGTATAAGGGTAGCCAGCAAGCTAAGGCGTGTTGTGGGTACCGCTGATGTAATGCAAGTATTTAACTATAGATCGGCAGTAAGTAATATGGTGGGTTTGGGTTACCTGGGCTTTGGCGAAACTGTAAGGAGCAGTTGGATGGCTAATGGAACATCATACGATCCTAACACGATATTTACAACCAATCTATATGACCCCTTATTGCGTGGCGCTATGATACGATCGTTCACCTCAAAAGCGCCATTTGAGCCAGAAAATATTAATATTAAAAACAAACCCGGCACCACGCCCGATACTACTTTAGCTACCGCGGTTACCACAGCCAAAACTGTAGTGGCTGCACGTTCCATCAGGTTGTTGCCCGGCTTTAGCGCCAGTGGGGCCAACGGTACCTTTATTGCTAAACTGGACGATCCGGTAAATGGTATAGCTGATGGCAGTAATATTGATGTTTATATAACCCGGACGGATTATACCTATAATACCCAATTGCTTTCAAGCAAAGTGTTTATTAATAAGCCTACTGCCGTTATTACTAAAGATCTGCTGAATAAAACCAATACCATTACCAGTTATGGTTATGACAGTTATTACAATGTTAACCACCAGGAGAGCATATTTTCGGGCCACGGCACAAGAACCGCTCATTATGAGTTTGATAACAATACCTCATCCTGGTATTTTGGGCGGCTAACCAATAAAAAGGAAACATCGACCATTGGCGGTGACAGTTTTAGCACCGAGGAGCAATACACTTACAATGGGGCCTTTGTTGAGCAAATAAAGCGTAAAGGTAACGGTACCCCGTTTATAACCGAAGACTACGTGCCTGATGCTTTCGGCAATGTAAAGCAAAAAACAGTTACTACCGGTGATGGCGCACGCGTAATTAAAACAGATTATGATGCCAGCGGCAGGTTTATTGCCAAGCTAACCGAGGTTAACGGGCAGGAAACCAATATGGCTTATAATAGCAGTAATGGTACCCTAAGCAGCCTAACCAACCCTTATGGGCAAACTACCAGCTACACCTACGATGCCTGGGGAAGGGAGATAAAAGCTATAGATTATAAAGGGAATGAAACCGATACCTATTATAATGGTAATGGCTCGGGCGGTATATCCATTACTAAAGAAAATGATGAAGGGGAATATACTGGTACCAGCACAAACGCGTTGGGCCAAATCACCTTTGTTCTCGCTAAGGATGTACTGGGGCAGTATGTAGGTATTGAATATCAGTATGATATTTATGGCCGGCAGATAAGCCAGAGCGAACCGGGCATTGGTAGTTACAGCCAGGTAAACACTACTGAATATGATGACTATGGCCGCATAGCCACCATGACATCTTATACCGGCAAAACCACCACTATGAGTTATAATGGCTTGCAAACCACGGTTAATGATGGTACCAAAAGCGTAACCAACACCCGCGATGCTATGGGTAATATCAAAACCGTGCAGGACCCGGGCGGCACCATTAATTACACCTATTTTGGTAATGGGGGCTTAAAATCTACTGATTATGGTGGCTCGGGCCAAACTATTGAGCAGGATGGCTGGGGGCGCAAAACCAAGCTCACCGACCCATCGGCGGGTGTATACATGTACACCTACAACCAGTTTGGCGAGCCGCTTACGGAGGTTACACCGAAGGGCACTACAACATATACTTATTTGGCTGATGGCAGGATAAATAGTAAAGATATAACAGGCGACCATACTGATATGGAATATGCCTATAGTTATAATAGCGATAAATTATTAACTACCGTGGGATTAACCGATAACACCTATCATAACAATATCAATTATACTTATGGCTATGATACCGATAAACGGTTGGAAAGCATTATAGAAGATAACCCGCAGGCCAGGTTTACCAAAACTTTAGGATATGATGGTTTTAACCGGGTACTTACCGAGGCTAATGAGGCCAAAAACAAAAGTAATAACCTTATGGTAAGCAAAACCATAACTAATGTGTATGCACATGGCCAGGTAGAGGAAATTACCGTTGGCGGTAACAGTATATGGAAGGTAACCGACCAGGATGCCCGCGGGCATGTAACCACCGCGCTATTGGGTACCGCGCTTAAACAAACCAATACGTATGATAGCTATGGCCTGCCGCAAAATTTTACTACCCAAAAACTGGTACCAGGCAATCCCCCGGTATCGCTGCTGGAACTGGGCTTTAGCTTTAATACCACCACGGGCAACCTAACCAGCCGTACCAACAGTGCCTTTAACCCTACACCCGGTAACCCCTGGAGCGAAAGCTTTACCTATGATACCCAGGACAGACTGACCCAATATGACGAAAATAGTACCACTACTAACCATACCCAAAGCTATGACGCCCGCGGGCGCATAACCAACAACGGGCAGGTGGGTAATTATACCTATAGCGGCACCTCGTACCAGCAAAGCGGGCTAACAAACCTTACGGCTTTTGCCAAGTACCATTACCAACCCAGCCAAAAAAGGCAGTTGCAGCAAATTGCTTACAATGCCTTTAAGGCCCCGGTTACTATTAACGAGGAAGGCAGGGAAAGGATAGACTTTGAGTATAACGGTGCCGAGCAACGCTCGCACATGTATTATGGCGATACCACTACTACAAAAACAGCCAGGCCATTTGTACGCCATTACAGCGAGGATGGGAGCATGGAAATTACCGAGGATAAAGTAAGTGGCAAAACCGGTTTTATATTTTACCTGGGGGGCGATGCTTATACAGCGCCTGCTATATGGAAATATGAAAAGACCGGCAGCACGGTTAACACGGATAACTTATATTATTTACTGCGCGATCATTTAAGCAGTATTGTAATGATAACCAATGATACCGGACGTGTAGAAGAGAAACGCCATTTTGATGCCTGGGGAAATATTATTAAAATTGAAGACGGTGCGGGTACACCATTAAATGTTTTAACGATATTGGACCGCGGTTACACGGGCCACGAGCATTTGCAGGGCGTAGGGTTAATTAATATGAACGCGAGGTTGTATGACCCCGTACTTCACCGGTTCTTGGCACCCGATGGTTTGATACAGGATCCGTACAATACACAGGATTATAATCGATATGCCTATGTGTTAAATAATCCATTGAAATATATTGACCCAAGTGGTAATAAGCGAGAAGAAACAGAGGAGGAACGGAAGGCAAGGGAAGCTTATGAGGCTGAAACGGAGAGGATACTTGAGGAATTGAGGAGAAACAACCCTAATACGCTTCCAGATGCGACCGTACATGGAACTCCTGGAAATAATTGGGGTTCTGGTGGTGGCGGAGGATGCTGCGGGTTTAATTTTGATAATAATTCATCTGTTGATGCTATGCCTATTCCGTTTATGCCTGTAACTTATAATGGAGGAACTCTAAATGAAGTTCAAATTAAATCACCAAGGACGCATAATAATCAAGGAAACGTCCTCGTAAATCCAAGTGGTGGCGCATTGCGGGGGCAGGATTTATATGGTAACGGTCATTTTGGAGCTTCAAGAGATGGCGGTACAAGATTACATTTAGGAATTGATATTATTACTGTAATCGGTCAACCAATAGTATCTCCTATATCAGGGAAAGCGGTAAACTATAGGGGCGCAACCTCTGGAAAACCTATGGTCGATATAATTCCTTTTGATCGTTCGCGCGGTATCGATAAAATAAGAATATTATACGTAAATTCAAGGCCAGGAGTAGTATTGCTTTCGCCTTACAATGTTAAGGCCGGTCAGGTAATAGGTACGGCAGCTAATCTTGGTGATTTAGGCTACCCTAAAAATATCATACCGCACGTACATACTCAAATATGGCAAAATGGAAGATGGATTGATCCAACCCCTTATTTTTTTAATAAATAAAAAACTTAACAAATGAAGAAGTATCTATTTTTTTTAATTACGTTATTTTCTATAAACTGCTATTCCCAGAATTTTTCAAGCAAAATAATAGGTAGTTGGATATTAAAGGGTTATGTTGGTAAAAAATCGGTAATCGAATGTCCTGATGTATTAGTGTTTGAGAAGAACGCTTATTCTATTTTGAATGACTGTTATGGCGAAGACAGCGAATTACCGATAATTGAAAAAGGAAAGTGGACTTTTAACACTAAAGATAATAACATTATCCTAACACAAAGAAAATTCATATCTAATTATAATTTTAATGGTAATATAAAGACTTTGACTATGTATATTAAGGAAAAAAATGATCGAATGATGAAAGTTTGCTTTAATAATATGAATAGTACGACAATAGCAGTTTTTGAAAAAAAAAGATAGCGTCTTCTCCCGCAAGCGTTCCGCTTGTGGTAATAAGTAAAACAACCCCGCGGTAAATACTGTGGGGTTTATAGTTCTTTGAAATATCCGGGCATTTGCAAGGCATACTTTTACTATCAAATAGGGATTTATTTGTAACATATTGAATATCACCAATTAACAGATATTTTAAGTTCAAATTTCCTGACTTATTTGTCGTTAACATTTTTTTGCAGTATTTTTTGTTTAACGTTTGATTTTCAATAATTTAATAAAAAAATATTTGAAAATGTGTTAAGTTGTGTTAACCCTTAAAAGCGCCACTTTGATGCCTGGGGGAATGTGGTACAAACCGGTGGAAGTGTTGCCGCTTTTAGCATAACCGACCGGGGTTATACCGGGCATGAGCATTTGCAGGGTGTGGGTTTAATAAATATGAACGCGAGGTTATATGACCCTATATTACACCGCTTTTTAGCACCTGATGATTTAATACTGAACCCATATAGTACACAGGATTACAACAGGTATGCCTATGTATTAAATAACCCGTTGAAATATATAGACCCAAGTGGTAACGCCTACGGGCCGGACGACGATAAAAAGAAAAAAAATGACCCGCCACCACCAGCTAAACCAATTGAATTGCCAGAAGTGAGGATACATGAGACTTACATACCAGGTAGTGGTGGAGGAGGGGGCTATAGTGGTTGTTGCGGAACTGGTTTAGGTAATAATTCATCTGTTGAAGCTACGCCTATTCCGTTTGTCCGTACAGAGTCTTATAATTCAATGGTTAACTCAAAAACGCATAATAATGCCAATCAGGGAGGGCCCGGTCCATTCCAAGTTGGATGGGAGTGGTTAACTGGGGGAACAAAACATCGTAATTTCACAAATGGAGACTATTTTACAGAATTATTAAGAAAACATTCACATATTGAAGCAACAAAAAATCTTATAAGGAATGGAAGTCGAAAAGGAAGAAACCCTTACAGTTTAGGAGGATTACGAGGTGTCGGATTATACATTAAAGATTATTCAACCCTTTTAACTGCAGGTGCTACGGGTAATTTAGCTGTAACATATTTAGGTTCATATGAATTGACCTATGAAGTTATAAAAGTATCTGGTAGCTTGGCAACTGTACTTTTTACAGTAGAAAATAGATCAACAATTGAGTCCGCACTTCATCCACCAGTTATCGGTTACTTACCGGGATGGAGTACATATATTGGCCAACCGCTTAATAACTTTTTTTCAAGTGGACCTCTATCGCAGACAACTCAAACATTTATTTGGACAGAAACAATAAAATTGAAATGAAAAAAATAAAATTGGCTAAAATCGTTATTCTATTATTATCGGGTTTTTTGCAGGCGTGTAGTCGCACGGCACCAACAGAAAGTGATATTATTGGAAAATGGATAAGTGAAGATGGTGCAACGCTTAAATTAAAAAAAGATCGAACTTTTGAAGGTAGTCTACTTCCTGGAGAATATTTTTTTGGTCAAGGCAAAGACTATGTCAATAAAAAAACTAATGGCAGTGGAAATTGGATTTTGCAAAAAGGACAAGGTTGGTGGGAGTTATCCTTAAGATTCAAAGAAATTTCAGGTAAAAAGGATGAGTTTGATACTCAAATTTTGATTTCTGGGTCCAAAGGTATTTTATCACAAAACCCTCCCTGGTGTCTTTTTGAATGGAAAGGCGAGGAGGGTGGGGAGCGTTATAATTTTAAGAAGCTGTAACCCAAAAACTGGTCGAAGTTTATAACTTCGACCTAAAATATATAAGCTTACAGCTTAAATGTTCTTTGAAAATAAACATCGGCCATATTTGCAATATATTGATTATCAATAGGTAATAATAATTTTAAGTTCAAATTTCATGACTTATTTGTAGTTAACATCTTTTAGCGGTATTTTTTGTTTAACGTTTGATTTTCAATGATTTAATAAAAAAATAAGTGAAAATGTGTTAACCTATGTTAACCCTTAAAATCGCCAGTTGCAGCAAATTAGCTATAACGCGTTTAAGGCCCCGGTAAGCATTAACGAAGAAGGCAGGTAGCTATTGATTTTGCCCTTAACCTACCTAAAAGTGGCTTTCTGCCGATTATTTCACCAAACAAAGGCTGCAATTTTTGGTGTTTCCGGAAGGCATTAGCTATGATAGAGAAAATGACAAGTGTCGAACAACGAGAATAAATTCTGACTTTTTGTATATTGCTTATTTGAGGCAACTTATGACTAAAAAAGAAAGAGGAATACCCGGACTTAATCTAAAATATTCCTCTTTGGCTCTTTAGGTAGACGGAACGCGACAAATCTCGAACTTTTTGGAGGATTTTAGGGCGCTAGAAAACTTGTGCGCTACATACAAAATACGACTATCCATAATTTAAAAAGCCAACTTACCCTGATAATAGTCTAATACTTTAACGCGTATTAAATAATCATATCGGGCACTTATCAGGGCGCTATTGGCTTGGTCAAGGTTGTTTTTTGTCAAAACAAACTCTACCGAATTAATCACACCTGCATTAAACCTGGCTTCGGCCGCGTTAAAAGACCCGGTATATGCTTTTATCTGCTCAACTAATACCTGGTAGCGTTCAAAAGCTGCAGTCATGTTTAAATATGCCTGTTCAATATCTTGTTTCAATTTTATTTGTGTGCTTCGTTCGGTGTATTCGGCATCCAATAAGTTTATTTTGGCTAATGCTACCCTATTTCGGCTACGGAAGGCACTTAATATAGGAATACTTAAGCCTACCCCTACAGAGGTAGAGTAGTTGTTTCTAAACTGGTTAACATAACTTATAGGTTCCGATCCACTGGAATAGTTTGTGTATAAACCTCCGGATAAAGATATAGAAGGCAATAACAGCCCTTTGGTAACTTTAACTCCTTTTTCAGCACTTTCGCGTCGTAACGTTGCTGCCTTTACTATGGCGATATCATGTAAAGCAATATTATAAATAGCGTCTGAAGTAACAGCATATGGCTGTGGTTCTATTGCGTTAAAGCGTTCAATATTGATGTTTTTATCATATGGCGCATTCATAATTTGCAGCAACATTATCTTGGCCTGGTTCAAATTGTTTTTAGCGTTAATCAACGATAGCTGGTCGCTAGCCAATCTGCCTTTAAAATCATAAATATCTGATGGTTTAACAGCTCCTTCTTTATCCAATATATCAACCCGTTCAACTTGCTTTTGCGATACCACTAACTGGTTGTTGACTTGCACCAACTGGTCTTCGCTGTTTAAAACCTGCAAATAAGCATTTATAACATTTAGCGCAACCATCTCTTTAACCTGTTGGAAATCCATTTTACCCGCCTGGTACGCCAACGCTGCTTGTTTTATACTGTTTTGCACAGCCAAACCATTAAATAAAGTTACGCCGCCGTTTAAGCCGTAGTTGGCCGTAGTAATTTGCCGGTTAACATAAGTATACGAGGTAGGGTCAACACTGCGCCCGCTATTAACATTATGCGATACATTGCCTGATAAACCCGGTAACAAATTCTCGCGGGATTGCTGCAACGCTATATCAGCTATCTGTACCTGTAGCTCACTTTTACTAACGCTCAAATTATTTTTGATGGCGATATCAATACACTGTGGCAATGTGTAGGTGGCTTGCTGAGCATGCGCCATAGTGACAACAAACACTAAACAGATCAATAATATGATTTTACGAGATAACATGGTTTTAAATATTGTGCGAAGAATCTACCTTGCCATCTAATAAATTAATAATACGCGAGCCATAAGCCGCGTTTTTTTCGCTGTGGGTAACCTGTATAATAGTTACGCCATCCTCCTTGTTCAGCTTACGGAATACCTCCATGATCTCCTCGCCTTGCCTGGAGTTCAAATTACCGGTAGGCTCATCAGCCAATAATAGTTTTGGTTTGGCTATGAGCGCGCGGGCTATCCCCACCAATTGCTGCTGCCCACCTGATAGCTGCGCCGGGAAAAGATCTTTTTTACCAACTATCTGGAAACGGTCAAGCGCATCGGCTACCAAAGCCTTACGCTCGCTGCTGCTTACGTTCTGGTATAATAGCGGGGTCTCAATATTTTCATAAACAGTCAACTCATCAATTAAATGATATGCCTGGAAAACAAAACCAATATATTGCTTATACAAGGCCGAACGCTGTTTTTCTTTTAGCTGATGGACCATCTGATCCATAAAATAATAGTAGCCTTCTGATGGTTCATCCAGCATGCCAATAACGTTCAACAAAGTTGATTTACCTGAACCCGATGGCCCCATGATGGATACAAACTCGCCCTCCTCAATATCAAGGCTGATGTTTTGAAGTACAGCGGCTTTGTTTCCACCACTGTTATAGTATTTGGATATATTTTTTAGTGATAACATATTATTCGCTTCTTAAACTTTTAACGGGATTGGTAATAGCCGCTTTCATTGTATTTAAACTCACTACCAGTAATGTCAGCAGCAATATGATAATGCCCACCGCAGCAAAAAGCCAAACGTTGAGTTGAATATGATAGGTATATTTTGCCAGCCAGTCGCTCATAAACCACCACGTTAACGGAACGGCAATAACAAATGCAATTAAAACTAATTTTAAAAATTCTTTTGAGATAAGTATTAAGAGTTGCTGTACTGTCGCGCCCAGTACTTTGCGTATCCCTATTTCGCGGATACGTTTTTCAATGGTAAATGAAACTAACCCCGCCAAACCTATACAGCAAATAAAAATGGCCAGGCCCGCAAAAATATTGGTGATCTTGCTCACCAACTCTTCGGTTAAAAATTTCTTCCCAAATTCCTGATCAATAAATTTGTACTCAAATGGATAAGCAGGGTTATACTTTTTAAAAATGGTTTCAATTGAACTCAATGCCTCTTGAGGTTGCACGGATGGATTTAACCTGATATTTATCGCACTGGATTGCTGTGAATCGTGATAGATCACCATTGGGTCAACCGGCTCGTAAGGCGAACCCATGATCACATTATCAGTAACACCAATAACAATATGGGGTGTGCCGGATTTATTTCTTAATGCCATACCCAAAGGGTTTTTTAATCCCATTGCTTCAACAGCCGCTTTATTTATAATAATAGCGTTTGAATCTGCCGGCGCCCCGGTAAAATCACGACCCACCAACATTTTTATGCCAAATGTTTTTGCAAGGTCCACGTCAGCCGCTTGTATGGCAAATAATATGCTTTGATCTACCGGTTTTCCTTCATAGTCAGGCCCAGGCTCCCTTGCCCAAATATCAGTAACCGGCGAAAATGTCCTGGTTAAAGAATTAACCATGCCTGTATTTATCAATTCCTGTTTTATCACTTCAAAGTTTTTCTGGGTATCGGCTGTGCCCGAAATTGTGATCAGGTTATCAGGGTCATAACCTATATGACGATCTTTAGTATGTTGTATTTGCTGGTATATTATGATAGTGGCCGAGATCAATAAAATTGAAATGCCAAATTGTGCCACTACTAAAATTCTTCTGGGCAATAAGGCGGCTTTGCCGGGAAGGAAAGTCCCTTTTAAAACTTTTACCGGATTAAACGAAGAAAGATATAATGCAGGATAACTGCCCGCAATTATACCTGTAAACAAAATAATAGCAGAAGCACCCAGCCAAAAAACAGGCTGTAAAATTGGCAAACTCAATTGTTTATCAATCAAAGTATTAAAAGTCGGCAACACCAAATAAACCACACCTATTGAAAAAATAAACGCGATGAAAACAAGTATCAGCGACTCAAAAAAGAACTGTAGCACCAGTTGCTTTTTACCTGAACCTAAAGTTTTGCGCACGCCAACTTCTTTAGCTCTTTTTTCGGAACGGGCCGTAGAAAGGTTCATGAAGTTTACACAGGCAATAAGTAATATTATAAGCGCTATTATGGTAAATAGCCTCACATATTCTATCATACCACCTGTATTTTTACCTTCTTTAAATTCACTATATAGCCGCCACTTCTCCATGGGGAAAGTAAAATAAGTACTTACTTTTTTATCCTCGGTATTATGTTGGTAGTGAATATCATTGATGTTCTTTTCTAACATCGCGATGTTTGCACCGTCTTGCGTTTGTATAAAAACGTCGTATGAAAACATACGCCATTCGGCCATCGCATTCTTATAACTCTCACCGTTTTTGTTAAACGGCATTATATAGTCAAAATGAAAAGTAGAGTTACCCGGAGGGTCTGCAATTATGGCTGTTACTTTAATGTCGCGTTCATTATCTATTCTTAAAGTTTTATTTATCGGATCATCATTACCAAATAAGGTTTTAGCTGCCGATTGGGTTAAAACAATTGACGATGGATCAGTAATTGCTGTTGCCGCATTTCCTTTAATAAATGTCCATGAAAAAATATCAAAGAAATGGTCACTTACGTTATAGCCTAATTTTTTCAGCTTAGCATCCCCGTAAGTAAGTACGTGCGGCTGCCTGTGCGACATAGCTACTGCGCTTTTTATTTGAGGAAGTTTTTCCTGCAATTCTGCGGCAAGCGGCAACACCATATTGCCATCGGTTTGTATCTGATTATTAAAATTCCGGTTGGCCTTTAACTGATAAATGTTGTTGTAATTGGCATGGAACTTATTATAATTGATCTCATCCTGCACCCACAAACCAATTAATATGGTACAGGTAATACCAATGGTTAGTCCAAGTAAATTGGTTAATGAGAAACCTTTGTTTCTAAAAAGGTTCCGCCACGCTATTTTGATGTAGTTTTTTATCATGATAAGGTTTAGGTTTTATTCGCTTTTTAAACTTTTAACGGGGTTGGTTAACGCGGCTTTTACAGATTGGAAACTAATAGTAATAAAAGCTATTACTAGTGCCATAATTCCTGCTAATGCCAGTATCCACCAATGTATGCTTACCCGGTATGCAAAATCCTGCAGCCATTTATACATTACATACCAGGCTAAAGGCAGGGCTATCAGCATGGCTATAAAAACCAACTTTATAAAATCGGCTGATAGCATGGTTAGTATGTTAGCTACACTTGCACCTAATACTTTACGAATGCCAATTTCTTTATTGCGTTGTTCGGCAGCGTAAGCGGCAAGGCCAAATAATCCTAAACAGGCAATTACTATGGCTAAAGAGGTAAATATTATAAACAACTTTCCCATACGTTGCTCGGTACGGTAAGTGGCTTCAAAGTCAGCATCCATAAATGAATACTTAAACTTGTTTGATGGGGTTAACGACTTCCATTTATTTTCTATTTGGGTAAGCAGGGCGGGTATATGCGCAGTATTTATTCGTATACCTAAATTACCATTGTCTGTACCCAGTAACATCACCATAGGGGTAACATTTTCGCGTAATGAGTTGAAATTAAAATCCTTAACTACGCCTATAATTGTGTAAGAGTTTATTGTGCCCCTGCTGTTGCCTCTGTATAGCATTTTGTTAAGCGGGTTGCTAAAGCCCAGTAATTTTGCAGCAGTTTCGTTTACTATCATCGCGTTAGAGTCGGTAGCTAATTGTTCCGAAAAATCACGACCTGCTACAATTTTCATATCAAGCGTTTTTATGTAATTATGATCCACACTCCATATCTGGGGGAATATTGTTTTTTTAGGATCTTTGGATGTTTCTTTAAATACAACATCGGTATTACGATAGCCGGCGGTAGGCAAAAAACCCGTTAAGGTTGCATTTACCACACCAGGTAACTGCTCCACTTGCTGTTTAAAAATTTTTGCTTGCTGGTTACCCAATTCAAAAATATTTTTAATTACCAATACCTGGTCGCGGTTATAACCAACATCACGGTTTTGCATATATTTTAACTGGGTGTAGATAACCAAAGTACCGATGATAAGAAATATAGATACAGCAAACTGAAACACCACCAAAAAACTACGCAACCCTCCGGCTTTAAAGCCGTTTGCCAGTTTGCCTTTAAGTACATCAACCGGTTGAAATGCAGATAAGAAAAGGGCCGGATATACGCCAGCTAAAAAGCCTATAACCAGTATACCTACTAATAAAGCGGGTAGCAGCCAGCTTAATGTGGTTAGATTAATAATAATATTTTTATCGGCCAGGTTATTAAATGCCGGTAATAGTAAAGCGGCGACAATTACAGCTATCAAGGTTGCTGCAAACGTAATCAGTATTGATTCCATTAAAAATTGGGCTATCAAATATTTACGCGGCGAGCCCAATACTTTACGTACCCCAACCTCACGCGCGCGGTTAGCAGACCGTGCAGTAGAAAGGTTCATGAAGTTGACACAAGCTATTATCAAAATAAAAAGGGCTATAGCCGAGAATATGTAAATGTATTGCGTAGTACCATTGGCTCCCATCTCGCCTGTCATGTTCGAGTGTAGGTGTATATCAGTTAATGGCAGCAAATTCAGTCTGAAATAGCTGCCGCTTTTTTCAAAAGCATCAAAGTCCATTCCAACCGCTTTTTGCAATTCCTGGCCGCTATATTTTCTTAATAATTGCGGAAATGCGGCTTCCAGTTTTTTATGATCAGTCCCTTTACGCATTAATACATACGTATTGTAGTTACTTTGCAGCCAGCTGTTTGATCGGCTATCCGGCCATGTGACCATCGATATAAAAAAATCTGCATAAAAATGCGACTGTGCAGGCATATCTTTAATTACACCGGTAATTTGCAGGGTCTGGTTATTATCTATATGTAGTAATTGGCCAACTACATTTAGTTTGTTAAAATATTTTAGCGCTGCTGACGCTGATATAATAACTGTATTAGGGGCAGTTAAAGCCGATGTTTTATTGCCATATAATATTGGCAGCGTAAAAACATCAAATATCGATGGGTCGGCATATACTACCTTATTCTCTATAATATTTTCGATGCCTTTTTTTACATGAAAACCGGTGGGTTTTAATCTGGCAGCATTCTCTACATCCGGATAATTACTTGTTAAGGCTTTAGCGAGCGGCGCCATAGCAACCCCATATTCCACTTTACTATCACCAAGTTTAAGGTCTTCATTCACGCGGTATATTCTATCAGCTTTTTCGTTAAAACGGTCATAACTTAACTCATCAACCACATAAAATATAATGAGCAAACAGGTAGCCAAACCCAGGGCCAGCCCTAAAATATTAATAGCGGTAAACCCTTTGTTTTTAGCCAGGCTGCGGAATGCTGATTTGATATAGTTCTTTATCATGATACTAATAGATTTATTCGCTTCTTAAACTCTTAACAGGGTTGGTTAAAGCTGCTTTTATTGATTGAAAGCTGATAGTAACAAAAGCGATCAAAGCGGCACCCAATCCGGCGGCGGTAAGCATCCACCACGATATATCAATCTTATAAGCAAACCCCTGCAGCCATTTGTTCATAAAGATCCATGCTAAAGGCGAGGCAATAATTATGGCGATGAATACTAACAGCAGAAAATCTTTTGTGAGCATACTTACGATGGTTGATAGGCTGGCGCCTAAAACTTTCCTTATTCCTATCTCTTTAGTACGCTGTTCAGCCGCATAGGCCGCTAATCCAAACAGGCCCATACAAGCCACCAATATAGCCAGCGAGGTAAACGCGACAGCTATTTTACCCATGCGCTGTTCGGCAAAATAAATGTGGTTAAAATCGTCATCCATGTAAGAAAAATCGAACTGTACGTTGGGCGACAAGGCAGCCCATTTTGACGCTATTTGCGCGCGGGTAGACGCAACATCGGTGGCGTTTAAGCGAACGCTCATCGAATAAGTTTCGTCGGCAAAGCGGAGTAAAAGAGGGCTTACACTTTCTTTTAACGACCTGAAATTAAAGTTTTTGATAACTCCAATTATATTAAAATACCCTGCATCGTTTCCCCTGGGGTAGTATAATTTTTTACCAACCGGATCTTGAAAACCCAATAGCTGCGCTGCTGCTTCATTAATAATTATCGCATCCGAGTCTGTTTTCATCTCACTTGAAAAATTTCGGCCGGATTTTAATTTTATGCCAAGTGTAGTCAGGTAATCTTCGTCTACATTCCATATTGATGAGAACAGGGCCTGTTTAGCATCCATTGTCGACTCTTTAAAAAAGGATGATGTGTTGTCAGAAGTCGCGGTAGGTAGAAAACTGGTTAGCGTAACGCTTTTTACACCCGACAGTTGCTCAACATCATGCTTTAATATTTTAGCTTTTGCAACTCCAAGGCTACCAACCTGGTGCACAACTATTACCTGATCGCGATCGTAGCCTACATCTTTATTCTGAATGTATTTAAGCTGACTGTAAATAACAATGGTGGCGGTGATAAGAAAAATTGAAATAGCGAACTGAAAAACCACCAGCGAGCTGCGCAACCGCCCGCCCTTAAAACCTGCGGACAGCTTTCCTTTCAGCACTTCTATAGGTTGAAAGCCGGAAAGGAACAGTGCCGGATAAGACCCTGCCAGGCAGCCAACAATAACGATGAACCCTAACAATACCGGGAATAACCAGGCTATAATTTGAGATGTTACCGTAAGTTCTTTGCCCGCCATTTGGTTAAAAACCGGCAAAAATGCCCATGCAACAAATACTGCTATTAACGCACCAACTAAGGTTACTACAATTGATTCTGTAAGAAACTGTGCTATGAGATACTTGCGCGGCGAACCCAATACCTTCCTAACACCAACCTCGCGTGCGCGGTTTGATGACCGCGCTGTTGAAAGGTTCATGAAGTTAACGCATGCGATGAGTAATATAAATAAAGCAATTGCTGAAAAACTATACACAACGGTAATACTACCAGGTTGGCCCAGGCTGCCTTTTATGCTTGAATTAAAGTGGATATCTGTTAACGGCGTTAAACTCCACCTAACATAATTGCCAGATGCCTCCAATTTTGAAAACGTCATGTGTATAACCGTTTGGAGCTCGGGTTCTGCATTTTTCGCCAGAAAGGCCGACATTTTAGCCTCGAACTTTGTAACGTCAGTACCCGGTTTGATCAGAACGTAAGTATGAAAATTGTTGGTGAACCAGCTTGTGTTTTTGGTTTGTTCATTGTCTGCTATAGGCAGGAAAAAGTCGAAATCTAAATGTGATTGTTTAGGGATATCCTTTATTATACCTGTTACTTTATAAAACGAAGTGTCATTAAACGTTAGCACTTTACCCAGCACATCTTTGCTGTTAAAATATTTTCGGGCTGCTTTTTCAGTTATAACAACCGAGTGCGTTGCTTTTAAAGCGGTTGCAGGCCGTCCTTCTATCATGGGCAGGGTAAATACATCAAAAATAGTGGCATCTGCATAAGCAATTTTTACCTCGGGTATATCCTGGTCGCCCTTCTTTACCCATTGCTTGCCGGCATTGAGGATTCTGGTTGCTTGTTCCACTTCCGGAAAATTGCTTTTTAAAGCAGCGGCAGCTATTGCCGGAGTTGTTGCATAGCTCCCTTCAGTTCCGCCAAATTTCATGTCATTATTTACCCGGTAAATCCTATCGGCGTTAACATTGTATCTGTCATAACTCAGCTCGTCAAACACATAAAATACAATAAGCAAACAGGTAGCCAGCCCCAGCGCAAGGCCAAAAACATTTATGGCAGTAAAGCCTTTGTTTTTTAAAAGCGTGCGGTATGCGGTTTTGATGTAGTTCTTTATCATGATACAAATAAATTTATTCGCTTCTTAAACTTTTAACGGGGTTAGTTAATGCGGCTTTAATTAGTTGCAAACTCACAGTTGCCATAGCTATAAAAATGATCAAGCCACCAGAAAGTGCAAATATCCACCACTGTAAGGGTGTGTGATAAGCAAACCCTTGCAGCCAATTATTAATGGCGTACCAGGCTATAGGTGTAGCAATTACCAGAGCAATGATTATCAACCATAAAAACTCAGACGATAATAAAGCAAATAGCGAACTAACATTGGCTCCTAATATTTTACGGATACCTATCTCTTTAAAACGCTGCTCGGCGACAAACATGGCCAATCCTAATAAACCCATGCATGAAATAAATATGGCCAGGAAAGCAAAGTATTTAGCCAAATTCCCTGCAAGCTGTTCGCTTTTATATAACTTGGTATATTCCTGGTCAGAAAATTGGTAGCTAAATGAAAAATTAGGATTTAATTGTTTGCACAACTTTTGTAGCCCGGCAATAACACTTTGGGTTTTACCTTCTTCTACGCGAATTATAATATTCCCCCATCTTTGATCATCAGCAAAGCGGATAACCATAGGCTCAATAGCCTGATGCATAGATTTGTAGTGAAAGTCCCTTAATACCCCAACAATTTTGCCTTTTTTATCGCCCCACCAAATTGCTTTACCCAATGGTTCTTTATATCCCATTTTTTCAGCTGCAGTTTCATTTATCAGAAAACTTGCGGAATCTGCATATACTGTTGAAAAGTCGCGCCCTTCTTTTAGTTGTAATTGTAAGGTCTTTACAAAATCGTACCCAACGGTAGCATCAGCAATTGATGAATTTGAACCGGGGTCTTTACCTTCCCACCTAATATCACCCTTACTATGGGTAATTACGGTAGGCGATTCTTTCATTTTTGAGATGAACTGGATACCTGGAATTTTAATTGCTTCGTTTTTAAATGCAGTATAGTTTTTTGTCAGGTCGCCCTCTAAGGGGATGTACAGTAAATTATCGCGGTTATAGCCAATATTTTTAGTGTGGATGTATTGCATTTGTCGGTAGATCATTACGGTACCTGCAATTAAAAACACAGCCAGTGTAAACTGAAAAACAACTAAACTTTTACGGAAAAATTTAGCACCGCTTGTAAACGTAAGGCTACCTTTTAATACCCTTATGGGGTTTAATGACGACAAGAAAAAGGCCGGATAACTACCTGCGATAAATCCGGTTAAAGTAAATAATACTAATAATGCTGCCCAAAAACCGGGTTGTTGTACAGGAATAAAAAGTTGTTTGCCTACTACATTATTAAAAGCCGGTAAAATCGCTAACACTAACGCTAATGCAAACAGCATTGATATAAATGTGAGCAGCATTGCCTCGCAAATAAATTGTCCCATTAATGCGGACCTGATTGCTCCAATAACTTTTCTTACGCCTACCTCTTTAGCACGTTTGATGGAACGCGCCGTAGCCAAATTCATGAAATTGATGCAGGCTATTAACAAAATAAAAATAGCTACAATGCTGTAAAGGCGTACATACTCTATTCGGCCACCATCAATTTGCCCATTTTTAAAAGTGGAATGCAAATATTTCTCGGTATAAGGCTGTAGAAACAATTCATTACTTAATTCAGGCTTATGCTGCTGTACAAAGTTTTTGATCTTATTGCCAACTTTAGTAAGGTCGGCATCAGCACGTAATTGAATATAGGTTGCGGGGCTGGTACTATCCCAGGTGCTTACCCAGGCATTTTCGGCAACAAAAGACCGCCAGCTTCTTAAAAAATCAAATTGTTGAGACGAATTAGCTGGTACGTTCTCAAAAACTGCAGTTATTGTAAGGTTATCCCTGTTCTCATACCGTATGGTTTTACCGATAGCTTTTTCAGGCGATCCAAAGAATAGCTCAGCCATTTTATGTGAAACGGCAATACCTTCAGGAATATCTAATGCGGTTTGAGAATTACCTTGCAGTAATTGATAAGTGAACATCTTAAAAAAGTCGGCTCCAGCATAAGTGCCATCCATCTTCAATACTTTTTTATTGGCCTCAAATGTTTGAGGAAAGTTCTGCTCCAAACCACTTGCATATTGTATTTCCGGTATTTGCTTCTTTAATTCAGTAGCCAATAACCCTTGTGTAAGATAACTGGCTTCAACTTTACCGTCATTAATAGTGCGCTCATAAACCTGGTATAATTGTTTGCCATTTTTGTGAAAGCCATCCACGCTGCGCTCACTTTGTACCCAAAGCATAATCAATAAACTACACGCAAGCCCAACTGAAAGCCCGGCCAGATTTATAATTGCTTGCACCTTGTTTCTTACCAAGTTACGCCAGGCTATTTTTATATAGTTTTTTATCATATCAATTATATTTTAAAACCCTTATTAGCCCCCTTTCGGGAGGGAGCTAAAAGAGCAGTCATTATGATCAGTATTTGCGTATTACTTTATTAAATCATAATATTTTCAATCACCGCCTGCCCATCCAGCAGCCTTATAATACGGTGGCTGTATCGTGCGTCATGCTCCGAGTGGGTTACCATTATAATGGTAGTTCCCTGCTCGTTCAAATCGGTTAATAGTTCCATCACATCGTTACCGTTGCGGCTATCCAGGTTACCGGTAGGCTCATCCGCCAGGATAAGCTTAGGGTTATTTACCACGGCACGGGCAATGGCCACGCGCTGCTGTTGCCCGCCTGATAGCTGCTGCGGATAATGGTTACGGCGATGCATGATCTGCATTTTATCCAGCACGGCCTCTACCATTTTTACCCTATCGGCTGATGCTACCCTTGTATAAATGAGAGGCAGTTCAACATTTTCAAACACGGTTAACTCATCTATCAAATTAAAACTTTGGAAAACAAAGCCGATGTTGTGCTTACGCAGGTCAGCCCGTTTACGCTCATTAAAATGAGCCACCTCAATATCATTAAACAGGTAGCTGCCTCCATCCGGGTCATCCAGCATACCCAGTATATTCAACAAGGTTGATTTACCGCAGCCCGATGGGCCCATAATGGCTACAAACTCGCCTTTTTTAACTTCAATACTGAGTTTATTTAACGCAATGGTTTCTACCTCTTCGGTGCGGTAAAATTTTTCAAGGTCTGTTATTTTTATCATGTTGCTTTTTCGCCAATTGGCGATTTAATAATTGTGATTAATTTACTTTTTTAAAACCAATTCCTGCATATCGCCATAAGTGTCATAGTCTGATGTGATTACTTTATCGCCGGGTTTAAGGCCCTGTAATACTTCATAATAATCAGGGCTTTGCCTGTTTAATTGTATATCCACTTTATACGCTGTTTTGCCGTTATCGCTCACTTTAAATATCCAGTTACCACCGGTTTGCTGGTAAAAACCGCCCTTAGGTAATAGTATAGCTTGAGTTTCGTCGCTTAGTGCCAGCCTTATTTGCAAGGTTTGCCCGCGTCTTATAGTTTTAGGTACTGCGCCAACAAATTGCATATCTACCTGGAAATGCCCGTTGGTTACCTGTGTGAATATCTTTGTTATTTTAAGCTGATAGGTTTTATCATCAATAGAAAAATCTCCTATCAACCCATTAAACACACGGGTAATGTAATGCTCATCAATATCTACCCGTACTTTATAGCCCGACAGCACATCAATTTGGCCCAGTCTTTCGCCTTTATTTTTACTTTGGCCCACCTCTGCATCTAAAGCGGTTAGCTGCCCATCAACAGGTGCCCGTACGATCAGATCGGCCACCTTTTTGCGCATCAAGTCAAGCGTTTTTTTCATTTGTGCATATTGTTCTTTTGTTTGCGCATCCTGCTGCCTTACTAATGCTGTATCCTGCTTTAATATCTGCATGGTTAAGTTTTTGCGGCGCAACTGGTAGTCATAAGCGTTTTGGGCCTGTTTAAACTCTTGCAGGCCCACAGCTTTTTGATCGTATAATTGTTTATTCAATTTATATATCCGTTCGGCTTCTTTAAAAGCATTATCCACATCGGCCATTTGGTTAAGTTTGCTTATGGTGTTTTGTTGCGCGTTGTTACGCGATATTTGTATTTGTGTTTGTGCCGCGTAAACCTGGTTTTCCTGGCTGGCCAAACTCAATTCGAGGTCGGTGTTTGATAATTTTAGTATTGGTTCGCCTTTTTTCATATTGGCGCCATCCTCTACAAAGCGCTGCTCTACACGTCCGCCCTCTAATGCATCCAGGTAAATAGTTGTAATTGGTAATACCACGCCGTTAACCGGTATATATTCGCGAAACGGACCTTTAGTAACTTCGCTTATGGTTATGCGTTCGGTATTAACATTTAATTGGCTTTTGCCCGATGTAAAAAATATGCTGGCCGCAATTAGTAACACTAATGCGGTTATTCCGCCAATAGTCATTAAGCGTTTACTGTTCCACCTGCTTTTTTCAATTTTTCTATCCACTGTTGGTATTTATTTATGTGATGTGTGTATACAAACCTGTGCCATAAAATAAAAAGCTCATTTACAGTATATTATGATTTATTTTTAGAATATGCGCGTTCGCTAATGTTACAGCAGGTGTACGATTATGATACAGTTTATATTTGAATTTAAAACGGAAGGCATTATTTGCCAATAAGTTAGCTTTATGGTAAATTAATTGTTAAAAATTGCAGAGATTTAATGCTGTAATACAATAACCTTATGCTATTAAAAAAGGCAACTGTTTTAGTTGTAGATGATGACCCTGATGTGCTTACTGCCGTAAAGCTTTTGCTTAAAACCGAGGCGCATGAAGTTATCACCGAAAGAAACCCTGAAAATATAAACTCGCTGCTGCTACGTAACCAGGTTGACCTGGTATTGCTGGATATGAATTTTAACAGCAGTATTAATACCGGTAACGAGGGAATATATTGGCTGCGCAAAGTAAAAGAATGGAAACCTGCAGTTAAAGTAATAATGATAACGGCCTATGGAGAGATTGACCTGGCCGTACGCACATTAAAAGAGGGTGCTGATGACTTTATAGTAAAACCATGGCATAACGATAAGCTAACCGAAACAATTAAGGAACTGCTGGATAAAAAGGAAGGCGCTAAACAACCCACACCATCAGCAAAAAGCGGGAGCACCGCGGCCATATTGGGCGAGTCGGAACCGATGCAGGATATATTTCATAAAATAAATAAGATAGCCCCTACAGATGCCAATATTTTAATCCTCGGCGAAAACGGAACGGGCAAGGACCTGGTAGCCAAAGCCATTCACGAACAATCATTACGTTCGGGTAAGCCCTTTGTTAAGGTTGATGTAGGCGCGCTAACCGACACGCTATTTGAAAGCGAGCTATTTGGCCATAAAAAGGGCGCGTTTACTGATGCGCGCGAGGATAGGCAGGGCCGTTTTGAGGATTCACAAGGCGGTACTTTGTTTTTAGATGAAATAGGAAACATCAGCTTGCAGCAGCAAGCCAAACTGCTAACTGTTTTACAAAACAGGCAGGTTACCCGCCTGGGAACTAATAAACCGGTAGATATTGATATCCGCCTGATATGTGCTACCAACATGCCCTTGCAAGAATTGGCTAATGAGGACCGATTTCGTAAAGACCTGATCTATCGTATTAATACAGTTGAGGTAACTATGCCTCCATTACGTGCGCGCGACACAGACATCATATTGCTGGCTAAACATTTTGTACAGGTTTATAGCCAAAAATATTTAAAACCGGCTATTAGTTTTGACAACTCGGCATTACAAAAACTTAAAGCTTATACTTATCCGGGAAATGTGCGCGAGCTGCAATACAGCATTGAGCGCGCAGTGATTATGGCAGATGAAGCTATATTAAAGGCAGATGACCTAACATTTTCTGCATTAGAATCAGCAGTAGATGATAGCTTGATAAATACAGATAACATACAATTAAGCACATTGGAAAAAAATGCCATATTGCGTGTTATTGAAAAACACAATGGTAACATTACCCGAGCTGCAAAAGAATTAGGGCTAACCCGTACCGCGCTTTACAGGAGAATAAGTAAATATGATATTTAAGCGTTACGAGTGGCGGTTGATATTGCGTGTGCTGGCTTTATTTGTCACACTTTTAGCGGCTGCATTTATACTGCTTATTGGATTATATATATATATACTAATTGTACTTCCGCTCATAATTTTTGAGTTGATAGATATGATCCGATTCAATAAAAAAGCACAGCAGGAAATCAGCCAGTTTGTTGAATCTGTTCATTACCGCGACTTTTCAAGGCATTTTGATGTAGGTAAAGCCCCCGGCGAATTAAAAGAACTGCGCAAAGGTTTTAATGACATCAACAGCACTTTTAAACTGATAAGCCGCGAGAAAGAAACCCAATATCAGTATTTGCAAAAGATATTGGAACTGGTAGATACGGGTATCATATCTTACGAACAGGAGAGCGGTGAGATCATTTGGATAAATGAGTCGTTTAAAAACCTGTTGAATATCCCCTATTTAAAAACCATACACTCTTTAGCTAAGCGCGAACCTGTTTTTTATGAAGACATCATCAACATTAAAGCCGGCGATAATAAACTGGTAACCATTACCCGCGATCAGCAGCAAATAAAAATATTGGTAAACATTAGCATATATAAAATTGAGGATAAGATATATAAATTGCTTGCTTTTCAAAACGTAAGCGAAGCACTGGATGAAACAGAATCAAAAGCCTGGCAAAAGCTATTAAATATCATGACGCATGAGATCATGAACTCGGTCGCGCCTATTTCATCACTGGCCGAAACGTTGAAGAACCGCCTGCAAAGCCCGCAAATTGTTAATAGTGTTGCCGCTGGCGAACTGGAAGACTTGGAGTTGGGAATTGATACCATTAAGCGCCGCAGCGAAGGATTGTTAAAATTTACGGAGAGCTATCGTAACTTGAATAAGATAACTCAGCTTGACCTTGAACCTATATTGGTTTGTAACCTATTGGAAAATATCAACAGCCTGATGCTACCGACGCTTGAGAAAAAGCAAATTGAACTGGATATTATCATCAAGGATCTTACCCTTTCGGTTAATATTGACATTAATTTAGTTGAACAGGTATTAATTAATTTATTACTAAATGCTGTTGAGGCCGTAAAGGATAATCCTAAACCACGAATCGTTCTATCAGCGGAAGCACAGAACAATAAAACCATTATCAAAGTAAGCGATAACGGTATTGGTATGTCGGCTGAATTAGTTGATAAAATATTTATTCCGTTTTTTAGTACCCGTAAAACCGGCAGCGGTATAGGTTTGAGTTTATGTAAGCAAATTATATTATTACATAAAGGCAATATACAGGTTCAATCAGCAGAGGGTAGGGGGGCGGTATTTATATTACAGTTCAGTAATAAGTTATAATCTTAGGGGTTAACACAGTTGTCTAAATTATAAGCAAGAAAAGCCATCCACCAAAGGTGAACAGCTTTCTGTCAATGTAGCGGGGAGCAGGATCGAACTGCCGACCTTAGGGTTATGAATCCTACGCTCTAACCATCTGAGCTACCCCGCCGTATGTTTTATAACTCAATTGGTTAAGTAGTTTGAGTTATTTGCCCTAAAATTAGGGCTCTTAAAAAAGGTTTGCAAATATAGCAGAAATTCGTTTCCTTTAGAAAAAATGTTAATATTGCCATTAACATACCTGTAATTATAAACCCCTTATGTCTGAAAAGAAGAAATTTAACCTGGAATACGAAATAAAATCATCTCCACGCATACTATATACTTTTTTGAATGAACCCAACGGTTTAACCCAGTGGTTCGCCGATGATGTAAGCGTACGCGACTCTATCTATACCTTTACCTGGGATGATGAACAGCAAACTGCTAAACTTATCTCCATAAAAGAAAATAAGCTGGTACGCTTTAGATGGATAGACGATGACCCGCAATATTTTTTTGAAATGGAAATTGTGCAGGATGAGTTGACCAATGACGTTGCCCTTGCCATTACCGATTTTGCTACTGATGAAACCCTTGCCGAGCGCAAATCTATCTGGGATAACCAGATCAAGTATCTGGTGAGTGTTTTGGGTGCCTAAACACACCATAAATTTTCGCTAATTTTGCATAGTGAAAAAAATACATCTTCTATTACTTAAATCATTCATAAGGCCCTTTATAGTTACCTTTTTGATTGTGATGTTTGTGTTGCTGATGCTATTTCTGTGGAAATACATTGACGACCTGATAGGCAAAGGGCTTGAGTGGTATGTAATACTGGAGTTAATGATGTATGCTTCGGCTACCAATGTGGCAATGGCGCTCCCTTTATCTGTACTGTTATCTTCTATCATGACCTACGGCAGTCTGGGCGAAAACTACGAATTGGTAGCTATTAAATCTGCAGGTATTTCTTTACAGCGTGCGCTGTACCCCATGTTTATTTTGGTTGCCCTTATAAGTATAATGGCTTTCTTTTTTTCGGATTATATGCTGCCCAAGGCCAGTTTAAAGTATTATTCGCTGTTATGGGATGCCCGCGAACAAAAATCGGCAAATTTTTTACCCGAGGGGATATTTAGTAACAGTTTTCCGGGATATACTATAAGAGTACGCAAAAAAGACGAGGATGGCCAAACACTGCATGATGTGATCATTTATCAAAGAAGTATTCAAAATAGTTCAAACTCTGTAACTTTTGCCAAAAAGGGTAGAATGTATCGTACGCCCAATGATAAATACCTGGTTTTAAAATTAGAGAATGGTGTACGTTATGAAGAGGCACCGGCAGGCGGAACTGAAACTGGAGCTCTAAACCCAAGGCAAACCCTTACGCGTTACCGCTTTGCAAGCACTCAGCAAAGATTTGATTTGTCAAGCTTTAAGATGAATCGTACAGACGAAACCATGTTTAGCAAGGCCTATCAAATGATGAATTTAAAGCAGTTGAAAGGGCAAATGGATACAACACAAAATTTGATAAATGCCGATGCTAAGGACAACTATAAATTAATTACACCCTTTATCAGGTATTTCAATATACCCCATAAGTCAGTTGCTGTTAAAAAAGCCATACCGGCTAAAGCAACTGTAATGGACGGGAAACAAAGCGATATGCAATTAAGTATTATATCAAATGCCTTAAACGAGGTTAAGTATATAACTGACGCATTAAAAAGTCGTCATACGTTATATAAAGACTATACAACTAACCTGTACGCTGCACAGGTAGAATATCAAAAAAAATTCACGCTGTCTGCAGCTTGCTTAGCCTTGTTTTTAATTGGTGCACCTTTAGGCGCAATTATACGTAAAGGCGGGCTGGGGTTGCCGGTTGTTATATCCGTAGTTTTTTTCCTCATCTATCATATCATATCAACCATAGGCGAAAAATATGTAAAGGCAGGCGATGCCGAACCAATTGTAATGTGGGCAGCTATACTTATTTTAGCACCATTGGGGCTTTTCTTATCCTACAAGGCAGCTAATGACTCGGTGATTTTTGATATTGATGCTTATAGGCGTTTTTTTGTAGGATTATTTAAGCGGAAGAAAGAGATTTGATATTAGATTAGTTATTAAAGATTGAAGATTAGTTTTGCATAAGGGAAAAAAAACTAATCTTTAATAGCTAACCTTCAATCTTCAACAACAATTTACATATTCCCGACCATTATCCTTTTATTATAGCTTAAATTTGCATCGTCACAAATAGGTGCAAGCCTATAATGTTAATTTATTTATGCTAAACACCATACCCGAAGCGATAGAAGCTATAAAAGCCGGTAAAACCATTATAGTGGTTGATGATGAGGACAGAGAGAACGAGGGTGATTTTTTAACCGCTGCGCGCAATGCTACTCCTGAGGCTATCAACTTTATGGTGCGTCATGGTCGTGGATTGGTTTGTGCCCCAATTACTAAATCGAGAGCTGAGGAATTAGAGCTGGATTTAATGGTTAGCCATAACACCACTTCATACGAAACAAATTTTACGGTATCAATTGATTTGCTGGGACATGGTTGTACTACAGGTATATCGGCAACTGATAGGTCAAAAACTGTAATGGCTCTGATCGATCCGGCAATTACTCCGGAAGATTTGGGTAGACCGGGGCATATTTTTCCGTTGATTGCTAAAAATGGTGGCGTATTGCGACGGGCGGGACATACTGAGGCGGCAATTGATTTTTCGGTTTTAGCCGGTTTTGAACCTGCAGGAGTAATATGCGAGATCATGAACGAGGATGGAGAGATGGCCCGTTTACCCGATCTGTTAAAAATAGCCAAAGAGCATGACCTGGTAATAGTATCAATTAAAGATCTTATAGCTTATCGCCTGGATGCCGAAACATTAGTTAAAAAAGAGGTATCGGTTAAATTGCCTACAGAGTGGGGCGATTTTGAAATGATTGCCTATACGCAGGTAAATACCGGCGAAAACCATTTGGCCCTGGTAAAAGGTACCTGGGAGTTTGACGAGCCTGTATTGGTACGCGTACATAGCTCATGTGTTACCGGCGACATATTTGGATCGTGCCGTTGCGATTGTGGCCCGCAGTTACATGCAGCAATGGAGATGATACAGAAAGAAGGTAAGGGTGTAATTGTTTATATGAATCAGGAGGGCCGGGGCATAGGATTAATTAATAAGCTTAAAGCCTATAATTTACAGGAAAATGGTTTTGATACCGTTGAAGCTAATTTACAATTGGGCTTTAAAATGGATCAGCGCGATTACGGCATTGGCGCGCAAATATTACGTAGCCTGGGCGTATCAAAAATGCGTTTAATGAGCAATAACCCTAAAAAACGTGCAGGGCTAATTGGTTACGGGTTAGAGGTGGTAGATAATGTGCCTATTGAAATTGTGCCTAATAAGCATAACGAGGTTTACTTAAAAACCAAGCGCGATAAAATGGATCATTCCATTCTTAAAGATCATTGATCAGGATCGTCTAAATAATTGGTGGCCCCTTTTCGTTTTAAACTATCCGGTAATGCCGGATTGGTTGCGGTACTATCAGTAAGCGCCCGTTGCCTGCGGCGGCGGTTACCAAAAGTAAACATGTTCCTGAAAAATTCGCCTATGGTATCAAAGTCCCGTTGATATACCAAACCAATACCATTTACATATTGCGCGGTAAACGCATCACCGCTATAAGTATTTAAAGTAGTGGTATTTAAAGCTCTGTAGGAAAACCGGGCCCGTAAGTCGCCATCGGGCCTTATCAGGTACGAGGCTTCAAAATCTTTAGTCAAATTATTAAAGCCCGAGCTAAATAGGTTATTATTAAAATTATATATATCGCCATTTCCCGAATTGGTAAATAAACTACCATTGATCCTTAACCTTTCATTAAACAAACGCACTGATGCGCTTGCATCATTATAAGAACGGATATTCAGATCAAAATTTTTAATGTTTGATTGCGATATCAGGCTGTTTAATTTATTAAAGGCAAATTCGCTTACCGCGCTGCCCGCTGTTTGAAATGCTTCGTTGGTTAAACTATTACCCGTACCCGGTGCAAAATTACGGCGCACAATAATACTTATCGCTTGTTGGTTACGGTTATTAACGTCGCTAAGGTACGTAGCCAGGTCATCTTTAATATTTGGCTCTGTTGGGAAGTTAAAGTTAAAATCAATATCAGGCTTTATCAATGATTTAGTCAGTATCATTTCGGCTTGTACTAACACCTGTTTTTTTCCTTGTGGCGATTGTGAACCTGCGGCAAGATAAAGGTTGGATATATCTGTACGTACTTCATAAAGGGCCTTTAGGTTAATTTCGGCATTGGCGGGGTTGCCTGTCCAACGTATGTTGCCGCCTTGGCTAACTGTAAAGTTTTTACTAATAACGTTATTGGAAGTAAACTCAAATTTACCTGATACAATATTATAATCACCAACCATCTCAAAATCGCCCAGGCTGTTTATTTTCAATTTTAAACCATCGGTTGTACCGTTACCCTCTAATTTACCGAGGTCGGTGGTTATCTTCACTACAGTTGCTTCGTCGGCAGAAAGGTCAAAATTAAGGGTAACGCCCCCAAACGCTTTCTCCTTGGCCACAACTTTAGCAGTATCGCTATGGCTCACAAACGTTATAAAATCATAATCGCTCACGGTTGAAGATGTATTTAATGGAATATTAAATACTGTTCCTGCAGTAGTACGTGCAGTAATATTAATATTCATATTATCAATTGGGCCGGTAAAGCTAAATGTTCCTGTGGCGTAAGCAGTACCATAATATAAATGGTTGTCTTTAAAGCTGGTGTTAAGCGCCATCAACTTTTGATCTCTTGGTACAGTTAAGGTTACATCAAGCGTAGGATTTGAAAGATTATTTAAATCAACACTTCCATTAATAATACCTTCACCGCCTTGGGTATCTTTTAATGACATGTTGTCTATACTTACCACACTATTGTTTACACTTAATCTATCATTTACTGTATAAGTAGTTTTTAAATAATCAACGGTTAAGCCGGTATTATTTAGAGTGAGGTCGCCATTAAATAACATATTTTTAGGTGTTCCTGATAGCTTTAAATTGGCAGACACAGTACCCTTCATATCAGACACCAAACCCTTGGTAAAAGGCGAAATTATTACCGCTTCAGTTTGGTTCATTTTAAAATCAAAATCAAGCTTATCTCCACCCTCTTTTCCTAATAAATATACCCCTGTGATATCAAGTGTTTCTAACCCACGGTTTAATATGTTTATTTTAATATTGAGTTGTTTGCGTGCATTATCCAATGTGGACCCAATTTTAACATTCCCCACCAAAGTTTCATTCATTTTTAGCGAATCGATGATAAGGTTGGCATCAACCCCCGGCGATTTGGTTACACCGGTTAATAATACATCACCATTAAGCAACCCGCCTAAACTAACACCTGATGTCTTGGTTAGCTGGTTAATAGTAGCCATCTTGAATTTATCAAACGTAACCTTTAATTCATCCTCCGGGTTTGCGGATATAAAGCCATCTATTTTCACCATTTGTTGCCCATTAGATAGTTCAAAGCCAGATACTTCGGTTTTACCATCCAGCAAGCGTATATCTACCTTTTCCTGTATCTTCCAACTCTGGTTTTCTAATATTACATCAGATGGCAGCAAACTTAACCTGGCAGTGGTGTCTCGCCCAAATTGTACTAAACCATAAAGGTCCAATTGGTTAGTCGCGTCTTTATCGGCTAATTTAATGTTAAAGTTAAGGCTGTCACGTTTCAGGAAATTGGTGATGTTTATATTTTTAACATAAAGTTCCTTGTTCAGGTCAACCCGGCTTACTGATACGTTTAGCCCTAAATAATCATCGGTGGTATTCTCGTCAATGATAAGGTCGTTAAATACGATGCCATCATATTTAATGGTTTTTACATAACCGTTAAGTGTGGCAGTTTTCTCATTAGAGTTAAACTTGCCTACAAAAGTTCCCTGGTCGGGCACTTGTAGTTCGGGCATAAAAACAGCCAGTAAAGGGTCAAGGTTTTTGAGTTTCAGGTTAAAGTCAAAATGTTGTGGCTTGTGCTCTGCTATTGTAGTTTTTAATGATGGAATGTATTTTTTTACTATGGTTTTAAAATAATCCGGTAGGGTAGCCAGATCATAGCTGCCCTTAATACTGCCATCCAAAACATCTGATGTCATGGAAATTGACCGGTTGTCGCCTTTGCCTGTTGCTAATAAATGTAATGAATCAACCACATAATTATTAGTAGGGCTAACCACCCGCACGGGCGATAACAATAGCTCACCCTCAAAATTTTTCAAATTACTGCCCGATCCTTTGGCCATTATCTGCATACTGATAGTAATGGTATCTTTAAGCAGCTTTATGGTATTTAGTTCAGCATTATCAACGCTTGCTTTAAAATCATATACCGGCAATTCGGGCTTAAGGTCAATACTGCCATCCAGATCAAGCTTAATATTTTTATCATTTACTTTGATTGTAGCTATAGCCTTTTTATTGGCAAAAGTGCCGTTTAAAGTAACGTTGCTATAGTTGTAATTTTTAAAATCAATATTTTTAATGGATGCCGTTACCCGTGTATCCAGATTGTCCAGATCATCGCCGCTGCCTTTTACATTGGCGTTAACGGTGATGCGGCCAATTTCTTTACTGTCAATTAAAGTACCCAGGTCAAAATTGTATGTGTTTATTTTGCCGCTATAGCTTGGCCGGCCGGCTTTATTAATTTTAAGGTTGATATCCGGGTCAAAACGTCCAAGCTTGGTTTTAAATACACCATAGGCCACAAAATCATTTTGCACTCCGGTAAATCTGCCCGTGAAGCTGATGTTGCCAAATTTACCCACCACATCAGGTGCCCTAGCTATCGGATCGCCGGTAAAATCGGCCATCAGGTTATCAATATCATTTTTATTGGTAGCAACCTGGTCAAATTTCAACTCCATGAAAGTGTTTTCCCAATCTGGCAATCCACGTATATTAAAATCACCTTTTATATAGGTGGATTTTCCTGCTTTAATGGTTAAGGCCTTAGTTTTGATATTATTTATCAACCCGCTTACCTGCCCATCGATGCCCAAATCAAATTTTACTTTATCTAACGAGCTCCCACTGAAATAAGCTATGTCTTTTGATGATAATCGCGAATCTTTAAAATCGGCCTCCATACGTACCTTACTTTCCAGTTCGGCAAAATCATCCATGGTTTTAAAGCTCATCCTAAAATAATCCCTCAATGTAGAGTTAGGGGTTTGGATGAACATGTTTTTGGCTACTATCTGGTTAGTATCAATAGTAGTAACAGCGGTTAAGTTTTTAATATAGAAGCCGCTTTTTTCGCGTAGCGTTAACCGGTGAATATCTCCTTTAAACAGGTGGTTCCTAATATCTACATTGTTAACCGTTACGCTAAAATTGTACACGTCAAAATCATCAAAATCAATCCCTTTGGCAGGTTTTTCATTTAACTGGTTTTTGTACCGAAAGCGCAGGTTTGTAACGCCTATTGTGTTAAGATTAACTATCCAGGGTTTGCCTGCTTTTTTAACTGTATCCTTTGAGGCGAAATTATCTAAAATGAATTGCAGGTTTGTTTGTTTGTTCTTTAACTTTTTAAGATAAAATGAGCCATTATCCAACTGTATCCTATCGATATTAATGGTTTTGTTTTTAATGCTCGAGAAAACCGAGAAACCGTTGATGTCGACCGAAAGTTTTGGTGTACTTATCAGCGTATCTTTTTGCTGATCTAATACAAAAAAACCCTCTAAAACAACCGACGAGAAAGGCTTAATGTAAAGGCTTTTTATAGAAACTGTGGTATTTAACTTCTCTGAAAAGTATTTTGCCGCTTTTTTTGCCGCCCATGTTTGTACCGGCTTGTATTGGAAAACCAACAACAAGATGCTTACCATCAGCAACAACAGCAATACAATACTTAAACTTATTTTGAGTAGTTTTTTAATAACTTTGTGTTTTGTAATTCAAAATGCAAAAGTAAAAATTCAAAAACGCGAATGTACCTTATAAAGTACTTTACCGATTAATTGTTTACTACTTTTTAATTTTGACTTTTAACTTTTGATTTTCACCCGTGCCTGTAATTTTAGCCATAGAATCTTCCTGCGATGACACCTCGGCTGCCGTATGTGTTGATGGTGTTGTATTAAGCAACGTTATTGCTAACCAAAAAATACATGAGGCCTATGGAGGTGTTGTCCCTGAGCTCGCCTCAAGGGTTCATCAGCAAAACATAGTTCCGGCTGTGCAACAGGCATTAATTAACGCAAAAGTAAGCAAAAATGATGTGGATGCGGTAGCTTTTACACGCGGTCCCGGTCTTTTAGGCTCACTATTAGTTGGCGTATCTTTCGCCAAGTCATTTGCATTAGCAAAAAGCCTGCCTATTATTGAGGTTAACCACATGCAGGCGCATATTTTGGCGCATTTTATTGAAGGTCCAAAACCTATATTTCCATTTTTGTGTCTTACCGTATCGGGCGGGCATACACAAATCGTATTGGTAAAAGATTATTTTGATATGGAAGTGATAGGCCAAACGTTGGATGATGCCGCCGGCGAGGCGATGGATAAAACCAGTAAGATACTGGGCTTACCTTATCCCGGTGGGCCGTTAATTGACAAGCATGCCCGTAATGGTAATCCTGATGCTTATAAATTCCCCGAGCCGCAAATACCCGGACTGGATTTTAGCTTTAGCGGATTAAAAACATCCATACTATATTTTATACGCGATAACGTTGCCGCAAACCCTAACTTTATTGAAGATAATATAGCAGACATTTGCGCTTCGGTTGAGCAGCGGATTGTTACCATTTTGCTGAATAAATTAAGCAAAGCGGCTAAGGAATATGGCATTAAGGATGTAGCTTTGGCAGGTGGAGTGTCGGCCAATACCGGTTTGCGCCAGGGGCTGCAAAACATGGGCGAAAAAAATGGGTGGAACTGTTTTATACCCCAAATGCAATATTGTACTGATAATGCGGCCATGATAGCCATTGCCGCACATTATAAATATTTAAAAGGCGATTTTGCCGACCAAAGTATAACTCCTTTAGCCAGGATGCCAATGTAGATCATAGTATATGGTTGATAGTTCATAGTTTTGCCATGAACCATCAACTATGAACCACTAACTCATAAAAAAATGAATTTTCCATCACTTATATTTTGGGCCGTTTTTGTATTGCCGCTGGTAGTACTTTTGATTTGGATAATGCGCCAGGATAAACGCAAGGGCCGTATGGGGCTTATTGTATTGGCCATTACCGTTATTGGCGGTATAATTTACATGTATTTAAAAACAGGCGGAAAGTAGGCCTTTCCTCAAAACATTAAGTCCTAAATAATTACTTTTGTATCATCCGGGATAAAAACCCGGCAATTGTATGATCAAAGAAATTGAGATAGTTTGCCCGCCGGGGCAGCAGGAAGATGAAGGCGCCTTAAAAAAGATAGCCGCTGGCTCTTTAAATATCAACCCGCAAAAAATTACAGGGTTACAAATAATTAAACGTTCTATTGATGCACGTGGCCGCAGGGTGGTTTATCGTATGCAGGTCAAGGTTTATGTAGATGAAACTTATCAGCCTGAAAACTACACCAAGCAATATCCTAATGTACAAAACGGCAAACCGGTTATCATAGTAGGCGCCGGACCTGCCGGGTTATTTGCCGCATTGCAATGTATTGAGCAGGGGCAAAAGCCCATTGTGCTGGAGCGCGGTAAAGCCGTAAAGGACCGCCGCCGCGATTTGGCCAATATCAATAAGCAAGGTTTGGTTAATCCCGAATCAAACTATTGCTTTGGCGAGGGTGGGGCAGGTACTTATTCGGACGGTAAACTCTACACCCGCTCAACCAAGCGTGGCGATGTGAACCAGGTACTTAAAACCTTTGTAGCGCATGGGGCAACAGAAGATATATTGGTTGATGCACGCCCGCATATAGGCACCAATAAACTGCCGCAGATCATCACCGCTATGCGCGAAACCATATTAGCAGCAGGTGGCGAGGTGCGGTTTGATGCTAAGGTAACGGAGTTGCTCATCGAAATAGATACTATAAAAGGCGTACAATTAGCAACAGGAGAAAAACTATATGCTGATGCTGTGATTTTGGCAACGGGTCATTCAGCACGGGATGTTTTTGAGATGCTGCATCGCCAAAATATATTGATGGAAGCCAAGCCTTTTGCGTTGGGTGTGCGTATTGAACATCCGCAGGAAATAATTGACCGCGCCCAATACCATTGCGAATACCGGGGTGAAGATTTACCGCCATCCTACTATAACTTGGTAGAACAGGTGGACGGCCGGGGTGTATTCTCATTTTGTATGTGTCCGGGTGGTATCATAGCCCCATGCGCTACAGAACCGGATGAAATTGTAGTAAACGGCTGGAGCCCATCCAAACGGAATAACCCTTATGCCAATTCGGGCACGGTGGTACAGGTAAACCTGGATGATGTGGAGGGAGATAATAATGACCCGTTTAAAATGCTCAACTTTCAACATCATATTGAGCAATTAGCATTTAGAGTAGGTGGCGGTAATTTGGTAGCCCCGGCGCAACGAATGATAGATTTTGTGGAGGGCCGCCTTTCAAAAGATCTGCCTAAAAACTCATACTTGCCCGGCGTTAAAAGTGTGCAATTAAAAGAAGTATTACCCGGCTGGATCGCCGAAAGATTACGCAAGGCCTTGCCTGCCTTTGGCAAAAAAATGAAGGGGTATTATACCAACGAAGCCATATTGGTGGGGGTTGAGTCGCGCACCTCATCCCCCATCAAAATTCCAAGGGATAGGGAAACCTTCCAGCATCCACAACTCAAAGGATTGTTCCCATGTGGTGAGGGCGCGGGTTATGCAGGTGGCATAATTTCTGCTGCAATTGATGGGATAAATTGTGCGATAGCAACTAAGGATTTATTATAATATTAATTGTCATCTCGAACGAGGTACGAGGAGAGATCTATACACATTCTAAATTGCATATGTATAGATTTCTCACTATGTTCGAAATGACAGGAGAGAAGATATGAATACCACAGCCGAACAACTGGAACAGGAGCTGCAAAAAGTATTATCAGGCGAGCCATGGTACGGACTGCCGATATACAGCATTTTAGATGAAGTGACTTTTGAAAGTGCTTATGAAAAGCCTGCTCATGCGGCGCATAATATTGCTGAGATTATTTTGCACATGTTAAGCTGGACCGAAGAAGTTATGGATCGCCTGAACGAAAAACCTGCCGGCTACCCGGTAAGCGGTAACTGGCCAGACCCCGGCGCACCTGATGAGCAAAAGTGGAGACTTTGGATAGATGACCTGAAACTGGTTAACGTAAACCTGGTTAGAGCTATACGTGAATTCCCTGCAGATAAATGGGATGAGCTGATTATTGATGAACGTGGCGATGAACCGGTTACCACTTATAAAGAAATGATCTATGGCTTTATCCAGCACCAAATATATCATGCGGGGCAAATAGCTTTATTGAACAGGATTATAATAGGCTAATCAGCCAACTCCAAACACTGATAACCCGCGTTTTGCAGTAACCCTTCAATAAAGCGCGGCGACAGGTCATTAGCCACTACTCTTAATATCTTATCACAGTCTTCCAGGTCAAAATTCCACTCTTTGATAGATCTTACGGCCTTTAGTAATGGTTTTACTTCTTTGATCTGCTCGGGCGCGGTAACGCTGGTGGTGAATACAAGTACATTCATTGTGCTTTCTTTTTAACAACCCTGTCATCTCGAACATAGTGAGAGATCTATACACAAGTAGGTTGCCTGCATGTGTATGGATTTTTTCGCTACGCTCAAGAGAGTAGTCCTCCTCGTTCCTCGTTCGAAATGACAAGTGGTTATAGGTCAGTAATAGGGTCAATTATTCAGTTGGTTTTGCTGGCTCTTCATCCACATCATCCCAATTGGTATCAAAACGATGGCGTTTTCCCCAGGGCCCGCAGGCACGCTCGCGCATTTTTTGTTTAAAGGCCTCCTTTTGCTCCGGTGTCATGTGTTTAAATTTTTCCTCCATCCTATGACGCATCCATCCCGGCCCGCCGCCACAACCCCGGCCACCACGGCCAAAGCCAAACAATATTTTACATAAAATGAAAATACCCAGAGCCTGCCAAAAGGTAATGGTGTTTACAAATAGGATGTCAGGCAATAATGCGTTCCAAAGTAGCATTACGGCAAAGCCGGCTAATGTTAGGCACGCGGCTATCCCTAAGGGGATGAAAATAAAGCGGCCTTTAAAAAAGAATTTTTTCATGATTTTTAATTTTTAATATTTTGTGATCTCTTCATACAATTGTTGCAGCCTGTCGCGCAAATGCAGCACGGCATACCGCTTACGCGATACCAGCGTATTGGTATTTACCCCGGTAAGCTCAGCTATTTCGGCAAAGGTCATATCGTCAAGCTCTTGCCAAATAAATACTTGCTTTTGCTCTTCGGGCAGTTCATCCAGCGCCAGGAATAGCTGCTCCCAAAACAGGTTGCGCACATATTCGGTTTCGGGCGTGGTATCTTCGGTAAGCAGTATCTCTTTAAAATCAAATGCCTCTTCCTCATTGTCGCCATCGCCGCCCAGCATATCATCTAATAAGGTTTCCGATCGTTTTTTATGCTTATCAATGATCTTGTTTTTGGCTACCTTATACAACCAGGCACCGGTTTGCTCAATAGGCTCGGCATTTACCAGCGAACTAAACTGGTACCAAACATCCTGCAGTATGTCTTCGGCATCAGCATCGTTTTTTACACGCTTGCGTATAAAGCCCAGCAGGTTTTTGCCATATAGCTTTATAGCTTGCAGTATGTTGCTGTTCTTTTCGTCCGATGCCATTAAACTTGTTACCAATGTTGTGTTGTTTAAAGGTATAGACGATTGTGGTTTGAAAACATTTTAAATTATTTTAATATTTTTTTTGACCCATGCCTGACTGACACCGATGCGCTGCTCATTAGCTTGGCTTAATATTTGAATAACGATTAGTATGGCAAATAAAAAAACATTGATATTAGGCGCTACTCCAAATCAGGGGCGATATGCTTACGCAGCCGCTAATCGCCTTACCCAAAGCGGACATACTATTGTTAATGTCGGTTTAAAAACCGGCGAAGTATCAGGTGTGCCTATTGAAAAACCTGAGGAGATATATAGCGATATTGATACCATTACCTTATATGTAGGCCCCCAAAATCAACCGCCATTGTACGATTATATTTTAGGTACCCATCCAAAGCGCATTATATTTAACCCCGGCACAGAAAATGCTGAACTGCGCCGTATGGCTAATGAAAGGGGTATTGAAACCGAATATGCCTGTACGCTGGTAATGCTGTCAATTGGTGAGTATTAAACCGGAATGACATTAAGCTTATAATACCAACAGTAATATTACACACTATTAACACTATTACCATAAAATGCTACTAAACTTGTATTACAAAACTATAGGGGCTATAGCCTCTGCTCACAGCAAGTTATATAAATGAAAATAGGAATAGTTTGTTATCCAACCTTTGGCGGAAGCGGGGTTGTTGCCACCGAGTTAGGTAAAGCCCTGGCAGACAATGGTCACCAGGTGCATTTTATTACTTACAACCAACCTGCCCGTCTGGACTTTTTTTCCGAGAATCTTTTTTACCACGAAGTATCCGTATCTAAATATCCGTTGTTTGATTATCCGCCTTATGAATTGGCATTAGCCAGCCGTTTGGTTGATGTGGTAAGGTTTGAAAAGTTGGATATCCTTCATGTGCATTATGCTATTCCGCATGCTTCGGCCGCGTTTATGGCTAAGCAGATATTATTAACTTACGGTATTTATATTCCGGTGGTAACTACACTTCACGGTACAGATATTACCTTAGTAGGTAAGGATAGAACCTATAAACCGGTTGTTACTTTCTCCATCAACAAATCAGATGGTGTGACCGCAGTATCTGAAAACTTGAAGCAAGAGACTTATGAATTTTTTGAGATAGAAAATGATATTAAGGTAATTCCCAATTTTATTGATCTAACCCGGTTCAACCTAAAAGCTAAAGATCACTTTAAAAAAGCCATTGCACCTTCGGGCGAAAAAATATTGGTACATACTTCCAACTTCCGTAAAGTAAAACGTACAGAAGACGTGGTTAAAATATTTGCTAAGGTGCGCGAAAAGGTACCATCCAAATTATTAATGGTTGGCGATGGTGGCGAGCGTTCGGACTGTGAGCAGCTTTGCCGCGATTTGGGTGTGAGCGATGATACCCGCTTTTTAGGTAAACAAGATGCCATTGAAGAAATACTTTCCGTATCTGATCTTTTCCTGATGCCATCACAATCAGAAAGCTTTGGTTTGGCAGCTTTAGAGGCAATGGCTTGTAAAGTGCCCGTTATTAGTACAAACGCGGGTGGATTGCCTGAGTTAAATATTGATGGCGTAACCGGGTTTTTAAAAGATATTGGAGATATACAAGGTATGGCCGATAGATCTGTTTATATTTTGGAGGACGAGGCTCGTTTGGCAACCTTTAAAGATAACGCGCTTGCCCGCGCCAAAGAGTTCGACCTGACTAAAATATTACCCCAATATGAAAACTATTATATAGAGGTTATTGAAAAAAGTAAGGCCAACGTACTATAGTTCAATATTCTTGGCATGATTGTAGATATTATTTGAAATATAATAATATCTACAATCATGAAAAAATTACTTCAAATCCTAATTCCAGTTTTAGCTGTTGCTTTACTTATTTCATCATGCGGGGCGCCCGCTGCATTAACAGGCTCTTCAAGGGCGCGTTTTGTGGGCACATGGACATTAAACACCGTTACCTATCAAGGTTTAGTTACCGGTTCGGTACAAACCGTATTTGACCAGGCTGCGCCAAGTGCATTTGTCGGCAGCACCTGGCAACTGACCAATAGCGGCAATGGTGTGTATACTTTAAACAACGGTACATCGCAAACTATTTTCTGGTCGTTGTTTAACGACCCGGGTATGGGTACTATGTTCCAGTTCAAAAAAATCTACCAGGGCGATGCGCCTAAAAACGTACCTGACGGTTACCGTTTAGTTATTAATGATAACGATGGCCAGTCAATGACTTTAAAATCTCCCGTAACTATAGGTAATACCACGGGTTACGTAGTTTACTCATTTACCAAAAACAAATAAAGTTTAAGCTGAAATCTTAAAGTAAAGGCTCAAAGCATATCCGCTTTGAGCCTTTTTTATGGTTTACACAACTTAACACATTTTTGATAAAATTTTTTATAAAAAATTGATAATCAAAAGTTTAACAAAATTTGACTCAAAAAAGTGTAAACCATGATTTTCTTATGACCAATGACCAATGCACCAATGACCAACCTACTCCACCGGCACCAATTTCAAACACGCCGGCGAATCAACAGTAATTGAATTACGTGTTGGAAATATCCTTCCGGTTTTTTGATCAATAGTAAAAACATTTATGGTATTACTGTTTTGGTTGGCTGCTATTAAGAATTTACCTGTTGGGTCGATAACAAAATTACGGGGAGTTTTTCCCAATGTTCGATATCGGTCAATAAACCTCAATTGCCCCGTTACCGGGCTTATTTCATAAGTTACAATTTCATCAGCATCGCCACGGTTGGAGGCATATAAAAACTTGCTGTTAGGCGATACATGAATATCTGCTGCGCCAACGTTGCCTTTAAAGCTTTCATCAACCATGGGGATGGTTTGTATTTCGGTTAGTTTGGCACCGTCAACGCTGTAGGTGGTAACCGATGCGGCCAACTCATTTACTACATACAAAAACTTTCCATCTGCCGAAAAATCCATATGGCGCGGGCCACTACCGGGTTTAGCATTCACAAACGCAGGATTCTCTGGCGTTAGCGCCGGTACTTTCGAATCACGGTAACGGTATATGTTTATTTTATCTGTTCCCAGGTCGGCAACAAATAAATGTTTTTCGTCAGGTGATAAAGTAGCCGAATGTACATGCGGTGTGGCTTGTCTTTCGGTGTTTACGCTCTTGCCCTCACTTTGTATAGTTTGGGTAGGTGCACCCAATGAACCATCTTTATTAATAGGCACAACAGCCAAACTGCCCGAGCCGTAATTAGATACAAACACATTTTTTTGATCCTTATCAATATTAACATGCGCCGGGCTGCCACCTGTTTGCTGGCTGTTAATTAATTCCAATTTCCCTGTACCTGCGTCAAACTTAAACGCGCTTACCGAGCCATTGGGGCTATTTTCATTTACCGCATAAATAAATTTATTATTGGCGCTAACAGTTAAATAGGACGGGTTGCTTACATCTTCAATTTGACTTAAATAGGCTAATTTGCCTGTTTCTACATAAAAACGATAAACATAAATGCCTTTACTTTCGCCTTTGGTGTAGGTGCCTATTACCAGGTCATAAGTTGAGGGTAGTTTTTTTTGTGCTATGCCAAGCGCGGGCAGGGCCAGCATGATGATGAACAGCAGCTTTTTCATAATGAAAATGTATTGGTTTAACCGGTAATGCAAGTTACCTAAATCTCAACAAAAAAACGCCTCCCGATATATCGGGAAGCGTTTTTGTTATTTTATTAAGTGCTTTAGCTGGATGATCTCTTTCTCGTCCAAAAAGCGCCAGCGTCCCCGTGGCAGGTCCTTTTTGGTTAGGCCGGCATAAACTACACGGTCCAGTTTTACAACCTCGTAACCCAGGTGTTCAAATATGCGGCGAACAATGCGGTTCTTCCCGCTATGTATCTGTATTCCTACTTCGCGTTTAGATGCACCTGCTACATATGATACTACGTCAGGTTTAATAGGCCCATCCTCCAACTCCAATCCAAACTGAATTTTATTCAGGTCGCCCTGGGTTAGGCTTTTATTTAGTTCGACTTGGTATAGTTTAGTGATCTGGCTGCGCGGGTGCGAAAGCTTATCGGCTAATTCACCATCATTGGTCATTAACAATAACCCGGTAGTATTCCGGTCCAATCGTCCGATAGGGTAGATACGTTCGCGGCTGGCTTTTTCAACCAGGTGCATAACCGTACGGCGTTCCTGCGGGTCTTCGGTGGTAGTAATATAATCTTTTGGTTTATTTAGCAATACATAAACCATTTTTTCGCGTTTTAATGTTTCACCATTATAGCGTATTTCGTCTTTTATCGGGTCGATCTTAGCACCCAGTTCGGCAACAACCTCGCCGTTTACTGAAACCACACCCGCCAATATCAATTCATCGGCCTTACGGCGCGAACATATACCCGCGTTAGCAATGTAACGGTTAAGGCGAATAAGTCCGTCGTCTTTTTTAGCAGGAGCTTTTTTAGGGCGAAGGGTTTTCGCCGGGGCATCACGGTCAACCGTTATTTTATCATAAGTAGGCTTCTCGCGGCGGGTATAAGGTTTGTCTTTAATAAAATCGGCATCGCGTTTTTTAAAGCCGCCCTCGCGCGGTGGTCTGCTATCAAAATCTCTTTTTGGCCTGTCGCCTGATGGTTTATCACCAAACTTACTTGATGAGCGTGGCCTGTCTGACGAAGTTCTGTTGTTGCTGAAGCTTTTTGGTGGACGCTCATCATTTGATGGCCTGCCTGAATAAGACGATTTGCCTTTTGGCGCGAAACTTCTTTTTTCCCCCGATCCTTCACCACTGCCAAAACTTCTTGGCGGACGGTCATCACCCGTTGGCCTGCCGGAGTATGGTTTGCTTTTTGGCGAAAAGCTTTTCTTGTCGCCATAGCCACCACCAAAACTGCTTTTTTCATCGCCTGATGGTCGGCCGGTGTATGGCCTGACTTTTGGCGCGAAGCTCTTTTTATCAGATGATGATCCGCCGGAAAAGCTGCTTTTGTTTTCACCGTCTGATCGGCCTGCATAAGGCTTTCTTTCAGATGATGAAGACGGCCTCCTGTCATGGCCAGATGAAGCATCGCTGCCGTATCTTTTTTTCGAGTCTGATCTGTCTGAATTATTGGATGATTTTTCGCGTGATCCGGAAAAGGATTTTCCCGCGTTATCGCCACCTTTCGGGGCCCTGTTTGATGATCTGCCGGACTGACCGTCGCGGCCCTTCTCTGGCCTTTTAAATACCATATTTTTTTGTTTTGCGCTTTCGCAGCGTGAGGGTCAAAGGTACTGTTTTTTGTCGGTTTTTCATCACTTTTTTCAAGTTTTTGCATCGGTTCAAAAACCCACTTTAAACCAGTTTAAAGCCCGATTTTTGAACTATTTTAAAATAATCAAAACACTAAGGTATGGTTAAGTGTTTGACAATCTGACTAATATAAAGTACCTTTGTTTAATATTTTACCTAATGTACATTTAATGGAGATAAAAAAAATGATCAACAAATCCTTAATTACGTGCTCCGTAATCCTGGTGCTGGCTATCATTTTTAAGCTTAACATTTGCAGTACCAACACCACTAAAAATAGCACTAAAACTGCAACAAAAACACATCATGTTTCCGGGTTAATCTTTGTGAAAAATGATGCTGCAAAATACTATAGTTTCGCTGATGAAGCCCTACCACGTAATAATGCAAAAGTAGATCGCAAAATGCGCCTGACACTTAAAAAGCATAGTTATAAAACCACTCAAACAAATCTTTTGCATTCAAAAGCTGAGAAGTTGTTTCCTATAATTGAGCCAATTTTGGCAGAATACGGCATCCCTGATGATTTTAAATACCTTCCGTTGGTGGAGTCGGGTTTAAAAGAGGGTACGTCGCCAAAAGGTGCAAGGGGTTTATGGCAGTTTATGCCGGGCACCGCGCGCAGCTATGGCTTAAAGGTTGGCAAGGGAAAGGATGAACGATTGAACGTTCGTAAAGCAACCATTGCAGCATGCAAGTACTTAAATGAACTGCATGACGAGTTTGGCAGCTGGACATTAGCCGCTGCTGCTTATAATAATGGATCGGTAAAGCTTGCAAAAGCTATGAGGACGCAAAAGAAAGTTAATTACTTTAGGATGCACCTTAACAAAGAAACCGGCGCATACGTGTATAAACTGGTTGCTATGAAAGAGATCATAGGCCAGCCGGTTAAATATGGCTATAGCGCGCTTTACGCGTACCAGCCATTACCGCAATTATTAGCGGTTAATTAAGCACAAAAAATTTACGGAGCACTTACAGTCCGGCTTGTCCAAATGGCAAGGCCGGACTTTTTTTTGCGTATATTTGCGGGCTGTTTAATGAGTGAATTATTGAATTAGTGAATGAGTGATTGACAGAGTTTCATAATCATGCCTGTTTGCCTTTTATCATTCACTAATTCACTCAATCGCTCATTCACTAATTAAATTTATGAATGAAAAACCATTAGACCTGGGCGAGCAGAGTGAAGTTGAAGTTTACGGAGCCCGGGTACATAACTTAAAAAATATTGATGTTTCTTTTCCGCGTAACCAGCTGGTTGTTATCACCGGGTTAAGCGGCAGTGGTAAATCATCTTTGGCATTTGATACTATTTATGCCGAGGGGCAGCGCCGTTACATGGAAACATTTTCGGCCTACTCGCGCCAGTTTATGGGGGGCATGGAGCGGCCCGATGTGGATAAAGTATCAGGCTTGAGCCCGGTTATCGCCATTGAACAAAAAACCACCAGTAAAAACCCACGCTCTACTGTGGGTACCATTACCGAGATATATGATTTTATGCGTTTGCTTTTTGCACGTACCGGCGAGGCTTACTCGTACGTGAGTGGCGAAAAGATGGAACGCATGACCGAGGACCAAATACTTAAAACCATTTTTGAACGGTTTGATGGTCAGCCGGTAAATATATTGGCCCCGGTTGTAAAAGCCCGTAAAGGCCATTACCGCGAATTGTTTGAGCAAATACGTAAGCAAGGCTATTTAAAGGTTTGGATAGACGGCGCTATTGCCGACGTTGAACCTAAAATGCAGGTTGACCGCTATAAGATACATGATATTGATATTGTGGTTGACCGCTTAATTGTAAGTGAGAAAGACAGTAAACGTCTATATACCTCTATACAAGCGGCGTTGAAGATCGCTAAAGGTATTATTCGTATCGGTGATAAGGATAATAACGTAGCTTACTTTAGTAAGTACTTGATGGACCCGATATCGGGCATATCCTATGATGAGCCGCAGCCCAATACCTTCTCTTTTAACTCGCCCTATGGTGCTTGCGAAAAGTGTAATGGCTTAGGTTATATTTTTGAGATAGACGAAGCATCGGTTATCCCAAATCCTAAACTAAGTATATTGAATGGTGGCTTAGCTCCGCTGGGCGAATACCGCGAAACATGGATATTCCAGGTACTGAAATCATTGGCTAAAAAGTATGAGTTCTCTTTATCAGTGCCTATCGAAAAACTGGCTAAAGAGCATTTAGAAATTATCCTGAATGGTACTAATGAGATGTTGACCGTTGCTGTAGAATACAACAAATGGAATGTGCAAAGCTACCAGATAAGCTTTGACGGCATCATTCGCATGTTAGAAGAGCAACAGGAGCGCCGCAGCGAGGAAGGTATTGACGATATGGAAAACTATCGGGTATTGCGCACTTGTCCAACCTGTGAGGGTGCAAGGCTTAAAAAGGAATCGTTACACTTTAAGGTTGATAATAAAAACATATTTGAGCTGGCTTGCATGGATATTAACGACCTGCAGGCATGGTTTACCAATCTGGAAGACAGGCTAACCGAGCGCCAGAACGTTATCGCTAAAGAAATACTGAAAGAGATACGTGCACGTATTGTGTTTTTGCTGGATGTGGGGTTAAGTTATTTAACATTGGATCGTACGGCTAAAACGCTATCAGGCGGCGAGGCACAGCGTATAAGGCTGGCGACGCAGATAGGCTCGCAGTTGATGAACGTAATGTACATTTTAGATGAGCCAAGTATTGGTTTGCACCAACGCGATAACGAGCGCCTGATAAACGCGTTGAAAAACCTGCGCGACCTGGGCAATACCGTATTGGTGGTGGAGCATGATAAGGATATGATACTGGAAGCCGATTATGTGATTGATATGGGCCCGGCTGCCGGTGTACATGGCGGCGAAGTGGTTGCCGAGGGCACACCAAAAGAGTTAATGGCTAAGCATACGCTTACAACGTCTTATATCAATGGTGAGCGCGAGATCAGCATACCTAAAACCCGAAGAGAAGGCAACGGCAAAACGCTAAGCATTAAAAAAGCTACGGGACATAATCTAAAAAATGTATCAGTTGATTTCCCTTTGGGTAAGTTTATTGGCGTAACCGGGGTATCAGGCAGCGGGAAATCAAGTTTGATAACCGAGACCTTGTATCCTGTACTGAACCATCATTTCTTCCGGGCCAAAAAGCAACCATTGCCTTATGGTAAGATAGAAGGCCTGGAGCATATTGATAAAGTAATTGAAATAGACCAAACACCTATAGGCCGTACGCCACGGTCAAATCCGGCAACGTATACCGGTGTGTTTTCTGATATACGAAATTTATACGTGGCTTTGCCCGAATCGCGCATCCGTGGTTATAAGCCGGGTCGCTTCTCATTCAACGTAAAAGGTGGCCGCTGCGAAACCTGTAAAGGCGCTGGCTTGAGGGTTATTGAAATGAACTTTTTGCCCGATGTGCAAGTGCCTTGTGAAGAGTGTGGCGGCAGAAGATATAACCGCGAAACATTAGAAGTACGCTACAAAGGCAAATCAATTAACGATGTGCTGGACATGAGCATTGAGGATGCGGCTCCGTTTTTTGAGCATATTCCATCCATCTACCGTAAGGTTAAAACCTTGGCTGATGTTGGGTTGGGTTATATCCGTTTAGGGCAGGCATCAACCACGCTATCAGGCGGTGAGGCGCAGCGCGTTAAACTGGCTACAGAGCTTTCTAAAAAGGATACGGGCAATACTTTCTATATACTGGATGAGCCTACAACCGGGCTTCACTTCGAAGATATTAACGTGCTATTGGGTGTATTGTACCAACTGGTTGATAAAGGCAATACCGTGCTGGTAATTGAGCACAACCTGGATGTGATTAAAGTGGTTGACCATGTTATTGACCTTGGCCCCGAAGGTGGTTCAGGAGGGGGTAACATCCTATATTCGGGCACGCCTGAAGGTTTATGTAAAGTGAAGGGTAGCTTTACCGGGCAGTTTTTGAAAAAAGAAATGGGGGCTTAATATGTACATGATGTTGTACGGGATTAATATTTTTTCTATCTTTATATAAAAATTGATCAATATGTTAATCACATCATACACATCGTTCAGGCAACAACTTAAATCTTACCTGGATAAAGTAAGAAGCACCCATACACCGCTTTTTGTAACAAGTTCTAATGGCGAGGATGTTGTTGTGCTTTCAAAGTCCGATTATGAAAGCATGGAAGAAACCTTCTATCTGCTTAAAAGCCCTGCAAATGCAGCACGATTATTAAATAGTATTGCAGATTATGAAAAAGGCTTAGGTCAAGAAAGAAAGCTTATTGAAGAATGAAAATAGTTTTCCTTGACCAGGCGTGGGAGGACTATTTATATTGGCAAAGTACAGATAAAGCTTCTCTAAAAAAGATCAATGCGCTAATTAAAGAAATAGAGCGAACGCCATTTGAAGGTAGTGGTAAACCCGAGCCATTAAGGCATAATCTTGCCGGATATTGGTCGCGCAGAATTAACCTTGAACACCGGTTGGTTTATAAAATAGATAACGATACTGTTGTTATTTTTCAATGCAGGTATCACTATTAATATTGGGTTATTTATATCGATGTCCCCTTCGCGTATTTTCTGATTGTTCGGTTATCACCCGCTTTCGATGGGATATATCCGTATCTAAATGGTGATCAAAAACGTTATCGGTTATGGCAATATCGCGCTCCTTGTCGCGCTCCGCATAATGAATATCGGCCTCCTGGGTTTTAGCCATGGCTACATCATAGGGCCCTTTAGGCGACATCAGCTTTACAAACACCGGTAAGCATTCAAATAAAATAAACAAGTAACCAATAAATGATATCGCCAAATAGGTATCTAAATCGCGTGAGCCATCCTCATTAAAGGATAACTTTCCCAATGCCCAGTTACGGTCGCTAAAGCCTGCAATGTTCGAGAGGCTATCCAGTTGTTTCTCGGTAAACAGTCGTAGGTTATTCAGTCCCTCAAAATCCTTGCGTTGGGCAAGGTACTGCTCCATTTTACCAACATCATCGGTAACCGTTTTTAAACGTGCCTCTTTCTCTTTTAATACGGCTTCCTTTTGTTTGGCATAAGTGCCATAACCGGTAATACCCGATGTTTGGTTGGTTTTATCGCCAAAAACCTCCTGGTTCAACTGGTAGCGCGAGCGGTTGATGTCTTTTTCTAATGAGTCCTTTTCTTTTTTAAGCTCCAGGTTTTTATTCAGCTCCATGCCATATTTTTGCTGATAGGTTTTTTGCAGGGTATCTATCTTGCGGTTCTGCCCTTTCAGGTATGCGGTTTTTAATTTTTGGCGGATCTCTTTATCAAATATCTTTAACTCCAGTGGGCGCGATATTACGATGCCAATCATGATAGCCAGCAAAATACGCGGCGACGCCTGTATAATTTGTTGATTGGTTGTACCCTCTTTATTAATACTGGATACTATATAGCGGTCCATATTAAAAATAGCCGTACCCCACAGCAAGCCAAAAAGTATGGCAAAGGCAACCGCAAACGCGCTGCCGCTAAATACAAAGTACATAGCATATCCGCCTGATAAGGCAGCGAATAATGCGGTAAAAAATATAGTGGCCCCTATGCCCACATATTTATTATGCTCAATAGGGTACTTTTTTAAAGTTTCAATATGTGCTCCTGAGCAAAACCAGAAAAACTGGGTAATTTTCTCCATCCAATTACGAGATTTATAGTTATAACTTATTATAAACGCTTATGCGTGCCTAATGTTACAAAAATTACTGTTAATTATTTGATACAGAAAAAAACTTACCTTTGAAAATTAATATGAATACCATGAAAGAAATAAGCGTACAGGAATTAAAAGAGAAGATAGACAAAGGCGAAGATTTTCAACTGATTGATGTTAGGGAAGATTTTGAATACCAGGTATCAAACCTTGGTGGCGAGCTAATACCATTAGGCGGCATTTTAATTGAAACTGATAAGATTTCAAAAGATAAAGATGTAGTAATAATGTGCCGCAGTGGTAAGCGCAGCGCGGCTGCCGCTATGCAGTTAGAAGCACAAGGTTTTACTAATTTATACAACTTGTATGGTGGTATACTGGCCTGGCAAGAAGATATTGACCCAAGCTTAGATGTTTACTAATATGTGGTGGAAAGTATTGCTCAATGTATTTTATACCGTTGCTATAATATTAAGCTTTTATGCCATTTATATCGGCTTTAGTACCGGGCATTATGAATATGTGCTGGCGGGAGTTTTTAGCGCGGCCATATTTATTATATTAAAAGTGAAGTTGATTAAACAAGTAAAAGAAATAACCAAACAACCTTAAACCCAAACTCAATGTTTTTAGCAATTTTAGGAGTGATCGTACTTATTGTAGGTACCGTACTCAAACGCTCGCCAGAACCTGGCAACCGCTTTGGCGGTATTGTTACCACCGCCGGAATTGTTGTAGTAGTTGCGGGGATATTACTCTCGGCGGTTAAAATTATTGAACCGGGCCGTGTGGGTGTACAAACCTTGTTTGGAAAAGTACAGGATAACGTGCTGGAAAGTGGTATGCATGTAATTAACCCATTGTTTGATGTTACTAATTTTGATATTCAAACTCAAAATTATACCATGAGCGCGGTACACAGCGAAGGCCAGCAAGAGGGGGATGATGCTATACGGGTGCTGTCTTCAGATGGTTTGGAAGTTACCATTGACATTTCAGTATTGTACAAGGTAAACCCATACAAAGCGCCGTACATTTATCAAAACATTGGCCAGGACTATGTTGATAAAATAGTTCGCCCTATTACGCGCACCGCCATCAGAGATAATGCGGTTAGCTACCAGGCTGTTGATCTGTACTCGGTTAAAAGGCAGGAATTTCAGAATAAAACTACCCAAACCATTGAGCAAAGCTTTGCCAAAAGAGGGTTGGAACTGCAGCAGGTATTGGTACGTAATATAGCCTTACCCGCATCCGTAAAAGCCAGTATCGAATCAAAGATAAATGCCGAGCAGGACGCGCAAAAAATGCAGTTTGTGCTGCAAAAAGAACGCCAGGAAGCCGACCGTAAACGTGTAGAAGCACAAGGTATAGCCGATTATCAAAAAATACTATCTACCGGCTTGTCTGATAAGCAGTTACAATATGAAAGCATTAAGGCTCAAAAGGAAATTGCCTTATCGCCAAATGCTAAAGTTATTATTATGGGCGGCAAGGGAAACCCGATTATTTTGAGTGATAAATAAGCTTTAGGGAACAAATTTTTTATAATCATCCTTAGCGCGATGCGGCTCATAGCGTACACCCGGAGTTAACCAGTACAATAACACAACTCTTGAGTAGCGAAAATTAAATGGCGCCAGTAAAAATGCACAACCAAATAAAATGGCCAGGTATATCCACGGGTTATTACTGCCGGTTAACAAATAAGTACCTACCCCTAAAATTACCATTTGCGCTACATTAAAGGCGTAGCTTACAAACATTGCCACATAAAAGTAACCCAGTTCAATTTCAAATTTAAAGCCGCAATGGGGGCAGTGTTCGTGCATTTTTTGGGACGAAAAGCCATACATACTATTAGCAAACATATCTCCCCTGCGACATTTTGGGCATTTAGCGTGAAGTGCGGCGTAACATTGTGATACTTCCATATTGGGTGTAATTTTAATTGAGGTGTGCATGGTTGTTTGATTTTTTTCTGAACTCTTCAGGTGTAACGCCTTCCAACTTTTTAAAAAATTTGGTGAAGTAGGAGTTATCCGCAAAGTTAAGATGGTTGGCAATTTCTGAAACAGTTATATCATTATTGATCAATAACCGTTTAGCTTCTAATATGATCCGGTTACGTATCACTTCGCCGGCCGGCATACCCAGCACATCATTGCAAAGCGCATTTAAATGATTAGGAGTAATATACAATAACTCGGCATATTGTTTTGGCAAACGCAGGTGCATATAGTTCTTCTCTATTAGTTTTTGAAAGCTGCGCAGCAGGGTATAGTTGTAAGATGGGGCAACAGACTCTGCCACATCATTATTTAACCTTGCTACCAGTATAAATAATTGCAGCATCAGGCTTTTAACCATATCAAGGCCCAAAGGGTTAATCGTTTCGTTCTCGGCTATTAACTCTTCAAAAAGGTTAATTACTTTATCCTGCAATTGCTCGGGGATGTCAATGACCGCATCCTTTGTAATGCCTGAAAAGAAAGGCAGGTCTTCCAAATAATTAGCCTTTAATAAAAACGACTGGAAAAACGTGGTAGAAAAATTGATAATATATCCATCTATCTCTCCTTTAAAAGCCCAGCTATGTACCTGGCCCGGTATCATAAAATAAATTTGATTGGGCCTTACCGCGAAGTTTTCAAAATCAATAGTTTGCATACCACTACCCTTTGTAAAAAATACCAGGTGATAAAATGAATGCTTATGCGCCAAATGCAGGTTGCGATGACTTTTTAAATACGGTGCAAAACGGCTTATCAAAATATCATCTTTTTGACGATCTGACAGGGTACAAATATCGTATATGGGTATAACCGTTTTCATTGTTGGTCAAAGATACGGGTATATTGCCAGGATTTATGGCGCTATTTATTGTACCTATGGTATTTTTTACTGATTAGTTAAAAAATGTTAAAACTATTGTTTTTTAGGGGGTTACTGATACATTGGTAGAAAATTTATTGTATTATTACCCGCGAAAATATTTTGTTGCACATTGTAAATGTGCTCAATATAAGATACTTGGTGTTTTTGGTAAATTTGCTAAGTCTCCTGCCGCCTGTACCTTTATAGGTACAGGCATATAAGGGGTAAACCCAAAATCACAAAAAAAGCGCCCTAATAATTTGGGCGCTTTTTCATTATAGTATAGATCAGTTAATTTTAATAGATAATTTTCCCGGCCGAGGTAACTAATGATGCAATACGTACGGCATCAAAAATGCGCTCTTCGGTAGTGCCTAATTTTATCAGGGAATCTTCATGCGCATTTACACACATTTCGCATCCATTTACGGCAGATATTACCAGGCTCATTAATTCAAAAAACTCTTTGCCTGTAACAGGTTTCATCATTAACTGCATACGTATACGTGCAGGTATCTGGGTGTATTTTTCCTTTTGCGTAAAATGCCTGAAACGGTAGAAAATATTATTTGATGCCAGTAATGACGCACATCCGGCGGCTTCAGCTATTTCGGCAGCGTCGGCACCTTGCTCTTCGGCATATTTGGTGTAATATAAAGTAAGCGGCTTATTATTGTTATTAATAGCCGTGCTTAAACCCAATAAGGCGCACTCTTTGGCAGATAGATGTTCAGATGTAAGTGTACTGGTAAAGTTAAGCTTCAGATCGCGCACGTAACGCGATTCGCCTTTTTCAAGCAGGTCAAGCGCATCTGTTCTGTACTCTTTATCCAGCCCAACGCCGGTTAGCAATTCTTGTATAATATCGGTTGTTTCGCTCATGGTGAATATTTTAACCAAAACGCCACTGAAAGGAACCGCCTGTCTCATTTAGAGAGATTGCGTCGCTCCTTGCAATGACGCTGGGAAAATAATTATATTAAACAGTTATAGTTTCTTCGCCTTTAACCCAGTTACATGGGCAAAGCTCATCTGTTTGTAAACCATCCAGTACGCGTAAAACTTCTTTTACGTTACGGCCCACGCTTAGGTCGTTTACACATACCCAACGTATAATACCGGTAGGGTCAATAATAAAAGTAGCGCGGTAGGCAATTTTTTCGTTAGGCTCTAAAATACCCAATTCTTCAGCTAATGATTTTGAAGTATCAGCCAGCATCGGGAATTTAAGATCACGTAGATCATCATGATTTTTTCTCCAGGCAGCATGTACAAATTCTGAATCGGTTGAGGCACCGATCAAACGGGTATCACGATCGCGAAATTCACTGTAATTGTTATTAAATTCAGCTATCTCGGTAGGGCAAACAAAAGTGAAATCTTTTGGCCACCAAAACATAACTGTCCAAACGTTATCGTCATTTACTAATTCGTCAGAAGTTAATGTTTCAAACTCTTTACCTTTTTCTAAACTTACCACAGCCGTTTTTGAGTAAGACGGAAATCTTTGTCCTATAGTCATCATAAATATTATCGTGTTTATTTTTTTGCGAAGGTAATATTCTCATCGCTAAAATCTAATCATAATAATTGATAGCATATAGTTTATATCTATATGCATGACTATAAGATTAAATAATATCTATAGATTAAATTGCAGGCTCTAAGTCAAGTTTTATGGTGGTTACTGATCCCAGTCCCGGGCCATCGCTTTTTATCTCAAATGACCCGCCATGGCTTTCAATGATAGATTTGCAGTTGTATAATCCAAGGCCGGTGCCGGTTTTTTTAGTAGTAAATCCGCGTTCAAAAAAACGGCTCCCGGTTTCTGCAGTAAAGCCCTGCCCATTATCGGTTACAATTAATTCAATATTGCCATTTACAGATAGGGCAGTTACGGTAATCTTCTTCTCAACCAGGGTAATATCAATGGCCTCAATACTATTTTTCAATACATTTAAAATTACCTGCATTAACTTGGTTTGGTCGCCTTTAATTATCGGTAGCCCCGGTTGTATATTTAGTTTAAGTTCTATACCCTTCCTGTCAAGTGCCGCAAAAAGCATCGACCGGCAATTATCAATTAAATTACCCAAATTAACCGGCCTGCGTTCTTGCGAACCTGATGCATGGTCTCTAACAAGCTGCCTTTGAATGTTTAATATCTCTTGTATATGGGTTATTATATTTAATAACTCATTCATAGAGGTGGTTACCTCCTGCTGATTTGTTGCCTGTGTGTTTGCAAGGTTTTCGGTTAAACTCACCAATGCGGCGGCTTTATCGGTACCAATGGCATCGGCCAGTGCTGTTTGTTGTGCTTTTAAAAATGATGATAGGTTTTTAATAGTATCCAGGTTATTCAACTCAATAGCCCGGTTTATGCGGTTAAGGTATGAGCCAAAACCCACCAGCGCGTTGCCAATATCGTGTAACACCTCAGATGCTATTTCAAATTTGCCCTGTGCAATGGCTTTTTCAAGTTCCTGTTCTTTTTGTTTGGTAAGCTGCGCATTCAGTTCTTTTAGTTCTTCTGATTGTGCGTAGAGGTCCTGGTTTAACTTATTTAAAGTTTCTTCAGATTGTTTGCGTGCGGTAATGTTATGCCCTATACCCAGCAACCTGATGATTTTACCATTTTCATCAATAACAGGTATTTTTGAGGTTAGCATCCAGCGTTTATTTCCGGCATCATCCAAAAAAAACTCTTCCTTATTAAGTATAGATACTCCCTGTTTCAGCACGCTCATATCATCTTCATAACCGCGCAGGCCTATTTCATTTGGGTACAGTTCAATATCGGTTTTGCCAATTGCTTCTGCTTCTGATAATGCACCCATACTTTTAACATCCGCACGGTTAGCTATAATTTTCCTTCCTTCGGCATCCTTAACAAATATGATGTCGGGTAAGCTATCAATAAGGGTGCGTAGTAATATGCGTTCCTGAGCTATTACTTCTTCTGCTTCTTTATGGTCAGTAATGTCTATGTGGGTGCCAATTATTATTGGCGACGAGCCATCCTGCGCATCTTTTAGTAAACTTCCCCTTGACCATATCCAAACCCACCTGCCATTGGCATGGCTCATCCGAAAATAATTTTCGTATAATCCTACCGGGTTTTTAATATAATCAGCAAAAGTTTTTGTTGCGCTTTCTTTATCCTCCGGGTGCACCAAATCAACCCAGGCGGTATTTAGATTTTTGCTGCCGTTTACCCCGTAATCTTTAATATCCCTGCCAAGCATGGCAAAATAGATGTCATTACACCAAAAAAATTCTTTACCTGAATAATATTCCCAGGCACCAATGTTTGATGCTTTTATAAATGCCTTGTATTTTTCAAGGTCCTGGTTCAGGTTATCAGGCTGTGGCTCGGTTTTAAAGTTCTGCATTTTATAACAACGGTATTATAGTTGTTTACAACGGGATGGTAATAGTAAAAGTTGCACCATTATTATTACTAACCACAATGTCGCCGCCGTGTGCGGTTACGTACTGTTTAACAATAGCTAAACCCAGGCCGGTGCCGTTACTTTTATTTTTAGTAACAAAAGGCTCAAACAAGGTGGTCATAATTTCATCTGTTATGCCCGGCCCATTATCACTAATAGTTATAATAGCGTTGCTGCTTTGTACACCCGCTGTGATATTTATTGCGGCATCAGGAACTTTGTTATCGTACAATACATCAACTGCATTATTAATCAGGTTTACAATTGTCCGTCTTAATTTACTTTCGTCGCCATGTATAACCATGTCTTCAGGTATATTTTTGCTGATAGTTATTTGCGACGCATTTTCGTTAATTTCTGCCTGTTCAATAGCAGCATCGGCTATCTTATTTAAATTAACCGGTAATTTTTTAACCGGAGTGTTATTAATAAAATCTAAAAAGTCATCAAATATTTCAGAAGCTTGCTCTGCCGACCGGTCAATAAAATTAACTAATTCGCCCTCTTGTCCATCCTCGCGAAGCATATGTGTTAATAGCTTAATATTTTTTATTGGCGCACGCAAATCATGCATTACCATAGCTATTACCTGCCCAACAGCGGATAATTTTTCTTCTTTTATCAACCGCTCATTAAGTTCGGCATTACGTATGGCCTGTGCAGCATTTTGTACAAATAGCTTCAACAGGTACATTTTTTCGGTTTTTAATTTCTCCTGTTTTTTAAGCACCGCAAAAACCGAGTAGGTGTCCATTTGCGCAAGCACCAACTCATCTATCTGTATTACTTCGTCTTTATCCAGCTTAAGTCCTTTCACTCTCTCTACCAAAGCATCAAGGTTAATTTTCTCTTCAAGCGCGCCTATTGATAATATTTTCTCATAAGCAAATTCATGGTCTAATTTGCCTATCAAAGCCATATCTGTTTCTAATGACATGGCTAACTGCTCCAGTATATTTTTTAGTAATGAGGTAAGCTGATTTTTACTTAAGCCTATGGATGATATAGATTCGATTAAATGCTCAAGGTTGCGTAACTTATTATAATCGGTTACCGCTTTTGTAGCTAATTGTATCACCTCTTCGGGGGCATAAGGCTTGCAATGATAACCTACATTTTGCCCGGCTTGTTCAACTATTTCATCTATTGATTTATCACTATAGGCGGTAATAAATATTATTTCGGCTTTAATGTCATATTTTCTTATTTCCATGGCTGTTTCCAGGCCATCCCAGCCGGGCATACGCATGTCTAAAAATATAACAGCATACGGAGTGCCGCGTTCCAGGGCCTCCTTTACACGCTTAACACCCTCCATGCCATTGGCGGCTTTATCAACAGTAAAAACCGGAATATTACGTGTGCGAGGCGAAAGCAAAGGTTTGGGTGCATCAAATAAGATATTGGCTGCATTACTGATCATATCCTGCTCCTCGGTTTGTCCCCGCGGTACCAGTATATCCTCAATATTGTCTCTTACCATTTCTTCATCGTCTATAACCAAGACTGATGTATTCGCTTCATTCTTCATAGTAATAATTAGGTATATAATTAGGCCTATTTAAAAAATAAGTTCTAAATAGATTTTGGCTTATCAAAATTTGGTGTAAAATACTATAATAAGTTGTAATTACAAGCATAAGATATTAGAAATTATGCTGTTACAATATTAATCGATGTATATTTAATTAATATTTAATACATGGCCATATTTTTTTTGGCAGGGGCTATTTACGTAGAGATTGCTGATATTTATAATGCAGCCTTTTTAATGTTTCGTCGGCAGCTTCATCTGGCGATGTAGCACCATAACCTGTCACTAAAATACCTTTTGTGCCGCTGGGTGATGCCAATGCATAAACGGTAGCTTCATCTGCCGGGTCTGATGGGCCCTCATAACGGTAAAGATCAACTATTTCAAATTCGTCAGCCGAGTATTCCTGCTCATTAACTTTAAGGCTATTTTCCTTCAAATTAAAATCGAGCGTAAAGCCTTGTTTGCGTAATTGCTCAATAGCTTCAGAAATAGTGGCGTAATGAAATTGCTGTTTCATTGTGTTGGTATGATTGGTGTAGTAAATTTAATAAATAACATGGCTTATTTATAAACTTTATCACTTGTATTATAGGCTAGGGTATAATCTGCTGATTTATCTGTTTGCTGACGACCTGTTTTTTCGTTAAGCTTTAAAGGTTTTTGTAGCAAATGGTTGTTATCTAATTTAAATTGCAGGTTAAGTGTATCAGTCATGCCCTCCTGTATAAAGGTCCAAACAACCTCTATAGTGTCATTTTTTATATCACCCTGTAATTTGCCCATCCTGTTATCTTTTTGATAAGGCATCCAATTCATAATCCCGGTAACCTTATTATTTTTTATAACCAATTCAATACTGGTAGTGTCCTGGTTATTATTACCTTCTGTTCGTAAAAAGCATAAGGCCTGGGCATTGGGGGTACGCGGGGCGGGAGCAGCGGTTAAAGTGTCTGATAAGGCTGCCTCGCTTTTATCACCTGTAGCATTGCAGGATGTTATTATAACTGCTATGGCTAAAATAAATATTATATGTTTCATAATGTATATGACATTTATAAGCCGTAAAAGTTTTGATTAAACTGTATACCCTTTTTTACCGCAAGCCCTCAAAATAATTGGGGACTTAGCTTTTTTGCAATTTACCATATGGTGATAAATTTAGCCGAAAGCTTTTATAAGTTTGAATTAATGGAACACGTTTTGGATAACCCCGCATGGTATGCCTTAAATTCTGGTAATAGTAACCTGGCTTATGGAAATGAGCAAGTTAAGTTTTTCGATAAAGACGTTGCTCCGTTTGTTGGGTTTAAAGAGAACTCTGTAGAAAACTTTGACGCGCTTTATGAGTTGATCACTCATGATGGATTGGTAGCTTTTGTTTCACCTTTTCAAACAGCAATTCCCGGCAAATGGAAACTATTAAGACACGTGCCCTGTTTGCAAATGGTTTACAGAGGTGATACTGTAGCGGTAAATACTGATTTGATTGATTTGACAAATGAGCATATACCACAAATGATGGAGCTTACCGAACTAACTAAGCCAGGGCCTTTTCGGGAAAGGACTATAGATTTTGGCTATTACCAGGGCATATTTGATAAGGAAAGATTAGTAGCCATGGCCGGGCAGCGAATGGCCCCATTACCTTATATTGAAGTTAGCGCTGTTTGTACGCATCCTGACCATTTAGGTAAGGGATATGCCAGACAGTTATTATTAAGCCAAGTCAATCGCATTACAAGCGAGGGTAACGTACCATTCTTGCATGTAAGGGATGATAATCACCGGGCTATAAAAGTGTATGAAAGCGTGGGTTTTGTTACCCGCACGGATATGCATTTTTATATGTTGCGCAAGTAAATCGATTTTACCCTTTCTTCAATAAGTAATCTTTAAACCCTCCAAAATCAGTTCCTAACTCAACTGACAATTTTTGTTTGGATTGTATGTCTTTAACCTGTTCAGGAATATCAATATGCCCGGCTATCTCCTCGTTAAATACATCAGGGAACTTGCAAGGGTGGGCGGTGGACAGAAATATACCAGCCACATCGGCGTGGCTATGTTTGTCTTGCTGATAATCCTTTAGCGCCTGCCAGGCAATAGCGGTATGCGGGCAAACTATATAATTATAATGATCGTAAACCTCTTGTATAGCTTTTACGGTTTCCTCATCATCATAACGATAACCGGTTACCAGTTTCTTCAACTCATCAGCATTATCTTTAAACATATCAGCAATACGTACCCAGTTGCTTGGGTTACCCACATCCATCGCGTTGGATAGTGTAGCTACCGATGGTTTTGGTTGATATACACCTGTTTTTAAAAACTCAGGCACGGTATCGTTTGCATTGGTAGCCGCAATAAATTGTTCCACAGGTAGACCCATTTTCCACGCTAACAGGCCCGCGCCAATATTGCCAAAGTTTCCGCTGGGTACCGAGAATACCACTTTGCTTTTACCTTGCTTTAAAGCCTGCGCATAGGCATTAAAATAATAGAAGGTTTGCGGTATTAATCGTGCAATGTTTATAGAGTTGGCTGAGGTCAATCTGAATTTTTCATTCAGTTCTTTATCAGTAAATGCTTGCTTAACCAAAGCCTGGCAATCATCAAAAGTGCCGTCCACCTCAATGGCGCGGATGTTTTGGCCGTTGGTGGTTAATTGCAGCTCCTGTATGTTACTAACTTTGCCTTTTGGGTATAATATAGTAACCCGGGTATTTGGCACGCCCAGGAAGCCTAATGCTACCGCACCGCCGGTATCGCCGGAGGTGGCTACCAGTACATCCAGTTGTTTTTCGCCGGCTTCTAAAAAGTAGCTCATTACCCGGCTCATAAAGCGGGCGCCAAAATCCTTAAACGCTAATGATGGGCCATGGAAAAGTTCCAGTACATAAACATTCTCTTCCAGCTCCACTATTGGCGCATAAAAGTTTATGGCATCATCGATAATGGCTTTCAAATCATTTTCAGGGATATCATCACCTATTAAATGTTGGGCTACATGAAAGGCTATCTCAGGCAGGGTATAGCTGCCCAGGTTATTGATGAACTGAGCATCTAACTGCGGAATAACAGCCGGCATATATAAACCTTTATCCTGCGGCATGCTGTTAAACACAGCCTCTTTAAAGGATACGCTTGAAGATGGATTATTGGTACTGTATAATTTCATTTCGATTTCGGATTTCGAATGTTCGATTTCGGATTTATTAATATTTATAATTGCTTTTAGCTTTCTGCTTTCGCCTTTTAGCTTTACCCCAATACTTTCGGCCCGGCATCATTAATAGTACTTACGTAGCTATTGGAGCCGATTTTTATACCGGTTAAATGTTGTTGTAATTTTTGAGTGATAGCTTTGGCGGTTTGCTCATCGCGGGTAAACGCAAAAACAGATGGCCCCGAGCCTGAAATACCAAAACTAACCGCGCCCATTTCCATGGCTATCTCGCGCATTTTGTAAAAATCAGGTATCAGCATAGAGCGTACCGGTTCAACCAGTACATCCTGCATACTGCGGCCTATCAGGTCAATATCGCCCATAAATAAGCCGCTTACCAAACCTGCAATATTACCCCATTGGGTAACCGCATCCTTCATGTTTATTTTGTTGCGAATGATCTGTCTTGCCTCGCGGGTGGGTACATCCACATCCGGGAAAACAATACCACAATACAAATTTTTAGGGTGTGGTAAACGTATCACATCCAACGGCTCATAACTGCGTACCAACACAAAGCCACCAAATAGTGCAGGGGCTACGTTATCCGCATGGCCATGGCCGCAAGCCATTTCTTCGCCTTTTATAGCGAAGGGTAATATATTTATAGGGTCGGTATCGTCACCTAATAAGGTTTTGATAGCAAACAAACCCCCAACCGTACTGGCCGAGCTTGAACCCAACCCACTGCCGATAGGCATTTTTTTATGCAGCTCAATATCTAAACCTATATCGGGACGGCCAATACTTTTTAAATAATGCTGTACGCTTACGCTAACCGTGTTTTTCTCAGGGTTAAGCGGTAGCCGACCGTCATCGCCGGTAATTTTGCTGATAACAATGCCCGGTTTATCGGTAACGCGCATAATTACTTCATCGCCCGGCTCATTTACCGCAAAGCCCAGCACATCAAATCCGCACACTACGTTAGCAACCGTTGCAGGCGCAAAAACACGAACACTTGCGCCGACGCCCCCCCCGCCCCCTGAAAGGGGGGCTTTAATGGCGGCTTTATTTTCTTGTATATTATTTTCCATATAATTATCAAACTATCGTTCCCCCTTTAGGGGGTTAGGGGGTTTAATTCGATCCAACATTGATCAGATCTGCAAATACACCCGCGGCGGTTACTTCGGCACCTGCACCCGGGCCTTTTACTACTAATGGGCGCTCTTTATACCTATCAGTAGTAAATGATATAATATTATCACTTCCCGATAGCGTAAAGAAAGGGTGGTCCTCATTAACCATTTGCAGGCTGATGGAGGCTTGACCGTTCTCTAAAATTCCTATATAACGCAATACTTTACCTTCGCTTGCGGCTTTGTCTTTAAGGTCTGCAAAATAGGCATCTTCTGCCTTAAGCGCAGCATAAAATTCATCTACAGATTTGGCATCCAAACAAGCTTGTGGTAATATATTTTGAATATTTACATCAGACTCCTCTAACTCATAGCCCCCGTCACGGGCCAATATTAGCATTTTACGCATAAAATCTTTTCCGCTCAAGTCGTCGCGTGGATCAGGTTCAGTATAGCCTTTTTCCTGCGCCAGTTTTACGGTATCATGGAAATTAGCATCGCCTTTAAAATTGTTAAATATAAAGGATATGGTTCCTGAAAGTATCGCTTCAATACGCTGTATTCTGTCGCCGCTGTTGATCAGATCTTTTAATGTACGGACGATAGGCAAACCTGCACCCACATTAGTTTCATAAAAGAAATCAACCCCATGCTGGCGCGCGGCATCCCTAAAAGTTTTGTATTGCGCATAGCTGCCCGAATTACCTATTTTATTACAGGTAACAATGGATATGGTGGATTTTAATATCTCTTCGTAATGCTCAATAGGTTTAGGGCTGGCCGTATTATCAATAAACACGCAGTTAGGCAAATTCATGTCTTTCATACGATTGATAAACGCTTGCAAGTCGGCTTCATGGTGCGAAGCTTCCAGTTCTTTCTCCCAAGTATCTAATGATATACCATCTTCATTAAATATCATTTTACGGGTATTGGCAATACCGGCTATTTTAACTTGTATGCCGTTATTCTCCTGCAAAAATTTGGCGTGACCGTTTAATTGAGCAAACAAAGTTTTACCAATATTACCCGTACCTAAGCAAAATGCGTGTAAGGTTTTATTCAGTTCGATAAAGAAAGCATCATGCACCGCGTTCAACGCTTTCGACAGGTCATGTGCGGATATAATAACCGAGATATTATACTCTGATGATCCCTGCGCTATGGCCCTTACATTAACCCCATTACGGCCCAATGAATGGAACAACTTGCCGGATACACCCGGGGTTTCTTTCATGTTCTCGCCTACCACTGCTAATATGGCCAGGTTCTCTTCTATCACAACCGGCTCCAGTTTTTGGGCCAGCAATTCCAGTTCAAATTCATGTTCAATTACGGCGCGTGCTCTTTGGGTATCGCCGGGTTGTACGGCAAAAGTAATGCTATGCTCTGATGATGATTGGGTGATCAAAATGACATTGATCTGCTCTCGCGCCAGCAAAGAAAACAAACGTCCGCTAAAGCCCGATTTACCCACCATACCACTACCTTCAACATTAATAATGCTGATGTTGTTGATAGACGATATGCCTTTAATAGCCAAATTTGATGGCTTACACTCCTGGCGAATAACAGTTCCTGCAAACTCCGGCTCAAAAGTATTTTTAATGACGATAGGTATCTTCTTTAAAAAGGCCGGGGTCATAGTTGGCGGATAGATAACCTTAGCACCAAAATAGGATAGCTCCATTGCTTCGGTATAAGTCAGTTCCTCTAATGAGAATGCTTTTTTAACCATGCGTGGGTCGGCAGTCATCATGCCATTAACGTCGGTCCAAATTTGTATCTCAGATGCGTTCAATGCCGAGCCAAAAATGGCCGCGGTATAATCGCTTCCGCCACGGCCCAAAGTAGTTATCTGGCCCTCATCGTTACCTGCAATAAAGCCGGTAACAAAAAGCATTTTGCCTTTATTTTCCTTAACAAACTCGCGTATCAATATTTCAGTAAGCTCGGTATTCACCTTGGCCTGTCCGTAGCTGCTATCGGTTTTTATCAGTTCGGACGCATCAACAAACAATGCTTCCGGAAAATGTTGTGCCGCAATTTTGCTGATCATTAAAGTTGAGCAGCGTTCGCCAAAGCTTAATACCAGGTCGCGTGTTTTGGGGGTAAGTTCGCGCAAAGTTAGCACACCTTGCAAAAGGTCCTCCAACTGGTTAAAATGAATCTTTAACTTGGTAAAAGCCGGGTTTTGGTTTTGTATATCCAACAGGCTCTTTACCACGTCAAAATGGCGTTTTTCCAGTTCGGCTAAGGGCGCGGTAAAGTCGTTGCCTTTAGCGGCATCTTCTGCCATAGCTATCAATAAGTTGGTTACACCACTCATGGCCGATAATACCACAACGGGTTTATCAGTGCCGGCAGCCTCATTTTTTAAAATATTCAATAAGGTTTGGATGCTCTGAACTGATCCTACGGAAGTACCGCCAAATTTTAAAACTTTCATATCATTTGTAAACAAAAAACGCCTTCCCCGTTAGCGGAGGAAGGCGTTCATCTGGTTTTTATATTTTACACCATACGATTATCTTCCTCCGAACTGTATGCCGGTGGTAGTAACTGTTGTTATGGTGGTGTTTTTTATCATTTTTTTTGTCTTTCACGACGCCGCAAAATAAACGGTTAATTTTTGAATTAGCAAATCTATTACGTTTTATTTTTAGATTATGGCTTCATTTTAGCAATTCGGGCTTAAACCGTTTGGCTAAAATACCGGTGGCTTGTTCAATATCTATTTCGGCTACCAGCACTCCGGGCACACCATAAGGTTGATACGCTATACACGTACCATCAGGTGCAATTAATGAGCTGGCCGATTCGGGATAATCAAAAGCATAATTGGCGCTGACAAAGTATATCGTATTCTCCAAAGCACGCATCATCATCGCCTTTTCGTAATAAGGGCTATCCATGCTTCCCCATGAGGCAGGTTTAATACCATCCATATTACTTCCGGCGCAATGCGGTTGGAATACTATTTTGGCGTCCTTACGCGCTGCCCATCTAACCAATTCAGGGTAACGAAAACCTTCATGGCAAATAACAATGCCAATTTTAACCCCATTTATATTAAATATAGAGCGCTGTGTACCGGGTGTCCAAACGCTGTCTTCGGATGGGTCCAGTTGGTTTTTGGCCTGGTAACCCAACAACTCTCCTGTATTAGATATTACATGCGCCACATTAAAAAAGCCATCACCGTCATACCAATTCATAGGTAATATAATGGCTATGTTATTTTGGGCGGCTATTTGGCAGGCGGCGTTTAATGCAAAACGCAACGTTTCGGGCGAACACATCTCCACCTCATACTCAGTTAATGGATAACCCGGAATAAACGATTCAGGAAAGCAAATGATCTCGGCTTTTTGTACTGCCGCTTCCTTAACCAGTTTATCCAGCCAAAATAAACCATCATTAACAGATTTTGGAAATGGGGGCGAGGCTATAGCAATTTTCATGATAGATGGATGTTATACTAAAATAAGCAGATATTTCTATATATCGTGTAGTTATTGAATAATATATAAAAAAGTATATCTATATTTGATATATAAATTTAATACTATGAAAAGTATTCTTTTAAAGTTGGACGATCGTTTGTTTGAGGAAACTGATAAACAGGTCAAGGCAAAAAAAACCAGCCGCTCAAATTATATTAAATCAGCTATTGAACAGTATAATAAATGGCAACAGCGTAAGGCCATAGAAGATCAAATGCGCAAGGAAGTGGAAATGCTGAAAAAACACGACCCTGATATAGAGCTTAAAAATGATTTTGAACGTGCTTCTTTAACAGATTTTCAAAAATATTTAGATGAGTAACGTTGTTAAGCAATATGAAATATGGACAGCAAACTTAGAGCCAGCTATAGGAAGTGAGCCTGGCAAAGTGAGACCTATTGTAATATTACAATCTGACATATTACACTTGGCAAAACATACCTCAACTATTGTATGTTCAATTTCATCACAACATAAGGAAGGATTTTCTTTAATACGGTTACCTGTACCTCCATCAACTATTAACGGGTTAAAAAAGCAATCATATATTTTATGTGATCAAATAAGGGCGATAGATATGACAAGATTGCAAGAACGTATTGGGCGTTTAGATGAAGAAACCATTGAGCGTTTATTGGTGAGTATTAAAGCTATTTTAACACTTTAAATGCAGGGATTAATAACCAAATCAACCGGAAGCTGGTACCAGGTTCAAACACCTGAAGGAGATAGATACGATTGCCGTATAAAAGGAAAGTTCCGCATAAAGGGAATAACCACCACTAACCCTATAGCCGTTGGTGATGTAGTTGATTTTGAGTTAGAGCCCGACCAGGAGACAGGCGTTATTAACCACCTGCTTCCGCGTAAAAATTATATTATCCGTAAATCTATCAACCTGTCTAAACAAGGGCAAATTATTGCTGCTAATTTAGATCAGGCCTTATTGGTGGTAACACTGGCTTCGCCGCGTACCTCATTAGGTTTTATTGATCGTTTTTTAGTTACCGCCGAAGCGTACGATATTCCTGCTAAATTGATTTTTAATAAATTGGACCTTTTCAGCGGACCAGGATTGGAAATATTGGCCGAATACAAAGCTATTTATGAAAACATTGGTTACCCCTGTTATGATGTTTCGGCATTAGAAGGTACTAATATTGATGTGGTGCAGGAACTGCTAAAAGACAAAGTAACCTTGTTCTCCGGCCATTCAGGTGTAGGTAAATCAAGTTTGATCAATGCCTTATTACCAGAATTGGACCTGCGCACCAATGAGGTATCCGACTGGAGCGATAAAGGTATGCACACCACCACCTTTGCCGAAATGTTTGAACTACCACAAGGCGGATTTATTATAGACACTCCGGGTATCCGCGAATTAGGTATTGTAGATATTGAAAAGCATGAACTGGGCCGCTACTTCCCCGAAATGCGCTCACGTATGCAGGACTGCCGCTTTAACAACTGCCGCCATATTAATGAACCCGGTTGCGCAGTGCTGGAAGCTTTAGAGAATGAAGAAATAGAATTATCCCGCTACGAAAGCTATTTAAGTATTTATAATAATAACGATACGAGGGCGTAGGTTAAAAAACTACGTCATTGCGAGGAACGAAGCAATCTCTGCACTTGCAATTCAAAACTGCAATGATTGTCCTATGTAGAGATGCCACGCTATCGCTCGCAATGAGCGCGTGGGGGAGTTATCCTAAAGCTGCTTTAAAATCCGCAATCAGATCTTCCTGGTCTTCAATACCGACGGAAAGGCGTATCATATTATCAGATATACCCATTTCGTCGCGTTTTGCTTTACCTAACTCGTTAAATATGGTATGCGCTACCGGGATAGCTAATGTGCGTGTATCGCCCAGGTTGCTTGATTTTACAACCAGTTCCAGCTTATTTAAAAACGCAAAGCAATCCAGTTTTTCATCCAGCTCAATACTCATTAAGCTGCCAAATTTATTAAACAGCTTTTTAGCCAACGCATGTTGCGGATGGTTAGGTAACCCGGGATAAAATACTTTTTTAATATTTGGATGCCCTTCAAAAAACTCTGCCAAAGCCAACGCGTTACTGCAGGTTCTCTCCATGCGTAAAGCCAAAGTTTCTGACCCTACCGACAGTGAATGAGCAGCCTCCGGTGCTAAAGTGGCGCCTGCATCTCTTAATCCTTTTTTGCGTATTTGGGTTAATCCTAATTTTTTAGGGTCCACCTGACTTTTATATACTTCGTTAATATTGGCAAAGTTGCTCCAGTTAAATAAACCCGTATCAGTTACACTACCGCCCAAAGCATTACCATGGCCGCCAATGCTTTTGGTTAAGGAGTTTATTACCAGGCTTGCTTTAACATTGATAGGGTTAAATAAATAAGGCGTGGTCATGGTATTATCTACGATGTAGATCAAGCCTTTTTCCTGGCATAGGTTGCCAATAGCTTCCAGGTCGGCAATTTGTGTGGCCGGGTTAGCAATGGTTTCTACAAATACCAGCTTGGTGTTTGGTTTTAATGCCTGTTGTATGTTGTTTACCGATGTGGCATCTACAAACGTAATATCCAAACCCATATCCATATAGCTTTGGAAAATACTGCGGGTATTACCAAATAAAAATGAGCTGGCTACTATATGGTCCCCATTTTTTATTAAGGCTAAAATAGTTGCTGATATAGCACCCATACCGGTTGCAAAAGCAATAGTGCCAAAGCCGTTTTCCATTTGGGTTACTTTATGCTCCAACGCCGTTACTGTAGGGTTACCCTGGCGCGAATAAGCATAACCGCTTGTTTTGTTTTGGAATACATCAACCAATCCCTGCACATCATCATAACCATAAGTTACGGATGTATGAATAGGTTTATGTAATGCACCATGCTCGGGTTTTTGTAAACGATCAGAGTGCAGCAGGGTAGTAGTAAAGCCTTTTTTAGTTGCCATGGAGCTATAATTCAATTAACACTTAACAGACTGCGAACTTAGCGGTTTTTGAGTAAAGTTTTATCAAAAACTTGTCATTGTGACTATCTACAAACGTCATCGCTGTAAAGGTGGTTGACCTAATCTCCCAACAAAGCCTTTAAAGTTTCCAAAGTATCCGCTTCCTCTTTAGGCTTATCCTGCCGCCAGCGCAATATACGCGGGAAACGTAATGCAATACCCGATTTATGGCGTGTGGACCGATTTATACCTTCAAATCCTATCTCAAAAACCAGTTCCGGTTTTACGGTGCGTACCGGGCCAAACTTTTCAAGCGTATTGCGTTTTACAAAATTATCTACCTTATTTATTTCCTGGTCGGTTAGGCCCGAGTAGGCTTTGGCAAATGGTACCAGTTTGTCACCATCCCAAACGGCAAAAGTATAATCGGTATACAGGTCGGCGCGGCGGCCATGGCCCTTTTGGGCGTAGATCATCACCGCGTCTACCGATAGCGGGTCAATCTTCCATTTCCACCAATCGCCACGTTTGCGACCAACCTGGTAGGTGGCGCTTTTACGCTTTAGCATAATACCCTCTGCTATCATAGCGCGAGATTGCTCACGTACAGTAGCTAATTCATCCCAGCTGCTAAAGGTTATTAATGGCGATATGCGCAACAGTTCCGGATAAGGCGTTGCGGATTGTAATTCTTCTAATAGTACACGCCTTTCTGACTGTGTTTTGCTGCGGATATCCTCGCTATTATATTCCAGGCAATCGTAAGCAATAACTGCTACGGGGCTTTCTTCCAGTATTTTTTTACTTAGATTTTTTCTACCAATTCGGGTTTGCAAAATGTTAAATGGCATAGGAGATCCCTTTTGAAAGCTCAATAATTCGCCATCTATCACGGTACCATCCGGCAGGGCATTTAAAAATGGGTGCAACTCCGGAAACTTATCTGTAGCCAGATCCTCGCCGCGGCTCCATATAAATATTTTGCCATCGCGTTTGATCAGTTGCGCGCGTATGCCGTCCCATTTCCATTCGGCCTGCCATTCGGCTGCATCACCTAATGAGGTTTTTAATTCATCTGCTGATTTTTGCTTTTCGGATGTTTCTTGTATCGGGTAAGCTAAAAAGAAGGGGTAAGGGCGCGATACATCATCAGATGCGCCTTGCTCCTGTATCAACTGTTCGTAGGTATAGGTTTCGGGCAGCCAATTGCCCATAATACGGTGGGTAAGGGTTGGGGCATCCAAATTGGTAATATCCGCCAATGCTTTTATCACCAGGCTTTGTGATACACCCACACGAAAGCTGCCAGTGAGCAGTTTATTAAATACAAAGCGTTCCTGCGTATCCAGCATGGCCCATGAGTCTATCAGCCAAAGTTTGCGTTCTTCTTCGGTTTTGCTGCTTAGCATATTTAACTCGGCTATCCACTCGGTTAATGTTTTGCTGCTGCCGCCGGTAGTGTTTTGGGGCATTAACAAGGCGATGGTTTCGGCCAGATCACCAACTACATGGTAGCTTTCTTCAAATAACCATATAGGTATATTGGTTACCTCGGTTGCCCAGGTGCGTACTTGTGTGGCATTGATCACCCGCTTAGGTTTGCGCCCGGTAAACAGGGCCAGCATGTGCATTTTATCGGTATCTGGCACACTGGTAAAATACTCTTTTAATACCCTAACCTTTTCATTGGTTTTGTTGGTTTCGTCCAGCGAGAGGAAGAGTTGGGCAAATGCTCTCATATCGATTCCTCCGTATTAGTTACTGCTGTTTCTTCGGGGGCACCATCCGCTTCATCATTGCCATATAAAGTATGTACTTCGTGCGCATCAAAGCCAATCTCTTTTAGGTAGCGGGTAAATGTGGCGGTATAGCCATGCGTAAGGTAAACGCTTTCACATCCGGTTGCATCTATGGCACTTACTAGACCATCCCAATCAGCATGGTCTGACATGATGAATCCACGGTCTGCCGCACGTCTTCTTTTCGCTCCGCGGATAGCCATCCAACCTGAGCAATAGCCAAAGCTATAAGGATTAAACTTGCGCATCCAAGGTGTGCCGACGGATGATGGCGGTGCTATAATTATACCTTTACGGACTTCTTCTTTTGAAGTTTCGGGTGTAATTCTGGTGGTCGGGTTAAGTATTATGCCATTACGACGCAAAGCCTCGTTGGTGTTTTCAATTACGCCATGGGTATAAACTTTGCCGATGGATAAGTCCAGGTTTTGTAAAATGCGTTGCGCCTTACCTAACGAATAACCTACAATAACCGTAGCCAATCCGTTGCTCACATTGCTGCGCCACCAGTTATTTATCTCATCAAAAATTTGCACCTGTGGCTTCCATTGGTAAACCGGCATGCCAAACGTACACTCGGATATAAAGTGATGGCATTTTACCGGTTCAAATGGGGTTGATATACCATCATCTTCAGTTTTATAGTCGCCGGATACTACCCAAACTTCGCCCTGGTATTCTACCCGTATTTGTGCCGAACCAATTACATGTCCGGCAGGAAATAAAGAAATAGCTACGCCATTTTTTATAACGGTTTCACCATATGCTACCGTTTGCAGTTGTATATCGCCTAAGCGATACAATAATACCTCTTTGGATAAATGGTGGGCCAGGTAACGCTTATGCCCCCAGTAAGCATGATCTGAATGGGCGTGGGTTATTACCGCATCATCAACCGGTTTCCAGGGATCGATATAAAAATTGCCCTTTGCACAGTATATGCCCCTGTCGGTAAATTCAAGCAACGGTTGTTTAGCCATACTTAATAAACCGTTATAAAATGAATTGGTTTTAAATGCAAAAATCCCGGACTAAGCCGGGATTTTTTTGCTATATTAATTTAATATTTAAAACGAACGTTTAACAGGATTGTCCACTAAAGGCGCCTTTTCAATACGGGTATATTTATCACCCAAATTCATGTAATCTATCAATATTTGTCCTGCTTCAACCTTTAAAAAGTCAAGATCTTTTTTGGTCTTTACCTTTACATTTTTGGGCGGTACATCAAAACCAGAAGCTGCAAGTTTTAATTTTTCACGTTCAGAAGATTTTTTTTCATCTGCTTCGCGTTGTTTTTTTAGTTGTTGTTCGTTTAAGGTGACACTGGTTTCATTCTCGCTCTTTTTATAATCAGCAATATCCTGAAGCAAAAGTTTATAGTTGGTGCTTTCATTCATGCGTTGCTGATGCATTTTGGTTAGCTGAGGAATAGCCGCCGAAAGATCACCAACTTTTACAAAGTCGCTTTTTGGAATAACGTCATATGGCAAAGCTGATGGTTCCGTGTCCTCTCCATATTTATCCAAAGGTATAACTGATGGAAACTGGATATCAGGTATAACCCCTTTATGCTGGGTTGAGCCACCGTTAACGCGGTAAAATTTTGCTATGGTTAAGTTTAATTGACCATAAATACTTTCGCCATTACCTACTCTTACACTTGGGCCTCCACTTCCACCGCCTGCAATTGAAGCGATCTTGTCGACTAGTGAGCGTTGAACCACACGGTCCAGAGCAATAGGGCTTTGAACAGTGCCTTTGCCATAAGTTTGGGTACCAACCACAATACCACGGCCATAATCTTGTATGGCCCCGGCAAATATTTCGGATGCTGAAGCGCTAAAACGATCAGTTAATACAGCTAATGGGCCACTATAATAAACAGTAGGGTCGTCATCGGTATCAACTTCTATGCGCCCCCTGTCATCACGTACCTGCACAACCGGGCCTGATTTAATGAATAAGCCGGTCAATGAAATAGCTTCTGATAATGAGCCGCCTCCGTTTTCGCGCAGGTCAACTACAATGCCGTCTACATTTTCGCGCCTTAATGAATCTAATACCATTTTCATATCACGTGTTGTGCTATGATAATTAGCTTCACCTGCTCTTGAAGCGGCTATATCAGTATAAAAAGCAGGCACATTAATAATACCTATTTTATAGGTTTTGCCATTGCTGTTATAAGTACGGGTTTCCTTTTTTACTAACTGATCTTGCAATACAATTTTCTCGCGTATAATTTCAACTATGTTAGGTTTGTCTGCGGCAGTTTTATTTTGTGGTAAAAGTTTTAGTCGTACTAAAGTGCCTTTAGCACCACGTATTAATTTAATAGCATTATCAGTTCGCCAGCCTACAATATCTTGAAACTCTCCTTCTTTACCCTGTGCAACACCAATTATCCGGTCGCCAACATTAACCTGGTGGCTCTTATCAGCCGGACCTCCAGGTACTAAAGATAAAATACTTATATATTCATTTTTTGATGTCAAAGTTGCACCAATACCTTCCAACGCACGCGACATTTCAATGTTAAATTGTGCCGCGTTTGATGAATTCAGGTATGCAGTATGTGGGTCAATAGCCTCGGTAAATGCACTCATGAATAACTGAAATACATCATCATTTTGTGTCTGGTTGATCTGTTGTAAACGGGTTTGGTAGCGTTTGCTTAATGTTTCCTTGTTTTTAGCCATATCAGGAGTGGCCAGTTTTAAATTAAGCAATTCATACTTCACGCGTTTGGTCCAATCAGTATTTAACTCGTCAACCGTTTTTGACCAGGGTAAATTTTTACGGTCATAAGTAAAAGTTTCGTTCTTGGTAAAATCAAAAGCGTTATTTATTTGCGATACGGCATAATTTGTTCTTTCCAGTTGTCTTTTTTGAAAAACATTGAAAATGTAAAACACATTATTCAGGTTGCCATTTTTAATGTCATCATCTAAAGTGGTTTTGTATTTTTCAAAATCAGCAATATCTGATGCTAATAAATAATTGCGGTTTTCGTCCAGGCTTTTGATAAAACGATCGTAAATTACCACTGATAATGAATCATTAAGCGGAACTCTTTTATAGTTACTCGATAAAATTAAAGTGGCTACCGCTTTACAAGCGGTGCTTTGTTGTTCGGTAGGTACCAGGTTGGTTACGCCATCAACTAAAATGGGTTTTGACGGGGCAGCGCTGCAGGCAAGTGCGGCACCAAGTACCAACACAAAATAAAATCGCTTAAACATATTTTTAACTGTCTTTAAATCAGGGGTGAAAATAAACATCAATTTTGGGTATACAATAATCTACTAATGTAATAAAAACAACACGCAAAAAGCTTGCCTTATTGTTTAGAAATAATAATATTACAATAATATTTCATTGTTTAATGGTAAATTATTGTGCTTTTGCCTTTTTGTCTGCTTCGATAGCCGCGGCGTATTTTACCTCGGTTTTTGCAAAAGATGCGCTACCGTTTTTTAACTCTATCTCGCGGGTCAATTTCTCAATTTCAGCCAGGTCGGTACTCATGCCTTTTAAACTGGCCAGGTCATGTGCTTCCTTCAGGTCGGTGCGTGCTAAAGCCAATTCGCCTATGGCGGCTTTAATGGTAGCCAGGTCCAATAAGTTAGTTATGGTTAATTGATCGTTGCTTTCGCGTTTGGATATGGCGTTGCTTTGCAATAAAAACCATTGAGCTTCTGAGAAGCGTTTGGCTACCGTGTATAATTTAGCCAGCGTATTAAAATCAGTACTGGCTGTAGTATATTGCCTGTAACGCATATGGTGCTTGGCCTCTTTAAGTAATAAGGCTTCGGCTATATCAAGCGAGTAGGCGCGCTGGTTTAATACAGCCGCTACAACATTAGGCAAATATACTTTGGTAGCTGCCGAAATAGTGGTAGCTGATGTATGATTAGCCTCATCTAATTGCGGATAGCGTGTTTTATTCTTTTTTTGCCAAAACTGGGCAGATGCTGTAATACTTAAGGTACAAAAAGCAAGTAATAGTATAAATCTCATTTAATGTATTTACGGTAAAGTTAATTTAGTAGCAAATGTAAATATATGTTTTTGAAGTATATGTATCAAATTGGATGGGCTTAACACGCATAATGAACGTAATAAGTTGCTGAATAATATACAACGCGGAAAATACTACACTCATGTTGTTAAACATGGTTTACACAACTTAACACATTTTTGATAATTTTTTACGTAAAATATTGATAATTAATTAGTTATAAAAATTACACCCTAAAAAGTGTAAACCATGATTTTGATTGGTAGGATATATGAAGTAATACGTTGATTTTAAGGTGCTTGTTGGTAACAACAACAGGGGCAATGGGCATAAGTAGCCTTGCCCACATGCCGCCCGACATACTTGCGCCAGCGAGGGGAGTATTGCGACGCTACGTAGGTTTGGCTAAAGCCGTGCCTGTTTAATTTTTTATTCCGCCCCATAAATGGGACGGCAATGAATTGATGCAGCAATTGGAATGGATGTGATTAACATAGCAAAAATTAAAACTTATTGCCGTTGGTTTTAACCAACGGACCATAAGCATAACATTGAGTGGCTTTAGCCAAATTAATAGTAGGCACAAGTAGCATTTACCCACATGCCCGCCCCATATACTTGCGCCAACGGGGGGTAGTCGCCAAACGGGGGGGTAGTCCCCGCAGGGTCTCTCGTAGAGGACCCTGCGGAGTAATCGAAACGAAGTTATATATTTATGCATGATCAGAACCCGTCACGATTTAACCTGTAAAATTTGGTTTATAACCTTTACTTGTTATAAGTGGTTACCCTTGTTTGAAAAAACCGGTTCGTATAGTTTAGTATATAACTGGCTCAACCTCATAAATGAGCAATATCAAATCGAAACGATTGCCTTTGTTATCATGCCCAATCATGTTCACTTGATTTTACAACTTCCGGAATCGGTTAATAATTTAAATACCATTATAAGTAACGGCAAGCGGTTTATGGCGTATGCGTTAGTCAAAAAACTAACGGCGCAAAAAGAACAATCCATTTTACATTTGCTTGCAAGCGGATGTTCAGACAAAGAAAAGGCCAAGGGACAAAGGCATAAAGTTTTTGAGCCTTCCTTTGATGCTAAGCCGATTTACACTGTTGAGTTTCTAAATCAAAAGTTAGATTATATCCATCATAATCCCGTAACGGGCAAATGGAATTTATGTATGCAGTTTACCGATTACCCACATAGTAGTGCTGCATTTTACTATGATAATAAACCCCACTTGTTTATTAATATCACAAATTATAGTGAAGTCTTCGGTGCATCGCAGGGTCCTCTATGAGAGACCCTGCGGGGACGGGAAAGCATAACATTGAGTGGCTTTAGCCAAATTATAGTAGGCACAAGTAGCCTTGCGCACATGCCCGCCCGACATACTTGCGCCAACGGAGGAGATATATTAGTCTATTTATTATTGATTATATTAATTAGTTTCCAAAGTTTTCGAGATTTGATTTATAAACTTTAATAGCCTTTTTGTCAGCAATCTTAAAATCGAATATCTGATGTATATGGACTATCATAGAAGCCATTAGTTCATGTATAGATAAGTTTTCACCATCCTGTTCTTGACGTTCAGCTATCATTTGATTAGCCTGATCTAAAGTGATTTCATTTATTTCGATTTTTAAATTCTTATTGTAGTTGTTTTCCTCTTGCCTTTGCTGCATTAGTAAAGCTTGAGGTAGCGATACTACCGCTACCAACTTATTAAAATCAAAACTTCTTAGAACTACAATAGGTATTTCATTATCATAAAATCCAGCGATTTCAAATGGGTACGGATTATTATGGTTTACAGAAGAACTATACCTACCTGTAGCAGATAAAGCAAGTTCATTTGCATAAAATAGCCCCATATCAATGATTATTAGATTTGCCTTATGTCCATTAGTACTAAGTTCTTGAATGCCCTTTTCAAAAATTTTGTCAAGGCTTGTTTCAGTACTTTCCTTAGCTATTTCTTTGATAACTTCCGCAAATCGACTATCAACCCCCCTATTCACAGATTTCCCCCATTCTATTCCATAAATGAATTGATACAGCTCCCCATCAACAAACATTGTCCTACCTTTATTCATTTTTATATTAGGACCAGTATCTTTCAAAATTGTCTCAGGATTCGTTTCTACAGCACCAAAATGTTCAAATATTTTTGAGAGATCCCTCGTTGCTTCCCATTGTTGGGCAATTAAGTGTCTAAATGCTGAAACTTTTGTATCGGATAACGCTGTCGCAGCTAGACGCTGAGAAAAGTCATTTTCAATATTTTCGTCTACACGGTCAATATTTGCTAAAACATTGTCAATCCTAACTAAAAACGACTCATTATCCCAGTCAAAAAAGTGTGGCCATGCTCCAGGATTTAAACGTACTCTTTGCAAATTTGTCTTTACGCGATTAAGCAAGTATTTTAAATTCTGAAAATCGCTGACAGCATGATGGCTGAGATTTATTTCTGGGTGTTTCAATAAAGTTATGGCAAATCCAACCCCGAACATATCCAAGGCAGTTGCCACTGTATAAACTTTGCCGTCTAGTCGTTCTTCTCCATGCCAAATCCATTCTTCCCATCCCCAACGTTCATCTTCTCTGATAAATATGTCAACTATAACTTGAAGTGATTCGTTATAGTCGATTTGTGTATCTAAGGTAGTTAAGACTTCCTTTAAGTGAGGGAATTCCGCCGATTGTAAATTGCCATTAAATTGTTGAAACAATAACCAATAGAGATTACCTATCACAATTAAGTTAGTGTCATTTATAGCCTTTTTTAAAATCAGATAGTTGGCGTATTCATTCTGACCAAATCCAGTATCTACTGGTTGTTGCCTTGCAAGATTATTAGCGATAATATTGGTATTTCTGCGATAATGCTTTAATTTAAAAGTTTCACGTATTTGCGAAACCCTATTGGTAACGATTAGTAATGTTTTTAAATCACCATTCTGAGCAACATGCTTTATTAGTTCACTAATTTCAATATAAATACTAATCAAATTCTCAAAACTGGCACCGGTTTTAAGATGCTCATTTTCCATAGCCATGTATACACTTTTTTGTGCTATTTCTTTAAGCCGTAAAGCAAAAGCGTCTGCGATCGCTGTTCTGGCACTCGTGTCTTTTTCTGCCATACGGTATGCCAATAAAGGAACACGATCTATATTACTAAAAGCAAAAGTCATTTTACCCTCGATTTTAATGGTTAGATGTGTACGCCAAAATTCAATAAATGCGCCAAACATAACGTTTGAGGTACCACGCATGCTGGCTAATGTCCAACGCGCTAAACTTTTATTAAAATCTGTTATATAATTCGAAGAAGGATTTAGGGTTAAGGTGTGCGCAAAAGACTTTAAGTACTTTAAAACTATAATTGTGTCATCTTTCCGGATAGCATCAGCAATTTCAGAGTAAACTTCTTTACTTTTTTGACGAAGACTTTGAGCATCAAAAGTAGGATTTCCTTTTTTTTCTTTATTGAGCTGCCCATAAATATCAATAATAAAATCGTCGGTGATATATGTATAATCGAGGTATCTGAAGCAACGAAATAATGTGAATAATAATCCAGCTACTAAGACTATTAAGTTATAAGAAAGACAAACTAGTAACCGAATGATATTGTAGGAACTAAAAGTGTCAGAAACAAGCTGTATGATAACTAATAAGATAATATTGATTAAAGACCAATAGACAAGCGGGATTATATAGCTATTTTGAAAAACCATTTCAATAATTGTTATTTTTCTGTTTGAAACCTGTAATATGGCAAACAAAATAGCTGATATAGCTAGTACGGTGCTTGGAATAGCAATGAAACCAGTTAATATATTCGATAAAATTCTATTCTGTGCATCTGGTTGATAATCAAAAAACTCGAAACATTGTGGCGTAAAAAAGCCAGCGAGTATCAAAATAACAAACAGTGGAATTAAGAAGATATAAGAGTGTTTGGATTTAATAAGTTCCTTAAAGGTTAGGTCTTTCATTTTGTTTAACACTTGTGTGTCAAACAAATATACTAAAGGTTCACATACAAAATGTTCTTAACAATTCAGCTTTCAGTAAAATAAGAAACACGCGTGCCATAGAATCTTATAAACAAAATAGCCGCCCTGAAATTCAGCGCGGCTATTAACTTTATACTCCCCCTTTAGGGGGTTGGAGGTCTTAATAATTCAAATTCGGCCCTAACCACCTTTCAGCAGTTTCAACCGACATGTTTTTACGTTTGGCGTAATCTTCTATCTGGTCCTTGCTTATTTTATTCAAACCAAAATAGCGCGATTGCTTGTGCGCAAAGTAAAAGCCACTAACGGATGCGGCAGGCATCATGGCCAGGCTTTCGGTAAGGTGCATGTGCGCGTTATCCTCTGCTTTTAATAGGTTAAACAAAGTTGTCTTTTCGGTATGTTCCGGGCAGGCAGGGTAGCCCGGTGCCGGGCGTATACCATCGTATTCTTCTTTAACCAGTTCTTCAACAGTTAGGTGCTCCTCTTGTGCATAACCCCAGTATTCTTTACGTACCAGTTCGTGCATTTTTTCGGCAAAAGCCTCGGCTAACCTATCCGCAATGGCTTTGGCCATAATGCTGTTATAGTCGTCATGATCTTTTTCAAACTCGGCAACCAATTCATCGCAACCAATACCGGTTGTAACGGCAAACCCGCCAAAGTAATCGGCCACGCCGCTTTCTTTTGGCGCTATAAAATCTGACAAGGCATAATAAGGCTCACCTTTTACTTTTTCTGATTGCTGGCGAAGGGTATGTATACGGCTCAGTACCTGCGTACGGGTTTCATCGGTATACAATTCAATATCATCACCAACCGCGTTAGCCGGCCAAAAACCGATTACGCCGTTTGCCTGTAGCAAATTCTCTTTAACCACTTTATTTAATAATGCCTGGGCATCATCAAACAGCTTTTTAGCCTCAACACCCACAAACTTATCATCAAATATTTTTGGATAGCTGCCACGCAACTCCCAGGTATGGAAGAAAGGTGTCCAGTCGATATAAGGCACTAAATCTGCCAGCGGATAGGCCGAAAATACTTTAGTGCCTGTAAATGCAGGCTTTGGTGCTACCTGTGTTAAATCAATCTGGAATTTTTGCGCACGCGCTTCTTCCAGCGTTACATAACGCTTATCTGATTTTTTGTTGGCGTGCGCTTCGGCTGCTTTTGCATACTCGTCTTTAATGCCTTGTATGTAGGCATCACGGGTATCGCGGTTCATCAGGTTACTGCAGACGGTAACACTACGCGATGCATCCAGCACGTGTATAGCCGCCCCCGAATAATTTGGCGCAACTTTTACCGCTGCGTGAATACGCGAAGTAGTAGCACCACCAATCAATAACGGAATAGTAAAGCCTTCGCGCTCCATCTCTTTAGCAAAATGCACCATCTCATCTAATGATGGGGTGATCAATCCGCTTAAGCCAATGATATCTACGTTTTGTTTTTTAGCTTCTTCAATAATACGCTGTGCAGGCACCATCACCCCAAGGTCAATCACCTCGAAGTTATTACACGCCAATACCACGCCTACAATGTTTTTACCGATATCGTGCACATCACCTTTTACGGTGGCCATTAATACCTTACCGGCATTGGCACGGCTATTACTGCTGTCTTCGCCTGCATCAATAACGCGTTGTTTTTCCAGCTCGATAAATGGCAATAAATAAGCTACGGCCTTTTTCATTACACGGGCAGATTTTACTACCTGTGGTAAAAACATTTTACCCGCGCCAAACAAGTCGCCCACTACGTTCATGCCGTCCATTAGCGGGCCCTCAATAACCTCTAATGGTTTAGCATAGGCCTGCCTGGCTTCCTCCACATCATCATCCAGGTATTCAACAATACCCTTTACCAGCGCGTGCGATAAACGCTCGGCAACAGGCGCTTTGCGCCATTCTTCATCGCGCACTACCTCTTTGCCCTTGCTTTTTATATTGTCGGCAAATTCAACCAGGCGTTCCGTAGCATCATCACGGCGGTTAAGCAGTACATCTTCTACCAGTTCTAATAATTCTTTGTCAATCTCTTCGTAAACCTCCAGCATACCGGCGTTAACAATACCCATATCCATACCGGCTTTAATAGCATGGTAAAGGAAGGCCGAGTGCATAGCCTCGCGCACCACGTTGTTACCCCTAAAGGAGAACGATATATTACTTACCCCACCGCTAACCTTGGCTAATGGCAGGTTTTGTTTTATCCAGCGGGTAGCTTCAATAAAATCTACCGCGTAGTTATTATGCTCTTCAAGCCCGGTGGCTACGGTTAATATGTTAGGGTCAAAGATGATGTCCTGCGGCGGGAAACCCACCTCATTAACCAAAATATTGTATGAACGCTGGCATATCTCTTTACGGCGCTCTAACGAGTCGGCCTGGCCTGTCTCGTCAAATGCCATTACTACGGTAGCGGCACCATAGCTCATGATCTTACGGGCGTATTCCTTAAACTTCTCTTCGCCTTCTTTTAGCGAGATAGAGTTTACTATACCTTTACCTTGTATACATTTTAACCCCGCCTCAATAACCGTCCATTTAGACGAATCGATCATGATAGGCAATTTGGATATATCAGGCTCAGAAGCAATTAGGTTTAAAAACTTCACCATCACCGCTTCCGAATCGATCATACCCTCATCCATGTTGATGTCGATCACCTGCGCGCCACCTTCTACCTGTTGGGCAGCAACTGAAAGTGCTTCTTCGTAATTCTCCGCCAATATCAGCTTGGAGAACTTTGGAGAGCCTGTAATGTTGGTGCGCTCGCCCACGTTCACAAAAATACTTTCGGGGGTTATGGTAACTGCTTCCAGGCCACTTAACCTCATGTGCGGCTCAGTTACCGGCACCAATCTCGGTGAGTATTTTGCGGCTTTATCGGCAATGCATTTGATATGCTCGGGTGTAGTACCGCAGCATCCGCCTACAATGTTTACAAAACCACTTGCCATAAAATCCTCAACCAAATGCGCGGTTTCGTGGGCGGTTTCGTCATACTGGCCAAACTCATTAGGTAACCCTGCATTTGGATAAGCCGAAATATAGCAAGCCGCTTTTTCAGAAAGCTCCTCAATATGCGGCCTCATTTCCTTAGCCCCTAAAGCACAGTTTAACCCGATACTTAACGGGTCGGCATGACGCAATGAGTTATAAAATGCCTCAACAGTTTGGCCGGATAGTGTACGACCTGATGCATCGGTAATTGTACCCGATATCATGATCTCTATCTTGCGGCCAATTTCTGCTTCGTATCGTTTTACGGCAAATATCCCTGCTTTGGTAATCAGGGTATCGGTTATGGTTTCAAATAAAAGCACATCGGCACCACCATCTACCAAACCACGCACCTGCTCGTAAAATGCTTCTTCCAGTTCATCAAACGTTACTGCACGGTAGCCCGGGTCATTCACATCCGGCGACATAGAAGCCATTTTGGTTGTAGGGCCCAAAGCACCTGCAACAAAACGCGGTTTATCAGGATTTTTAGCCGTATACTCCGCGGCTACTTCTTTGGCAATACGGGCGCCTTCAAAACTCATTTCGTACGACAGGTCCTCCATGCCATAATCGGCCATAGAAATACGTTGCGTACTGAAAGTGTTGGTTTCAATGATATCCGCACCTGCTTCCAGGTATTCGGCGTGTATAGCCTTAATAATATCCGGGCGGGTAATGTTTAACAAGTCATTATTACCCTTTATATCACTGGGATGATCTTTAAAGCGTTCGCCCCTAAAATCCTCTTCGGTAAGGCCATAACGCTGTATCATGGTACCCATTGCACCATCAATTACCAGAATGCGTTTTTGTAGTTCTTGTCTAATATCCATTTTGTCAGTTAGCAGTTAGCAGCGGGCAGTTTTCAGTGGCAGCGGGTCAATAAAAATGACAGCGGGCTGCAAACTCAAAACTGCAAACTGAAAGTGGCTTATTTCGAAAAGTCGGGTATTTGTTGACTTTCACTTATCTGTCTCAAATCTTCTTTTGACGTGAGTAGAATTTAGCACCTTGTTGAAGGTAACAGGTTGCTAAGACATCGCAGGGTCTAATCCCTCCGTCTTTCTCTATAAGCAGTGCAAAGATGCTTAATAAAGTTGTAAAGTGCAATAGATTTGTTACTCCGAAATCTGTTATGATTGTAATTTTTGATGGTATAAAAAAAGCCGCCTGTTTGAGGCGGCTTTTTAGGATTTCTTAATTATTTCTTCGGCCAAATACTCTTAGCAGCATCAGGAACAGGTTGATAAAATCAAGGTATAAAGTTAATGCACCCATTATGGCCATTTTTTTGGCTGATGCATCACCATACTCCAAACCTGCGCCAATGCGTTTTAGCTTTTGTACATCATAAGCGGTTAGGCCTACAAATACTGCTACACCAATGTAGCTAATGATCATATCCAAACCACTGCTGCGTAAAAACATATTTACCAGGCTGGCTATAACAATACCTATTAAAAACATAATTAGTATAGAACCAAACTTGGTTAGATCCTGTTGCGTAGTGTAACCGGCAACTGCCATCACCCCAAACAATACCGATGTGGTTATAAACACACCCAATACCGAACTTGCTGTATAGGCCAGTAAAATGTAGCTTAAACTCATGCCCATAACTATTGCAAAAGCAATAAATGCTATTAGCAGCACACCATAGGATAATCGGTTAAAACCGAAAGAAATCAATAAAACAAAAGCCAGGGGTGCAAACATTACTATAGTACCCAGGCCTGTATTTCCGCCTGTTTCCGGGTCGCGAAGCATAGATAGCAAAGTTGTGTCGGTTGCAAAGTAGAAGGCGCATAACGCTGAAAGACCCAGAGCCACAAACATCCATAAAAAAACGTTTGCTATGAATTTTTTTGATGAGTCAGCTTCATTAATTTGTATTACGTTTTCGTAAACGTAGTCAGTTGATCTATTTTCCATTTTTTATAAATTATTATACGAATATATAGTAAAGATTAGTAATTGAAGATTAAAGATTAGTGGAATTGAAATTGTTTACACGCTTTAACTAATCTTTAATAACCAATCTTTAATCTTTTTAATTCAGTCTCTTGGTCAACTGCTCCTCCACATTTTTATAAAGTTGCAAAGGCTTTAACGATCGCCAGTTCAATTCGTCCAGCTGACCGCCAAAGTTGATGTAGTAGTCGATGTTATTTCGTTTAAACTCCTCTATCACATGCTCGCGGAAGTTGACACCCGCTATCCAGCCATCCTCTACATCCTCAAACCATTCTTCGTAATAACTATCATCTGATGAATGAAAGTTCAAAACATTTTCGCCGATAAGGATAAAGTGGTTAATGCCGTTATCCATCATCAGCTCTAATATCTCGCGCTTCATCAACATGATGTCATTATTTATGGCGTCGTTCCACTCGCCAATAAACTCTATTATAGCATATGAACGTTCATAATCGGCAAATAATACTTTCATGTACAAAGTATTTGAGCCGAAAGAATCCCATTGCGGGTGTAACAGGTAATTATATATCTGCTTATCAAACTCAAATTCATTATACTGCGTAGCGTAAAAAGGCGAATACTCATCTTCGGCTGCTATGTAGTCATCCCTCCATTTATAATATGGCTCTATTTCGTGCATTTAGCCCCGGCCCCCTCTAAATCTCCCCCGGTAGGGGAGACTTTTTGTTTTTATTGTTAAAAAAAGTCTCATTGTGAATTATATATTTAAAGCCCTCCCTACCGGGGAGGGTTTGGGTGGGGCTTATAATTTTCAACTGCTTTTCTCACACTACCGTATTCTTTTAATAAGTCAGCAGCGGTTTCTTCATCTACTCCTGTTTCGCTCATGATCATTCGGGTACCGCGGTCAACCAGTTTATTGTTGGTTAACTGCATATCCACCATTTTATTCCCTTTTACCCTGCCTAATTGTATCATAACCGATGTGCTTAGCATATTTAACACCAGCTTTTGCGCGGTGCCGGCTTTCATGCGGGTGCTGCCTGTAACAAACTCGGGGCCGGTAACTACTTCAACGGGGTAATTGGCCTCGGCAGCAACAGGGCTACCACTATTGCAAACAACGCAACCCGTTGCTATTTTATTTTGGTTAGCAGCCTTTAATCCACCAATAACATACGGCGTTGTGCCCGATGCGGCAATACCTACCACTACGTCTTTTTCATTTATATTAAACTCCTGCAGATCTTTCCAGGCCTGGTTAATATCATCTTCGGCAAACTCCACTGCTTTGCGTATGGCACCATCGCCACCGGCAATAATACCCACCACCCAATCAAACGGAACGCCAAACGTTGGGGGGCACTCTGAAGCGTCCACCACGCCTAAACGGCCACTGGTACCCGCACCTATATAAAACAGGCGGCCACCGGCTTTCATCCGGGCAGTTATAACTGCAGCTAACTGCTCAATTTGGGGCAAAGCTTTTTCAACCGCAAGGGGTACAGTTTTATCTTCATTGTTAATGCTTTGAAGTATTTCGCCCATGCTCATGTGCTCCAGGTTGTTATAGTGCGAGTCCCTTTCGGTTGTAGTTTGCATTGAATTGGATTTGATTTGACAAAATTCGGTAAAATTTCCTGAATTGGTATGATTATTAGGCTTACTAAATAATCTGCAATGCCAACAATTACGTAACTTTGTATACTACAATGAAAAGAACTGCAGCCATAATTTTCAGGTCAACTATATTAGTATTGGTGGGCATTGCTATTGGCCTGTTAATTAGCGATAACGTATACCAAAATCCCAAACTGGGCTTTTCATTTAGCGATAGGGATAAAGTATCAAAAACACTGCAGTTGGTACGTGATACCTATGTAGATTCGGTTGATGCGGATAGTATAGAAGGTATTACCGTTAACAACCTATTGCAAAATTTAGATCCTCATTCACTTTATTTACCACCAAGACAAGCCACCAGAATCAATGAAGGGCTTGATGGAGGCTACAATGGATTTGGCATAAGTTATATTTTGCTGCGCGATACTTTGTTTATCACCCAGGTTTATCCCGATGGCCCGGCAGCAAAGGCTGGCTTAACTGTTGGCGATAAAGTTATCACTATAGCTAATCAAAACTTCTCGGGTACCAACCTTACTATTGATAAAGTTGAGCAAGCATTTAGAGATAAAAAAAGCGATATGCTACAACTTACCGCACTATCTGTCGGTAAAAAAACCGAACAGCCTTTTACGCTTAAACGCGAACGTATTGAATTAAGCAGTTTAGATGCCGCTTACCTAATTGCTCCTTTAACCGGTTATATTAAGATCAGCAAATTTGCATCAGCCACTGATATTGATTTTCGTAACGCGTTAGCCAGGCTTAAAAAGCAGGGCATGCAAAAACTGATATTAGATATTCGGGGTAACGGTGGGGGATATTTAAATACGGCTACTGCCTTGGCCGATGAATTTTTAACCAAAGGTAAATTAATAGTTTACACCAAAGGACAGCACGAGCCACGTACCGATTATTTCGCTACTGATTCGGGTAATTTTGAGCAGGGTAATTTAGCCGTGCTTATTGATGAAAATTCGGCTTCGGCAAGCGAGATATTGGCAGGAGCTTTACAAGATCTTGATCGCGCTACTATTATTGGCCGCCGATCTTTTGGTAAAGGTTTGGTGCAGCAGCAATTTCCATTTGGTGACGGCTCCGCAATTAATTTAACAGTGTCCAGGTATTATACGCCATCCGGCAGATCCATACAAAAATCATATAAAGGCGGCACGGACGTTTACCATAACGAACTGGCCGACCGGATGCGTAAAGGCGAGCTGTTCTCTGAACAAAGCAATTATAACGACACTTTATTTAGCAGGCAATCAACTTACCGTACACGTAAAGGGCGCAAGGTTTTTAGTGGTGGGGGCATAATGCCTGATGTTTTTGTGCCGGCAGATACTACACAAAACACTTTGGTGGTAAGAGAGTTAATGGGACGACAATTATTTACCGCTTATGTGGTTGACAATATGCAGGGCCTGTTAAGTAATTATCCATCTGCTGATGCCTATTTAAAGCAATATGTAGTTAGTGATAAGGATTTTACTGATTTTATAAAATACGTTTCGCCAACCTTAGAGAGTAACGATCCACGAGAGATATTAATATCTGCACCCTATATCAAAACCCTGCTTAAGGCAAACGCGGCCCGTTTTAAATGGGGCGACGAAGCTTACGTAAAAGCCATTAATACTAATGATGTGGTTTTGAAAAAAGCTATTGAAGCGGTAAGATAAATGTGCAGATATGCAGATGCGAGGATGTGCAGATGCTAAGCACTAGATCAAATCATCTGCACATTTGCATATCCGCACATTTGCACATCAAATCTACTTCTGCCTAAACCAAACCTGTATAGGTGCCCCGCTAAAATCAAAATTTTCGCGCAGCTTATTTTCTATAAAGCGATAGTATGGTTCTTTAACATACTGCGGCAGATTACAAAAAAACGCGAACATGGGCGATGAACCGGCTATTTGCGTAATGTATTTAATTTTAACGTATTTACCTTTTAATGAAGGCGGTGGGTAATGCTCAATAATAGGCAGCATCACCTCGTTTAGTTTGGAGGTAGATATTTTACGCGCACGGTTATCATAAACCTGCCGGGCAACATCCAGCACTTTTAAAACACGCTGTTTTTCGGTAACTGAAGTGAAGACAATAGGCACATCGGTAAACGGTGCGGTTTTTTGCCTGATCATATCCTCAAAAACCTTAATGGTTTTATTATTTTTTTCGATCAGGTCCCACTTGTTTACTACTACCATGATGCCTTTTTTATTCTTTTCGGCCAAATGGAAAATATTGATGTCCTGCGATTCAATTCCCTCTACGGCATCAATCATCAGGATGATCACATCAGCTTCTTCAAGCGCTTTAATGGTACGCATGACCGAGTAAAATTCGATATTCTCCTTCACCTTGGTTTTTTTACGCATCCCGGCAGTATCTATCAGCATAAAATCATGCCCATACTGGTTGTAGTGGATGTGTATCGAGTCGCGGGTTGTGCCGGCTATTGGTGTAACTATATTACGGTCCTTACCAATTAATGAGTTGATGATGGATGATTTACCCACATTTGGCCTGCCCACAATGGCAAACTTAGGGCGGGTATTTTCTTCTAATACTTCATCCTCAAAATGTTTAACCACCTCATCCAGTAACTCGCCTGTTCCCGAGCCCGTCATGGATGATATGCTGTATATCTCGCCTAAACCTAAACTATAGAATACAGTAGCGTCAGACAGTTGCGCGTTATTATCCAGTTTGTTTACTACTACAAAAACCGGTTTTTTGCTGCGGCGCAGCAAAGATGCGATCTCATCGTCCAGGTCGGTTATACCGGTAGTAACATCTACCAAAAATAATATGACGCTGGCCTCTTCAATGGCAATAATAACCTGCTCGCGTATGGCGGCTTCAAACACATCGTGCGAGTTGGCTACATAACCACCGGTATCAATCAGGGTAAATTGGTGGTTCAACCACTCGGCAGTGCCGTAATGCCTGTCGCGGGTTACGCCGCTAAAATCGTCCACAATTGCTTTGCGGGTTTCGGTTAAACGGTTATATAAAGTGGATTTACCTACGTTGGGCCTGCCAACTATGGCTACTATGTTACTCATTTTTGATTTCAGATTTTAGATTTACGAGTTACGATTGCCCGTAACCTTAAATCAATGCAAATTTACAAACCCGACAAGCATAATCTAAAATCGTAATTCGTAAATCGTAATTCACTCTATTCGTACCCAAATTTTTTAAGGTAATTTTTTTTGCTGCGCCAGTCGGGTATTACTTTAACAAACATCTCCAGGAATACTTTCTTTTGAAAAAACTCTTCCATATCGCGGCGGGCGTAGGTGCCTACTATTTTCAGCATTTTACCGCCCTCGCCAATAATGATGTTTTTTTGCGAATCGCGCTCCACAATAATCTCGGCACTGATGCGGTGCAGCTTTTCGCCCTCCACAAACGCGGTTACAATAACCTCGGCGCTGTAGGGTATTTCTTTTTTGTATTGCTTTAATATTTGTGCCCGTATCATTTCCGACGCGAAGAAGCGGTCGTTCCTGTCGGTTAGTAAATCTTTATCATAATAAGCCGGATGCTCAGGCAGATGCTCAATTACAAAGTTCATCACCGATATGACGTTATGATCGTGCAGGGCCGATATGGCAAATACGGCAACCGGGTTCAGTTTTTCCTGCCAAAACTCAACCTTAGCTTTTACGGTTTCTTCGTCGCTTCTGTCTATCTTATTGATCAAAACCGCAACGGGAGCATTGCTGCCTGCCAGTTTTTTAAGCACATCGGTTTCGTCATACTCCTCGTAAATGTCGGTAACCAATAGTATCAGGTCGGCATCAACTATTGATCCATCCACCTGGTGCATCATGCGCTCATGCAGTTCATAATGCGGTTTGATAACGCCGGGAGTGTCCGAAAAAACTATCTGGTAATCATCCGTATTAACAATACCCAAAATACGGTGACGGGTGGTTTGGGCCTTAGGGGTGATGATAGACATTTTTTCGCCAACAAGCGCGTTCATCAACGTTGATTTACCCGCGTTTGGCTTACCTATTATGCTTACAAAACCTGCCTTATGACTCATTTAAAAATAATTAAAATATTATTTGGACTGCAAAGAAACGAATTATATCTTTGCAGTCCAATTTAAACGGAATGTAAAATGCATTTTTAGCTTAATTGGAACACATTTTGTAGTTATGAACAAAGTGTAATACCATTAAAAAAACAGTGCGGGATGGAGCAGTTGGTAGCTCGTCGGGCTCATAACCCGAAGGTCGTAGGTTCGAGTCCTGCTCCCGCTACCCAGAAAGTTAAAAGCCTCAAGTCGAAAGATTTGAGGCTTTTTTGTTTTGATAATTTGTAAGTTAGTGGTGCGGTGATAACACCGACCATAGGTTGAAATAAATCATACCTTTAAAAACAATTATTACCAACATGCCTAATTTTAAAATCATGGTTAAGATAGCCATAGTGGCTGTTAACTTTTTGTTTGTTAATTCATTTGTTAAGGCCCAAACGCTGGTGGCCCCGCCCCTTAATGATCCCAAATGGTATTACCCCTATGAGCCATTCCGTATTGCGGGTAATCTTTATTATGTAGGTAATTATGACCTGGCTTGCTATCTAATTACTACACCGCAGGGAAATATTTTGATAAATACAGGCCTGGCACCACAAACTGAAATGATACGTGAGCATATCGAAAAATTAGGCTTTAAGTTTAGTGATATTAAGATATTGTTAGCCACCCATGCCCATTGGGATCATGTTGCAGGCATGGCTGACATTAAAAAAGAAACCAATGCCAAAATTTGGATAAACGAACATGATGCCCCTGTATTGGCTGATGGTGGTGCATCCGACTATGTTTTTGGTAGTAAAGGGCCTACTTTTAAAGCAGTTAAAGCGGATGAAATATTACATGAGCACGATACCATAAAATTGGGTGGCATGAAAATAGTTGCTTTGCGTACTCCCGGGCATACCCTGGGTGCTACCAGCTATTTGTTTGATGTAAAGGATGATAAGCGCACTTACCGGGTTTTTATAGCCAATATGCCCACCATTTATGATGATGCCAATCCACATGGAATGGCTACTTATCCTAATATTGATAAAGACTATAAGTACACTTTTGATCTGTTAAAAAAGCAACAGTTTGATCTGTTTCTTTCCTCGCATGCGGCACAGTTTAAAATGCATAGTAAACGCAAACCCGGCGATGCTTATAACCCCGATGTTTTTATTGACCGTAAAGGATATGATGATGTTATAGATAATTTTTACCGGCTTTATCAACAAAAACTTGGGCAAAAATGAAAAACGACATGTACTAAAGAAAATCCAACCGCGTTAAAAACACCACTGCTAAGTCCAGATTATATAATGCACTTTGATGTAAAGGATGGCAAAGATATTTTGGTGTATACCGTTGGTAAACTATGTTGGTGGTAACACCGCCATAGGCTATCAAAAAAGCCCGAATAACCATTGCAGCGCCAGGTACGATACATAGATAGTAGCCGCCAGGAAAATTACCACTACTATTAATATGAAGGCAATAATACTTTTACCGCTGCCCTGGTGCTTACCCTCCTGGTAATGCTCTTTTAGCAGCTTAATGTTGCGGGTATTGGCTTTAAAATAAAAATCGGTGATGTTGCCCAGCAGGGGGATGGCACCAATAAGTGCATCCACGCAAATGTTAACCGTCATCAAAATCAATACTTTCCGGCTCACACCGCCGTTTTTTGCAATTACATACAACAGCGCTGCCGATACCGCAAAGCCCGAAACATCCCCGGCAAAGGGGATGAAATTCAAAATAGGATCTAACCCGAAGCGAAAATTTGTACCGGGGAAACGGAATTTGTCGTCCATAACGCGGGCTATCCGCTCAACCCATTTTAACTGCCCGGTTAGCGCTGTGTTTTTTGGTAATTGTTTCATTGCTATTATAGGAATGAAAAGCATACAGATTTGTTTTGTGAATTTTAGGCGTAAGCTTCGGCCAGAGGCTGATTGTTGGTGATTAACATCAATAAGGCGGAGTATTTCATACTTGAACATCTTTGTGATATGATATGCGTTATAATGATTAAAACCATATATTTATAATCTTATCCAATTTCATGAGACCTATTTTGCTACTTTGCACGCTGTTTTTATTAATGGCTTTTTTTAGCCTTCCAATAGGATATTACACCTTTTTGAGAATAGTCATTTGCATTGTATCTGTAATGGTAGTTTTAAAAGAATATAATGACGAACTTACAGGATGGGTTATCAGTTTTGGCTTATGCGCATTACTTTTTAACCCAATTATACCTGTGCATTTACAGGATAAGGCTGTATGGAATGTGATTGACTTCTGTGTCGCCGTATTATTCTTTGCAAAAGCATTATCAACTAAACCTGTATAAATATGAAAGCTCTTTTTCTAAGTTTCTATTCAATCTTTGCAGTAACCGCAATAATAACACACATTTGGACAGTGGTCATAGCATTTAGTGTGGGTGGTTTTTTTGCAGGAGTAATATGTCTCTTCTTGCCTTTTTTAAGTGAGTTGTATTGGATGTTTAAAATGTTTGGCGAAAACGATCTTTATGCTTGGATTGCGTTAATTCATTTAGTCCTTGCGATTCCGATGGGAATTTTTAAAAGCAACTAACACATTTGTGCCTTTGTTGGTGTTGTCAGGTGACTATATTCGTGTTAGACCAAACTATTTAAAAAAAATATCAGCCAGTTTAGTACCCAATACACCGAGAGCCGCCCCTGCTATTAACAAAAAGGCTTGAAACCATCTATCTGCTTGTTTTTCTTTTTGCCTACGTATGTGGTCAGCCATCAGCTCTTTCGCCCGCTCGTCTTTAAACGCTTGAAATTTAGTTTCCAAATATTGAAGCCTTTTGGTTTGGTCTCTTTGTAGGGCTAAAGATTCTTTTTCACGCACAATTCTTTGTTCGGACTCGAGAATTTCCTTTGCTTGTTTAGAATGTTGAGCAATTTGAGATTCTATACCATAAAACCTTTCCATACCATTACTTTTTTATAAAAGTATACAAATTAAGCAATATTCAACCACGAGTTGCAAACTCGCGGGAGCGGGGGCAATGTCGTTAATAACTGCAGGCCGTATACACTTATGCCTTAGCGGCGGGTCTGACTACAGAGTTACGGCAAGTAATGAAGAAGCAAATCCCTCACTTCAAATAAATTTAAACCAGATTTCTCAACATCTGCAGGATGAACGACTATTGTTAGTTTGTTTGAAAATATCTGATCTTCAGATGCAGCTATAAATGATTCGGCAATCACAGCAATAAGGTTCTTGCTTTTCATAGGAAGCCTACCTAAGCCAGATCCCATTACAGGGATAACAGTATCGAGTTTTTCACCCTTATCAATAACATAGTCCCACAGCCCTTCCAAAGCCTGCTTTACATACTTTAATTTAGTAACTGCGTTATTGCTTGCATTTAAGTCTGACATAGCAACCCAGTAAAAATATTGATCAACAAGCTTTATTTTGACTGTAGTGCCAAATGCATATTTTTTTATTTTGCCTGCCACCTTCTCGACAATTTTATGTGGAAGGCTTTTTATCTGTGCATCAATTTCAGCGTCAAGTTTTGCTAACTCGCCTGGAAAATAGCGTTGAGTGAATTGCCCTTGCAAACTATTTATTGATATAATCCCATTTGCTATGTCAGTATCAAATGTAGTGTTAGTACTAATTATTTTTTGCCCAGATATACTAAAAAGGTCGCCTATCCTTACCTCAATAGTGAGATCTTGGGTTGGATGCTTGTATTTAATTCTTCTAACGGGTCTTCTAGTAATTATAACAACCACTAAGCCTGTTAGAAAAAGGGGGATAAGCCAATATGTAGACAAACTATTTTTATCTAAGTAGTGAAAACTGTCAAGCACATCTACAAACATCCAAATTCCTCCAATGGAAGCAATAAAAGTTTTGAAAGTATCGGTGGACCATAGAGCGTATAACCAATATGATTTGGTTTTAAAAGAGCGGAAATAATAGTTCATTTTAAATTCCTAAGTCTTTATAAACAGAATCGATATAATAACGCGGGCCTGTAGTACCGCCTCTGGAATGCGCCCTATGTGTTCCGGGCCAGTTTTTTATAGCATAATCAACTATCTTATGCATGAAAGGTATATGTATAGCTAACTCATCTCGTAGAATTGGCGGGCATAAATTGTCATCCATATAACGTCGACCATTTAGGTTAACAGCAATTATAGGCATATTTTTCTCAAGGGCCACTTCTATCTCCCACCGTACAAATTTATATAAGTTCTTAGTACTCTCACCAATTAGCACGATAAAAACGTCGCTTGCATTCATTCTTAGTCTTAAACTACGTTTGATGGTTTCTTCAGTACTTGAGTCTCTTGATTGCGTAATATCATGGGCGTTTACAAAAGTGAAATCAAATCGATCGTTAGCATGCCAGGCTTGCATAAGTCGATAATAATTAATGTCATTATCGCCGTCAAAACAGGCGTAGGAAGTATGAGGCATAATTGTAATAATGTTTATAACAAATATAATATTATCAAATTAAATTGCAGTATATTGATTATCATGCTGTTCTATTGGTGTGGTCACTAATAAACGTAGGAAAAATTTTATTGAGTTAAGAGCGTAGGTACTTATTTGGAATGACAATCCAACTAGTGACAATAAGGGTAATATTTTCTAATCATTGACCTATTAATTTCATAAATTTTTCCAGTAAATGTGGCGCTTGAATTGTCAATAATGCGATTATTTGCGGTCTTAATTGAGCAAATATTTCATCTGCAATTTTGTTACCTGCATAACTACTAATTGTTCCCAATGTTATTTTTAAGAACCGTTTTTTTCCTAAAGGCGGATCTGATTTCAGGGATTCAAAATCGGCTTTTATTTGATTTTTTATTTCTTCAAACTCATTATACAGTACTTCCTGCCCTGCTTTTAGTTCTTTAAGTTGGTATGTAATATCATCTAATTTTTGGGTAATGTCAACAAATTCATCTGTAGTGAATGTGTTTTTATCAAATTCATAATCAGGGCGTGCTAGTCTATAAAGAAAAACTTGCAGGTCCTCAATTGTTTCATAATAATCGTCATCTCGCACTTTTTCTGGTGGCACCTTACTAACATTCGAGTAACCTATATATTTGAATTTTTCTTTGCTTTTTAGTTCAGTTAAATGCATTAAAAACTCAGTAATAAAAATTACTTTTTCACTTGAATCGTAATCATAGGATTTCATTTGAATCTCGTCTTTTGTAATTTTCAAATTTTCCTCATATCCTTTTGACACTGCTAGTAAGTTACCTTCTTGCAAATAAGTGTGAATGATTGTTTTTGCTTCCTTCTTAATGTGATTACTAAAGCTAAAATCAGGTAATGGGATTTTTATATAATCAGTTTCCATATCTAAATATACTGAAATTTCTACGCCTTTGTTGGTATTATAACCAACAAACGAATGCAAGCTTTTATTGAGTTAAAATATAATGGTACTTGTTGGCGGCAACACCAATAAGGTAGCGAAATTATAATGCTATGGGCTTTGCTTGGAAGTAGGAAAATAGTAATTGATAACACGGACAAGAATAGTCCCTATTAGGATTGAGTCCGTCCCAAGCAGTACTTTCAATCCGAGCGAGTTTAACAGCGTTGGATTAGAAAAGAAAAGGATGTATACATTTATGACAGCAAGCTTAAGCGTTGCAATTATAATAATCCATATTGTTATGAGCCTTCTGTTTCTTGGCTCCAAGTCGTTTAAACTCTTGGATGCGCGTTGAGTTGTTGCATTCATGGGATTAATAATTAATAAAAAATCAATTACCGAATGCACTCCGTTTTAAAAGTAGCAAATCATTGGTTTAAAAAAAATTATTTTTTTAGTTTTTCGAAAAATATATTTACCTCAATTAAGGTTAAAATATTTTGATATCTAACTTATTTTGCATATAAATAAAGGTGATATTATTTGCAATCCATCGCAAAATAGAGGTTAACCCTCTTTAACGCACGTCAGCGATTTACACCACCCGCCACACATCAATCAAAACCTGCTTTGGCTTACGTGTGCCGGTGGCTATAAAAACAGAGCTGTTAAGCCAGGCGTATCTGGGGTTACCGGTTTCAAACAGGGGTATGGAGCGGAAATAATATTCAGCAGCATCTACCTCTTCGCCTTTGGCTAACCGTTGCATTACATCGGGCGGGCCATGGCGCAGGCCGGTATTGGTTATGGTAATCAGGTCGCCATCATCGGTTTGCAGCAGGTAGCGGGCATCAATTTCTACTACCCCATCAGTGCGCAGCAGCTGCCAGTCGTAGCCACCTGCTACTACCTTGCCCTTTATATTTGGCCCTTCAAAAGTTCCGCCGGTTATGGGTATTATTTTACGTATACCTTTACCGGTGTTGCCTATTTCCTGTACGCCACCGGTTAGGTCAACACTGATACGAAAAGCAAATTCCAATTGGGGCTGCTGCATATTTATTAAATGAGTTCTTCTTTAAATGTAACTTTTTCCAGCTTGGGTGATAGCAGGTGAAACAATACCGTCGCGGTTAAAAACAACGCGCCGCAGCAAATAAAAATCATATTATAACCACCGGGCAAATTGTTAGCCGCTTTATAGCCATCCAATAACATACCTACGCCCTGCGCTGCCAGCATACCGCCTATAGCGCCGCCAAAACCACCAATACCCGAAACCGAGCCTACTACCGCTTTAGGGAACTGGTCCGACACGGTGGTTAGCAAAACACCCTTCCAAACGGTTTGGGCGCCTGCTGCAAAAGCAACTATATAAACGCTTATCCATATATCATGGCTAAACTGTATCAATATTACCGGCAGCACCAATGCTACGCAAATAAACATGGTGGTTTTGCGGCTGCTGTTCACCGTCCACCCCCGTTTAATGAAATAGGACGACAACCACCCACCCGAAATAGAGAGCAAAGCGGTAATAGCATATACAATAGTAATTGGGAACGCGATCTCTGTTTTTGAAAGGCCGTTACTGGTTAAATAGGATGGCAGCCAAAAAAGGTAAAACCAAAAAATGGCGTCGGTTAAAAAGTTGGCTAAAAAAAATCCCCAGGTAGCTTTTTTGGTGAGCAATACGGGCATGGGCACTTTTACAGCTACCTCGGTTAAGGCGGCTGATTGGTCGGAAGTTATAAACGCCAGTTCTTCGCTGCTTACCCTTTTGCTTTGTTGCGGTTTACTGTATAAAAAATACCAGGCCACCACCCATACCAAACCCAAAGCCCCGGTAACTAAAAAAGCCATGCGCCAGCCATGGTTGTTGGCTATCCAAAGTACCCCGGCAGGGGCTATTAGCGGACCAAAAGTACAACCGCTTACCATGATGCCACTGGCCAATGATCGTTCTTTTACCGGGAACCACTCGGCAATGGCTTTATTGGATGCGGGAAAACTGCCGGCCTCGGCAAAACCTAAAGCACCCCTTGCCAATAAAAAGCCTGTGGTGCTTTTGACCAAACCATTTAACATGGCGGCGGTACTCCAGGCAAAAACGGCCAGCGCGTAACCTATTTTAGCCCCCACTTTATCCATAAACCTGCCCGACAATACAAAGCCGATGGCATACATCAACTGAAACCAGAATACAATATTGGCGTAATCTTTCTCGGTCCATTTAAACTCAACCTCCAGTATGGGCTTTAACAGGCCGATGATCTGCCTGTCGATATAATTGATGGTGGTTGCCAAAAAAAGCAATCCCATAATGGTGTAACGGTAATTGGTGCGCATTGATGCTTAGGTTTTAATATTGGGTTTAGTGTTTTTGATTCAATGCTTCCAGCTCAAATCCGGCTATTTTTTTATACCGTGCCGATATGGCATCCAGTTCCTCCTGCGAGATAACATCATATAAATTATCAAAACCGTTTGGTGCCCGTTCTTCTACAATTTGCATAGCTTCCTCCGGACCCATCTTGCGGTTTTGTAATACGATGTTGCCGGTAGCCGGCAATCTTATGGCTTCATACGCTTTTAAAGCCGCTACAACGTCATCATTATCCTCCAAACATTCTGTTAGGCACTCGGCGTCCAAAATAGCCTGTGAGGCTCCATTTGAGCCAATAGGGTACATGGGATGTGCCGCATCTCCCAGCAAAGTTATACGGTCATAGGTCCATTGCGGTAATGGGTCACGGTCCGACATCGGGAACTCATAAATAGCTTCGGAGTTATCAATTAAAGCCGGTACATCCAACCAATCAAATTCCCACGTCTGAAACTGCTTTAGCAACTTTTCTTTATCTGCCCTGCGGTTCCAATCGCGTACCATAATGTTTTCCTCTTCGCTTACTTGTAGGTCGGCTATCCAATTGATGAGCTGATTTCCGTCTTCATCCGGCTGTGTTATGGGGTAAGCTACAAATTTTTTACTGCGGCTGCCCGCCATGATCATGGATGAACCAGACAGAAACGGCTTAGCAATCGTAGTTCCCCGGTGCAGGATAATGCCCGAAAATTTAGGGATGCCTTCAACCGGATAAAACTGTTTACGCACTACCGAATGGATACCGTCGGCACCTATCAAAATATTGCTTTCAACAGTTACCTGCCTGTCAGTTTTTTTGTCGATAAAAGTGGCAGATACGCCATCGCCTTTATTCTCGCAGGATAGCAAATGATGGCCTGTAAGTACTTTTTCAACACCGAGTATTTCCCTTGCCTTCTCCAACAAAAGCATATGAAAAGTACCCCGATGTACCGAAAATTGCGGCCAGTGATAACCGGCAAACATACCCCGTGGTTCGCCCCATATTTGTTGGCCAAATTTGTTGAAGTAGATCAATTCGCGGGTAGCAACGGCAACATCGGCCATAGCCTCCTGCAAACCTAAATTGGTCAACACACGCACGGCATGGGGTAGTAAATTGATGCCTACGCCAAGCGGTTTTATTTCGGGTGCCGATTCATATACCCAAACATCAAACCCGGCTTTATGCAAACTTAAAGCAGCGGTTAATCCGCCGATGCCGCCACCGGCGATCAGTATTTTAGCACGATTCATATTAATATTTTAAAATCGTACTTATTAATTTTTTATCAATTTAAAATCAGGAAGCTTACTGATGTATGATGAAGCATTTTCAACCGGCCCGCTTACATATTGCGGATAGCTTGGATAAGAGCAAAGCAAATATCCCTTCACATTTTTATCTGTGCCTATATGTCCCTTATCATCTATAACCAAAGTTTTAGCCGGTGCCTGTTTTTTCTCCACCCATGACATTAATAACTCTAGGTTATCGTCGCCATTAGGTCCTGCAATGCTTTTTGGGGTCACCGGGTTTCCCTCGCCGTTGATGCTATAACCTTTGCCGCTTAAACCGTGTCCGCCATGCGGCACCACAAAAAACCTGGCAAATTCATCTACCTTTTCTCTGCCCATCTTATCAATCACCGATTGATAATAATCCAACTGCGCACCGTCTGAAGCTAAATTATCCATTAAGCCACTGGTTACGATCATTTTTCCGCCGCGTTTATAAAATGCAGAAAGGTCGGGGTTGGTGGCATCCAGCCAGTTTGATATTTCCTGCCTGCGTTTGGTCCATTTGCCATCCTCTACATACTCCAACGAATTGGCTTTAATATCCTGCATCAAAAATCCGGTAACGCCGGCAATACCCAGGTGGGTAAATAGACGCGCGTTATCAGCAGCACCTTCCTGACCTTTAAAACGGGTGTTGGCAATCAACCCCATATCGGCAGGTGCGGTATTTGGCAACCACATTCCAAATGATTTAACACCGTTTGCCAAAGGTGATTTCCAGGTATATGGGCTGTAAACAAACTCCAACGTTTTTATTTGCCCATCGGTCAGCTTCGCGTTTTCAGATGCATCTGCCGGGTCCGGATCAACCCCATTTGGTGCCCTTAAAGCTTTCCATGGGTCTTTAGGGCCAATGCCATCTTTTACATTAAAAATAGCACGGGCAGCCATGTAGTTATTGATCATACCGTCTGCAATTCCGTCAAGCGCATCAGCCTGCCTGATAAACTCTTTGGTAATGGCTTTTACTTTTGCAGGAGTTACCCAGTTGGCTAATTCTTTTTCCTGAATACGAATCAGCACAGGGGCAAGCATTAGGGTTGAGTTATTCAAAATTGGGACATTGGCTATAATACCATCATAATCTGCAGGGTAGCGCTGTGCAACAGTTAGCGCTTCGCGGCCGCCTTGTGAGCTGCCTACATAATAATTGTAAGTTGGTTTTTTGCCATAAACCTTTTGCATAATGTATACAGCGGCATCATGCGTTTTTTTCATTTGCATGTAGCCCAGGTTTTTTATGGCTTCGTCATTCATGGCCCAATCATCGCCGCCTGAAGGTCCGCTTGCCAACGGCTTGGCACCGGGGCCACCCATACCACCGGCCTGGTGGCCACTATCGCTGCCATAAAGTACGAACCCTTTAGCCAAGGCAGAGCCACGTGCGCTTACGCCAAGTGAACCATTCATACCGCCGCCGCCTTGTTGCATACCTCTTTGCGACCAGATTGACGGAAGGATCACCCTGAAATTAATGGGCCAGCCTTTAGGGTCAACCGGCATAATGGAGCCCTCAACAATGCCATGGGCAGGGGTTGTTCCAGCAGCTTCAACCCAACGGGGTTCATATAATACTACCGAGCCAACAGGCTCGCCAATTGCTGAAGCAGGGATGGAACGCCCGGCCTTTTCAATATCAGCCTTGCTGATAGTAATGTTATTTGTTTGTGCGCATAATGAGCTGCTTAATAACGTAAAGCAGATTACTTTAAGTAGAGTAATTGATCTTATCATAATAATAGGGGGTGGTTTACAGACACAAGGTAGTAATGTTGCAGATTTTTACAAAATATATTTTTAGCTCCTCCTAATAAGAAACTATTTATAATCAATTCCTTACAAAATATTTTTCCGGCATCTTCTTATTTTAATAGGTTTAAAGGTATCAAAAAGGCGTTTTTTGTTTGGTTGTTTGCTTTAAACATTCGTACCTTAAAAGAAGTTTAACGCCCGTCGGCGTTTACAACCTAACTACTATGACTGATAAAGATCTGACCAATTTGATCTCAAATGATAAATTTGATGTAGATCATTTTATTCAGCAATCGCCAGATATGATCTGCATTGCAGGGTATGATGGCTATTTCAGAAAGATCAATCCCGCGGTATCAAAAACATTGGGGTATACAGACGAAGAATTATTCTCGAAACCGATAAATGATTTTGTTTATTCTGAGGACAAGATTGCCACTATTGAAAGCCGGGAATCTGTAAAAAGGTCTATCCCGCTTATTAATTTTGAGAACAGGTATGTAACTAAAGCGGGTGATACAGTATGGCTATCATGGACCTCGATAGGAATTGAGGAAGAACAGGTAGTATTTGCCATTGCAAAAAATATCACCCATAAAAAGCGGTTAGAAGAGGATAGAAATTTAATACTCACCAATCTTACCAAAGCAAACAACGAACTTAAACAGTTGGCTTATACTTCTACACATGATCTGCGTTCGCCGGTAAATAGTTTATTGTCCACACTTAAAATGATGGAGGATAAAAATATTGCTAATGAAGAAGTTGTTGAATTATTTGATGTATTAAAACAGTCAACAGAGAACCTTAGCGATACTTTAAATAAGTATGTAGATGTGTTGATACAGAAAAATAGTTTGAATATAGCCGTAAGCGAGGTGAGTTTTACAGAAGCCTTAAATACAATACAGCGGTCATTAAGGTCATTAATAATTGATACCAAAACTAATTTAGTTGCAGATTTTACAGAGGTGGATGTAATAACCTTTAATAAGGGCTATTTGGAAAGTATATTCCTTAACTTAATTTCAAACTCCATTAAATACGCTAAGCCTAATACTTATCCTCAAATATCTATAAAAAGCCAAAAAACAGATGGGGTAATAAGCCTGATATTTAAAGACGATGGGCTTGGGTTTGATATGGAAAAAGACAAAGACCGGATATTTGGTTTTAACCAAACCTTTCATGAAAATAAAGACAGTAAAGGCATTGGTTTATACCTGGTGCATAACCATTTAACCAACCTTGGCGGCCATATAGCTGTTGAAAGCCGTGTTAACGAAGGTGCAGCGTTTACCATTACGTTCAAAAACTAAGTTCAAAATCGCTTTTCGGCTACAAAAACAATAATTATCATAATGGGGAATTTTACCCAGGAAGCGGGAAAAAAATCCCCATTTGTAAAGCTTATTTTCTCTATATCCCCTTTAATTGTAGTTGGATTGTTTTTTGCGTAGCAATTAATACTTATCACAAGGTGAGTTTAATATGCGATCAATCTACTTTATACTTTTAGCTTCTATACTATTAACCGGTTGTTTAAAGGCCGAGATTGCTCCCACGCCTATAGTGCCATCCACATCTGAAAAAAGCAATTCTGTAGCTAATACAACTGCTAAAACAGATACTGTAAAAAATGTTAGCTACAGCCCGGATACGGATACCTCAAATCCTGATTATTGGTATAACGGAACGAAGGGAACTGCTTTAATACAAGTTACCTGTAAAGACTGCGATGCTATTGCCACTATTGGGACTACAACTATACCGTTTTTATTTAATGCAGCAGGGGTAGGCAAACTTAAATATACACCGGCTCCCGGCCTGTTAATTCATATTGCTGTTTGTCCCGGAAGCGCCAAGCCTATTAAAGCCGAAATATCAGACAGCAAAAATATGGCTCTATATTCCTATTCAGGAGTTATTACCGGCAATTGGAGCGGCACATATACTATTAAATAACTACAAAAATATTGGCCTATCCAGTTTGGTAGCAATTTTATAGGCTGCATTCATTAAGCCAACATGACTATATGCTTGCGGAAAATTTCCCCATTGGCTACCATCTTTTTCATCCACATCTTCACTAAACAACAGTAAATGGTTTGAAAACTTGATCAGGTTTTCAAATTCACGTATAGCATCCTCTGTTCGCCCTACAGCGGCCAGGGCCTCTACGTACCAAAATGCACAAATCAGGAAAGTGGTTTTTGGTTTGCCAAAATCATCCTTATATAAATACCTGTAGAACAAGCCATTGCTGACCTTTAATTCTTTTTCCAGAGCAATTAAATGGTCCCTTGCCTTTTGCGATGCAGGATCGAGGTAATTCATAACGATCAACTGAAGGGTACTTGCATCCAGGTTGGGGTTTCCGGCTGCATTGGTATAAACTTTTCTAACCGGGTCATAGCAACTCTCAATATGAGCCGCTGCCTTTTCCTTTAATGATACTGCTTTTTTCTCTAATTGCTCGTCGCCTATGGTTTTGGCCATTTTTTCGGCGGCTGATGCACCTGCCCACTGAAATAAATTGCTGTAGCAATGGATGTTGGCAAAATTCCTAAACTCCCATATACCCGCATCTTTTTCGTCAATAGTACGTTCAATTTTATTCAATAAGTAGTTTAGCCATTTTGCTGAGTCTTTACGTTCGCTATATATAAAACGACGATCGGTATACAATGGGAGCATTGAAATTAATACCTGCCCATAAATATCATTTTGTATATGCTCTGAAGCTTGATTGCCTATACGTACTGGCTTGTTTCCTAAGTATCCGTCAAGGTCATCTAAAATAAACTCTTCAATATCTTTTTTACCTGTAATACCATAAAGTGGTTGGTACCTTAACTCGTCAGAAAAAGAAATATCGGTTACGTAGCTAAAATACTTCTCCATTTCCTCAAAGTGGCCTATGTGGTTAAGTGCGGTAATAACATAGTAGGTATCACGCAGCCAACAATAACGATAATCCCAATTTCGGCCACTTCCGGGCGACTCAGGCAAACTGGTTGTACTGGCAGCTATGATAGCACCGGTATCTTCAAACTGATGTATTTTTAAAGCCAGGGCCGAGCGGATTACAAACTGCTGGTAAAAGGAAGCAATAGATGAATGTTTGATCCACAAGCGCCAGTAGGAGATAGTTTCCGTTAAAAATCGTTCAACAGTAGACATTAATGGTGCTTCCAAAGGCTCGCCATAGGTCATTACCAAATATTTAGGTTCATTTAGCACAAAAGGCTGCTCGTCAAAAACATAACTTACCGGAATATTGGTTGTTAGGCGGATATTTTCGTCGCCCCCTAAAAACTGGATATGATTACTGCCCCGGTTAACGGTGAGTTTCTTTGCACCATAATCGCTTACCGGCTGGCATTTTACGGTAATGCGCGGCGAACCTTCAAGTGCTTCTACCTTCCTTACCAGCATCAACGGTTTGTAATAACGTTCATGCGCCCTAAAACGTGGGGCAAAATCTGTTACCCGGTATTTTCCTTCGGCGCAGGTAATTTCTGTAATTAATACATTAGTATTTTCAGAATAATATTGACTTGATGAGTAATCACCCTGGGGCAATATGGAAAATGTTCCGCCCTTTTGCTTATCCAGCAGTTGCCCAAAAATAAAGGTACTGTCAAATCTGGGCCAGCATAGCCAATCTATATTTGTGTTTTTGTTAACATGGGCCAAAAAGGCGCAATTGCCAATAATACCGGTTTGATATAAATGTTTTTCCATTTAGGCGTTTTTTGGTTGTGTAGAGCTATAAGTATCCAGGCTTTGCAACAGAGATTTAACCTCGCCGGGATTTGACACTTTATAGTTTGCAAATGATTCATCATTACCCACCTTTATTGTAAAAGCTCCGGGTTTATGGGCAATCTTTTTAAACATATCTTCATCCGTTTTATCGTCGCCAATGCAAAGTATAAAATCATACTCTTTCTTTTTCAAAAGCTTACTAACAGCAACGCCTTTGTTTATCCCTTTGTTTCGCACTTCAATTACTTTATTCCCGTTAAGTATATCCAAATCTAATAAAGCTGTTGTTTTTGACAATTCTTCAAATAACTCTTTCGCACTTATTACACCATCTGAATTATCGGCTGTTCTGTAATGCCAGGCCAGCGAAAAGCGCTTATGTTCTACGAATGTACCGGGGCATCGTTCAGTATAGGCATTCATCACACTTTCTATTTTGGGTTTCCAATCTAAAATATCAGCCGCGTTTTCAGAAAGCCAATCGCCGGCTAACGGCCTGGTTACCGCACCATGCTCGGCTATTATGCCAATAGGTAATGCCCCCAACCATTGTTGTAGCGTATTGCTATTACGCCCGCTAATGATATAAACATCGTTTTTGGGATCAGCGGCAATTGTTTCAAGCAATTCGATCAACTCATTTCCGGGAGTGGCATGCAATGGATCTTTAGTGAAGCCAACCAGCGTGCCGTCATAATCAAGCAATATTAATCTTTGTTTTGCCAAATTATAAGCCGATAAAAGCTTTGCCTTTAACGCGTCGTCCAAAACCTTAATTTTAAAATCCAGTTGTATATCTTTCACATGTTTAAGCTTTTCAAAAAAATCCTTAGCCCAGGTATTAATATTGTATTTTTTTATTCTTTGTTGCATAGCGTCAATACGGATAGCTTGTTCCCTATCGGGCATTTCAAGGCTTTTTTTAATGGTATCAGCAATCTCATCCATATCATTAGGATTAATAAGTAACGCGCCACTTAATTCTCTTGCAGCACCTGCCATTTCACTTAATATCAGTACCCCGTGCTGATCTTTACGGCTGGCAACAAACTCTTTTGCCACCAAATTCATTCCGTCTCTAAGCGGCGTAATTAAAGCCACATCGCAACTGGTATATAAACCAACAAGTTCTGAAAAATCTAAATGCCCGTACTTATAAATCACAGGCTGCCAGCTAATACTGCCTAAACTGCTGTTTAAGTTCCCTATATATTCATCAATGATCTTTTTCCTTTCCGCATATTTTTTAACTGAGTCCCTGGATGGTACTACAACCAATACAAACACTACATTTCCTTTAAATTCAGGGTTTTGTAAAAGAAATTTATGATACCCTTTTAAACGGTTAAGTACACCTTTGGTATAGTCCAACCTATCTACTGAAAAAATCAAGCGTTGATCTCCTTTAATGGATAAGTATTCATTTCGTAACCTTACAACTTCGCTATTATCATAGGCTTCATTAAACTTATCAAAATCAATACTTATCGGAAATATATCCGCTTTGATTTGACGGTCATTCCAGGATATCAAGGAATCCTCCCGTTCTGCTTTAAGAACTGTTTCAGCACAGGAAAGAAAATGCGATGCATAGTCAACCGTATGAAAACCAATCAAATCAGCACCTAACATGCCTGTTAACAACTGATGTTGCCATTGTTTGGGTATTACCCTAAACAATTCGTACGAAGGAAACGGAATATGTAAAAATAGGCCAATAGTAAGTGTCGGAACAGCCTCGCGAAGCATTTGCGCAAGGGGTAATAAATGGTAATCATGTATCCATACCGTATCGTCCTGTTTAACCTGCTTTAATAGGGCATCGGCAAAAAGACGATTTACCGTTATATAATCCTCAAAATGGGCTGTACTATAATCTGCGTATGATGGAAAATAGTGAAATAGCGGCCAAAGCAGCGAATTAGAAAATCCGTTATAGTAAGATTCGTAAGTTTTTGCTTTTACAAATACCGGAGAATATGCATACTCTCCGGGTTCCATGGTGGCAATAGCATTCGCCCATGTTTTTTCTGTATTTGTGGGTACACCTACCCAAATTTTATCGGTAAAACTGTCGGCACCATCGCTTTTTAAATACGCACTAACTGCCGAAACTAACCCACCTGAAGATTGGCGGCAAATGTACTGACCATTGTTTTGTTCAATAGTAATAGGTAAACGATTAGACACGACAAATAATTTGTGCTGCATAATTTGAAAGGGTTAAGGAGCATAATTGTTTATCTTGTTTGTATTACAAGATTACCTTAAAGATGTTTGGGTATTAAAGAAATTTTTACCCGATGGGAACAATTTTGTCCTGTGATATTTTTTCAAAGGTACGAAAAAATCTTCTTTCTGCCTTTCAATGCCTCTTACCCCTGCTCAAATTCGGCAATTATTGTGCCTGATGACCGTATTTATTTTTATTGAATTAGGTTGCTTTTTTTGACCTTGAAACATATAAAAGGCCTCATAATTCAACATCCAAGCTATACCCTTAATCCCCTGTCTTTCAACATCTTTCCAATATTCTTAGTCATAGCAACTGAAGCTTCAATCTCTTCTTTACGAATAGCTACGCTTTCAATATTAAAACCGAAGGGGATAGAGCGCTCCATGCAAAATGCAATTAATTCTGCAGCAATGTCCAAACATACCTTTACTGATTTTTCAAGAATGTTGTCAGAGTTTTTTAATTCTTCCTTCAACTCGGCCGGTACATGTATACCCAGCCATTCCATAAAATGTAACGTTTTAGTCGAGCCACATGCCGTTAAGGTAAAAATAACTGTTGGGAATTTTATACTTCGCTTATTACAAGTATTAGTAAGGTCGGCTATTACTTGCTTGGCATAATCAATATTAAAAACACATTGCGAAATAAAGTAAGATACCCCACAGCTCATTTTGTCCAGCATACGCACATCTTCGTCTTTCAATACCGCATGCCTTTCCGGAATGGTTACAGCGCCTATGACAGAGGTGTCCCGGTGCTTGCTCCAAATTTTATACGCTTCGGGCAAGTTTGTTTTAACAGGATAGTCGGGAGCCGGTACACCTACAAAAACCGGGTAAAATTTATTTTGGTGCAAATTTTCCAACCATGCAGATAATTCTTCGCCCGAAAACTTGCCGGCAGGACGATATATAATTTTAGGAATGTTTAAAGCACCCAGGTAGCCCGATGCAAAATCAAAAGGATCAAGTGCGTTCAGAAAGGGGAAGGGCCTTTCCTCATTGGTACGGGCCGACTCATCCTGCACATCATATACTATAAGCGCGTCAATATCTAAGCTGGTAAGCCGCTCAATTGTTTTTTCGGCGATCTCAGCAACTCTATCTGGAAGTGTTTGCGCTTTTGGCGGGGTTATACCGTAAATTAAAACACCTGATTCTCCGGACCGGATCTTTTCTAAAAACATAATGATATTGAACTATATATAGCTTTTGTAAAATTTTGTTAGTTGGCCCGCAAACTTAATAAATATCATGATACGTAGGTTCATCATAATATTAATTTGATATTTACCTGCTACTACAAAGCCATTGGGACATTCACTCAAATTTTTAATATGTTTGAGGCTATGAACCAGCCTACTATCGCCAAAAATTCTGTAACCCGTATACTTACTGCAAGCCTTATAGGTACCACTATTGAGTTTTTTGATTTTTATATTTATGCTACAGCCGCGGTGCTGGTATTCCCTAAACTGTTTTTTTCAGCGTCTGATCCTACTTCAGCAACCCTTGAGTCATTTGCAACATTTGCCCTCGCATTTTTCGCCAGGCCAATAGGCGCAGCCTTATTTGGTCATTTTGGCGATAGAAAAGGGCGTAAGGCTACATTGGTTGCCGCATTAATGACCATGGGGCCTTCTACTGTTGCTATTGGGTTGTTACCGGGCTATAACACAATAGGTATTGCGGCCCCAATATTATTATGCATATTCAGATTTGGGCAAGGCCTGGGTCTGGGCGGCGAATGGGGTGGGGCGGTATTATTAGCTACCGAAAATGCCCCGCCGGGTAAAAAGGCATGGTATGGTATGTTCCCCCAATTAGGCGCACCTATCGGGTTTCTTTTATCAAGCGGTACGTTTACAGTATTAAGTAAAGTAATGAATGACGCTGACTTTGTAAATTACGGTTGGCGTATCCCTTTTATTGCAAGCGCGCTTTTAGTTTGGCTGGGTTTGTATATCCGGTTAAAAATTGCCGAAACCCCGGAATTTAATAAGGTAATGGATAATGACGAGCGTTCAAAAGTTCCTTTTGCTGATGTTTTTATTAAACACACTAAGGCTATAACGCTGGGTACATTAGCTACTATAACCACATTCCTGATATTTTACCTAATGACGGTGTTTACCTTAAGTTATGGCACCACGGTATTAAAATATAATAAAAGTGATTTTCTGATCATACAAATGATATCAATGCTGTTCTTCGGCTTAGGCATCCCATTGTCGGCAGTGATAGCTGATAAATGCGGGCGCAACAAAATGCTTGTGGTTGCAACTTTATGTATAATTACATTTGGACTGTTTTTTGCGCCGTTGTTTACTACCGGCAGCTTAGTTATAACCGCCTTATTTTTATCTATAGGAATGTTTTTAATGGGCCTTACCTATGGGCCTATAGGCACCGCGCTGGCCGGTATTTTTCCGGCATCGGTACGTTATACAGGTTCTTCGCTGGCTTTTACACTGGCCGGTATTTTTGGTGCCTCGCTTACACCCTATCTGGCAACTACATTGGCACACCGTTACGGCCTGGCGTATGTTGGGTATTATTTAACAATCGCTGCATCAGTTTCATTACTGGCTTTGCTTGGTGCCAAAAAAATCATGGCTGACCAATCTGCATAGTTTAACGTGATTTGATATTTAATATTAACAAGCCTTAAAACCAGGAAAATAGGTATTAATTGTACTATAACTAATTTTATAATTTTTATTTGCAGATAAGCAAATCATATTATTATATTGCGTTAAATATCCAATCAAATAGTTACGCATTGATAGGCTATCCTAATAAACCTATAAGGCGTTATTATCACAATTTTCATGAATATATATAGTATAAGGCTTTTTATTTTATTATGCGGGTTTGCCTATGCCTGCCCGGTAATGGGCCAGGAAACCGCCGATAACCGGGCGGTAATTGAAAATACAGTAACCGCATACCAAAAAGCTATCGGCTTACATTCTCAATTATATCGTGGGGCCATATATGAGTTTTATGATGTACGTAGTGTATCGGGCCCGTATTTTAAAGACTCTATTCAATTAGTAAATGGCAGTGTTACTTATTATGGCATATCTTATAAAAATATTCCTTTAATATATGACCTTAACTTACAGCAAGTAGTAACCTTTTTATATGATAACAGCACAAAGTTTGCTTTTTTGAGCGAAGGCCTATCTGCATTTGATCTATATGGGCACCATTTTATCAACTTTGTACCAGACGAACAGAATAAAAAAATGGATGCCGGATTTTATGACGAATTGTATAATAACAAACTACAACTCCTGGTAAAGCGATCTAAATCAGGCCAGTTCGAGAGTCTTACAGGCAAAAGAGTTTATTACAGTAAAAATATCTACTACATAAAAAAGGGCGCAACTTATTATAACGTAAGCACTAAGGGCCAGGTATTAAAACTGCTTGGTGATAAAAGGAAGGAGCTTAAAAAATATTTAAAGGAAACCGGGATAGATTACGCAGACAATAAAGAACAGGCAATGGTAATGTTACTTACTTATTATGACCGTATTACCAACTAATATGAGATACTTATACTTAAGTGTACTATTCTTTTTATTAAGTAAAGTATCATTGGCCCAGGGTGTTGATGGCCCGCAGGTTAGTGTTAATTTTCAACAGTCTAATATTGAAAATGTAGTGAGCGACCTGGAAAGCAAAACGGGTTACCATTTTTATTATGACCCTATTGTGTTTGATAGCTTACGGGTAACGCTGCAACTAAATCAACAGCCATTAAGGCGTGTTTTGGATGAAGCATTTAAAGACACCCGTTTCCGCTACGCTATAACAACGCAACAAGAGGTGTTTTTAACTAAAGACCGTACTATACAAACCAACCTGGCCGGTGGCCTTTTTGATGTTAAACCTATAGTGGCCAAAGCACCCACAGATCAAAAGCCAGTTGAGCTGCAGGGGTTTGCAACCAATGAAAAGGAGGCTAAAATACCCGAAGCAACTGTTGAAAATAAGATTTATGAGATAGGTATAAAAACCAACCAGATAGGAACCGGCACTGCAACTATGGCTGGATATGTAAAAGAAGCTAAATCCGGCGAACCCATAACGGGTGCAAGTTTATATTTACCTAATCTAAAAACAGGAGTAAACTCAGATGAGTTTGGTTTTTATTCGATAACGTTACCAAAAGGCAAGCACACTATTAATATAAGGTCGCTTGGCAGCCGTGATACTTACCGGCAAATATTATTGTACAGTGATGGTAAACTAAATATTGATTTGCAGGAACAGATACAGAGTTTAAAAGAAGTAAAAATATCTGAAACGAAAATAGCTAACGTTAGGGGCATGCAAATGGGTACGGTGAAGCTGGATATAAAAAGCATAAGAGAAATACCTTCTGTATTCGGTGAAGCCGATGTTTTAAGAGCTATGCTGGCATTGCCGGGTGTGCAGTCTGTTGGCGAAGCAACTACCGGATTTAACGTGCGGGGTGGGGCGGCAGATCAAAACCTGGTATTGCTTAACGGGTTGACGATTTATAACCCTGCTCACTTTTTTGGCTTCTTTTCGGCATTTAATCCGGATATAGTTAAGGATGTTGAATTATATAAAAGCACTATACCTGAACGTCTTGGTGGGCGCTTAGCATCAGTGCTTGATGTTAATAACCGCGAGGGCAATCAAAAGAAATTTACCGGAACGGCAGGTATTGGGTTATTGACCAGCAGGTTAAGTGTTGAGGGGCCAATAATTAAGGACAGGACCTCATTTATATTTGGCGGGCGCACAACATACTCTAACTGGTTGCTTGATTTGTTGCCTAAATCCTATAAAAATAGCAGGGCCGCATTTTATGACTTTAACCTGGATGTAAGCCATCGGATTAACGATAAAAACACGCTTTATTTATATACTTATCTAAGTAATGATAATTTTAAATTAAACAGCGATACCACCTATAGTTATAGCAATAAAAATGCGGCCATTAAATGGAAGCACAATTTTAATAATAAACTATATAGTGTTGTAGGCGCAGGCTTTGACCGCTATCAATACGGCGTTGGCAGCACAGTTAACCCTATAAATGCGTACCAGCTTAATTTTGATATCAATCAATCTAATTTAAAGGTTGATTTTAATTATTACCCTAACAACAAGCATAGCATAACTTTTGGACTAAGCTCAATTTACTACAAATTACATCCGGGTAACATACAACCCATAGGAAAAGATGCACTTACCGCACCCAAAACAATAGCTACGCAATACGGCCTTGAAAGCGCACTGTATGCGGGTGACAAATTTGATGTTACTGATAAACTCTCCGTTTCAGGAGGTATACGTATACCAATGTATAATGTGCTGGGTCCAACGGAAGCACGTTATTATGCCGCCGGTTTACCAAAGTCAAGCGTAAATTTGGTAAGTACTACTAATTACGGTAACAATCAAATCGTAAAAACTTATATAAATCCAGAGGTTAGGGTATCTGCCAGGTACAGCATAACCGGCGATCTATCAGTTAAAGCGGCGTATAATACGATGCATCAATATTTACACCTGCTTTCAAACAGCACGGCTATTTCGCCAACTGATGTTTACCAGTTAAGTGATCATAATATCAGGCCACAATCGGGCAGCCAGGTATCATTAGGGTTGTATAAAAACCTAAAGTCAAACACTATTGAAACATCAATAGAAGGATATTATAAAACCATTAATAACTACCTGGATTACAAAAGCGGCGCATCACTGATACTTAACGAAACAATTGAGACAGATGTGATAAATACCCGTGGTAAAGCTTATGGTATTGAGTTTATGATACGTAAAACCGCAGGCAAACTAACCGGAATTATGAGTTACACCTATGCCCGCACACTTTTAAAACAAGATGACCCTATCGTTTTGCCGTTAATAAACCAGGGTGCTTATTATCCCGCTAATTATGACAAACCCGATAACTTTACTTTCACGGGCAGCTATCATATTTCGCACCGTTACAGTTTCTCTTTTAACGTCATGTACAGCACGGGCAGGCCAATAACTTTACCTATTGCTAAATTTAATTACCAGGGATCGCAAAGAGTTTATTACTCTGACCGTAACCAGTACCGTATACCTGATTATTTCAGGGCCGACCTTGCTTTAAATATTGAAGGCAACCATAAGATAAAGCAATTAACCCATAACTCATGGACCATTGGGGTTTATAACATCACCGGGCGGCAAAACGCTTATTCTACCTTCTTTACCCAACAAGGCGGAGTAATTGGAGGCTACCAGCTTTCTATTTTTGCTGCACCTATCCCGTTTGTTAATTACAATATAAGATTTTAGGCAGAATGAGAAAGATGAAGTTTTATATTGGTTCAATAGTGGGAATTGCCGCTTTTTATAGTTGCCAAAAACCAATAAACTTAACAACCACAACTACTAATTATAATATTTTAGTGGTAGAAGGCTTGATAAACGTTACAGACTCTACCAAAATCAACTTAAGCAGAACTGTTATTATCGGAAACAAAACTACTGCCAACCCAGAACAGGGGGCAACAGTAACTATTGAAACCGCCCAGGCAACAGTTGCTACGTTAACAGAAAAAGTAAAAGGCACCTATGTTACTCCGGTTTTAAATTTAGATAAAACACAACAGTACCGCTTGCGCGTAAAACTGGCTAATGGAAAAATTTATTTGTCAGATCTGGTGGATGTTAAAGTAACGCAGCCTATTGATTCGGTTGGTTATACTGTTAAAAGTGATGGCATACAGGTATATGCCAATACCCATGACGACACCAATAACAGCCGGTATTATTTATACAATTTTTCTGAAACATGGAAATTCAATACAATGTATCGTTCTTTACTAATATTTGATAAGGGCTTGAGGGAGAGAAAAACAGCAGAAGATGTATATACATGTTTTGCCGCCTCGCCTTCAAATAATATTGTGCTTTATTCAACAGCCGCTTTAACACAGGATGTTGCTTATCAAGCACCCATAACATTTATTGAAAGCACATCAGAAAGAATTTCTATCAGGTACACTATATTACTTACCCAAACCGCTTTAACTAAGCAGGCATATCAATTTTGGGACAATTTACGACGGAACACCGAATCGTTAGGTAGCATATTTGACGCGCAGCCTTCACAGCTTGCGGGCAACGTACATAATATTGCCAACCCTTCTGAACCGGTTATTGGATATATAAGTGCAGGCACGACACAATCTAAGCGAATTTTTATTGATAAAAAAGAACTGCCATCGGGTTTTAAGACCCAGTACCCTTACGGATGTTCACTGTTACAATCGCCGCTGGATGGGGGGATATTTGCAACTAACCCAAATGCTGTCCCTTTGTATGAAATGTTAACTGAAGTCCCGCCGTATATCGCGTATTCTGACAGGCAATGTTCAGATTGTACATTTAGAGGAACTGTTAAACAACCTGCTTTTTGGAAATAATATTATGAAAAACAAATTGTCATACACGTTAAAATCATCCCTGTGTTGCTTACTAGTTGTTTTTGCAGCCGCCAATGGCAATGCACAGGTATTAGATGCACTAAAAAGCAATTTTAAGCAATATAATGACCACGTATTGCAGGAAAAAATGTATCTGCATACCGATAAAAATTTTTACCTGACAGGAGAGATATTATGGTTAAAAATATATAATGTTGACGCGGGATTAAATACGCCGCTAAATATTAGCAAGGTTGCCTATGTAGATGTTTTGGACGAAGCTAACAATGCCGTACTGCAAGCAAAAATATCATTAGACAAGGGCACAGGGAATGGCTCATTTTATATACCGGTAACTTTAAAAAATGGTAATTATAAGCTACGGGCCTACACCAACTGGATGAAAAATTTTGGCCCGGATGTATTCTTTGAAAAAGTAATTACACTGGTAAACCCGTTAACTGAACTTGCTGAAACTCCAAAAGAAACAGCCAAACCTGCCAGCATCCAGTTTTTTGCCGAGAGCGGAACTCTGCTTGCAGGCGTAACCAGCACCGTTGGTTTTAAAGCTTTGGGCAGTGATGGCAAAGGGGCCGAAATTAATGGTGTGGTTATAAATCAGCGTAATGATACTGTTATACGCTTTCAATCATTAAAATTTGGAATGGGCAGCTTCACGTTTACTCCTGAAGCCAATAGCACTTACAAAGCAGTGGTTCGTATTGGCCGCGATAATGCGCTTATAAATGATCTGCCCGCCGTTTTATCAAAAGGATACACCATACATGTAGCGGATGCTGATAAGCCACAGCCCGAATTAAAAATAAGTGCGCGCGGTAATAATAGCGAGCCATTATATCTATTTGTACACAGCGGGCACCAGGTAGTGCTGGCGCAAAGCATAATAACCAATACCAATGGCGATGCTTCTATATCCATTGATAAAGCAAAATTGGGCCAGGGCATTAACCATATCACCATATTTAACAGTGCCCGGCAGCCTGTTTGCGAACGGCTTATTTTTAACCGGCCCAAATTGCTAAACTTGCTTGGCCAGGTACAAACGCAATATAAAACCCGTAGCCAGGTAGATATTAATGTATCAACTAATAATACCGAGGGCAAGGCTACAGCGGCCAACATGTCTGTTTCAGTATTTAAATTAGACTCGTTAAATAACATGGATGATGCGGACATAGCCAGCTACATGTGGTTAGGGTCTGAGTTAAAAGGGTATATTGAATCTCCACGCTATTATTTTGATATAGTGACATCTGAAACAGATAAAGCGCTGGATAACCTATTGCTGATACAAGGGTGGAGCCGGTTTAAATGGAACGATGTTTTAGATAGCAAACAAAAATTTACTTACCTACCCGAGTACGACGGACATTTGATTACCGGGCAACTAAACAATGCCACCGAACAACCTGCCCCGGGTGTAAAGGCATATTTGGGGGTTATCGGTAAACGGCTTCAATTATATGGTTCGGTTGCCGACTCGACAGGAAAGCTGCTATTTAATACCCGCCAGTTATTTGGTCCCGGCGAAATAGTTGTACAAACCAATACCGAAAAAGATAGCAGTAAATACAATATAACTATAAAAAGTCCATTTGCTGAACAGTATGGCACCTCAAAATTACCACCTTTTGGTTTAGATAAAAGATGGCAAAAAGCACTTGAGAACACCAGCCTTAATATGCAGGTGCAAAATATATATGTACCCGATAAATTAAAACAGTATATAGACCCCATGGTGGATAGTTCGGGATACTTTGGCAGTAATGGTAAACCATACTTGTTAGATGATTATACAAGATTTATTACCATGGAGGAGGTTTTGCGGGAGTATATACTGGAAGTTTTGGTAAGCGTAAGGAAAAATAGAGTGCATTTTAATCTGCTAAGCCCTATTGAGTTGTATAAGGACGAAGACCCGATGGCCATACTGGATGGCGTACCTATTTTTAACCTGGATAAACTTTTTACCGTAGACCCATTAAAGATCCGGAAACTGGATATGGTTGATCGTGAGTTTTACTGGGGACCTATCAGGACAAATGGTGTAATAAATCTTACATCGTACAAAGGCGACATGGCTGGGTTTGAAATTGACCCCAGGGCCGTAGTGCTTGATTATGAGGGCATGCAACTGCAACGCGAGTTTTACTCGCCGGTTTATGAAACAGCGCAGCAACAAAAAAGCCGTGTGCCCGATTTTAGAAACGTTTTATATTGGGCTCCTGATGTAAATACAGATGCTGAAGGCAAGGCAAAAGTTTCATTTTACACATCAGATAAGTCCGGTAAATATGCAGTAATTTTACAAGGGTTAACAGTCGATGGACAAGTGGGTAGCTATAACTCAACTTTTGAAGTATCAAAGTGATTTGTCTTTTAATAATATCATAAATTCAGCTATATGAGGCATATCAAATTTTGGTTTAGTTTAACAATTGTAAGTATAGCTTTTTATAGCTGTCAAAAGCCAATAGATTTAAAAGCTACATCTACCAATGCTAATATTTTGGTGGTTGAAGGGTTAATAAATGTTGCAGATTCTACTAAAATCAACTTAAGCAGAACAGTAATCATTGGCAATAAAACTACGGCAAATCCAGAGGCGAGGGCGACAGTTACTATTGAAAATGCCCAGGCAACAGTTGCTACATTAACAGAAATAGCAAAAGGAAAGTACGCTTCGCCGGTTTTAAATTTAGATAAAACCAAGCAGTACCGGTTGCGCATAAAGTTGGCCAATGGGAAAACTTATTTATCTGACCTAACTGATGCCAAAGTAACCCCGCCTATAGATTCAGTTGGCTATACAGTTAAAAATAATGGCATACAATTATATGTTAATACGCATGATGATACGAATAATAGCCGCTATTACCTATATAATTATGCTGAAACCTGGCGTTTTAACTCAAAATATATTTCCTCTTATATATCAAACGGTAATGCCTTAGTGCCACGTACACCAGCACAATATATACACGAATGTTATGGGAATTTAGGGTCAGCAAACATTTTGCTTAATTCAACTGCGGCTTTAACTCAGGATGTGGCATACCAATTTCCCTTAACTTTTATAGATGGTACATCAGAGAAAATATCCATCAAATACAGTACATTAGTTACTCAAATTGCGTTAACAAAGGAAGCTTATGCTTTTTGGGAAAACCTTAAAAAGAGCACCGAATCGTTAGGTAGTATATTTGATGCACAGCCCTCACAGCTTATTGGCAATATACATAATGCTGCCGATGCTTCTGAACCGGTTATTGGTTATATAAGTGCCGGTACTATCCAAACTAAACGCATATTTATTAATAAGCTGGATTTGCCTCCAAGTTTTAAGACAGAATATCCATTTGTTTGTAGAATTGATACGGCAAAAGGGGGTGATATCAGAAGTAAGCTTATCTTATCTGGCGGTCCTTCCTATATTACGTTATGGGATGTCGATCTTCCCCCAGTGGTATATATATATTCTGACAAGCCTTGTTCAGATTGTACAATAAGAGGAACTGTTACACAACCTGCTTTTTGGAAATAGTGTTAAAACACTTGCCAAATGTGATATAAACTGCAGCGATGAAAAAGGTAAAAATTTATATTGGCCTAATTACATTAGCTGTAGCTTTTTATAGTTGCCAAAAACCAATAGATTTAAAAGCTACCACTACCAATGCTAATATTTTAGTGGTAGAAGGTTTAATAAACACTGGTACCGATTTAACCACAATTAAACTTAGCAGAACGGTAACTATTGCTAATAAAACTATTGCCAACCCTGAAGGAGGCGCTGTTATAACTATTGAAAACGCACAAGCTACGGTAGCGACTTTAAAAGAGATATCAAAGGGCAATTACTCGTCTTCGCCAAATGTTTTAAATTTAGACAGAACTAAACAATATCGCCTACGTGTAAAAACATCAAACGGCCAAACCTATTTATCCGACCTGGTTGATGTTAAAATAACACCGCCGATAGATTCTGTTGGTTATACTTATAAAAATAATGGCATACAGATATACGCTAATGCGCATGATGATACTAATAATAGCCGTTACTATTTATACGATTACGCGGAAGCATGGATCTTTAACACCAGATATTATTCCAGTTATTATTCAACCGGGTCTGGTATATTGGCACGAACACCTACACAAGTAGTAAGTTCATGCTTTTCCGAAACAGCCACAGCTAATATTTTTCTCAATTCAACTGCGGCACTAAGCCAGGATATTTCTTATCAGTTTCCATTGATATTTATTGAAGGCACATCTGAAAGAATATCCGTAAAATACAGTATTTTAATCAATCAAACTGTTTTAACAAAAGAGGCATATGCGTTTTGGGAGAATCTTAAAAAAAACACTGAATCATTAGGAAGTATATTTGATGTACAACCATCGCAACTAATAGGCAATATTCATAATATTGCTGACCCTGCCGAACCTGTTATAGGTTATATAAGTGCGGGTACAACACAAAGTAAACGTATATATATCAATAAGCGAGATTTGCCATCAAGTTTTATAACTAAATACCCCTATAGTTGTAGGGTAGATACTGCGAAGTCCTCCGGTGACATAGCGACGTATGTTATATCGTTAACTGCAGGCACCACTCCCTTAAACCCCAACCCCGATGGTCCCGGCTATTTATTCACGGATAGAACTTGTGCTGATTGCACCACTAGGGGAAAGGTTCAAAAACCTGCTTTTTGGCAATAAGATTATAATAGCGAATGATCAAACAAATAAAATTTTATATAGGTTTAATAACCTTAATAATAACCTTTTACAGTTGCCAAAAGCCCATAAATTTAAAGGCCACAACTACCAATGCTAATATTCTGGTGGTAGAGGGACTGATAAATGTTACAGATTCTACAAAAATCAAGTTGAGCAGAACAGTAGTAATTGGCGATAAAAATACAGTCAACCCTGAGGGTAGCGCAACTATAAGTATTGAAACAGCCCAGGCCACAGTTGCAACGTTGCAAGAACGGGCAAAAGGTACCTACGTTACACCTGTTTTAAATTTAGATAAGACGAAGCAATACCGGTTACGTATAACAACTGCCAATGGAAAAACCTATTTGTCTGACCTGATAAATGTGAAAATAACACCACCCATTGATTCGGTAGGTTATTATATTAAAAATAACGGCGTGCAAGTATATGTTAACACGCATGATGACACCAATAATAGCCGGTATTATTTATATAACTACGCAGAAACATGGACATTCGCTACATTTTTTTATTCCTTCTATTATTCAAACGGCAGCACCCTATTACCAAGAACACTCGCGCAAGAAATAGGTTCATGCTTTACCGGGACAACAACAGCTAATATCTTTCTTAATTCAACTGCTTCGTTAACCCAGGATATTGCTTATCAATTTCCATTGACATTTATTGAAGGTACATCCGAAAGAATATCTATTAGATACAGTATTTTGGTTACACAAACTGTTCTAACAAAAGAGGCATATGCTTTTTGGGAGAATCTTCAAAAAAACACCGAAGCTTTGGGAAGTATATTTGATGCACAGCCTTCGCAACTTATTGGCAATATCCAAAATATTGCTGACCCTGCTGAACGTGTTATAGGATATATAAGTGCCGGTACAACACAAAGCAAACGTCTATATATCAATAAAAGAGATCTACCATCAAGTTTTATAACCAAATATCCTTATAGCTGTAGGATAGATACTGCTAAAACACCTCAGGATCGAGTAAATCTTCTTATTCCATTAAATAGCGCATATACTCCTTTAGAGCCGCTGCCCGCCCCCCCTTTTCCACCTGGTTGGTTTTTATACACAGATAAAACTTGCGCTGATTGCACAGTAAGGGGCACTGTTAAAAAACCTGCTTTTTGGCAATAAAGCAATAAACAACAAAGCCTCAATTTTCAATCGAGGCTTTGTTAGTTTAATAAGTAATAATTATTATTCTGCTACAAAAGCGTTTACAGAATACACCAATAAAAAGTCGGCTTGCGTATGATCAGGATATAGCTGTTGCATTTTTTGCATAGCATCTTCCCTACTGGTCGCGTTGGCTACCACATCTTCAAAATCGATGATATATTTTAACTGCTTATCAAAAACAGAAACATCAGCAGGTTTACCGTGCCCGCCATATACCTTAGGTTGACTTTGAGCAAAAGTGCTTTTAAATTCTTGCAGTTGTTTTTTCCAATTTTCAATATTCTCCTGAGATATTGCTAACCATGGGTGCACGCCATTATAAATAAAGTCGTTTGCAAAAAAAGCGTTAAGGTCCTTGCTGAAAATAGTGGTCAGGTGCTCACACTCAGCAGCGCTATAATCGCTGTTCAATTCTAATACCGCGCCTTCAGCCAATTGCAATTGCTTACTGTTTAAAACCGATATCTGGTTTTCATAATCAAATCCGTTAGGATTAGCAGCAGTCAATGGCTTTAAAGCAGGTTCTTTTTCTAACCAGCCTACGCTTTCCATCCAGGTTGAAAAATTAATAATATCCTTTTTGATATCATCGGTAGTTACTACTATCTGTACATCAGGAAATTCATTTTTCATCAAGTTCATCCCGGTGTAATGATCAGGGTGGCCATGGGTAATTAGCATATGCGTAAGGGGCTTACCCTCTGCCTTTATTTGCTTAGCTAATTGGGTAGCCTCTTCGCTGTTGCGAAGCCCGTCTACCAATACCATGCTTTTATTGTCAGAAAAGATATACGCGTTTACCGTTGCCTCAACACCATGGTAAACCTTTAATTTAATATTACTTGCCATTTATATTTGTTTTGGCGCAAAAGTAAACATGAATAGCTTATTCGGCGTAAAAAGTTACTATTTAATATATCGGGCAGTCTGGTCTTTAAAATAAAGCGTATAATCACTCACTTCTTTTTGGGCCAAATGCAGTCCATCCCGGGTTTTAAACGTAAAGGATGGTATAGGAATAAATGGATGATGAGGGAAGTTTTTGGTAACCAATTCTCTTATTAAAGTTGCTTTAGGCGATTGCTGTATAACGGGGTTTACAGGCATTTCAAAAAGAATAACTTGGGTACCCCTCTCTTCAATTTTTTGCACCAATTGCTTTAATGATACAAGGGCTATATTGGCCAAAGTGGTATCGCGCTTACTGTAATCTTTTATTTGAATTGCCAACAAAGGTTTAAATAACCTGTCTGGCAAGTAAATATTTTTGGCAGCCATTTTATTGCGGGGCTTTGGTGTAGGTTTAGGGCGTAGGGACGCTTTTATTTGATCGATAGCCTTTTTTATTAAAATAACCGGTTGATTTTCTGTCCTCAACGCGGGAAATATCCGCTTAAAAAAAGCATATACCGGTGATTCAAACTCTTGCGAAAAAGATTCAGACTTTGGCCTTTGGATAACATTGATCTCAATAAATACAGTTTTAGGTAATGTTTTACGGCTCAGCAAAACCGCCCCGCCATCGTACACAGACATCCCAGATAGGGCCAGGTTGTAAAATCCGGGAAGCGAATCGGTTGGCATTCTATAGGCAAGCGATGAGCCCAATATCACAGCCTTGTAATCCATGTTACTATAGATATATTTATCAGCATTGATCACATTTCGCACAAAATCAGACTCCGCATACTTAACATCAGGTTGCGTATAAGTAGCTGCAATATTGAATAGCGCGAAAAGGATAGCAAATATGATAAAGCTCTTTTTTATCATTACTAAAACTGGAAATAAATAAATGTGCCTTTAGGGCCGCTGTTTAACGCTATCATGGCCATTAAAAAACCGTAACCCAAGTAACTGTACCGGCTTATCCAGGCTGAAAAAACCGCGTACTGTTTGAGCAAATAAATAGCGTGATATATAATTACCGGCAGGCTGTAAATTAATATCATAACTATACCATCGGTATTTACAGAGACATTGGTATTTATATGTACAGTTTTAAAATATTCCACCACCTGCACAAACGGAAGTTTAAACAATAGCCATAAAACAGATACGAGTATAAAAACAATAAAAACCTTAATTATACGGGCAACCAATTTCGCTTTATCTGGCCGGAAACTATCATTATAAAATCTTTCCATACTCAAAAGAATACCATGGCACAATCCCCATACGCCGTAACTCCACGCGGCGCCATGCCATATACCACCCAGTATCATGGTTATGAGCAGGTTTAAATAAGTGCGTATTTTGCCTTTACGATTACCGCCTAATGGGATGTATAAATACTCTTTTAAAAAGCTTGAGAGCGATATATGCCATCTGCGCCAAAACTCTGTAATAGATGCGGAAATATAAGGGAAGTTGAAATTTTGCATTATATCATAACCAAATAATTTGGCCAGGCCCACAGCTATTAGCGAATACCCTGCAAAATCGGCAAATATTTGAAACGAGTACCCAAATAGCATAGCGACCAACTCGGCAGAAGAGCAGGTTTTTAAATAGGGAAAAGCCAATTTTTGAGTCAATACCGATAGATTATCAGCAATAACCATTTTTAAAAAATATCCCGTTACCAGGTTTTTAAATGCCGAAACAGTATCGATATCTTTGAGTGATTTTTGTTTAATCTGCGGGTAAAACTCATAGGCTTTTAAAATAGGACCGGCAATTAAGTGCGGAAAGAAGGATACAAAAAACAGCGTTTTACTAAAGTGTTTTTGCAGCGACTTATCGACCAATAATTTATCATGATGTTTATCAGTATATACATCAACCAGTAAGCTTATGCCCTCAAATGTATAAAATGATATACCAATAGGCAGGGGCATTAAAATTAAAAACTGCCCAATACTGGTATTGGTATTTAAAAACGTGTTAGCAAACAATGGCGAGTATTTAAAAACCGCCAGGATTAAAAGGTTAAGTGTAATGCCAACCACTGCATAAGTTTTGCGCAGATGCGGCTTACCATACGCCACACGATAGCTGGTTAAAATATTTATTACTGCCGAGCACAGTAGCAGTAATACCAAAGCTGGGGCCTCATAAGCATAAAATACCAGGCTGGAAACAATTAAAACCAGTACTTGAAACCTGGAGAAAATGGGTAAATAATATAAAAACAGCGTTATTGCCAGCAGCGCAATAAAAATAAAACTGTTGAAAAGCATTTACTATAAAGTGAGGATTAGTATGTAAAATACAAGTTTACTACAAAAAACAACAAAATTGTTGCATAGCCGTCAAACAACGCATATTTCACTAAATATCGACTATACGAGTATGATTTAAGTATATATGCTATATAATTATACTTAACTTAAAGTAAGTTTCACAGGTAAATCGACATTTAATTTTATTAGCTATTTATAGTCAGAAAAAGTTTTCGCATATTTACCCATTACCATTATAACCATTTATATATTTATTCTTAATAGTTAAACCAACCCATCATGAGAACCATGAATAAATTACTTTTATTATTATTTACTGTTTTTACAGTTTCGGCTTCGGCGCAAGCTCCGGCAACAAAAAGCCGGGTAGTTCATAACGATCCTTCAAAATTAGGAAAACAAACAGGTGTACACCGTGGGGCAGGTTCCATGGCTTTCGGGCAACTGGTAGGCACACGGGATGTAAGCACCAACCTGGCTTACTTACACGCTGGATTATTAAACGGAAAATCAAGCATCGGGCATCATTTCCATAACAATATGGAAGAAATGTTTGTGATTTTAACCGGTGAAGCAGAATTTACCATTAATGGCCGCACATCATTAATAAAAGCACCTGCTTTGGTGCCTTGCCGTTTGAACAATTCACACGCTGTTTATAATCCCGGTACCGAACCTGTTAAATGGATGAACTTTGGTGTAACTATGGTTAGGGGCCATAATGATAACTTTGATCTGGGTGATACCCGCGTAGGTGCTGCATTGGATCCTATCCCCACATTTATATCAGGCAGATTGGAGAAAGATAAAGCCAGACCCAATGCCGCATACGGTACAGGTGTTTTACAACGCCGTATTTTTAATACCGACGTTTTTAAAACCAATTGGGACCATGTTGACCATATTATAATTCCTGCTGGCGTTACTACCGCTTCACGTACCATGGATGGTATGGAAGAAATTTACTACGTAGTAAAAGGTTCAGGTACAGTTGATATTAATGGCACTAAAACTCCATTTGGAGCTGATGATGCTACCTATGCTTTAGTAAATGAAAAAATAACATTTGCTAATACCGGCACTGATGATGTAGAACTATTAGTTGTTGGTATCGGAACGTCTAAAGTTCTGGCTGCCGCTGGTCCACGTGGTGGTGGTCCTGGTGGCCCGGGTGCTGCTTTTGGGGCTGCCGGTGGTCCAGGCCGTCCGGGTGCTGCAACTGCTGCGGCTCCTGCGACAAAAGGCATGAGCCTTCAAATGGACTTTATCGTATCGCCTGAAAAAGCTGACGCATTTGAAAAAATGTACACTAACATTTATGTGCCTGCTTTGAAAGTTCAAAAAGGATATCTTTCATCTAAACTACTTCGTTTATTTCCGGAGGCAGCTTCAAAAAAAATACAGGCAGAACAAACCACTTATAACTACCAGATACAATTATTTTTTGATAGCGAAGAAAACCGGGTGGCATGGACACGCAGCAGCCAGCATAATATAGCATGGCCCGCCGCAACAAAAGTTGCCGATGAGCGCTTCAAATGGCGTGGCTATGATGTAGTTGATGATAACGATAATAAATAAATTTAACATACAAGGTGGATAAATATTTATCCGCGCTAAACCCGTGCGATAATCCTTATTCACGGGTTTATTCATTTTATAACCAACAAATTATGAGAGTTAAAACTTACACAATTGCCGCGCTGATGTTATGCTTCGGTGCTCAACTATCAAATGCCCAAAATAAGGACATCTTACCTTCTACATCATTGGTGTACCCAGGAGTTGATGGAAAACTGGTTTACGTTGCTGACAGCCTTGGCAATAAAATTCCTGATTTTTCAAACGCGGGTTATAAAGGTGGCGGCGTAGCCATTCCTTATATTCCTAATAAAGTTACTGTTTGGCCTGTTGTTGGCGATAACTCGGCAGTTATACAAGCGGCTATTGATAAAGTATCAGAAATGCCATTAGATGCATCGGGATTTCGTGGCGCGGTATTGTTAAAAATGGGCGAGTATCCTTTGGATAAACCACTTTACATCAGGGCATCGGGCGTCATATTGCGTGGCGAAGGTATGAGTGATATTGGTACCATACTATTTGGCCGCACCGTTAAACCGGTTACACGTGCTGCCTTGATCAATATAACAGGAAGTAAAGGAATTACCATACAAGAAGATACCAAGCAAAGCGTTACGGATAAATATGTACCTGTTGGTGCACGTTCATTTAACGTGGCATCAGGTAAGGGTTTTAAAGTTGGTGATAAAGTATCTGTACGCCGCTATGGCAACCAGGATTGGATAACAGCGATAGGTTTAGACAGCGCTACCGTTAACAGAAACAGGTGGAGGCCATTTGTTACCACTTATGATCGCGTAATAACCGATGTTAAAGGCAATACCATTACCGTAGACGCACCTATATTTACTGCAATTGAAACCAAATGGGGCGGAGGTGATGTAGTAAAATATACCGACGATCGTATCGAAAACGTTGCTGTTGAGAATCTGCGAGGTATATCAGAATATGACCCTACAGTGCGTACCACCAAGTACGGCAATATGGACAGGCCGGATAACAAACCAACCGCTACTTATAACGGAGAGGAATATTTTTCAGATGAGAGCCATTACGCCAACTTCATCAACTTTAGTAATGCTAAAAACGGATGGGTGCGCAACATGACGGCAATGCACTTTGTAAATAGTGTTGTACAGGTTAACGCCGGGTCAAAATGGATCACCATACAAGATTGTGAATCATGGGAGCCGGTATCGCAACGTATGGGTGCCCGACGCTTTATTTATCACCTGCAAGGACAACTTACTTTAGTACAACGTTGCTTTTCTCAAAAAGGAAGACATTCATTTGTTTTACAGGGACAGGAAGCAAGCGGTAACGTATTTTTAGATTGCAAGGCTGTTAATCCATATTCAACCAGCGAACCACATAACCACTGGGTTAACGGTGTATTATATGATAACGTAAAAGCACCTTTAACTGCACGTTTTTGGGATTATATCATCGGTTGGGCAGGTGCCAATATTGTAATGTGGAACTGCGAGGGCGATTTCCTGATACAAAGCCCGCCTACCGCTACAAACTATTCGTTTGGGCACATTGGTACGGCATCAGTTATTTATAACGCTCAGTTGCAGGATCTGACCAAACCACGTGGTTATATCGAATCGTTAGATCAGCACGTTAGTCCGCGAAGCTTATATTTAACCCAGTTAAAAGAACGTTTGGGTATTGAGGCCGTTAAAATTAATTTACAAGGCGCGGCAGCTACTCCTGATTATTAATAATTAAATAATTAAAATTTACAATAATCTTGGTTATTTTTGGTTTTAAAACCATATCAATAACCAAGATTTTTTATTTTATATATGAAACTGAGAAATACTTTTTTACTATTGGCATTAGCGGGTGTATGTTTTGTTAATTCGTTATCCGCACAAACCATTTCAAAAGACGAAATGATGTTTTTGACCTCTGAATGGAAAGGCGAGCGTTTTGCTGACGGCAGGCCAAAAATTCCGGACGATTTGTTGGAGCGGGCAAAACATATCATGATTGATGATGCCTGGACCGTTTTAAAAAACGCGGGTTATTTAAACCAATATGAAGGCAACTGGAAACTGGTTAACGACGAAGCTATGACCGGACGTGCAGTTACCGCAATGTACCTGCCAAGCCGCCCGGACCTGGAAAAAAACATCAAAGACAGGGGAGCCAAACAAGGCCGAAAAGGTAATACCAATTCATGGCCAATAGATATATTGGTTAAAGGCGACCTGTATGTGGCTGATGCGTTTGGTAAGATTGCCGATGGCTCTATCATGGGATCAACTTTGGCCAATTCTATCTATAGCAAATCAGGCAATGGGGTTGTTTTTGATGGCGCGGCCAGGGATTTGCAGGAGTTAAGATTGATAAAAGGCTTTAATGCTATGGTACGTGATTTCCACCCTTCATTTACTGCCGAAATGGTATTGATGGGATTGAATACGCCTATCCATATAGGAGGGGCTGTAGTATTGCCCGGCGACCTGGTAATTGTACAAAAAGAGGGGGTATTATTTGTACCTGCTCACTTAGCCGAAGAAGTAGTAAGTACCGGCGAGTTTGTGGTACGTAAAGACAAATTTGGTTATGAAATGGTACGTACCGGCAAATACAGCACAGGCGAAATTGACAGCCAGTGGAGCGACCCCATAAAAGTTGACTTCTTAAAATGGCTGGATCAACACCCTGAAAATGGTAAAATGACCCGCGCTGAATTAGATAAAGTGATGAGTAAAAGAACCTGGTAATATTATCATCGATAACATAAGTAAAAGGCTCCGCGTAACGGAGCCTTTTTTATGGCTATTTATGGTTAACAAAGGTTAACACATTTTGCAATATAATTAAGTTAAATATCTGATAATCAATTAATTATATAAATTTAAGTTAAAAATGTGTTAACCATGATTTTTCGCCCATTTTTAACATGCACCGCCAAGTCGCAATAATTAATTTCCATTAATTAACAACGCAAAATCCAACATGAATATTTCCGGTTTCTCTATCCACAAATAATTCTCTTTCCTTAACTGTGCCGTGACAAGTTGTTTTTGAACAAAATAATGATCCACCTGCAAGCCTGACTGAATTGTTCTTTTCGATTTCTGTAATATCCCATACATTCCCTACTATATTGACCTCATCAACTTTAGAAATTGGCAATTTATTATCAGATACAATAACCCGCGAGTCATTTTTTACCAACTCCCAATATTCATCATAACTCGGAAGTCTTTTTTTTGCCCATTTACAATATGCCAAAGCATCATTATAGCTTACTTGTGTAACCGGGAGATCTTTTGAAGAAGGCTTATGTATCCCATCAGGAATTTTCCAATTGGCATTTTTTACTGTTTTGTAGTGATCAACATCAGTTTGAACTATTGACCAGCCATATTTTTCAGCGTCTGTAATATAACCCGTTTTCTTAACAAATAATTCAAATTGATTATAGGAAACGGGTGTTAAACTATTTTTCTTTGTACAACTACTTAAAAATACAACAGATATAAAAAGTAAACTCCAAATCTTTAACTTGTTATTTGCTTTAAATCCACTACAAATTTTATTGTCAATTAAATATTGATACATATCAAAGAAATAGATTATTATTTAGGTAAATAAGGCATTTTGTAATCAGTTGGTAAAGGAGTAACATAATTATCTTTGGCCCAGATGTTCCATAGGCCATCAAGTCTGTTTACAACATCTTGATGTTTACTTGCCAGGTTATGAAGTTCTGTACGATCATTTTCCAGATCATATAGTTCCCAGCCTTTACCTCGCAAGGCAGACATCTTCCATTTTCCGTCTTGAATACCGCGATTTCCTTCATGTTCAAAATAAAGAATCCTTTTTTCAACTTTTTTACCCTGTAAAAGAGGCAAAATACTTATTCCCGATTCAGGAATAGTTTTTCGTCCTTGAAATTCGGATGGGTAAGATACATTTGCCGCTGCAAGTATTGTTGGCATCAAATCCACAAGATGTCCTTGATTTTTATCAATGATGCCTGAACGTTTTAGTCCTGCCGGCCATTGAGCTATCAGAGGTGAACTGATGCCTCCTTCATGGTTATAATGCTTGTACAAACGCCAAGGCGTGTTAGATGCATTTGCCCATCCGGAACCTGCACTGTGAAATGTTGCAGAACTTCCCATTTTTTCAATATCATCTCCCGTATGAAGAATATTGTTTGGGCCGGTGCTTCCGTCAAATCCGTTGGGATCCCATTCTGCACAGGCACCATTATCCGAAAGGAAAATAATAAGTGTGTTTTCCAATTCTCCTTTTTCTTTTAAATCAGCAAGCATCCGCCCAATATTCTGATCCATAACATCCACCATAGCAGCAAAAATAGCCATACGTCTTGCAAGATCTGCTTGTCTATCTAAAGGCACATCTTTCCAGGCAGGGTTTATACCGGCTTCAGCTTCGGCCCAGGCCCAATATTCAGAGCGGGGTGTCAAAACTGTTTCTTTTGAAACAATACCCAGTTCTTTCATTTTCCTGAGTCGGTTTTCCCGGATTTTATCCCAACCAACTTTATAGGTTTTTGCATACTTATCTATAGCTTCTTTGGGTGCCTGTAAAGGAAAGTGAGGAGAATTGTAAGCCATGTATAAAAACCATGGTTTATCAGGTGTTTCACGTCCTTTTTGAAGAAAGTCAAGGGCATAATCCGTAATGGCATTGGTTCCGTAAAATTCGCCTTCCTTATAATTACGCACTTTACTACCCGCTGGTCTACGGATATATTCACGAGGATTCCAATAGCTCTGGGCACTTGACAGGGTGCCAAAATATTCTTCAAAACCGTGTTTAGTAGGGTCATTGGTTCCTACATGCCATTTTCCTGACATAAAGGTGCGGTAACCCGAACTTTGTAAAACCTGCGCTATGGTAACAGCATCGTCAGAGATTCTGCCCATGTAACCTGGCTGATTTAAGTTTCTGATCATGTGTCCCAAACCTGCACGGTGTGGGTAAAGCCCGGTAAGAATAGAGGCGCGGGATGGGCAACAACGCCCCGTGGTATAAAAACTGGTCATTCTCACCCCATTTTTTGCCAGCTTATCCAGGTTTGGAGTTTCAATTTCCCCGCCATAACATCCTAAATCGCTGTAACCCAAATCATCTGCTACAATTAGTAAAATATTTGGGCGCTTCTTTTCCTGATGCTTAGAGTCCGGCTTATTTTGATTGTCGCCAAAATATGTATAAGCGTACAGAAAAAAGACAGATATTGTCAATAAAGCGAAAAATGATAGTTTAACATGTAGTTGTTTCATGGGAAAATTTTAATGACATCTATATAAATTTAGTTATTATTTAATAAAAAAATATTATTGATTTTTTTACAGTCGCCAAAATAGGTAAGGTATTATGCAGCCTATGGTTGGTGTTGTCACCGCACCATTAAAATTAAACAAAAAAGCCTCCAATCGAAAGATTGGAGGCTTTTAATTTATCGCGGTATATTACTATTTCAAATAGTTAACGTAACCTGTCATATTGGTACGCACCTTGTAAACATTTTTATAGCTTACTATAAATAATGTTTTCATATCCTCGCCGCCAAAGCAAAGGCTTACCGGGAATGATGGCAGGTTGATCATGCCAACAAACTTTCCGTCTTTATTAAATATTTGTACGCCATAGTAAGTGCCTACATATATATTACCTTCTTTATCTATAGCCATACCATCAGCGCTTGATGATTTACCTTTTCTATCCATTACCGAATCAATAAGGAACAATTTGGCAAACTTGCGGCCATTGCTTATGGTTCCGTCAGGGTTTACATCATAGGCCCACAAGAAGTTGTCTTTATCGCTTTTTACAGGGTACCAGTCTTCATCATCATAGCAGTTGTTAATGTAAAGCGTTTTGCCATCAGGGCTTAACAAAATACCGTTTGGCATTGCAAACTCATTAGGCTTGGTTATCCTGGTTACTTTGCCATCAGGCGATACATAATAAACTGCACGGCCCGGCTGGAACTTGTCTTTCTCCATAGTAAACTGCGGATCGGTAAAGTAAACACCGCCTTTAGCGTCAGTAATTACATCGTTAGGCCCATCAATTGGTTTGCCATCATATTTATCAGCAATAACACGTACCACTTCGCCTTTGGTAGTCATTTCAACCACGCGGTGGCCCATCATATCGCAAACTATTAAGTTGCCATTTTTATATGGGTAAAGTCCGTTAGTTTGCATTTTGCCGGCAGTTATATAATGGTAGTTACCATTAACATCCATTTCAACTGTCGAGCTTTTTGCAGGGCTTGCGTTAAAGTCTTTGTCAAAATACATGTTTGAGAAATAAATTTTACCATTCATCCATTTAGGGCCTTCGGCAAAGGTTAAACCCGGTTTGCTTTTAGCACCATCAACAATTTGCTCTATTTTAGCATCAGCAGGAATAATTGCTTCGTAAGCAGCTTTGGCCGCGTTTGCTTTTTCTAAATAATCAGGGCGTGCAGGCCAGAAGATGTCTATCGCGTCGCAACCTAAATCGCCAATTTCTGCACCATGTACCAGGTTTGATGGTATACGTACTACATCATTAGCTTTCATAGCTTGTTTGCCATCCAACAATATTTCATCACAGCCACCACGTAATACAAACATAATTTGCTCTTCGGGGTGTATATGGTGTTTAAAGGTTGATCCCGGATCCATGGAAATAAAGCTCAATTGCGTATTTCTTCCTGATAATAACCGGGTATGTGCACCTTCAGCAATATTGGTTAACTGAATGTCGTACAAGTCATAAATCTTGTTAGGGGTTAAGTTAGGTGTTTGGGTAGTTTTAACGTCAGCAACTTCGGCAGGAAGATCTTTTACGCCTAATTTTTGCAAATAATCTAAACGTAAAGGGCTATACGACTGTATTAATTTGGCACCCGCAGCACCGGCAGTAATAGCACTTTTGGTGCCTTTTTCCAAATAAACCAAGTCGGTTTTTGGAGTAGCGCTGTTTACGCCATCAGGGCCTTGTCTTTTTAATGATACCATTTTTGATACGGTACCATTGATAGATATATCAACAGATCCGTCCATTATAATGGTAAAACCGTCAGACGGTAAAACTTCTTCGGGTATTTTGGCATTTGGTGCCAACTGCAATACAGCAGTCATGTTACCACTTCCCCAAAATATTTTGGCTTTAACGCCCGGATAAAGCTCAGTACTATCCAAACTGTTAAGGCTGGTTACTTTAGCGTCTTCTAAGTTTGAAGCGATCTTGTTATCGGGCAGGTCAGAAAGTTCTCTAACTTCCAGTTCATACTTACTGATAAGCTCATCGTTTGTTTTTTGCCATTCGGTTCCCTCGCCAGGGCTTGAAGTTTTACACTTCGAAAACGTAATTACCGTTGCGGCTAAAATTCCGGCAAAGGCAATTTTCCTGATTAATGTCGATTTCATACTAGGTTTTAATGTATAATTGAACACGAAAATTACTCATTTCATTTCAGCTTACAAATTTCTTTTTAAAACATTTATATCCGGCAACAAAAATGCCCTCCAATATTTTTATTGGAGGGCATTTTTTGCAGTATATTATAAGTTCTCTTTTTACTTTTCTTTATTGATATCCCTTATCTGTTTAAAAATATCATCAGCATTATCATCAGCTAACAGGATATTATAATCTTTCCAAAATTTTTGATCGCTGTCACTTTTGTGTGCGTTAATATTCTCGTTACGACCGATTTTTGAGTCGAATGATTCTTTTTGTGTAATGTCAACCGCAGTTATCTGGTAATTATATTTTACATGGGCAACATAATCATAATCCAGGTAAACACTTTTAATGCTTAGTGTATTGTCTCCATCCACATTGGCCAGTACCCACTTATTATTAACCTGCTGGTAGCTTACTTTTGAATGGTTGGATAGCAATACCGCTTTAACATCATGTTGCTTTATCAGTGTCTTTTCAAGAAACCCGCCCGAACTTGTATTTTTCAATCCGGCAGGGCTTAACCCAAAATCAAAATATATGAAAGCGTTTGTTTTGAAATCAATATACATTTTACCTGTATATGTTCTTTCCTCGGCTCCCTTTTTTCCTTCAAAATCAATTTCATAAGCCTTATATCCATTAATATCCGTAATTCGTGCTACTTCAAATTTATGATTTTCTAATCCTTTTTCGCTTAAAAAGCCACTTGCCGGCAGGTGGTTTACAATGTCCTGCTCAAATACAGAATTGGGCTTTTGTACAAATTCAACAGCGTTAAAGTCGCGGTCATTTTTTTCGCTACGCGCCTTTATCAGCCTAAAAATATCCGCGTGTTTATCTGCATAGCCAAAATTGTACACATCAAAAACCGCCTCTGATAACTGCAGCGGAGCCTTGTCTTTATTTTTAAAGGCATACATACGGTAAAACCCACGCAAAATATGGGCGTGGTTAATGTAATTGTCAGGTATAAGATTAATGGCTTTTTTTATGACCTTATCCGCGTCATAATAGGTAACAGTTGCCTCACCCAGTTCGGTGCTACTTTTCTCAAGGTTGATATTAAGTACCTCGCCGGCTTTTAAACCCGATATGGGTAATTGCTGTGTTACATAACCAATGTGGGATATTTTTAACGAATCGGTAAGGTTGGCCGCGGGTATTATTAAAACAAACATACCCGAAGAGTTGGTAGCCGTGCCTATTCCCTTTTTGTTAACACTTATACTTGTTAACGAAATGGGTTGTCCATCGTCACCACTTATTTTACCGCTAACAGTAATACCTTGCTGCGCATAAATTGGATAAGCCAGCAAAAGCAGGCCCAATAACCAAAATGCCTTAATGATCCGATTGTTCATATATTTTATTTTTAATTTTAGGCTACCCAAATTATATAAATTAAATAGGCTAATACACCACCCAAAATACCTACTACTACACCACTTAATCTTTTTTTCTTGATGAATAGTAGCATAACTAAGCCGCTTAATGATATCAATGTTAAAAAAACAGCCGAGGCGTCAATTAACCAGCTCCAGGTGCCACCACTATCACGGCCCTTGTGCAAATCATTAAGTACGGCAACTAAGCCAAGCCGTAGTTCTGTTAATTTAAACGTACCGTCCTTCCTGTCAATAAAAGCATCGGCACTATAGCCGGGGCCTTTAAATGATACAGAACATTCATCGTCGCCGATATAAAAATCGCTCATGTATCCTTTAATTGCATAATTTTTACGTAGCAACTCTACAATTTCCAACTTCTTTATTTTAGAAGTATCCGGATTTTGAACCCATGCCACAGGTACTTTCCCCTCTGCATTTTTCTCAACTTGTTTGCCATCAAACCAACCGGCATGATTTAAAGTAAGCCCCGTTATTGAAAAAAATAACACAATAACAAAACAGAACATGGATAAATAAATGTGTAACCACCGCGAAAAAGCAGCTGTTTGCTTTTCTAATTTCGATTTAGCTTTTTTTCCTTCTTTTGTCTTGTTTTTTTGCGATTGGTTATTAGTTTCCATCCGATTTTTTCCTGTAATCCAACGATGCCGAAGCTACTTCAGTGTTTGACGGCAAATCAATATGTTCTGTTTTTTTTGGCGTAATTTCCTGGGTAATTAATTGGTGCGTTCCGTGTTCGCGTGCAACTTCAATATAAACGGTATAGGTACCATCTTTAACCAGGTTACCGCTATCGTCCTTACCATCCCATTTTACAGTATACTTACCCGGCGACCGGGTTGCACTGGTTGTTGAACTTACGCTTGGGCTATTGGCATAAAATTCATTCCTGTAAGTAGCATACCATGAGCGCATATCAGTTAAATACTTTGGTTTATTGTACCATAATGCAATTTGTTTAACCGGCTTTTTATCGGCATCAACTACCCATATTGCAACAAATGGCCTATTTACACGAAAACCACCAATTGTCGCCAATTCAAGGTTTATGGCTAATTCATAATTAGGATCCCAAAGCTTGTCTTTGGCGTTATAAGGTAAGGTATTAACAATTTCTTTTTCAACTTCAAGTTTGGCTTTTTTCCAACCATTACTTTCTATCTGCTTTCCGTCAACTGTAATTAAAAAATATTCGGCGCCGGGAACAGAGGCTACCAATTTTTTTCCTTCTTCGGGGCTTAACACGTTTAGCGCAGTTGCCAATGCTCCGGCATCGGTAGCATTATCAGCAATTACTGTAGCACTTATTACATCGCCTGCCGGCACGCCGGTACGAGGGTCAACAATATGTGAGTACCATTTGCCATCTATAAATTCGCCACGACGATAATTACCACTGGTAGCAACCGTTTTATTGCTAACCTGTATTTTGGCAACCGGTGCATCATTTTCCGCATCGGCCTTAGGGTTACTAACCAATATTTGCTCGGTGTGTTCGCCACGAACCAAAATGTCGCCCCCTATATTTACTACCAGGCCACTTACACCCGGTACTGACATTGCCGCGTTAGCAGCTTTATCCATAATATAGCTTTTAGCAAACGAGTTTAGCATTAATGGCGCATCGCCAATATGCTGAGCGGTATGGTTTTGATTGTTTAAAACATATTGTTGCTGCTGTAAAGTGCTAACGGCATTGGCTATACTTATTGCCGAAGGCAAAGTGTTTGCTTTTGCCGCCTCGCGCCATAGTTTTCCAACTGTTTCGGCAGCCGGATCAAGCGCACCATCGGTTTTAGCGCGCCATTGTTCAAATAATGAAAGCACTTCGTAAAGCTCAGGCGACACCACTTGCGGTTTTTTTGCTGTGGCTACCCATTGATTAAATTCACTTGAAGGATCGTATCCGCTAAGTATTTTATTTAAACGGTCTATTTCTGCCAATGCTGCATTTTCTGCTTTAGTGGCATTCATTTCGGTATTAGCTGCAATTTTAATCTCTAAGGATGTACCCAATACATTTTCGTAGTTAGAAACAAACAGCTTGGTTTTAACAGGTGGTGTAGCACTACTTAATAATATTAAAGCGATTAATGCTCCGGATAATTTCTTGAATGTACTTTTCATTTATTGTTTATTTAGAATCATTCAAAAGTAGCTATTTTTTTGCTAAAATGTATTTCCCCCAAAAATCAGTAGCTGCAAACATTTCAGACATGCCACCGCCGCCAGGTCCGCCCGGGCCACGGCCACCGCCGCCGCCAAAACCGCCGCCACCAGGGCCACCACCGCCGCCGGGAGCGCCGCCACCACCGCCGCCGCCAAAGCCGCCACCGCCGCCACCACCAAAGCCGCCACCGCCGCCACCACCAAAGCCGCCGCCACCACCACCGGGACCGCCGCCACCGCCCGGAGCACCGCCGCCGCCGCCAGGACCACCACCACCGGCGAACATACGTGCGAAGTCAGGCATAACCATTCCATTTACTTTTATATTATAGGCTATAGCTTTACCATCAGCGGTTAAGTTTAATAATTTTAACGGTATAGCAAGCTCATAAGTATAATTACCTTGTGCATCATAACCAATAGCTGCTTTAAGGCCATATTCGTTATAAATAGACACTAACGAATCCGTTACATCTTTAAAGCCAAATACCTTGATCTCTTTTGCAGCTTCAATTGTTTTTTTGTGATTTGCCGCCAGCGTAGCTGAATCAGGTGTAAAATCACGAGGCCCTCCGGGACCTCCTGCTCCACCACGGCCACCGCCAAACCCACCACCCGGTGCGCCACCGGGACCACCGCCGCCGGGAGCACCACCGCCAAATCCGCCCATGCCACCAAATCCTCCGTTGGCAGTTGCGGCAACTACAGGGAAACTAACACTGTATACATCTTTGTCTTTCTTTTTACCCTCGGTATTTATAGCCAATGTAATGCCGCCAGCTGCTATTTTATTGCTGGTTTGCATATCTGTTGATTTGATAACCAGGTATAATGATTTATCATCATTACTTATGGTATAAAAAAGTTTAGTGGCTTTATTATACGCCTGGAAAGTGTCGTTCCATTCTGTAAGGTTACCATCCACTTTTACCTTCTCTGCCCATACACCGGTTTCGGGTTGCTCATTCTTTATTTTTGTATCCTGCGCAAATAATTGCGGCGAGGCAAGAATTGCAATTGCTAGTATCAAATTTGTCTTTTTCATTTTATTACTTAGGTTAACTAATGTAAATAAAAGCAATAGCGTGTACCCCACAGCCTATCAATAGACCAACGGCGCGATTGTATCGATGAGTAAGCATACCGGCCTTAAATAAATCACACAATTTAAATTAACACTTGTTGTAATTATTACTGATAACCAACCAATTGTGTGTTATGAAAACTTTACCAGCTATATTACTTGCATTATGCGTGATGTCATTTATCACCTGCAAAAAATCCAACCAAAATCCGGGGGATGTACAACTGCCGGATGCTACTATAAAAGATGCCGTATTAACCCAGGGTTTAAGTTACCCCTGGGAAATATTGTGGAGCCCCAACAATAAATTATGGATAACCGAGCGGGGCGGCAAAATAAGCACTGTTGACCCCACTACCGGAACAGTTACGTTAATGTTTACTATTAGTGAAGTGGTTTCGCAGGGTGAGGGGGGCTTATTGGGCATGGTGCTGCATCCTGATTTTAGTACTACACCCGAAGTATTTATGGCCTACAACTACTTGAAAAGCGGCACCTATACCGAAAAAATAGTGAAGTTTACTTATAATGGTACAACACTCACCAACCCTGTAACCTTACTGGATAACATACCTGCGGCCAATATTCATAATGGTTGCAGACTGGCTATATCCCCTGATAAAAAACTGTACATCAGCACAGGGGATGCTTCGGTAAATACAAGGGCACAGGACAGGAACAGCTTTTCAGGTAAAATACTGCGTATCAATTTAGATGGTTCTATACCGGCAGATAACCCAACTGCAGGCAGCCCATTATGGAGCCTGGGCCACCGTAACCCGCAGGGGTTGGTTTTTGTTGGTAATATGCTTTATAGCTCGGAACATGGCGCCAATACAGATGATGAAATAAACATTATACAAAAGAACCGCAATTTTGGCTGGCCAAATGTAGAGGGGATTTGCGGTACCAATGAATCTGCATTTTGCAGTACTAACAGTGTAGCCGAACCTATTTATAGCTGGACACCAACCATTGCCCCCTCAGGTATTGATTATTATAATAACAATGCCATCCCGCAATGGAAAAACTCATTACTATTAGCAGTTTTAAAAGATTCGGAATTATTGCAATTAAAGCTAAATAGTACAGGTGATAAAGTTGATGCTGTGAACATATTTTACAAAAGCACTTACGGCCGTATGCGGGATGTATGTGTAGCGCCTGATGGTAAGGTTTACATCATTACCAGCAATGGCAGTAATGATAAAATAATAAAAGTGATGGGTAGTTGATTATTTAAACCAACCTTTAATTTTATCCGCAAAACCTGAAGTTCGTTTTTTACTTTCAATACCACCCAATAAAAAACCGTAAGGTTTTAGCGGTGCAAAATGATCAAAACCTATCTTCATCATACCAAATATCGGGATTGCCAATATCATGCCCGAAACACCCCATATTGCCTCGCCGATAACAATACTTAATATGGTAAAAAACGGATTAAGGTTAACTTCCCGGCCTACAACCAATGGCTGTAAGATGTATGATTGAATAAACTGTACTGATCCGTAAACTATTAAAATACCGGCTATCAATTTATAATCTCCTCCCTGAACAAGCCCCATTAACACGGTTAACAAAGTGCCGGTTATATTGCCAACAAAAGGAATCATTTCAAGTGTGCCGCAAAGCAACGCGAAAAAAATGGCATAGCGTACACCAATTATTGAAAACCCAACGGCATACATGATCCATAAACTCATGATCATTAAGGTAAGTCCTGACAAGTATTTTTGCGAAACTTCACCTGCTTCATGAACTAATTTAACGGTATTTTCCTGCTGATCGGTGGGAACGGCCCTTATTAAAAATTTCATCAGGTGGCTCCTGAAACACATCATCAAAAAGATATAAACCAGTATTAATATAATATCTAATGTTACGCCTAATAGGGTTGATGTGGTTTTTGCCAGTAGGCTGCCCGGGTCAGCACTTTTTATCATTTCTTCCTGCTGTGGCTTTGCGATGCCTGTATAGGAGGCAATAACATTTTGAACCTGGGTACCCACTGCAGCCAATCTGTGTTTTATCTGGTTAACATCATCCATTACATTTGATAATTGCCAGGACAACAGGCTAATGATAGCTGCAAAAGTTAAGATCAATAAAAGTATGCACAGCAACGTGGCCAATGATCTGTTTACACCCCGCCTTTCCAATTTTTTACATAACGGGATCAGCAACATAGATAATACCAATGCAAAAGCCAGCGGCGCCAGTAACGACTTGCCAAAATAAAGTATAACAGTACCTCCGATAATTATAAATAATATCAAACTTGTTTTAACCAGGGCAGGCGAAGTGGCTTTTAACATAATATGTATTACGGCTTAACCGTTATAACACCATAAACCTATAGTAGTTTTAAATCCTGACTTAAAAAACATTACCAACAGATATTATAACATTTGCATTTTCATGAAAAACCATATATTTACCTATTAAATAACCAGTTATGACCCCTATAAAAAAACAATTACAGCTAATGTTTTTAGCTGCCTTCCTATTATTTGGCTTAGTGGCAAAAGCACAACAAAAGTTTGCCCCATTTCCTGTTATGCAGCAAAATTGGAGGTATGAGTATAAGCCCTTCCAGGTAGTAGGTAATTTATATTATGTTGGTACTTATGATTTGGCCTGTTACTTAATTACTACCCCACAGGGGCATATATTGATAAACACCGGGCTGGCTGAAGAAACGCCTATGTTGATTAAACATATAACCGACCTGGGTTTTAAAGTTGCAGATATTAAAATATTGTTAACTACCCATGGCCATTATGACCATGTGGCCGGAATGGCCCAGTTAAAAGCGTTAACCAAAGCCAAAGTGATGGTGAATGAATATGATGCACAGGTACTGGAAGACGGTGGAAAATCTGATTACGCCTTTGGCGAAAACGGGGCTACATTTGAACCTGTAAAAGTAGATGTAAAACTCCATGACGGCGATTTGGTGAAGCTTGGCGGCATGGAAATAAAAGCATTGCATCATCCCGGGCATACCAAGGGTGCCACCGGCTTTTTGTTTGATGTTAAAGATAAAGACAAAACTTATAAAGTATTTATAGCTAATATGCCTACGGTACTTGATCAAACTAATTTGGCCAATATGCCTACTTACCCCAATGTGGCTAAAGATTACGCTACAACATTTGAGAAAATGAAAGCCGTGCAGTTTGATCTGTGGCTGGCATCGCACGCCGCCCAGTTTAACATGCATACCAAACATAAACCGGATGACCCTTATAACCCCGAAGTATTTAGGGACCGTGCCGGTTATGATGCTGCTATTAACAGATTTTACAATTTATATTTAAGGAAATTGAATAGTAGTAAATAAACTGTTTTCTTATTAATAGAATAGCGACGGTTCTTTAAGCTTATATAATCAGCAAAAGGCATTAGGATAATGATATCTTCTTGGGGACAAATACAAGTGCTGTAAATGTTATCAACATTCGTTTATAAAACATGTTGAAATCCTTATATTTACTTTGTCATCTTAGTTAAGACTATCAGGCATTTATATGAGCAAATACAATAAATTCAGTAAAAAAAATAAGTATACATTATTAAACGATGATGTAATTACTTCATTAGATAAATTGCCGAACGACCATTTTTCATTAATCATAACATCACCTCCGTACAATATAGGGAAAGAGTATGAAAAGGATAAAAAAAGATCCTTAAAAGAATATATGGAATGGTTAGAGGGTGTTATTGATAAATTGTGTGATAAATTAAAAGAGGATGGTAGCTTGTGTTGGCAGGTTGGAAACTACATAGAAGACAACGAGGTTTTTCCATTAGATATTTTCTTTTACGAAATATTTAAAAAGAAAGGGCTGAAGCTAAGAAATCGAATAATCTGGCATTTCAATTTTGGGTTACATTCGCAAAAAAAATTTTCTGGACGTTATGAAACCTTATTGTGGTTTACAAAATCAGATGATTATAAATTTAATTTAGACCCTATACGTATACCACAATTATATCCTGGTAAAAGGCACTCTAAAAAGAAGGGTGAAAGAGCCGGAAAATTAAGTGGTAATCCTAATGGTAAAAATCCTACCGATTTTTGGGAGTTTTCTGCCGATGATATGTTCAAATCTTCTTCAGTGTGGGAAATTCCTAATGTTAAAGCCAATCATCCTGAAAAAACAATACATCCATGTCAGTTTCCAATTGAACTTGTTGAACGCTGTGTTTTAGCTTTTACTAACATTGGTGATACTATTCTTGATCCTTTTGTTGGAACAGGTACAAGTGTTATTGCCGGAATAAAAAACGATAGATTAGCAGTTGGAATTGATAAAGATAAAAGTTACTCCCAAATCGCAATTAGCAGAATTGAAACCTATTTTTCTGGGGAACTGAAAATTAGACCTATGGGTAAATTAGTTACAAAACCTAATACAAAAGATAAAGTTGCGTCTATACCTGAAGAATGGAAAACTTTAAAATCCACAGGTTCTTAGTAGTTAATAAAATCATATGGCCAGAAAACCTAAACCTAAACCTAAAAGTACTCGATCAAAATCTTCAAAACCGAAACCTCCACCGTTGACGGATCAACAGAAGGAGCAAAGGCTTCAGCAAAAGGAGATTAGAGACCTCATGGTTAATATGGGCTTCAAAAGGGCTCCTAAAATTGATGGAATAGAGTTTATTTACGAGGGTCGAACTTCAGAATTAGATGATATCTTTTATTATGAAAATATTATTATACTTTCTGAGTACACAGTTAAAAAAGGAGTGTCATCTCATCTAACAGGTAAAAAAATAATCTATGATAAGATAAAAGCCGATACTGGGGCATTTATTAAATACTTGATTAATGAGCCAAAATTTAAAGCATTTGCAGATTTATTAAATGCAGACGTGTTAAGTAAATATACAGTCAAGCAATTACAAGTAAGAATTATATACGCTTCTAAATATCAGATACCAACTGAACACAAATTGCTTGCTGATGTACATTACTTCGATTATCCAATTGTAAAATATTTTGAAAGCATTTCAAAAGTTATAAAAAGAACAGCAAAACATGAGTTTTTTGATTTTTTAAGTATTGATTTTTCAAAAATTGGGGGTAATATCAATGGAACTTCTTTAGGATCATCACAAGATTTCTCTGGTCATATATTGCCTGAAGAACATTCCTCCTTCAAGGAAGGATACAAAATAGTTTCATTTTATATTGACGCAGAATCCCTTTTAAAAAGAGCGTTTGTTTTGAGAAAGGAGGGATGGAGAAATACAGATAATATTGGTCTTTATCAGCGAATGCTTGTGCCACAAAAAATGCGTAGCCTTAGGAAATACTTACATGAGGAATCACGTGTTTTTATAAATAATATTATAGTTACTATTCCCATTGATAAGATAAAATTATTTGATGGAGATCAAGAACTCAAAATTGATGATGATGGAAATATCACTAACTCTGAAGATACCAAGGTTCAACCTACGGTTATTACTATAGAAAATGTAAGTAGTATTATTGGTATTATTGATGGTCAACATCGTTCATATGCTTATTATGAAGGTGATGATATCTATGAATCGACTATCGCAAAATTGAGAAATAAGCAGAATCTGCTGGTGACAGGAATTCTTTATCCTAAAAATGAAATAGAAGATAAGAGACTCAAATTTGAGGCAAAGCTCTTTTTGGAAATAAATGCTACACAGTCAGGTGCCGGGTCTGGTTTAAAGCAAGAAATAGAATTTTATTTGGTTCCATTTTCAACAACTTCTATTGCCAAACACGTTATTAATAAGCTTAATGAGGGTGGCCCATTGGGAACGATGTTTGAACAGTATTCTTATGAAAAAGATAAAATAAAAACAACTTCCATCATTAGCTTTGGCCTGAAGCCTTTATTGAAATTTGATGGAAATGATAGCATATTTAAAATTTGGACTAATCCAAACAAAGATGAACTTAAAAAGAAAGCAGATAATTTTGAATTGTTGCAAGAATACAAAGCTTTTAGTGTAGCAGAAATTCGCAATATTTTAATTGGGTTTAAAGAAAACGTTACTAAGGACAAATGGATAATGAATCGCAATGATCCCAACGCTGTTTTAAATGTCACAACAATTAATGGTATGATTAATTGCTTGAGGATACTTATTGAAAATTCTAAAAACGGTGATACAGAGTATTACAAAGAAAAATTGAAGGGTATTAACGAATTCGACTTTAAAAAATACAAGAGTAGTCAATACCGAAAAATGGGACAAGATATTTACGATAAATTCTTTATATAAAAAGCCCTTCCAATATTGGAAGGGCTTTCTGCTTTTCAGCTTTCGCCTCGCCTCAATTAAGCCATTTGCTTACGGATGATGTTTAACGCACCACCGGCTTTAAACCACTCAATTTGCTGAGCGTTATAAGTATGGTTAACAGCAAAGCTATCAACTGTACCATCCTGGTGATGTAATACTACGGTTAACTGTTTGCCCGGGGCAAATTCGGTTAGGCCGATAATATCTATTTTATCGTTCTCTTGTATTTTTTCGTAATCGTCGCTATTGGCAAAAGTAATAGCTAACATACCTTGTTTTTTAAGGTTAGTTTCGTGTATACGGGCAAATGATTTTACCAATATGGCACGTACACCCAAGTGACGTGGTTCCATAGCAGCATGCTCACGTGATGAACCCTCGCCATAGTTTTCATCACCTACAACAATACTACCTATGCCATGCGCTTTATAATCGCGCTGGGTAGCAGGTACAGGGCCGTATTCGCCGGTTATAGCATTTTTAACGCTATCAGCAGTATTATTAAAATAATTAATAGCACCAATTAGCATGTTATTTGAAATGTTATCCAAATGGCCACGGAACTTCAACCACGGGCCGGCCATTGATATATGATCGGTAGTACATTTACCTTTGGCTTTGATCAATAACCTTAAGCCTTTAATGTCAGTACCTTCCCAAGGACTAAACGGAGCCAATAATTGTAAACGTGCCGAGTTTGGATCAACCTTTACAACTACCTGGCTGCCATCTTCGGCAGGGGCCTGGTAGCCTGCATCTTCAACAGCATAGCCTTTCACCGGCATTTCAATACCTTGCGGCTCGTCAAATTTTACCTGCTCACCATTTTCGTTGGTCAGGTAATCAGTTAACGGGTTAAAAGTCAAATCGCCTGCAATAGCAAAAGCGGTAACAATTTCTGGCGATGCCACAAACGCGTGGGTATTAGGGTTACCATCCTGGCGTTTAGCAAAATTACGGTTAAACGATGTGATGATAGAGTTTTTGCGGGTAGGGTCGTCTGTATGACGTGCCCACTGGCCAATACAAGGGCCGCAAGCGTTAGCCAATACCACACCACCCATTTGGCCGAAGGTATCTAAATAACCATCGCGGTCAACGGTATAACGTACCAGTTCTGATCCCGGTGTGATGGTAAACTCTGCCTTTGATTTTAATTTTTTATCAATAGCCTGTTTAGCAATAGAAGCTGAACGGGTAATATCCTCGTAAGATGAATTGGTACATGAACCTATCAAGCCAACTTCTAAAACTGCCGGCCAGTTGTTTTCTTTAACCGCGGTAGCAAATTTTGATATCGGCCATGCCAAATCAGGCGTAAACGGACCGTTAACGTGTGGCTCTAATTCGTTCAGGTTAATTTCAATTACCTGGTCAAAATACTGCTCAGGGTTAGCGTAAACCTCAGGGTCGCCGGTTAAATGTTCTTTAACTGCGTTGGCAGCATCAGCAATATCGGCACGTTTTGTGCCACGCAGGTAGGCTTCCTGCTTTTCATCGTAACCAAAAATAGAAGTTGTTGCACCAATCTCGGCACCCATATTACATATAGTACCTTTGCCTGTTGCCGATAGCGATTGCGCGCCTTCGCCAAAATATTCAACAATAGCGCCTGTACCACCTTTTACGGTTAATATACCGGCAACTTTTAATATAACGTCTTTAGCTGATGTCCAACCGGATAATTTTCCGGTTAATTTAACACCAATTAGTTTAGGGAATTTAAGTTCCCATGGTAAGCCTGCCATTACATCGCACGCGTCAGCACCACCAACACCAATGGCTATCATACCCAAACCACCTGCATTTGGTGTGTGCGAGTCGGTACCTATCATCATACCGCCCGGGAACGCGTAGTTCTCTAAAACTACCTGGTGAATAATACCTGCTCCTGCTTTCCAGAAACCAATACCGTATTTATCAGATACTGATGCCAGGAAATCATAAACCTCTTTATTTACATCCTTTGCGGTATTTAAATCCTCGGTAGCGCCAATTTTAGCTTGTATCAAGTGATCGCAATGCACGGTAGATGGTACAGCAACCTGCGGCCTTCCCGCCTGCATAAACTGCAATAGCGCCATTTGGGCCGTAGCATCCTGCATGGCAACGCGGTCTGGCGCAAAGTCAACATAGTCAACACCGCGTCCATACGCTTGTTTAGCATCACCTTCAGAAAGGTGAGCGTATAATATTTTTTCAGTTAAAGTAAGATGTTTACCTGTAGCTTTACGGGCAGCAGCAACACGTATGCTGTAGCGGTCGTAAACTTTTTTGATCATGTCTAAATCAAAAGCCATTGTATTGATTTTATGGATAAAAGGATAATAAAAGCGACTTTGATGACGCAATTATATTAGTGGGGCGAATTTACAAAAAATAGGGGTAATAAGGCCATCACCTCATTGTCAAATGTTATTTGGATGTATTCTAAATAGATGGCCATCGAAAATATTTCATTACCGTTGGCTTTAGCCAACGGATAGTAGGAAAAAAATAAATGGCTTTAGCCTAAAATGGTTTGGCTAAAGCCGAAACTACTTTTGTTATGGTTTCCGCCCCATAAATGGGACGGCAATGAAGAATGTTATCTATCTTGATGCAGGGATTCGAAAGTATATCCCTGATTACTCCAATATTCCATCGCCCTCGGCAAAACATATTGCAGCCTGCCAAATGCTTTAATGCTATCATGAAAAACTACAATTGAGCCATCAGTAGTAGGTTTTAAAACATTTTTCAGGCATTTTTCGGGTTGCTGGTTGATGTCGAAATCGCCGCTGAGGACATCCCACATCATAATATCCAGGTCGGGTTTTGCCTGTTTTAGTAATTTGATCTGCGACCTTTTAATGCGCCCATACGGCGGACGAAACAGGTTGGTGTTTAACTGTTCATCAGCCAATAAAAAATTTTGCAGGTAGGTTTTATCATCGGTGTCCCATCCTTTTAAATGGTTATAGGTGTGGTTGCCAATAGCGTGGCCGGCGTTTTTTACCTGTTCAAACTCGTCCGGATACTTGTTCACATTATCGCCTATGCAAAAAAAAGTGGCTTTGGCATGGTACTGCTGTAAAATATTTAATACCCATGGTGTAACAATAGGTATAGGTCCATCGTCAAAAGTGAGGTAAATACAACGGTTGCCGGCCGGCATATCCCAGGTTAGCTGGGGGTAAAGCATTTTAAGCAGCCGGGGAGTTTTTACCAGATACATACTGCGATTTTAGAATTTAATGTAGATTTGTAATTAAATAATTACGGATAAACGACTCAAATCTACTATCTCAAATCTCAAATCCGTAATTAATTTGTACAGTAACCCCTTTATGAAATATATTTTAATGAGATATAAGCACGCAGGAATAGTAATCACCTTATTGTTGTTTGTGGTTTTTACTTCAAATGCGCAAGAAAGAATAAGCCTCCAGGAAGCTGTTGATCGTACTTTGGCTAATAATTTAACCGTCAAACAATCGTTGGTAAATGAACGGTTAGCAAACGAAGATTACACCCAATCAAAAAACAACCAGTTACCAAGCTTAAGTGCAAGCCCGCAGGCTGGTTATAATTTTGGCCGTAGCGCAGTACCTGGGCAATATGTTTTTGCTAACAAGTCGTCATTTTATGTGAGTGGTTCGGCATCTATGCAGCTTACGCTTTTTCAGGGTGGACAATTGCATAACCAGGTATTACTAAACAAACTTGCGCTTGATGTAAGTAAAGGCAATACCAATAAGGTAAAAAACGACCTGGTATTAAATGTGGTGGTTACTTATTTACAAATATTAACCAACCAGGACCTTGTTGTAGCGGCAAAGCAACAAATAGATATTGCTACCCAAACGTTGGATAGAACTCAAATTAGTTTTGATGTAGGTAACCAAACTCTGGCTGACCTTTCGCAGGCTAAAGCACAGGTGTCTATAGCTAATTATAATTTGACTACAGCTCAAAATCAATTGGACCTAAGTAAATTGGTATTATTGCAATTGATGGAGATGGATCCTAATGCGGAGATCATCATTGAAAAACCCGATATCAGCCGTTTAACCAACATCACTACGTTATATGATGCTACTGAGGTTATTAAAACCGCTATGAACATTAATCCTGATGTGCAACTGGCGTTGGCGAGGCAATTATCTTCTGCACAATCTATCAAAATAGCCAAAGGTACTTACCTGCCTACATTGTCTTTGTTTGGTAGTTTGGGTTCAAATTACTCCAATGCGGCTACGCAGTTTATTGGGCAAACGCCACCGGTTTTACAAACTATTGGTACGGTGCAAGGTACCGGTCAAATAGTACAAACACCAGTTTCGCAATCTATTTTTGGCCCATATCCTTTTACAAGTCAATTTGGAAATAACTTTAACCAATCAATAGGGGTTAGCTTACAAATACCTATTTTTAACCGTTTTCAGGCTCGAACCAATGTGCGCAAGGCTAAGTTGAATTATCAAAACGCCGAGTTAAATACCCAGATAGCACGTAATACTTTAAATAAAACTATTATACAAGCGGTTCTTGATCTGCAGGCGGCCAATAAGCAATATATATCGGCAACACAAACTTTTGAAGCCAACCGGGATGCTTTAAACGTTACCCAGGAGCGCTTTAACGTAGGTTTGGTAAATACCTTAAATTACAATACAGCACTTACCAATTACAATAAGGCACAAAACGATATGATACAGGCGCAATACACTGTAATATTCAGGAGCAAGTTAATTGACTATTACTTGGGTAACCCTATATCACTATAAAATTTTTGAATTAATTATGAAAAAGTCTACAAAATATATCCTGATAACGCTTGGCGTAGTAATAGTACTACTTGTTGTAGGAAAAGCTACGGGCATAATTGGCAAGCCTGCAAAAACACTGGTTGCTACCGAGAAAGCAGAAGTACGCGATATTAATGAAACTGTATCGGCCAGCGGAAAAATAAAGCCGCATATAGAGGTTAAAATAAGCCCTGAAGTATCAGGCGAGGTGGTAGAATTGCCGGTTAAAGAAGGCGATGTGGTTAAAAAAGGCCAGTTGATCTGTAAGATACGCCCTGATATATTAAAATCGGGTTATGAGCGTGCAGTGGCATCATACAATTCGCAAAAAGCCAATGTGGGCAACACCACACAAATGTTAAAACAAGCCGAGGCTAATTTTGAAAACCAGAACGCTGCTTATAAACGCAGCAAGGAACTTTTTGAAAAGAAAGTTTTAACCGCGTCAGAATATGATGCTGCCAAAGCCAGCTATGAAAGCTCAAAAGCTTCGTTAGAAGCGGCAAAACAAAGTGTGATAGGTTCAAAATTTGGATTGGCACAATCAGCGGCAAGTGTTAAAGAAGCAAGCGATAACCTGATTAAAACAACTATTTATTCACCGGTTGACGGGGTGATATCTAAATTATCGATCCAGTTAGGCGAGCGTGTTTTAGGTACAGCGCAATTTGCAGGTACCGAGATCATGACCATATCTGACCTGAGCATGATGGATGTTAACGTAGATGTGAATGAAAACGATATTAACCGTATAACCTTAGGCGATTCGGCAAAAATTGAGGTGGATGCCTTTGCCGGTAAAAAGTTTGATGGTACGGTTATGGAAATAGGCAGCTCGGCCAATGTGGTAGGTACCAATGCCGACCAGGTAACCAACTTTACGGTTAAGGTGAGGATAGACCCAAAATCATACGATGATATGACAACAAAGGAAAGCAATAAAACTTCACCTTTCCGCCCGGGACTAACCGCTACTGTTGATATTAAAACTAATCATACTAAATCATTATCTGTTCCAATTCAATCAGTAACTACCCGTGATGATAAAAAAGAGGAAAGAGAGAAAGAAAAAGCTGATGGACCTAAAAGAGAAGAAAAGAAAACCGTAAGCAATGCGCCGGTTAAAGAATATGTGTTTGTTTACAATAACGGCACAGTAAAACAAACCGAAGTTACTACCGGTATACAGGATGATACCTATATCCAAATACTATCAGGCCTTAAAGCTGGCGATGAAGTAGTATCGGCACCATACCCGGCCATATCTAAAACATTAAAAGACAAAGCTGAAGTTGAGAAAGTAGATAAGTCTAAACTGTTCTCAACTGAAGATAAATAGATATAAAATTGCAAATGATTTGATAGTAAAGGCTGACCAATGGGTTGGCCTTTGTTATTATATATAATTTAACATCTACATATCTGCACATCTACATATCCGCACATTTGCTAACTTTGCCCTGTGCAAAATGTAAATAAAATATTAATAGTTGGGGGTGGAAGCTGGGCTACGGCTAACATCAAAATGCTGAGTGATAATGCGGTAGAGAAAGAGATTTTTTGGTGGATGCGTAACCCTGAGGCGGTAGAGCATGTGCAAAAATTTGGCCATAATCCTAATTATTTGAGTTCGGTTGAGGTTAAATTACCTGCACAAAATATATCTACTGACCTTAGATCACTTATTAAACTTGCAGATATTATACTGTTAAATGTTCCTGCCGCATTTTTAAAAGAGGCATTAGCCGGTATATCAGCAGAGGACTTTGCAGGCAAAAAAATAGTATCAGCCATAAAAGGTATCGTGCCGGATGAGAACCAGATCATAGCTGAGTTTTTAAACCAGCATTACAATATTCCTTTTAACCATTTCGCGGTGATAAGCGGGCCATGCCACGCGGAAGAGGTAGCGTTAGAAAAGTTATCCTACCTGACCATTGCCTCGCAGGACCCTGATTTGGCTAAAGAATTTGCGGCTATGATCAATACCCGTTACATTAAAACTATTGTATCTGACGATATATATGGCACCGAGTACGGCGCGGTATTAAAAAATATATACGCTATTGCCAGCGGTATTTGCCATGGAGTAGGGTATGGAGATAATTTCCAATCGGTATTGATATCAAATGCTATACGCGAGCTGGAGCGGTTTGTAGCCGCTGTACATCCTATTGACAGGGATATCAAAGAATCGGCCTACCTGGGCGATCTGTTGGTTACTGCTTACTCGCAATTTAGCCGTAACCGTACCTTTGGTAATATGATTGGCAAGGGTTACACCGTAACCTCGGCACAGTTAGAAATGAATATGGTTGCAGAGGGATATTATGCAGTAAATTGCCTGCACGAGGTTAATAAACAGTACAAAGTTAATATGCCTATATGCGATGCGGTATATGCTGTTTTATACCAGAAACGCAACCCATACCTGGAAATGAAAAACTTGGCAGAAAAATTGTGTTAAGGTTCGTAAATAAAACGAACCGATGAGAAATTTAATTAAAGTTGGATTGCTGGCAACAGGAATTTTTGCCGCTGCACAAACACAAGCCCAAACCCGAGACACCACACTTGGCCAAAAAATAGATAAAACCACCCGTGCGGTAGGTAAAGCCACCACCAAAACTGTTAAAGCTGTAGGGAACGCTGCTAAAACAGCAGGGAATGCCACTGCCGATGCTGCTAAAGATGTAGGCCATGCTACTACAAAAACCGCTAAAACAGTAGGAAATGCAACCGCCGGCGCTGCTAAAGATGTAGGCAACGCTACTGCAAAAGGCGCTACAAAAGTGGCCGACAAAACATCAGAAATTGCTATTAAAGGCGCTGCCGCTATAACTGATAAAAAGTATGATGGCAAAGCAGGCCCAAATAACGAGAACATTTATATTGACGGACAGGCCCGTTATTATTATGTAAATAAATCCGGCCAAAAGGTATATGTTACCCAAGCTCAGTTAAAAACCAAAGTTGAATAATAGGTTTACCTACATGAAAAACTATGTTTTATTAATAGAGCTGTACATGTAATAGCCGCATTTTTATTAATTGCGATGGCTTAAGATAATGATCAGTGATTGGTTAATTAGTGATTAGTTCAAAACAGCTAAGTAAAAGTTAAAACAAAAGCCTCCAACCTGTTAAGGTGGGAGGCTTTGTTATATTATTAGAGATGGCAACTAATCACCGTTCTCTAATCACAAATCACTGTATTAAAAGCGTCTGCGACGCTCCGGGCGATCTTCGCGACGTTTGCCTGAAAAATCACGGAAACCACCGCCGCCACTGCTTCTTTCGCGTGGTGCACCACCGTCATCCCGACGACTGTTGGGACCACCGCGGTAACCACCTTCACGGCGTTCACCACCACCACGGTATCCGCCTTCACGACGCTCACCACCACCACTACGGCTGCTGCTGGTACCTTCGCCGGATACTTCTATCCTCACTTCGCGGCCCTTAAAATCAACACCTTTAAAGTTGGTCATTACCTTCTCAACATCCGCATGCGGAACTTCAAAGAAAGAGAACACACCTTTAACATCAATTTTACCAACGCTGCGTCCGCTTATTTTACTGTTGTTGCAAATATAACCTAACAGATCGCCGCGGTTAAATTCGTCAACAGAACCTAAGTTGATAAACAAGCGGGTGTATTCTGATTTACCACCACCATCGCGCTCACCACGGCTTGAACGTTCACCACGCTCTCCGCGTTCGCCACGCTCAGTTCTTTCATAACGGCCCTCTTCAACAGCGGCGTTCAAATCAGGCGCATTTTTATAATATTCTAAGAAGCGGTTAAACTCAATAGATGCAAAACGTTTGATGAAATCTTCTTTACTAAAGTCCTTGAACTCTTCCATTATACGTGGCAGGTATTGTTCAATTTGCTGCTCATTAACCTCTACATCATGTATTTTATGTACAATAGAGAATAGTTGTTTTTCGCAAACATCAAAGCCCGTAGGTATTTCGGCTTTATTGAATTTTTTACCTATAACACGCTCGATCTGGCGAATTTTACCTAATTCTTTAGCGTTAACAATGGCTATAGATACACCTGTTTTACCGGCACGGGCAGTACGTCCGCTACGGTGGGTGTAGTTTTCAACTTCATCAGGTAATGAATAGTTAATTACGTGGGTAACATCATTAACATCAATACCACGCGCGGCAACATCAGTAGCAATTAATAATTGCAGGTTACGCTCGCGGTAGCGCTTCATTACTTTATCGCGTTGTTGTTGCGATAGGTCACCATGTAAAGAATCGGCATTATAACCGTCTTTCATCAATGCCTCGGCAATATCCTGTGTTTCAATTTTGGTACGGCAAAATACAATACCAAAAATATCAGGGTTAAAATCAACAATACGTTTAAACGCGGCATACTTATCACGGGCACGTACTATATAGTACTCATGCTCGATGTTGATATTACCGGTATTTTTTTCGCCCATGGTAAGCTCAAATGGCTCATGCATGTACTTTTTAGCTATGCGCCTAACTTCGGTTGGCATAGTTGCAGAAAACAACCATGTTTTCTTAGTTTCGGGGGTAGTAGATAAGATACTATCAATGTCTTCCTGAAAGCCCATGTTGAGCATTTCATCAGCCTCATCCAATACTACAAATTTCACACCTGAGAAATTTATAGCGCCGCGATTAATAATATCCAGCATACGGCCAGGGGTGGCAACAACAATTTGCACACCGCGCCTAATTGTGCGCAATTGGTCTGAGATACTGGCTCCACCATAAACGGCAACAACGTGTACGTTGTCCATTTTTTTGGAGTAATTTTTAATGTCGTTTGCGATCTGTAAACAAAGTTCGCGTGTAGGGCACAAAATAAGTGCTTGAGGAGAATTTTCTTCGAAATTCAGTAGTTCCAGCAATGGCAAGCCAAAAGCAGCAGTTTTTCCGGTCCCGGTTTGGGCTAATCCGACAAAATCGTTGCTGCCTGTAAGCAATACCGGAATCGACTGTTCCTGGATTGGAGTTGGTTTTTCGAAACCTAACTCGGTGATGGCATTAACAATATCTTCACGGATTCCCAGTTCAATAAATGGGTTCATGATTTTAAATAACGGATCTGGCTACATCGCCAAATCGGGCGCAAAGGTAGCGTTAATATTTGGATTTTCAAAGGGTTGTCGTAACCTTGATTCCTAAGATTCAAGGATTACCATGATTTATGATCATGGTAAACAGGCAATCCCATCAATCATGGTTCAGACTACCTCAACCTATCCGCCGACTTTACCAGCTTATCATCCTTTTGTATAGCTTTTTGAGCCAGTATAATAAATAATATACTTAAAGATAGCAGGATAATACCAATACCATAATTGCTTAACCCAATACCGCTATCGCCAATTATGCTTTTAGCAGTTTGCGATACCCAAAAGCTAAAACCGATAATGATCAGCATAGCACAATAGCATAAGGTACGTTGCAGGGTACGGTTGTTATAGAAAAATATGATAACCAGAGGTATTACCGCCATAAAACCTGTTAAAACAGATAGTGCGGTAAACGGCTTAACGTTTTGCTGCTGCCCGTTAACATCCTGGTAAATGCCGGTTATTTTTAGGGTGGAGAGTTGCCCATCAACATAAACATTGTTGATTAGCGGGAATATAAATAAGGCCGCGATGGCTAATGCAGCCAGCAGCAGATAGATGCTTTGAATACGTTGTAACATTGTTTTAAGTATTAACTGTACAAATATATAATTGTTTAATAATGTGTTTTGATTATTAATAAACGTATTTATTACAATTATGAATAAATGTGTGTAAATTTAACAGGTTCAACCTAATTTACTTGACACGATGGCTAAGCCCGATAGTTCACAAACGCCCAAAGATGTTGTTATAGATGATAAACATCTAAAAAGCATGTTCCTGGAACATTTAAATGGCATTTATTACGGAAAGAAACACCTGTTGGAGTTTTTTGCAGAGGCAATGAGCATAGCCTCTTTAAAACATTTAAAACTGGCTATTAACGAGTGCATTGATGATACCGTTAAGCAAATTGATAGCATGGACGAAATTTACACGTCGATAAAGCAAAAGCCATCAAAAACCAGTATTTTGGGTGTAAAGGGGATGACATTAGAAGCATACATGACGGTAATTAAAACCGGTAAAACGCCTATTGAGCGTGATGTGTTTATACTTTTTTACCTGCAGATAATTGAAGGAATTGAGATAACCTACTTTAAAGTATTAAAAAACCTGGCCAAAACTATTGGCTATAATTATTCGTTTTTAGATGAACCTTTTGACTTGGCGGTTGATAATAGGTTAATGTTTGAGACGATCTATAAAGAGTATATAAATTAGTGATCAGAGAATAGTGATTAGAGGTTAGTAGTTAGCGATGATACAACCTAATTACTAATCTCTAATCACCAATCACTACCTTTGCCCCGTGAGCAGCAAACAACGCTTTTTTATTGAACTGGCTTATGATGGTACCCGCTATCATGGCTGGCAAATGCAGCCTAATGCTGTAGGTGTGCAGGAGGTTTTAAACAAAGCCCTAAGCACCGTTTTGCGACAGCCTGTTGAAACGCTGGGCTGTGGCCGTACGGATACCGGGGTACATGCTAAAGAATTTTTTGCGCATTTTGATGTGGTTGATAGTTCATGGTTCATAGATCATGGTAGTGCGCTTCGAAGTTTTAATTCACTGCTTCCGCAGGATATCGCCATCAAAAGAATAATCCCGGTTAATGCCGATGCGCATGCCAGGTTTGATGCTACCTTACGGTCGTACGAATATCATATCCATTTTAATAAAGACCCCTTTAAAAATGGGTACTCGTGGTTACTGCGCGATGAGCCTGATCTGGAGTTAATGAACCAGGCTGCTAAATTGATCATGCAGTATATTGATTTTAGCTGTTTCAGCAAATCAAACACGCAAGTTAAAACCAACAATTGTAAAATAACCAATGCTGTTTGGGAGCGCACTGATGGCGGAATAGTTTTTAAAATATCTGCCGACAGGTTTTTGCGTAATATGGTACGCGCCATAGTGGGTACTCTGCTGATGGTAGGAAATAAAGAGATAGCCCCCGAAGCTATTCATGATATCATCAAAAGTAAAAACCGCAGCAATGCCGGTACATCTGTACCTGCTTGTGGTTTGTATTTAACGGAGGTGAAATACCCATTTTTGTAATTTCGAACTTACAATGTTCGATTTCGGATTTATTAAATTTACATTTGTTTCAATCACTAATTCACTCAATCACTCATTCAATAAATGTCACAGGTTACCGGTAAAGCATTTGATTGGCAGCTGCTAAAGCGGGTTATGCACTATGTAAAGCCGTACAATAGTACGTTTATCATATCGGTGTTTTTAACCATTTTTTTGGCGGTGAGTGCCTTGCTGCAGCCTATCCTGATACAAAAAACACTGGATAACTACATACTGGTAAACAATTATAGCGGAATGGTTTTTATGGTTGAACTGATGGTAGGGCAACTGTTGATACAAACCCTGGCACAATATTATCAAACCCATTTAACCAACTCGCTGGGGCAATCTGTAATTCGCGATCTGCGTATTGACGTGTTTAACCATATCACCACCCTCCGTTTAAAATATTTTGACCGCACACCCATTGGTATGCTCATTACACGTACCGTATCTGACCTGGAAACTATTGCCGATATTTTTGCGGAGGGGCTGATATCTATTATGGGCGACCTGCTGCTGGTTATTGCCATCATCGGCTATATGTTTCACCGCGACTGGAAACTGGCTACCATAACCTTGTTGCCTATGCCGCTTTTATTTGCATCAACCTATGTGTTTAAGGAGGCTATTAAATCATCCTTTCAGGAAGTGCGTACGCAGGTGGCGCATTTAAATACTTTTTTGGCCGAGCATATTTCGGGCATCAGTATTATACAAAGCTTTGCACGTGAGGAGCAGGAGATGCGTAAGTTTAAAGCTGTAAACTTAAAACACCGCGACGCGCATATCCGCTCTAACTGGTACTATTCTATATTCTTCCCGGTGGTGGAGATTTTGTTTGCTATTTGTATTGGCCTGTTGGTTTGGTACGGCTGTAAACGAATACTGACCGATCAGCAACTGGCGCAGCTTACGGCATCGGGCAAAGGCATTACGCCGGGTACCATACTGGAGTTTATTATTTATTTAAACTTGCTTTTTCGGCCTATACGCCAATTGGCTGATAAATTTAATACCCTGCAAATGGGTATGGTGGGTGCCGACAGGATATTTAAAGTTTTAGATACAGATGAAGTGGCTACCAACGACGGTCATTTAATGCCGGCTACTATTGAGGGTGATATTAAATTCAGCAATGTGTGGTTTGCTTATAACGACGATAACTGGGTACTAAAAGACATCAACTTCCATGTAAAGCCCGGCGAAACCCTGGCACTGGTTGGGGCCACAGGTGCGGGAAAATCATCTACCATAAATATCCTTAACCGTTTTTATGAAATAGGCAAAGGCAGCGTAAATATTGACGGGCACGATATACGCGAATATGATGTAAACTATTTACGGTCGCGCATTGCTACGGTTATACAGGATGTGTTTTTGTTTAGCGATACCATTGCCAACAACATCAGCCTGAATAATGAAACCATTACCCGCGAGCAAGTGATTGCCGCTGCCAAAGATGTTGGCGCGCATGAATTTATTGAACGCCTGCCCGGCGGCTATGATTATAATGTGATGGAGCGTGGGGCAACGCTGTCGGCAGGGCAATCTCAGTTGATATCATTTATTCGTGCGCTGGTTTATAATCCATCTATTTTAGTGCTGGACGAAGCGACCTCGTCGGTAGATACCGAAACCGAGGTGCTGATTCAAAACGCCATTAACAAGTTGATGGAGGGCCGTACGGCTATAGTTATTGCCCATCGCCTGTCTACCATTCAAAATGCCGACAAGATCATTGTGCTTGATCATGGCGAGATCAAAGAAATAGGTACCCACCAGGAATTATTACGTATTGAAGGCGGCTATTATCGTAAATTATACGACCTGCAGTTTAACTCCACGGGGATTGTGAGATAAAATCATTAGGTCACTGGGTCATTAGGTCATTGAACGATTTAAAAATGACTCAATGACCTAATGACTCAATGATATAACTAATCCGGCTGCACCTGCCCCTTATCTACACCCTCTTCATTAGGCGGATTTTTTACAGGGTTTACCGGCTGCTCCTCGTTTTCGCGTTTTTTGGCAATGTTGCCGCCATGCGGTTCATCGGCATTATATTGCTTGTCTTCACTTTGTACAACAGCTTCATTACCGTTATCATTTGGCCTGTCGGTAGGGGTATCTGATGGTGATGGTTTATCTTTTGAGTTTGCTGGTTTTGTCATGTGGTAATAACAACTCATAGTATATTTTGTTTATTGCCACTTGTCATCTCGAACGTAGTGAGAGATCTATACATATACCGGATTGAGCATGGATTTCTCCCGTTGGTCGAAATGACCGGAAAGAAGATATCACGTTAAATTTTGTTAAACCTCATCTTTATAACAGATAAACTTTTACCTTTATTGGCGGTTTCTTAATTTCGTAAGAAGCCCTCAGGTTTAAACAGCTTATGGAAGAATTTGAAGCAAGCGCATCGGCAAAAAAAACAAAAACCATTTATATCTCTACCGTATTTGGTATAGCTATGGTGTTATTAATGATAGGCCTTTTAGGTTTAATATTGGTACATGCCAATAACCTGTCGCGCTACGTAAAAGAAAACATTGTACTCAATATTTTTGTGGACGATGCCGCCCACGAGGCAGATATATCGCAACTGCAAAAGCAACTGGAAGCCAACCCCATGGTGAAGCAAACCCAGTATGTAAGTAAAGAACTGGCCGCCCGTAACCTGCAAAAAGATCTGGGCGAAGACTTTGTAAAGTTTTTAGGTTATAACCCGTTATCGCAATCGTTAGATGTTTATCTGAATGCGGAGTATGCCAACAATACCGACATCACGAAGTTTAAAACACAGCTATTAAAAAACCCACTAATAAAAGAAGTAAAGTATCAGCAATCATTAGTTGATGATATGAACAAAAATTTAACTTCTATCAGTTTAGTGATACTGGCTTTTGCTGTAATATTTGTAGTTGTATCAGTCGCGTTAATTAATAATACCATCAGGCTGGCTATATATTCGCAAAGGTTTTTAATAAAATCAATGCAGTTGGTAGGGGCAACAAAAGGGTTTATCCGCAAGCCATTTTTACTATATGGTATGTGGCACGGCCTGTTAGGGGGGTTAATTGCTGTAATTATTTTGATAATTACTTTATCCCTGGCGGTTAACCAGGTGCCCGAATTGGTCATCCTGCAAAACTATATGGAGTTTGGTGTTGTGTTTTTAGGAGTGGTGGGACTGGGTGTTTTCATATCAGCATTTAGTACTTACTTAGCAGTAAACAAATTTTTACGATTAAAAATATACGATTTATATAGATAAGCTGAAAGCTTAAAGGCGAAAGCTGAAAGGTAGATTTGCCAATCACTCATTCGCTCATTCAATCATTCACTAATTAAAAAAGATGGCAAAATCAACCACTAATAAAACTACCGACACTCAACCGGTAAAATTTATATTTGATAAAAGTAATTACCTATGGTTCATCATCGCCATAGCTGTAGTAATAGTAGGTTTTGTGCTCATGTCGGGTACAACTGATATTTACAGCAATACTAAAATTGTTGTGGCGCCGATAGTGGTTTTAACAGGTTTTGGTATAGGCTTTTATGCCATATTAAAAAAGCCGGAAGCGAAATAGCTAATGGTTCATAGTTGATAGATCATAGCGTCTGTCAGTTTTATACCTATACCCATCACATGAATATTATCCACGTTATTATCCTGGCCATTATTGAGGGGCTTACCGAGTTTTTGCCGGTATCATCCACCGGGCACATGATCATTGCCAGCTCGTTAATGGGCATCGCTTCTGATCCTTTTGTAAAACTGTTTACTATAGCCATACAGTTTGGTGCCATCCTTTCGGTAGTGATATTATATTACAAGCGCTTTTTGCAATCGTTAAATTTTTACGTGAAGCTGGCTATCGCTTTTGCCCCGGCAGTGGTATTTGGCTTGTTGCTAAGCAAAAAAATAGACGCTTTATTAGAGAGCCCGCTTACTGTAGGCATCACTTTATTTGTAGGTGGTATCATATTATTATTTGTAGATAAATGGTTCAATAAACCTACCGTAACGCAGGAAAAAGAGATCAGTAATATAACCGCACTTAAAATTGGTTTTTTCCAATGTGTTGCCATGATACCGGGTACATCACGCTCTGCAGCTACCATCGTTGGTGGTATGTCGCAAAAGCTGAGCCGCACCGCAGCGGCAGAATTTTCCTTCTTTTTAGCCGTACCCACTATGTTTGCCGCCACCGCCAAAAAGATGTACGACTTTTACAAAGAGGGCCACACCTTTACCGGCGAAGAGATCAAACTATTAGCCATTGGTAATGTAGTAGCCTTCATCGTAGCAATGCTGGCCATTAAAAGTTTTATCACCTTTTTAGAGCGTCGCGGCTTTAAACTTTTCGGCTGGTACCGCATCATCGTTGGCGCTATCATCATCGGCATTATTTTGAGCGGTCATCAGTTGGAGATGATATAAATTATCTGCATAACAGAATAAAACTAAAATCGTTATATTTATGTAATTTATAAAGCCATGGATATTTCATTAAAATATAAGATTGTAGAAAAAATCATTCAAAGCGAAGATGATGTAAAGCTCAATGAGATAAGTTCCATATTAGGTGTGCAGGAAGATGATTTTTGGGCTGCCTTACCTAATGAAGTAAAACAATCGATTGACAAAGCAAAAGCCGAGCTTGATAGCGGACAGGGAATTGCACATCAACAGGTTATGGCCGATGTGAGAAAACGGTTTTTAAAACCATGACCTCACACAGTATTATTTGGTCACCTACTGCTCATATTACTTATCTTGAAATTCTTGATTATTTACAAGGAAATTGGACTATAAGAGAGGTAGAATCATTTATAGACAGAACGGAACAAGTAATAGAATATATTAATCAAAATCCTGCCTATTATCCTTATTCTAAGGAAAGCGATACCTACAAGTGTGTAATAGTTGGTCAGGTAAGTTTGTTTTATAGGTTGAAGCAACAAAATATAGAACTTTTACGATTTTGGGATAATCGACAAAACCCTGCAAAGCTGTCATTATAATAACACACTCGTGTAATTACATAAAATCCTACCTTTGCGCCTTAATGGATACATTACAACCCGAAAAAAAGGAATTTGACTTTGCTGCAGGCGAACTGCTGCTGGTAAACAAGCCCTACCAGTGGACCAGCTTTGACGTAGTTGGCAAGCTGCGCAACAGCTTTAAACCGTTAAAGCTAAAGGTTGGCCATGCAGGTACGTTAGATCCGTTAGCTACGGGCTTACTCATCATCTGCACCGGTAAAATGACCAAGCAGATAGATACCTTCCAGGCCGAAGAAAAGGAATATACAGGAACGATGATATTGGGTGCTACCACGCCATCTTACGACATGGAAACCGAGCCTGATGAGCAATTTGATACCGGCAATCTTACATCCGAACAAATACATAATGCCTGTAAACAATTTACTGGCGATATACAGCAATACCCGCCCGCGCATTCGGCCATAAAAATTGGTGGTGAGCGGTTGTACGAAAAAGCCCGCCGTGGCGAAGAAGTTGAACTGCGCCTTCGTAGCGTAACTATTGCCGAATTTGAAATTACCCGCATTGAACTGCCCGAAGTTGATTTCAGGGTAGTTTGTAGTAAGGGGACATATATACGGTCGTTGGTGAATGATTTTGGCAAGGCTTTAAATAACGGGGCATACCTGTCAAAACTAACCCGTACCCGCAGCGGTAATTTCCGATTGGAAGATGCCTGGGAGGTGCCTGATTTGGTAAACATTATAAAAGAACAAAAAGCTGCCGTTAGCGGCAGTTAATTTCGGGCAAAATCCGAAATCGAAAATCCGACATCCGAAATGAAAATATACCATCATATAGATGAATTTAAACCGGTAAAAAACGCGGTGGTTACCATTGGTACTTTTGATGGGGTACATATAGGCCACCGTAAAATCATATCGCGTATAAAAGAGCTGGCCGATACCATTGGCGGCGAAACCGTTATCCTAACTTTTTTCCCGCATCCGCGGATGATATTGCATCCCGAAGATGAAAGCATTAAGCTGATCAATACCATTAACGAGAAAGCAGAGTTGCTGGAGAAATTAGGCGTTGATCATTTAATTATTACCCCTTTTTCAAGAGATTTTTCTAACCAGTCGCCCGAGGATTACATCCGGGATGTATTGGTAAAAAATATCGGCACCAAAAAAATTGTGATCGGCTACGACCATCGTTTTGGTAAGGACCGACAAGGCGGATTGGCTGACCTTTTGCAACTGGCGCCACAGTATGATTTTGAGGTAATAGAAATACCCGAGCAGGATATACATGATGTAGCTATCAGCTCAACCCAAATACGTAATGCACTATTTGAAAGTAAAATAGACCTGGCTAATGAGTTTTTGGGATACCCATTCTTCATCACGGGCAAAGTAACCCGCGGCGACCAGATAGGCCGCCAAATAGGTTACCCTACAGCTAATATAGTCATCGAAGAAAAGTATAAGCTCATTCCCGGTGATGGCATTTTTGCCGTAAAAGTTGAGGTAGACAAAGTAATGTACAACGGCATGGCGTACATCGGCACCCGCCCCACCATAAACGGCGTAAGGCGTAATATTGAGGTGAATATTTTCGACTTTGATAAAGAGATATATTACCAGCAGATACGCATGGAGTTTCATCACTTTATACGCGGCGATATGAAATTTGCAGGGCTGGATGAACTCAAAGCTCAAATAGCGCAGGATAAAGTTGATGTGATAAAGTTGATGGCATAATGAGTAAACTACAAGTAGATAAGGCGGAAAGCGAGTTCCTGAATGATACTATTGCTCATTGGGAAAAGCACGGCACCGTGGATAAGGAGCAGGCCGAAACTTTACGCAAATCTTACGTGGTTAAAGGTTTCGACTGGATGCGGCTGGCCAAGTATTCGTTTTGGATTGCCCTGATATGCGGCGGTGCTTCCTTTGCGTTTTTGATTATTAATGATACTGTAGTTAACCTGCTTAAAAAACTGTACTATACACCCGATATTATCATCAGTATAGTTTCCGGATTCGCCGCTGCCTTCTTGTTTTATTGGGGGCGAAGGAAAGAGCGACTATCACCCGAAAGAGTATTTAGCAACGAAGCCATCATATTTACCGGCGTGTTATTTACCGCTTGTTGCATTGCTTATTTGGGTAAAACTTTTGATAATGGTTCGGGTCATTACTCCTTACTTTTTCTGCTATCTGTTTTCGTCTATGGTTTTTTAGCCTGGCGGATGGAATCAAGGTTGATATGGTTATTCGCGTTAGTATCATTGGGCAGTTGGTTCGGTACCGAAACCGGCTTTCAAACCAGTTGGAGCGATTACTTTTTAGGGATGAATTACCCGCTAAGGTTTGTGTTTTTTGGATTGGTATTGGTTGCCGCCACCTATGTACTACGCAATCGTAAATGGTTCGCCTATTTTTGGGAGCAGACCTATGTAGTTGGGTTACTATACCTGTTTTTATCATTATGGCTGCTGAGCATATTTGGCAACCATGGCAATATGGATGTATGGTATCAAATCAAACAGATCAGTTTATTTTATTGGGGTATCATATCCGCAGCAGTTGCAGGCGGGTTCCTGCTATACGGTTTAAAAACTAACGATACTATTGCCCGCGAATTTGGTATAACGTTCCTCATCATTTTCCTGTACACCAAATACTTCGAATACTTTTGGGATCATACCAACAAAACCCTGTTCTTTGCCATACTGGCGGCATCGTTTTGGCTCGTCGGCCGCAAGGCAGAAAAAATATGGAATTTGAAAAGTAAGGATTTGCAAGATTAGGCAATACATTATCTTGAAAGAATATATTTTAATTGTCCCGATGTATCAATTAATTCAAGTTCTGTAAATTCTCTCCTGTTTGTAGGGTTAAGATGGTAACTTCCATCCTTAATAAAAGAACTTTGTCTATTGTTTTTCACTATCAATTTATCACTTTCAATCTTCCATTGAAACGTGTTTTTATTTGATTTCGGTAAAGTAATTACCCCTGTTTCGTTTTTTAAAAATACTATAGTTGGACAAACATTACAGTCAATACTAATTTCTTCTTCGGCAACACCCTCCTTTGTCTTTTTTTGTTGGGTGTATGTTGTGGTTATTCTATCCCACTTGCCAATTAAAAGTTTATTTAGATCATTGTTATTTTGCTGATGGCATGACGATAAGCAAAATATACAAATAATAGAAAAGATAATAGGTTTCATGGCTCTTTGGTAAAGTAATTAAAGCTACTAAATAAAACCTTACACTTTTCTACATTAAAAAATTCCGCACCTTTGCACCGCAATGATAGAATTAGCCGAAGAACTACAGGAACGCATCGACCTTATTAAACATAAACTCAAATTTATTGAGCAAAAACCTGCTGTAGCTTGTATTGCCAATTTAGATACGTTAACCCTGGCGGATAATTCAGTTGCCGAATTAATAAACATTGCCGGAGGCGCAAGTGAAAATCAGTTTAATAATCCTGATATAATAGTGGTAATCCCTATAGGCTATGCCGTATCCCAAACTATGCAACAAATGGATAGGCTGCTGCAGTTACCCGGTTTTAGCGACCTAAAAGCAGCCAAAAATAACCGAGTTTATATGGTCGATGGCAACTTCGATATTTCCAATCCAGATCAACTGGTAGCCCTAACCGAAGTGTTCGGCGAGATCATTAACCCCAAACAATTTATTTTTGGCTATGAAGGGGAGAAGTGGATAAAGTTTGGGGTGTAATTAATTCAACTATTTGTCATTTCGACGAGGAACGAGGAGAAATCTATACATCCGTTCATATAGCGCGTGTATAGATTTCTCACTATGTTCGAAATGACAAGTGGGTTTTAGAATATCACATTAAACCCTGCATAAAAATTACGCAATGCTGCCGGGTTAAAGTAACGGTTACCAAAAGCATTCAGGTCATTACCCAGGCTGTAATTTTCATTAAACAAGTTATCAACCCCCGCGTAAATATCTAAACGTGTATTGCCTTTTAAAATATGCTGCCATCCGGCTTTAGCCTGTACCAAATGGTAACGGTTGGCATATACGCTGTTGGCATCATTTAGTGGTATGCGCGAGGTATAGTTATGCTGTGCAAACAAATAAATGTTTTGCGGAAATTTTACCTGTACACTTGAAACGGTAACAGTTCTTGGTACCCCGGTTAACTCTTTGTTGGAGTAATCATTAGCGGCAACTTTATAATCGGTAAAAGTGAACTTGCTTAACGTAAGCGATTCGTTTAACTGCAAGCCACGAATAAACCCTGTATTTTTTTGTTTGATTATCCAGTAGCTGGCATAAGCTTCTAAACCGGGTTGTTTGGTGCCACCCGCATTGATATAATACTCGGTATCATCTGGATTTAAACGGCGCACAATGGCGTTTTGCAGGCGATATAAAAATACCGATGCATCCAATAAAAAGCGGTTCTCTTTATCACGCAGGCGGAAACCTGTTTCGTAGTTCCAGCCCAATTGCGCTTGTAATGCCGTATTAATAATATTGCTGGTTGGGCGGATCTCTGCAGTAGTAGGGGTTGAATAACCACGACTAACCGATGCTCTCCAGATAAAGTTATCAGTTATACTATAAGATAAAGCCAAACGCGGCATCACCTGTGGCGTAAAGCTACGCGGGGTATAAACTGTCTGCGCCAGCGGGAAAATGTTCTGGAACTTATAATCGTAATAGTTTATGCTGGCTGCTGCTTCTACGTGCAATTTGTTAAACAAGTCAGCCTGGTAACGTGCAAAAAAGAAACGCTGGTTAGTATGTATTTTATCCTGCGCCTGCGCTGTACCTCTTACTCCCTGGTTGTTATTATAGTTGTTGATGTCTGAATTGGTTTGCTGTACCTCTACACCAATGTTGGCTTTCCAGTCGTAGTTAGCTGTGCGTATGCCGCTATACTCAAAATAGGTACGCAAGCCATAAGTGCTTTCATAGCGCTGCTCATAATTACTGATGAACGGGTTTGTAAAATTAACATAAGTACCAAAAATGGATGCCACATTACGTATACGGTCGCTTATTTTCCACTCGTTTACCAAACCACCCATAGTCATTTTTGAGCTGATGCCAATGCGCTGGCTAATGGCGTTAGCCCTGGTGCCGCGTGGGTTTACTGCTAATTGTGCCTGGGTTAACCCTCCTGGTGTTTGGTAATTCAGGTCAGAATATAAACCTATAAACTTGATTGAATTGCCATTGCCATATTTCAATTTATCAACCAACTGAAAATAGGTGCGGTACATATTGCTGTTATCGCGGTAACCCTTAGCCGTTTGGTAAGCCTGGTTAATATTTAGCTGGTTGTTTTTGGTAATGTTTTGTATACCCACATTTTGATGGAACAAACCATACGAGCCGGCATTGGCACCTAAGGATACATAGTTGCTATCGGCATAACGGTTAACCGGGTTAATTAAAACCACACCGCCCGAGTTGGCTCCAAATAAACTGCCGTCAGGGCCTTTTAATATTTCAACACCCTGCACGCTGTTAAAATCAATGGTGTTTAAGTAGGTATTGCCCCCCGCATCTGTTAAAGGTATCTCATCAAAATAAACCTTTACATCGCGCACCCCAAATGGCGAGCGTAATAAGCTACCACGTATTGATAAACGGTAACTGCCCGGCGAACGCTCTTCCATACGTATACCCGGTATAGTATTCATGGCAGGCACCAGTGAATTTTCGGGTTGTAACCGTAATTGCGATGGTGTTAACACACCTACCGAGGCTGGTGTTTTAAGCATTTGCTGTTCAGATAAGTATCCGCGTATGGTAACGTCCTGTAAACTTTTTACAGTGTCAACTTTTTGGGCTATCGCTTGGGTAAGCAATCCGGCAGTTATCAATAATATTGAGGTGGAGTATAATCTTTTCATAAGTTTAAATTGGCGCACAAAAATAGTCCTTTTATTAATAAAAGGACTATCAGTTTGTAACAAGTAAGTGGTGATTGTAACTAATTGACAATGATTATAAAAATAGGGTTACCGGCATCGTTAGGGTTAAAACAAATAATTTATACCTGCACGAAAAGAAGATGATTTAAATACATAAATAGTTGTAGCGCTATTTATTGCAACAGGGGGCTGGTAAGCAACTTGAATTTCAATTTTATTATTGATAGTTACTCCTGTTTTGGCTACCAAAGTTACGTTAACAGGCAATAACGATTGTAAATTATACGATGAGGAAGCTTTAGTGTTATTATAATCTCTATATACCTGTTTATTATTGTATAATGATAGCGTTAGCACCAAGCCTCCGCCTGCATAAAATTTTAAATTTTGTTTATTGGATATATTATAAAGAAGTTGGGGGCTAAGTGATATCATTTGTCTATCAAACATTATAATGTTTGTAGTACTAAAGGCACTTGGGGGTAGACCATCGCCAAAAGCTAAACGTGTTTTAGTACTTGTATAACTCAACTCGGTACGTAAAAAAAGTTTACCGATATTTTTATTAAATAATAGATCTAATCCAACATTGATCATAGGACCAATACTAGTGTTGGATGATTCTAAAAGGGTTATATTGTCTTTGAAACTAATAGTGCCGGCGTTTACACCTGCCCCTGCAAAAAAGCGAACTCCGCTTTTTGATTGGCTAACCATTGTTAATTCATCAACCCCATTATTTAATTTTTTTACAATTTTTAAAAGTGCTTTTTGATTGTAGTTAGTGTATTGTATTTCATTTATCAGGCTTGCATCATCGGGGCGGTAAATAGTGCGTAATAATTGCAGTTGTTGTTTGTATTTCGTATCAAAAACTTTGGTTACCCTATCATTACCCCCTAAATACGCCCGGTAAATCAACTCGGTTGTGGGGTTGTTTTTTTGGGCAATAAAATACCTGTCTTTAATACCATCGCTGTATTGTAGTAGTGTTACGTTTTTACCTGCAGTTAACCCGCGTAAAAAAACAGCATCAGTAATATAAGTAGTATCAACCTTTACACTAAAATTGCTGAAGTCAACCCGGTTCAGGCTTATTTTGCCATTATAACTTTTATAATATTCAACCCCTGTTACCGCAAAAGCTTCAATATCTTTGGCGCTATATATTTGTGAGTTTTCAGCATTATTGCTTTTAAAATTAACCTCTTTAGGGTTACGGGTCCAATCTTTATAATCAACAAAACCTGGTATGGTATCACCTTTTAAATTGACTATATAGCCGGGCTTAAAATTGGTTTGTGCCGATAGAAAACAGGGGAATAAAATTAATAATGCAATTAATGCTAATAGATTTTTCATGAATTGTGACTAGGTAGCACAAACATAGAATATTATTTTAAAACCTGATGAATTTATCCAACTGCTCATTAATAAACTTCAACGTGTCCTCTTTAAAAAGCTCAGCATCGACGTTAAGTTCAGTTTTAATACTGGCAATATGCAGCTTTAACGACATCACATTTAAATGCATATAATGGCATACCCCTGTAAAATGGTCAATGCCACGTATGTTGCCATACTTGCCTGATGATATACCCACCAAGGCAGCCTTTTTATCGTAAAAGCTCTCGGGGAAGGTACAGGCGTCAATAAACGCTTTTAACACACCCGGGAAGCTGCCATTATACTCAGGGATAATAAACAGGAATTTTTCAGTTTTAGTGATTAAGTCTTGTATGACTTGAAACTCCGCACTTCGTTGGCCATACATATCAGTTTTTATCAGGTTATCGGGCAGTTCTGCTAATGATAGTAAGTCGGCTTCCACGCCTTTTTCGCGTAGCTGTTTTTGATAATATTTAGCCACTTTAAGGGTCGAGCTGCCGGGCCTGTTGGTTGCTGATATGATGAGCATTTTTTTATTTAGTGATTGAGTGAATTAGCGAATGAGTGATTTTATAGATGAGCAACATTCGCTCGTCACATCCAATCATACACTCATTAACACAAATATGTTTGTAAATTGCCAAAACCTGTGGATTTCTAAGTGTTTTAAATACTTATCTTAGCACCTGTTAAAACATCCCGAAGGTAGAAATTTTCATTTCTATTTTTCGTTATTGATATAACTGTTATAAATTTTTACAAAATACATAATGAGTAAAATAATTGCTTTGGCCAACCAAAAAGGTGGCGTAGGTAAAACTACATCATCAATAAACCTTGCGGCAAGTTTAGCCGTATTAGAATTTAAAACTTTATTGGTTGATGCCGATCCGCAGGCAAACTCTACTTCGGGTATTGGTTTTGATCCCCGTAATATAAAAAACAGCGTTTACGAGTGTATCATCAATGATATTGATCCGCACGATGCTATTATAAAAACAGAAACGCCTAATCTTGATCTGCTGCCTGCCCATATTGACCTGGTAGGTGCCGAGATAGAGATGATAAACCTGGATAACCGCGAGTTTAAAATGAAAGCGGTTTTAGACAGTGTGCGCGACGAGTATGATTTTATAATTATTGATTGTTCGCCGTCATTAGGTTTAATAACCATTAACGCCCTAACTGCTGCAGATTCGGTAATTATACCCGTACAGTGCGAGTATTTTGCGTTAGAGGGATTAGGCAAATTGTTAAATACCATTAAAATAGTGCAAAGCCGTTTAAATACCGCGCTTGAAATTGAGGGCATTTTATTAACCATGTACGATGTGCGCCTGCGTTTATCAAACCAGGTGGTTGAGGAAGTACGTACGCATTTTGAAGATATGGTTTTTAATACCATTATACAGCGTAATACACGTTTAAGCGAGGCTCCAAGCTTTGGTGTATCGGTTATTATGCATGATGCCACCTGCAAAGGCGCCATAAACTATTTAAACCTTGCCCGCGAAATTGTGCGTAAAAATGGTTTAGTGAAAGATGAACTGGAAGCAACTACCGAAACCGTATAATAAATGAGTGCAGAAAAAAGAAAGGCCCTGGGTAAGGGATTAAGCGCGCTGTTAAATGATTCGGATAATGTGCTGCCGTATAAAAGAAGTGATAGAAATGAGGTAAGTGCCGCTCCCGAAGTTAATACCATGGGATCGGTAAATGAAATAAAGATTGCCGAAATTGAGATCAACCCGTTTCAACCCCGTACAGATTTTGATCAGGAGGCCTTAAAGGAACTTTCTGAATCAATAAAGCTACAAGGGCTTATACAGCCAATTACGGTTAGACGCATTAACGCGCACAGCTATCAATTGATATCGGGCGAGCGCCGTTTACGTGCTTCAAAACTGGCAGGATTAACCAACATACCGGCTTATATACGCGCAGCTAACGACCAGCAAATGCTGGAAATGGCGCTGATCGAGAACATACAGCGCGAAAACCTGAATGCTATTGAGGTGGCCTTGAGCTTTCAGCGTATGATTGATGAATGCAGTTTAAAGCAAGAGGAATTGGGAGACAGAGTAAGCAAAAACCGATCAACGGTTACTAATTACCTGCGTTTATTAAAACTGCCTCCTGTTATACAGGCATCAATCCGGGATGGGCATATCAGTATGGGCCATGCCAAGGCTTTGATAAGTGTTGAGGATGCTGATAAACAATTATTTATCCATAAACATATTATTCAGGACGGTTTATCCGTTCGTAAGGTGGAAGAGATGGTGCGTGAGCTGCAAAACTCACGGATAAAAAAAGAAGGTAAACAACCTGAGCCTATATCTTTTCAGATGCAAAAGATACAGGATGACCTGGCATCAAAGTTTAGCACAAAAGTTAAGCTGAATATAAATGGCCAGGGTAAGGGAAGTATTGAGATCCCATTTTTATCAGAAGACGATCTTGGCCGCATTTTAGAAATGTTGGATTGGTAATAATGTACAGATGTTTTTTAATTGGCTTCCTGTTATTTAATGCATTTGCTGTTAAAGCACAGGTAATGGATACTACAGGTAAAAAAAACGAGGTTCCACCGGTTATACAAGCCAGGCGCGACTCTATGAAAGCCAATCCTGTACCCAAATCAAAAGTAAAAGTTTATTATCCTGATACTAATCATAGTCCGCGCACTGCAGTTATGCGGTCGTTAATGGTACCGGGTTGGGGCCAAATATACAATCGTAAGTGGTGGAAGGTCCCTGCAGTTTATACCGGCCTTGGGCTGTTGGCATGGGCTTATGTTTTTAATGTAAATTATTTTAATGAATCAACGGCTGTAGCTAAGTATCGTGTGAGTGGCGAACCACCAAATCCTGGCGATCCTTACTACCAGACCTATATAGATTACCAACCTTATACTACTGCTGCCATAAATGATGCAATTATTGGCGCAAGGCGCAACCGCGATTTGAGTGCATTTGGTTTTGTGGGAGTTTGGGCCATTCAAATGGTTGATGCGTATATTGATGCCAAGTATAAGCACTCGTATGATATGAATGATAAGCTGTCAATTAAAATAAAACCGGGACTGCTTAACACACCAATCTATGCCGGAAGTTTTAACAATTCTATAATTCCGGGTTTAAAAATTACCTTTACACTCAATTAAAGATAAATACCTTATAAACCGGGATCATTATCGCTATTAAAAAATAGAATACCATAGAATACCATAAATGAAAATTGCATTATTAGGTTACGGAAAAATGGGCAAGATCATAGAGAAGATCGCTACCGACCGTAAACACGAAATAGTATTAACCATAGATCATGATAATTTGCACGACCTTACTGCCGAAAACCTGCAACAGGCCGATGTAGCCATTGAGTTTAGTACGCCGGGTACAGCTTTAAGTAATATCAAACATTGTTTAAATGCAGGCGTACCTATAGTTGTGGGCACTACCGGCTGGTACGACGAAATACCTGCCCTGAAGCAAGAATGCCAGGAAGGTAACAAAACCATATTATACGCATCTAATTTTAGCGTTGGTGTAAACATATTTTTTCATGTTAACCGGGTTTTGGCAAAGTTGATGAATAACTACCCTTACTATGATGTACAGGTTGAAGAGATACATCATTTGCAAAAGCTGGATTCGCCAAGCGGTACTGCCATTACCATTGCCGAAGGTATTTTAGAAAACCTGGATGCCAAGCAAAAATGGGTAAATGTGCTTACGGATAATAATGACAACAGTGACGATAATATTAAAGCGGAAGAACTGCTTATCGAATCGCACCGTATTGACAGTGTGCCGGGAACACATACCGTAATTTACGATTCGGAAGTAGATACTATTGAATTTAAACATACCGCCCATAACCGTAACGGATTTGCGTTAGGTGCGGTATTAGCTGCAGAATGGATAAAAGATAAAAAAGGCTTTTATTCTGTAGAGGATATGTTTGATTTAGGATAATATTAATACAATAATTTAAAAAATGAACTGGAAATTCTGGAATAAAAATAAAGGTCCAAAGAAAAAGAAAACGGCCACCCGCGAATGGGTTGATGCTATTGTTTTTGCTGTAATAGCCGCTACATTAATAAGAACCTTTTTTATTGAGGCGTATACTATACCCACCCCCTCAATGGAGCGGTCATTATTGGTTGGCGACTTTTTATTTGTAAGTAAAGTAAATTATGGGCCGCGTGTGCCCATGACACCTATTGCTTTTCCGTTTGCGCACCATACTATGCCTATTATAAACACCAAAGCTTATTGGGATGGCTGGGAATTAGATTACCACCGCCTACCGGGCTTTAGTGATGTTAAAAAAGGCGATGTAGTAGTATTTAACTATCCAATGGAGGCCGATTCGCCGCTGTACCGCCCTGTTGACAAACGCGAAAACTATATTAAGCGTTGCCAGGGTACCCCCGGCGACACCCTTACAGTGGTTAACGCGCAGGTATATGTAAATGGTAAAGCAGCTCCTACTCCGCCCGGTTCACAAATAGATTATACGATTACTACCACTGGTATGGATCTTAATCCGCAGGTTGTAGAAGACTTGAATATTTCATTTTACGAGGGCAATATATCTCCTACCATGACCAAGGCTGCAGCTAATGCTTTAAAAAAGTATTCAAATGTTAAATCAGTGAAACCCAATATATCACCAAAGGGATCGGTAGATTATGCTGTTTTTCCATATGATACGCATCACCGGAAAGACCATGTATTTCATTGGAACGTAGATAATTTTGGTCCGGTGATCATCCCTAAAAAGGGCTGGACAGTTAAACTAGATAGCCTTACCCTGCCAATTTACCGTCGTGCAATAACCGTGTATGAAGGCAATAAGTTGGAAGAAATAGGACAAGATATTTTAATAAACGGCAAGAAAACCGATACCTACACCTTTAAAATGAATTACTACTGGATGATGGGCGATAACCGCCATGATTCGTTAGACTCGCGCTTTTGGGGTTTTGTACCCGAGGATCATATAGTGGGTAAAGCCTTATTTATATGGATGAGCTGGGATGATAACGCGCCTTTCTTTAGCAAACTAAGATGGAGCAGGTTATTTAAGGGAATTCATTAGAAGAATTTCGGATTTCGGATTTTCGATTTCGGAATTAGGCTAACGGTTCGATATTGAACTTTTTGGCCAACTCATTTAAATCATTTACAACGGCATCAACTACGGGGATGCCGTTTTTTGTGCGCTCAATTTGTGCTGCGTATTCAGGTTCACCCGGTATAACTACACCTTGGTCAGGGTTAATTTTTGATGCAGATTTAAAGCGTTCAATCCAGGTATCCATATTGCTTTTAAAATCATCCACCGGCCTAAATCCGTCTACACGCATAACACCTACAAAATGGCCAATGCCTTCGCCCACTGGGTTGGCAGAAGGCTCTAAAAACGCTACAAAAGGAGGTACCCACGGGCCATAGTTTGCACCTGATAATACACCCGAAAGTATATCAACCACACCACTTAAGGCAAAGCCTTTATGGCTGCCATGATCGCGGTCGCCACCTAAGGGTAATAGCGAGCCTCCTGTTTTTAAAGCATGAGGATCAGTAGTGTAATTGCCGTCTTTATCCTGCAGCCATCCTTCAGGCACTTGCTCGCCTGATCGTTGGGCTATTTCCAATTTGCCGTTGGCTGCCGCAGATGTAGCCATATCAACCACCACTGGTGGGTATTTACCCGCAGGGAAAGCATAGCACATAGGGTTGGTACCCAGCATACGCTCGTTAGAGAAAGTAGGTGCAACTAATGGTGTGGCATTGGTCATGGCAAAGCCTATCATATTTTTTTCTACAGCTTTTAGGGCATGATAGCCGGCAATACCAAAATGATTAGAGTTACGTACAGCTATCCACGCCGACCCATATTTTTCGGCTTTTTCTAAAGCCACCTGCATAGCAAAAGGGGCTACTATTAAGCCCAAGCCCCCATCACCATCAATAGTGGCGGTAGTAGGGGTTTCATGAACGATTTTTATGTTAGGGGTAGGGTTAATGCGTTTCTTTTCCCATAAACGCACGTAGCCAATTAATCGTGCAACGCCATGCGAATCAATTCCCCGCAGATCAGCCGCTAATAAAACATCAGCGGCTAAAGTAGCATCGGCTGCACTGCAGCCCATCGCTTTAAAAATATTCTCGGTAAAAGTTCTTAGAGCCCGTTCGGTAATTAGCATAAGGTGCAAATATATTAAAACGCCGGTTAATGGATAGGTACAAAAAAGCCCCTTAATATAATTAAGGGGCTTAGCTTATCATATGTAGTATTAAACTTTTTTGGTTATCAGTTTAGGTACTTTAACATAGCTTGTTCCGTAAGGATAGCGTTGTGGCCTTGATAATAATTTATTAGCTTCCTCGTTACCAACAAACTTTTCCTTACTCGGGTCAAAGTGTAAACGTTTATCAAACTTCATGGCCACATGTGCTACTAAACAAGCACTGCATGAGCGGTGCGCAATTTCAATAGGGCTGATGTTCTTTTTATTGTTTTTGATAGATTGCAGCCAATTTAAATGCTGCTCGGGACTTTCATATAAATGAACCTCATTTTTGCCGATAACCGAATTTAAAATTTTAGGGTCGCTGGCTCTAAGCGCTAATTCTTTACCCGCCGTTGCGCCCGGGTCACTGGCGGTAACACCACCATCGCGCGTACAGAATATCCAGCCTTTGGTGCCTTCAAATTTAATTCCATTCTCATACTTACCATTAATAATCATCTGCACACCATTAGCATAACCCATAGTTACCTGGAAATCGCCATGTACGTTCCACAAGCCCGCTTTTGGGAAAACCACTTCGTTGCATTCAGCCCATATTGGTCCCGTGTACTCTGTATTCATGCCCCAGTGTGCAATATCAATATGGTGTACACCCCAGCCGGTTATCATTCCTGCACCAAATTGCTCTAAACGCAGCCATCCGGGGCGCGAGCTAATAGCCGGTATATTCATTACCCTATCAGGAGTATAATAAGTATATGGCGTCGAACCTAACCAGGCATCATAATTAAAACGCTCAGGTATGGGTGCTTCGGCAGTTTTTCCACCTGCGGGGTCGCCTGGTAAACCTACACGTACTGTTTTTAACGTACCAATACGACCATTGCGTACCAATTCGCAGGCGCGTTTAAATTGCGGCCATGGGTCAATAGAACGCTGTTGGCTGCCTAATTGAAATACCACACCTGTTTTGCTGATGATATTACTCATGGTACGGCCCTCTTCAATAGTTAGCGAGGTTGGTTTTTGGCAATAAATATGTTTGCCCGCTAATGCAGCTTCAATGGCTACTTGCGCGTGCCAGTGATCGGGTGTGCTAATTTGAACTGCATCAATATCTTTATTGGCTAACAGATCCTGGTAGTTATCGTATAATTTAACGTCTACAAAATCTTTTTTGCCGGTGCTTTTTTCGTAGGTATCTAATATGAATTTTTTACCCGCATCTTGCCTAAAGCCCGAGTAATCTGCAACGGCAATAACACGCGCGGCATCGGAGTGTTTTAAGGTCTCTTTCAAATCATGTACCGTAGCAATACGCCCACAGCCAATTTGCCCGATATTGATCATATTGCTTGGCGCATTTTTGCCAAAAACTGTTGAGGGTACAATAGTTGGAAAACCAAAAGTAATGCCCGCTACAGCAGCGCCTTTGGCAGCAGTTTTTACAAAATCTCTTCTGTTATAAGAAGACTTTTCTTGATTATCCATAATGAAAATAAGTTTAATAGGTATTGTGCTTATGGCTGGGGCAACGCCAGAGGCAATGCAATTGGTTGGTTAAATGTATAAAATAATTTAACAAAATTGCAATCGATTGCAACAAAAAAGCTCCATATTTATGAAGCTTTTTATATTTATATCTGCTAAAAAGTATGTAACTTAATTTAGATACTATCTCATATTCGCCGCCAATCTATCACCTACTAACAATTTGTCAAGTTTTTTTGCTGTTAATTCGTCGTTGGCCCTTAAACCGTTGCCTGTTTCTATGATGTCTCCATTTTTGTTGATCAATATTTTGAAAGGTATACCGCTTATATTAAAGGCTTTGGCAAGAGCCTCGCTTTGTTCATTATTTAAATAATAATGCTGTGCCAGGTTTAATTTTCCAATATGGTCATTCCAGAGCACCTTATTAACACCGGTGCACAAGAAAACAAATTTTACATCTTTACCTTTATAGCTTTCCATTAATTTTTTCGAATCAGGAAACTCGCTTATACAAGGGCCGCACCAGGTAGCCCAAACATCTATCAACACCACTTTCCCCAAATTTTCTTTTCTTATAGAATCTATTAACACTTTAGCGGGTGTTTTTGCAACATTACCTAACAATGTATTTGAAAGTGCTTGTGCATTGTCTATCTGTTTTTTTAACGCGGCATAACGTGTTTCTAAGGGTTTTGTAATAAATGGCTCGGTTATATGTTTGTCCAATAAACTTTTGTTTGTATTAACAGCATCGATATCATATTTCCATAACATGACATTGTAGCTATAGGCAATTTGTATTTGTTTGATTAACGTGTCATACCTGGCGTTAATAGTGCTGTTAACAAAATCTTCAAAATTTCTGCTTTTTGTTAATGGAGCTAATGCCAATGCCAATTTAATGCTGCCGGTATTTAAGGTAGAAGCCTGGTAAATATTTTCCAGATCCTTTTCCAAATTGTCGAGCCCCTTTGTTTGGGTTATATCATTTATAGTTCGTTTATTTTTCCTGGCCAACGCTTTTACAAAACTTAAATGTGAATCATAATAATTGATGTTGATATAATTGTTGGTCCAGATTTTTACTTCGCTGTTTGCATTAAATTTGTTGATGAACTCCTGCCTTTTTTCAATCATGGCTTTTTTGATAGCATTGCTTTGATCCAGGTGGCTTTTTACATCATTTGTTTCAAAAAAGCTTTTGCTGGCTTTGCGGTATTCTAACTCATTTTCATAAAAGGAATAGTTTTCACCCAGGTAATGGTATAGGTCGTTATTGGTTTTTTCGGCATCGCCGCTGAATTTAACAGTGCCCATATCTGCATAATCAATATCAATATGGATACTGTCGCCCGGATGAGCAATTAATGTTCTTACAATAGGCATCAACTCCACATCCTGTGCAACGTACTGGTCAAAATAAATTTTAAAAGTGCCATCCTTTTTAATTGCGCCGGTATATTTTGAAGTATCACCTCCAAAATTTTGTACATACAAGGTGAATTCTTTGGTTTGGGGAAACAGGTGAACGTTGGCAATTCTGCCATCAATAACGGTTCTTTGAGGGTTACTGCCGCGTTTATTGCAGGCCAGGAAGCCCAGTGCTATAAATAGCAGGCTTAGGTAATAGATAATTTTCATAATAGGGGTATAGTTTAGTTACCTAAATGTATAATTAACTTTTTAGTTATGCAAAAGGAAAATAAACTATTTTAAAAAAAATAGCTTATGCTGTCGCGATCTTTGATTTAGTCTTCGTTTCTGCCATCATCAGCGATAGCAATAAGCCTAATCCCGTTACAAAAAAGCAATCCAGCACCAGCGCCGAGTCGCGCATTTCGTGGGTCATGGCTTCTACAAAGCCAAAAGTGAACAGGCCAACAACTATAGACAGTTTTTCGGTAACATCATAAAAACTAAAGTAAGATGCGGTATCAGGAATGTTTTGCGGAATGTATTTAGAAAATGTTGAGCGTGATAATGATTGTACGCCACCCATTACTATACCAACCACTATAGCAGCAAAATAAAACTGTTGGGCAGTGGTAATAAAATATACCCCGCCGCATATCAGGCACCAAATAGCTACAATGGTTGACAGTACTTTTACGTTGCCAAACCTGGCCGACATTTTAGCGGTAATAGCAGCACCTATAATAGCCACCACCTGGATGATCAAAATGATACTGATCAGATCTTCCTCGGGCATACGCAACTCTTTCGCGCCAAAATTAGCAGCTACCAACATAATGGTTTGCACACCAACTGAGTAAAAAAAGAACGCCGGTAAAAAGCGTTTTAAAAGCGGCAGTTCTTTTACTTTTTTAAATACTTTGGCTAACTCTTTAAAGCCACCGGTAAAAACGTTGTATTTATGCGAGCCGGCATTAGGCTCGCCTTTAGGTAATAAGTAAAAGGCAATAAATGAGAAGCCTATCCACCAAAAACCGACTATTAAAAATGAAAAGCGGGCCGCCACCTCATCAGTCATGCCAAATGTGGCGGGGAACAACACAAAGATGAAGCATAGCACTTGTACTACAATACTACCTGCAAAACCATATATAAAACCTTTGGCACTCACGGCATCCTGCTGGTCAACCGTGGCTATTTGGGGCAGGTAGGAGTTATAAAAAACAAAACCACCACAGTAACCTACCGATGCCAACCCGAAACAGATCATGCTGAACTCGAAGGTATCCATCGTAAAGAAAAACAACCCCATACAGGCCAGGCTACCCATCCAGGTAAATAGTTGCAGGTAAAGTTTTTTATGGCCCTTATAATCGGCAATTGACGTTAAAATGGGCAGCATGATAACAATAAGCAGGTACGATACTGCCAGTACATAGTTAGAAAGCACCGTATTAACATACTTATGCCCGAAGAACGTAACCATATCGCCGGTTTGCTTATTGGCTGTAATAGCGACATAATAAGCCGGGAAAATGGTAGATATGATCACCATATTATAAGCCTGGTTGGCCCAATCAAACATGGCCCAGGCCCATATAGTTTTTTTGTCGTTTTTTTTGGTCATTGGTTGATTCTCTCCGCCTTGTCATTTAGCACAAGGTGTGGGAAAAAATCTATAAACATGCATCCGAGCATATGTATAGATTTCTCACTTTGTTCGAAATGACAATAGGTAATAATTATTTTATGCCATAATGGTCATTCATCAGCTTCACAAATAGGGCGCCCGGTAATATAGCCTTAAGTGTAGGTACTATGGTTTGGCCTATTGCACCAACCAAATAACTATGCGCAGGTTTTGACTGCCCTACTATGCTGCAAATTTTTGCAGCCAGTTTATCCGGGCTTGCGCCCATGCTTTCGTCTTTTTCCATGGCGGCAACTGCGGCTTCAAATTCGGCTTTTAGTTTTTCATTTTTTAAGGTGAAAGGCGCTTTTTCACGGTTGCCGGTAAAGTCGGTTTTAAAATCGCCGGGGTTAAGTACGGTTACTTTTACGCCCGTATTTTGTAGTTCCATACGCAGGCTTTCAGAATATCCCTCAATAGCGAATTTAGATGCGCTATACAATCCCTGGTAAGGTAAACCAAATAAACCTGCTAACGAGCTGATGTTAATTACCAGGCCTTTTCCTTTTTCTATCATACCCGGCAATACCGCGCTGCACACCCGCACTACCCCAAAAAAATTAACCTCAAATTGTTTTTTAGCCAGGTCAACCGGCATGGCGTAAAGCGGACCGGTAATACCATTACCCGCGTTATTCACCAATACATCAATCCCGCCTTCGGCTTTAACTATTTGATCAATAGCAGCAGTAACCGATTCATCGCTTGTAACGTCCATTTCAATAGGATTAAATGCGGCATCCTTAATACGTTTAATATCGCGGCTGGTACCGTATACGGTGTGTCCCTGCGCTGCCAGCGCATTAGCGGTAGCTAAGCCTAAACCCGAAGAAGCGCCTGTTACCAATATTACTTTTTTCATTTTGATAGGATTGATGTTGGTTAAGTTGTAAAAATAAATATTGAGGTTGAAAGTTTATGATTTCTTTTCATAAATAGAAAAATCGCATTCCAGTTCGTGCCTGTTCCAGTTGCCGGTATTAGCTGCAGCATCGTAGGTGGTTTGTAAAAACTGTAATAGATACCCTTCAGGATCTGCAGCATTTTTTACATCATCATATAATAAAAAGTATTCGCCCATTTCCTGGCTGTAAAAAGCTTCAGCAGGTTTAACGGGTTGAGTGGCATAGGCTTCGGGTGTGGGGTAACAGTAAGCATAAAACGCCGGGTTAGGGAAAGCTTCGCTACCGGGCCAAAAACCACAACTGCTTACCTCGTGCGAGTAGGCTTCCTGCATCACATTATCTGGCATATTTGGTGCACCGCCGGGATGCTTGGGTGCCTCGCGCCCCGAAAATCGGGTAACCGCTAAATCAAACGCGCCCCAAAAAAAGTGTACCGGGCTGCATTTGCCTTTAAAGCCAGCCCTGAAACGGGTAAATACTTTATCTATTTTAACTAATGCCTGCCAAAGCAGGTTTATTTGTTCGGGGTCATAGGTGCAATGTGCCTCGTCCTCATAAAAAGGAGTGGCATGGTCCAGTTCATTGGGTTTGGGGTATATACTTACCTTAATACCCATTAAATTAAGCTTATCAAAAACGGTTGTATAAAAATCGGCTACCGACCGGGTATAAAGTTTGATGATTTCTTTTTTACCTGTACTTGATTGTATAATGAGCTGATGGTTTACAAAATCAAAATCTATCTGGAAAACACCATCATTATAAGGTATGCTCCCGGTAGTTAAACCGGTTGGCGATACGTATAAGGTAACATGCCATGAGTGGTTTAACCAGGGCATACTTACCAGGCGTATTTTGCCGATGATCTGCGTCCATAAATGAACGGTGGTAACGGTATCTTTTAGCTGGGCGAAGTTTAACGAGGGCCAGGTGTTTTTCATGGGCTACTATATTTAGTATTCGGCAATGATTTTATCGGTATAACAAAATAGCCACCTTTCGCCCGGCTCTGATGATGCGATTACGGGGTGCTTGGTAGCATTATAATGTTTGGTCATGTGTGTATTTGGCGAACTATCGCAGCATAAGGTAATACCGCAAGTTTGACAAGTGCGCAAATGCACCCATCTGTCACCGGTTTTAATGCATTCTTCACACACGTAATCTTCAGCTTGCTTAACATTTGTTATAGCTTCAAGATGGCCGCATAATTTTGAATTAACCATGAAAATATCTTTTTATAAAGTTAGCTAAAAAAGGGAGTATGAAAATAGTAGCGAACACTAAAGGCATAAAAATGTTAAACTAAATGTTAGCAGTAACGATATGATCAAAGATTACTTTAGTAAGAAGGGACTGAAAGATGGCTTTAAAATATTAAAAGCGGCATTTAACGGATTTATGGATGATAAGGCGTTAAAATTAAGCGCTTCATTGGCTTATTATACCACATTTTCTTTAGGGCCTTTATTGTTATTATTAATATCATTGGCGGGGGTGTTTTTTGGCCGGGAAGCCATACAGGGAAAAGTTTTTAAGGAGATAAACGGAATGGTTGGTAACGACGCGGCCATGCAAATACAGGAGATCATAAAAAACCTGCGCCTGTCCGGTAAATCAACCATCTCGGTTATTATTGGCACTGTAACTTTAATTATTGGTGCCACAACTGTATTTGGCGAGATACAGGATTCTATCAACATGATATGGCAGGTAAAGGCCAAACCTAAAAAGGGTTGGGTTAAGCTGCTGAAAGATCGCCTGCTGTCATCATCATTAATAATTACCCTGGGGTTTTTATTGCTGGTATCATTAATAATTAATGGTGCACTGTTGGCTTTAAGCGATAGGCTAAAAGTATTTTTGCCCGATATCACTGTTATATTATTTAACATCATAAACACAGGTATCAGCTTTATAGTGATCTCGGTTTTATTTGGCGTAATATTTAAGGTGCTGCCTGATGCCAAAATAGCGTGGAAGGATGTACGCTCCGGCGCTTTCTTTACCGCTATCCTGTTTATGATAGGGCGCTTGGTTATTGGCATTTATATTGAATCATCCGGTACCAGTTCAACTTACGGTGCAGCAGGCTCGCTTATTGTGATATTGCTTTGGGTGTATTATACCGCTGCGATACTTTATTTTGGCGCCGAGTTTACCCGTGCCTATGCCGACTTTAAAGGTGTTAAAATTGAACCTGCAGAATTTGCCGTTTACGTGGAGATAAAAGAACGTGAAAAGGATTTAAAAGTAATACCTAAAGAGCATAATATTAAGCCTACGAAGTAAAAAAAGCCCGCTTAATAGTGGGCTTTTGTGAAGAATATCGGGAATCGAAAAGGTTATGTTACAACTGTAATTATTGCAGTAAATACAACTATGCCCCTAAAGAAAGATTAAACAATACTCTCGATCCCTCAGGTGTAATGCAGGCAATTCTGATAGTCCCACGGGTGGCGCTCATTAAAGTTTTGTTTAATTCCATCGGTGTATTTACCTGAACCCCGTTTACACCTACGATAATAGAGCCCGGCTGGATACCCACTTTTTCAAAAAATCCGCCCCTTGCAATGGCGGTAACCAACATCCCGGAACTTATGCCATAACCTTGTTTAATACGGTCATTAATGGGCGCGAATTTCGCTCCAAGCTTGTTATATATATCGTTTAATGATGGGCCCGTGTTTGTAGCCAATCTGTCTGGTTCCAGGTCTTTTAGGATAGCACTACTGCTCAATACTTCGCCTTTACGCAGATAGGTTAAGGCTATCTTGTCGCCGGGATGGCGCCGGGCTATTCTTTCTGAAAGTTCTACCGAGGAGTTAACGGTATTGCCATTTATGCTTTGAATAATATCTCCTTCCTGTAAGCCGGCTGCAGCTGCGGCACTATTTGGCTGAATACCGGTGATGTAAACACCTTTGATACTACCCGGTGCAATGCCCCTCTCAATCAATTCCTGGTCCTCTGTAGCCGGTGATGGAAAAGCCACGCCCAGCAATCCCCGTTTTACGCTACCAAATTCCCTTAAATCATTAACTATTTTTTTGGCCAGATTAACAGGTATGGCAAATCCATAACCCGCATAGCTTCCGGTTTGCGAAGCAATGGCTGCATTAATGCCAATTAATTCGCCTGCTGTATTAACTAAGGCGCCACCGCTATTGCCGGGATTAATGGCAGCATCTGTTTGAATAAAAGCTTCAATCGGCGCGCTTCCTTCACCTTTACTTCCAATAATGCCAATGCTTCTTTCCTTTGCGCTGATAATACCTGCGGTAACAGTAGTGTTCAAAGAAAACGGGTAACCAATAGCTAACACCCATTGCCCAACTTGTACCAGGTCAGAATTACCAATTTTTACCGGGTTAAGCCCTGTTGCATTTATTTTAATTAAAGCAAGATCCGTATTTGGATCCCGGCCAATAAGCCTGGCAGCAAAAGTTCGCCTATCAGCCAGTACTACTTCAACGCTTGATGCTTCTCCTACCACGTGGTTGTTAGTGACAATATAACCATCTTCACTTAATATAACACCTGAGCCCGATGCCATAGCGCCCTGAGATACCGGGCTGTAACCCTGCGATGCAATTTGTACTTTGATGTGAACTACCTGCTGCGAGGCAATAGCAGCAGCCTGTGTAAAATCGGGATACGTGTCGGCCATATCCTCTCCGGATTGCGAGGATGCAAAACGGACCGGAGTTTTTTCCTGTTCAAAAGAGACTGTTTGGTCCTGATTATTCATCATCTTAACAGTACCGAAACTGACACCAGCTGCAATAAATACGGTAAGTATAATAAGACCTGTTTTATTCATGATATTTATAATTTGGTTGAACTTTCCCAGGATTATTAATGACGGGAGTATATAAATTATACAATTACTGTATCAATTTGTTTGATTATTGATAACAATGTATTATGCAGTGCTGTTGAGTAACAGATTTAAATCAGACGGCTAAATTCCTGCACGCAATTAGCTTATAATCTTTTGATTGGAGGAAATTACCATGTTCAAAAACTCGCCGAAGAGATGAGTGTATTGTTGTCGGTTATCTAAATTTTTAAGTTGTTCAAGCATGTGCAATAAAGCCTGCTGTACATATCTGTCTTTATTCCCATAGTTCCAAATAGGGTAAATACAATCCTTGAAAAGCTCCTCATAAGTGAGTACTTTCAATATAATACCGATTTGATTTTCGGACGTTTCAAGTATTGTAGGCTGGCAATTTTGTAAACGATAAGCAAACAGGTCACTCAATGCATTAAGGCTAAGTACAGCAGTGGCCGGGTCATTGATTCCGGGGCTTAAAGCTTTGATGGCTACTTCTGATAACTGACGAAAACCATATTCGGGATTTTGACTGATCGGCTGTCCTACAAAAAAATCAATATGCAGGTTAAGTTCATCAAGAAATTCATTTGATAATTCGTTTTTTGCATATACCCTAACAAGGTCAGAGCCTGCTATCAAATAGGTTCCCATAGGGTGTAGAAAAGAGAAAGTTACCTTGTACTTACTCGCCATCTCCAAAACCTTTTGTTGATTTATTCCCTGAAAATAACCCGACTCACGAGCCTTAACGGTTGTAAAAGAAATTTCATCCCATTGGGTGTTTTCTGCTAACGCACAGTAATTGGTCTTCATGCCTTTCATGGTTTGATCCTTCACGCGTTTGATCACTGTTTCGTATTTCACCGTTTGGGTCACATAATCTAAAAAATATATAAAGAGGAAAATATCAATAACCGTAAACGCAATAAGCAGATAAATACTGATGGCAGGCACATAAATACCACTATTGATGTCGCGTATAGTGCTTAACAAAAACAGGGCATAAACAATGGTGCCGATATAAAAGCCCAGCACAACCTGCTGAAAGCGATTTTCTATCATGCTATTCAAAATGCGGTTGCTCATTTGCGAGGCCGCCTGGTTAAGCACGATCATCACCATGGAAAAACTGAACACGGTAATTGAAATCACGCCTCCGGCGATCGTAGAAAGGATGGACCGGGCAGTACTTGCATCCTTTAAACTAAGCCATGAAAGCTGTTGCTTGAAATATTTGCCCTGCTCAGAAAAATCTACCTGCAGCATTACCCACGATAGTACAAGGAAACCGATGGAAATTATTGCCGGGTAGAAGGCAATGCTATTAATAATTTTTGCATTATGCGCCCTAACCCATTTTAAAAGTTTTTTAAACATAATTGGATGGAAAGGTCAATGGGTGCAAAATTAATGCCACTAAAGCGGACGCCCTATCCGCGCACAAAAAAACCTTCCAGAAAACCTAAAAGCTTAAGTGGAGAATATCGGAGTCGAACCGATGACCTTCCCGACGATGTCGGGACGCTCTATCCGTGCATAAAAAAAGCTTCCAAAAAACCTGAAAGCTTTACTTGTGGAGAATATCGGAGTCGAACCGATGACCTTCCCGACGATGTCGGGACGCTCTATCCGTGCATAAAAAAGCTTCCAAAAAACCTGAAAGCTTTACTTGTGGAGAATATCGGAGTCGAACCGATGACCTCTTGCATGCCATGCAAGCGCTCTAGCCAGCTGAGCTAATCCCCCTTTTTTTGAGTGGCAGTTTTGAGTTTCAGTTGGCAGTATATTACAACTGCTAACTGCTAACTGTCCATTGCCCACGGACAACGGATGGCAAAAGTAGTAAAAATTGGTGCAATGCCAAATATGCGCAATTGTTTTTTCGTGAAAAAATAGCTGGAAACCAAAACCTATAAAACAAGTAAAGCCCCTGATGGGCAGGGGCCTTTACTAACCAATTATAAACCTAAATTATGAGAAGACTTTTTTGTGTAATTAATCCTTGCGATTAATTATGGTGTAAATGTAACACTATGTTTTTAATGTGCAAATATTTTTTTGTAATTTTTTTGTCATAACACTTGTTTTGCCTATTTGATTGATAACAAAATTACCAAAACGTTATCAATTTGTTAATATTGTGCTCTTTTTTTGTTGTTTAAATATCATTAACGATAATAAAAAGCCACTATTGTTTTAATAATTAAAAAAATGATAAATAGTTATTGTAAGAGCATTTTTTTTAAAATTTTTGAAGCTTTTTTGCAGCATTCAACATTTATTGGTGTTTTGACAACTACAGGCAACAATTGTTACAGCTATGCCAGTGCAACAATTATTAAATACCATAAAAATTTTAGCGGATTTAAATATGCTTTTCCATATTTGCGGGTAAATAATGACAACAGCAAATTTAAAAAACACTACCCTATGGGTAATGACGGTTGCCACCGGCCTTATCATAGCCAATATATATTATAACCAGCCATTATTGGTTGATATTGGTAACACCTATCATATCAGCAGTGCAAAAGCCGGGCAGGTATCTACAACCACTCAAATTGGTTATGCGGTAGGCATGTTGTTGTTTGCGCCTTTGGCGGATATGTTTAAACGCAAACGCCTAATGCTGATGGACCTGGGTGTGGTTATTTTTGCGTTGATTGCCGCTGCCGCTGCACCCAACATACATATACTATTAATAGCCTGCTTTTTTGTAGGCGTGTTTTCACATATCCCCCAATTGTTAATACCTATGGCCGCCCACCTGGCCAATCCGCATGAGCGGGGTAAAAAAATAGGAGTGGTGATGAGTGGCCTACTGATAGGTATTTTATTATCCAGAACATTAGCCGGTTTTATTTGCGCTAATTTTGGCTGGCGCACAGTATTTTACATGGCTGCCGGTATAATGATAATTGTATGGGTGCTGATATACTTTATGCTGCCTGAGATTAACCCCGATTATAAGGGCACGTACAAAAACCTGATGAAATCTATGTGGCACCTGGTGAAAAAAGAGCCTACCCTGCGTATTGCTGCCGCACGGGGGGCTTTATGCTTTGCCTGCTTTAGCGCTTTTTGGACCACACTATCCTTTTTGCTAAAAACAAACTTCAATTTGGGGAGTGACATAGCCGGTTTGTTTGGGCTGGTGGGTGCATTCGGAGCTGTGGCCGCCGGATTGATAGGCCGCTTAAGCGATACCATGGATGCCTTTAAATTAACCTTAAGCATGATTGCTTTGTTGGTGTTATCGTTCGTGATCTTCTTTTTCTCGGGATATAGTATGGTTGGATTAATTATAGGTGTTATTGCTATGGATATGGGTATGCAGGCCTCGCACTTATCAAATCAGGCATTAATTTTTGCTTTAGACCCCTCCGCACGCAATCGTATCAACACCATATATATGGTGACCTATTTTTTAGGCGGAGCCACAGGCTCCTATTTATCCAGCCATATATGGAACACCTATCAATGGACCGGGGTAAGTATAATGGGTATCATATTATCAGTAACTGCTTTGATAGTACACATAGGTAACCGCAAAAAACTACAGCAAAAGCGCATTACTGTACAGTCCTGAATACTTGTATCTACACCCTCTGTTGGCGTTTTGCTACAATCTTAAATTAATCTTTCTGTTTTTAATTAATTGATTTACAGTTAAATGTGAGTTTAATCCTTGCTCTTATCCGCTTTTTTAAGTGCCTGATGGTTTTTTGGCATCTTATTGGAATACTACTTAATAACTTATCAAATAAACATCATGGTTATTATAGATAAAAAGATACAGCCTGAAGAAAAGGAGAAAGAATGGGAAAATCCCGTAGAACCAACACATACTTCAGACGAGCGTGATAAAGAACAAATACTGCGTCAGTACAAGGAAGCCAAAAGAAGGAAAGATAACCTGACAGAAACTGACGAAGACGAGAGAACTAAATAAGTAATTAGAAATTAAAAAATATAGATATGAAAATCATCAAAAAACCCGCAACCAACAAATTAGCAGCCCGTTTTGATAATGAGTTAAGAGACATCATTATGAATGATCTGAGATCTATAAAACAAGGCGCGAAAATTGTTTTTTTAAAAGTCATGCCACAGCCTACTGAACTATCAGTAGCCTAATAACGAACCCTACATCTGTCTAACCTATAAATAGCTAACCTATGAAAACCATAAAACAACCAGCAACCAGCAAATTAGTGGCCCGTTTTGATAATGAATTAAGACAATTGTTAATGGAAGACTTAAAAGTTTTTAGAAAGAAAAACCAGTTTAAAGGCAACAACCAGGCTGCCGTACAAAAAGCTGCCTGATCAATATATACATCTACCTATCGTAACAACTACTATGAAAAAATAGAGCGCCCCATTGTTGGAGCGCTCTATTTTTTTGAACTGTATTTCATGATCAGTTCTGCCGTTCGGCCCGACGCGCCGGGCTGCCCCATTTTTTTATCCAACTCATCATAGTTATTTAGCATTTGGTTGCGGTAAGTTTCATTATTGAGGATAGCTTCCAATTCGGCACCAATTTTTTGCGGGTTACAATCTTCCTGTATCAGCTCTTTAACCACTAACGCGTTCATGATCAGGTTAACCAGGGAAATGTATCTTATTTTAACTACCATGCGCGCAATACCTATAGATATGGCATTGCCTTTATAAACCACTACTTGCGGTACATTAAACAATGCGGTCTCTAAAGTTGCGGTGCCCGATGCAACAATGGCCGCATGAGCATTGGTCAATATATCATAAGTAGCATTAAAAATTACCGGAATATTTTTATCGCCAATAAAATCCGTGTAAAAATCTTTATTAAATGATGGCGCACCCGCAATTACAAATTGATAGGCTGGAAACTGGTCCGCCACTTTTAGCATATCAGGCAATAAATAGTTGATCTCCTGTTTACGGCTGCCGGGTAGCAGTGCTATTATTTTTTTATCTGCAGATAGGCTATGGGTTTGATAAAAATTGTCGTCGGGTTTAAAAGCGATAATAGCATCCAGTAAAGGGTTGCCTACATAATCAACATCCATACCCCAGGTTTTATAAAAATCAACCTCAAAAGGCAGTATGCAATATAGGTGGTTAACCACCTTTTTAATTTTTAATACCCGTTTTTGGTTCCAGGCCCAAACTTTTGGGGATATATAATAATGAACAGGTAAGCCAATTTGCCGGGCAAAGCCCGCTATTTTCAAATTAAAGCCCGGGAAATCTATCAATATCAAAACATCCGGTTGCCAGGCGGCAATATCCGTTTTACAAAACGCCATATTTTTTAAAATGGTACGCAAGTTTAGCACCACTTCTAAAAAACCCATAAAGGCCATATCGGCATAATGCTTAACTAAAGTGCCACCTTCGGCCTGCATCAAATCGCCACCAAAAAAACGGAAATCGGCTTGCGGGTCGCGCTCTTTAAGGGCCTTCATCAAATTGGCGCCATGCAGGTCGCCTGATGCTTCGCCGGCTACCAGGTAATACTTCATGCAGGGTTACCCATTTTAAAAAGGAAAACAATTGCCATGACTATAAATGTACAAATTATAGCGCCTATGCCGGTTTGGTCCTGATCGTTTTTGAAAAAGTAGCGTATCAAAAACAAATTAAACGCTACTGCTGCCAGGTAGGGAATGCTTTGTTTTACTTGTGGAATGTAATTTAATACCACCGCATCAATTACCCAGGCCATAGCCGGGAAAAACAGTGCGGCAACAAAACCTATGACTATGTGATTTTTATTGAGCATATATTAAAGCTTCCATCCATTTAATACACTTATAGCGTGGTGCGCCGTCATATCAAACTGAACGGGTACAATAGATACATAGTTGTTCTCCAACGCCCAAACGTCGGTATCCTCGCCATGGTCGTTATTTTGGAAAACCCCGGTTAACCAATAGTAGGGGCGGTTATGCGGGTCCATGCGCTCATCAAATTCCTCGGCCCATTTGGCATTGGCCTGACGGCATATTTTAATGCCTTTTAAGTTGCCGCCAGCCGGGAAGTTTACATTAAGCAGGGTGGAAGAAGGTAAGCCGTTTTGTAAAACCTGTCGGGCTATGATTTTTATATATTTTACTACGTGACTAAAATCTGCCTGTAGGGTATAATCATCTAAAGAAAAACCTATGGAAGGTATACTCTCTATCGCCCCCTCAACCGCTGCCGACATGGTACCTGAATAAAGCACATTGATAGAATTATTTAAGCCATGATTAATGCCTGATACGCATAGATCGGGCTTTTTGCCTTTAAAAATTTTATTAACCGCCAGCTTTACACAATCAACAGGGGTGCCCGAACATTTGTACATCTCCACACCCTCATAAATATCTACCGGGTCCAATCGTAGTGGTTTGCCTATAGTAATAGCATGCCCCATGCCCGATTGCGGACTATCGGGCGCTACAACTACTACGCGGCCAAGTTCTTTCATTACATCCATCAGGGCTTTTATACCGGGGGCGGTTATGCCATCATCGTTTACTACTAATATGGTGGGTTTGGTATTTTTCATTAGGTAAAATTAGCCATAATAAAGGTATTCTTGCAATAAGGGATTATTATTAAAAAATAAAGCCTCCCGAATTTCGGGAGGCTTTGATGCTATAAGCTATTGATCCATTTTACCAGTTCATCCCGGCCCTTGCCGGTTTTTTGCTGGAGTTTGCCTAACAGTTCATCTTCTTTACCTTCTTCATAGGTCAAATCATCATCTGTCAAATCACCGTATCCTTGTTTTATTTTTCCTTTCAGCTCGTTCCAGCCACCCTTTAATTCTAATTTGTCCATAATTTTAATTGTTAGTGTATAAGTATAACAATGGTGTAGCTATATGGTTTGTAACATGTGTAATTACACAGTAACAAACGCTATGCTATTATATAACATAAAAAGTTTTAAAAATATTTGACAACAGTATTGAATATTTGAGTTTAAATCCTGATATTTGCAAACTCTTTAAGAAAAAGGGAATTAAATTTATTTGTCATGTCAAGAATTTGTGATCTAACAGGAAAAGGATCTATTGTTGGTAATAACGTTTCAAACTCGAACGCTAAAACTAAACGCAGGTTTCATCCAAACTTAAAACTTAAAAAGTTTTATATTCCTGAAGAAGATAAATGGATAACCTTAAAGGTATCTACATCTGCTGTTAAAACTATCAGCAAAAACGGCATAACTGCCTGTATCAATAAATTTGTAAAAAAAGGATACATATAGTAGGTTATACGTTGGACGTTATACGTTATACGTATAGTTTACAACGGATGAGCTCATTTAAAAAATAGCGTAGAACGTACAACGTAATACGTACAACACATAATAAGATGGCTAAGAAAGGTAACAGAGTTCAGGTAATTTTAGAGTGCACCGAGCATAAAACAAGTGGTATGCCGGGTATGTCTCGCTACATTACTACCAAGAACAAGAAAAATACAACCGAGCGTTTGGAGATGAAAAAATTCAACCCGGTGTTAAGAAAAGTAACTGTACATAAAGAAATTAAGTAATTGCTTAGTGAGGTTACTCACTAATTCAATCACTCACTAATTCAATAATTATAAAGAAATGGCAAAGAAAGTAGTTGCGACCCTAAAAACCGGACAGGGCAAAGAATACTCAAAAGTAATTACAATGACTAAATCGCCTAAAACCGGCGCTTACTCATTTAAAGAAGCAATTGTACATAACGATCACGTTAAAGATGCGATCGCCTTGGCAAAAGGTCAATAATTAGCTTTAATGAATTTATAAAGGCCGTCTTGTTATAACGAGAGGGCTTTTTTTGTTTAGTTAATATATTCTAAGCATACCAATGAAACTAAATCCCATACCCGCATTAATAGCTTTAATTTATACAGTTATTAATGTTTTATTTTATATGCATGCCACTACATTAACTGGCGGTGCTTCAATGGGGTATGTATTCATTTTTCCAATGTTTTGGATAATTACGGCTCTAGGCATCATCGTTTTATCTATAAGAAAAAGGAAATCGTGGTTTAGTAAAGATTTACTTTTGTCTACCTTAGTTTCTTTGCTTTTTTGTACTCCTATTCCACTTTTAGCAGTCGGAATATTTACCAGACCAGATTCTTATCCGGTTTCAGAGGGTTATAGAACGGTTAATGGAAATGCGTTAAAAGATGAATCGTGGGATTATTATAACGGACAGAGAGCAGCTAAGAAGTATTGGAAGAATGAAAAGAAGGATAGCATATGGGTGTATTTCAATAAAAATGGAGATACGATATTAACAGAAACGTATAAAGAGGATAGTTTAATAAGCAAAAAGGATTACAAATAGATTAAGGTTATAGTGGTGATATATCTGCACATTTGCATATCCTCACATCTGCACATTTAAAACATGGGATTATTTGATTTTTTTAAGAAAAAAGAGAGCACGCCACAAGAGCAGGAGGTGCTGGAAACAGGTTTAGAAAAAACCAAGGACAACTTTTTTTCAAAAATTACCAAAGTAATAGCCGGTAAATCTACGGTTGACGATGATGTGCTGGATGAGTTGGAAGAGGTACTGGTAACATCAGACGTTGGTGTTACTACAACCCTTAAAATTATTGAGCGCATACAGGCACGTGTAGCTAAAGACAAATACGTAAGCACCGCCGACCTTAACGGCTTACTGCGCGATGAGATACAGCAATTATTGGCTGAAAACAATAGCAACGATTTTTCCAATTTTGAATATGGTACCCATAAGCCTTATGTAATAATGGTGGTTGGCGTAAATGGTGTAGGTAAAACTACCACCATTGGCAAACTGGCACATAAGCTAAAGCAAGCGGGTAACCAGGTGGTTTTAGGTGCTGCCGATACCTTTCGTGCTGCAGCAGTTGACCAGATAAAACTTTGGGGCGAGAAGGTTGGTGTAAAGGTAGTGGCACAAGCTATGGGATCTGATCCGGCATCTGTTGCATTTGATACTTTGAAATCTGCCGTTGCTAACGGTGATGATGTAGCCATTATTGATACCGCGGGCCGTTTACATAATAAGGTTGGTTTAATGAACGAGCTCACCAAAATTAAAAATGTAATGGAGAAGGTAGTTCCGGGTGCACCGCATGAGATATTGCTGGTGCTGGATGCATCTACCGGGCAAAACGCCATTGAACAATGTAAGCAATTTACCGAAGCCACCGCCGTTAATGCTTTAGCCTTAACCAAACTGGATGGTACAGCCAAAGGTGGCGTAGTGATAGGTATATCAGACCAGTTTAAAATACCGGTAAAATATATAGGTGTAGGCGAGGGTGTTGACCATTTGCAGTTGTTTGACCGCAAAGGGTTTGTAGATAGTTTATTTAAAGATTAAGTTGAAGACAAAAGAAATATATCAGCCGATGGCTATAATTAAACCACGTGTAAACGTTGTTACGCTCGGCTGTTCTAAAAACACTTACGACTCCGAAATACTGATGGGCCAATTAAAAGGCAACCAGTTTGATGTGGTGCACGAGGCGGATAAGGTAGGGAAGGATGATATTATTGTTATAAACACCTGTGGTTTTATTGATAATGCCAAGCAGGAATCTATAGATACTATTTTACAATACAGCGAATTGAAGGACCAGGGAAAAGTTGGGAAGGTAATTGTTACCGGATGCTTATCTGAACGATACAAACCCGAACTGGAAGCCGAGATAACCAATGTTGACGCTTACTTTGGTACTAACGATCTGCAAAATTTATTACGGTCTGTAGGTGCAGATTATAAACACGAGTTGATAGGCGAACGTTTATTAACTACACCATCACATTACGCATACTTTAAAATTGCCGAGGGCTGTAACCGTCCCTGCTCATTTTGCGCCATACCATTAATGCGTGGTAAGCACTTAACTGCCCCGATTGAAGAGTTGGTAAGCAACGCAAAAAAATTAGCCCAAAACGGCACTAAAGAACTGATATTAATTGCACAGGATTTGACCTATTACGGTTTGGATCTATATGGCAAACGTAACCTGGATGAATTACTTCGCCGTTTATCTGATGTGAACGGTATTGAGTGGATCAGGTTGCAATACGCTTATCCTTCCGGGTTCCCGATGGAGATTTTGGATGTGATGAACGAGCGTGAGAATATTTGTAAATATATGGATATGCCTTTACAGCATATTACCGATAATATGTTGAAATCAATGCGCCGTGGTATTACCAAGCAAAAAACCATTGATGTGGTAAACCAAATACGCGACAAGGTACCGGGCATTGCTATGCGTACCACATTGATAACCGGTTATCCCGGCGAAACGGAACAGGATTTTGAAGAAATGCAGCGTTGGGTTGAGGATACTAAGTTTGACCGCCTGGGTTGCTTCACTTACTCGCACGAAGAAAAAACAGCTGCGCACTCGTTAGTTGATGATGTACCCGAGGAGGTTAAGCAGCAACGCGCCGATGCCATCATGGAAATACAGCAAGGTATATCATTTGATAAGAACCAGGAAAAAATTGGCCGTACGTTTAAAGTACTGATAGATAAAAAGGACGGCGAATATTTTGTTGGCCGTACCGAGTTCGACTCGCCCGAGGTAGATAACGAAGTGCTAATTGATGCCCGTGTAGATTATGCTACAGTGGGCAGTTTTGTAAATGTACAGATAGATACCGCCGAGGATTTTGATTTGTACGGGCATATAGTAAAGTAAATAACAAATAATTTCTTTGCGCCTCTCAATGGCTTCTTAGTGCCCTCTGCGGTTAATTTTTAACACGGAGTACACTAAGAAGACACAGAGGACACTAAATTATTACGGTTGGGATGCGCCGGTACCGCCTTTAGGATTTTCGTTGTTAATACCTGCTTTGGTTGTGCCGGCTGCTTTTGGGTTACTGTTATCTAACGTAGCAGAGCCACTAACTGTACCATTAGTTGGGCTGCCCATACTTCCGCTGCCCGAAACTGTTACACTGCCTGATGCACCCGCACCAATTGTGCTCCGGTTGCCGTCTGTTGTTCCGGAACTTGTTCCGTTCATTCCCGATTCAGTAGTTACGGTTGTACTATCGGTTACAATGGTAGTTGAATCTACGGTAGTAATCGTATCTGTACCTTCTGAATCATCTTTTCCTTTACAGCTATAAAGTGCCATGCCTGCACATAAGCCCATTATTAATAATTTCTTTTTCATAAGTGTAGTTTTTAATTTATTAACCCAATAAAGAAGTAAAGGTTTTGGTTAAATAAATAAACATAGTATTAATAATTAGGTGGTTAGCATAATTTTATAATCATATATAAAATAGGTATACGCGATCTTTCTGTATCCGCAACAAACATTTTTAAGTATTTTTCATTATTACATCATGCTAACGCCATGTTAAAAAGCGTATTTTTAAATCGATTTAAAAAAAATTAATGTTTTATAGTTTAGGCAGATATATACTCTTAATCAAGTTAAGCTTTAAAAAGCCCGAAAAATTTAGTGTTTACTGGAGCGAGGTAATGCGCGAAATGGTATCTATCGGCGTAGGCTCATTGGGTATTATTTGCATTATATCGGTATTTATTGGCGCAGTGGCTACCATACAGGTAGCATTTCAGCTATCCAACCCATTGGTGCCGCCAAGTACCGCGGGCAGTATCGCACGCGACTCGACCATATTAGAATTTAGTCCAACTATATCAGCATTAGTATTGGCGGGCAGGGTGGGTTCCAGCATTGCATCGCAAATCGGTACTATGCGTGTAACAGAGCAAATTGATGCTTTGGAGATAATGGGTGTTAACGCCCCGGGTTATTTAATAGCACCCAAAATTATAGGGGGCATATCTATGGTACCGTTGTTAACTATAATATCGGTTTCTTTAGGGTTGATGGGTGGGTATTTAGCTTGTGTTATTACCGGAAGCATTGCGCCAACCGAATTTTTAGATGGTATACAGGACGGTTTTAACCCGGTTATTGTAACCGTTTGTGCGGTTAAATCAGTTGCCTATGGTTTTATTATTACCTCTATATGTGCTTACAATGGTTTTTATACCGAAGGCGGTGCATTGCAGGTAGGCGAGTCGGCTACACGCGGCGTGGTTTATAGCTGCGTAATGATATTATTTGCTGATCTTTTAATATCAAGTATGTTGTTATGATAGAGGCTAAAGATATACATAAATCATTTGGCGATAATGATGTGCTAAAAGGTATCAGTGCCAAGTTTTTAGCGGGTAAAAATAATTTGATCATAGGTGGCTCGGGTTCGGGTAAAACTACGTTGCTAAAATGTATAGTTGGCTTGCATGAGCCTACTAAAGGCGATGTGTTTTTTAATGGCGAGGACTTTACAACCATGAATTTTGTGGAGCGCGTACCCATACGTAAAGAAATAGGGATGTTGTTTCAAAACTCGGCCCTGTTTGACTCTATGACGGTGGAAGAAAACATCATGTTTGCACTTAACATGTTTACTGATCAATCTCGTGCAGAAAAACTGGAACGTGCCAATTTTTGTTTGGAAAGGGTTGATTTGCAGGATACCAATAAATTGTACCCTGCCGAGTTATCCGGTGGGATGAAAAAAAGGGTAGGTATTGCGCGTGCCATATCTATGCAGCCCAAATATTTGTTTGTGGATGAGCCAAACTCGGGCCTTGACCCTAAAACGGCTATATTGATAGATGAACTGATCAACGAGATAACTGAGGAGTATAAAATAACTACCGTAATAGTAACGCATGATATGAACTCGGTAATGGGTATTGGCGATAATATCATCTTTTTGCATGACGGAAAAAAATGGTGGGAAGGGAGCAACAAGGAAATTGCCCATACCGATAACCAGGAACTAAACGACTTTGTATTTGCCAGTAAGTTTATGCGGGCGGCTAAATCGAAGATTTAGTGATTGGTTAATTAGTAATTAGAGATTAGTTGAAGAACTGATATATTTGCGCCTGTAACTAATCTTTAATCTTCAATAACTAATCTTCCAACAAAAATGATCCAACTGCTTACTCCCACCCACTGGAAAGATTACGAATTGATAGATTGCGGCGATTTTGAAAAATTGGAGCGTTTTGGCAATGTGATATTAATTCGCCCCGAGCCGCAGGCGGTTTGGAGCAAGGTATTACCTGTATCCGAGTGGCAAAAGCTACACCATATAAAATTCAGGGGCCGTTCGGCTACATCCGGCGAGTGGGTAAAGAAAAACCCTGAAACACCCGACAGATGGCACATAGAGTATAAAAATAACGATGCTGCTATTAAGTTCCGCCTGGCATTAACCTCGTTTAAGCATTTAGGTATCTTCCCTGAACAGGCAGTAAATTGGGATTATATCTCTAAAAACATCAAAAGCTTTGAAACGCCCGAGCCAAAGGTGTTGAACCTTTTTGCCTATACCGGCGGTGCATCGTTAATGGCGCGTGCGGCAGGGGCAGATACTACACATGTGGATTCCATCAAACAAGTAGTTACCTGGGGTAACGAGAACCAGGAACTATCCGGCCTTGCCAATATACGCTGGGTAGTTGAGGATGCTTTAAAATTTGTAAAGCGCGAGGTTAAACGTGGTAAAAAATATAACGGTATTATATTAGATCCACCGGCTTATGGCCATGGCCCTAATGGCGAAAAATGGAAACTGGAAGACCATATTAATGAAATGATGCAGGATGTAGTGCAATTGCTTGATCCGGAGGAACACTTTTTAATATTAAATACTTATTCGCTGGGTTTCTCGGCGGTGATCGTAGAAAACCTGATCAAAAGCGCATTCCCAAAAGTGGAAAATCTTGAAATTGGCGAGTTATATTTACAGGCAACATCAGGTGTAAAACTTCCATTGGGAGTGTTTGGAAAGTTTTATAAAAATAAACACTAATTAGTTTTAGCAATATTATATTTACAACAACATATTTAACAATACCCTGTTATATCACCGACTATAAGTCATAACCCCTTTTATGAAACTAAAAAACCTGTTTTTTTCCAGCCTGTTCCTGTTATCATTTTGTGTATTGTTTACCAGCTGCGGCCAGGGTAATACTAAAGATAAGGCGGCCAATGGTAGCGATACCTCAAAAGTAGCAACCACCGCACCTGCTGAAGATACCCTGGTTACTTCGGGTGTTACTTATCCACCTATAGACAAGGTGCTTTACGATTCATTAATGAAACGCATGGCTAATGGCGATACCACAGGCAGATGGCCGGTTAAGGGTGCGCCGTATCCATTGCCGGGGGCCATATTGCCATTTAAACGTATTGTTGCTTATTATGGTAATTTATACTCAAAAAAGATGGGTATTTTAGGAGAATTACCTCCGCGCGAAATGATAGCCAAATTAAAAGGAGAAGTTAAAGCGTGGGAACGTGCCGATCCTAAAACACCGGTACAGCCTGCTTTGCACTACATAGCGGTTGTTGCGCAGGGCGATGGTGGTAAAGATGGTAAGTTCCGTTACCGTATGCCGTTTAAACAGATTGATAGCGTATTAACCCTGGCTAAAATGGCAAAAGCTATTGTGTTTTTAGATGTGCAGGTATCATTAAGTAACATACAAGCCGAGTTGCCCTTATTAGAAAAATATCTGATGATGCCACATGTACATTTTGGTATGGACCCGGAGTTTTCTATGAAAGATGGCTCAAAACCAGGCAAAAAAATAGGTACTTATGATGCTACGGATATCAACTTCGCGTCAAACTATTTAGCCGGATTGGTTAAGAAATATAACCTGCCACCAAAAATTTTAGTGGTACACCGTTTTACTGAAAAAATGGTAACCAATTATAAAAACATCAAATTACGCCCCGAAGTACAAGTGGTAATGGATATGGATGGATGGGGAGAGCCTGACTTAAAGTTTGGCACTTACCGCCATTTTATTGCGCCGCAGCCGGTACAGTTTACCGGGTTTAAATTGTTTTACAAAAACGATATTAAAAAACCGCCGCACCACATGCTAACCCCTGCCGAAGTATTAAAATACAAACCGGCACCAATGTATATACAGTATCAGTAATTGATATCAAAGAAAAAGCCTGCTTGTGAAAACAAGCAGGCTTTTTTTGTCTGAAACATGATTAAAGAATTATTTGATTAGAGGATTTTAATCATGAAATCCTCTAATCAAGTAAATCAAGGTTCAGACCACAGGTGCTTTAGTAAACATCCCGCTATAATAGTGGCGGTAGCCATAACCCAACAAAATATTGGGTATAAACAATAGCAGACCCATGTACCAACCCGAAGGAACCAATATGGTATGGAATAACAATACATTTAAGCTTATCGGGAAAACTACCACCGCCGAAAATGCCGGATAGCGATTAAGCAGTAGAGACAGCCCCGCTAAAATTTGTATGGTTTTTATCATCGGATAAAAATAACCTACACCTTTAAGTCCTGCTACAAATGCACCTGTTACACCTGTATGTAATGGCTGGTAAGGTATAAAGTGCAAAAAATAATCTAAACCAAATACCAGGTATAAAAAACCCAGTATAAGGCGGGATATTAATACGGTTATCTTCATAATTAGTCGGCTGTAGGGACTGCGGTGAATAGGCTGGCGTAGTATTTACGATAGGCGAAGCCTAAAAATAAATGTAAAACTAATATAACTGCACCCATTGCTACTCCTGATGGCGCCAATATAGCATGGAACAAGAATATATTTACACTAATTGGTAATAATACCAGTAAAAAGAACGCTGTAAAACGATTGATCAAAATAAATAAACCGCATGTCACTTCTAATACTTTTACCATTTGGAAAAAATAACCTGAGCCAAATAAGCCGGTATTAAAAGCCGTGGCGGCGGGGCTCATAGCTGGGCCACTTGTAGGTATAAACGAAAAATGAACAAAAAAATGAAGGCCAAATATTAAAAAGATGAGACCCAATAATACACGGGCAATTAACACAGCAATTTTCATAGTAGATAGTTTGAAGTTTGAGTTTATGTAAAATTTAGTAATTAAATTGACATAATCAATAGTGGGTTTAGTATTTTAAACCAAACAGGTTGTACATTCGTTTATAGGATTATGAACATGCAAAAAATAACATTGGGCAACGGTTGCTTTTGGTGTACCGAGGCCATATTTCAAACCGTTAAAGGGGTAAAAAGCGTAACATCAGGCTATATGGGCGGCGATGTAGCAAACCCCACTTATGAGCAGGTATGCACCGGCAAAACAGGCCATGCCGAAGTAATACAACTGGAGTATGATGCAGACGAACTATCATTAGATGAATTGTTACTTATATTTTTTAAAACACATGATGCTACTACGCTTAACCGCCAGGGCAATGATATAGGTACGCAATACCGTTCGGCTATATTTTACCATAATGATGAGCAAAAGCAGGCTGCAGAGGCCATGATCGTTAAGTTAACCAACGAAAAGGTTTATGATAACCCGATAGTAACCGAGGTTACTGCCGCGACTGAATTTTATCCTGCAGAAGATTATCACCAAAATTATTTTGCGGGTAACTCTACCAAATCATATTGCGCGTTTGTGATACAACCCAAGCTGAATAAGTTTGCCAAAGAGTTTTTAGATAAGATAAAACCTGAATTATTGCAATAATGAAGAAACACTCGCCCCTATTTTTATCGGGATTATTGGTTGGCTTACTAACTTTTAACGAAGCAAAAGCGCAGCAGGCGGGCCTTTCATCTATCACAAATAGTGGCAAAACCTGGGCTCTGCTTTACCAGCAGCGCGCTGCCGAGTATAAAGCCCTATGTTTCCAGGCATATAATTTGGCTAAAATGAGTTTGGATGCAGCGCTTAAAGAGCGCCATAAAAAACCATTAGCCATTGTTACCGATATTGACGAGACAGTTTTAGATAATAGCCCATATGATGCAGCACGATCGGTTAATAATTTAGACTTTGACCCTAACCTTTGGAAACAATGGACCGCAAAAGGCATAGCCGATACCGTGCCGGGTGCACCATCGTTTTTTAAATACGCGGCATCAAAAGGAGTGAAGGTTTTTTATATTACCAATCGCGACGAAGACGAGCGGGAGGGAACCTTGAAAAACCTTAAACTATATAAATTGCCCAATGCTGATGATGCCCATCTATTTTTAAAAGATAAAATATCAAGTAAAGAAGCACGGCGGCAGCAAGTTTTAAAAAATTATGAAATTGTGCTGTTATGCGGGGATAACCTGCCCGATTTTGATGCTCTATATGATAATAAACCTGCTGAGGAAAGCCGTAATGCTACTACAGAAAGGCTTAAAAAACAGTTCGGTAACAAGTACATAGTTATCCCCAACATAGCTTATGGCGATTTTGAAAACGCTTTTTTCAAGTTTAATAATAAGCTAACTAATACTCAAAAGGATTCGGTGATACGGGCGTTGATAAAAACGGATAAGTAAGTATCTGCACAAAAAAATAAACAGGATAGGGGTAGGTTTGTTGTAAAACCAATATATTAGTACAAACCATTACACTATGACTATTATTGAGAACGATCTTTACAAAGTAACAATACGTAACCAGGGTGGAGAAATAACTTCATTTATTAATAAAGCAACAGGTGTTGAGCATATATGGCAAGCCGGGCCTGAATGGCCGTGGCATTCACCTACTTTGTTCCCGGTAATTGGGTCATTAATAAATAATGAATTATTGGTAGATGGTAAAACTTATCCTATGGGCAGGCATGGTTTTAATCGCCAGTCGGAGTTGCTGTTAATTGGGGCAGATAGCGTATCGGCTAAATTTTCTTTGCCATACAGCGAAAAGACATTGGCGGTGTACCCTTATAAATTTGATTTCCAGGTGCATTATGAACTAATAGATACCGCCTTGCGCGTAACCTATAAAGTGATCAATCTGGATAGAAAAGATATTTATTTTTCGGTTGGTGGTCACCCTGCCTTTAATGTGCCTTTTAATAAAGGCGAAAACTATGAAGATTACTACCTGGAGTTTGATGCAACCGTGAAGGTGGATACCCATTTGCTATCGGCAGAAGGTACTTTTACCGGCGAGACCAAAACGGTGCCAATGGATGGCCCAAAACTGCACCTAACCCGCGACCTGTTTGCTAATGATGCCCTGGTGTTTAAAAATATGCGTACGCGTATGGTTACAATTAGAAGTGCCAAACACGACCAATCGTTATCAGTAGAGTTTCCTCACTTTAATTACTTAGGATTATGGGGCAAGCCGGGTGCGGATTTTGTATGTATCGAACCATGGATAGGCTGTGCCGATACCGGAAGCACGCCGGTTGATATTAGTAAAAAAGAAGGCATACAGCAATTGCATGTGGGCCACGTATTTGAGGCGGCTTATTATATAAGTTTGTAACAAACAAACGCCTGCGGGGATAGAGAATTAAATAGTTGAGAATTTTTACTGATTGATCAATATATCCTTAGCCATTACCATAGGTACGCTAATATATTTTTTTTCCATGTAGTTCATTACACGTTCCAGTATCTCGCGCGATTGTTCGTCCATGTTTTGAACTTCGTCGGCAAAAACCGAGTTAATTGCGGTATGGCGTATTTCTTTAATTTTTTCAGGCACCTGGCGCATAGCTAACTCTACCTTGCGTTGTTTCAACATCTGCAAAAACTCGCACATGTTTTGCTCAATAATCACTTCGGCTTGGGTAAGCTCCTGGTAACGCTCCTGCAGGTTGCGTTTGGCCACTTCGTTTAACGAGTGTACTTCGATAAAATTAACCGGAAACTGCTCTAACACTTCGGGCGCGGTATCGTTAGGAACGGCCAGGTCCACAATAGTTTTGCGATGTGTGCAACCGTTTAATAAAGTTTTGTAAAGCTCGGGTGTAATAATGGGCTCAACTGACGAAGTACAGGTGATGATCACATCAAAGCCTTTATCGTAAGTTTTTAATGCTTCCAGGTCAAATGCTTCACCGTTCAGGTCAGCAGCCAGTTTTTGGGCCTTTGATACTGTACGGTTAAATACCGAGAAGTTAGAGAATTTATGCTTTTGAAGATATTTAGAGATATTTTGGTTGGTTTCGCCAGCGCCTATGATGAGGATACGCGCATTGGTGCAAAGTTTTAAGTCTTTTAACTTACGGTAGGCCAATGATACTACCGAGATGGGATTTTTGGAGATATTGGTGTGGGTATAAACCTCTTTAGCAGTTTTAACCACACAGGCCATAAACATTCGCAACCCGTCGCCGGTTAAACCTGCTGTCTTACAATCTTCGTAAGCCTTTCGCAGTTGCGCCAATATTTCCTTTTCGCCAACTATCAAACTCTCCAGCGAACATGATGTACGCAGCAGGTGGTTCAACGCGTCCTTACCCTCGTAAATCAATGCCGCATCTAAAAAGCTGCCCATATGCTGCGAGCATAGGCCGATGTTGAAGTGTTCAATAAATTTTTTGGCGAATTCTTTGTCAACTACCTGCGGGGTAACCATAATAAATTCTACACGGTTGCATGTGGCCAGGTAAAATATCTCGGATATACCGAATGCTTCCTTAACCTCATGAAGTTTATCTGTTAAGCTTTCCTGGCAAATAACCAGTTTTCCCAACTCCTTCAGCTCGATCTGTTTATGCGTAAAAGCTATTACTTTTAAATACTTCAAGGTATCTTTAAATTTGACCCAACAAAAATAGCAACCTTAACAGCAACCAATGTCAACACTTTGTCATACAGTAGTATTTAGAATGCTTATAAATTAAATGGTAAATATTACAAAATCAGCAAATTAGACATCAAAAAAGGCAAAAAAGTGACGAAGATCATAAAAATGTTGCACTGAAAAATAAAGTATTTAAGGCTGATAATCGTCGTATATCAACATATTGTAACGCCGGGGAAGTTTAGCAGTCTAAAATTTGGATTGTATTAGCTATTGCGGTAATATTACCTAATTAACAATGATCAAAAAAGACGTTTTTACATTAGCCGGTGCAAGGGGCATGGGCATGCTGGTTGACATTACTTACGATGATCAAATAAAAGATGCGCCGCTAATAATTTTTGCCCATGGGTTTAAAGGGTTTAAAGACTGGGGCACCCATAACCTGGTGGCCACTTACTTTGCCGAAAAGGGGTACAAGTATTTAAAATTCAATTTTTCGCACAACGGTACTACCGTTAACAGCCCGGTTGATTTTACCGACCTGAACGCCTTTAGTGAAAATACATTTACTATGGAGTTGGATGATTTGAACACTGTAATTGATTTTGCCTGCAGCGGTTCGTCCATACCACGCCCTAAAGACATATACCTGATTGGGCATAGCATGGGTGGCGGTATCAGCATTATAAAAACTGCCGAGGATGAGCGTATCAAAAAACTGGTAACCATGGCTTCGGTATCCAACTTCCGTAACCTATGGCCCAAAAAGGCCGAGGAGCAATGGCGCTTGCAGGGTTTGATGTATTTCCCTAATGCGCGCACCGGCCAGCAAATGCCGGTAAAGTCGACCTTATTGGATGATCTGGACAGGCACCCTAACCGGTTTAATATACCCATGCGGGCTGCCGAAATAACACAACCCTGGTTAATTTTTCATGGCGACAAGGACCAAACAGTACCCTTAAGCCATGCCGAAGAACTTGCAATCGCACAACCTAAGGCCCAATTAATAGTGATGAAAAATGGCGACCATACTTTTGGCGGATATCACCCTTATGCGGCTAAAACCCTACCGGATACCCTGGTGAATTATTGCGACAACGCTATTGCATTTTTTAATAAAAACTAAACTATAAAACCTGTGTTAGCAGATTAGCTATTAATGTACTATACATCAATTGATTATATATTATAAATGAGTTTATCAGGATCGCAAAAAAAAGGAAAGAAATATTTAAACCCCATACCTACAGATGAAGCCGGGTTTGATAAGATGATTCCCATATTAAAAGAATACCTTAATAATAAAGCCGAAGGAACTCCAAAACAAACTTTGGGGCCTTTTAAAACGGATGTATCTGTATATAACACACCACCTGAAAGTGGTTTAAGGGTAACCTGGGCGGGGCATTCAAGCCTATTAATTGAGATAGATGGTAAACGTATATTGACCGACCCGGTTTGGAGCAACAGGGTATCCTTTACGCAAAATTTTGGTCCAAAAAGATTCTTCCAACCACCAATCGCGTTAGCAGACCTGCCGCCTTTGGATGCGGTAATTATATCGCATGATCATTACGACCACTTGGATATGGCAACCATCAAATTTTTTAAAGGCAAAAAAACACCGTTTTATTGTTCACAGGGTGTTTGTCAATACCTGGTTAAATGGGGCGTTGAAGAAAATTATATCACCGAAATGGATTGGGGCGATAGCGCCATGATAGATGACAATATTGTACTTACAGCTACTCCCGCCCGCCATTTTTCGGGCAGGGGCATGTTTAACCGTAATGAAACGCTATGGTCGTCGTTTGTGATCAAAGGGCCAAAGCATAATATATTTTTTGGTGCCGATTCGGGTTGGTTCAGTGGGTTTCAGGCTATTGGGGCTACTTACGGGCCATTTGATTTGACGATGCTTGAAGTTGGTGCCTATGGCAAACATTGGCCCGATATACATATGGGCCCGGATCATGCCTCAAATGCGCACATCGCCTTAAAAGGAAAAGTAATGATGCCTATTCATTGGGGCACTTTCAATTTGGCCCTGCATGACTGGTTTGAACCTATTGAAAAACTGGTTGAATACGCGCAGCAAAAAAACATTGAACTATTTGTACCCGAACCGGGCAAACCTACCGAAGTTGCCGCTTATAATAGTGAGTGGTGGAAGAAATATATGAGGTAATGGCATATGGTTCATAGTTCATAGCTAAAATTGGCCATGAACTATGAACCACCAAGTATAGGCTATATAACATCCTTCAAATGTTTGTAATTAGCTTTAACCGTATCTAAAACTTCGTCCATGCGGCCATTAAGCATCATTTTGGTCATGGATAGGGCCATGCCTTTTACCTGTTCAAATTCAATTTTTGGCGGCATAGCCAGCGCGTTGGGGTCGGTCATGACATTGACCAATACGGGGCCATCAAACATAAATGCTTCCCTTAACGCTTGCATGGTATTTTCAGGATCGGTTACGGTAATGCCTTTAATACCCATAGCCTGTGCCACCATCGCAAAATCGGGGTTAACCATATCCGTTTGCCAGTCGGGCAGGCCCGCTACTTCCATTTCCAGTTTAACCATACCTAATGAGTGGTTATTAAACACCACCATTTTTACGGGCAATTTATATTGCGCCACAGTAGCCAGGTCGCCCAGTAACATAGATAAGCCGCCATCACCACAAAGCGCAATTACCTGCCTGCCGGGGCAAGCCAATGCCGCGCCAATGGCCTGCGGCATAGCATTAGCCATAGACCCATGATTAAATGAACCCAGCATTTTGCGCTTGCCTGTAGCATTAATATATCGCGCCCCCCACACGCATGACATACCCGTATCTACCGTAAATATCGCGTCGTTGTCGGCTAATTTATCAATGGTATCAGCCACAAATTCGGGGTGTATGGTGTTTTTTTCGCCGCTATCGGCTACATAGGTTTGCATATTGTCTTTTACATCCGCATAAACTTTTAATTGCGCCTGTAAAAAAGTATCATCCTTTTTTTGTTTGATGAGTGGCAGCAAAGCCCTTAAAGTATCGTCAACAGATCCGCATAAACCCATATCTACCTTGGCGCGGCGGCCTATGCGCTCGGGCTGAATATCAAGCTGCACTATCTTGCAATTGGTAGGGATAAATGTGGTGTACGGAAAATCAGTTCCCAACAGCAACAACAGGTCCGATTCATGCATACTGTGATATGCGGCAGGCAAGCCTAACAAACCGGTCATCCCGATCTCGTTGGGGTTATCATATTGCATATCCATTTTAGCACGGAACGAGTAGGCCACTGTGGCGTTTAATTTTTGTGACAACTCTACCACCTCGTCATGCGCACCGGCGGCACCTATACCACAAAATATGGTGATCTTTTGATGTTGGTTAAGCAAATTAGCTAACTCATTCAAATCATCTTTGCTGGGTTTTACTTCCGGCTTATTGGTATAATTTTTTATGGATGTTTCAATTTCTTCGGCATCCATGCTGGCCAAATCACCCGGCACGCCAACAACCGCTACTCCCCTTTTATGTAAGGCGGCTTGTATGCCGGCCTGCAGCATTCGTGGTAATTGCTTTGGGGTAACCGCTATTTGGTTGTAGTGGCTGCAATCATCAAAAAGTTTAATGGTATTGGTTTCCTGGAACGAATCGGTACCAAACTCGGTACTGTGTATAGTAGTAGCCAACGCTATAACCGGCGCGCCTGATTTATGCGCGTCATATAACCCGTTTATTAAATGTACATGGCCCGGACCACTGCTGCCTGCGCAACAGGCCAAACCATTTAGCTGCGCTTCGGCCCCGGCAGCGTATGCTCCCACTTCCTCGTGCCGCACGTGTATCCATTGTATACTCCTCTCGCGTCTTACCGCGTCATTAATATGGTTTAAACTATCGCCGGTTACGGCATAAATTCTTTTAATACCCGCGCTAACCAGCATCTCTACCAGTTGATCTGCTACACTTTTTGCCATGATCTGATTATGTTAATACCTAATTCAAACCCGGTAAAACAGTTTGGGTTTTAATTTTTGTAATTTGTTTGTGGTTATACAATATCGTTGATGATTTAAGCGTAAATTGTGTAAAGCCTAAACCGTATGAAAAATCCAATCACAAATGCCCAGCTCAAATTTAATTGCCCCGTTAGTTGGGACAGCATGGAGGATACCGCAGGTGGTAAAAACTGCCGTCAATGCCAAAAAAAGGTATTTGACCTAACCAACTGCAGCCAGGATGAAATGGATATAATTCTTATCCAAAACAATTATAATATTTGCGCAAGGTTTAATGAAGGCCAATTGGCAACAAAATCGTCATTAAAAAGATGGGCATCAGCTGCTATTATTTTACTGGGCTTTAATTTACTTAACAGTAAAGCTGTTGCTCAAAATGCAAAAGTGATAGATACTGCTAGTAAATTTAATTACACACCAATACCTAAAGGATTCTTAGGTGAAGTGTCTATAACAAGCTATGATAGTATGCCAAAATTTCCAGGTGGCATTGAAGCATTGAATGTTTTTCTGGAACAGAACCTCAACTTTACAGATAGTGAGGCAGATGTGTATGTTCAATTTAATATTGATACACTAGGTATAGTTAAAAACTTTAGAGTAATACAAGGTATGAAAACAGTTAGCGAAGAAGATGCAGCCAAAATAGTAAAGCTATCGCCACAATGGATACCAGCAATGCAAAATGGAAAGCCCGTACAGTTAAATTACACCTTGCACATTGCCTTTAAAAAAGTTCCCTCTAAATAAAGTTGACTGGCTCAATCCGGTTACCATCCCGGCGGATGATTACCTTTTTCTTATATAACTACTTTTAACCAACCCACCTTCATAGGTTTCGGTAGCGGTATGTTCAAACTTAAGTTCGGGCAGATCAGGGGTAAAAAGTGGGATACCAGCGCCCAAAACTATAGGCACGCGGGTAATGATCATTTCGTCTATTTTATCGGCGGCCAAAAGGCTTTGAATGGTTTTGCCGCCATCAATATATAAATTTAGCACACCTTGCTGATTAAGTTGGTTAACCACATCTAAAATGTCGCCTTTAACCAGTTGCGCTTTATGTGCCCATTTACCCGGAAGCTCCTTCCATGAATTGCTTAATACATAAACCGGCTTGGGGTAAAACCAGGTTTCAAAATCCATCACAATTTCATAGGTACTGCGGCCCATTAATATACCGTCTATGCGCTTCATAAAATCACCAAAGCCATAGTCGCTGCCTTGCGTATTGGGTATTTCGTTAAGCCAGTCAATACCGCCATCGCTTTTAGCTATGTAGCCATCAATACTTGTTGCTATATATACTATGTTTGCCATAAGGACTAATTTACAGACGATCGACTTAATCACCAACAGGCTCAATCCAGTTCCCATCCCCGCGGATGATCTCGATCAACTCATCAAGCGCGTTAACCGCGCTGATGTTTTTCTTAACAGCTTCCTTACCACGGTAAAGGGTAATTTTATCGGTACCCGAGCCTACATAACCATAATCAGCATCGGCCATTTCGCCGGGGCCGTTTACTATACAGCCCATAATACCAATTTTCAACCCTTTTAAATGACTGGTACGGCTGCGAATCATCTGCGTAGTTTCCATCAGGTCAAACAGGGTACGGCCACAACTTGGGCAGGATATATATTCTGTTTTTGATATTCGCGAGCGGGTGGCCTGCAAAATACCAAAAGCGGTGGATGTTATAGTTTGTGTATCTACCTGCGGGGCATCTATCCATATCCCATCGCCAAAGCCGTCAACTAAAAGTGCGCCTAAATCAGTGGCACTATAAAGTTGCAGTAGCGTAGTATCACTTTCGGTCTTTCCGACTTCCGGACTTCCCGACTCAAAAGAATAGCTACGTTTAATGATGACCGGGATATCCAACTCCAACTCTTCCATTTTGAAGAAGAATGTACGCTGGTCAGCCATACCATGCACGGCATCGGTCTCCAAAACCAACACCAATGTCTTATCAAATGGCATCGAGGCAAACTCGTCCGAATTAATATCATCAGGTTTTAAACTCACCAAATTTAAGGCCGATGAACGGTTAACATCGCCTATATATTCTTTTAAAGTAAACAGCGGGTGGCAATTAGTTTTGTTAGCGAGGTTTTTCCAGGTATTGTAGTTATATAGCTGCTTTAAATTGCCGGGTAAGGTAAACGAGGGTAACTCATCCGCCAGGTAAACAAAATCGACAGATTGCTCGGCCATGTTATATTTATCCAATATCGGCGAATACAAGTAACCCACGCTATTTAGCACTGCCGGATCTTTCAGGTTAGCTTTTGAAATATCAGCCACCACACGCGGCACCATATGCCCGCCTATAAAAGCGTTAGCTTCGTAGGTTTGGCGTTTTATGTATTCGTAGGGATTGTGTAGTCCATGGTCTATGGTCCATGGTCCATGGTCATTATCGGCTTTTTGCTTTTCGCTTTCTGCTTTTCGCTTCGAGTATCGCTCTACCAACGCAATAGCCACAGGTGCTTCTGCTTCGGGTTCTTCTGTCAGGGATACACGGACGGTATCTCCCAGGCCATCTTCTAATAAAGTACCAATACCTACGGCAGATTTAATGCGACCGTCCTCGCCGTCGCCGGCTTCGGTTACGCCCAGGTGCAGCGGGTAATTCATACCCTCGGCTACCATAGTTTCTACCAATAAACGGTAAGCCTGCACCATCACCTGCGGATTGCTTGATTTCATGGAAACCACTAAATTTTGATAGTTCAGCAACTCGCACATCCTGATAAACTCCATTGCCGACTCCACCATACCCTGCGGGGTATCGCCATAACGGCTCATGATACGATCGGACAGTGAGCCGTGGTTGGTACCAATACGCATAGCCGTGCCATACTCCTTACAAACTTTTACTAACGGCGTAAATTTTTGAAAGATGCGCTCCAGTTCGGCTTTATATTCCAGGTCGGTATAATCCAGTTGGTCAAATTTCTTTTTATCGGCATAGTTGCCCGGGTTAACGCGTACCTTTTCAACAATGCGCGCGGCAACTTCGGCGGCGTTGGGGGTAAAATGTATATCGGCCACCAACGGAACGGTATAACCGCGCTGGCGCAGTTGCTTTTTAATTTCGGCCAGGTTTTGGGCCTCTTTTATGCTTGGGGCTGTAATACGCACATATTCGCAGCCGGCATCAACCATGCGGATGGTTTGCTCAACCGTACCCAGGGTGTCCATAGTATCGGTAGTGGTCATGCTTTGTATGCGGATGGGATTGCTTCCGCCCATAGGCACATCGCCAATAAAAACCTCTCGGGTTACAAACCGCGAATATTGGGTTAACGAATTACAGTAACGGCCTTGCAGCAATTTTATAGCATCAGCACTCATGCAGTATTATTTTGCGCAAATTTAAGGATTTAATGATAGCTATTTTAGTTTAACCGATTGAATATTTAAAGATATAATTCTTAAATTTGAGTAATGACAACGCAATTTATAGTAAACGATAAAGGGGAAAAAACTGCAGCCATTGTTCCAATAGGCGAGTATGAGAATTTATTGCACCAGCATCATTTAAATTTAGAAGTATCTGACGAGTATAAATCAATGATCGATCAAATGATCAGCGAAGAAACTAAAGGTACTGCCACATTTACATCGGCTGAAAATATTAAAAGCCGCTTCTAAATTGAGACCCCTCCGCTATTAGTATCCCAGATAAAAACAAAATAACTATTTTCAGGGTATTGCATACCAAAAGATACTTTAAATAGGTCAATATTATTTACCTTTCGCAGGTATACATACTATGAACAACGAATATTACATATTAGAGGACGAAGAGCAGGTAGGCCCGTTTAGTTTTGACGAGCTAATTAAAAGGGATATTGATATTCATACCAGCATACTGGCACCAAAAGCCAACGAATGGCAGTACGCATCTGAACTGCCTGAACTTTACGAATTTTTTGAAGCTAAGGATATTTACTTCCCTACGCTGGATAATTTGGCAAGCCCCGGCTGGCGCACAGTTGCTTTTTTGGTTGATTATCTGTTATTAACCATAATTGTAGAGGTTATAGCTTTGCAATTGAGCTGGGTTACTTTACCTACTACCGGCAAGTTTGTTTTACCAGAGAACGATATTATTCTTAAAATGCAGTTATTATTTTATGGCATATATATAAGCTACAATGTGCTATTTGAAATAACGGGTTGGAAGGCAACCATCGGTAAAAAAATATGTGGTTTGCGGGTTATTGATGTTAACGGCGAAAAGATAACCGTCCTGCAATCGTTGGGCCGTAATGTTGGGGCCATATTATCTATAGCCTTAACCATGATACCGTTTTTAAGCATTTTTGGCAGCGAGTACAAACAGGAATGGTATGATAACCTTGCCAAAACCTATATGATCAAGATCTCGAAATAAAAAAAGCCCGGACATTAATGTTCGGGCTTTTAATTGATAATATGTTAGGGTTTGTTAGTAGCGTTTAACATTAAAGTCAGACACCCCTCCGTTTATTTTAATATTGAATTTATTGGTTGCACTGGCATAACCCGGGGTTTCATAACGATGATCGCGTATTTTAACAAAGCCTTCAAAATCATCTGACGATAAACCTGAATGTACATCTATACAGGCGGCAGCACCTCTAGGTATTCTGATATCCACATCAGATGCGCCAGTGTTAACCTTAATAGTAGTTACATTTAATGGCTGGCCAAATTTTACTTTAAACGATGCTGCACCACCGTCAATATGTAAAATTTTGACTTTAAATTTAGTCAGGTCAAAATCCAGGTCGGTAGCACCAGCATTGATATCCAGCTCCCACTCGGGCTTTGCGTTTAGTTTAAAAGTTGCCTTATTTGAATTATCACCAAAACCAAAGTTTTTAAACTTGTTATCTCTCATCCTAAAATCAATCACCGATGAAGAATCATCTTTGGTCACATTAAATGTATACTTTCCAAAAAACTCACGGGTTTCTGCACTGAATAACTGGTTGGTAGTATCTCTTAGCCTATAGCTGGTAGCACCGCCATGTATATTTAACCTTGCTGTTTTGATGCTATCATTATAGGGCTCTTCAAAAAAGCGGTTACTTTCACTTTTTACAACATCATTATCGTCACTGTCGTCGTCAATATCAAACTCGTAATTACCCTTTGGCCAAAAGCCAAACCTGTTTTCAAAATTTCCAAAAAACAACAAGCCAAACCCGCCTATTATAACGGCTAATTTAATGCCCATTGCCCAGGGTGCCTTGTTATTAGCAAAAATCATGTTAACACCTGCTATTACTATAAATATGGGCCACAGGTGTAAAAAATTGCTCCAATGTATATCTACATATCCGTAGTTACGCAGCAAAAAAACGGTACCAAGTAGTAATAGTACTACACCCGGTATTAATTTATTGTTTCTCATAATTGTATAGTTGGTGGGTTATCGTTTGTGTTGTCGTCCTGGGGCTTATCCACAGTTGTTTCCTGGTTTTTTTTATCGGTTTTATTCCAGTTGTCTTGCTCCCACGGCTCTTTTTTGCCTTGCGAAAAAATAAACCCAAAACCCATAACTATTAATATTGCCGGCCATAATTTACCAAAATCAATATCAGGTATAAAATTCAACTCATCCAGCAGGAAGAATGATCCCATCACAATTAACGCCGCGCCTGCAATTATCGAAAAATTAGATTTTTTCTTAACCGGGAACGGGTTTGCAGGATCATAGTATCCCATAGGGTCGGGCGGCACTTTATAATCTACTGTTGGGTCGTTAAATATGTAATTCTTTTTAGGCAGTACTATCCATAATATAATGTACGGTAAAAAACCTACGCCTTTCATGACCATCGAGGCTAAAAATATAACCCTGATAATGCTTACATCAATATTTAAATATTCAGCCAAACCTGCGCAAACACCACCTATTACTTTATGTTGTTCGTCTCTATATAGCTTTTTGTCCATTTTGTTATTTGTTTAATTGTTCTTGTTTTAAAGTTGGCCCTTAACAGGCTTTATTATTATCTCGTCGACATTTGCGCCAACACTCATTTTATAAATATTAATTATTGCCGAGGCAATATCTTCGGGTAAAACCATGCTGTTTTTGTCAACATCCTGGCCCTTCCATGAATCGGTTAATGTCGAGCCGGGTATTACCGCGGTAACTTTTATCCCGTACGGCTGCATTTCCAGTTTCATTACTTTGCTAAGGCTTAACAATGCGGCTTTGCTTACGCTATAACTGCCTGCTTCGGCAATCACATCTAAAGCTGCTACAGAGCATATATTAAAAATGTGCCCCTTGCCTGCCGCTATCATTTTTTTACCAAAAAAGCGGTAAAGCTCATAAGCAGGCATTAGGTTGGTGTTCAGCATTTTTTCAAATGTGCCTTCGGGTTCATCCAATATACCGGTATATTGGTAGGTGCCTAAGTTATTTACCAGCACATTAATATTACCCAGGTCGGCCTCAGCAGCTTTTGCAAATTGCAACAGTTCATCCTTTTTGCTTCCATCAGCCACGGCGGTAAAAACTTTAATGCCGGGGTTAATTTGCAACAGCTCCTTTTTAAAGGATGACAGGTCTTCCTGGTTACGGGCGCATACCGCTATGTTTACGCCTTGCTTAGCAAATGCTATTGCTATTGCGCGGCCCATGCCTTTGGTTGCTCCGGTTATTAACGCGTTTTCCATAGAATAAAAGTAGATATATTTAACACAAGTGTAGTATGCAAATCGGGGAATGACGGGTATTTGTCGGTGAAATAAATATTTTAACAGGATAAAATTTAACTCAAAACCGCATGACTCCCATTATGAATGAATTGTAAAATATTTAAACATAGTGGTTAATTATAATTAATGATTTTACATTTGACCTAATGGACAGTTGTTGTATCAGTTATAAAGACACGGGATTTTTCTCGCCAACGGTTATCGATTATATTGATAACGCTCCTACGTTAAAGCCATTTTATAGCCATCGCCCGGATATTAAGGGGTTTGGTGAACTGCTTGCTGATAAAAAGGTTGTTGCCAACCGACAGGTATTGCATGAGGTGCTGACAGATCAATATAGCAGTATTTCGGATGTCGGATTTTCGATTTCGGATTTGGTGTCGGGTAATATAGATCTGCTTAAAGAAAACAACACTTATACCATTACCACGGGCCACCAATTGAACATATTTGCCGGGCCTTTATACTTTATATATAAAATAGTAACCGCCATTAAACTGGCGCGCCAATTAAAAGCCAAATTCCCTGATAAAAACTTTGTGCCTGTTTACTGGATGGCATCCGAAGATCATGATTTTGCCGAGATAAACTATACCAATATTGGCGGCAAAAAAGTGCATTGGTGGTATGAAGCTACCGGGGCTACTGGGCGTATCAGTCCGGAGAGTATCCGCGAAGCGTTAAACCAATATAAAGGTGCCTTGGGTTTGGATGGCCACGCTGCCGACCTGGCTAAAATTGTGGAGAAAGCCTACATGGGTTTTGATAAACTGGCCGATGCTACCCGCTATTTGGTAAACGCTTTATTTGGCCAATATGGTTTGGTAATTATTGATGCGGATGACCAGCGCTTTAAGCAACAATTTGCCCCGATTATTGAAAAGGATATTATTGAGCAAAATAGCTTTGCAAAAATTAACGCCACTAACGAGCAATTAAAAAAGCTGGGCGTACATATACAGGTAAACCCACGCGAGATAAACTTTTTTTACCTGCAGGATAAACTGCGCGAACGTATAGTTTTTGAGAACGATACCTACAAGGTATTGAATACCGAAACCAGCTTCACTAAACTCGAACTGCAACAGGAGATTGCCACTCACCCGGAAAGGTTTAGCCCTAATGTGGTGATGCGCCCGTTGTACCAGGAATGTATTTTACCCAATATAGCTTACATAGGTGGCGGTGCCGAGGTAGTTTACTGGCTGGAACTGAAATCGACTTTTGAGCATTACAAAGTTGATTTTCCGATACTGATTTTGCGTAACTCGGGATTGGTTATCCGTAAGGAGTCTGCCGGTAAAATAGCCAAAATGGAATTAGCACCTGCTGATATTTTTAAACCTGCCGATGCTATTAAAAGCGATTGGGTTAAAAAGCATAGCGAACATACCCTATCCCTGCAGGAAGAATGGAAAGAGTTAGCAGCCGTTTTTGAAAAGATCAAACAACGTTCGGCTAAAATTGATACTACCCTTGCACCATCTGCCGAGGCAGTGCAGGTGCGGTTAAAAAAGGCTTTGGATAACCTGGAGAAAAAACTAATTAAAGCCGAAAAGAAAAACTTTGAAACCCGCCTGCAACAAATTGACCAAATTAAAGCCGAGCTATTCCCAAAAAATAGCTTACAGGAGCGTACTGAAAACTTTGGTTTGCTATACGTTAAATGGGGCCAGCAATTTATTGACGAACTCATCAATCACTTTGAACCGCTTGATTTTAAGTTTACGGTTTTAAGCGAATAACTTTTACAACAATAAAATATCTATCCTATGTGCATGCACCATTTGCATATGGCTTGACCATGCAAAAATGGTAAAGTGGCCATCCTGCGATGCCACCAAGGCAATCGCATCGCGCTGGTCATATACAAACTGGGCAGCGGCTAAATGCCTTGTCCCACCGTTTTGGCCCGGGTGTACATATTCGGCAACTCCATCCTGCACCGGTTCGGTAGTAACAATTTGGTCAACAGGGGTACTCATTTCTGACCGGGCTATTTTGGCACCGAATGCAATTAATTCATATTGGCGGTTTATGATCGTAGCCCCGTCAACAGCCGTAAAGCCACCAACTATATCAATGGCACGACGCAAGCCGTCCTGCCATGCGGTAGTTAAGCGTTCGCCCGGGTCCTGTTGTATCAATTGGGTAATACCATCAAAAGCCGGAATTACCGGGTACGATATAGGATGAATGATTGATTTTTGCCAGTCGGCAGACCCAGTCGGCACTATCAATACCAGCCCCCCGCGCCCATGCACCCGCATAGATGCTGCCAGCTCCACCAATACATTAATAGATTCATTTAAAAATACCGGCAGGGGCATCCCTAATAAGGAGTTGATCAATGCGGGGCAATTATTTAAAGCCGTATTATGCTCATCAACTATTTTTATATTGTCGCCTTTTAAGATGGCAATGTTTACAAATTTGCCAAAGCCATCAACGCGGCTATGCTTAATAACTAATAAACCCGGCTCAACTACCTCCAGCACAAAACAAATACCCGGTATGGTTAAGGTGGTGCCCCATACGTACAACTCATCATTTTCAAACCAAACACCCAGATGTATGCCGGGGCTTTCAACCGCGGGGGCCAGTTTAGTTAAATTATGCGGGGTTAAACGCAATTGCTTACCAAATACCAACGGGTTATGGCATTGCTGCGGTGGCAATAGGGATATAGATATTTTGGGCGATTTACCCTCTTCCTTACGTAGACTGGCCCAAAAAGCTACATCAATAATAGCTTCAATAATAGGTGCCTTAGGATTATCAGCTAAATTTTTTGCACCTGCTAACCTTGCACTTGCTAAATGCGCTGCAAAGTGTGCCTCTATAGTTGAGGCCACCATACGTGCGGCTATGTAGGTTGGTTCTGAAAGCATATATTGAAGTTAGAAAATTACTTATTTAAAATTGTCTTTTCAAATGTATTGGTATTAACAGGTGCCTGCAATATGGGTTTAGTAAAATGGTGTTGGGATGACAGCCCCACCCAAACCCTCCCCGGAAGGGCTTATTTGCTTGTTAAAAAACATTCCCCTACAGGGGGATATTTAGAGGGGGCTAATTATTTGTATATTTAACCAACCAATTATCAACCATGTATAAATTCAGATATATAACCATACTGGCATTATCACTCATCCAAAGCCTATGCTTTGCCCAATACCCACCAGCCGAGAAAGTCGCGGCAGATTTTAAAGCTTTGCTGCAACGGCCGATAGTGGCTGCTAACCCAACATTTGCGATAACTAAAACCGATGATGTTATTATTGAAAAAGGCACAATAAACACCGAGGCTAATGAAAAAATGCCCATACTTATTTACAAACCCGCAACCGGGCAAAAAAACTACCCGTTAGTTATATTTATGCATGGCACCGGTGGCAGTAAGGATAGCAGGGAAGTAACCGATATGCTTTTAAAATTGACCAAAATGGGTATAATGGGCGTTGGTATTGATGCCCGCTATCATGGCGGGCGTGTTGCGGGCGGCGCGCATGGCGGCACAGCATATACAGCGGCTGCTTATGATGCCTGGAAAAACACGGATCCAAAAAAGCAAACCTATCCCTTTTTGTATGATACCAGCTATGACCTTTGGCGGTTAATGGATTATTTGGTTACGCGACCAGATGTACAGGCGGATCGTATCGGCATGTCCGGCATATCCATGGGATCTATGCAAACCTATCTGGCGGCGGCTATTGATAAACGAATAAAAGTTATTGTGTTAAACATCGCGGCGCAAAGTTTTAAATGGTCGTTAGATAATGACCAATGGCAGGGGCGCGCCGGTACCATAAAAGAAGCTCACCAAAAAGCAGCATTGGATATGGGAGACAGGGAACCAAATAAAAAGAATGTAAAGGCCGTTTGGGATAAACTCATACCCGGCATAACTGATGAGTTTGATTGTCCATCCATGATACGCCTATTGGCGCCGCGTCCTTTACTAATATTGAGCAACGAGAAAGACCAGAACTGCCCGCTACCCGGTGCATTGATAGCTTTTGAATCGGCTAAGCAAGCCTACTCTGCTCAAAAAGCTGCAGATAAATTAAAAATGGATGTTGCCGCCAATGAGCCACACCGCTCAACACCGCAACATATTCAAATGACGTTGGATTGGTTTGCCAGGTGGCTTTAAATGTTAAATTACTATTGTATTAAAATAATATTTTGCTTGCACCGTTCTTTGGGCGTGGGGTTACCATATAAAAAAGTAATTTTGCCCCAGGTAAACGGCAACGCGCTGTATACCTGTACTCAAACAATATGTTAAATCAAATCCTGTCACGTACCTCGTTCAATATCTTTATCCCATTTAAAGCATTACCACTTTTTACCTGCTTTTTGCTGATGGTGGTCTCCGCTATGGCGCAAAAAAAATATACCATCAGCGGTAAAATAAAGGATGAAGCTACCGGCGAATTATTGATTGGTGCATCAGTAGTGGTAAAAGGTGCTACCCAAAGTGCTACGTCAAGCAATAGTTATGGCTTTTATTCGCTTACTGTTCCTGAAGGAGACTATATCCTTACCTACAGCTATATAGGTTATGAGTCGATAACCAGATCTGTTTCATTAAACGCAGATATGGAGATAAATATTGACCTGGCAGTTAAAAACGAATTGGAGGAGGTAGTTATTAATGATAACAGGCCCAACAACCGTAATTTAATATCACCGCAAATGGGGGTAGAAAAATTGGATATGACGCAAATAAACAATGTACCTGTAATATTTGGCGAGAAGGATATTTTGAAAACCATATCGCTGTTACCGGGTATCAAAGCAGCCAGCGAGGGCAATACGGGCTATTATGTGCGTGGCGGCGGATCTGACCAAAACCTGATATTGCTGGACGAAGCTACGGTTTATAATGCGTCGCACTTATTTGGCTTCTTTTCTACTTTCAACTCTGATGCTATAAAAGATGTGAGCATATACAAAGGCGGCATGCCATCGCAATACGGCGGCAGGCTATCATCAGTTTTGGATGTGAAGATGAATGATGGTAACAATAAAAAATTTACCGTACAGGGCGGTATAGGTTTAATAGCCTCGCGCTTAAAAGTAGAAGGCCCCATCCTTAAAAACAAAGGCTCATTTATGATAAGCGGCCGCCGTACCTATGTAGATATGTTTTTAAAACTCTCGTCTGATACTACAGTAAAAGGCAGCAGCATTTATTTTTATGATCTGAATGCTAAGCTTAATTACCGTTTTAACGAGAAAAACACCATATACCTATCCGGCTATTTTGGTAAAGATGTATTAGGGTTAAAAAACACTTTTGGTACCAATTGGGGTAATGCAACCGGTACCATTCGCTTTAATCACCTTTTTTCTAACAAATTATTCTCTAATACATCCATCATATACAGTAATTATAATTACGTAATTCAAAGCTTTTTGCGGGATAACGACTTCAAGGCAACCTCACAAATTACAGATCTGAACATTAAAGAGGACCTTCAATATTATGCCAATACCAAACACACTTTACGGTTTGGTGTAAATACCACCAACCATTCGCTGGTACCGGGGGATATTACATCAACCCAATCATCAAGTGTTAACACCCGGGAAATTGAGCGCCGCTATGGCCTGGAAGCCGCGGCTTATGCAAACGATGAATGGAAAGTAAATGATAAACTAACCTTACTATACGGCCTGCGTTTAAGCGGCATGTTTTTATTGGGCCCCGGTACCTTTAAAACGTATAACGCCAACGGCACTGTAGCCAGCAGCGAAACCAAATCAAGCGGCGATGTGGTTAAAAGCTATATTAATTTAGAGCCGCGCTTTTCTGCAAGTTACTCCGTTAACGAGCAGACTTCGGTTAAGGCATCTTATAACCGTAATACGCAAAATATCCATATTATCAGCAACTCAACCAGCAGCAACCCAACTGACCTGTACGTACTAAGCAGCAATAACATTAAACCTCAAATTGCCGACCAGGTATCGCTTGGCTATTTTAAAAACTTTGCCGATAATTTATATGAGTTTTCTGTAGAGACCTATTACAAAGCATTACAAAATCAAATTGATTATAAAAACGGCGCGCAACTGATAGCCAATGATAATGTAGAATCGCAATTATTGTATGGTATTGGCAGGGCGTATGGCGCCGAATTCTTCTTTAAAAAACGATACGGAAAATTTAATGGCTGGGTAGGTTACACCTTATCAAAAACCGAACGTAAGTTTGACCAGATAAACAACGGCAATTACTTTGCGGCCAAGTATGACCGTACACATGATATATCATTGGTAGGTATTTATAAATTAAATAACAGGTGGACATTTTCGGCTACCTTTGTTTATGGTACGGGTAATGCGGTTACTTATCCTAATGGAAAATACACAGTAGCCGGTGTAACAACCTATTATTACAGCCAACGCAACGCCGACCGCGAGCCGGCTAACCACCGTTTAGATATTGGCGCGACCTGGGAAGGGAAAGAACATAAAAAGTACCATTCCAGCTGGTCATTTGGTATTTATAATTTATACAACCGCAAAAATCCGTACACTATAAATTTCCGCGATAATGAGGTTGACCCAACCAAAACAGAGGCCGTAAAAACCAGCCTTTTTGGTATCATCCCTTCAATAACCTGGAACTTTAAATTTTAATATAATGTGTATCAAATTCAAATATTCTATACTGGTAGCGGCAATAATTGTATTGCTGTTTTCGGGCTGCGAAAAAGTAATAGACCTCAAATTGAAAGATGCTTCGCCACAATTGGTAATTGAGGGTAATGTAACTAATCAATTAACCAACCATATCGTCAAAATAAGCAAATCGGTACCCTTTACTGATAGTAATAAGTTTCCTGCTGTAAGCGGCGCGGTAGTGACTATTAATGACGACAAGGGCAACGTTTACAATTTAATAGAAAGCTCACCCGGTACATATATCACTCCACGATTTGCCGGGCGCACTAATTATAAGTATACGTTAACCGTAAACGTTAATGGCCAAACCTATACCGGAAGCTCAGTTATGCCTCTAATTGTTCGTTTTGACAATCTATCGTATAAGGATAGCTTTTTTGACAGTAATAAAAAAATAATGACTGTACATTACCAGGACCCGCCCAATGTAGTTAACCAATATCATTATGTAATATATATTGATGGTGTACAGATCAAAAACACTATATTGGTTAATAACGATAATTTCACCAATGGCAGGTATGTGGATGATGACCTTTTTCAGACTGAAAATGATATATTAGTTGGGCAAAACATTACCGTAGAAGCGCAGTGTATTGACAATAATATATATACCTATTTATTCAGCCTGCGCGAGCAATTGACCGGCGGGCCAGCACCTACGCCGTCCAATCCGCCCTCAAACTTAAACAACAACGCTTTAGGGTATTTTAGCGCGCATACGGTACAACGTTTGAATATTTTGATCAGATAATTGCCGGTTATTATGAAGCGCATAATTGAATGTGTTCCTAACTTTAGCGAAGGTGTTAACCAAAGTATTATTGATGCCATTGCGTATGAGATTGCGGGTGTGCAAGGCGTTAAATTATTAAACATTGACCCCGGGAAAGATGCAAACCGCACCGTAATGACCTTTGCCGGCGAACCCGAAAGTGTTATTGAAGCGGCCTACCTGGCCATTAAAAAGGCCGGCGAGTTAATTGATATGCGTACCCAAAAAGGCGAACACCCGCGCATGGGCGCTACAGATGTTTGTCCGCTTATCCCCATTAGTAATGTTACCATGGCAGAAACGGTGGACTATGCTAACAAGCTGGCCAAACGCGTAGGTGAGGAGTTGGGTATACCGGTTTATTTATATGAGTATTCGCAGCCCGATAAAAACCGAAGCAATTTATCCGTAATCAGGGAAGGCGAATACGAAGGCTTTTTTAGCAAGATAAAGCAGCCCGGCTGGCAACCCGACTTTGGCCCTGCCGAATTGGATGCCAAACGAGGTGCAACAGTAATAGGTGCTCGGGATCTGCTGGTAGCATATAATGTCAATTTAAACACTACATCAACCCAAATAGCACATCAAATCGCACTGGATATACGCGAATCAGGGCGTATAATACGGGATGGCGGCGGTAATAAAAAACAAATACCGGGAACTTTAAAAAAAGTAAAAGCTATTGGCTGGTATATTGAAGAGTACGGTGCCGCCCAGGTATCCATGAACTTAACCGATATTAATACCACTCCTTTTCATGAGGTTTTTGATGAGGTATGTAACAAAGCAGCCCACTATGGCGTTAAAGTTACCGGCAGCGAGCTGATAGGCATGATCCCCTTAAAAGCCATGCTCGATGCGGGGAAATATTTTTTTCGTAAACAATTATTACCTGACGATGTTAGTGAAAGCGAATTAATTGAAAAGGCCATCAAACATATGGGTTTAGATGAGTTAGGGCCTTTTGATCCGTATAAACGCATCATTGAATATCAACTGTAAAAATATTGCGACGTCCTTGTTAACCGGGTATGACAGCGGTATGTTTACTCTAAATATTAATTAATTATTTAATTTTTATATTTATATTAAACTTTAAGCGATATTTAAAGTCATTTACCTCGAAAAAACAGTGATCAAACAATTAAAATATATAGGTTTTTGCGTCGCTTTGCTGTTGAGTATCGCACCTGTTTTAGCACAGGTAAAACAGCCTGCAACATTAACCAGGGATTTGAAAAGTTTTGATAAAAAACTTACTAAAGCTAAAATGACCTTTATTTTTCCTCCCGGATTTAAAGAAGTTAAGGCAACCGATATTTACAATTTTGATTATGGTATTATTGCGTCTGAAGGCGATTTCGAAATATGGTTTAAAGTACAATCGCAAAAGGATAGCTGGACCAATTATTTAAAAGCCAAAAATGACAACCGCATTGTGCATCCCGATTCATTATACAACGAAATTGGCTTGGCTCAGGCACAAGCATTTAAGGCCGACAAGGATCCCATTATACGTCCTATCCCCTCATATACGTTAACCCGGTACAATGCTGATTTGGGCAAAACCTATTTAGTTAATCTTCCTGATTCACCGCAAACCAAACACTATAAATTTGCTATGGTTGTTGTACTGCAAAAAAATAAGGTGGGTAATGTATTGGCCGTGTGTTTTGCCAACGAGCTGGGACCCGGGTTTTTCAAGAGCCTTAACCAGGCCAGCAGCTGCCTCAAATTTAATCCATCCTAATTTTCAAAATGTTGATAAGTTAAGATTGTTTGAACATAAAGTTCGGCATCAAATCTTATTTTTGCTTTAGGGATAAATTCCCTTTGTTTTAATATCCTCTTGACATGGCAGAACCAGTAAATTATAGTGAAGATAGTATCCGGTCGTTAGACTGGAAAGAGCATATACGCCTGCGTCCCGGCATGTACATTGGTAAGCTGGGTGATGGCTCGGCGTATGATGATGGTGTGTATGTATTACTAAAAGAAATTATTGATAACTCAATCGATGAGTTTGTAATGGGCGCCGGTAAAACTATCGAGGTTAATTTAAGCGACCATAAAGTATCCGTACGTGATTATGGCCGTGGCATTCCATTGGGTAAGGTGATAGATTGCGTATCAAAAATAAATACCGGCGGAAAGTATGATAGCAAGGCCTTCCAAAAATCGGTAGGTTTAAATGGTGTGGGTACCAAGGCGGTTAATGCCTTATCCAACTCGTTTATTGTACAATCTTACCGCGATGGCCGCACTAAAGTTGCCGAGTTTGAAAAAGGTGAGCTTATAAGAGATGAACCTGAAAAAGAAACTACGCAGCGTAACGGCACATCCATAAATTTTATTCCTGACGATACCATATTCCGCCATTACCGTTTTATACCCGAGTTTGTTGATAGTATGATATGGAACTACGTTTATCTAAACTCGGGCCTCACCATCAATTTTAACAACCAGAAATACTTTTCAGAGCGCGGGCTGTATGATCTGCTAACCAAAAAAACTGATAACTCTGAAACATTACGTTACCCTATTATTCATCTTAAAGGCGATGATATTGAAATTGCCATGACACACGGGCAGGCATACGGCGAGGAGTATTATTCATTCGTTAACGGGCAAAATACTACCCAGGGAGGTACGCACCAGGCGGCATTTCGCGAGGCGGTGGTAAAAACGGTTAAAGAGTTTTATGGTAAAGATTTCGATGCTGCGGATATTCGTGCATCTATAGTAGCGGCAATTGCCATTAAGGTACAGGAGCCGGTGTTTGAATCGCAAACCAAAACCAAACTGGGTTCGCAGAACGTTGGTCCGGAAGGACCGTCAGTTCGTACCTTTATAGGTGATTTCGTAAAACGTGAACTGGATAATTACCTGCATAGAAATCCCGCAACTGCGGATGCGCTAAAAGCAAGGATACTGCAATCAGAGCGCGAGCGTAAGGATATTGCAGGTATTAAAAAGCTGGCTAATGAGCGCGCCAAAAAAGCATCATTACATAACCGCAAACTGCGCGATTGCAAACTGCATTTTGAAGATAACCACGAGCGCCATCAGGATACCACCTTGTTTATTACCGAGGGGGACTCAGCAAGCGGATCTATCACCAAATCGCGGGATGTGATGACGCAGGCGGTATTCAGCCTAAAGGGTAAACCATTAAACTGCTACGGGCTAACTAAAAAAGTGGTTTACGAGAATGAGGAATTTAACCTGCTGCAACATGCCTTAAATATTGAAGATGGTCTGGATAACCTACGCTATAACAACATCGTGATAGCTACCGATGCCGATGTGGATGGTATGCACATCCGCTTGTTATTAATGACTTTCTTCCTGCAGTTTTTTCCTGATTTGGTAAAAGCCGGGCACGTATTTATTTTGCAAACACCGTTATTCAGGGTGCGTAATAAAAAGGAAACCATTTACTGCTACAGCGACGAAGAGCGCCGTAACGCCATAGCCAAACTGGGTGTTAAGCCCGAGATCACCCGCTTTAAAGGTTTGGGTGAAATATCACCGGAAGAGTTTGGCTTGTTCATCGGTAAAGACATCCGTTTGGACCCGGTGATACTAAAAGATGCCAACATTAAGGGTTTGCTGGAATATTTTATGGGTAAAAACACACCATCGCGGCAGCAGCATATTATTGGCAATTTACGGGTAGAGAAAGATGATGAAACCATCAACCCTACTATTGTTGAAGATGAGGTGGAATTGCCGGTAGCGAGTTAAATAACCCACACGTCATTGCGAGGAACGAAGCAATCTCTACATAGGACAAGCATACGGTTTTTACTGTCTGGCTTAGAGATTGCTTCGTTCCTCGCAATGACGCTTTTTTATTTGACAGATAATCCTTATCTTGTTTACCCCCTCTTTTATACGGGACGAAACAAATGACCAACCACGAAATTAAAGTAGCCTTTGATGAGTATACCTCATTACAGGAATTAGATATAACCGACCGCGACCTTTGCGAGCAGGCTGTTAAGGCCATGGGAAATTCGCATTCGCCCTATTCTAAATTCAGGGTTGGGGCAGCATTAAAACTCAAAAGTGGTAAAGTGATTTTAGGCAGCAACCAGGAAAATGTGGCTTACCCATCTGGCCTATGCGCCGAACGCGTGGCGCTGTTTCACTGGGGTGCCAACCACCCGGATGACCTGATAGAAAGTATGGCTGTTACCGCCCATACCGACGAATTTAAACTACTTAAACCCGTTACCTCGTGCGGCTCATGCCTGCAGGTAATGGCCGAGTATGAGAAGAAGCAGGGCAAGCCTTTACGTGTGCTATTATATTGTATTGATGGCCCGGTTTGGGTAATAAAAGGAGTTGAAAACTTACTTCCGTTTTTGTTTTTTGAGGATAGGTTAGCTTAGACTCACCCTCCCGATAGAATCGGGACTAAGACGCTTGTCGACCCTCTCTTCCGCAAGCGGGAAAGAGGGTAATATATTCAAAAATAAAATCCTCCTTACGCCAAACGAAGGGAGGATGTCGAGTGCAGCGATGACAGGAGGGTAAAATAAAAAAGGGACAGGTAAATTACCTGCCCCCATACATTAACTAACATTTGCAAGATTTTTTATGCGTTATTCGCAACAGAGGTGTTAACCTTTGTTATTTTCCATCCGTTATTTGTATTAACCATAGTTACTACATTGGTGCGGGTATAAGTATCGTATTTCATGTCAATTTTAACAATTACATTATCGCCGTTCTCAATAGTATTACTAGTGCATATGCAAGCCTGCTCAATGTTCTGGTTGGCTTTATAAGAATCCAGAAATTGCTTTTTGTTGGCAATAGTAATTTTGTTCCCCCTTTTTATTTGGTACTCCAGGTCGTTATCCAAAACATTTTCCAGCCCTTCAATTTTACCGTGTGCAGATGCATTCATAAAAATGTTTATTACTTCTGCTTTTGTAGGTTTTCCGTCGGCTTTGGCAGCGGTGCAAGCTATAATTAAGGCCAGGCCCAGAACGATTGATTTTAAAATTTTCATAATATTTGTTTTTAAGGTTATTTATTTGTTTTAATTTACATCTATAAGACGTTGATTGTAATGGCCGCGTTACATTAAAATCAACATTTGCTAATTTTTTTTAGTGATTTATTTAACATTTCAAAGGTATGATCCAGTTTAACGCGATGATATTGCAATTCGGCGAAATGGGTGAAAAAACCGGTTGGCGATATATAGAAGTGTCGGCAGACATTGCTCAGGAGCTTCTTCCCGGTAATAAAAGATCTTTTCGTGTCAAAGGAAAAGTAGATAATTATCCCATAAGCGGTTTTGCTTTGATGCCTATGGGCGAGGGTAAATTTATTATGCCCTTAAAGCTGGAGATACGGAAAGCTATTCATAAAGAATCAGGAGCTATGGTAACCATATCCCTTGAAGTACATAAAGATTACAAAGTTGAAGTACCCGAAGACCTGCAGGAATGCTTTGAATTTGACCCTGAAGCCGGAGCGTTCTTTAATAGCCTTGCCAAATCGCACCGCGATTATTTTATCAAATGGATTGAAAGTGCCAAAACCAACGAGACACGCAATAAACGTATTGTAAATACCGTAAACGCTATGCTCCGTAAATGGGATTATGGGACAATGATAAGGGCAATGAGGAAGGATTAATAAAATGCCCTCCCCTGGTAGGGAAGAGCATTATCAAATTAGTGTATAATAAATTTATTTCATTTTAAAATGGCGCGTGTACTCATTCACTTTCACAATTTTCCCATCTTTTACTTGTACATCGTCAACAAATTCTGCGGAATCCGCTATTCCTTTGGCATTTGTCCAGTGTTGGGTGTTCCAAACCGTTACCCACTCTTGCTTTTCGCCGGCTTTGCTAACAACAGCTTCCCAGTCCTTCACTTCTAATTTAATATTAGTGTCTTTTGATTCACTATTCATTTTCACAAATTCCGTATTTGTACCTTTAAATGTATAACCATCAAAATTAAAGGTTATACTATCCGCGAAGCATTTTTTCATCAAAGCCGTATCGCCATTTTCATATGATTTTAAAGCCGTTAAAACTAGCATGGTATTGGCATGGCTGGTGTCGGCTACCCAGTTGTCTGGGTTCTTAATTTTGTAAGGATAATCTGGTGTTGGACCAGCAGTAGCAACTTCGGTTGTTGGTTTTGATTGGCACGCGGCAAATAATAAAGGCATTAGCAGCAGCAAATAGTTTTTTTTCATGTGATTAGGGATTTTGTTAATAATATATAAATATAAATATTTACATATTAAATAATTACAAATAATATTACCTCTTAGGCCTATTTGGGATACATAGAGGTTATAGCGTTTATAAAGTTAAAAATGTGTATAAAATCCACACATCTGCACAGCCGCACATCTGCACATTTCCCTATCTTTATCCATCCAAATTTTTTAGTTACTAATGAGCGAAGATCTGAACGAAAATCCTATAAATAACGAAGATAAAATACATAATGTTACCTCATTAGACGGATTGTACGAAAACTGGTTCCTGGATTATGCCTCGTATGTAATTCTTGACCGTGCCGTTCCGCATATTAACGATGGTTTAAAGCCTGTACAGCGTCGCATATTGCACTCGCTTAAAGAGATGGACGACGGGCGTTTTAATAAAGCCGCCAACGTTATCGGTAACACCATGAAGTATCACCCGCATGGTGACGCATCTATTGGTGATGCCATGGTGCAAATAGGTCAAAAAGATTTGCTGATTGACTGCCAGGGTAACTGGGGCGATCCGGTAACCGGCGACTCGGCTGCCGCGCCGCGTTATATTGAGGCGCGCCTGTCAAAATTTGCTTTAGAAGTTGTTTTTAACCCTGATACTACCGTTTGGCAAGCCAGTTACGATGGCCGTAATAAAGAGCCGATAACCCTGCCGGTTAAGTTCCCGCTGCTATTGGCGCAAGGTGCCGAGGGTATTGCCGTAGGTTTGGCTACCAAAATATTACCCCACAATTTCATTGAACTATTAGACGCCTCAATTGCAGTATTAAGAGGCGAAACACCCAACTTATTGCCCGATTTCCCGACAGGTGGCATGGCCGATGCTTCGTTGTACAACGACGGGCAACGAGGAGGACGTGTACGTGTTCGCGCTAAAATTGTGGAGCGCGATAAAAAAACGCTGGCCATTACCGAGATACCTTTTACTACCACTACGGGCAGTTTGATTGATAGTGTGATATCTGCCAATGACAAGGGTAAGATCAAGATCAAAAAGATAGAGGATAATACGGCGCAGAACGTGGAGATCATGATTCACCTGGCACCGGGCATATCGCCTGATGTGACTATTGATGCGCTTTATGCCTTTACCGATTGCGAAGTATCCATATCGCCTAATACCTGCGTAATACAGGATGATAAGCCCCGCTTTATGAGCGTGAATGATATGCTGAGCGAAAGCACGCATTTTACCCGTGGGTTATTAAAGCAGGAGTTGGAGATAAAACTCAAGGACCTGATGGAGAAAATTTTCTTCAGCTCGTTACTAAAAATATTTATACAGGAAGGGATGTACAAGCACCCCGACTATGAAACCTCTACCAGCTTTGATGAAGTGCTGGTGGTGTTGAACAAATTGTTCGAGCCATTCTTCCCGCAGTTTTACAGGCCCATTGTTGCTGATGATTATAAAAAGCTTATTGATAAACCAATGAGCAGCATTACCCGTTTTGACGTAAAGAAAACGGATGAGCAGATAAAAAACCTGGAGAATGAGATCAAGACTGTAAAAAATCACCTAAAGCACTTAACCCAGTACACTATTGACTGGTTTGAAAAGCTAAAGGAAAAATACGGCAAGGGACGCGAGCGAAAAACCGAGCTGCGCACCTTTGATAAGGTTGAAGCATCGCAAGTGGCATTGGCCAATGTGAAATTATACGTAAACAGAGAAGACGGTTTCATCGGAACCGGACTTAAAAAAGACGAATTTGTTGGCGATTGCTCTGACATTGACGAGATCATTGTGTTCAGGAAAGATGGCCGTTGTATCATTACCAAAGTACAGGATAAAGTATTTGTAGGTAAGGATATAGAACATGTTGCGGTATTTAAAAAGAACGATGAGCGCACCGTATATAACATGATATACAAAGACGGGCAAAGTGGTACAAGCTACATTAAACGTTTCTCGGTAATGGGTGTTACCCGCGATAAAGAGTATGACCTAACCAAAGGCACTAAAGGCACCTCTGTACTTTATTTCAGCGCTAATCCAAATGGCGAAGCCGAAGTAGTTAACGTACAGCTAAAACCCCATGCCAAGTTGAAGAAGCTGCAGTTTGATGAAGACTTTGCACAGGTGGCTATCAAGGGCCGGGGCTCAATGGGAAATATTGTAACCAAGTACCCGGTTAAAAAGATCATCCTGAAAAGCAAAGGTATATCTACCCTGGCAGGGCGTAAAATTTGGTATGACGATATTTTAAAACGTTTAAATGCCGATAGTAGGGGCAAATATTTAGGCGAGTTTGATGGCGATGACCGTATACTAACCGTAATGTCAACCGGTGTGTACGAACTAACCAGTTTCGACCTGAATAACCACTTTGATGATAAGATGATCGTCATTGAAAAGTATAACCCCGAGAAGGTTTATTCGGTGGTGCATTATGACGGCAAATCAAAAAATTACCTCATCAAAAGGTTTACGTTTGAGAATACGGCTATAGGCCGCCAAACCAGTATCATCAGTGATGAGCCGGGTTCAAAAATGCTGATCATATCCGGTGCTATGCAACCTATTGTTAAGGTGGACCAACTAAAAGGCGCTACCAAAACACCTGAAACAGTTGAACTGAATTTGGCCGACCTGATTGATGTAAAAGGCATGAAAGCCATGGGTAACCGCCTATCGGTACACCTAATACAAAATGTTACACTAATGACCGAGCATGACGATGAAGCTGATGTACCCGACCCTGAACCAGATTCGGTTGCAGAAACCGAGATCGTAATAACGCCCGAAGATAAAGTAGTGGCGGATGTAGCGCCGGCTATTATTGAAGAAACCGTTGCACCTGCAATAGAAGAAGAAACTACAGAGCCTGAAATAATAGAAAAGGCATCGGTAAAACCAGCTGAAAAATCTGAGGAATCGACTGCAAAATCTGAGGAATCATCCAACCCATCTGTGGAATCCCCAATAAAAAAAGTAGATTTTGAGATCACCAACCCGGATGATATTGAAATTGATGATAAAGGGCAGTTAGGGTTGTTTTAATTCGGCCCGCCCTGGTATCAGGGTCAGAGACAGAGGGGGTAAAATGATGAAGTTTGAGATTTTGGATCACAGTTTTGCCAGCAATGCCGGCAGTTTTTTGCCCAATTGCTTTTTCCAGCCCATTTGCATAATCAAACTCACCAGTATCATTTTAAAACCTTTGTAACCGGCGTGCTCCATCTTTAATAATGTGCCGCCACAGGTAGGCTCCAATGTAAAACTTAATACAGTATCCAGTTCGGCAAAAATACCTTTGGTTGCTTTATCAGCCGTGTCCGAGTGAATACCGGCACAGGCCAATGCCTTTTCGCCGCTGGCTTTGCCACTATAGGTGTAGGCTATATATTTATTTGGTTCAATAGCAATAATTTGGCAATGCGTAATACCATCCCATCCTTTTTGCGGCGCCATTTTAAATTCAAATTCATGCCCAATAACAGGCTCAATATCGTTTGGCATAAACCATTTGCCTAACATGTCGGCATCCGTTATTGCCCGCCATACCATTTCGGGCGGGTAGGGCAGCATTTGTTTGATTTTTATGGTCCGGGTCATTATGGTGCAAATTAAAAGGTAAAGCTAAAAAATGCAAACCTTAACTATCCGTCGCGGTTATTTTAATATGACCACCCATAACCTCCAACATTTCATCACCGCCCAGCAAAAAGACTATTCTGCCGCGCTGGCCGAAATTAAACAGGGCCGCAAGCGCAGCCATTGGATGTGGTACATCTTCCCACAAATTGCGGGGCTGGGTTTTAGTGAAATTTCCCGGCATTACGCTATTAAAAATATCGGAGAGGCCCAAGCCTATTTAGATCATCCTATTTTAGGCAGCAGGCTAATTGAAATTTGTACCGAGCTATTAAAACTCCCCACCAACAACGCTACCCAAATTTTTGGTACGCCCGACGATATGAAATTACGCTCATGTGTTACTTTGTTTGCCACCCTTCCCCATACGCATCCCATATTTAAAAAAGTGCTGGCTCAATTTTTTAATGGTGAGCCAGATACCGCCACTTTGCGAATTATAGGGAAACATCTGCAGTGATTAACTTACAATAAATTTAATTAATTGATTTGTATCACTTTTTAACCTAAACGCCCATCACTATTAGCGGTGTTGGTAAGGGTACCTTTGATCAAATTCAAATACCATGAAAAACACAGGCAATACACTTGCGGCTATGTTTATAGCCGCATTTATTTTTTTAGGCGTTCCGCAAATCGCGGCAGCGCAAGTCACCTACCAACTGGTGCAAAACCCGGCGGTAGTAATTAAGGTATCAGGTAAATCAAACGTACACGATTGGACGATGACCACCACGGCCATAGAAAGCCAGGGAAAGTTTAAACTCAACGGCGATAATTTGGCGGATGTTACCTCGCTAAGTTTTAGTGTAGTAGCCAAAAGCCTTAAAAGCGGTAAATCATCCATGGATAACCGCACCTACAAAACCATCAAGGCAAGTCAGTATCCCAACATCACCTACAAGCTCACATCAGCAACGGTTTCATCTATCAGCTCAAAAAATTACCTGGTCAAAACCAAGGGCCAGTTAACTATTGCCGGCGTAACGCAACCCATAAATGTGAGCGTAACTGCCACGGTAAATGCTGATAATACCATCACCTGCACAGGTACAGAAAATATCAAGCTGACCGACTACGGAATTAAACCACCAAGCTTTTTGCTGGGTGCCATGAAGGTATATGATGACCTGGCTATTCAATTCACTTTGATCTATAAAAAATAAATCCCATGAAAATTAAATATATACTAATAGCCATCGCGCTATTACCCATAAGTGCTATGGCACAGCAAATGCAGTTTTTTCGTCCTAATACGCAATTAGGCATCAACGTTTTTGAAACCAAAAAGGTCGATACCGTAGCTTTTAACGGCCTGCAGGTTAAGGTTGGTGGCAATTTTGCAATGGCGTTCCAAATGCTGCGTAATTATAACACCGCCCTGCCCGCTACCCGTCCCGGCTTTACGGGTAATGTAAATAGTTTAACCCCGCTTAATAACGGTTTTAACCTGCCTATGGCTAATTTAAATATTGACGTGCAATTAGCAGATGGTATACGCTTAAATTTAACCTCATACCTATCCTCAAGGCACCATGAAGATACCTGGGTTAAAGGGGGCTATATACAGTTTGATAAACTGCTGTTTTTAAAGAGTGATATAATAAATGAGCTCATGAAAAGTGTTACCATTAAGATAGGGCAAAGCGACCTGGATTATGGCGATCAACACTTCCGCCGGTCAGACGGTGGAAATACCATATATAACCCATTTATGGAGAATTACCTGATGGATGCTTTTGCAACCGAAATTGGTGCTAATTTATATTATCACCATACATCAGGATTGTTTGCTATGGGCGGGATAACCAATGGCGAATTAAACACAACTGTTGTTGCGCCCACAAAAATTGACGCTGCTACCGGCCGGGTTAATAAATATCCGCCTGCCTATTTGGGTAAAATAGGTTTTGATAAGCAATTAAATACCGATACCAGGGTAAGGCTGACCGGCTCATTTTATACAGTGAGCAGTGCCAATAATAACACATTATATAATGGCGACCGTACCGGCTCACATTATTATTTCGTGATGTCGAACCCTAACATTGCGGCAGGCACTACTTTAAACAGCGCGGTTGATTATAACGCGTTTTCGGGCAGGTTTAACCCCGGCTTTAACCAGGAAGTGCATGCTTTAATGGGTAACCTGTTTTTGAAGCATAAAGGGCTGGAGTTTTTTGGTACCTATGAAAGATCAAACGGCCGCACCATTACTGAGGTTAATAACCGCAACGCTACACAATATGCTGCCGACCTGATATATAGGTTCCCCGCAAGTACAGAGAATTTTTGGATAGGTGCCCGTTACAATGCTGTAATTGCAACCATACAGGGTGTGCCCGATGAGGTAAGGGTAAACCGTACCGTAGCATCAGCAGGTTGGTTCATGACCCAAAACATTATGCTAAAGGCCGAATATGTGAACCAGGTTTATAATAACTACCCTAACAGCAATATACTTAACGGGGGTAAAATTAAGGGCATGATGTTGGAAGCCTCTGTTGGGTTTTAAGTATTAAGTATATTAAAGCATCCGTTGCGATCCAACGGATGCTTTTTAGTTTAATAACACTTACTATTATTTATACAGGCTTAATAATAAAGCAAAAAGTTTATTATTTTTTATGTAACCTGTTTTATGTTACTCTCGTACAAGTATAGTATACATGATGATAATCATGTTTTTTTCCTCTTTTTCATCCGAACTGACGATGTTTTATGAGGTAAAAAGAAAGGGGAGAGAGAAAATTATGAAACATTTTAAACCAACATTATTAATTAATAAGCTAATTGTAGCCATCGTTTTAATCATAGCTACACAAAATGTAAGTGCACAAGTCATTTACACATTGACATCAAATACCGCTGTCGAAATTAAGGTACTGGGTAAAACCAGTACGGACGATATGGTGATAACTACCACCGCTATGCAGGGCCAGGGAAATTTCAAATTTGACGGACAAAACCTGGATGATATTACTTCACTAAGTTTTAATTTATCGGCTCAAAATATAAATGGTAAAAAGGCTGGTGTTAACAAACGTGCTTATAAAGCGCTTTATGCCGGCAATAATCCAACCATTAGTTATAACATTAAATGTGCTACCGTTACACCAACCCATGACAATAAGTATGGAGTAATATTAGGCGGCGAACTTACTGTAGGTGGCATAACCCAATTAAAATGTATGTTGTTAAATGCTACCATGAATGATGATAGTACCATCACTTTAACCGGCCACACCAATGTGCAATTAACCGATGACAACTTAAAATCTATTAAATTTATGGAGGGCCCTGTTCAGATTGACAATGATTTGGCCATACAGTTTACCTTTATTTATAAAAGGGATGTGATGCAGGATGCCCCTATGGATATTCAACCAGTTATATATAACGATTATATTACTAAGCTATAAGCAAATATATAATGGCTTCCCGAAAAGCTGTTATGTAAGGCCCGCCCATAAAGTGGGTCTTTTTTTTTATTTATGGATTAAAGCTAAATTGTTTATTACCAATTTATTATAAAACAAATTTATTTATTACTTATTTTAATAGTAATATGCCAATTATATAATTAAACCTAATATGCTTCTTATAGGCGGTATTGTACTAATATTGATATTAATTTTTGTCTTCTGGCTTGTTTGGAGGCAATGGAATAAATATGCACTAAAAGCATCATTGGCCGAAAAACTGTATAATACACTTATAGAAAACGGTGGCGACGCTATTGTTATTTTAACCACCGAAGGAAAGCCTGTATACGCGTCGCCTTCTGTAAAAAAAGTGCTTGGATATACGGTAGCTGAAGCATTGAAATTGGATTTATTTAGCATTGCCTGGCCCGACGATGTACCCGCTATACAACAGGTGATGGAGCAGGTATTAGCTAATCCGGGTATACCCATTAAGGGCCACACCAGTCGTTTACTGCATAAGGATGGCACCTGGCATTGGTATGAATCGGTGGTAACCAATATGCTGAATGATCCGGATATAGGGGGTATAGTGGATAATTTTAGGGACGTCACTGAACAAGTTGAGGCAGAGAACAAACTTATAACCGCCAACCGCCTATATGCGTTTATTAGCCAAATTAACCAGGCTTTGGTACACGCTGATAATGAGCAGGATGTTTTTAAGGAAGCTTGCCGGATTGCTGTCGACTCAGGGAAATTTGCAATGGCCTGGGTTGGGCTGGTTGATACGGTAAACCAAACGCTGACAATTACTGAAGGTTTTGGCATGCCGGCTGAAGACCACCCCAAATTTACCAATGCAACTTATGAAACCAATGGTCCGGTGGCCCAAATTTTAGCTAACGGCACCTCGTTTATATGTAATAATATTGCGCGCGATTACAACCTACCCATATGGCAGGCTTATGCTGCTTCGCGCGGCCTGCAATCATTAATGATGTTGCCATTAAAAAGAGGCGGTAAAATAACAGGCATTTTTAGCCTGTACGCTACTCAAATAAATTTGTTTGATGAGCAGGAAAAAAAATTGCTGGAAGAAGTAGCAGGGGATATATCATTTGCTATGGATGTTTTTGAAAAAGAAGCACTGCGCGAACAGGCCGAACAAAAAATGCGCCATAGCGAACTTCGCCTCACCGAAGCACAAGCAATAGCCCACGTTGGTAGTTGGGAACTTGATTTTAATACCGGCGTGGCCCTATGGTCTGACGAGGCACTGCGGATATATGGACTTACACCTGAGGAGAACCATCAAACCTATGAGTCGTGGCTATCCTTTATTCACCCGGATGATAGGGAATACGTATTAGCGGAAATTAAAAAGGCAAATGAAAGCTTAAGCAGCCTGGCTTTATACCATCGCATTATTTGTAAGGATGGCACACTAAAATACCTTTATTCAAAAACCGAGTTTGATTTTAAAGACGGAAGGCCGGTTGGTATACATGGTATAGCTCATGATATTACCGATATCCGTGTATCTGAACAAGCCAGGGAACAGGCAGATGCTAACCTGCTGATGATCATCGACCTGATACCGCAATCTATTTTTGTACGTACCATTGATGGTAAATACCTGTTTGTTAATAAAACTTTCGCGGCAACTTATGGGCTCAGCCCCGAAGAGTTGATGGTGAGAGCAGATAGGGGAGAGATTATAGCGGACGAAATATTTTTAGCCCACGACAGAGAGGTTATAACTACCGGTACAGCAAAAGCTATCCCCGAGTTGAAGTATACCGGCCCGGATGGTAGTGCCCGCGTGTTTTACGAGCTAAAAGTACCCTATATCGTTCCCGGTAGTAGTGAAACGGCGGTGCTGGGCATAGCTTTGGATATTACCGAGCAGCGCACCATTAATGCCAACCTTTTGCAGCGCAATAAGGACCTGGAGCAATTCTCGTACATCATATCGCATAATCTGCGGGCACCGGTAGCCAATATATTAGGGCTGTCCGAAGTACTACAAAATACCGATGTTATAGCGGATGATGAAAAGGCCATCCTAAAAAAGATACGCTTCTCGGTAAAAAAACTTGACCGTGTTATTAATGACCTTAACTACATACTGGAGTTTAAAAACCAGGATTTGCAGCAAAAAGAGTGGGTTGATTTTAACAGCCTGCTGGAGGATGTTAAAACAAGCCTGGCCAATGGCCCCGAAAATGCAGAGGTAAAGATTATTGACGACTTTGACGGCACCCGGGGCATGCATACCGTAAAAAGTTATTTGTACAGCATTTTTTATAACCTGATAGCCAACAGTATTAAATACCGGCAGCCGGATACCGATGCGGTAATAACCATTAGCAGCAGCAGTACCGATAATAAAGTGCGCCTTAATTTTAAAGACAACGGCATGGGGATAGACCTGCAGACAAAGGGCCACCAGTTATTTGGCCTGTATAAACGCTTCCATTTCCACGTAGAAGGCAAAGGCATGGGCCTTTACATGGTAAAAACACAGGTTGAGGCCCTGCACGGCAAAATTACCGTGGATAGCGAGGTAAATAAAGGCACCGAGTTTATGATAGAGTTTGAGGCGTGATTTAGAGATTAGTAATTAAAGATTAGAGATTAGTTGCTTCCTGCCAAGCTGATATCAACAAAAAAAAGCCGATCTTATTACAGATCGGCTTTTATGTTTTAGAATGAAATAGCTTATTTAAACAACTTAGGCAGCGTAGTTGCCAGGTATAGTTTACAGTTCATCCAGGTGTGGCCGCCTGGTACAATTTGTGGCTCCACATTGATGCCTTTTTCTTTAAACATAGCCAGGTTTTTTTTTACGCTTTCATATAAAAAGTCTTCGGTGCCTACGCTGATGCTAAACAGTTTTAATTGTTTATTTACCTCAGCCGCGTTAGGTTTAAAGTTTTCGCCAAAAATAGCTCTAAACTCTTCTGTTTCAGGATACGGCGCGTATGAAGCTACGTAGCTAAACTTATCCAAATTGGTAAAGGCAATATCCAACGTTTGGCCGCCACCTACCGAGAAGCCCGCAATTGCGCGGTTGTTCCTGTCGGTTAGGGTAGAGTAGTTGCTCTCCACAAACGGAATAATATCCTTGGTCATTTCGTTGATGATCGCATCCTTACGGAAACCCACAGCAGCATAAGGCATCACAATAATCATCGGTTTCATTTTGCCCTGGGCTATCAGGTTGTCGGCAATCAGGTTGGCTTTACCCACTTTGGTCCAGGTCTCTTCCGTGTCCGATCCACCGTGAATTAAATACAGCACCGGGTATTTTTTACCGACCGAGTATCCCGGAGGAGTATAAACCAATAGCTGGCGGGTGGTATTTAACGTGCCCGATTTATACAACCGGTAGCTTATTTTACCATGCGGTACGTTTTGCAACGAATGTATCAACGGGGTTTTGCCCGGTACATCCACCAAACTAAATTTAAAACGCTCGTTGGCAAATAGGTAGGTATTGTTAGGGTCGGCAACCTGGGTGCCATCTACTACGAAAGCATACGGGTAAATGTCCGGCTTAATATCGGGCACGGTAATGGTCCATACGCCGTTGGCGCCTTTGGTCATGGGTTTTTTCTCGGCCAGGAACTGGCCATCCAATTGTACCTCTTTAGCGTTGGGTGCCGAAAAATTAAACGTCACGCTGTTATCGGCATGCACATCCGGCGAAATTGGGTAACCGCGCTGCTGCGCCATGGCACTAAGCCCCGCACAGCCCAATAATATTAAAGTATATAATGTCTTTTTCATCTTCCTATTCAGTATAAATTATTGAAATAACAGCGGTACGGTTGTAGCCACATAGTTTTTTACGTTCATCCAGGTATGCGCGCCGCCGGTTATCAGGCTTTTGGTGTTTACCTTGTGGTCCTTTAAGTACGCCAAAAATTCCACCGCGCCCGGGTGCAGGCGGTCCTCGGTGCCTACGCTTACCCAAAGCAGTTTTAGCTGCTTGTTGGTTTTTTCGGGTTCGCCGGCTACAAATTTATACTCTTTCTCCATCATCTGCGGAGTAAGGTACGCGCTGTAGGCCAATATGTAGGCAAACTTATCCATGTTGCCAAAGCCGGTATGCAGCGTATGGCCGCCACCGCGCGAAAAGCCGCCAATGGCCCTGTTTTCGCGGCCGGGCAGTACCCGGTAGTTTTTCTCAATAAACGGAATAATATTTTTAGTGATATCGTTACTTACGTTGCGTGCGCGGGTTACCGCCTCGTCGCCTTCGCGATCTGCCGGGTCTGCGGGTTTTTGCCCGCCTTTTTGCTCGGCTATGCGCGCCTCTACGTTACCGTATGGCATTACAATGATCATGTCTTTAGCCTTACCTTCGGCTATCAGGTTATCCAGTATCAGGTTTACTTTACCAACCTTAAAAAAGGTTTCTTCGGTATCGGTAGTGCCGCTTATCAGGTAAAACACCGGGTATTTTTTGCCGGGGTTTTTATCATAACCCGGCGGGGTATAAACCACTACGCTGCCAATGGTACCACCGGCGGCATTGTTATACAACTCGTAATTAACGGCACCATGCGGCACATCCCTTACCGAGTGGATCAGCGGGGTATCGCCCGGTACATCCAATAGGCTGCCTTTAAAACGCTCGTTGGTGAAGAACCACTCGTTGGCAGGGTCCATTACCGATATACCATCAACCACAAAATTGTATGGGTAAATATCAGGCGTAACGGGCGGGGTAGTAACCGTCCAGGTGCCTTGCGCGTTTTTGGTCATGGCCAGCGGGGCCTTTAAAAACTGGCCGCTTAATTTTACATCCTTGGCGTTGGGTGCAATGAAACTAAAGGTTACCGATTTGTCGGCAGCTATGCGTGGGCCCGGTGCCAGCGGACCGCGTGGCGGCTGCCCCATTACCAGTACCGGCAGGTACAGCAAACAGCATAACAGTGCCGTTTTAAATAATTTGGTGATCATCATGTTGATTGTTTTGATTGGTTATACTTGGTTATCGTAACAGTAAAGTTATAAATGTTTTATAATAAGCAATAATTTTTTGCGCCAACCAAATTACTTGCGCTGGTTTGTAACCAGTGCTTAACGTGGGGCTATACACCGGGGCCATGCAATCGCCAATAGCATTTTAAGCACTCGTTGCAAACGAGCGCAAGAGCAGTCGAAAGATGTATGGGGAATGTTTATACTATTGACAGGCCTAATCTCTAATCTCTAACCTCTAATCACTAATTAGGGCGTTCCCTGCGGGCCGGGCTATCCGCTCATACGGCTGCAGGCATTAGGCGCGGGGCCGGTATACGCTGCTATCCCTAACGCGGGTGGATATTAAATTTTCGCATATCCGTTATCTTTATTAATTTACAGGTCTTGTAAACAACATGCACCTAAAACTACTCAAGCCTAAGCAATCACTCAATAAAGCCTATCTTAAAGAAAAGATAAGCCGTACTGATATTGAGCTTTTTAAAACCCAGTTTACGGGTTTATTAGATAAGATAAATGATAAAGGCGACGAGGAACATCTCAAATCATTAATTGCCGATTTCCTGAAATTTACATGGTATAAAGATTCTCACCAGATCAATCCCATCGGTAAAAACGATTTGGTAATACATACCGGTAAATCAACCACTGACCCGGTTGGTGTAATATTAGAAGTAAAAAGCCCAAGCAATAAAACCGAAATGGTAACGGCTGATAAGCCCAATGCCAAAGCTTTGCATGAGTTGATATTGTATTACCTACGCGAACGGTTTGAGCATAACAACAACGAGATAAAATATTTAATTGCTACCAATATTTACGAGTGGTATGTTATTGATGCCAACGAGTTTGATAAAAAGGTTTATCGTAATTCTTCCATTAAAAAATTATACGAACTTAAAAAATCTGACAATAAGGATAACCCCTGGTTTTATGCAGAACTAAAGAACCTTTTAGAAAGTAGCGACTTAACTTTTGAGGCTACCAGCTTTGATATTAGGGATTACAAAAGGATAATTCAAGATGCGGACAGGGAAAATGATAAGGGCCTAATCTCGCTGTATAAAATATTATCGCCTATACATTTATTGAAGTTGCCGTTTGCTAATGATAGCAATACGCTGCAACCCAAATTTTACTCGGAGTTATTGCACCTGATAGGGCTTTATGAATATAAGGACGGCAGCAAAAAATTAATAAGCCGTAAAAAACAAGGAGAGCGCAATAACGGCTCGTTGTTAGAGAACACCATTATCCAACTGGAAAGCCACGATAAAATGTCGCGGTTGGATAAACCCTCGCAATACGGCGAAAATTATAACGAACGCATTTATGCCGTAGCGTTAGAATTGGTGATTACCTGGGTTAACCGCATACTGTTTTTAAAACTGCTGGAAGCGCAACTGATCAATTACCATAAAGGGGATAGGAGCTACACCTTTTTAGATAAAGCTAAAATTAAGGACTTTGACGATTTAGATAAATTGTTTTTTAGGGTATTGGCTAAACGAGCCAATGAGCGTACCGATGATGTGCAAAAGCTGTTTGGCAAAGTGCCCTACTTAAATTCATCGTTATTTGAACCTACCGAACTGGAACACCAGGCCCTGTTTATTAACGGGTTAGAAGATTACGTAAAGCTGCCGGTATTAAGCAGTACCGTTTTAAAAGATGCCAACGGAAAAGCATTAAAGGGCGATTTAGATACGCTGGAATACTTCTTTGCCTTTTTAAACGCCTATGACTTTAGCAGCGAAGGAGCCGAAGAAATACAGGAGGATAACAAGCAACTGATAAATGCATCAGTTTTAGGTTTAATATTTGAAAAGATAAATGGTTATAAAGATGGTTCGTTTTTTACGCCGGGCTTTATTACCATGTATATGTGCCGCGAAACTATACGCCGCGCCGTGGTACAAAAGTTTAATGAGGTTAAAGGGTGGGATGTAAAAGAATATGCCGACCTGTATAACCAAATACAGGATAAAAAGGAAGCCAACACCGTTATTAACAGCATAAAAATATGCGACCCTGCCGTAGGCTCGGGCCATTTTTTGGTATCGGCGTTAAACGAAGTTATTGCTATAAAAAGCGATTTGCAGGTATTAATGGATAAGTATGGCCGTGCGCTATTGCATTATGGTGTTGTGGTTGAAAATGATGAGTTAATTATTACAGATGCCAACGGCGATATTTTTGAATATAACCCCAAATGCAAGGAGAGCCAGCGCATACAGGAAACGCTTTTTCATGAAAAGCAAACCATTATTGAGGGTTGCCTTTTTGGGGTAGATATTAACCCCAATAGTGTTAAGATATGCCGCTTGCGCCTTTGGATTGAGCTGTTAAAAAACGCCTATTATAAAAGCGATAGTACCGAATTAGAAACCCTGCCCAATATTGATATTAATATTAAAATTGGTAACTCGCTTATTAGCCGTTTTGCTTTGGATGCTGATTTAAAGCAAGCATTGAAAAAAAGCAAGTATTCAATTGATAGTTATAAAATAGCGGTACAAACTTATAGGGAAGCGGTTTCTAAAGAACAGAAGCGCGAAATGGAGAAACTGATCGCCACTATTAAAAGCGATTTCAGGACCGAAATAAGCGCAAATGACCCTAAAGTAAAATCGCTTGAGAAAAAAAGCATTGAACTTTATAATAAATACAAAACGGATAAGCTATTCAATGAAAAGTTGACTAAAGCTCAATTGAAGGACAGGGAAAATCTTGAACAAGAAGTTGATAAACTAAGCAAGGAGATTAAGGAAATTAAGGAAAACAAAATTTATGAAAACGCATTTGAGTGGCGCTTTGAGTTTCCTGAAGTATTAAATGATGAAGGTGGTTTTGTTGGATTTGATATAGTCATTGGGAATCCACCATATGTAGAGTCTCGTAGTTCGCAAATTAATGATAAAATTAAAGATGCAATTCATAATATTATTAAGCAGAGACGAAAAGAGGTTTCGGATCTGATTACAAGAGGTAGTGATATATTGATTTATTTTTTCGAATTATCACTTTCTATTATCAGTACAAGGGGATTTAATTGTTTTATTACTCAAAATTCTTGGTTAAACACAGATTATGGTTTTAAATTTCAAAAATTTTTAAAATCTAAAACCAATATAATTGGAGTATTTGACAGTGAAAATAAATATTTTCAAGATAGCGCAAATATCAATACCATAATTACCTTATTTCACGGGAAAGAGGCGAATGCTGATCATGAACTAAAACTTATTAAATTTAGAGAGGGGTATGAAAAAGTCCCAAGTTTGCTTATTGACCTTGAAGATTTTAAGAAATATGGAATTGCTAAATCGTTTTCACAAAATCATCAGATATTAGATTTATTTAAACTCGGAGTTATTTTCGATTCTGATGACTTCATAATTGATTTACATGAAGTTTTGTTAGAAAAGTCTGTAAAGAATGTTGCTCTAAGAATTGGGCAGGGGTTGAATCTGTCTAAGGATTATATAGTTAGCAAGTCAATTATTGATGAATTGGGTATTGAAAAGAACTCACTTATTCCATTTTTTACGAATGATGATGGTGCTCCTTTTTTGCTACAGAACACATCGAATTTTTTGGTTAAAGAAGTATTTCCGGAGCAGGAAGAACTATTGAGAAAAAAAGGTAAAAATACAGTAGATAAACAAAATATTTTAAGAGAGAAGCCATCTTTAATACTTCCTAGAGGCTTAGGTAGATATTTTTGTGCGGATAATTTTGTTGGTGCATACTCTTCAAGCTATGTTGAGATTTATTTTGGACAGCCTTATGTAAATGAACACAAAATTTATGCATGGGCGTTTCTTAATTCCTCTATCGGCTGGTTAATAAGAGAGATTTCAGGAAGGAAAAATTTGGGCGGGGGCATGTTAAAGGCTGAAGCCATCGACTTGAAAAATTACCCACTAGTATATGATTTAGCGAAGTATAATAACGAGATTAACACTATTTATAATTCATTGTCTTCACGTCAGGCTTATTCAACAGATATTGAATTGCTCAGTTCAGAACATTTACAATTAGACAAAATAATATTTTCTTGTCTTGATATAGTTAAGAAGGATCAAGATCGGATACAATATACAATTAAAGAGTTAATTAATCTAAGAACCCTTAAATCACAAAAAAAATGATTTTACTGGAATATATTACTGTAGTCTATCAGCACGGCGATAAGTCATATCAAATAAGTGGACATACAAATCGGAATCAAAATCCAGCAATTATAATTAGACATGAAGGTCGAAAAGTTACCTTTAATATTATAGGCATTAATGCAGGGCAAATAGAAGACTTATCAAATCAAGAGCCCAGAGAAAACCATTTAGGAATTTATATTTCACTAGATAATTTAACTGAGCAAATTTCAAAATTTCCAATTAAATTATCCCCATTTGCATATCCAGCAGATCCGCCTGTAAATTATACTGATCCAAGAGGTACTGAACGGAGAGCTGGAGCTCGCGTACACATGGTAAATCCACTATATATAATCAGAGGACGTAATTTAAAGATTAATTTTTGCAAGAGTCCTGGTGCGCCTGGAGCAAAAATAGTGCAAGAGGAAATTGATATTAATTTGGATATAGAACATACGCCGAGATATGTTCCTATAATAAGTTTGAGCAAGTGGTTTAGAACTACTCAGCAACTACATATTGGAATTGGATTTAGCACTGGAAGAACCAATAATTCAATTACTATACCTAGAATATCTTTTGAAATGTCTTATGATGAATATGACCAATTTATAGAGGCTTTGAGAGTAATTATTAATGGACATACCATGGGTTATTAGTCAATACGGTGTATAATTCACTTTCCGCCCCCCCCCCAGGGTCTCCTGAAAGTGACCCCGGGATGCGCTAACCTGCTACTTATCGATCGTTATATCTTCTATGTTATTGTCGGTTAACCATTGCCTGAACGCATGTTTATCCGCAGCTGTATAATGAATGATCTCTCCGTTTTTAAGCAAAATAGTAACTACCCCGGCAGAGGAAAGGTACTTCGAAAGTTGGTTGGCTTCGTAATCAAAGCCCGGGTATCTGCTGGATGGTTTCATAAGCAATACCAAGTTAACAACTATTATTTATAAATACAACGGATTTGTTGTACAACATTTAAGTTGTTTATTATACTTATGTACTTCCAAATGGAAAAGGAAGTATTACTTAAAAAGCTGGGCGAACGCATCCGTGAACTACGGAAGGAGAAAGGTATAACCCAGGTGCAACTGGCCCACGCCATTGGTAAGGACCAACAATCTATACAGCGCCTGGAGGCGGGTAATGTAAACGCATCCCTGTACTACCTGCACCAAATAGCCACAGGCCTTAATGTAAGCTTAGGGGCCATCTGTCAAGATATTTAATATGTTTTCCGCTCCCCTCGCTACCGCAAGCACCCCGCTTGTGGAATAATTGCGTTAGGGATAGGAGCGGATACCGGCCCGTGGCTAAGGCCTCGCGCAGTATGAGCGGATAGCCCGGCCAACGCCCAAAACATTAAACTTTTGATGAATATTCCGTTCCGTCTCCGCAGGGTCCTCTGCGAGAGACCCTGCGGGAACAATTAGCGGAACAAGTTTTTATTTCAGCTCGCGCACATACAGCGATTTTACATCAACCACCGTAGGGTTATGCAAATGGCATAGCTGAAAGCCTATCTTCCCGCTATCGAAGCCGCCGGGGTGCACCATATCGATGGTTTTAACGCCATTGAGCCATGCCTGTATATGATGGCCCCTGGCTACTATATAGTAATGGTTCCAGTCGTTAAATTTTACCACTTTAGGTACCAGCGCGTCCGGAAACTTTTGTACCATACTGGCCCTGCGTTCTTCCCAAAGCGATCCCCAGTAGCCTTTGCCCATATCTACCTGGTAGCCGGGTGCATCGTCAAAACTGGTGGGGTTAATACGCACGCATACGCCCGAGTTGGCATCCTCGTCGCCCACCATTTTTATCATGACGTTCAGTTCAAAATCGGTATAGGTTTTTTTGGTATAGCTGTAGTGGTGCTCTTTTTCTTTACCAATGGTGCCGTGCAGTTCATGGTTGCTTAGCTTCCAAAAGGTATCCTCCATGTTCCAGTCGGCGGCGCTGGCCAGCAGGTCAACCCAGCCTTTGCCTTGCGGCTTACCATTGGCCATGATACCGCCGGCGGGTAAGGTGTTTTTTAGCGTGGTATCGGCCTGCGCACAGGCAGATGAATAAATAAATAACGGCAATAAAAGCGCGGTGAGCAAATGCACGGCGCGTTGCTTAAAGTTTTGGTTTAACTTAAGGGTGATCATAAGGTTGGTTTTTTAAAGTAATTGGTTATTAGGTTAATAAAGGTAGTAAAATGTTTTGGTGTTTAAATTGCTGTGGTAAATGTAAGCTTCGCCGGAGGTAGGTAGTGGTAAATGACAACATCATCCCGCTCATGGCCGCGGGGGCTAGTTAGTTTTTAGTAAGTTGTTTTGTTTTTTATAGGTACTCAAGAAGGCTACGCCATTTACCTTAGATGCAAAGTAACCAAGACTAAGCGCAGCGATCTCATGAACTCCATTAAAAAACAAAAACACAAGTGAATACATCAAGCCGGATGCTTCGACAAGCTCAGCATGACAATTGTGTGGGCGGGTGTCACCCTGAGCACCGTCGAAGGGTCCGGCAGGCCTTTGCCCGCTTATGTGCACGGTGGTGTTTATGCTTACGTGCTTATTAATGGTAGTAAAATTTCGTCAGCAGATAAGCTTCGGGCGAAATCAGGTAAAAGCGATGATGGGTTGTGCGGCTGCGGGGCATACAACATTTGCAGAAGCGTGGCTGCGTGCGCCTTGGGGCAATTTTTGCGGCCCCCGCTTTTACCTGATTTGCAGGGCAAAGGCCCCGTGCGGCAAAGAAGCCTCTCTGCTGACTTGATTTTTTGGTACTTTTTCATCAAGGAAAAAGGACTAGGCCACCCGCGGCCATGAGCGGGCGGATGTTATAATCTGGGACTACCTATCTCTGCGAAGCAACCAACCACCTGCGGCCATGAGCGGGACGATGCCCAAACTTAGAATACATACCTCTTAAAATTAGCGTTACGGGCAGTATCCGTTCCCGCGGCCATGGCGGGCCGATGCCCTAATTTGGGACTAAATACGTCTGCGCAGCAACCCATCCCGATAGCTATCGGGGCGGGCATTTTAAATTCAAATATGCTGACAATGGTTTGTCAGTATAAAGGACTAACCGCCGCGTATGGTGGTAAAAATCATGGTTTACACTTTTTGACCTGTTAATTTTATAAACTACTGATTATCAATTAAATAATAAAAAAAATTCTCAAAATGTGTTAAGTTGTGTAAACCATGATTTGCATAGCCGCATAGCTGCCTATTTGCATGACTGCACATCCGCAAAGTCAGCCCAATTTCATATCCTCAATTAATACTATAATGATGTTACTAAAAAGTTAAATTTGCCACAGTAAAAACACCCATCCCGTTGGAAAGAACATTAATAATAGGCACGCGCGGCAGCGATTTAGCTTTATGGCAGGCCAATTTTGTAAAAGATAGCCTGGCAGCAGCCAACATAAAAGCCGACCTGAAGATCATTAAAACCCAGGGCGACCGCATACTTAATTTAAGTTTCGACAAACTGGAAGGCAAGGGTTTTTTCACCAAAGAACTGGAAGAAGAGCTTTTAGCCGGAACTATTGACCTGGCCGTACACAGCCACAAGGACCTGCCCACCGAGAACCCTCCGGGCTTGACCATAGCCGCAGTATCCGAGCGCGAGGACCCCTCTGAATTGCTGTTGATATTGAAGGATTGCGTGGATGTTAAGCAGAAGCTATCGGTAAAATATGGTGCTATTGTGGGTACATCATCCAACCGCCGCAAGGCACAACTATTAGCCTACCGCCCGGACTTAGAGATTGAAGAATTACGCGGTAACGTACCCACCCGCATAGGCAAACTGCGTGACGAAAATTATGATGCCATTATGCTGGCCAAAGCCGGTGTTAGTCGTTTAGGGATAGATCTGAGCGAATTTCACGTAGAGGAACTAACCCCTACTGAACTGGTGCCTGCCCCTGCACAGGGCGCATTAGCCATCCAGATACGCGAAAGCGACACCGAGTTATACCAGGCTTTACAGGTATTACACCACCCCAACGTAGCCGAAGAACTGGCGGTTGAGCGTAAGGTGCTATCACTTTTTGGCGGCGGATGCCATTTGCCTTTAGGTTGTTATTGCCGTAAAGAGGATGGCCAATACCAGGTGTTCACCTCAAAAGCAGATACCGGCGAAGAATTCCCCGACAGGTTGTTTTTAGAAGCGCCAACGGTAGAGGGGTTGTCGCAAAAAGTAGTTTCCTATTTTGAAAAGGACAGGAAGTTGCCGGGCAGTGTATTTATATCTCGCGAGGTATCGGAGCAAAGCTATTTTAGGCGCGCTTTAGAGAAACATGGCATACAGATAGAGGGGCGGTCGTTAATACGCACCGTGCCCATGATAAACAAACTGGATCCGTACATACTTAAACACGTCGACTGGATATTTTTCTCTAGCAAAAACGCGGTTGATTATTTCTTCCGTTTGGAGCCAACTTTACCAATCGGTGTAAAATATGGAGTGATGGGAGCGGGGTCAGAAGAAATGCTGCGCCTGCAAGGACACTTTGCCAATTTTACCGGATCAGGTGGCGATACCGCTGATGTTGCTGTTGAATTTGCCAAATTGGCTAACGGTGGTACTATATTGTTCCCGGGTGCAGAAGACTCATTGAAGAGTATACAAAAAGGCTTATCTGATACCACCAAGATCATTGATCTGCCTATATATGAAACCGTATTAGAAGATGATGTAGAGGCATCGGGTGCTGATGTGTTGGTGTTTACCAGCCCGTCAAACGTGGATGCTTATTTTGAAAATAATTTGTTAGACCCCTATCAAAAAGTTATTGCCATAGGTAAATCAACCGGCAAAAAATTTGACGAAATGGGCGTAAAATATACCCTGCCCTTTGCCCCCGACGAAGTTGGGCTGGCCGAGGCGGTGTTTGGGATTTAAAAAGTCATTAGGTCATTGGGTCACTAGGTCACTGGATAGTGAAAATGACTCAATGACTCAATGACCCAATGAACTAAAAGAATGTTACAACGACCAAGAAGAAATCGCAAAAGCGAAGTAATAAGGCAGATGGTTCAAGAAACGCATATCAGTGCGGCTAACCTGATATTTCCGCTGTTTATTGTGGATGGTACCAATCAGAAAACTGAGGTGACATCTATGCCGGGTATTTTTAGATATTCCATAGATAATTTGCTGCGCGAGGTAGAAAACTGCATGAAACTGGACTTGAAGTCGTTTGATCTGTTCCCTAATATTGAAGAAGCATTAAAAGATAAGTACGCTACTGAAGGAACCCGTGAGGGTAGTTTATACCTGCGTGCCATTAGCGAAGTAAAGAAAAACTTTCCCGAGGCTTGCGTGGTTACCGACGTGGCCATGGACCCATACAGTAGCGATGGCCATGATGGCATAGTAGAGAATGGTGAAATATTAAACGACGAAACGCTGGAAGTTTTAGGCAAAATGGCTTTGGCTCATGCACAATCAGGCGCGGATATTATTGCGCCAAGCGATATGATGGACGGCAGGGTTGGATACATACGATCGGTATTGGATGAGGGTGGATTTACTAATGTATCTATCATGTCCTATACAGCCAAATATGCCAGTGCGTTTTATGGTCCGTTTAGGGATGCTTTAAACTCGGCACCTAAGTTTGGCGATAAAAAAACTTACCAGATGAATCCGGCCAACCAGCGAGAAGCTTTAATAGAGGCCGATTTGGACGAAGCAGAAGGCGCCGATTTTTTAATGGTAAAGCCTGCATTAGCCTATTTGGATGTTATCAAATTAATAAAAGACAATACCGAACTGCCTGTAGCAGCGTATAATGTAAGCGGCGAATACGCTATGATCAAAGCTGCCGCGCAAAAAGGCTGGATAAACGAGCAGCGTGCTACTACCGAAGTGCTAACCAGCATCAGGCGGGCAGGTGCTACCGCGATATTAACCTATCACGCTAAAGAGGTGTTGGAGAATAAATGGATTTAAAATGGTGCAAATAGAAGATATCAGTAGGGAAAAGTCGGCTGAATTATACGCTAAAGCGAAAACATATTTTCCGGGTGGTGTAAACTCGCCGGTACGTGCGTTTAAGTCCGTTTACGGTACACCGCTTTTTATTAAAAAAGGTGATAGCAGCCATATATGGGATGCCGATGATAACGAGTTTATTGATTTTTGCTGTTCATGGGGACCGCTTATTTTAGGTCACAACCACCCAAAGGTTAAAGAGAAAGTGATTGAGGTAATGCAAAACGGCATGTCGTTCGGCGCGCCTACAGCTTTGGAGAATGATCTGGCCGAACTGATCCTTAAAAACAATAAGTTTATTGAGAAACTGCGTTTTGTAAGCTCGGGCACCGAGGCGGTGATGTCGGCCATCAGGCTGGCGCGTGGCTACACCAAACGTGATAAGATATTAAAGTTTGAAGGCTGTTATCATGGCCATTCAGATTCATTGCTGGTAAAGGCAGGTTCAGGACTGGTTACTTTTGGTGAGACCTCATCTGCAGGTGTGCCAAAGGCTTTTGCTGATGAAACTATAGTTGTTGCCCTGGATGATACCGAAGCCCTAAAAAAAGCTTTCGCTGATTTTAAAGATCAGATAGCGGCGGTTATTATAGAGCCTATACCGGCTAATAACGGGTTATTATTGCAAACCAAAGAGTACCTGCAAAACCTGCGAGACATTTGTACCCAAAACGGTACTTTATTAATATTTGATGAAGTGATATCCGGTTTCCGTGTAGGTTTTGAAGGTGCTGCCGGTCATTACCAAATCAAGCCCGACATCATTACTTATGGCAAGATCATCGGTGGTGGTTTGCCGGTGGGTATGTACGGCTCTTCTGCCGAGATAATGGGGCATATTTCTCCCGATGGCGGGGTTTACCAGGCGGGTACTTTATCAGGTAACCCGGTAGCTATGGCAGCAGGTATTGCCCAGTTAACCGAGTTGTTAAAGCCCGGTTTTTATGATGACTTGAAAAGTAAAACCGACGCGTTTGTGGGTGATATTGGAAAATACGCTAACAGTAAAAATTACCAGTTTAAAATATTTAGCATCGGCTCCATATTTTGGTTTGCTTTTAGCGATCAGGAACACATCCGCAAAGCGGAAGATATTGACCCGGCCAGCATGGATAAATTTAAAAAGCTGCACCGCGAATTATTAAATCGTGGTGTTTATATGGGCCCTTCGGGCTATGAGGTTGGCTTCATATCGTCGGCGCATACCAAAACCGATCTGGAAAAAACAAAAACAGCTATATTTGATAGCCTTGACCTGGTATTTAACGAGAAGTAAGTTATGCTGAAGAAGCCACTTGTTATATTTTATGCCCTTATTATTTATGCTGTTGCTCAGCTAATATGGTGGGGTTATCAGCTGGTTAGCCTGCAACCTAACCGTGTAGGTATGGTTTGCAGCGAAGGCTCCATGTTTGTAGTGGTATTGGCGGTAGGTGCTTTTTACCTGCATCGCTCTATTAATAAAGAGCGCAAATTACAGGAGCAAAAGAAGAACTTTTTACTTTCTGTAACGCATGAGTTAAAATCGCCCTTGGCGTCAATTAAGCTATTACTACAAACTATCCAAAAGCGCGACCTGACAAAAGTGCAGATAAAAGATTTTATTGATAAGTCTTTATTGGATATTGAACGCCTTGATGACATGGTAGAGAATATGTTATTGGCATCAAAAATTGATAACCAATCCTATACTTTTCCTAAGGCCAGTTTCAATTTATCGGTATTGGTAGATAGCATTGTTAACCGCCTGCAATTAACCAAATGTGATTGCAACCAAATGATCATTAATGCGGAAATTGAACCTAAAATTGAGATTACCGGGGATAAATTTGCGCTGACATCAGTAGTAACTAACTTAATTGAGAACGCTGTTAAATACTCCAAGCCCTGCCAAACAGTTGATGTTAAATTGTTTGCCAAAAATGGCGAAGTGCATTTTCAGGTTGCTGATCATGGCATTGGTATTGCTGATGAAGAAAAGAGCCGCATTTTTAACAAGTTTTACCGTGTGGGTAGCGAGGATACACGAAATACAAAAGGTACAGGGTTGGGCCTATATATTGTTAAAGAAGTACTGGATAAGCACCAGGCCAGCATCAGGGTCAAAGACAATCGCCCTGAGGGAAGCATATTTGAGGTTGTTTTTGGATTAACATAAATCACAATTAAATGCAAAGCAAAAAAAGAATTTTATTAGCCGAGGATGAAGAGCATCTTTTAGATGCCATTAAGTTAAACCTTGAGCTGGAAGGTTACAAGGTATCAACCGCAAATAATGGTAAAAAGGCTTTACAGATATTTAAAGAGGAGCGTTTTAACCTGGTTATACTGGATGTAATGATGCCCGAAATTGACGGATTTGTAGTAGCCGAAACTATCCGGTTGGAAAACTCGGAAGTGCCTATCATGTTCCTTACCGCTAAAAACACTAACGAGGATAAAATAGCCGGCTTAAAAAAAGGGGCGGATGATTATTTAACCAAACCATTTAACCTTGAGGAGTTGATCTTAAGGGTAAATAACCTGGTTAAACGCAGCTTAAAAGGCGATGACCTGAAAGAGTTTAACAGCTATAAAATTGGCGAAAAAACAATTCATTTCAATTCATTTGAGTTGGTTAATGAGGATGGGTCTATCACCCCGTTAACTAAAAAGGAAACCATGTTGCTGAAGCTATTGATAGAGCGCAGGAATGATGCGGTATCGCGTGAGCAAATACTGGAAACGGTATGGAACTATGATGTTTACCCATCAACACGCACCATTGATAACTTTATATTGACGTTCCGTAAGTATTTTGAGCCCGATCCAAAAAATCCGGTTTACTTTCATTCTATCCGTGGCGTAGGTTATAAATTTACAGATCAGCATTAATGTTTACCAACCGGGTACGGATATTAGTTGTAGGGGCTTTTGTGATCATGATGGTTATTGCTATCGATATGAAAGTATATTCGATAGCGGCAGCCACTGCAATGTTTATAGGTATAGTGATATGGGGCTATTTTAACGAGAGCACCATCATATTAGCCGCCAAAGCGTTTCATAATAAGGATTACGAAAAGACCGAAAGATTACTGGCGCAAGTGCCCAACCCTAATTGGTTAAGCAAAAAGCGCAGGGGCTTTTATGAGTTTATAGCCGGGGGTGTAAGCCTGCAAAAGCAGGATTTTGCCAAGGCCGAAAAACATTACGAACTGGCAGCCCAATATCCGTTACGATCAGCAAATGACCATGTGGCGGCATTGGTGCATGTGGCTAATATTAATATCAGGTTTAATAACATTGAAAAGGCTAAGGCCTATTTACAATTAACCGATAAATACGCAGAGAAAACAACAGCAAAAATGAAGGATGTAATTGCGCGCCTTCATAAGGAGCTGGATAATAAATAATCGTAGAGACACGATACTTCGTGTCTCTTATAATAATACCGGAGTCGCAAAGTATTGCGCCTCTACAAATAAATTATGAGAGATTCATTACTAATAAAAGCCGCATTTTCAGAACAAACCGAGCGACCACCCGTATGGATGATGCGCCAGGCCGGACGCTTTATGCCCCAATATTGGGAGATAAAAAATAAGTATTCGTTTTTGGAAATGTGCAAAACCCCCGAGATCGCTGCCGACGTTACCATGCTGCCGGTTGATCTGCTGGATATTGATGCCGCTATTTTATTTTCGGATATATTGGTTACCGGTGAAGCGATGGGCGGCGACTTGAGTTTTACACAAAACGTTGGGCCAAGGTTTGCCAACCCGGTACGTACCCAACAGGATATTGATAATTTGAATGTTGATTGCATTGATAAGTTACAATATGTAGCTGATGCCATTAAGGTAATTCAACAGCGTTTAAATGGTAAAATACCGTTGATAGGTTTTGCGGGTGCACCATTCACCGTAATGAGTTATTTGGTTGAGGGAGGATCATCAAAAGATTTTAAGCTGACCAAACTAATGCTGCATAACGAGCCCGACATGGCGCATCAGTTATTATCAAAAATTGCAACGGTTACGGCTGATTATCTGAACCTGCAAATTGCAGCCGGAGTAAACGCCGTACAAATATTTGATAGCTGGGCGCAGGCATTGGCTTGGGATGATTATAAAGAATTTTCGCACCGTTACATTGCCGAGATCATCAGCAAGCTGAATAGAAAAGATATCCCGGTAATTTCTTTCTGTAAAGGAAGTTCGGTATTTGCGCCGTTAATGGCCGAGGCCAAACCGGATGTAGTTTCTATAGATTGGAACGTTGACCTGTTAGATATTAAAAAACGCTTACCGCAAGGTGTAGCGGTACAGGGCAATTTGGACCCGCATATTTTGTATGCCGATAAAAAGGTTATTAAAGAACGTATTTACCGCCTGTTTGACCGTATGAAAGGCGAGAATGGGTTTATATTCAATTTAGGCCATGGCATTATGCCGGATATCCCGTTTGATAATGTAAAATACGCGGTAGAGGTGATAAAGGAGTTTAAATATTAGATAAGAAGGGGTGTCACCCTGAGCCCGTCGAAGGGTGTGAGCGTAAAGGCCTTTGCCCACATGCTTCGAGAGCCTCAGCAGGACATCCCGCAAAAAAAAACAATATGGAAGAGTATTACCCATATCTTCTTTCCATACACATCATATTTGTAGTCTGCTGGATGGCGGGGCTGTTTTACATGGTACGTCTTTTTATTTACCATACCGAAGCACAAGCTAAACCCGAGCCTGATCGTACCATCCTCTCTAAACAGTTTGAGATCATGGAAAGTAAGCTGTGGTGGATAATTACTACCCCATCAATGTACCTGGTAATAGTTGCCGCCATCGGCATGTTATACATAAGGCCTTTTTGGTTGCAGCAACCCTGGATGCATGTAAAACTCACCTTTGTAGCAGGATTGATAGTTTATCATTTTATCTGCCAAAATAAAATGAACCAAATGCGTATCGGCATCTACAAATGGACATCCACCCAGCTACGCTTATGGAATGAGTTGGCTACCTTGTTGCTTTTTGCCATTGTGTTTTTAGTGGTACTTAAAAACGCGGTTAACTGGATATATGGCGTAATAGGTATTGTCGCCTTGTCCATAGTATTGATGATGGCGGTTAAAATTTACAAGCGCTTCAGGACTAAATAAGCCCCTCACTTAGCTTTATTCTTTTCCTTCTCATTGCCCTTATATCTCTATATATTTAGGTAATCAAAAAATATTTCATTTACCATGCAACCATTTGCAGCCAGGTTCCATCTTAGCATTAAATGATTTTATTGAAACCTACTTACACAATTGCTGAATTATTAAATCGTTGCCTGTCGGGCGAACGGAAAGCGCAGGAGATGCTATACAAACAGTTTGCATCAAAAATGCTGGGGGTTTGCACGCGCTATGCGACAGATAGGATGGAAGCCGAGGATATGTTACAAAATGGTTTTATTAAAGTGTTTAAAAATTTAAAGGATTACCGTGGCGATGGGTCGTTTGAGGGTTGGATGAGGCGTATAATGGTGCATTGCAGTATTGAATACTATCGTAAGCATCATAAAATGATGCAGATCGCTGATGGTAGTGATATCAGTGATGAGCCATCAGTAAACCCGGCGGCTATAGCAAATATGGATGCAAATGACCTTTTAGGTTTAATACAGCAATTGTCGCCGGGTTACCGTATGGTATTTAATTTATATGCTATTGAAGGGTACTCGCATAAAGAGATAGCTGAAATAGTGGGTATTACAGAGGGTGCTTCAAAGTCGCAGCTATCAAGGGCCCGTACCATATTAAAGGAACAAATTAGTAAAATGGAGAATAAAGGATATGGATATGCAGGATAAAGAATTTGACCGTTTATTTAATTCAAAACTGGACAATTTTGAAATTCAACCATCGCCAATGGTTTGGGACAAAATTGCAGATGAGTTGCACGAAAAAAAAGCAAGACGCAGTATAGTGCCTTATATAAGTATAGCGGCAAGCATTGTAATATTGGTATCAGCAGGCTTGCTGTTTTTCAACCAAACAGAAGAGACCTATGTAAAGCCGGTTAAGCGGGGTGAAGGTGTAGCAAAAGCTACTAAACCTGAAACATTTGTTAACACGATTAAAAGTACTGTAATAACGACACCGGAAATAACAAAGGCATCCACTAATAAACTTGCAACTGTGTCAAAACATCCAGTATTTATAGCGCCTAAAGTAATTGCTGATGAGCCAGTAAATCGAATTATAATAGAATCGAATGACCAGGTAATGCCCGACCCACTAACAAGTAATCAACCTTCGTTGGTAATAATAGCGCCGGTGCAAAAGGATCCGGTTATGGAAGTGCCGGATAAAGAAACATCGTTTGTAGCAGTAATTGAAAACAAACAACAGGTAACAGAAACAACTTCTACCGAAATAATTGAAACATCTGTTAAAAAACGTGGTATACATAGTCTGGGAGGTTTAATAGGCGCTTTGGTAGCTAAAGTTGATAAGCGCGAAGATAAACTAATAGAATTTACCGAGAACGAAGAGAACGGATCAACCATAACCGGTTTAAACCTGGGGTTGATAAAAATTAAAAGGAAATAATCTACTTATAACATTATACACAATTTAAACACACATTTATATGAAACGCATATTACTTACCGCCATAATTTGCGCGGTAGCCAATTTAAGCTTTGCACAACAAACCACCACTACATCCACCGTTACTACTACAACCATAGTAAAAAAAGATACAACTGTTGTTAAAACTGACACTACCATAGTAAAAAACACTTCAAAGAGATACAGGTTTACCTTTGGGGATAGACAAAAATTTCGCGATAGCGTTAGAAAAGAAGCTGAGAAAAGGGATAAAGTTAACTTCGATATTGTTTTCAGGTTTGATCTGGGTTTTACTATGCTGATAGATAACGGAAGCTTTACACTGTCGCCGCAGAATGATTTTTTAAGTTACAGGGGTAGTAAAACAAGCAATGTTGGTTTTGAGGTGGCACAGTTTGGATACCGCTTCAATAATAATTTTAAGATGTCATTAGGTGCCGGGTTTGACTGGACATTAATACGCCTCAACCAAAACATTACCATACAAAAAAACACCCCAACACTAACCTATGTAGTGGATAATATAAACTACAGTAAAAACCGTTTTTCGTCAACATATCTGCGGGTTCCTCTGGGCTTCGAGTTCAGAACCAACGAAAGTCATAAAGGAAACCGTTTAATCTGGATAGTTGGTCCGGAAGCCGGATTATTATTAGGCGGCCGTGTTAAGCAAATAAGCGCAGAAAATGGCAAGCAAAAAATAGATGACAATTACCATTTCACCAAATTACGGTATGGTGTATTTACCCGCTTAAGCTATGAATCAATAGGAATTTATGCCAAATACTATATGAACGACATGTTTGAGAATAGCCCTGCACAAGCGGGTTTAAAAAACTTCGCTGTAGGACTTAGCCTCGAGCTTTAAACCTGCATTTACTTTTAATACAAAGCAAGGCTGTTTTAATCGACAGCCTTTTGCCGTTTTATATATATTTGTGCCATGTCAGCTATCCCGTTTCTACAAGCCCTTTCTATCAGTAAAATTTATCCGGGCGAGCGCCAGTCGGGAGTTAAAAATACCAGCCTCCAGATACGGCAGGGCAAAATTACAGCTATTATAGGCGAAAGCGGCAGCGGGAAAAGTACGTTGCTGCGTATGTTGTATGGTTTGCTATCGCCGGATGAAGGCGAGGTGCAATTTAAAGGTGAGCGCATTTGGGGGCCCGAAGAAAAATTGATACCCGGTCATGACGATATGAAAATGGTTACGCAAGATACCGACGGGTTAAATATATACGCCAAGGTTTGGGATAATATAGCCGTACTGATGCCTAATACAAATGTTACTGCTAAAGAAGAAGGAACTCAAAAAGTTTTAAAGCAACTTAACCTGACCAACCTGGCCGATAAACGGGTAGCCGACCTGAGCGGTGGCGAAAAACAACGTGTAGCCATTGCCCGTGCCTTAATTACCCAACCCGAAGTTTTATTGCTGGATGAACCCTTTAACCAGGTAGATACTTCATTTAGGGAGGGGTTGCAACAGGACATCAGGCAAATAGTACAGGATACCGGCTTAACAGTTATCATGGTATCGCATGATCCGGCTGAGGTGCTATCAATGGCGGATGAATTATTGGTGCTGCAGGATGGCGAGATACTGGAATCGGGACACCCTAAAGAGTTATATCAAAACCCACAAAACCTGTATACCGCACGCTTGCTTACCAATTGTAATGTATTAACGCAGGAAGAAGCCAGGCTATGCGGCATCAAAACCAATAAGGATTGTGTAGTTATATACCCCGAATGGGCCATCACCACCAACAGCTGGACCCGCAAAAACTGGACGGTGAAGCAAGTGCTTTTTAAAGGCAGTTATGAAGATCTTTTACTGGAAAACAAGGAAGTAACCCTACGGTTGTTAAATGATCAACCCGGCAAGTATAATGAGGGCGATAAGCTGCATTTGAAGATTAAAAGATATTTGGAGTATTAAACAGATAATGGATAGTTGGATATTTTTTAAACAAATTCTCCCCAACGAATATTATATCTAAAACATTTACAGCTATGAAAAAGAGAATATTAAGTATGGTACTCCTTGCAGCTATATGTGCCACTATTGGTACGGGTTGTGGGGCGCAAATACGTAAACCACCTGCACCTCCGGGAGCACCGGCGCTGCCAAGGTAATATTGTCAGAACCATGATTTTTAGGATTAAAAGATTACTTGATTAATCAGATAGTCAAATCATGGCTATCCTGTAATCAAAAAATCATGGTTCTGACAATTACGCGCAAGGGAAACTTAAAAAAAAGGTAGTGCCTGCACCTTCGGTACTGGTAAACCAAATTTTGCCGTTTTGCAGTAGGGTATAATCTTTACAAAGAACCAGGCCCAGGCCTGTGCCTTTTTCATTTTCGGTACCGTAGGTTGAGTTGGCTTTTAAGGCGAATATATCACCATGTTTATTGGCAGGGATGCCAATACCATTATCTTTTACAGATATTACACAATCGTCACCTTGCTTAATGGCCGTTAATTCAATTTTACCGCCGGCAGGGGTAAACTTAATGGCGTTATTTAATAAGTTACGAATGATCAACCGCAGCATATCCGTATCGGCTTTAACATTTATGTCTTCACTAACATTAATGGTTAGCTGAATATCTTTTTTTAAAGCGATATTTTGAAATATCTCCATCTTTTTCTCCAAAAGCTGGTTGAGGTTGATCTTCTTAATTTGAGGAGTTGCATTCTGCATCTGGTTTTTGGCCCAGTTAAGCAGGTTGTTTAACAATTCTTCAGCGTTGGATAAGTTGTTAACCAATTCTTTTTCCAGTTCCTGCCGTTCTTCGTTATCCATATCCACCTCCTTTAACGCGCTAAAATATTGTTGGGTTAAAGCCAATGGGCTGCGCAGATCATGTGATATAATCGAGAAAAGCTTATCCTTCTCGGCATTCAACGACTGAAGCGTAAGTGTTTTTTCGTCGGCAAGTTGCTTTTGCGCGGTATAGTTTTTTCGGATAGACGAAGTGCCTACATATAAAATAACAATAATGATAATATAAGTACTCACATTATCAGTAAAAAGTTCCTTTCTACCGGCATAATGAATTTTTATAACTGTAGGGTCAAGGTATTCCATACAGGTAATAGTAAGCACAAAGGCGGCATTAAGGCTAAACCAAATGATCCAATGTTTTTTTTGGGACACCGATATGATCATGAATAGCGATATAGCATACAACAGTAAGGTACTACCTGCAATACCCGCGTTTAAAAAGTAATTAAAAGCGGTAAGTACATTTATTTCCAATGCCGATAGTATAACAGCAATATTTAATCGGTGCCTTATCCTGCTGACATAATATAAAAGCAATTGTATTAATAAAACAATAGTAGTAATTAACGCAGATCCCCAAAGGCCGATAATTAAATTCAAAACAACCTGGATAGGTAGTACTACAAAGGCTATTGCAGAAAATGAGTGGAATATTCTACTTTCCAGCGAAAACTCATCCGTGCTCCCGATAACTAATAATCGGAGTTTTTGATAGGTGGATTGTTTTCTGTGGGGCATAATTAAGGTTCAAATTTAAAAAAAGAACGGTTTAAATCCGCCATAAATAAATAATAACCCATTTTTATCTAAATATTTACACTCTTGTTTTTTATCAATTTAAAATTTTTCATCCAACCACTTGAAAATCAAAAAATAAGTACCTACCTTTGCAGTCCTTAAAATAAGGATAAAACTGTAAATACAAAAAAGGAAAAATGCCTACTATTCAACAATTAGTTAGAAAAGGTAGAGTAGCTATGGTTGACAAGAGTAAGTCACCAGCGTTGGACAGCTGTCCACAGCGAAGAGGAGTATGTACACGTGTATATACCACTACCCCTAAGAAACCAAACTCAGCAATGCGTAAAGTTGCCCGTGTGCGCTTAACCAACGGGAAAGAAGTAAATGCTTACATCCCTGGTGAAGGACACAACTTGCAGGAACACTCAATTGTATTAATCCGCGGTGGTCGTGTTAAAGACTTACCGGGTGTACGTTACCACATCATCCGTGGTGCGTTAGATACTTCAGGTGTTGCAGGTCGTAACCAACGTCGTAGTAAATATGGTACTAAACGCCCTAAACCGGGAGAGGCAGCAGCCGCCGGAAAAGGTAAAAAGAAATAATTAAGGAGGATAGATAGCAATGAGAAAGTCAAAACCAAAAAAGAGAATTATCCTTCCTGATCCAAAGTTCAATGATACTTTGGTAACAAGGTTTGTAAATAACATGATGTATGATGGTAAAAAATCTACCGCGTACGCTATATTTTATAACGCAGTTGAAATTGTTGAAAAGAAAACCAGCGAAAATGGTTTAGAGACCTGGAAAAAAGCTTTAAACAATGTAATGCCTGCAGTTGAAGTGAAAAGCCGCCGTGTTGGTGGTGCAAACTTCCAGGTACCTACCGAGGTTCGTCCGGAGCGTAAAATTGCTTTAGGAATGAAATGGTTGATCAGCTATGCACGTCGTCGTGGCGAAAAAACCATGATGGAAAAATTAGCAGGCGAGATCATGTCGGCAGCTAAAGGTGAAGGTGCAGCAGTTAAAAAGAAAGAAGATACGCATAAAATGGCCGAGGCTAACAAAGCGTTCTCACACTTTAGATTCTAATTAAAGGATTACACGGATTTAATATAGGGTTACACCGATTTTGTTATGATTGCAGATCGGTGTAATCATTAAAAATAATCAGAGCAATCAAAAAACAACAAAATGTCAAGAGATCTAAGATATACAAGAAATATAGGTATTGCCGCTCACATTGATGCCGGTAAAACCACCACTACAGAGCGTATATTGTACTATTCTGGATTTAGCCATAAAATTGGCGAGGTTCATGAGGGTGCAGCTACAATGGACTGGATGGCGCAAGAGCAGGAGCGTGGTATTACCATTACCTCTGCTGCTACCACTATCGATTGGAAATACAGGGGCCATAGCTACCATATTAACATTATTGATACACCGGGCCACGTGGATTTTACCGTTGAGGTAAACCGCTCATTGCGTGTATTGGATGGTTTGGTTTTCTTATTTAGCGCGGTTGATGGTGTTGAGCCACAATCAGAAACTAACTGGAGATTAGCTAATAACTACAACGTTGCCCGTATAGGCTTCGTTAACAAAATGGACCGTAGCGGTGCCGACTTTTTAAATGTTGTAAAACAGGTAAAAACTATGTTGGGCAGTAACGCGGTACCATTACAATTACCAATTGGTGCCGAAGAGAGCTTTAAAGGTGTGGTTGACTTGATTAACTGGAGAGGTATTGTTTGGAATGAGCATGATAAAGGTATGACCTTTACTGAAGTGCCTATTCCTGAGGATATGATCGAGGAAGCAACCGAGTGGAGAGAGAAATTATTAGAATCAGTAGCTGAGTATGACGAAAGCCTGATGGAAAAATTCTTCGATGCTCCTGATACCATTACCGAGCGTGAAGTATTGGATGCTTTACGTAAAGCGGTTTTAGATGCTAAGATCGTTCCTATGGTTTGCGGTTCATCATTCAAAAATAAAGGTGTACAAACCATGTTGGATTATGTGATGGAATTACTTCCTTCACCTATGGACGTGGAAGGTATCGTAGGTACTAACCCTAACACCGGCGAAGAAATTATCCGTCAGCCATCAGAAAAAGAACCATTTGCAGCATTAGCGTTTAAAATTGCAACCGATCCATTCGTGGGCCGTTTATGCTTTATCCGCGTATACTCTGGTAATTTAGAGGCTGGTTCATATGTACACAATATGCGTTCAGATAACAAAGAGCGTATATCACGTATATTCCAAATGCATGCTAACAAGCAAAACCCTATACCTAATGTAGGTGCAGGTGATATTGCTGCGGTAGTAGGCTTTAAAGATATTAAAACAGGTGATACCCTTTGCGACGAAAAACACCCTATCGTGTTAGAGTCAATGAACTTCCCTGAGCCGGTTATCGGTTTAGCAATTGAGCCTAAAACTCAGGCTGATGTTGATAAATTAGGTATGGCTTTAGGTAAATTATCTGAAGAGGATCCAACTTTCCGTGTAAACTCTGACGAAGAGACCGGCCAAACTGTAATTTCAGGTATGGGCGAGCTTCACTTAGATATCATCATGGACCGTTTAAAACGTGAGTTTAAAGTTGAGGTTAACCAAGGTGCGCCGCAGGTAGCTTATAAAGAGTCTATCACCGGTACTACCCAACACCGCGAAACTTACAAGAAACAAACCGGTGGTCGTGGTAAATTTGCTGATATCCAGGTTATACTTTCTCCCAACGATGAAGGTAAAGAAGGTTTAACATTTGTGAATGAGATCTCTGGTGGTGCTATACCGCGCGAGTTTATTCCATCTGTTGAAAAAGGCTTCCAGGCTTCAATGGTTAACGGTGTGTTAGCAGGTTATCCATTAACAGGCTTAAAAGTACGTTTAATTGATGGTTCGTTCCACGCAGTCGATTCAGATGCGCTATCTTTCGAGTTAGCTGCTAAGATGGCTTACCGCGAGGCATTGCCAAAATGTAAACCAATGTTGTTAGAGCCTATCATGAAGATCGAGATATTAACCCCTGAAGAAAACATGGGTGATGTTATCGGTGATATGAACCGTCGTCGTGGCCAGCTGTTAGGTATGGATTCACGTGCGGGTGCACAGGTAATTAAAGCAACTGTACCACTTTCAGAAATGTTTGGTTATGTAACCCAGTTACGTACTATCACTTCTGGCCGTGCTACTTCAACCATGGAGTTTGATCACTATGCTGAAGCACCACGTAACGTACAGGAAGAAGTAGTTGCTAAAGCAAAAGGCAAAAGAGCCGCTGCAAATGCGTAAATAAGTAAAGTTGTTGATTGGGTTGATTAAGTGAGTAGTTTACTCCTAACCAATTCAATCAACTTAATAAACATAATCAACCCAATCAACTATAACTAATAGCTCTTATAGTTGGTATAAATTAAAATTAACATGAGCCAAAGAATCAGAATCAAATTAAAATCTTACGATTACAACCTGGTTGATAAATCAGCTGAGAAGATCGTAAAAACAGTAAAGCCAACAGGCGCTGTAGTTAGCGGACCGCTTCCGTTACCAACCGAAAAGAAAATTTTTACTGTTTTGCGTTCACCGCACGTAAACAAAAAAGCACGTGAGCAATTCCAATTATGTTCTTACAAACGTTTATTGGATATCTACAGCTCAAACTCAAAAACTGTAGATGCTTTAATGAAGCTTGAATTGCCAAGCGGTGTTGAAGTTGAGATCAAAGTGTGATAGTACCGGAAGATCCGATAATATTGAAACGCCCATCCGATTATTTGGATGGGCGTTTTTGTGTTTTAATTAAATGTGAATTTTGTATATTTGAGTATGAGCACATTTGTAATCAATCCAACAGCTGAGCAGGAGAAAATTATCACTGCTTTTTTAAAAGAGCAGCAAATTGATTTTTTTAAAGAAGAGGAAGAAGAATTACCGCAGCATGTGTTAGATGGCATAGCAAGAGGGCAGGCGGATATTGCGGCAGGTAGATTTATCACTTTTGATGAATTCAAAAAAAAATATCCGATAAAATAGCCTAATGCAATTTAATGTTGTTTTTACTGATGAGGCGGATGATACGTTTGATTCTATAGGAAATCAAAGCTTAGATAGATGGGGAGAATTGGAGCGTTTTAAGTTTAGAGAAAGGGTTTATGAAATTGTAGACAAGATCAGTAAGTCTCCATTAATATTTCAGGAAGTAAAAGGATCAACTAATATCAGAAAGGCGGTTATTCATAAAAATTGTTCTTTATTTTATAGTATAAAGGACACAAGAATTGAAATTCTATTCTTTTTGGATAACAGACAGGAACCAATTTTGTAAACCTTTCCTATTTTCTCACTTGTTTCTACAAATCAAGACTACGCCAAGATATAACACACCAACGCTCCGATAAGCGTATTTAAAAAGTTAACCGTGTTGTTGCCTATTAGTTTTTTGCGTTCAAGTACGGCACCTAAAACAGAATCAACAATGTTGCCCATGAAGCCCGCAGCCGTGATAATAAATAAACTCTTATCCCAATCAGTATACAAACAAAACACAATGGCGGTTACAAATGCTGCTGCCAGGCCAATCAAAGTTCCTTCGATACTAACTACACCATCAAGTCCGCGTTCATCTTTTTTTAACGTGATAATATTAAAAGAGCGCTTGCCGTAAACCATCCCCAATTCTGATGATAAGGTATCAGCCATGGCAGATGCAAAGCTCCCTGCTATCATCACCAGTAATAAAGGGGATAGACCAGGTTTTATAAACGAAATGGTTGCTAACACGGTAGCAACACCACCATTAGCCAAAACTTGCCACGCAGTGCGCGGTTGCGAGGCTTCATTAATGTTTTTCTTATCCTTATGCCAGGCGGTGGCCCAACTACCTGCAATAAAAAACAGGCATAACATAGTGAATCCGGTTAGTCCCGTTCCTTCATAAATTAGTAACCCAACTATTATTCCGGTTACTGTACCGGGTAAGGTAAGTTTGTTTTTAATAAAACTAAATGATGCCCCTGATGCTAGTAGAAGGTAGATGAGGATGTCTTGTATCGTCATGAAATGTATATACTCCCCCTTTAGGGGGTTGGGGGGCTTATCCCCTGCCCATCAATTCATCAACCTTATTGCGTTCGGTCTGCAGTTCGCGGGCCAGTTTCTTTTCCTTTTCGTTGGCTTTAGTTTTATGAGCTTTAAACTCTTCTTCCAGTTCGTTATATAACTGGATGCGATAAGCAGCTTCTCTCTTATTACTGCCTGATCGGGCAATTACTATAGCTGCAATGCTGCCGGCTACAATAACCAATCCCCACATAATTAAATTATAAGCTGATTTTGACAGTGAGGCGCCGAAAAGATTGATAGAATCAGCAACTGCTAAAGATTCTTCTTTCTCGGTAACATCCCCTTCAAGGCCTTTTATAGTTTGCGTTTGAGTAGCAATAGTGGCTTGAGCCTCCTTTAATTTACGGCGGTTGCTATTAATAGTATCCGTAACATTTTTCCATAATGCCGAAACAAAGGGCTTTTGGTAATTATATACTTTGGTTAAAAGGTCCTGATATTGGGCGTTAAGGCTTTTATCAACCGTAACGGGTTGTTGGGTAATTGCTGCCGCCTTTTTTAAGCTATCGGCTGCACGGGCAGTTTTTGTAGCATCATATTTTTGGGTTGCATAAGCACCATAACCATATTTAGTGTATGGCCTGCCTGTTTTAGGATTGATGGGTATACCGGTTTTACTATCAACGGCTTTAGTTGTTGCTGCAGTCTTTTTAACAGTAGTTGCTTTTTTTACAGTATCCTGGGCATGTCCATGAAGGGTACAAACCGATAAAATCAGCATTAAAACGCTTATCCTTAACAAAAAATAATTATTCATATCGTAAAATTATACAATCATCTGTTAATAAAACAAACAATGCCCGGTTAATATTGGCTTTTAGGTTACTTTTATTAACCGAATGTAGGGTTTTATGGGTTATTTTTATTACTCATGGTTATATTAGCGCCATGAATATCGGAATTATTGGTTTGGGGGATATGGGTAAACTATATGCCAAAGCTTTTGCCAAAGCTGGTTATACCGTTTGCGGATGCGATTTGCCTGCTAACCGTAACCTGCTGGAAGAAGAACTTACACCTTTTGGAATAAAGATACTGGACAGCGGTAAGGAGGTTTCGGCCAACAACGATCTGATCATCTATTCTGTTGAGGCTGACAAACTGGATAGGGTAGTAGCAGAATTTGCACCATATACTAAGCCGGGTGCTATAGTTGCCGGACAAACTTCTGTAAAAACACCCGAGATAGCAGCGTTTGAAAAGCATTTGCCCGATAGCACACATATCATAACTTTTCATGGGATGCATGGCCCTGGGTTTGAACCAAAGGGACAAACCTTGATACTAATCAATCACCGTTCAACAGAAGATGCCGCACAACGGATGTTTGACCTGTTTACGGCTATAGGGTCGGATATTGTGGAGATGACCGACTATCATGCCCATGATAAAATTGTAGCCGATACACAAGCAGTAACCCACGTAGGTTTTGAAAGCATGGGTACAGCCTGGAAAGAAGCCGGGTTTTTCCCTTGGGAAAATGCGTCATACATAGGCGGTATTGATAATGTGAAGATATTAACCACCCTGCGCATATTTAGCTATAAGGCACACGTATATGCCGGGTTGGCTATACTAAACCCGTATGCCAAACAACAGGTTAAAAGATATGCGGTATCTGAGTCGGAGTTGTTTAAGCTAATGATACAGGAGGAGGAAGCTACTTTTAGGGCAAGGCTTTACCGCGCGCGCGATTTTGTTTTTCATGAAAGCCGTAAGCCTATTATGTTAAGCGATAAGGTGATGAAGGAGTTTTCGCTATCGCAAAATCATGAGCTGCAGAAACCCAACTCGCACCTAAGTATATTAAGTATGGTTGATGCCTGGTACCATTTAGGTGTAAACCCTTATGACAACCTGATCTGCCAAACTCCACCATTTCGCCTGCGGTTGGGCATAGCCGAGTATTTGTTTAAAAACGAGGAACTCCTGGAAGAATCTATAGTGGCTGCTTTATACGATAAGACCATTCGTGGTGATGATTTGGAGTTTCATTCAGCCGTGCGCGAGTGGTCGTCAATTATTGGTTATGGCGATATGGAAGGCTACAAAAAGCACTTTAATGAAGTGCAGGCTTTTTTTGACGGGCGATTAGAAGAGGGGAAACAACAAAGCGCTGAGCTGATAAGAAGGTTGATGATGGAATAATTCTGATTTCGTCCCGATAGCTATCGGGACGAAATTTCGAAATTATTCTTCTCTCAATCTTTCGTCAGTATAAATTATTTCCGTACGGCCATGTGGTACCGGTTTGCCTTCTGCATCTACACTCACAAAAACAATTTTATCAACGGTAATAATGGTTTTTTGAGTGATCTTGTTCCGCACCTCGCAGGTTAAGGTAAGAGATGTTGTGCCAAAACGGATAGCTTTGATGCCCAACTCAACAATATCGCCCTGTTTGGCCGAGTTCACAAAATTGATCTCAGAGATATATTTAGTAACAACCGAGTTGGTGCCTAACTGTATAGTAGTATATATAGCAGCTTCCTCATCTATCCATGAAAGTAATCGTCCGCCAAACAATGTATTGTGTGCGTTCAGGTCCTCGGGCTTTACCCATTTACGCGTATAAAAATTCATAGTGCAAAGATAAAACAATTGAACTGCTGAGATAGTACAGATTATGGTGTTATTTACAGCATTTAGCTTCAAATACACTTGATTTACTAATTGGTTTTATCCTGTTTGAAATATTTTAAAAAATAACTGAGTAACTATTTGACATTTAATGTAAAGTTCCTATCTTTGCCGTCCCTTTAGAGGGGAATAATATGCCTTGAACGAAGCCCTACTGCTTCGATGGGCACAAATAAAATAGAGAAAATGTCAGGAATTATTGGTAAAAAAGTAGGAATGACCAGCATTTTTGATAACTCAGGGAAAAACATTCCTTGTACAGTTATTGAAGCTGGCCCTTGCGTGGTAACACAAGTAAGATCTGTTGATACAGACGGCTACGCCGCTGTACAATTGGCTTATGGCGAAAAGAAGGAAAAAAACACTTCGGGCCCATTAAAAGGCCATTTCCAAAAAGCAGGCACTACCCCAAAACGTAAACTTGTTGAATTTAAATCTTTCGAAGATGAAAAAGGTCTTGGTGATACTGTCACTGTAGATATTTTTGCTGAGGGAGATTTTGTTGATGTGGTTGGTACGTCAAAAGGTAAAGGTTTCCAGGGTGTTGTAAAACGTCATGGTTTTGGTGGTGTGGGTATGCAAACTCACGGTCAGCATAATCGTTTACGTGCACCGGGTTCATTAGGTGCTTCATCATGGCCTTCTCGTGTATTCAAAGGAATGCGCATGGCAGGTCAAATGGGAAACGAGCGTGTGAAAGTTCAGAATTTGGAAATTTTGAAAGTTTATCCGGAACAAAATCTGTTAGTTGTTAAAGGTTCCATACCTGGAGCTAAGGGTTCATTCGTAATAGTGGATAAATAAGATGGAAGTTAAAGTATTAAACGTATCAGGTAAAGAAACAGGTGCCAAGGTGCAGCTTCCTGAAGCCATATTCGGTATTGAGCCAAATGATCATGCTATTTATCTTGATGTTAAGCAGTTTTTAGCTAACCAACGTCAAGGTACGCATAAATCAAAACAGCGTAACGAAATTGCAGGTTCAACCCGCAAATTGCATAAACAAAAAGGTACAGGCGGTGCCCGTGCAGGTAGTATAAAATCACCATTGTTTAATGGTGGTGGCCGTGTATTCGGTCCTCAGCCTCGCGATTACAGTTTCAAATTAAATAAGAAATTGAAATCGTTAGCACGTAAATCAGCCTTATCATATAAAGCAAAAGATAGCAACGTTATAGTTTTAGAAGATTTCAGTTTTGATACTGTAAAAACTAAAAACTATGTACAGTTGGTTGCCGACCTAAAAGCTACTGATGTAAAAACATTATTAGTATTAGGCGCAGCAAATAACAATGTGTATTTATCAAGCAGAAACCTGAAAAGAACTAAGGTTATCACCGCTGACCAGTTAAACACTTATGATGTGTTAAACGCAGGCAAGCTGGTATTAACTACAGGCGCTGTTAAAGTATTGGAGGAAGCATTCGCTAAGTAATATGGAAATTTTAAAGAAACCCCTACTTACTGAAAAAGTAACTCAATTAACTGAGAAGCTTAACCGTTATGCTTTCATAGTTGATCCAAGAGCTAACAAAATTCAGATCAAATCAGCCATTGAAACCATGTATGGTGTTAATATAGAGGCTGTAAATACAATGAGATACGTCGGAAAACTTAAAAGTCGTAATACCAAAGCCGGACCGGTATCAGGTCGTGCTGCAGCGTATAAAAAAGCGATTGTTACGTTGAAAGATGGTGAGGCAATAGATTTTTATAGCAGTATATAATATAGAGATGGCAGTAAAAAGATTTAAACCGGTTACGCCGGGTACCCGCTTCAGAGTAGGTGCCGATAACTCAGATATCACTACAAACGTACCTGAAAAGTCGTTAGTGGTATCGGTTAATACAAGGTCAGGCGGACGTAACAACAGCGGTAAAATGACTATGCGCTACTTAGGTGGTGGTCATAAACAAGCCTACAGATTAATCGATTTTAAACGCGATAAATTTGATATCCCTGCAAAGGTTGCAACTATCGAGTACGATCCTAACCGTTCGGCCCGCATAGCGCTACTTCACTTTGTTGACGGAGAAAAAAGATACATGATCGCGCCGGAAGGTTTAACAGTTGGTACAACTGTTTTATCAGGCGAGACTGCTCCACCAGAGGTGGGTAACACTTTACCATTAAAAACCATACCATTGGGTTCTATCATTCATAATATTGAATTGAACCCTGGTCAGGGCGGTGTATTAGCACGTTCTGCAGGTACTTACGCGCAGTTATCTGCACGTGATGGTAAATATGCAATCATCAAATTGCCTTCGGGCGAAACACGTATGATATTAGCTACTTGTTTAGCAACTATCGGTACAGTTTCAAATGGTGAGAAACAAAACGAAGTATTAGGTAAAGCCGGCCGCAAACGTTGGTTGGGCCGTCGCCCAAGAGTTCGTGGTGTTGCTATGAACCCGGTAGATCACCCTATGGGTGGTGGTGAAGGTAGATCTTCAGGTGGTCATCCACGCTCACGTAAAGGTTTATTAGCTAAAGGCTACAAAACTCGTGATAAGAAAAAAGGGTCTGATCGTTATATCATTGAAAGAAGGAAGAAATAATAATGGCACGTTCAATAAAAAAAGGACCTTATATTGATCATAACCTGGACAGAAAAGTCCTGGTATTAAATGAATCAAATAAAAAATCAGTTGTGAAAACATGGTCACGTCGTTCCATGATCTCTCCTGATTTCGTTGGTCATACATTCGCAGTACACAACGGTAATAAATTTATACCTGTGTACGTAACAGAAAACATGGTTGGTCACAAGTTGGGAGAATTTGCTCCAACCCGTACATTCCGCGGACACGCAGAGAAGAAAAAATAAGCATGGAAGCAACAACAAAAATTAAAAAGTCTGTACTGATCAGACAACGCAAAGAAGAAGCGAAAGCTCTAAAAGGCGGGGCTTCTGCTGCTAAATTACAGAACTGCCCAACTTCACCACGTAAAATGCGTTTGGTGGTTGATTTGATACGCGGTAAAGAAGTATTTTCTGCACTAAGCATATTAAAGTTCACTAATAAAGAAGCCGCTATACGTGTTGAGAAACTTTTGTTTTCAGCTATCAGAAACTGGGAAGCTAAAAACGAAGGTAAAAGAGCAGAAGAAAGCGCGCTTATTGTTAAAGAAGTTTCAGTAGGTGGTGGCCGTCAGGCAAAAAGATTACGCCCTGCTCCGCAAGGAAGAGGATACCGTATCCGCAAACGCTCAAACCACGTAACTCTTATTGTGGATAGTAAAAACGATAACAATTAATTTGAAATGGGACAGAAAGCACATCCAATAGGTAACAGATTAGGAATCATCAGAGGTTGGGATTCTAACTGGTTTGGTGGTAATAAGTATGCCGACAAATTAGTTGAAGACGAAAAGATCCGCAAATATCTTTCAGCACGTATTAACAAAGGTGGCGTATCAAAAGTAGTTATTGAGCGTACTTTAAAACGTATCACTGTAACTATACACACTGCCCGTCCGGGTATTGTGATTGGTAAAGGCGGTACCGAAGTTGATAAGATCAAAGAAGAGTTGAAAAAACTAACTAAAAAGGAAGTTCAGATCAACATATTCGAGATCAAACGCCCTGAGCTTGATGCACAATTAGTTGCAGAAGGTATAGCAAAACAACTTGAAGCACGTATTTCATTCCGTCGTGCCATGAAAACTACAATTGCTTCAACCATGAGAATGGGTGCAGAAGGAATTAAAGTAATGACATCAGGCCGTTTAGGTGGCGCTGAGATGGCACGTAGCGAACAATATAAAGAAGGTAGAATACCATTGCATACTTTCCGTGCAGACATTGATTATGCATTGGCAGAGGCTTTAACCACTTATGGTAAAATAGGTGTTAAAGTATGGATTTGCAAAGGCGAAGTTTACGGAAAACGCGATTTATCACCAAACATTGGCGGTACTGCAAGCGCAAGCGGAAAAGGTGGACGCCCTGAAGGAGCACCAGGTTTTGGTGGCCGTAATGAAAGAGGTGGCGAACGTGGCGGAGAGCGCAGAGGCGACCGTAAACCAGGACAAGGTGGTGACCGCAGAGGTGGTGGTAACCGTCCGGGTGGACAAGGTGGACCTAACCGTGGTGGTGGTAACCGCCCAGGTGGATCAAGATAATAATTTAGTAAAAAGTATATATCCGTGACGGATATTAAAGAATAAGAAAATGCTACAGCCAAAAAGAACGAAGTTCAGAAAGATGCAAAAAGGCAGAATGAAAGGTTTAGCCAGTCGTGGTACTGAGCTTTCATTCGGATCTTTTGGTGTAAAATCACTGGAAGCGGCCTGGATCACCAGCCGCCAGATTGAAGCTGCACGTATTGCTGTTACACGTTTTATGAAACGTGAGGGACAGGTTTGGATCAGGATATTCCCTGACAAACCGGTAACTAAAAAACCGGCAGAGGTACGTATGGGTAAAGGTAAAGGTGCTCCGGAATATTGGGTGGCGGTAGTTCGCCCGGGCAGGATCATTTTTGAAGCAGAAGGTGTACCATTGAATGTTGCAAAAGAGGCATTGCGCCTTGCAGCACAAAAGTTACCTGTGCAAACAAGATTTATAGTACGTAACGATTACGTAGAGGCATAAACAAGTTATAGGTTTTGAGTTTGCAGTTATCAGTTGATATCGTGAGCTTGGGACTAAAAACTCAAAAACTAATAGAATAAAATGAAGAACTCAGAAATTTTAGAGCTGGCAACTGAAGAGTTGGCTGCAAGATTAGGCGAGGAAAGAGCAAATCTTACCAAGCTTAAATTTGCGCATGCAGTTTCGGCCATTGAAAATCCAAGCCGTATTACTAAAGTACGTAAGGATATTGCTCGTTTAAATACTGAATTAACAAAGCGTAAAGCGGCGTCAGCTTCTGAAAAACAATAATTTTACGCGTCGACGAAAATGGAAAGAAATTTAAGAAAAACACGTACCGGCCTGGTAGTTAGCAATAAGATGGAGAAATCTATTGTTGTAGCTGTGGAGCGGAAAGTGAAGCACCCGATCTATGGTAAGTTCGTAAAGAAAACTACCAAATTTATGGCTCATGACGAGACCAATACATGTGGCATTGGCGATACCGTATTGATTATGGAAACCCGTCCGTTGAGCAAAAGCAAAAATTGGAGATTAGTTCAAATTATAGAAAGGGCTAAATAAGATGGTACAACAGGAATCAAGATTAAACGTAGCTGATAACAGCGGTGCTAAAGAAGTTTTAGTGATACGCGTATTAGGCGGTACCGGTAAAAGATATGCCTCAATTGGCGACAAGATTGTAGTGACCGTTAAAAGCGCGCTACCATCAGGTAACGTTAAAAAAGGAACAGTATCTAAAGCCGTTGTGGTTAGAACTAAAAAAGAAATCCGTAGAAAAGATGGATCATATATCCGTTTTGACGATAACGCGGCTGTTTTGTTAAACAACCAGGATGAGCCGAGAGGCACACGTATTTTTGGCCCCGTTGCAAGAGAATTGCGTGAAAAACAATTTATGAAAATTGTATCATTAGCACCGGAGGTATTGTAATAATGGAAAAGAAGAAACAAGCAACACCTGCTAAATTAAAGATTCGTAAAGGAGATTTAGTAAAGGTAATGGCCGGAGATTCAAAAGGATCACAAGGTAAAATAGTTGAAGTTATATTAGCTAAAAACAGGGCTATTGTTGAAGGTGCCAATATGGTATCAAAACATACTAAGCCTAATGCTGCTAATCCTAACGGAGGCATAGTGAAACAAGAAGCTGCTATACATATTTCAAACCTGGCGTTGATCGATCCTAAAACAGGAGTAACAACCCGCGTTGGAAGAAAAAAGAATGCCGATGGTAAATTGGTAAGAGTAGCTAAAAAATCAGGGGAGGAAATTAAGTAATGGCAACTACATACGTACCAAGACTAAAGTCAAAATATAAGGACGAAATACGCACTGCACTGAAAGATAAATTTCAGTACAAAAGCGTTATGCAAGTACCTAAGTTAGAGAAGATAGCTATCAACCAGGGTGTTGGCGCTGCTACTACTGACAAAAAATTGATTGAAACTGCAATTACTGAGCTAACCACTATTACCGGTCAGCAAGCAGTATCTTCAAAATCTAAAAAAGATATATCAAACTTTAAATTACGTAAAAATATGCCTGTAGGCGTACGTGTTACATTACGTGATAATACAATGTATGAATTTTTAGATCGTTTAATTGCTGTTGCTTTACCACGTATACGTGATTTTAAAGGCATCAACGATAAAGGATTTGATGGAAGAGGTAATTATACTTTAGGTATTACTGAGCAAATTATCTTCCCTGAGATCGACATTGATAAAATTAACAAAATACAAGGTATGGATATTACCTTTGTAACCTCTGCCAGCAACGATGTTGAAGCATTAGAGTTACTAAAACAATTTGGGTTACCATTTAAAAATCAAACTCCAACTAACAATGGCTAAAGAAGGTGTAAAAGCGCGCGAAGTTAAACGTGCTAAGTTAGTAGCAAAATATGCTGAAAAAAGAGCGGCCCTTAAAGCTGCAGGTGATTTTGTCGGTTTAGATAAATTACCTAAAGCGTCATCACCGGTTAAATTGCATAACCGTTGTAAATTAACCGGCCGCCCTCGTGGTTATATGCGCCAGTTTGGTATATCACGTGTAACATTCCGTGATATGGCTCTGGAAGGTAAAATACCGGGAGTAAAGAAAGCGAGCTGGTAATAAGCTGATAGCTGAAAGACTAAAGCAGAAAGCTTTATGCCTTCGGCTTTTTGCTTTGAGCTTAAACAAAAAGAATTAACCGATAGCAGGTCGCCCGAAGGGTCGGGAAGGAAACCACTATCATAAACAATAAATAATGAATACAGATCCAATAGCAGATTATCTTACCCGCGTAAGAAATGCCATCAAAGCCAACCACAGGGTTGTTGAGATACCGGCATCAAATCTGAAAAAGGAAATCACGAAAGTGCTTTTCGAAAAAGGTTACATTGCTAACTACAAGTTTGAGGCTAATGGTCCGCAAGGCATCATTAAAGTGGCATTAAAATACCACCCGATAACTAAGATCCCTGCCATCCGCAACATTTCGCGCATAAGCAGACCGGGTTTAAGAAAATATGCAGGTATGGATAACCTACCACGTGTATTAAATGGTTTAGGTATCGCTATCCTATCAACTTCTCACGGTGTAATGACCGATAAAGAAGCGCGTCAGCAAAACGTAGGTGGCGAAGTTTTATGCTACGTTTATTAATAGGAGGAATTAGCAATGTCAAGAGTAGGAAAAGCACCAATAGCAATACCCGCAGGCGTAACTATTACCGTATCTGATAGTAATTTAGTTACAGTAAAAGGCCCCAAAGGTGAATTGCAGCAACAAGTTGATGGCGACATCATTGTTGCACAGGAAGATGGCAACTTGTTAGTACAACGCCCTTCTGAGCAAAAACGTCATAAAGCATTACATGGTTTATACCGTGCGCTTTTAAATAATATGGTAACAGGTGTAACCACTGGTTACAAAGTTGAACAAGAGTTAGTAGGTGTGGGTTATCGCGCAACTAACGTTGGTAACACTTTAGACCTGGTACTGGGTTTCTCTCACCACTATGTGTTTGAGTTACCAAAAGAAATTAAAGTTTCAACAACTGCTGAAAAGGGTAAAAACCCAACCATTATTCTGGAATCAAATGATAAACAACTGATTGGCCAGGTAGCGGCAAAAATACGCTCGTTACGTGCACCTGAACCTTACAAAGGAAAAGGTATCAAGTTTGTGGGCGAAGTATTAAGAAGAAAAGCAGGTAAATCAGCATCTAAAAAATAATCGTCATGGCAGCTAGAGCGAAATTATCAAGAAGAGATAGGATTAAAATGGGTATCAGGAAGCGCCTTTCAGGTTCAACTGAGCGTCCTCGCCTATCAGTATATAGGAGTAATAAAGGTATTTATGCGCAGATCATTGACGATGTATCCGGAAAAACAATTGTTTCGGCTTCATCTTTATCAAAAGATTTTGTTGCAGCAAATGGTACCAAATCAGATCAATCAGTAGCCGTTGGTAAACTGGTTGCTCAAAAAGCAATTGCCGCAGGCATTAAAGATGTGGTTTTTGACAGGAACGGATACTTGTATCACGGCCGTGTTAAATCACTGGCTGAAGGTGCACGTGAGGGTGGTTTAAACTTTTAATCGAAAAGAGAAATGTCAACAATCAACATAAAAAGAGTAAAAACAAGCGAAATCGAATTAAAAGACCGCTTGGTGAGCATACAACGTGTAGCCAAAGTAACCAAAGGTGGCCGTACATTCAGCTTTTCTGCCATTGTGGTAGTAGGTGATGAGAACGGAGTTGTAGGTTACGGTTTAGGTAAAGCTAAAGAGGTTACTGAAGCCATTGCCAAAGGCGTGGATGATGCTAAAAAGAATTTGGTGAAAGTGCCGATTTTAAACGGTACTATCCCTCATGAGCAAATAGGTAAGTTCTCTGGTGGTTTTGTATTCATTAAACCAGCTGCAAACGGTACCGGTGTTATAGCCGGTGGTGCGATGCGTGCAGTATTAGAATCAGCGGGTGTACATAACGTATTGGCAAAATCAAAAGGATCATCAAACCCACACAACGTGGTAAAGGCAACTGTATCTGCATTATCGCAATTACGTGATGCGCATACTGTAGCACAGCAACGTGGTGTTAGTTTAGGTAAAGTATTTAACGGATAATCATCATGGCAAAAATCAAAATAACTCAGATTAAAAGCGTGATCGATAGAACGGAGCGCCAAAAAAAGACAATCGAAGCTTTGGGCTTGAAAAAAATCAACCACAGCGTTGAAGTTGAGGCAACTGCAGCTATCATTGGTATGGTAAGAAAAGTTAATCATCTGGTAGCAGTAGAAAATATTTAGTATTATGAATTTAAGTAATCTTAAACCTGCAGAAGGTTCTACTAAAAATAGGAAAAGAATAGGCCGTGGTACAGGTTCTGGCCGTGGTGGTACGTCAACCCGTGGCCACAAAGGTGCCGGTTCACGTTCTGGTAAAAAAACTAAAATTGGTTTTGAAGGTGGTCAAATGCCTTTACAGCGTCGTGTACCTAAGGTAGGCTTTAAAAATCCTAACCGTGTAGAGTACGTTGGTGTAAACCTTGATGTTTTACAAGGCTTAACTGAGCAATATTCAATTGCTACAATTAACTTTGATACTTTAAAAGAACATGGTTTAGTTTCAAAAAACGACCTGGTAAAAATATTAGGCCGTGGCGAACTGAAAGCCAAATTAGAAGTTACAGCACATGCATTTACAGCTACTGCGCAAAAAGCTATTGAAGCTGCCGGTGGCACTATAGTTAAGCTATAAATTTCAAATGAAGAAATTTTTCACCACATTATCCAATATCTGGAAAATCGAAGATCTAAGAGTGCGTATAATCAACACACTCTTATTTCTTTTAATATATCGTGTAGGTTCATACGTAGTTCTTCCGGGGGTTGACTATGCGTCTTTGAGCAATCAGAAAGAAGCCACAGGCTTAGCCGGATTGATAAATATGTTTGCCGGGGGATCATTCTCGCGGTCTTCTATTTTCGCGTTAGGGGTGATGCCTTATATTTCGGCTTCCATTGTGATGCAGTTGCTGGGTATTGCTGTTCCTTATTTTGCTAAAATGCAAAAAGAGGGCGAAAGTGGCCGTAACAAGATCAACCAATGGACGCGTTACCTTACTATTGCTATTACTGCTCCACAGGCAGTTGCCTATTTACACTCACAAATACCGGCTGATTCACTTTTAATGCCTTACACTACATTTGTTATACTTAATACATTTGTATTAACCGCAAGTACATTATTTGTAATGTGGCTGGGCGAAAAAATAACTGATAAAGGTATTGGTAATGGTATATCATTAATTATAATGGTGGGTATTATTGCCTCATTGCCTGGTGCATTCATGGTTGAGTTTGAATCGCGCACAGGCGGACCAGGTGGATTAATTACTTTTATTGTTGAACTGGTAGCTTTATTAGGTGTGGTAATGTTTACCATACTAATTGTACAAGGTACCCGTAAAATAGCGGTACAATACGCTAAGCGTATTGTAGGTAATAAACAATATGGTGGCGTGCGCCAGTATATACCTTTAAAGGTAACTGCTGCAGGTGTTATGCCAATTATATTTGCTCAGGCATTAATGTTTATACCTGCAACTGTAGCGTCGTTTTTTCCTTCAATGGCTTCAAACAGCATTATAATATCATTATCTAACTATAATTCATGGTTGCATAATTTATTATTTGCTTTACTGATCATCGTATTTACTTATTTCTATACAGCTATTACGGTTAACCCTAACCAAATGGCTGATGATATGAAAAAGAACAGCGGCTTTATACCAGGTGTAAAACCAGGCAAATCAACTGCTGATTATATTGATGATATCATATCAAGAATTACTTTACCTGGTTCGATATTTTTAGCCATAGTAGCTATTATACCAGCTCTGGTAAGCTTGGCCGGTGTTAGCAGTTTGTTCTCTCGCTTTTTCGGAGGTACATCTCTAATAATTTTGGTGCAGGTTGTTTTAGACACTCTGCAACAAATAGAAAGTCACTTGCTAATGCGTCATTATGATGGTTTGATGAAGACCGGAAGAATTAAAGGACGCACTGCAATACCTGCTGCACCGGGAACAACGCCGACAGCAATTTAATTCAGAATGTCGAAAATTCATTACAAGTCTGCCGAAGAGATTGAGCTGATCAGACAAAGCTCAATGTTAGTAGCAAAAACACATGGCGAGATAGCTAAAGTTATTGGACCGGGAGTAAAGACTATTGAGTTAGACAAACTTGCAGAAACTTTTATACGTGATAATGGCGGGATTCCCGCCTTTTTAAACTATGGGGGGTTCCCTTATTCTCTTTGCATCTCATTAAACAATCAGGTAGTTCATGGTTTTCCGGGTGATTATGCTTTAAAAGATGGTGACCTGGTATCCGTTGATTGCGGCGCCATACTTAATGGCTATTATGGCGACTCGGCTTTTACCTTTGCTATTGGCGAAGTTGATGAGCAAACCCAAAAACTAATGCGCGTAACACGGGAGTGTTTGGATTTAGGGATAGCAAAAGCTGTAGTAGGTAATAGAGTAGGCGATATTGGTTACGCTGTACAAGAACATGCCGAAAAAAATGGATTTGGTGTGGTGAAGGAATTAGTGGGCCACGGTGTTGGTTTAAAATTGCACGAAAAACCTGAAGTACCTAATTACGGTAAACGCGGATCGGGCATAAAATTAGAGGAGGGAATGGTTATTGCCATTGAGCCTATGATTAATGCAGGCCGTGCCGGTGTTAAATTTTGGGATGATGGTTGGACAGTGTCAACCAGCGATGGTAAACCATCCGCACATTATGAGCATACCGTAGCTGTAGGTAAGGGTAAAGCCGACATATTATCATCGTTTGAGTACGTAGATAATGTTTTAAAAGAAAAAATTAAAAATTAAAAATATTTTATTAATTTTGCATCCCGCTTTAAGGGGTGGATAATTAAGTAATAATCAATAAAATATGGCTAAACAAGCCTCAATTGAACAAGACGGTACAATTAAGGAAGCATTATCGAATGCTATGTTCAGGGTTGAACTTGAAAACGGACATGAGATTATTGCGCATATTTCAGGTAAAATGAGGATGCACTACATCAAAATATTACCTGGCGACAGAGTGAAACTGGAAATGAGCCCTTATGATCTAACAAAGGGAAGAATAACTTATAGATATAAATAATAACCGAGATGAAAGTAAGAGCATCCATTAAAAAAAGAAGCGTTGATTGCAAGATCATTCGCCGTAACGGGAAACTTTATGTGATCAACAAAAAGAACCCAAAATTTAAACAACGTCAGGGATAATTAAAAATAAATGGTAATAGCCCGTACAACGGTGGCCCGCCGTTCGGTATTACTGAATTAAACAATAAATATGGCAAGAATTTCAGGTATTGATTTACCAAAAAACAAAAGAGGAGAGATAGGTTTAACCTACATTTACGGTATCGGCCGCACAACAGCTCAAAATATTTTGACTAAAGCCGGTATTGATTTCAATACCAAAGTGCAAGATTGGTCTGACGATCAGTTAACCGCTATACGTAACATCATTAATGATGAGATCAAAGTAGAAGGTGCATTACGTTCAGAAGTTCAATTGAACATTAAACGTTTAATGGATATTGGTTGCTACCGTGGTACCCGTCATCGTAAAGGCTTACCATTACGTGGCCAACGTACCAAAAACAACTCACGTACCCGTAAAGGAAAACGTAAAACAGTTGCTAACAAGAAAAAAGCTACTAAATAATAAATAACTGATTAGTGGTGGAATTTACCATCATTAGGAATAGATAAATTAAAAAGATTAATGGGTCCGAATTATTCGCTAATTCAGTAATTCATTAAATCAATAATTAAAAAGCAAAATGGCTAAAAGTAAAAAAGTTACCAAAAAGCGTATTGTTGTTGTTGAGCAAGTAGGCGAGGCACACATCAATGCAACTTTTAACAACATTATTATCACCCTTACCAACAAAAGCGGACAAGCTATATCATGGTCGTCAGCAGGTAAAATGGGTTTTAAAGGTTCAAAAAAGAATACCCCGTATGCTGCCGGTCAGGCTGCTGCCGATTGCGGTAAAGTTGCCTATGATTTAGGTTTACGCAAGGTTGAGGTTTTTGTAAAAGGCCCGGGTTCTGGACGTGAGTCGGCTATCCGTACTTTACAAACTACCGGTATTGAGGTAACTACTATAAAAGATATCACACCGCTTCCGCACAACGGATGTCGTCCTTCAAAAAGAAGAAGAGTTTAATAATTAACAGATTTTTTTAAAGCTAAGATTCTGCAGCGTAAGGTTGCACGATACTTTAAAAGCAAACAAACAAATGGCTAGATACACAGGTCCAAAATCCAAAATTGCGCGTAGGTTCCGCGAGCCAATCTTCGGCCCGGATAAAGCGTTAGACAGAAAAAATTACCCGCCGGGTATGCATGGTGCTTCTAAAAGAAGAGGAAAGCAATCAGAGTATTCAACTCAGTTAATGGAGAAACAAAAAGTTAAATACACTTATGGTGTATTAGAGCGTCAGTTCGAAAACTTGTTTCACCGTGCTTCAGCTAAAGAAGGTATTACCGGCGAAAACTTATTGAAGTTTTTAGAAGGCCGTTTAGATAACACGGTTTACCGTTTAGGCATTGCGCCAACACGTTCTGGCGCACGCCAGTTAGTGGGCCACAAACACATCACTGTTAATGGTGAGGTGGTTAACATTGCTTCTTATTTATTAAGAGCAGGTGATGTTATCGCGGTTCGCGAAAAATCAAAAACTTTAGAGGCTATTACAAATTCAGTAGCTGGCAGAAGTGTTAATAAATACAGCTGGTTAGAGTGGGATGCTAGTAATTTATCTGGCAAGTTCCTAAACTATCCAAATCGCGATGAGATCCCTGAAAACATCAAGGAAAACCTGATCGTCGAGTTGTACTCAAAATAATAACGATACTTATCCGCATAATGATTGGCAATGCTGCCAATCATTTTTGTGGTTTAAATCAGTCCAATTAATCAAACAATAAATAAAGGATATAAATGGCAATTTTAGCATTTCAAAAACCAGACAAGGTTATCATGCAGAAATCAACTGATTTTGATGGCACGTTTGAGTTTCGTCCATTAGAACCAGGCTTCGGTGTAACCATTGGTAATGCTCTGCGTCGTATCTTACTTTCATCTTTAGAAGGTTATGCAATTACTTCTGTACGTTTTTCAGGCGTGATGCATGAATTTTCAACCATTAAGGGTGTTGTTGAAGATGTTACCGAGATCATATTGAATCTTAAACAGGTACGCTTCAAAAAAACAGGTGAATCAGGCGATAGCGAGAAAGTATTTGTGATCATTAATGGCCAGGATGCTTTCCGTGCCGGCGATATCACTAAATTTTCAAATAACTTTACGGTATTAAACCCCGATCTTGTTATCTGTAACATGGATTCAGCGGTAACGCTTGAAATTGAGTTTACTATAAACAAAGGACGTGGTTACGTTGCAAGCGAGGAAAATAAAAACCCGGATGCAAATGTTGGTGTAATAGCTATTGATTCTATTTACACGCCAATTAAAAACGTAAAATACACTATCGAGAACTATCGTGTTGAGCAAAAAACAGACTATGAAAAATTAGTATTGGATATTGCTACTGACGGTTCAATCCATCCTGAAGATGCTTTAAAAGAAGCTGCTAAGATATTGATCCAGCACTTTATGCTATTCAGCGATGAGAATATGATGTTGGAGGCACAGGCTAAAGAAGAAACTAAAGAAGTTGACGAAGAAATTTTACACATGCGTAAGATCCTTAAAACTGAGTTAGTTGACCTTGACCTGTCTGTACGTGCATTAAATTGCCTGAAAGCTGCTGATATCCGCAGCCTGGCTGATTTAGTATCATACGATGTGGCTGATATGTTAAAATTCAGAAACTTTGGTAAAAAATCATTAACTGAAATTCAGGACCTGGTTAAATCAAAAGGATTATCTTTTGGTATGAACCTGTCTAAATTTAAGTTAGACGAAGATTAATTTTAGTGATTAGAGATTAGAGATCAGTGATTGGTCTTTAATCTCTTTTCATTTATAGCATAGGTTATTGAATAGATAGTGACTAATCTCTAACCTCTAATTAACTAATCACTAACAACAAAATTAAGCGACCGCATAATTCCGAGGGCTTGACCTAAACAAGAGCCGCCCAACGGTATGCACGTGAAAATTCAAACAAAACAATGAGACACGGAAAAAAACACAATCACTTAGGCCGTACTACCAGCCACCGCAGAGCGATGCTGGCTAACATGGCAACATCGCTTATCTTACACAAGCGTATCACTACAACTTTAGCTAAAGCAAAAGCTTTACGCGTTTATGCTGAGCCAATTTTAACTAAAGGAAAAGACGATACCACGCACTCACGTCGTACTGTATTTAGCTATTTACAAGATAAAGACGCGGTTTCTATATTATTCAGAGACATCGCTCCTAAAATTGCAAGCCGCCCGGGTGGTTATACCCGTATCATCAAATTAGAAAACCGTTTAGGTGATAATGCGGAAATGGCGATCATTGAGTTAGTGGATTACAACACTACTTACACCAGCGATAGCGAAGCACAAGCCGCTAAAAAATCAACCCGCCGTCGTGGTGGTAAAGGTAAAGGTGGCGCAACCGCTGCTGCTCCTGTAGCTGCTGCTGCAACTGCCGAAGTTACTCCTGTTGATGATGCAGTTGTTGTTGACGCGGTAATTGATGCACCGGCTGACGAAGTTGAAGCACCTGCTGCTGAGCTTGGCGAAACCGCTGCTGACGAGATAGAAATTGAAACTCCTGCTTCACAACACGAAGCTGATGAGCATTCTGAGCCGGAAGCACCTGCTGATAACGAAGAGAACGCAGAAAAAGGCGAATAATATTCGACTTTATAATATTAAAAAGCCCCGTCCCGACTATGTTGGGATGGGGCTTTTTTGTTGAAGCAATTTTTGTAGCGACGCAATGCCTTCGGTCTCTACGAAGATATTTCCTGCCACTCTGTCACCGTTTCCATTCAAAATTCTGCCTAAATATTACCTTTCTGCTTTAGCCTTTCCGCTTTCTGCCTAATAATACTGCCATAGCTAAATTGGCACAAGCATTGATAAATAGCTGTAGGTAGTAAACAATCAATCACGTAAAAAACAATATAATCATATGTCTAAAATAATTGGAATCGACTTAGGAACAACAAACTCGTGTGTTGCGGTAATGGAAGGTAATGAGCCTGTAGTTATTGCCAACAGCGAGGGAAAACGTACTACGCCGTCTGTGGTAGCTTTTATTGACGGTGGAGAACGCAAGGTAGGAGATCCTGCAAAACGCCAGGCTATTACAAATCCTACAAAAACCATTTCATCTATAAAACGCTTTATGGGTAACCAGTTTAACGAGGTTACTAAAGAGGCAGACCGTGTACCTTATAGCGTGGTTAAAGGCGATAACAACACCCCGCGTGTTGAAATTGGTGATAGAAAATATACCCCGCAGGAAATTTCGGCTATGATTCTTCAAAAAATGAAGAAAACTGCCGAAGACTTTTTGGGTACCGAAGTTACCGAAGCGGTTATTACCGTACCGGCTTACTTTAATGATGCACAGCGCCAGGCTACAAAAGAAGCAGGCGAAATAGCAGGTTTAAAAGTTCGTCGTATTATTAACGAGCCTACTGCAGCTGCTTTGGCTTATGGCTTTGATAAAGCACATAAAGACATGAAAATTGCCGTGTTTGATTGCGGTGGTGGTACGCATGACGTATCTATCCTGGAGTTGGGCGATGGTGTATTTGAAGTAAAATCAACCGATGGTGATACTCACCTGGGTGGTGACGACTTTGACCAGGTAATTATTGACTGGATGGCTGACGAGTTTAAAAGCGACGAAGGTATTGACCTGCGTAAGGACCCAATGGCTTTACAACGTTTAAAAGAATCGGCAGAGAAAGCTAAAATTGAATTATCAAGCTCGGCACAAACCGAAATTAATTTACCATACATTACTGCTGCTGACGGTATGCCTAAGCACCTGGTTAAAACTTTAACCCGTGCTAAATTTGAGCAACTGGCGGATGGCCTGATCAAACGTACTATTGAGCCTTGCAAATCAGCATTAAAAAATGCAGGTTTAAGCACATCAGATATTGATGAGGTAATTTTGGTAGGTGGTTCAACCCGTATCCCAGCTATACAGGAAGCGGTTGAGAAATTCTTTGGTAAAGCGCCATCAAAAGGTGTAAACCCTGATGAGGTAGTAGCTATTGGTGCTGCTATACAAGGTGGTGTATTAACCGGCGAAGTTAAGGATGTGTTATTGTTAGATGTTACCCCGCTTTCATTAGGTATTGAAACTATGGGTGGTGTAATGACCAAATTAATTGAATCTAACACTACTATCCCTACTAAAAAATCTGAAACATTCTCTACAGCGTCTGATAACCAACCATCTGTTGAGATACACATTTTGCAAGGTGAGCGCCCTATGGCTTCGGCTAACCGTACAATTGGCCGTTTCCACTTAGATGGTATACCTCCTGCACCGCGTGGCGTGCCACAGGTTGAAGTAACTTTTGATATTGATGCCAACGGTATATTAAACGTGTCTGCAAAAGATAAAGCAACCGGTAAAGAGCAAAAGATCCGTATTGAGGCTTCATCAGGCTTAACTGATGCCGAGATCAAGAAAATGAAAGACGAGGCTGAAGCAAATGCTGAAGCAGATCAAAAAGCGAAAGAGGAAGTTGAAAAACTAAACGGTGCTGATGCGTTGATCTTCTCGACTGAAAAGCAATTGAAAGAGTACGGTGATAAAATACCTGCTGATAAAAAAGCGCCAATTGAAGAAGGTTTAACTAAACTAAAAGCAGCTTACGCTTCTAAAAACTTAGCGGATATTGAAGTCGCCCAAAACGAGTTAAACACCGCGTGGACAGCAGCTTCTGAGGATATGTACAAAGCTTCGGCAGAAGGTGGCCAACCAGGCCCTGATGCAGGCGCCGGTGCCGGTCCGCAGGATCAAGGTGACACTGTAACTGATGTTGACTTTGAAGAAGTAAAAGACGACAGTAAATAAGGTTTAAATCTATATAGTTAAAAGCCCGGCCTGGTAAATTAGGTCGGGCTTTTTTTGTTAAAAGCAATAACTAAGCTATATTTATGGCTTTATGGTGCAAACAACTCATCAGGCTATCCAAATCCGAAACTCGGCAATATTGCAGGAGGCGTATAAAAAATACGGCGGCATGCTGTATGGTTATTTGTTAAGTGTGCTCAAAGACGAAGCCAGGGCCGGGGAGTTTTTGGTTAGTATTTTTGACGAACTGTCAAAAACTATTGACGAAAACGGCGAATGCGGCCCTTACACCTGGTGCGGGCTATACCGTAACGCAAAAAGTAAGTTGATCCATCTGATAAATGATGATGAAGAGGCCGACCATAATTTATTGGTATTTGCATTGGGCCGAAAAATGTATGAGGAAATGAGCGATTTGCAGAGGCAGGTTTTTTATGAAACCTACTACAATTGCAAAATGGTTAGCGAGCTTGCAGCTAAATTAAATCAAACAGAAGAAATAATCCGGAAGGCTTTAAAGGAGGCTTTCCTAATACTACGCAGAGGTGGAAATTAAGGAATATATAGAAAGCGGCGTATTAGAAGCCTTTGTGATAGGCTCGGCATCTGAACAGGAGGTGCAGGAGGTGTTGCGCTATAAAGAGCAATACCCCGAGGTACAGACTGCCCTAAATGAAATTGAAGTGGAGATGGAAAAGGTGGCCCAATACATGGCCGTTCCGCCACCACCAAAACTATGGGTAAAAATTGAAGAAAGAATTGATGGGTTGGTCATAGCACCTGATTTAAAGCCTACAAAAAAAGTTGAAGAGCACTACCGCCAAAACGGCAATACCAATCAGCAGCAATTTATTGAGGTAGAAGGCTCCAGCACCCATATGCGCATACACAAAGCCTGGCGCTGGGTATTTGCTGCCGTATTTGTATTGGGTAAAATATTCTTAGGCTTTGCCATATACTATTACCTGGAAAACCGCCAGGCAAAGGAGCAAATAAAGGAGTTAAAAACCGAGTTGAAATTGCGACGCTAATAACTTATTTCCATAATCGCATTCTCGTTCTCCAATTCTTTATCTGAGTTATCCTCAAAGCCATGCATCACCAATTTAATGGTTTTGTACTTGGATTGATAAGAACCTTCAACTTGGGCTAATGTTATTGACTTGTTTTCCGGGTCAAAACTGATGCTTCGTTTATAGTAGTTCCCCTCTTGATAATCATAAGTTGTGCCATCATCTTCATAATAAACAAACTCGGTCGGCTCATTACCGTTCCATACATGTAGCAATAAAACTCCATCTCCAATTTCATTGGTGCTTTGAACTACGTTTTGCATAGGGATGATAGCCCCTGCTTTAACAAATACCGGCAGGTCAGTTAGCGGAGCCTCTACATTAATTAACTGTTTGCCGCTAAATTTTTCATCAGTACTTAACCGGTACCAATCGCCCTCAGGTAAATAAACTTCTGTTGTTAACTCCGTGCTAATCACGGGCGCAACTAACATACTATCGCCAAATAAAAACTGGTTTTGGTATTTAATATCGTAAACTGTTTCATCATCAGTATAGTCAATAGCCAATGTTCGGCTTATTGGCAAACCAGTTTGGGTTGATTGGTAAAAGCCGGAATAGATATAAGGCAGCAAGCGATAACGTTGCTCAATATCTTTTTTGATGATAGCCTCATTTTCCTCGCCCCATTGCCAGGGTTCGCGCATTACCATGCCTTGGGCCGCATGGTTGCGAAACATGGGCGTATAGGGCCCTAATGAGTTCCAGCGCACCATTAACTCGGGGGTAGGGTTACCCATAAACCCGCCGATATCTACTCCTGTGAATGACATACCCGTTAAGCCTAAACTATTTACCAAACGATGGCCCAATAGTAAATGCTCATCCGTAGCAGCATTATCCCCCGTCCAAATGGCCGAGTAACGCTGTGTGCCCGCATAGGCCGCGCGGGTAAGTACAAACGGACGTTTGTTGCCTAATATTTGCCGAACGCCATTATAAGTAGCTTTGGCCATTTCCATCCCGTACACGTTGCGTATCTCGGGCATAAAGCGTTCGCCGAATTTTACCAGCCAGGGCATATTTTGACCCCATGCGGCGGGTTCGTTCATGTCGTTCCAAAATCCCTCTACACCCGGCTCGGTCAAAGCCGTAAATGCTGCACCCCACCACTCCTTTACCTCGTCATTTAAAAAGTCAGGAAAATGGCAGCGGCCCGGCCAAACGCTGGCGGTGTATGGCTCGCCATCAGGGTAGGTAGCAAAGTAATTTTTGGCTATACCTTCATCATATTGTTTATATCCCTCTTCAATTTTTATCCCGGGATCAACAATGGTGACCAATTTAAAGTCCATTGCATTTAATTGGTCTATCATCCCTTTCGGATCGGGGAAACTGCTTTTGTTCCAGGTGAAAATTTTAAAGCCGTCCATGTAATCAATGTCGCAATACATTACATCGGCAGGTATTTGTTTTTCACGGAATTTGGTGGCTACTTCCAACACTTCCTGCGCGCTCATATAGCTCCAGCGGCATTGCTGATAACCTAAACTCCATAATGGCGGCATTTCCATACGCCCGGTTAGCCAGGTATAATCCTGCAAAATTTGGCGGATGCCCTGTGCGCCGAAGAAATAATAATTCATATCCCCGCCATCGGCACCAAACCAACTGATTTCTTCATCGGTAGTGGCACCAAAATCAAAGTAGCTTTTGTGGGTATTGTCAAAAAATAGCCCATAGGTTAATCCGCTATGCAGGCCAATAAAAAACGGGAAGGTTTTATATAAAGGATCATCATTTACCCCATGCAATGCGGCATCCGTGTTCCAGTTTACATAATGGCTGCCGCGACGGTTAAGGTTGCCTGTTTTTTCGCCCAGGCCAATAAATTTTTCATCCGGGTATAATTTGCGGTAATTGATAACACGCGAGTCCTGCCAGTTGGTGCCAAAGCGGCTGTCATCGCGGCTTAATTCCTGCCCATCTGCCGTAAAAAAATTAAAACGTAAAGGTGATTTATTGATGATCAATTTTAATGTAGACGTATTGATCTCTATCTCAGTTGCAGATTCTTTATGATCCGGCATTTCGCCCGGCTCTTTTATCACCGCGAACGAAGCATCAGCCTCTTTATTCCGGGTAATACAAACCCGTATAATGGTGGGGCTATAAACAATTACCCTTGCTTCAGCTTGCGGTGTATTTATAATTAAAGCTCGGTTTTGAGCATTGATAGTATCGGCATTACCTAATATTTCTAACTGCATATATTTTTAACATGATATAGGTTTTTTAGTTTAATAAAGTTGTATTGGCGCAATACTTTACGCCTCAAATTGCCCCTTTGGCTGCTTTTTTGTACCTTTGGCCATACTACCTGCTAATGATAAAACGTACAAAAAATGGTTTCCAAAAATTAATAGATTCCGGCCAGGCAGGTGGCGCATTGCTTATCTTATGTGTCATTATTTCTTTAATTATTGCCAATACCGGTGCAAATGAGCCATTTAAAAAGCTGCTTGCTGTTGAGCTGGGTTTTGAAACACCAACCATCCATCTAAAATACAGTTTATTAAATTGGATAAATGATGGGTTAATGGCCATTTTCTTTTTACTTATCGGTATTGAGATCAAGCAAGAACGCATCGATGGCCATTTGGCAAATTTTAAAATTGCCTCCGTACCTATATTAGGAGCGTTGGGAGGCGCGTTGCTGCCTGCAATAATATATGCAGTTTTTAATTATAGCAGTGATACAGCCGCAGGCTGGGGTATACCTATGGCTACTGATATTGCTTTTGCCTTAGCGGTATTAGGCTTGGTTGGCAAACTGGTACCACCCGCACTAAGGGTGTTATTGTCAACCCTGGCCGTGGTAGATGATCTGCTGGCTATTTTGGTTATCGCTATATTTTATTCGTCTGATATTCATTGGTTAAACCTGGGCATAGGCATAGGTATATTTGGTATTTTGCTGTTGTTTAATAGGTTAGGTGTGCAAAAAATTATATTTTACATGATACCTGGTGTAATAATGTGGTACTTTATTCATCACTCGGGTATACATGCTACTATTGCAGGCGTACTAACCGCTTTAACTATTCCGGCCGGGGCAAAAGGTGGTTTTGTTTTAAAAAAACTGGAGCATTCATTAGCTATACCGGTAGGGTTTATTATTATGCCCCTTTTTGCATTGGCTAATACCAATATACATTTTGAGGCAGCCATGATAAGTGGGGTTGCAGGTACGTTAGGATTAGGAATAATTATAGGGTTGGTAATAGGCAAACCTGCGGGTATAATGTTGTTTTCATTATTGTCCGTAAAGTTTAATATCGGTAAATTGCCTAAAGGTATTGTATGGCGGCATATAGTGGGCATTGGTATGTTAGCCGGCATAGGTTTTACCATGTCTATATTTATTGCACTACTTTCCTTTGGTGTTAATACCTTATATGGCGCAGAAGCTAAATTTGCTATCCTGATAGCTTCCCTGCTTTCAGGAATTGGTGGGTTTGTTTTTTTGAAGAAGAAGGTGATAGCAAAGAAAAAATCCCGCGTTTAGCGGGATCTTTTATTATACTTTAGCAGGTTTTACATCCCACAAATTTTCGGGGTAGGTGCCATTGGCTACCAACTCCGATATTGATTTTTGCACTATAGGCTTATCTTCCTTATAAGTAACCCCAAACCATTTTGACGGGGTAGGGATAACTTTAAAATTGGCTTGACCTGTTTTAATCAGGTTGTCGGCTACTAACGGAATGAAAAATTCGGCCTTAGGGTTATCCGCATTAGCATCCACAAAGTCGCGGAACATTTGCTCGCTTTGTTTGAATACAGCAGGAGTAAATCCCCAAAAATTCATAGAAACGCGTTTATCATTAGGTAGCGGATGTTCGCCTGTAGCATCTTTGTACGCTACACTGCCATCGTCTTTAAAATAAACTTCGGTGCGCTCGTTTACTTCCGTCATGTTACCATCAGCATCAACCTCGCATACACCGCGGGATACTGAACCATAATCAGACAAAGTTTTATCTATCTGGTATCCTACCAACGCGTACTGGCTGTCTGTAGCCTCGGTAGTTAAAAATTTAGCCATTTTTTCAAACGCATCATAACCATAATAGTCATCCGCATTTATTACGCAAAAAGGCTCATTTACCTGGTTGCGCGCGGCTAAAACCGCGTGTGCCGTTCCCCAGGGTTTAGCACGCTCCACAATTTTGTCAATGCCGAAGGGTTTCAGGTCAAAGCTTTGGAAGATATAGTCTGTTTCCACTTTGCCTTCCAGCTTAGGCTCAAATATCTCTTTAAATTTATCAGCAAATTCCTCACGAATAATGAAGCCTATTTTGCCGAACCCGGCTTTAATAGCATCATGTATAGAGTAATCAATTATAGTTTCGCCGTTGGGGCCAAACCCGTCAACTTGCTTCATGCTGCCATAACGGCTGGCCATTCCTGCGGCTAATATTAGTAGTGTAGGTTTCATTTTGTTAGATATAGTGTGCAAGCTAAGACAATTATGCCAAGCTAAATGTTTGCTTCCGGTTATTTAATGTAGTTAAAGTTTTGACCCGATTTGATATTTAGCAATACTTCGTATATCAAACGGATCACATTGTCTACATCCTCTTTGTGTATCATCTCCACAGTAGTGTGCATATAGCGCAATGGTAAAGATATCAATGCCGATGGTACACCTTCGTTGCTATAAGCAAAAGCATCCGTATCGGTACCTGTTGAGCGTGAAGATGCCTGGCGCTGGAAAGGTATGTTTGCTTTCTCGGCAGTTTCAATTAGTAATTTATTCAGGTTGTTTTGCACTGCAGGGGCATAAGACACCACCGGCCCACGACCGCAAGCCAAATCACCCTGTGCAATTTTGCTGATCATTGGGGTTTGGGTATCATGGGTAACATCAGTAACAATAGCTACATTTGGTTTAATGCGGTGTGCAATCATTTCGGCACCGCGCAGGCCAATTTCTTCCTGTACAGCGTTAACAATATATAAGCCGAATGGCAGCTTAACTTTGTTTTCTTTTAATAAACGGGCAACCTCGGCTATCATAAAACCACCGGCACGGTTGTCCAACGCGCGACCAACATAATAGCGATCGTTCAAGGTTATAAACTCATCTTCATAAGTTATTACACAACCTACGTGTATGCCCAGTTTTTCTACTTCTTCTTTAGTAGTACAGCCGCAATCTAAAAATATGTTTTTAAGTGATGGTGCTTCTTCTTTTTCGCCGCCTAAACGGGTGTGGATGGCGGGCCAGCCAAATACTGCCTTAACTACACCTTTATCAGTATGGATGTTTACACGTTTTGAAGGTGCTATTTGATGATCAGAACCACCATTGCGTATCACATATATTAATCCATCGCTGGTAATGTAATTTACAAACCATGATATTTCATCGGCATGTGCCTCAATAACTACTTTATATTCGGCTTTTGGGTTAATAACCCCAACCGCGGTACCGTAGCTGTCCACATAATGCTCATCAATATAAGGTTTGATATAGTCAAGCCATAGCTCCTGGCCTTTCCATTCAAAACCGGTTGGGGATGGGTTATTGATATAATTTTCAAAAAAAGATAGAGATTTATCGGTTACTATAGCGACGTGTTTTTGATCGTCAGTTTTCTTTTTAGCCATATTTATATGTTAAGAGGCCGGCATTACCCGGTCTGCAAATATAATAAAGCTGTTGATAAACATGGTTATAAACAGCTGTTAATAACCCGAAAGAAAGTATTAAAATTTCATTTCCAGTACCTCGTAATCAAACCTGTTTTTGGTGAAAAATTGGCCGGTGTGCGTAAATCCATATTTTAAATAAAACCCGATGGCGGTTACCCGCGCGTTGCACCATAGGCGTTTAGCATTTTCATTCAGCGCGAAATTAATGAGGTGTTTCAGCATAGTTTCCCCAATGCCTTTACCCTGCATAGGTTCATCCACCGCAAATTTACGAAACTGGAAATCATCACCATTTTTAAAAAGAGAAACCACGCCCACCAATTCGTTATCCATAAAGGCACCGAAATGATAGCCGTGGTTATCCTCCTCCATTTCCATCTCGTACAGCTTTTGCGCCGGGTACAACACTTTTTGGCGCATGCGCCAGGTTAGTTCGGGGCGTATCTGTTCTATATAAAGCATTGCTATTTATAGGTAGCGGCCAATTGTAGTGCATTGTAAGCATTTACAACGCCACCGGTAACGCAAAGTTCATCAAAAGCAAGATCAGTGTCTTTGTCGTCAATTTCAAGGCTGATAGGGTGTGTTATTTTAATAACCGATTTCATAATAATATCCTTAACCTGTACTGCGGTTAACTTCGGATAGTATGAGCGTATCACCGCGGCTAAACCTGCCACAACCGGGGCAGCCATACTGGTACCGCTATGATTGGCGTATTTTGAGCCCGGAGTTGTGGAGTAAATAGCTACCCCCGGTGCAAATACATCAACCGAAGTTTTGCCGTAGTTAGAGAATGACGCTTTTAAAGTTTTATCATCAGTTGGGCCCGATGCGCCAACCTCTATCCATGCCTTTGCCTCGCCTGATTTATCTTCATAAATCCGGGTAGGGAAGTTGTTTTCAACTGTGGTGTTTTTATTGTCGTTACCTGCGGCATGTACAATTAATACGTCTTTGCTCATGGCAAACTTAACAGCGTCATCTACAACTTTTTTATTGTATGAGTAGGCTTTGCCAAAACTCATGTTGATCACTTTTGCACCGTTGGCGGCTGCGTAACGTATGGCGTTAGCCACGTCTTTATCACGTTCATCACCATCAGGAACAGTACGCACCGACATGATCTTTACATCATTTGCAATACCTGTAATACCTAAATTGTTGGTCCGGTCGGCACCAATAATACCTGATACGTGCGAGCCATGATCGGCATCAGGGCCGGTAACGTCATTATTGCCATAAAAACGTTCGTTACTATTGGTGTAGTTATCGCCAACAATATCGCGCGGGTCATAGTTAATATTGTAATGGTATTCTAATTGTGATTTGTAATGCTCCAGCCCGGCAGTAACTTGCTGGTCCACAAATTCATTGAGGTCCTTATACTTGGGTAAATTGTTCAATAATATGCGCTTAGCCCTCGTGTCATTTTGGCTTTTTGGTTCGTAAGCTCTAATCTCTTCAAGTGTTGGGTTTGTTTTATTCATACCTGCCAGCAAACCATCAAGTGCTATTTTAAAACCATTAATATTGTTATAGCCGGCTTGCGCTTCTTTTATCTCATCATTCAACTCGTTTCTAAGTTTATGATAAGTAGTAAAATCAGCCAGTTGTTGCCCGGTTAAGGCATTGGTATCTAAATTGGCAAATTGTTTTTTATACATTCTTACCAGGCGGGTCAGTTCAAGGTTATCATGATGCACATCGCCTTTTGCACCACCTATAAAATCCCAGCCATGTATATCATCTACATAGCCATTTTTATCATTATCAACCTTATTGGCAGTTTTGTCGCCGGGGTTGGTCCATATAACCGATTTAAGGTCCTCATGGTCAATATCTACACCGCCATCAATTACGGCTACTAATACAGGTACATGTTTTTTATTTTTAAGTAGTTCGTTATAGGTTTTTTCAATACTTATACCAAAAACGGTATCGGTTTTTAAATCTCCGTTTTGCCAGTTTGGTTTGGGGTTGGCTTGGGCGAACAGGAAGTTAGGAATACAGATACCTGCTACAAGTATTAGTTTTTTAAATAGCAATAATTTTTTCATCTATGTTAAATCAAAATTGAACAGTTAATTATGTGGTTAAAATAGTAAACATAACGGTGATATTAATAGCATATTTTATAAAAGACGTAAGTAATATATTTCTGTTACAAGCAAATTAAATCATATATTGTATTATGAGGAAAATAACAATAATATTACCGATCATCCGTTTCAGGTAAATACTTGCTAAATCATTTTTTGTATATTTGCCACAATGGTTACCTCAAAACAGATCAAAAAAAATATTAGTATGATATTTTTGTTCGTCTTTTTCACAAAGATGGTCATATCTGTTATGCCTTTATTTTCTTTCCTGGATAGCAAATTAGCGGTAGCAGTTATTATGCAGTTGGAGCACGAAAACAAAACAGATAAGGATGATTTGGAGAAGGATGCCTTTAAAGAAAAGAAATCTTTTGACGAACATACACTCGCTGTTTTTGAGTTTCGCCCGTTGCAATTGCGAGAATCAAATTTGCTGCATAATTTAGAGAAAACTTTATTGGTACAACCGTATCACCCTATAGTTCCTACCCCGCCTCCCAACGTTTAAATTAATATACGCCGGTCATTTATGAGCCGGTAAATCCTCTATTAATTTAAATTTTCCATTTAAAATTATTGTGTTATGCAATTTAAGCAAGATGAAGCTGCTATGGGCAGTCTTAGTCTAAAAAATTATTTTTCGTCAAAAAATCTTAAAAAAGATATTCCCTCAAGTATTGTAGTCTTTTTAGTCGCCCTGCCGTTATGCCTTGGTATAGCCCTGGCATCGGGTGCGCCCTTATTTGCCGGTATATTAACCGGCATAATCGGTGGTATAGTAGTTGGTTCTTTAAGTGGCTCGCAGCTTAGTGTTGCGGGCCCGGCCGCCGGTTTAACTGTAATTGTATTTAATGCCATTACCAGCCTTGGCTCGTACGAGGTTTTTTTAATGAGTTTGGTGTTGGCGGGTGGTATCCAATTGCTATTGGGTGCGGTTAAAGCAGGCACTATAGCCAACTATTTTCCGTCCGCAGTAATTGAGGGGATGCTGGCAGCTATAGGTATTATACTTATCATGAAGCAATTTCCGCATGCGGTGGGTTATGATGCCGATTTTGAAGGTGACGAAACTTTTGTACAGGCCGATCAGCATAATACCTTTTCGGGTATATTGGGTGCTTTCTCAAAGATCAATTATGGTGCTGTAATTATAAGTGTGACATCAATTTTGATCTTGATCTACTGGCCTAAAATTAAAAAGGTTGCTATCGTACCCGCTCCGCTAATAGTAGTGGTAGTAGGCGTATTGCTTAGCTTTTTATTTTCAGGGTCAGATTTTGCATTAAAAGCAAAACAGCTGGTAACCATACCGGTAGTTGGCAGTATAAATGAATTTTTTGGATTATTTAAATCTGCCGACTTTTCAGCAATAGGCCGCAAGGATGTTTGGATCACAGCATTTACTCTGGCTATTGTAGCCAGTTTAGAAACCCTTTTAAGTTTAGAAGCGGTAGATAAAATTGACCCTATTAAAAGGGTGTCGCCAACAAACCGCGAATTATTTGCACAAGGTACTGCCAATATTGTAAGTGGTATGTTGGGTGGTTTACCAATGACAGCTGTTATTGTTCGTTCGTCAGCCAATGTCAGTTCAGGCGCGCGTACCAAAATGAGTGCTATTATACACGGTTGTTGGTTATTAATGGCCCTTTTATTAATACCGGGGTTAATTAATTATATACCACTATCATGTTTGGCAGCCATACTATTAATGGTAGGTTATAAACTTGCCCGCATTAGTTTATTTAAACATATGTGGCATTTAGGATGGAACCAGTTTATTCCGTTTGTGGTCACTATTGTTGCAGTAGTATTTACCGACTTATTGATAGGCGTTGGTGTTGGTATGGTAGTGGGGGTATTTTATATACTACGTACTAATATGCGTAACCCTTATTTCTATCATATTGAAAGCAATGAAAATAAAAAAGTACTTCGTATCAGGCTTTCTGAAGAGGTAACCTTTTTAAATAAAGCGGCTATACAGGTAATGCTTACCAAATTACCAAACGAATCGGAAGTGGTAATAGATGGATCAAACTCCAAGTATATTGACCCTGACGTGATAGAGATCATCAAAAATTATAAGCATAATGCTTATAGTAAAGGCATTATTGTGACCTTGCATGAAATTAAAAGCAAGTATGATATGCCACGTCTTAAAGAGTTGATTTACGAACCCAACAAATAAAATAAATAATAGGAGGTTGTAGTAATCTTGTTCAATATGTCGGGATACTATAATATTACTATTGTTAATTGTTTAATTTTATAACTTAATAAAAACTTACAAGCCATGTGCGCTAAAATTGAAAATATAACTTACGACGACCTTTTAAAAGGAAATGAACAATTTGTTGCAGATACATTAAAGCAAGATCCTGAATACTTTAATACTTTGGCACAGGGACAAAACCCACCGGTATTATGGATTGGTTGTGCCGATAGCCGTGTACCTGCCAACCAGATAACCAACACCAAACCCGGCGAAATATTTGTACACCGTAATATTGCCAATATGGTTGTGCATACTGATATGAATATGTTAAGTGTATTGGATTACGCGGTAAATGTGCTTAAAGTAAAACATGTTATTGTAACCGGCCATTATGGTTGCGGAGGTATAATTGCTGCGATGGGTAATAGCCAGGTTGGACTTATTGATAACTGGCTGAGACACATTAAAGATGTTTACCGTTTACATGCTGAAGAGTTAGATGCTATTGCTGATAACGGAAAACGTTCAGACAGGTTGGTAGAGTTAAATGTAATTGAAGGGGTTTATAACTTATGTAAAACTACCATCGTGCAAAATGCCTGGAGAAACGGCCAGGAGTTAAGTGTACATGGTTGGGTTTATGCATTATCAACCGGTATAATTAAAGATTTGAAGGTTAGTGCTACTAATACTTCAAATTTGGACGAAGTGTTTAAACTAAACGCTGCATCGTAAACCAAAAGGTAATAAATGAAAAGCCTGATCTAATTGGATCAGGCTTTTTTTGTTATAGCTCTTTACTCAGAAAAGGATACCTGTAATCCTTAGGCGGATCAAAAGTTTCTTTAATAACCCGTGGCGATACCCACCGCAGCAGGTTGATCATTGATCCTGCTTTATCGTTTGTTCCCGACCCACGAGCACCGCCAAATGGCTGCTGGCCCACTACCGCGCCTGTGGGTTTATCATTAATATAAAAATTACCTGCCGCGTTACGTAAATGGTGGGTAACCTTACTAATAATATTCCTGTCCTGCGCTATAATACTGCCCGTAAGCGCGTAAATAGAAGTTGTATCAACTATATCAAGTAGTTCATCAAACTTTTCATCCTCATAAACATATATGGTTAGTACCGGGCCAAACAATTCGGTACACATAGTTATGTAATAAGGATCGTTTACTTTTAAAATGGTAGGTTCAATAAACCAGCCTTTGCTTTTATCATAATTGCCGCCGGTTACTATCTCAACCTTACTGTCGCTCTTTGCTTCATCAATATATTTAGCCAGTTTATCAAATGATACCTCGCTGATAACCGCGTTTATAAAATTGCTGAAATCTTCTACCGGGCCTATCTTTAATGAACTAATATCACGTTTTAAACGTTCTTGAAGTGCGGACCATAACGATGCAGGGATATAAGCCCTTGATGCTGCCGAGCATTTTTGTCCCTGGTATTCAAACGCGCCACGTACCAACGCGGTATTCAATACATCAATATCCGCGGTAGGATGCGCCAGCACAAAATCTTTGCCGCCGGTTTCGCCAACTATGCGTGGGTAGGTTTTGTATTTGTGGATGTTATTACCAATGGTTTGCCATATGTTTTGAAAAACAGCTGTTGAGCCGGTAAAATGTATACCTGCAAAGTCAGGGTGGTTAAATATTACGTCGCCGGCAACCGGGCCATCTACATAAATTAGATTGATAACTCCGGGGGGCAATCCCGATTCGCGGAAAACCTGCATAATAACATTAGCCGAATAAATTTGGGTATAAGCAGGTTTCCAAACCACTACATTACCCATCATAGCGGCTGATGATGGCAGGTTACCTGCAATAGCTGTAAAGTTGAAAGGGGTAAGCGCAAAAACGAAACCCTCTAGCGGGCGCTGTTCCATGCGGTTCCAAACGCCTTTTGGTGATATTAATGGCTGCTGACTGTAAATTTCAGTCATATAATGCACATTGAAGCGCAAAAAATCTATCAACTCACAAGCAGAATCTATCTCGGCCTGGTAAGCGTTTTTAGATTGGCCCAGCATGGTAGCCGCGTTTATTTTAGCGCGATAAGGCCCGGCTAATAAATCAGCAGCTTTTAAAAATATGGATGCCCGTTGTTCCCAGGGCAAGTTTTCCCAACCGGCTTTAGCAGCAAGCGCAGCATCAATAGCAGCTTCTACGTGTGTTTTATCGCCTTCGGAAAATGTGGCCAGTACACGTTGATGGTCATGAGGGGGGCGTATCTCTAATTTCTTATCGGTGCGCACCTCTTTATCGCCAATATACATGGGGATGTCTAAGTGAGCAGTACGGGTATTAGTTAAGGCCGTTTTAAGGGTTGCACGCTCCACGCTGCCCGGCGCATAATTAAGCACGGGTTCGTTTTGCGGTATCGGGACGTTGAAAAATCCTTTAAGCATAGTAAGTCAGTTAATTAATATAAAGGTACGTATAATGTGCAGATTAGGAATATGCTAAAGGTGCAATTTACGTGCCGCTGACTCACTAAATATAATTGTCATTTCGAGTGAAACGAGAAATCACTACACACGCCATTCAGCAATGTATAGATTTCTCACTACGTTCGAAATGACAGAGGATACTAAATCGTTTACTCAAACACCACAGTTTTATTATTATACACAAACACCCTATCCTCAAAAACCAGTTTAAGTGCTTTGGCTAATACGGCGGTTTCAATTTCTTTACCGGCTTTTACCATATCGGCCACGGTAAACGAGTGGTTCACCGGGTTTATTTGCTGCGCGATAATTGGTCCTTCGTCTAACTCATTTGATACAAAATGTGCGGTTGCACCAATTAATTTAACACCGCGCTCATAAGCCTGGCGGTAGGGGTTGGCACCCACAAATGCCGGTAAAAACGAGTGGTGAATATTAATAACCCGCATAGGATATTGGGCCACAAACTGCGGCGAAAGTATGCGCATAAATTTGGCCAGTACAATATAATCGGGTTCATAAGGCTGTATAATTTGGGAAATTTGCTGTTCAAACTCTTCTTTAGTTTTTTGCTCATGCGACACTAATGAGAAAGGCATACCAAATCGTTCGCAAATATTTTGCAGATCAGGATGGTTGCCAATAACGCATTGTACCGATGCCCCAAGCGTATTAAAAAAGTTGCGGGTAAGTATATCCGTAAGGCAATGATATTCTTTAGTAACCATAACCACTACCTTTTTTAATGGCAACGGATTAATATGTAATATTACATCAGCAGGAAGCACATCTTTTAATTTATTTTCAAGCATTCGGGCATCTGCTGCTTCCTCTATCTCCAATCGCATAAAAAACAAATTGGCTGATGTATCGACATACTCGCGCAGCGAAATAATATTTAGTTGCTCTTTTGCCAGTACATTAGTAATACCGGCTACTAAACCTACCTGGTCCTTACATTGAATTACGATGATCATGCAACAACAAAGTTATAAATAGATAGGATATTTAAATTGGGGTGTTCCAAAGTGTACCACTTCTTAAAAATGGAACACCTTTTCCCTGATTTTTAGGACACGACAAAATTTATGTAAAAATGCGGGTATAAAATTGCTGAATAATCAATTAATCCATTAATTTTGTTGCCATTACAAAGCATAGATATGAAACACCACACTACAGAAGAAAAAAGCTACGATTATTTATACTATTTGGTAGCATTATTTACCGGCGTTTTTGTTGGCGCTATTATAGAGCAAGGATTTGTGTATGTTATTGTTGGCGCTGTTTTGGGCCTGTTATCTGCCGCTTTCTTCCTGAATGTATTAGTTAAAGGACGTGGCGACGCCTGATCCGGAACTGCCATCATTTATAAAAAACTGGAACCAGTTTTACAGCATTGTTGTTGTATGGCTGGTTTTTTTAATTTTGGTATTTTCCATAATTACCAAAATTCTTAAATGAGCCTTATTGATTGGATAGTTCTGGGTGCCACTTTGCTTACCATAGTTGCCTATGGTGTTTGGAAAAGCGGCAACAATAAAAACATTGATCAATATTTAATGGGCGGCCGCTCATTACCCTGGTATCACGTGGGCTTATCGGTAATGGCTACACAGGCCAGTGCCATCACCTTTTTATCGGCTCCGGGCCAAGCTTATTCAGACGGGATGCGTTTTGTGCAGTTCTATTTCGGGCTTCCGCTGGCTATGATTGTTTTGTGTATTACGTTTGTACCTATATTTCATCGCCTTAAAGTATACACCGCTTACGAGTTTTTAGAACAGCGTTTTGACCTGAAAACCCGTGCGTTTACCTCCTTTTTATTTTTAGTGCAGCGCGGGCTATCAACCGGAATAACTATTTATGCGCCGTCAATTATACTATCAACCATACTTAATATCAATACCGTTTATACCACCTTATTTATTGGTTTGCTGGTTATTGGTTATACGGTGTACGGTGGTACAAAAGCAGTGTCTTATACGCAGGTATTGCAAATGAGTATTATTTTTTTGGGGATGTTTGCCGCAGGCCTGGTGGTAGTATTGCTATTACCCGGTGGTGTAGGTTTTACTGATGCGGTGAAGGTAGCAGGCAAGTTGGGCAAAATGAACATTATTGACTGGAAGTTTGACCCTGCCAATCGTTACAATATTTGGAGCGGTATTATAGGTGGGTTCTTTTTACAGTTATCTTATTTTGGCACAGATCAGAGCCAGGTAGGGCGGTATTTAACCGGTAGCTCGGTAGGGCAAAGCCGGATGGGTTTGATCATGAACGGCTTGATAAAAATACCCATGCAGTTTTGCATTTTGCTGATAGGCATATTGGTATTTGCTTTTTACCAGTTTAACAAGCCGCCTATGTTTTTTAACCAATACGAGGTAAAGCAAGTTAAGCAAAGCAGTTATGCTGCCGATTATAAAGTTTTGGAGGATAAGTATTCCGCGGCTTTTAACCAACGCAAACAAAAAACTGATGAACTGATAGTAGCGCTGGATAGTAAAGACAATTCAAAAATAGATATTGCACAACAAGAACTTAAAGCAGCAAGTAAAGAGGCCGCGTCTATTAGGCAGCAAGGTATTGACCTGATGAAGGAAAATAGCAACAAGGCAGATCTGGACGATACTAACTATGTATTCCTGAATTTTGTAACCCATTATTTGCCACGTGGCCTAATAGGCTTGTTAATAGCCATTGTATTTTTAGCTTCGATGGGGTCAACCGCCAGCGCATTAAACTCGCTGGCCTCAACAACCGTTGTTGATATTTATAAAAGGACAATTAATCCTAATGCTACCGCAACCAATTATTTAATTGCATCGCGTATAGCCACCATATTTTGGGGGTTGGTATGCATTGCTATGGCTTTATACGCCAGCCAACTGGGTAATTTGCTGGAGGCAGTAAATAAACTGGGTTCATTTATATACGGTACTATATTGGGGGTATTTATAACTGCCTTTTATTTTAAAAAGATAAGCGGCACCGCGGTTTTTATAGCAGCGGTACTTACAGAAATAGTTATTTGCTTTTGTGGTTTTTATGAAGTTGTAGCTTATTTATGGCTTAATGCCATAGGATGTATATTATTGATCTTAATTGCCTTGCTAATCAATCCGTTTATTAATGAGAAACCCCGCGACCTGGGAAATGTTATAGCTGATATTTAGGAAAATTTGATAAATAAAAAGCCGCCCCTGCCTTGCGCCGGGCGGCTTTCAACCTAAACCTTATCACAATTAAACCGGCAGATTGCCGATTCGTTATATATATAACAATTACTATACCAAAATATTGCAATCAAACTGATTTTTTTGTTCAAAGTAGATAATATTCTTTTTAGGAATAAATTTTATCTGAAACGCTATTGGTGTTTTAAAAATCTTCGTTTACGCAGGAAGGTGTCCAAAAACAACAACCCTATTACTGTATCAAAAAACAGAAAGGCGTTTAACACCGAGCCGTTTAATACCGAATTTAAATTAGGTAATTTTAAACTATTCACAGTTTCGGAACCGGCAGGCCAATCTGTAGTAGAAAGAAATGCAATTAACAGCCCTGCAATTACTAATACAAAAAATATGGCAATACCTTTTATGATGTAGGTGTTTATGCTTGCCTTTAAAGGCTTTTGTGCTTGTTCGGTACGTATGGCCTCCATTACGTTGTAGGTAAAGGGCATTGATGGCTCATCCAGTTCCATGCTATTAAATTCGCTGTTAAGCTGCAACAACGCATGGTATTTGTCCTGGTAGGCTTTATCAGTTTCAATCAATAAACTGATAGCTTTTTGTTCATCGGCAGTGCAGGTACCATCAATATAATCCCAAAGTTTTTCTTCTATGCTTTTCATATCAGTTCTTTAGCTTCATGTTTTAAATTGCGCTCCAGTTTTTCTTTTAAACGCTGGCGCGCCCTAAATAGTTTAACTTTTACCGCGTTGGTTTCTATTCCTAAAGCCTGGCTTATTTCTTCAACAGATTGTTCGCCTTTATAAAATAAGGTAAGCACCGCTGCATCATCAGGTAATAATTGTGCAATAGCTTGGTTAAGGTAATACGATCTTGAATTGTTTTCTGCGTGATTAGTATCTATTACAGCTATTTGTCCTTCTATTTGTGAGTTATCATCGTCATTATGTATAGATGATGTCTCGATCCGTTTCTTTCGTAAACGGGTCATGGCCGTAGTATATACAATACTATACAACCATGTACTAAATTTTGACTGTTGCTGAAAAGAAGCTAATGACCGGTATGCTTTTACAAAGCAATCCTGTGCAATTTCCTCCGCATCCTCACGGGTTTTTGAAAATCGCAGCGCCAGCGTAAATACAAAGCGCTGGTGTCGTTTGATCAGGTCGGCATAGGCGGATTGGTTTCCACCCAGAGTTTGCTGTATCAATTCTATGTCCGAAAGCTGGCTTTGCATTTATGATAGATTTGACGACGAATAACTTATTAAGGTTACACCTATTAGTAAATATACCCAATACTTTACATCGCAAATTTTTATAATTGTCTGTAACCTAATTAAAAATCAGGTAGTCATAGCTTACAAATACATCAGTAATCACTTAAAAAAAATAAAATTATGGATAAAGCAGTAATGACCATTGCCGTATTAGTACCAATAAGCGCTTTTGCATTGATATTCGGCATATTTTACTTACGGTCCAGGGAAAAAATGGGTATGATTGAACGTGGTATGGATCCTACCGCAGGGATAAAACCTCTTAACTCAAGCTATATGTTAAGATTAGGTTTAATTGTAATAGGCACAGGATTGGGCTTTTTAATTTCAGTAATTATAAACAGGTTTGATGACGAGTTAGGTGCATTATACCCTGCGTTGATGGCCATATTCGGTGGTAGTGGCGCTATTTTAGCCTACGTAATTGAAAAAAAAGATATTAATAAAACTGGAGACAACTAAGCTAATGACTCTTTTACAGGTATCGCTCTTTAATTAAATTAATATGGTGCATTTCATGGCCGGCAGCAATATAAAGTAAAGCCCGAACTGAGATTATATTGCTGTTAGCTATACCTGTAGCTAATAACTGCTGTGGCGTTAATGACCGGAACAGAAATAAGTTAGCTTCCCGCACCAATTTAAATTCTTCTGCAAGGTCTGCTAATGTGCGGCTTTTAAAGGTCGACAGGGCCACATATTCATCCTCTTCAAAACCCGGCAATTCTTTTTGTCCGCGCGAAAATGCCAGTATACGATAGGCAAAAGTACGTTCGGCATCAATCATATGGCCAACAACTTCTTTAATAGTCCATTTGCCTTCAGCATAGGCATAATCGGCTTTAGCAACAGGTATAGTGCTTAAAAAGTTATAAGTACTATCCTTTAATTCGGATAGTATGGCTACTACATCACCATCACTTACTTTACTAATATAATTATTGTGAAAAGGAGAATACTCCTCAGGCTTCGGTTGGTTGCTCATCTCTTATACGTTTTAAAGTTATTCTAAAAGTTGTACCCTTACCCATTTCTGATTCGCGAACAACAATATGGCCATTATGATAATTCTCTACCATGCGCTTAGTTAACGATAAGCCCAGCCCCCAACCCCGTTTACGGGTAGTATATCCCGGTTGAAACACCGTTACAAACTTTGAACGGGGTATACCTTTGCCGGTATCGGTAATATCAATAAATATTTGGTCCTGCACCTTATTAGTGGATATGTTTATTGTGATACTCCCTTTCCCTTCAATGGCATTAACCGCATTTTTAAGCAAGTTTTCAATTACCCAATCAAATAATGGGATGTTTAGTCCGGCTTTTAGATCACGGTTGCCGTTCAATTCAAAACTAATATTATTACTAACCCGCACTTCAAAATAATCAACAAATTCTTTTATGGTATCGTAAACTGAATGTTTTTCCAGCTTAGGCACCGAGCCTATTTTAGAAAAACGATCGGCTACTATTTCCAGCCGTTTTACATCGTTCTCCATTTCGGCTACTAATGGATCTTCTTCGGCGTTAAATTTATCTTTTATTAATTCTAACCATGCCATTAATGAGGAGATGGGCGTCCCCAACTGATGAGCTGTTTCTTTAGCCAGGCCTACCCAAACCTGGTTTTGTTCGGACTTGCGCGACGAGTTAAACGCTGTATAAGCTACCAGTAAAAATACCGCGATAACTGATAATTGTATATAAGGGAAAAGTTTTAACCGGGTAAGCAGCACCGAATCTTTATAATATATCAGATTTTCGCCATTACCTATACCCGGCAGGGTAATCCTGATAGGCTCGTGCTGCGACTTCATGATTTCCAGTTCCCGATGAAAATACTCCGGATCATATACAGGAGTTTTTACCCCCGGAGTTTGTTCAATATCATCTAATTTGATAAACGTTTTATTAGGATCCAGGCCTTTTGTAGTAGTAATTTCACCTGTTTCATCAGTAACAATTGCCGGTACTATAGAGCTATCCCGAACGGTAAGTACATAAGGTAAAAAGTCGTTATCTTCAGTCATGATGCTTTGCTTCATGCTCAACGCCCACAATTGCGCACGTGTACGTTCAGACTGTGCAATATTTCTTACCAGGTAGTTAGTGTATAATAACGAACCGCTGGCTATAACAACCGCAAAAACAAGCAGTATATATTTCCAAAGTCGTTTATTTTGGTAAGCATTGATCATATCAGGTATCAAATAACGTAAATAGGTTTGTATAATTATAATATGTTAGTCCGAAAAATCAGTAAGTCTGTATAAGTCCGAAAGTATTAAATGTAATTTCAACATCTTTTTTTAAAGGATAATCCATTTTCTGACTTCCGGACTTTCCGACTTTCCGACTTTCCAACTATCTTCGCGCCATGTCAGATCAAAGAGTCAGGGTTCGTTTTGCGCCAAGTCCAACAGGTGGCTTGCATTTAGGCGGTGTCCGCACAGCGTTGTTTAATTACCTTTTTGCCAAAAAACATAATGGCGATTTTATTTTAAGGATAGAAGATACTGACCAAAACCGTTATGTAGAAGGTGCGGAGCAATATATAATTGATTGCCTAAACTGGTGCGGCCTGACACCTGACGAAAGCCCGGTAAACCCCGGACAGTATGCTCCATACCGCCAAAGTGAGCGTAAAAACCTTTACCGCCAATATGCCGAAAAATTGGTAATGGAAGGACATGCTTATTATGCTTTTGATACTGCCGAAGAATTAGAAAAGAATCGTAAAGAAATACCTAACTTTCAATACGGCCATGCATACCGTAATAGCTTGCGCAATTCGGTAGCGATGCCACAACATGAGGTTGACGCACTTTTAGATGCCCATACACCGCATGTTATACGTATAAAAGTGCCAGAGGATCAGTCAGTAAGCTTTACGGATATGATACGGGGCCGGGTAAGTTTTGAAACTAATCAAATTGACGATAAGGTTTTATTGAAGGCCGATGGTATGCCAACCTATCATTTAGCTGTAGTGGTTGATGATTATTTGATGAAGATATCGCATGCCTTTAGGGGCGAGGAGTGGCTGCCATCAGCACCGGTACATTTATTATTGTGGGATTATTTGGGCTGGAAAGCCGATATGCCGCAATGGGCACATTTGCCATTAATATTAAAACCGGATGGACATGGGAAACTAAGTAAACGTGATGGTGCCCGCCTGGGATTCCCGGTTTATGCTATGGATTGGCAGGATGCCCCCGGATTTAAAGGCATGGGATTTTTGCCCGAAGCATTTATAAACTTTTTAGCCATTTTAGGTTGGAATGACGGAACCGAGCAAGAGATATATACACTGGATGAATTAGTTGCTAAATTTTCAATAGACCGTATTAGTAAGGCAGGGGCTAAGTTTGATTTTGAAAAAGCCAAATGGGTTAATGCCGAGTGGATAAAGAAGCAGAAAGCAGAAAGCTTAAAGGATAAAGTAAAAGAGGTATTGGTAGATAAGGATATCACCATAAATGACGATGCTTATTTGTTAACCATTATTGATCTGGTTAAAGACCGTTGTGTTTTACTGACTGATTTTTACCTGCAAGCCGGGTACTTTTTTGAAGTGCCAAAAGAGTATGACCTGAATTCGGTTAAACCAAAATGGACTGACGAGAAAACCGCATTTTTTAATGCGTTTAAAGATATTTTGAGTGGCGAAGAATTAAATGCTTCCGATATGGAAACCAAATTTAAAGCCTTAGCCGAAGAAAAAGGATTAAAAACCGGTGATGTGATGTTGCCTTTCCGTATTATGCTGGTAGGCGGTAAGTTTGGCCCGCATGTATTTGATATTGCGGCACTATTAGGCAGGGTAGAAACTGTTAATAGAATAGATAAAGCCTTATTAGCTTTTAGATAATTTATTGGTTCATTTGTGCGCCTGATAGGAAATACCCTACCAATTAACCAACCAATTTTAGTACTGTTCTAAAGTAATTTGTCTTTTTATGCTTTCCTCTAATGATATAAAGGTTTCGGTACGTTGTATGCCTTTAACGCTTTGTATTTGCTCGTTCAATATTTCGCGCAGATGGTTGGTATCATGGCAAACAATTTTGGCGAAGATACTCCAGCTACCGGTGGTATAATGTAACTCAACTATCTCTTTTACTGTTTGTAACTGTTTTACGGCTTCGTTGTATTGCGATCCTTTTTCAAGGAAGATGCCTAAGAAAGCGGTAATATCGTAACCTAATTTTTGAGGGTCAACCTCCAAACTGGCACCTTTTATTACACCAAGTTCTTCCAGTTTCTTCATCCTTACGTGTATGGTTCCACCGGATACAATTAATTCTTTTGCGATCTCGGTATAAGGCGTAGTCGCGTTTTTCATCAATATTGATAAAATTTGTATATCAAGATTATCAATTTCTGAATTTAGAGCTTTTCTTTGAGGCATAAATTTTAATATCTATATTGAAATACAAGTTTAATTAAAATTTGAATAAAAATAAAATATTTTTGTTGAAATATTTGCAAGGAATTGATATCTCTTTTAAATTTGTATTATAAATCGACAGAAACCTATTTGTTCTTTTAAAAAATTATAATGTTGGGTGGTGAAATTTTTGGCAGACACACCTCCTTGTCCCGGTGGCGGAGATCATAGGAAACCCTTCGGGGCTAACTACTCTGTGGAGGTTCGAATCCTTCCCCAACAGCAATATCAACCGGCGTTGATATGATATCCTGTAGGATGGTGAAACTTTTGGCAGACACACCTCCTTGTCCCGGTGGCGAAGAATATGGGAAACTCTTAGCAATAAGAATAACCACTTCGTGAAGGTTCGACCCCTTCTCCTACAGCTCTTCTCATAATTTAGGTTTATAATTGGTTAGTAAAGGCCCCTGCCCATCAGGGGCTTTACTTGTTTTAGGCCTTTTTGGAAACCATCTAATAAATAATATCGAATAATGAATGTTGAACATCGAAGTTTTTTACTTCATTATTCAATATTCGTAATTGGGTGTTCGATATTAAAAAAAAAGCGGCTGTCCTTTTGAGACAGCCGCTTTGGATAAATTTTGTTGTCATTAAAAGAATTTAAAGCCTACACTTACGGCCCATAAGTTTTGTTTTTGGCCATAGCTTTTATTAATTTCTGTAAGGCCGCCTTCATAACGTACATCGGCAGTTATGGGGCCTACATCAAAACCGGCACCCGCCTGGTAACCCAGGGTACTATTGTTATAATTGCCAAAATCGGCATAAGCACCACTAAAATTGGCCGAGAAGTTTTTGTCCTGGTTCATAATATAAGAATACACCGGGCCAACCATTAAACGGAAGTTCAAATTGTTGGAGCCAAATGATTTACCGAAAAGTAAAGGCACATTTAATGTGGTAAATTTAATGTCGCCATTGTAAGCAGCTGCACCTACATTGCCGTTAACCTTACCGCCTGAACTGGCTACATAAACCTCGGGTTGTACATAAAAACTGCTGCCAAAACGGGCAAATAATCCTGCCTGGTAACCTGTTACAGTAGATTCGTTTAAATTATCGGTATTGATTTTTGAAAAATTTATACCCCCTTTAATACCAAAGGTACTTGATTGGGCATGTGCGCTTATGCTAATAATTAATAACGCGGCTGCACTTAATAGATACTTTTTCATAGTTTTAAAATTTAGTTAGTATAAAAATATATTAACAATACCCTTGCCAAAATTTTACAAACAGCAACCTTGTTTTTTTATATTTTTGTGAAAACATTTAATTTATGGCCGAGATCAGTATTTCAAATAAAGATTGGGAAAGAATAAAAATAAAAGTGCAAAGAAAATATAACCACTTAACCGATCAGGAATTACAATACACCGAAGGGCAGGAAGATAGCCTGATAACCCGTTTAATGGACCTGGTAAAGCGAGATCGTAAGTATGTGGTTTTTACACTACAAAAAGCTTTAGTAAACATAGATAATAATCGGCTATAAAATCAGTTACTTATATAAACTAGCTTGCTTTTTTGTAGTTTTATATATTATATCAATCATATCTAAACATAATAAAATGAAGGCTTTGGTAAAAGCATATAAAAAGCTGATCATATCCGGTGGGATAGTGTTATTGGCTATAACTACATGGAGTTTTAGCGATGATCTGTTCCAGATATCAAAGAACCTTGAAGTGTTTGTATCTCTGTACAAAGAGATAAACGTTAATTATGTAGATGATATTAACTCATCTAAAATGATTAAAACGGGTGCTGATGCTATGTTACAGGGGCTGGATCCCTATACAGAGTTTGTACCCGAATCGGAAATTGAAGATTACAAGCTGCATTATGTAAGTACACAGTACGGTGGTATAGGTGCCAGCATATTTATACGCGATAAAAAAATATTGGTATCGGGTGTTTTTGAAGGCTATCCGGCTCAAAAGGCTGATATACGTGCAGGGGATGAATTATTGCAAATTAACGGTGTATCGCTTGAAGGAAAGAACAACGACCAGGTAAGCCAATTGCTAAAAGGCTCAAAAGGCGCTACGGTAAAATTAATTGTAAAACGTGGTGATGGCCAACCAACCGAAAAATTGCTTGCCCGCGATGAAATTAAGCAACCCAACGTATCCTACTATGGTATGGTTGATGGTAATATGGGCTATATTAAATTGGACAGGTTTTTAGAGAACTCGGCCCAGGAGGTTATGGATGCCCTTATTGCGGTAAAAAAGAATAATCCCAATGGTATTATATTAGATCTTCGCTCAAACGGTGGTGGTATATTGCAGGAAGCCGTAAAAATTGTAAACCTGTTTGTGCCCAAGGATGTAATGGTGGTATCGCAAAAGGGAAAAATAAAAGAGAAAAATTATACCTGGAATACGGTCAGCACTCCGCTTGCGGCCGATTTGCCTTTAACTGTATTAGTAAATGGTAATTCTGCTTCAGCTTCTGAAATTGTAGCGGGGTCTTTGCAAGACCTGGATAGGGCAGTAATTATTGGCCAGCGTAGTTATGGTAAGGGGCTGGTACAGCAAACATTTCCGTTAGAGTATAATAGCTTAGTAAAAATCACTATAGCCAAATATTATGTCCCATCCGGGCGTTGTATACAAGCACTTGACTATACAAATCGCCAGGATGATGGCAGCGTATTAAAAGTAGCTGATTCGCTTATACACGAGTTTAAAACTAAAAATGGCCGTTCGGTATATGATGGCAGCGGTATTTATCCCGATCTATTTATAAAGCAGGATAAATATGCTACGGTTACCCAAGCATTGATAAGTAAATTATTTTTGTTTGATTACGCTACAAAATATCGCGAAGCTCATCCAAAAATTGCTGACCCGGCCACCTTTAAACTGACCGATGCAGAGTACGATGATTTTGCAAAATATCTGTCAACCAAAAATTACACTTACAGCACCCCGGCCGAAAAAGTGTTGGATAATTTAAAATCAGAGGCAACAAACGAGAAGGAGTTTAAAGAGATACAAACTGAATATGATATTTTAAAGGCAAAACTACTTAATAGCAAAAAGAACGACTTGCAAATACATAAAGATGAAATTAAACAATTGCTTGAAAACGAAATAGCATCGCGTTACTATTTTGAAAAAGGGCGCAGTTTGAATAGCTTTAAGTATGACAAAGAATTAGCCAGCGCTGTAAAAACCATGCAGAATAAAGCACAACTGGCAGCCATATTAAAAGGCGATGGGGCATTTAAGGTTATTGGTAAGCCGGTATTAGCCATGGCCAATAAAAAAGCTGCCGATGATAATTAATAAATAATAATATAATTATATATAATAATAAGTGCCGGGCTATAGTCCGGCATTTATTATTTATAGCTTTTAGCTTTAAATGTTTCCTTATTATGTTAGTAAAAAAATAAACTAAACTATTTGCGATAATGGTTGTCTTATCTTACAAATAACAACTATTATTATGAAAAAGATCATTTTTAGTGCAGCATTGATATTGAGCTGCTTATTAGTCAAAACAGCCGATGCGCAAATACAAGTTAATGTAAACTTAGGTGCTCAGCCAGATTGGGGCCCGGTAGGCTACGAAAGAGCAGATTACTATTATATACCGGATATTGATGCTTATTATGATGTACCGGCGCGCCAGTACGTATATTATAACAACAGTGGTTGGATACACTCATCAAGCTTGCCACCGGCTTACAGTAACTACAATATATACAATGGGTATAAGGTAGTAGTAAATCGCCCTAATCCATGGACGAATCATAAATTCTATAAAACCAAATACGTAGGTTACAAAGGCCGTAAACAAGTAATTTTACGCGACAAACCAGGTGCAAGAACGGTGGTTCATGTTAAAAAGGGTTCGGTTAAAGTCAAAGGTCCGGGCAAATCAAATGGCAAAGGTCACGGTAAACACTAACCTAATAATATTATACAAAACAGGCTCTTTATTTTACGAAGGGCCTGTTTTGTTTTATAACATTTGAGTTGATTGATATACGCCGCGTTGCACGTATTAGATAGTTTAGGGTTTACAATAATTTACACATCTGCATATTTGCACATCTGCATATTATTACCGTACTTTTGAAATAATATGCCCACAGGTAACAAGCTTTATTTCGCATCCGATTTTCATTTAGGAGCAGGTGGTTATTTAGCCAGCCGCGAGCGTGAGGACCGTTTGGTACGCTGGCTGGATACGATAAAAGCCGATGCAGCCGAGGTATATCTAATGGGCGATGTATTTGATTTTTGGTTTGAATACAAAAGCGTAGTGCCCCGTGGTTACATCCGTTTTTTAGGTAAGGTGTCCCAGTTGGCTGATGCAGGTATAAAACTGTATTTTTTTAAGGGCAACCATGATATGTGGATGTTTGATTACTTTGAAAAAGAACTGGGAGCCACCATTATTACCAATGAATTGGAAATAGAGCGCAATGGCAAAAAGTTTTACTTGCATCATGGTGATGGCTTGGGCCCGGGCGATAAAATGTATAAGTTTTTAAAGAAAATTTTCAGAAGTCGTATATGTCAATGGCTATTTGCGCGCCTGCACCCAAACTTAGGCGTAGGCATAGCTAATTATTGGTCAAACCACAGCCGTATTGCAGGTAGCAAAAATATTGAACGCGTAAATACCGAGGATGAGTGGCTGGTTATTTATAGTAGGGAATTATTAAAAGCTAACTTTTATAATTACCTGATATTTGGCCATAGGCATTTGCCATTAGATATTCAATTAACCCAAAATAGCCGTTATATTAACCTGGGCGAATGGGTAAACTATAACTCATACGCTGTTTTTGATGGAGGAGAATTAACCCTACATCATTTTGAACAACCCGATAGCAAAACTTTATAAACGTAAAGTAAGCTTTTGGCTTTCCTCTTTTCGCATTCAGCTTTAATACGTACTTTTGTGGGCTTTTTAAGCGGGTGCTGTCTTTAAAAGACGGTTACAATTAAGAATGATATGTTAGAAAAATTAGAAGCGATATTTCAACGCTGGAAAAACGTAGAAGGTGAATTAAGCAACCCTGATGTAATGTCAGACATGAAGCGTTATGCCCAGTTAAATAAAGAATATAAAGACTTAACCAAAGTTGTTGATGAGTATAACGTATACCGCAACATTATGAGTAATATAGATGCCAACAAACATATATTAGCTACCGAAAAGGATGAAGAATTTAGGGAGATGGCTAAGTCAGAATTGGATGAATTATTAGTTCAGCAGGAGGAAAAGGAAGAGCAGATACGTTTGATGCTGATCCCTAAAGATCCGGAAGATTCTAAAAATGCTTTGGTTGAGATACGTGGCGGTACCGGTGGCGATGAGGCGGCATTATTTGCTGGCGATTTATACCGTATGTATATGCGTTATTGCGAAAAGCGCGGCTGGAAAACTGAATTGGTTGATTATACCGAAGGTACATCGGGTGGTTACAAAGAGATTGTATTTAATGTAATTGCCGAAGATGCTTACGGTAATTTAAAATATGAATCGGGTGTGCACCGTGTACAACGTGTACCTGATACCGAAACGCAGGGCCGTGTACATACATCAGCTGCATCGGTAGTGGTATTGCCCGAAGTAGATGAATTTGATATTGATTTACAGGTAAGTGATATCCGTAAAGACCTGTTTTGTGCTTCAGGACCGGGGGGACAGTCGGTAAATACCACCTATTCGGCAGTGCGTTTAACCCACTTACCTACGGGTATAGTAGCACAGTGCCAGGATCAAAAATCGCAGTTAAAAAACTACGATAAAGCTTTACAGGTATTACGTTCAAGGGTTTATGAGATGGAGTTGCAGAAGCACCTGGAAGAAACATCCAAAAAGCGTAAAACCATGGTTTCTACTGGTGATAGGTCTGCCAAGGTACGTACCTATAATTATCCTCAGGGCCGTTTAACAGAGCATCGCATAGGTTTAACCATATATAACCTTACAGGGGTGATGAACGGTGATTTGCAGGAAATAATGGAAGCCCTGCAATTTGCAGAAAATGCAGAAAAACTAAAAGAGGGAACTGTAGCGTAATTTAAATGCGCCAATCTTTCCACATTTGCACATTTTGGCCATTTTTCATGTTAATTTCATAATAGTCGGTTAGTTTAGCTAATGTGTAGGCAGTGTGTGTTTGTATAAGTGCAAATATTGCTTTGCTATTTTATTAGTTAATTTAATTACTTGACTATGCTGGCAGTAAAAAAATCATTAACAAATAATAATTTAACCATCTTCAGGCATTCTGCGCGATTGATGGGTGATAATTTCGAAATTAGTGTGGTTGGTAATGATCCTGTTTGGGCCAATCAGCATATAGATACTGCTCTTAATGAGATAAGCCGGGTAGAAAAACTTCTAAGCACATTTAGCGATGATAGCATCATCAATCAAATAAACCGTAATGCCGGTATTGCCCCTGTAAAAGTAAGTACCGAGATATTTAATATGTTTAGCCGGGCACTGCAAATATCTGAACTTACCTATGGCGTATTTGATATCACATACGCTTCTGTTGAAAAGGATTTATATACGCGCGACAGTGGTTTATTAACAAAAGACGTTTATTGTATCAATTATAAAGATATAATACTTGACGCTGCAAAAACCACCGTTTTTTTAAATAAAAAAAATATGCGGGTAGGTTTTGGTGCTGTCAGTAAAGGCTATGCTGCTGATAGGGCAAAATACGCTTTGCAAATGGCTGGTGTAAGCAGTGGAGTAATTAATGCAGGTGGCGATTTGCTGACCTGGGGCTTACAACCTGACTTTACAGCATGGACCGTTGCAGTTGCCGATCCGGAACAGGAAGGAAAGCCATATGGGCATATTAACATTAGTGATATGGCAATAGCTACATCAGTTAATACCGAAAAATATGTGGCTATTAATCCGGTTGTATCAAACACCATTGATCCTAAAAGCGGATTTATAGTGAGTGATATTGCCAGTGTAAGCATATTGGGTCCAACCGCTGAATTTGCTGATGCTATGGCTACCCCGGTAATGGCCATTGGTATAAATGGCGGACTTTATTTAGTAAACCAGCTAAACCAAATAGGTTGTATCATAGTTGATGACCATAACCGTGTTTACACATCAAGAGATATCCTTATCACAGAATAGTATTACGCTATTGTATTTTAATTGCAGTTGTATAATTTACAACTGCTTTTTTGTGTAATACAAATTGATACATTAGCTTAAATAAACCACATTTGACATTTTTTAACACTCGTTTTTTTTAAATGGTAAAGCGGATTGCATATATTGTTATGTTATTGGTGTGTGCATCGCGCTTATCATTTGCTGGTGATGTAAAAGTTACCAGCGATGGATCTGCCATTCTATATTTAAAACTAATACAGGTGCCTCAGGATTCTTTGTCAAAGAAGTCAAAACAGCAGCAGGAAGAAGAAAAAAAGAGAATTAAAGAAATTTCAAAAGCAAGGCGCCAGGCAAAGCCAGAAAAAATTGATGAAAATGGAAACGTAGAAGTAATTGTACCTGTAAAACCAAAAAGTCAACGTAGGCCGGTGGGTGTTGAGCGCCCACCAGAAATTCCTAGAAGAAATGGCGATTGATGCATTATCAAACATTATTAAGAAATGAGATACTTTAGCATACTGCTTTTTGTTGTAGCCCTAGCCCCCGTTAAATTAATGGCGTTAAATCGCCATGTGTTAGCTGTTCCTGTAAAGCAGATGGTTGCAGATACTGATACCATAGTTCGTAAGCAATCAGTTTCTGTAGGTATCGCCTACGGCAGTGATGCCTTATTTTTTGGCCGTACCGGTCCAATTAAGTATCCTTTCCTATCAGCTAATGCGGTATATAACACTAAGCAGGGTTTTTTTGCTTATGGTTCAGTATTACGTTTAATAGGTTATCGTACATCAATTGATGAAATTGATATTGGCGGCGGATATTTGTACAAACCTTCAAAACAATTAACCAGTGTTATTAGCTACACGCACTTTATTTTTAATAAAGAGAGGCGAGTTATAGAATCGGCATCGTCGCATGATATTAACTTTAAAAATACTTATGATTGGAAGTTTATGCGTTCAAGCATAACTTTAGATTACCTTTTTGGAAAAGCTTCTGATTTTTTTGTTACCCTAAATGTTTCTAAGTATTTTGAGCCTACATGGCGCCTTTGGGGTGAAGATGATTACTTAACATTTAACCCTGGTATTAGTGCCATAATCGGTACACAAAATTTTGTTGAAAAATATGCTATTGATCAAAAAGACAGATTGGTATATAACAATATTATAGTAAATGGCACTCCAAATCGTGTACCCTATAATAATGGGCGGTTTAATGCGCTTAATTATAGTTTTAAAATACCAATAGCTTATAATACGCCTCATTATACCTTCGAAGCATCTTATAAATATTCAATACCGGTAAATGTTGAAGGGTCATTACGTAACAGTCGCGAAGGTTTTGTTAACTTAACATTTTACTATTTATTTTATTAAAGGCAAATGAATGTTTTAGTAATTGAGGACGAAAAGGCACTGGCGCATGAGTTAGAAGTATTTTTAACCAATTACAATTATAAATGCGAAGTATGTTTAACAGGAAAATCGGCCTCGGAAAAAATAGGGGTTAATTTATTTGATTTCATACTAATTGACCTGGGGCTGCCCGATTACGACGGGTTGGATTTATTAATAGAAGCAAAAAAGAGCAACCCTGATGCGGCTTGCATTATACTAACAGCACGCGCCGAGGTTACTGACCGTATTAAAGGCCTTGACCTGGGAGCAGATGATTACCTGCCTAAGCCTTTCTCATTATTAGAACTGCATAGCCGCATGCAGGCAATAGTACGTCGTAAATTTGGCTTAAAGCAAAATGTGGTGGAGTTGGAGGATTTTGTAATTAATCTTACCGAACGGACTATAGCCTATCAAACTACTGATATAAATACCATTACTAAAAAAGAGTTTGACCTGATAGCCTATTTAATATTGCATAAAAACCGCACACTAACACGTATGCAATTAAGCGAGCATATTTGGGGCAGCATTGTTAATAATGATTATGACTCCAATTATATTGATGCACACATAAAAAACATACGTAAAAAATTAAATGTTTATGCCCAACCCGATTGGTTGGAAACCGTACGTGGTTTAGGGTATAAAATAAAAATTAACGCATAAGTAATTTTGAAACTTAAAACCAAACTTACGCTGTTTAATGCCATCTCAAAACTGGTAATAGTAATACTGTTTATATTACTGTTGCCGGTGATTATTAAAAATATTAATGAAAACTTTACTGATAGTAAGCTTCGTAAGCAAAAAGATCAGATACTGAAAATTATTAAAAATGCAGGTGTTGAAGATTATGTTTACGCTACCTATTCGCCGCTTAAAGAGGAATATTATAGCCTCGATATTGATTCTTTAAATGAGGGCTTAGATACCATAAAGAATGAAAGCCGTAAAATAGAGGGCGATACTATACAGTACCGAATTTTGAGTTATAACTTTGTAGATGGCAATCAAAACTACCTGCTTGAAATTGGGAAAAGTGTTGATACCATAAGCGAAACTGCCGCACCATTACAAAATATAGCTTTCCAGGTTTTGGTGGGGATGGTTTTGCTGACCATATTGGCCGATCAGTTATATTCAAACCATTTACTGCGACCATTAGGCCTTATTATTAAAACCAAGTTAATAGGCCGCAAATTTCCCAATTTTGGTTCGTACGTAGAAGTGAAAACTACTACTACTGATTTTAAGTACCTGGATATCAGCATCCATAAAATGGTTGAAACCATTGAGCAGACCTTCCAAAAGGAACGGGAATTTATTTCAAACGCTTCGCATGAGTTAATGACCCCAATATCAATCCTTCAGTCAAAAATTGAAAATATGTTTGAACAGGATGATGTGGTTGATGAGGTTAAGGTGCGGCTGCTGGAGATGCAAAAAATATTAAATCGCCTAAAAAGCATAACCAAAACTTTACTCCTGATATCTCAAATTGAAAATGAGCAATTTTTAAAGGAAGATAAAATTGAAGTGGTTGACCTATTGCAACAAGTTAATGATGAAATATCCATTAGGCTACAGGATAAAAACATTAATTATGAATTATCAGTTCCGTCAAATTGGATGTTTGTAAACGTCAACAAATTTTTGCTGTTCAATTTGTTTTTCAATTTGATTAATAATGCCATTAAATACAATGTTGATGGTGGCGACATTAAAGTTATTGGTGTTACTGAAGGGAATATTTTAAGCATACATATCATAGACACCGGTATGGGTATTGCCAATGAAGATATGCCCTATATTTTTCAACGCTTTAAAAAACTGAGCCAATCATTACAGCAAGATAGTTTTGGCCTGGGCTTACCTATAGTAAAATCAATAGCCGGCTTTCATGGTATTAAAGTGGAAGTTGAATCTGAAAAAAATGTAGGCAGTACCTTTAAACTGGTCTTCCCACCCGGGTTAATACAAACGTACTATAGTTCATAAAAACCGTTTAGGGGCTTAATGGTTATACTGATTGCTAATCGTTATAATTATGAGGTCTATCTGGAAAGGTTCAATTGGTTTTGGTTTGGTAAGTATACCTGTAAAACTGTTTTCGGCAGTGCAAACCACATCTTTAGATTTTGATATGCTGGATAGCCGCGATCATTCTCGCATACGTTATCAACGCGTAAATGAGCATACCCACAAAGAAGTGCCTTACGATAAAATTGTAAAGGGTTATAAGCTAAATGACGAATATGTGGTGATGGACGACCAGGATTTTGAAGAAGCCGCGCCCGAAAAAAGCAAGGTTATTGAAATTCAAAGCTTTGTTGATATAGCCGAAGTTAATCCCATGTTTTACGAAACATCTTACTATACCGAGCCGGATACAAAAAACAATAAAGCTTACGCGCTTTTATTACAAGCCTTGACCAAATCAAAAAAAGCGGGACTGGCCCGTTTTGTATTACGTAGCACCGAAAGTTTGTGCATGGTGCACCCGGTTGAAAATGTATTAGTGGTAACCCGTATTCGCTTTGGCCAGCAAATACGCAGTACCGAGGATTTGAATATTGCCAAGGTAGAAGTTAACAAGAAGGAATTGGAAGTTGGCATGGCACTAATTGACCAATATGCCGAACAGTTTGATGTATCAAAGTTTAAAGATGAGTACAACGACCAGTTGTTAAACATCATTAAAGCTAAATCAAAAGGTAAACGTGCTACGGTTAAAAAACTAAAACCGCGTAAAACTACAGGTGATGATTTATATGAGCAGCTACTGGAAAGTCTAAAAACAAAAAAAGGTGCCTAAATTTCATTATTAGGATAATTATTTTCTATTAGCGCAATTGTTGGTACGATATGTGTATTTGTATTTGAAAAACATATAAAACATACTACCATGGCAACTACTAAAGTTAAACAACCACAACAAACCGACGACGTACAAGAGTCGGCTTTAAACGAATTATTTATTGACGAATTAAAGGACATTTACTGGGCAGAGAAGCATCTGGCTAAAGCCTTGCCGAAAATGGCCAAAGCAGCTACATCTGAAGAATTGCGTACGGCAATTGAGGATCACTTAGCTGAAACTGAAAACCATATTACCCGTTTAGAAGATGCTTTTGAGTCAATTGGCGAAAAAGCAGTAGCAGTTAAATGCGAAGCTATGGCCGGATTGTTAAAAGAGGGCGACGAAATAGTAGCCGAAACTGAAAAAGGCAGCCTTACCCGCGATGCGGGTATTATATCAGCTGCGCAAAAAATTGAGCATTATGAGATTGCTTCTTACGGTACTTTAAAAACGTTAGCTGCCACATTAGGCTATAGCGAAGCTGCGGAATTACTTGATGCTACTTTACAGGAAGAGAAAAGTGCTGATAGCAAATTAACAGCTATTGCCGAAGCGGGTATCAACCAATCTGCTTCAACCGAAAAGGAATAGTAAAAGTTGAGTTTTTGAAAAGGGATCAGCTAACAATGCTGGTCTCTTTTTTTTTGAAATTAGATTTGTGATAACAAAAAACGCCGCTTCATTCGAAGCGGCGTTTTTTTAGATATTGCTAATTTAAAGTGTTGTTGGCCTTCTGATTATACCTAATATAAAAGCTATTAAAGCAATTACCAATAATATGTGGATTATACCGGTTGCCGAATAAAGAAAAAATCCTAATGCCCATCCTATAACCAGGATAACAGCAATAATATACAATAGTGAATTCATAGTAGTATGTTTTAGTTAATGTTTCATAGATATATATATAATATATATTACTACGAAATTGTTTTAACTAAAACCACACTATTGTAATTTAAGCCACTTGTTTCTTACTGTTTGCTGTTGTGCGCTTAAAGTAGGTAATGACTCTATTGTATATTTTACCTGGGTGTTTTTTAACAGCGTAACAGCTATATCTCTTTTCAACCCGTCTCTGTCAACGGTAAAAATTACTTTGTCGCCGGTTTGTTTGTCATTTAGCAATCCTTTTACTGTAGTTAATGTTTTACCGTCCATCGCCAGTAACTGATCGCCCACATTCAGACCATCCTTCCAGGCGGCACCGTCACGTAATACCGCTGTAACAACTATTTTTTTATCGGCATTAACACCCGTTGCAATACCTAATGCAGGGTCATTACTGCCCGCATATTCGTCTTTTAATTCATAGCCTGCATAGCCCAGGTATTTATTAAAATCAAGCGGAGTTAAACCGTTAATGTAGTTTTTATAAAAATCATCCAGGTTTTTACCCGCAAACTTTTCAAGCCCCAATTTAAACTCGGCATCTGTATAGCCACGTTTTTTTATTTTATAATACTGCTCATACATGTACCTCATCACATCATCTAATGATTTGGTGCCACTGGTATTATTAATGATCTCCAGATCAAGCAGCAACGCAATAAGCGAGCCTTTGCTATAATAGGATATGGTACTATTGGCTGAGTTTTCATTTGGGCGATAAGCCTTTATCCAGGCATCATAACTGGCATCAGCTACCGGTTGTATGTTTACCCCAGGCTGGTTTTCTAACGCGCTTATATTTTCGGCTAAGGTGCCCAGGTAATTTTCAGGCGGATATAATTGCGCGCGCCTTAAAATAATATCCTGGTAGTATGATGTAAATCCTTCGGCTATCCAAAGATTGGTCGTATAATTTTCATTGTCATAATCAAAAGGTCCTAAGGCTATAGGGCGTAAACGTTTAACGTTCCATAAGTGAAAATGCTCATGGGCTACTAAACTTAAAAAGCCTTGGTATCCCTTTTTTTCATCGGTGTATGCGCTACGGGAAGCACCTAATACGGTTGAGCTTAAATGCTCTAAACCACCTCCGCCTTTTAAATAATTATGTACAATAAAAGTATAATGCTTGTTAGGGTTTTCACCAAAAACAGCAACCTCTTCTTCTACAATTTTTGCCATATCTTTTTTAAGGCGCTCTTTATCATAATTGGCTTCTCCGCACATGGCTACATCATATTTTACACCACCTGTGGTAAAGCTAAATACATCCTGGTTGCCAACTTCAATAGGCGAGTCGAACAAAATGTCATAATTAGGAGCTGTTAAAGTAAATGTATCATCGTTAATCGTAGCTAAACTGGTCGATACTTTATCCCATTTTTTATAGGGGATGATATGTATGGTTGACGGTTGATTAAGCATCCCGTTAGGATAAATAAAAATATCTGCTGAGGATAAAAAAGCATGATCAACGTCAATAAAACTGGTACGTACCGAAACTTCAAAAGCATATACCCTGTATTTTACCGTAATAGTCGATATGCCGGTGGTGTTAATATGCCATATATTTTTACGGGTTTTTTGAATAGTAACAGGTTTGCCGTTAGCAGAGGCGCTTATGGTTTCAATATTCCTGGCAAACTCTCTTACTAAGTACGAACCCGGTGTCCATACAGGCATTTTAAGTTCAAGGCTGTTTTGTTTTAAACCACTGAGTTGCATTTCAACATCAACATAGTGCGCCTGCGCTTCAGGAAAAGTTAAAGTATAGGATATGTTTGTTGTCCCTGCTGCATGGCCTGCCGATGTGATCATAAAAGATAGAAATAAGAAAAATAGAACGTTTATATGAAGTTTTTTCATGAATGCAATTTATGAAATTTTATTTTTTTATAAGTTTTAAGTTGTATAAACTCATCGTGTAAAATAGTTGATACAGGTAATTACGTAGAAGAATAACTAACTAAATTTATAGCCGAATAAGTATATAATCCCCCTAAAAATTACTTTGCATAAAGATACCTGCTATAGCACCTTTTAAAACAGGTAAAATAGGTGTATTTTTGCACACATTTTTCCGTTATAGTACAACATTTCAAAGCATTAGTATCACCCATTATATGAAAATCAGGTATATAGTATACATTATAATAGCCTTTGTAATAGGCTTGTTAGTTTACAATAAGTTTTTTAGTGCAAGTGCCAAAAAAAAGGCTGCTGTTAATGAAAGCAAGGGCGGACCTGGAGGACCTGGCGGTGCCAGAGGGGGTAAAAGCGGTCCCGGTGGAGGTAGAAGAGGTGGTCCTATACCTGTTAATGTAATGATTGTAAAGGATACCACCATAAGCAATGATATTGATTTAACAGGTACAATTGATGCCAACGAAAAAGTGAATTTGATAAGTGAAGTATCAGGCAGAATTACCGGCATTTATTTTAATGAGGGAAGTTATGTAAAAAAAGGGCAGCTACTGGTTAAAGTAAATGACCAGGATTTGGTGGCGTCGCTTAAACAAAATGCCTACCAGATAGCGCTGGCCAAGCAAAACGAAAGCCGCAATAAACAATTATTACAAAAGGAAGCGATAAGCGAGGTGGAATACGAAACTTCTTTAACGAGCCTGAATACCTTGAATGCGCAGGCAGATATGATAAAAGCACAGATTGCTAAAACAGAGTTGCGCGCACCGTTTTCAGGCACGATTGGTTTGCGTAGTGTAAGCCCCGGGGGCTATTTATCACCTAATACAGCTATAGCAACCTTGGTAAATATGGATCCTGCCAAGATTACTTTTTCGGTGCCCGAAAAATACCAGGCATATATTAAGCCGGGCAGCAAAATAAGTTTTAGTGTTGCAAGTACACCTGACGATTTTAAAGCAACCGTATATGCTATTGAACCATCTATTGATGTTAGTTCGCGTACAATTACCGTACGCGCAAAGGCAGCTAACTCAAAGGGCTTACTTAAAGCAGGAAGCTTTGCCAAAATAAACCTTGCGCTTGACCAAATACCCAAAACTATTATGTTGCCTACCGAAGCGGTTACACCAGATATTAAAGGCAATAAAGTTTTTATTTATGAAAATGGTGTGGCTGTGCCCCGGTCGGTTACTACAGATCTGCGTACGGATGCTGAAATTCAAATTACCGACGGCTTAAAACCCGGCGATAGTGTGGTAGTATCAGCCATTATGCAAATGCGCCCTAAGGCACAGTTAAAGTTGATTAAAACAATTAGATAATAAGTTTTTGCATGAGTTTATCCTCAGTTAGTATAAAAAGGCCGGTACTGGCAACAGTTATGTCTGTTGTAATAGTTGTATTTGGTATAATAGGCTACAATTTTTTAGGTATTCGTGATTTTCCATCGGTTGATCCACCCATTATAAATGTACGTACATCTTATACGGGTGCAAACTCCGATGTTATGGAGTCGCAAATTACCGAGCCATTGGAAAAGGCCATTAATGGTGTACCCGGTATACGTAATATATCGTCAACAAGCTCGGTAGGTAGCAGTAACATTACTGTTGAGTTTGACCTGGATGCCGACCTTGAAACCGCTGCCAATGATGTGCGTGACAAGGTTAGCCAGGCGCAACGCCAGTTACCTCAGGATATAACTGCCCCACCGGTTGTTAGCAAGGCCGATGCTAATGCCGATAATATTATCACCGTATCAGTAAAAAGCAATAAGCGCAATATTACCCAGGTAAATGATTTTGCCGAAAACGTTTTAATGGAGGGCCTGCAAACCATATCCGGTGTAAGCGCTATCAACTTGTTAGGAACACGTCAGTACGCTATGCGTATATGGATAGATCCATCAAAATTAACGGCCCTGGGCCTGGCAGCTAATGATATTACCACAGCTATCAACCGGGAGAATGTGGAGCTACCTGCCGGTAAAATTGAAGGTAACAGGACAGAACTAAGTATAAGGGCGATAGGCAGAATGACTACCGAAAAGGAGTTTAATGATTTGATAATACGTGCTGATAGTAACCGTGTTATAAGGTTAAGCGATATAGGCTACGCGGTATTAGGATCTGCAAACGAACAAACTGCTTTTAAAGAATCCGGTTCGTTACAAGTGGCATTGGGTATAGTGCCACAGCCCGGAGCTAATTATGTTGAGATTGCCCAAGAGTTTTATAAAAGATTCGATCAGTTAAAAAAGGATCTTCCGGAGGACATAGAGGTTAAAGTATTGAATGATAAAACCAGGTTTATTAAGCAATCAATTAATGAGGTTGAAGAAACATTAGCCATATCGTTCATACTGGTTGTAATTATTATTTATCTGTTTTTTAGGGACTGGCTCATTGCTTTCAGACCGCTTATTGACATACCCGTATCATTAATAGGTACTTTCTTTATCATGTATGCGTGTGGGTTTTCTATCAATATCTTAACCCTATTAGGTATTGTACTTGCAACAGGACTGGTGGTTGATGATGGTATAGTAGTAACGGAGAACATTTATAAGAAAATAGAAGGAGGGATGGAGGTTCGTAAAGCTGCTTTTCAGGGTTCTGCCGAAATATTTTTCGCTGTAATTTCCACATCCGTTACACTTGCGGCGGTGTTTCTGCCGATAATGTTCCTTCAGGGATTTACAGGACGCTTATTCCGCGAGTTTGCGGTGGTTGTGGCAGGTTCTGTATTAATATCGGCTTTCGTATCACTTTCGTTAACACCTATGCTGAGTGTTAAATTAATACGCAAGAATCAGAAAAAGTCTAAATTTTATGAGCGTACCGAGCCATTTTTTATAAAAATGACCAATGCTTATACCGAAACGCTTACTAATTTTATGAAGCGCAAATGGATAGCAATTGTTGTGTTGGTAGCTTCTTTGGGTATTGTATGGGGGCTAAACGGTGCAATACCTTCAGAACTTGCACCTTTGGATGACCGTAGCTTTCTTCGTTATTCTGTAACAGGCCCCGAAGGTGCATCATACGAATTTATGGCCGATTACATGGATAAGGTTTCAAACATGGTGGCCGATTCTGTGCCCGAAGCTACTATGAATGTGGAAATTGTTGCCTTTGGCGGTGGTGGCGGTGGTGTAAATAGTGGTTTGGGTTTGATTGGGCTTGTTGAGCCGGATAAGCGCAAACGCTCACAGCAGGAAATTGCCGACGCGTTAACTAAAAGCTTACAAAAATTTCCTAACGCCAGGGCAATTGTTACCCAGGAACAAACTATAAGCGCTGGTGGTGGCGGTGGCCGAAATGCTCAGCCAATACAATACGTTCTTCAGAATCAAAACTTTGAAAAGATACGTAACGTGCTTCCGGGATTTTTAGAAAAGGTAACACAAAGCCCGGTATTTGTAACACCTGACGTGAATTTAAAATTTACCAAACCCGAATTGAGAGTTACAACTGATAGGGAGCGTGCCCGCGACCTGGGAGTTTCTGTAGCTGATATCGCGCAGGCATTGCAGCTATTTTATAGTAATAGCCGTTTAAGTTACTTTTTAATGAACGGAAAACAATACCAGGTTATAGCGCAAGCTGATAGGGCCAATCGTGATCAGCCGTTGGATCTTAAAACCCTGTATGTCCGTAATTCGCGCGGTCAGCTTATACAGTTAGATAACGTAGTAAAGGTTGATGAGGATGCTACACCACCTTCCATATTACACTTTAACCGTTTTAAAGCAGCAACCATACAGGCGGGCCTTGCTCCGGGTTATACTATAGGCGATGGTATAAAAGAAATGGACCGTATAGCTAAAGAGACTTTAGACGAAACTTTTAGCACGGCACTCAGCGGGCCATCACGGGATTTTGCCGAAAGCGGATCAAATATTATGTATGCTTTCATATTTGCCCTGTTGCTGATATACCTGGTATTAGCCGCGCAGTTTGAAAGCTTTAAAGATCCTGTTATTGTAATGCTTACCGTGCCGTTGGCAGTTGCCGGTGCATATTTGTCGCTATGGTTTTTTGATCAAACATTAAATATATTCGGGCAGATAGGTATAATTACCCTGGTTGGTTTGGTAACCAAAAATGGTATTTTAATTGTGGAGTTTGCTAACCAGCAAATGGAGCATGGCATGAAAAAATACGATGCTGTAGTTGCAGCCGCAACAGCGCGTTTACGTCCAATTTTAATGACCAGTTTGGCAGTAGTGTTGGGTTCGGTACCTATTGCATTAGCATTGGGTGCAGGTGCAAAAAGTCGGGTATCATTAGGTATTGTAATTATTGGCGGTATGCTATTCTCATTGGTGTTAACCTTGTATGTTATACCTACTATGTATGTACTTATAGCATCAAAAACACGCCGCGACCCGGATGAGGAGCCAAGTGAAGAAAAGCCTAAAAAGAGAACACCAAAATTAATTGAACAAGAATAAGTACTAATAGATGAAACTTAAAATAATAGCTTGCTTCATTTTTTTATTTACTGCTTGCATAGGTATGGTAAAGGCACAAGATCCGCCTTTATTAACTTTACAGGAAGCAGTTGAAATTGCATTGCAGAATAACTATAATATTAAAATAACACAAAACGCAAGTACCATTGCCAAAAATAACGTAACGCTGGGTAATGCCGGTTTTTTACCATCAGTTAATGGCAGTTTTAGCTCAACCAATAGTGTGCAAAATACTAACCTTACACGGGCAGATGGTACAAAAACCTCTTTTACTAACGCGAAAAATACTAACATAAGCCGCGGTGTTGCGCTTAACTGGACCATATTTGATGGCTTTGCCATGTTTGCTAATTATGACCAATTAAAGGAACAAAATAAGTTAGGCGAAATATATGCTCGTGATACTATAGTAAGAACTGTAAGTAATGTGGTTTCTACATATTATAACCTCGTTAACCAAAACGAGATATTGTCATCATTAAAGGGTGCTATGCGTATTTCAAAAACGCAGCTGCGATATGCCAATGATAAATTTAGTGTAGGTGCTGTTTCACGACTGGAAGTATTAAACGCGGAAGTAAACGTAAATACCGATACTGCCAATTACGTAAGACAATTACAACAGTTTAAAAATACCAAAATACAGTTGAACCAATTATTGGTAAGGGATCTTCAAACCGATTTTGTGGTGGCTGATACTATAATTGTTGACGATAAAATTGTTTTAGCTGATATATTATCCAATGCAGCTTCGCAAAACCCTACTATTTTAGCAGCGCAGATAAATAATCGTCTGGCCGAAATTAATTTTAAGCAGGTAAGGGCAACCCGTTACCCGCAAATAGGGGTTACTACCGGATATAATTTTAGCAACAGTCGGTCGCCGAGCGGGTTTGCGCAGATGCAAAACGCGCGGGGACTAAATTACGGTTTAACAGCCACCATCAACATATTTGATGGTTTTAATCAAAATCGCCTTGAAAAAAATGCAAAGATCCAGATAGATAATTCGGCATTAGCTTTTAAAAGGGCCAAATTAAATGTAGAGACGCAAATAAATACATTATATACCAGCTACGTTACCGGTTTAGAGTTAACCAGGCTGGGCCAAAGCAATGTTGAAGTGTCGCGCCGTAATTTGGAGATCACTTTAGATAAATATAGGTTGGGTAATATAACTACATTGGAAGTTAGGCAAGCAGAAGAAAACTATGTGAATGCACAGGTAAATTATTTCGCGGCGCAATACCAATCTAAGATAGCCGAAATAACTCTTAAGCAAATTACTAACAATATTAATATTCAATAATATAATATTAAACTAAAAGCTTATTTTTGGTTTAAATGACTGAATATTATCGCACTTCTTATAATACCTGCCTTGTAATTGACGACAATTACATTGATAATTTGGTCACTCGCAGGCTTTTGGAAATGTGCAATTTTGCCAAAAATATTATTTTAACCGAATCTCCTACTGAAGCCATAGAGGCTTTGCGTAATGGAACTGTAGTGCCTGATATTATTTTTTTAGATATCAGGATGCCAATTATGGATGGGTTTGAGTTTATGCAGGAGTTTGAAAAATTGGATATAAGTAAGAAAAATATAAAAATATATTTATTGTCATCGTCACTTGACCCGGCAGATGTGCAAAAATCATCAGACAACGGATATATAACGCAGTTAATACACAAACCGCTTACCAAACAAATACTTGAAGGAATTTCTGTATGATATTAGTTGCTGATAGCGGCTCTTCAAAAACTGATTGGTTGCTTTCGCAGCCCGAACAAAGTCCCAAAGAATTTAGGACACCCGGATTAAACCCTTATTTTTTAACAGAAAAGGAAATTGTAAAAGTACTGCAGGAAAAAGCTAAAGACCTTATTGCCTATGGTGCAAAAGTTGCTGAAATATATTTTTTTGGCGCAGGCTGTTCAAGTCCCGACAGGCATGAGATAGTATCAAACGCGTTAAGCGTATTATTTCCTAAAGCTTATATAAGTGTAGATAGCGACCTGTTGGGTTCTGCATACGCCACTTGCGGGCACGAAAAGGGACTGTGCTGTGTATTGGGTACAGGCTCCAACATATCTTTTTTTGATGGCGAGGAGATACACTCGGGCAAGCATGGCCTGGGTTTTGTTTTGGGGGATGAAGGATCAGGTACGTGGTTTGGAAAAGCCCTGATAACTGATTTTTTATATGGTAATATGCCGAATGACATTCATTTTAAGTTTGATAAAACGTACGGCTTAACAAAGGAGATCGTAGTAAGCAATGTTTACCAAAAACCACGGGCCAACTCATACCTGGCATCGTTCGCGCGGTTTTTAAATGTGATACGCAGTACCGATTACGGACAGGCAAAACTTAAGGAAGGGTTGTTAGAGTTTATTGAAACCAATATCAAATCGTACCCACAATATCATAAGTATAAATGTAATTTTGTAGGCTCAATAGCCTACGTATTTGCCGACGAATTAAAAGTGCTGTGCGAAGCCAGCAATATTAAAGTAGGCAAGATCATCCGCCAACCCATACATGACTTGCTGGATTTTATTTTGACCAGGGAGGAAGGCGGCCCCCGCTAAATGGCGTAGCCTTCATGAACACCACATAAAATTAATTCTATGTGAATAATCTCCCCCGGTAGGGGAGACTTTAAATTAAGTCCTCCCTTCCGGGGAGGGTTGGGTGGGGCTTACTTTCCTTTTCAACCGTACCCGCACCATAATAAACAATATCCCCATTACGGCTAAAAAGCTTCCTGCTTTAGGTACATAATCGCCGTAGGTAACATAAAAGGTAAGGTCCGAATTGAGGTTAATATCTTGCTTAATAGCTGTTTTAACCCACCATTTGCTTTGCTGTACAATATCACCGCGTTGGTTAATAAAAGCCGATATACCCGTATTTGCCGACCGGCACACCCACCTGCGGGTTTCAATAGCACGTAGCTTGGCATAATCTAAATGCTGGTCCTTGCCTGAAGTGTTTTCCCACCAGCCATCGTTGGTAATAATAGCTATGAATTGCGCGCCGCTACGCACAGATCTGGCCACCCACTCGCCCCAAATAGACTCATAACAGATTACCGGGGCAGCACCAATACCGCTTTGGGCATATAATACGCCGGGTTCATCCTGCCCGGTATAGGAGCCTGTGGCCCCGCCCAGATGGGCAAATACCCGTTTTAAAAAAAACAAAATGTTAGCAAAAGGTAATGACTCAGCACCGGGCACCAGTTTTGATTTATGGTAAAACTGCACTTTTGATGAGTTTTCGATATTTAGCGCGGTACTGTAATTATCAATAAACTGATTGGTGCCAGGCATTGCACTTGCCGTTTTTGTCTGGCGAATATTGTATAGTTTATAAGTTTCGGCTCCGGTTATCAAGTTGCCGTTTTTATATTTACTAAGGAAGTTTTGTGCCTGTAAAAAGTAATTATTGGTGCGGATATGTTCCTCATCTATCTGATAAGCAATAGCAGTTTCCGGCCATATAAAAAACTCCGTGTTTACTTGCCCTAAAGAATCAGACAGATGTATTAAAGTTTGCATTTGCTCCTCAACAGATATATCTCCGCTTTTACCATAAGGATCAATATTAGGTTGTACCACTACAATATTTGACGGGTCGTTTTGCTCTTCATAATTATAATAACGGTAAAGCGAAAAGCTAAGTGGCAAAACTAATGTAACGATAAAACCGCCAATTAATAACTGTCTTGTTTTTTTGTTTTGCGCTTCGCGGAAACCAACATAAATTAAAAACGATAAAACATTTATCACCCAAATCCAAATAGTACCGCCATATACACCGGTATACTCATACCATTGTATCCACGAGTGAGATACCGCAAAGCCATTTCCTAAAGTCATCCACGGGAAGTTCAAATCCCAGGTTTGGTGTAAGTATTCGTATCCTATCCAAAAGCAAACCAAGCCGGCTAAACCCCAGGCGCGGTTAGATATAAGCCTAAATCTGTAATATAACCAAAACGCAGTTGCCATTAATATTGGCCCTAATGAATAAGGTATCAAGGTAATAGGTATAGCCACTACTTCGCCTATTGTTTTCAATGAATTATAAACCCAATAAATGGATAAGGTGTTCCATATAAAAAAGCCAATAAAGGCAGTGCCAAATATTTGTTTGCCTTTTTTAGGGGATGGTGATTGGATGATGTTTTCTATCGCTACCAACATTGGCACCATCCCAAAAAATAAAAAGAAGGTGGTATAGTGCATAGGCGGCCATGCCAGCCAAAGCAATAGGCCAGAGAATATGGATAGTAGGATGTTTCTTTTCATATATTAATAAAATCCGTCATTGCGAGGAACGAAGCAATCTCTGCACATGCAAATCAATGTACCATATGTTCATTTATAATTAAAGCAATTATCTGTTTGACTATCCTATGTAGAGATTGCTTCGTTCCTCGCAATGACGCTTGGTTATTTTTTTATTGTTTTCCCGCTACACATATCACAAACTCACCTTTTATCGGGTGCGTTTCAAAATGGGTTTTAACCTCGGTTACGGTGCCACGTACAGTTTCTTCAAACATTTTGGTCAATTCGCGCGATACAGATATCTGACGCTCGGCGCCAAAATAAGTAGCCATTTCATCCAGCGTTTTTAGTAAACGGTGCGGCGATTCGTAAAGTATAATGGTGCGCTCTTCCTCAGCCAAAAACTTATATCGGGTTTGCCGCCCTTTTTTCAAAGGTAAAAAGCCCTCAAAACAAAACTTATCCGTAGGGAAACCCGAATTAACTAAAGCCGGAACAAATGCAGTAGCCCCCGGCAGGCACTCCACAGCAATATCATTTTTTAAAGCCTCGCGTACCAAATAAAAACCCGGATCAGATATAGCCGGTGTACCCGCGTCAGATATTAAAGCAATGTTTTTTCCTTCCAGCAAAAACTTTACGATCTCGTTAGATGATTGATGCTCATTATGCTGATGATGCGAAAATACCTTTTGATGGATATCAAAATGCTTCAGCATAGGTGCAGATGTACGGGTATCTTCAGCCAAAATCAGATCGGCCTCTTTTAAAACGCGTATCGCCCTAAAAGTCATATCCTCCAGGTTGCCTATGGGGGTGGGTACAAGGTATAGCTTACCGCTTTGGTTCATAGTTTTTGGGTGGCAGTTGCAGTGGCTGGTGGCAGTTATTACAGTTGGTGATAAAAAAAACTGCTACTGCTACTTAAAACTGCTACTTAAAAAATATCTTTGCCTAAAAATAAAACAATGCTGCAAGTTAACTATATCCGCGATAACAGGGAACAGGTTTTAGAACGTTTGGCTGTAAAAAATTTTAAACAGCTTGATTTGGTTGATGAAATTATTCAACTGGATGAAAAACGCCGTCAAACTCAAAACCGGGTGGATAGTGTTTCGGCAGAGGCGAACGCGGCGGCCAAACAAATTGGCGAGTTAATGCGCAATGATAAAAAAAAAGAAGCGGAAGCTTTAAAAACTAAAACCGCATCTTTTAAAGAAGAGATAAAACAACAGGGCGACCAACTGGCTGCTTTGGAAGAAGAAGTATATCAAAAGCTGGTATTGCTGCCTAATTTGCCGCACTCATCTGTTCCGAAAGGCTTAACGCCCGAGGACAATGAAGTGGTTTTAGAGAACGGCAACAAGCCCGAGCTACCTGCCAACGCCCTACCGCATTGGGAACTGGCCGCAAAATATAACCTGATTGATTTTGAATTGGGGGTAAAAATAACAGGGGCAGGTTTCCCGGTATACACCAATAAGGGTGCAAAATTACAGCGAGCCCTCATTAATTTTTTTATTGACGAGGCCGAAAAAGCAGGTTACAAAGAAGTAAGTGTACCGTTAATGGTTAACGAAGCTTCTGGTTTTGGTACCAGCCAGTTGCCTGATAAAGAAGGCCAGATGTATCATGTAGGTATTGATAACCTATACCTGATACCAACTGCCGAAGTGCCTATTACTAACTTGTATCGGGATGTGATTTTAAAGGCGGATGAATTGCCTGTTAAAAATTGCGGGCATACGCCATGTTTTCGTCGCGAGGCGGGTTCATATGGCGCGCATGTGCGTGGATTGAACCGTTTGCACCAGTTTGATAAAGTGGAAATTGTACAAGTTGCCCATCCGGATGATTCTTATACCATATTAGAGCAAATGAGCCAGCATGTGCAGGGATTATTGCAAAAATTAGGTTTACCATATAGAGTACTACGTTTATGTGGCGGTGATATGGGTTTTGGCTCGGCACTAACCTATGATATGGAAACATGGAGTGCCGCGCAGCAACGCTGGCTGGAGGTGTCTTCTGTATCTAACTTCGAGACATTTCAGAGCAATCGCTTAAAATTACGTTTCCGTAACACCGAAGGCAAAACCCAATTGGCGCATACCTTAAATGGCAGTGCATTGGCATTGCCACGTATTGTAGCTACGCTATTAGAGAATAACCAAACAGAAAAAGGTATAAAAATACCTGAAGCATTAGTGCCCTATACCAGGTTTGAGTGGATTGATTAATGTATAAAGCGCAAAGCTAATTTGCCGGAGAAAATGCCTTTTAAGGCACTGTTTGATGTTTTAGCGGGAGTAGCTATCGCAGGCTGCTTTTGTTCTTGCGCATAAATAAACTGTTGTACCCCTAACGTTTTTAACAGGTCATCAACCCTGGTATGTGGCTTGGTTTTATAACAGGATATTTTTATATCCTTATAAAACGGATTGGACCTCAGGCGGCGCAGAATTTTCTCCATTTCAACTCCCAGGAAATCATGGTCCAATATGATACCATCGGGTTTATGCTCATGTATGGCCGGAAAAATGCGGTTAATACAATTAATATGTACCAGATTTTTTTTAACCGGTACTATAATATGCGCGGTGGTATTGGCTACAATAAGTAATGATTTAAGTTTGATCTGCATCTCAAGTCTAATTGTGATGTTGCTTTATACGCAAGTTGCAATCAGTAAGTTACAACATATTATTTGTTTTTTTTAAGAGTTTAATTACAGCTTGCTACCTTTACTAAATGCAAATTATCACCTGGGATGATTTTGAAAAAGTAGAGCTGCGGGCAGGTACCATTTTAGAGGTACTTGATTTTCCTGAAGCACGTAAACCTGCTTATAAATTAAAAGTTGATTTTGGTGAGTTTGGTATCAAATGGTCAAGCGCGCAAATAACCAGGCACTATACCAAACAGGAGTTATCCGGCAGGCAAATAGCAGGTGTTATTAACTTCCCTAAAAAACAAATAGCTAATTTTATGTCGGAGTTTTTGGTTACCGGCTTTGCAGATGAAAATGGCGATATAGTTTTAACTACTGTAGATAAACCCGTGCCTAATGGCAGTAAATTGATATGATTATGAAAATAGCCAATTGGATAGTCGGCCCGCAATTAATAGGTGTGATCATTTTATTAGCAGGATGGATCATGGTAAAATATCCCCCTAAAAAAATCAACTACTTATATGGTTACCGCACAGAATTGTCTATGAAAAATCAGCAAACATGGGATGAAGCAAATCGCTTCTCGGCCCGTTTAATGGTAAAAATAGGGGGAGTATTAATAGCTTTGGGTTTAATAATAAGCCTGATTTTTAGCGTTGGTATTTTACGGTCTGATATAGAAAATATACTTCGCACGGCATTATTATTTATTAGTTCAATTGTATCAGCAGTTATTTTAATTGTTGGCACCCAAAGGCATTTAGAGAAAACATTTCCTGAAAACAAATAATGAGATACGTTACATTCGGTGATGAGCCGGCTATATCGCCGGATGATTTTTTTATGAAAGAGGCACTTAAAGAGGCCCGACTGGCTTTGGCTGAGGATGAGATACCTATTGGTGCCATTGTGGTTTGTAACGGGCAAATTATTGGTCGCGGTCATAACCTAACCGAGCGGCTAAATGATGTATCGGCCCACGCCGAAATGCAGGCGCTGACAGCTGCCGCTAACTTTATGGGAGGTAAGTATTTAAAAGATTGTACCCTGTATGTAACCCTGGAGCCCTGCGTTATGTGCGCGGGTGCAAGTTATTGGTTCCAGCTAAGTAAGATAGTTTTTGGCGCTTATGATACCCAGCGGGGTTTTGGCCGCATCAGTCAAAAAATTGTTCACCCAAAAACCGTTGTAACAGGTGGCATATTTGAAAATGAATGCAGCCAGTTAGTGAAGGATTTTTTTAAAAAGAAAAGGTAACTCAACTATAAACTTATAAAAACTGACATTAATATAGAACAATAAGTAGCTTCAAACCTTATATTTGTTTACATTTTTAAACTTTAAAAACACAACAATCATGGCATTTACACTACCTGCGTTACCATACGCCACCGATGCATTAGAACCGCATATTGATAAACTTACAATGGAAATTCACCATGGCAAGCACCACCAGGCTTATGTTACCAACTTAAACAAGGCGCTTGAAGGCAAACCAGAGGCCGATGGTAAAATTGAGGACATCATAAAAAACATCTCTAAATACCCTGCTGCGGTACGTAACAACGGCGGCGGCCACTACAACCACAGCTTGTTTTGGACCATATTAGCTCCAAATGCCGGCGGCGAGCCAACAGGCCCTTTGGCCGATGCTATTAAAAGCACTTTTGGTTCATTTGCTGATTTTAAAACCAAAGTATCTGAAGCAGGTGCAACCCGTTTTGGATCGGGCTGGGCATGGTTAATTGTTGGTGCTGATAAAAAATTAGCCATAACATCAACCCCTAACCAGGATAACCCATTAATGGATCTTCCCGAAGTAACCAAAGGGACTCCTATTTTAGGTATCGACGTTTGGGAACATGCTTACTACTTAAAATATCAAAACCGTCGCCCTGATTATTTGGCGGCTATCTGGAACGTTATTAACTGGGCAAAGGTATCTGAATTGTACGCGAAAGCGATATAGTTGATTTCGTCCCGATAGTTATCAGGATCGAATTTATTGAAAGACTTGCAAGGTTAACCTTTGCAAGTCTTTTTTATTGATAATACATAAAACCAATTTGTAAACACGCTGGTTAGTACTAAAAATCATGGTTTACACTTTTTGATAACGTAAATATATAAATCATTTATTATCAAGTATTTATATAAAAATTAGTTGAAAATGTGTTAAGTTGTGTAAACCATAAAATAAAGGAACTTAAAGAGCTGTTACCAGTCATTTATAAATCCGAAATTGAACATCCGAAATCCGAAATTGAATATGAAAGCCATTGTATTAGAAGCTGCCGATAAACCTTTAACCTGGAAAGAAGTTGCCAAACCAACATTAGCACCCGGCGAAGTTTTAGTGCAAATTAAAGCCGCTGCCCTTAACCGCCGCGATTATTGGATAACAATTGGCAAGTACGCCGGTATAAAGTACCCAACCATTATAGGATCAGACGGAGCCGGGATAGTCGCCGAAGTTGGCAGCGATGCGGATAAGCAATGGCTCAATAAAGAGGTGGTCATTAACCCATCAAACAACTGGGGTGAACACCCGGAGTATCAGGGTAAAGATTTCGCCATTTTAGGTTTACCCGAGGATGGCACCTTTGCTGAGTATGTTAAAATTAAAACAGAATATCTGCACCCAAAACCCACCCATTTAACCTGGGAGCAAGCAGCAGCAGTTCCCCTGGCGGGATTAACGGCTTACCGTGCGCTATTCACCAAAGCCAAACTACATAAAGGCGATAAGGTATTAATTATAGGCGTTGGCAGCGGTACAGGAACGTTTGCTTTGCAGTGGGCCACCGCAGCAGGCTGCCAGGTGTTTGTAACCTCAGGCTCGGGCGAAAAAATTGAACAGGCTAAAAAGCTGGGTGCAGCCGCAGGTGTAAGCTACAAGGCGCAGGATTGGGTACAGCAGCTACAGCAACTGGCTCACGGCTTTGATGTGATAATTGACAGCGCCATTGGTCCTGACTTTGGTAAAGTACTTGACCTGGCTAACCCCGGTGCCAGGATAGTTTCTTTTGGTGCTACGGCAGGAGAAACCGGGGCTTTGCCATTCCGTAAAATATTCTGGAAGCAACTGCAAATATTGGGTACCACCATGGGTACTAAGGAAGATTTTGAAGCGATGTTGCAATTATTAAATGAGCACCAGATCGTCCCGGTTATTGATGAAGTTTTCCCGATGGCAGAGGCTAATGAGGCTATTCAAAAAATGGGTAATTCGGCTCAGTTTGGTAAGATTGTATTGCAGGCGTAGCATATGTTGCAGTTAAGGGTTGAAGCGATAAAACAGGAAACACCGGACACGGCTACCTTTTATTTTGCGCAGCTTTCCGGCAAAAAAATTAACTATACAGCCGGGCAATTTATTACGCTGGTGTTTACCCATCATCAAGAGGAGATACGCCGTTCATATTCCCTTAGCTCATCGCCTGATGAGGATCTGTTATCCATTACCGTAAAACGAATTACCAACGGCGAGATATCCCGCTTTATACTCACCAAAGTAAAGGTGGGCGATATCATCAACGCGGTTGAGCCATCGGGCAGGTTTATTATCTCAGACTTTGCTCAACCTAAAGATATCTTCCTTTTCGCAGGTGGTAGCGGGATAACGCCTATCTATTCTCAATTAAAATACATCCTTAATCGCCACGGTGAAAGTAAACTTACATTGATATACAGCAGCCAGGATGCAGGTGCTGTTTTGTTTAAAGCAGAGTTGGATCAACTACAAATTCAATATCCCGATAGGTTAAAAATTATATACCTGCTTAGCAGCGAGGGCAGGCGGTTAACCAATATTCTAGTGGAGCAATTAGTTCGCATTAATGCGCAAATCGATTTAAGCAAAGCGGAATTTTATCTCTGCGGACCGTTTCCCTATATGCGGATGATAAGGCTCACCTTACTATATATGGGTTTGGACCCGCGCCAAATCCGCAAGGAAAATTTCGTGATCGAAACAGTGCATGTCAGCACTATCCCCATCAATTATCCACCCCAAAAAATCAAGATCAAATTTAACGGCGAAACGCATGACCTGATAGTGGGCGAGAACCAATCTATACTGCAAGCCGCGCTGCAAAATGATATTGCTTTACCTTATAGTTGCCGGGCGGGAATATGCTCGGCGTGCTCTGCCAAATGCAGTAGCGGCAGGGTACAAATGGCGGTTAATGATGTGTTAACTGATTTGGACATGGCGCAAGGTTGGATACTCACCTGCACCGGTCACCCCGTTACTGATGATGTAGTGATTGAGTATCTTTAGATTTTAAATCTATTAAGAATTCGTAACCACTTATCTAAATTAGACTGTTGCTTTTCGCTCAATAAAGCTAACAATCAATTTGCTATCTGTAACCATAAAATAGCCTATTAATGCTTTGAAAAGATAAAAAATAACAAATCCGGTTTGAGGATTTTTTATGATAGAATTATAAATACTTTCATTTTGAAAGTAAATTGAAATAGACCTGCAAAATGCGGGGAATCCCTCAATAAAAAGAAAAGCACCTACTATAATTACAGCTATTTTTAATATCGAATTTTGGGATATATTAAATTCAAACTTATCCTCTTTAAACCTTTGATCCAATCTGAGTTTATCAATCACAATTTCAGTTTTAAAGAGTGCGTATCGTATACCAATTATATAGAGTATAAAAACTATTAAGGCAATTATATATTCCGAAAAAGGATAATAACTTCCATCTGTTTGATTAAAATAGGATGTTAACAGTCCGAGTAATTGAATAGCTATATTGATGGATTGTATTAACATAAAGATAGCTAACAATCTTATCGCTATTAACCAAAATGATCTTGGTGTCATGGTTTATTGTTAAGGTTATAAACCATTAAAGATATAATTTTATATGATATTATAATGGACCGTCAAGTGGTCCCGTACCTTTAGCCAATGTAATAAGCTTTGCTGCAGGTGTCAGAACTTTACGTAGTCAATTGTCTTTTCGTTGTTCTGTGATGAACTGCTTCTTTTGCTTTGTTGGTTTTAGATTTTTTGCGCCTGCCCAGCCAAATGATAAAACCTGTAATGGGTAAACTGGCGCAAATTAAGCTGGCTAAAAAAGCAATAATTTTACCCGGTAAACCTAATATCTGCCCCACATGGATATCATAATTCATGGCATTTATTTTTAAACCGGCACTTTTATTTTGATGAGGGATAAAGCGCATCAGTTTGGCATTGTATTGATCAAAATCATAAATATCGCTTTTGTAATAGTGCATGGATTTGTAATAAGCATAAGCCGTAATAGGATGGCCCTGCACCTTATCATCGGTATGCAAAAAAAACATATGTGCCTGTGGTGAATTATGCTTCACATATTTAAAAGCTTTATCCATTGGGTTAATAATGGCCAAATGCTTTTTTGTAGAATCAGACTTTGGCTCCTCTAATTCATAAGCATAGCTCTTACCAAGGTTGGCTGCTTTGTAAATGCCTTTATCTACCCATTGAAAGGCGATGGATAATCCTGTTATAGCTAATATAAAGGCAATACTGCTGGCATAAAAACCCAATACATTATGCAGGTCATAATTTACCCTGCGCCAGCGTCCGCCCCATTTAATGGTAAAGCTGCGCTTACGGTCGGTTTTACGTTTGGGCCACCAAAGGATAATACCCGTTATCATTATAATAACAAATAGTATAACCGATATGCCTACTATAACTTTTCCAACTTTAGCAGGTAGTAAAAGGTACAGGTGTATATATTCAACTATGATAAAAAAGTTCTTGGTGATATCCTGGCTAAATAAAATTTTCCCGGTGTAAGGGTTTATATACAGGTAGCGGGTGCCAACTTTAGGTATGTCAAGACCAACTACTGCCGGCCTGTCCTCGCCATAATAGCCGTAGTAAGTGGTTTTAGCCGCAGGGTATTTTTTTAGTGCTACAGTTGTTAACTGCGATGGTAGGATGTAGGGTTTGTTTTGCGGTTCAACTTTTCGGTAATCTGCATACAACGCATCCTGTATCTCATCCTGGAATACAAATAAGCACCCGGTTATACTTACAATAACCACCACCAGCCCGGATATAAATCCGAGCCAGCGATGGAAAAAAAGTAATGCTTTTTTAAATGGGGTCATACTTAAAATTTAAAGGCCACACTTGCAATTACTGCCCGCGGGGTTTGTGCCTCAATGGTCGACCATCCTTTGTAATATTGTTTGTTGGTCAGATTATCCATTTTTAAGTTTAAGCTCCATGCTTGTACCGAGTAAAATACAGATGCATTTAATACTGTGTATGATGGTAATGCAAATGTTCCGGTTGTTTGCCTGTTAAGGATATAGTTTTCGCTGGCATAGTTACCGCCAAATCCAAAACCTAAACCTTTAACACTACCTTGCTCAATACGGTAGCTTATCCAGGCGTTAATCATATTTCTTGGTCCGGCTTCTTCCGGCCTTCTGTTTAAATAATCAGATACTGTATTGGTTTTAGTAACCTTGCTGTCATTATGGCTATAGCCTGCAACAATGTTTAAGCCCGGTATTGGGTTGGCGGTGATGTCTACTTCGAAACCACGGCTATAATTTTCGCCATCCTGAGCGTAAACGTTAGGGGCAATGGTGCGTACTACATTATTTACTTTAATATCATAGTAGCTTACTGTAGCCGCTAATTTGCTTTCAAACAGGTTCACTTTGACACCGGTTTCCCATTGGTTGGCCTGCGATGGTTTAAACACATAAGTTTGGCCCGGAACAATTATAGGGGTTACATTTTTAAAGCCATTCATGTAGTTGGCAAATATGGATACCTTATCGGCAATTGGCTGATAAACCAAACCCAATTTAGGCGATAGCGCATTTTGTGAATACCTGCTGGCTGCTGCCGTAGTTAATCCCGTATTACTAAAACGATCTGCACGTAAGCTTAACATGACAGATAATGTTGGTGTAAAGTTAATTACATCAGATGCGTAAACACTGTAAGTTTCTTGTTCGGTGTTGCTGTTGTTTACAGCTAAAGGGGCTATTTTAGCATCAATATTTTGTTTGGATAAAATGCCGGTTTCGCCGCCTGCCATGGTTATTGTACCAACATTGGCATATCCTGTACCGTTGTCAACAGCTACACGGCTCAAATAATCAAAGCCAATAACTATGCGGTTACGTAATTTACCGATCAGAAAATCGCCATTAAAATTTTGCTGAATATCAGTAGTATTAGTAGTAGCGTTTTGATAGTTGATGTAACGGTTAAATGTTGACGGGATATTTGGATAACCCGGTGCAAATTGCGAAACCTCATACAAGTAAGAGTAGTACCCTATTGATTTTGCCGTGCTGCGAGATAAAACGGTTTGCGAGGTCCATTGATCATTAAAACGGTAATTCATTTGCCCTTGCAAGGTAGTTGTAGGGTTGCTTATGCTTAAGTTATTGCTGGTAAATGATTTTTTAGGATCATATCCTAACTCGGCTATGTTTTTAACCTTTAATGCAGTTCCTCTGTCTAAAAATAACATGGTAGGGTTAGTGCCTTCGGATGCTAATATTTCAGCATTGAATAAAAAGGATAATTTATCATTTGCTTTATAGGATAGTGTTGGTGCAAAGAACCTGTTTTTACGGAAACCGGCATCCTGGAAACTGTTTTGATCATGGTAAGCCGCGTTAACACGTAATAATACTTTTTTGTCTTTATCCAAAGGCGTGTTTACGTCGGCAGTAAACCGGTTTAAGCCAAAACTGCCAGAGGTGTAAGCTACTTCAGTTTTAAAACTGTCAAAGGGCTTTTTAGTTACCACGTTTATTAATCCACCGTATGATACCAGGCTGCTGCCAAATAAAGTACCTGACGGGCCTCTTAAAACTTCAATACGTTCAATATTGGCTACATCCAAACCGCCGTTGGTTAAGCCGGGTAGGCCGTTTACCATAGTAGGCTGTACTGCAAATCCGCGTAACGAGAAATAGCCTGCACCGTCGCCACCACGACCGGTCGAGGTCCATAATTTATCAACGCCTGGTGCATTTTTTAATGCGTCGTTAAAGTTGGTTATGGCCTGCTCTTTAATTAATTCGCTTGATATTACACTGTAAGATTGCGGGTTTTCTAAATTTGCCAAAGGCATTTTAGCTACATAATTGCTTTTTTTAATATTAAAACGATTGGTGCGGTTGCCGGTAATATCCACTTGCTGTAATTCAGATGAACTAACGTTAAGTGTTATATCACCTACAGTAGTAGTTTGCCCTGCAGTTATAGCAGCCGTTATATGCTGACTTTGTACGCCCACGTGCGATACTTCTAAAGTATAATTGCCTTGGGGCGCTCTTAGTTCAAATTTTCCATCTTCATCAGTTACGGTAGTTGTTTTTGTTCCTTGAAGGGAGATAGTTACATTTTCTGCAGATTGGCCCGATGAAGTAAGTACACGTCCTTTTACAGTACCCCTGTTTTGAGCGAATACCGCTGTAGTAGTTATTAGGAGTATGGCCAGTAAAATAAGCCTTAGTAAGTTGAGATTTGGTTTAGTTGTTTTCATTTATTTATTTAGACTAATTATTAATAGTGCAAAAGTACAATGCATTTTCATTAATCCAAATATTATTTAGAATAATTCTAATTAATTAAATGATGCTTGAGATTCAAATGGTTAGAACATAAAAAAAGGCAAAGAATACGTTATCTTTACCCTTCAAATACTAATTAGTCAGTCTTAATCACCAATAACTATACGTATATGCGCCAAATGGTGCTTGCCGTGCCAGGCATAAATAGCCAGATTTCTTTTTAATGTGGTGTTTATCCCGGTTTCGGGGTGGATAAATGAGCGGTCCCAGTCGGCATCTGTAAACGACGCAAATAATCCTAATAAGCGTTCATGTATTCCATCCAACATAATTAATGATGGCTCTATCGGCAATTTTGAATCGGCCAATTTGGCCCAGGCAACCTGGTTATAAGGCTTAATAGTTGGGGTATCTTCGGTTAATGCCCATTTAAAACGGATCAATGAATGCATGTGGCTATCGGCCAGGTGATGAATCACCTGTCTTAACGTCCAACCTTCAGGCCGGTATGGCGTTTCCAGTTGTTCTTCGGTTAAAGTAGCGGCAACCTTGCGCAAGTTGGCAGGTAATTCTTTAATATCATTTATAAATCCTGCAATGGCTTCTTTAGTGTATTCGGCAGGTGGCGTAAACTTGCCAATAGGGTATTTCAATTTTTCTTCGGTCATAATAATTCGTTGTTATATAAGCTTTAGGCTAATTTAGCGTTTTGTAGTAATTACTCAAACGCATGGCTAAAAAGTTACTTTTCGCTGTTTTTTTATTTTATGCCAACTTTAGCTGTGCCCAAACTATTAAAACGGATGTGTTGGTTATTGGCGGTACACTCAGCGGAGTTGCGGCGGCAGTACAAAGCGCGAGAAGTAAAGTTAAAACCACCCTAATTATGCCTGGGCCGAGTATCAATATGGGGATGACACTCGCTATTCCTAAAGATATGTTAAAAAGCCTGCCTGACATAAGTAATTATAAGTACATCATAGAAACTAACCGTAATTTAGCATCAGGCATTTGGGGCGAATTTAGAGATAGAGTAAGAACATTTTATAAAACCATTCCGGGTTATGATACTACTTATAGCGCACCAATAAGTTTTGAAGAGTACACAGGCGCAGCCATATTGAAGAGTATAGCTGACACAGTTAAAAACCTCACAGTAAAAGTGAATACTACATTTACCACTATAAAAAAAGATGGTACGGGCTGGGAAGTGAGCGTTACCGTAAATGGCAAAAATAACATCATAAAAGCAAAAGTAGTTGTTGATGCTACTTATGATGCTGAAGTGGTAACCAAAGTAGGAGCAGTTAGGCCCCAATATTTTGAACCATACAGGGATAGAAGTGATGAATTATATAGGACATCAATAGCCGTGGGAGATTATGGTATACCGCCACGAACAAATGAACATACTGATTTTACTACAACAAAGTTTGGGGGCTATGACATACCTATGAAGTATGTTATAGTAAATAATGCTGATAATTTATTGATTACCGAAATTGTAATGCCTAACCTTTCAAGGACAGATTATGTTCCGATACAATTAACATTAGGCCAAGGCGTAGGCTGTATAGCCGCTTATTGCGCATTTTTTAAAACCACTACAAAAAATTTAAATGTGCGTATTATACAGCAAGAGCTACTTGATTTTAAAGGATTTTTAATGCCATATGCTGATGTTAAACAAGATAATAAGTACGTACGTGCGATACAACAGATAGGTGCAACCGGCATTCTTAATAGAATTTTTAAAAGATTTGACATGGTTTTTATGCCCGATACCACGGTTACCACTGCCGAAATAAAACCAGTGTTAAACGAGATTTACAGTCGCGCATTCATCTGGTTCGACAAAGAAAACCCCGCAGAGTTATTCACCGTAGGTAATACCCTATCATTAATAAGCGAGTTTACTTTAACCGATCCTAAAACGCTTCAAGCAACCCTGCAAAAAGACTGGCAGGCAAAATATGGATTTATAAATTTTGATACGGATCGCCCAATAACTCGTTTGGAGTTTGCAGTGTTAGTGAACCAATATTTAAACCCTTTTGCCCGTAAAATAGACCTTGAAGGAAATATGGTTAATTAAGCGTCTACACTGTCCATTACCACTACTTTAGCTATTAGTGGTTTTACATAATCAACTAAAAATTTTTCATGTATAGGGTCAACCTGGTAAGCATCTTGTGCTTCCTTATTGTCAAAAACAGTCAATAATGATGCATGATAGGTGTTGTCAACAACATCTTTAGGTGTACCTGCTACTACACCTATATGTATATACTGTACGCCGCCTATGTTCGCTAACGTTTGTAATCCTTCAATCAATTTAGGCTGATCGGCCTCGTCTTTCAACCAAAAATAAACCTGGTGAACAAATACATTGGTAAGTTTCATAGTGTTGTGTTTAAATTGTAAGGTTACAACATTTTATAAAAAGCTCAATCCAAAATTAAAAAATAAATTACCTACAGTATTAAAAGACAACAATTAATCAACATTAAAACTGCGTAGGAAATACCCATTTTAAGTGTAACCTAATATCACTAACAACCGTATTCCTATCTGTAAATTGTTTAGCCGATGTCAAATCTTGGTTATAAATGTGTTTAAACCATAAATAAATCGCAAATTTGTAATCAATCTAAATACTTAGCCCATCCGTAGCATTGATATGAGCGAAAAAACAATTTTGGTGTGGTTTAGAAATGATTTGCGTGTTCATGACAATGAGATATTGTTAGAAGCAACACGCAAAGCTGATAAAGTACTGCCTGTATATTGTTTTGATCCGTATTATTTTCAGCCAACAACATCAGGCACGCCAAAAACAGGCAGCTTTAGGGCAAAGTTTTTAATTGAATCGGTTGCTGATCTGCGTAAAAACTTGCAGACATTGGGTGGCCAGTTAATTATCCGCATAGGTAACCCTGCCGAAATTATACCTCAGCTGGCCGAAGAATACCAGGTAAGTGAAGTTTATCATCACCGGGAGGTAGCCTATGAGGAAACGGAAATTTCTGAAAAAGTAGAGACCGCACTTTGGAAGATCAAACTCAACCTTAAGCATTTTATAGGACATACCTTATATCATAAAGAGGACCTGCCGTTCCCGATAAAAGACATACCTGATAGTTTTTCGACTTTTAAAAAGAAAGTGGAGCGCGATAGTGATGTAAGGCCATGTATTGCTACACCAACTACTATAATCACTCCGGAAATAACAGACGCAGGAGAATTGCCAGCTTTGCAGGACCTGGGTTTAGAACCACCTGTTGATGATATTCGTGCCACTAACAAATTTATAGGCGGCGAAACAGAAGCTTTAAAAAAATTACAACAGTGTTTTGTAAATATTGATCAGGTTGGTTTATCCAAAGTAAAACCCGGCTCTGTTTATACCGATTGCTCCTCTAAACTTTCTCCATGGATAAGTGTAGGCTGCATATCTCTTCGCCAGGTATATTGGGAAGCGATAAAACATGAACAGGAAACTCATGCCAATGCTCATGGTACACTGATATTGGAATTATTGTGGCGCGACTATTTTAGATTTATGTTTAAAAAGCATGGACAAAAATATTATAAGGCAGAAGTTTTAAATGATGCTGATAAAACAACAGATGTAAACGAAGATGCGGCCTTTGCGAAATGGAAAACCGGCAATACAGGTGTGCCATTTATTGATGCCAGTATGCACGAGTTAAACGCAACCGGCTACATTAACAATTACAGCCGCCAAATGGTAGCCATATATTTAATACGCGACCTGGAAGTTAACTGGGCAAAAGGGGCCGCTTATTTTGAGCAAAAGCTTATTGATTATTCGCCGGCCAGCAATTGGGGTAACTGGGCGTTTATTGCTGGGGTGGGTCACGATCCAAAAGACAATAAGTATTTTAATATTAATAAGTCGTCAGCAGATTTAGAAACCCAAACCGATTTTGTAACTATCTGGCTGTCTGAATTAAATAGCGCAACCGAAGAGTTGAGTACTTCTACATAGTTATTGCGGTTTTATAAAATCATTTTACAATTTATACTATTGTGGTTTTTGCGTGGGTAGATTAAACGGTTTTACGCATATTCTTACCAAAAATAATTAAGTGATAAGTGTTGATGTAACGTTTTTAGTATATAAAACCATTTTGTTTGCTAAAACCTCATTTTTATCATGTTTTTACAAATTAAATTTAAAGTTTATAAGTGGTTATGCTTACTTTTGTACCGTTATAACCATTGGTTTCTACATACATGGATCGTCTCAACTATATTAATAGCGCAAACGCCGCTTTTATTGACTCTTTATACGAAGAATACAAGCAAAATCCCGAATCGGTAGATTTTGGCTGGCAGAAATTTTTTGAAGGTTTTGACTTTGGCCGCGGCTCTGAAGCCCCGGCTGTAAGTGCCGAAACTCCTGATCACTTTTTAAAAGAGATCAAAGTATTAAACCTGATCGACGGTTATCGTAACCGTGGGCACTTATTTACTGATACTAACCCTGTACGCGAACGTCGCAAGTATTTTCCGGGTAAAGAACTGGAAACTTTTGGTTTGTCTGATGCCGATCTGGATACCGTGTTTAATGCCGGTGTTGAAATTGGTTTGGGCCCTGCCAAACTACGCGATATTGTACAAATGGTTGAAGATACTTATTGCGGTACCATTGGTGCGGAGTATAAGTATATACGTAACCCTATAAAAGTTAACTGGTTCCAGGAGCGTATGGAAAGCATACGCAATAAGCCTCAATTTACTGCCGAAGAGAAAAAGCTAATGCTGAATAAACTGAATCAGGCGGTAGTATTTGAGAACTTTTTGGGCACTAAATTTTTAGGACAAAAACGTTTCTCGTTAGAAGGTGCCGAGGCATTAATACCCGCATTAGATTCGGTTATTCAAAAAGGTGCTGAGTTAGGTTTACAGGAATTTATTATTGGTATGGCTCATCGTGGCCGTTTAAACGTACTGGCCAATATCATGGAGAAAACCTATAAAGAGATTTTTGCCGAATTTGAAGGTAAAAACTATGATATGGATTCGCATTTTGGTGGCGATGTTAAATATCACTTAGGTTATTCAACCGATGTGGATACCAAAAGCGGTAACAAGGTTCACTTGAGCCTTTGCCCTAACCCATCTCACCTGGAAACAGTTGACCCGGTGGTTGAGGGAATTACGCGCTCAAAAATTGATTTTAAATATAATGGCGATCATTCAAAGATCGCTCCTATATTGATACATGGCGATGCTTCAATAGCGGGCCAGGGTATAGTGTACGAAGTTTTACAGATGGAAAAACTGGACGGTTACCGTACCGGTGGTACCATCCACCTGGTAATTAATAACCAGATAGGCTTTACCACTAACTATAAAGATGCCCGTTCAAGTACTTATTGTACCGACATTGCTAAAACAGTATTGTCCCCTGTTTTCCACGTTAATGGTGATGATGTAGAAGCATTAGCTTATGTGATCAACCTGGCAATGGAATATCGCCAGCTTTTCCATGACGATGTATTTATAGATATATTATGTTATCGCCGTTATGGCCATAACGAGGCAGATGAGCCTAAATTTACTCAGCCGGTATTATACAAAGCTATTGACGCACACCCTAATCCGCGCGAGATCTACCTTAAAAAATTATTATCCGAAGGTAGTATTAAGGAAGATGAAGCAAAAGCAATGGATAAAAGCTTCCGCGACTTGTTGCAAGGCCAGTTAGATGAAGCCAAAGCCGAGGAAAGATTTAAAGACAGCATAGCCATGTTTGCTGGTGCCTGGAATGGGTTACATCTGGCATCTGACACAGAGGTTGCAGTGCAGTCAAAAACAGCGGTAACTGAGAAAGAACTGTTAGCTATTGGTAAGAGTTTAACGCAGCTTCCGAAAGATAAAGTGTTCTTCAAAAAAATTGAAAAATTATTTGACGACCGTGCCAAAATGGTGAATGATACCCAAAGCTTTGACTGGGCAATGGGCGAGTTATTAGCCTACGGTACTTTATTAAAGGAAGGCCATCGTGTACGTTTAAGCGGCGAGGATGTTAAACGCGGAACTTTTTCGCACCGCCATGCTGTTGTAACATTAAATGAATCGGAAGAGGAGTATACTCCACTTAATACTATTGAAACAGAAGCTAAATTCCATATATATAATTCATTACTATCCGAATACGGTGTGTTAGGTTTTGAGTATGGTTATGCTTTGGCTAACCCTCATGCCTTAACTATATGGGAAGCACAGTTTGGTGACTTTTTTAACGGAGCCCAAATTATAGTTGACCAATATATTGTCAGTGCCGAAACTAAATGGCAGCGAGGTAATGGCTTGGTAATGTTATTGCCGCACGGTTATGAAGGCCAGGGCCCTGAACATTCATCAGCGCGTATTGAGCGCTTTATGGAGCTTTGTGCCGATAATAATATCCAGGTAGCCAACTGTACAACTCCGGCTAACTTCTTCCACATTTTACGCCGCCAGTTAAAACGCGAATTCCGCAAACCATTGGTAATATTTACACCAAAAAGCTTATTACGTAATCCTAAATGTGTATCGCCTTTGGCGGATTTCACTAATGGTGCTTTCAAGGAACTGATTGATGATGACAACGCAGATGCTAAAAAAGTAACCCGTGTATTATTCTGCTCTGGTAAAATATATTACGATTTATTAGAGAAACAACAAACTGATAAACGCAGCGATGTAGCTATTGTGCGCTTAGAACAGTTATACCCAACCCCAATAGATCAGATCGCTAAAGTGAAAGCTAAATATGCTAAAGCTACCGAGTTTGTATGGGTACAGGAAGAACCAGAAAATATGGGTGCATGGCCTTACTTATGCCGTAAGTTCCGCAATAACGATGTTTTTAAATTAGATGTAATATCGCGTGCGGAAAGCGCAAGTACAGCCACCGGTTATTCAAAACAACATACTGCGCAGCAATTGCAAATTATTGCTAAAGCTTTCCATGCATCGCCTGGCGATGCGGTGAAAGAAGTAGTAAAAACAACAACAAAAAAAATGGCTAATGCCGGTGCTGATTGATAGGTACTATATTAAGAAGCATACAACATATAAACCTACAACAAAAACGAAATGAGTTTAGAGATCAAAGTTCCGCCGGTAGGCGAATCAATTACAGAAGTAACCTTATCAAGCTGGATCAAAAAGGATGGCGATACAGTAGCAATGGATGAGGCTATTGCCGAGTTGGAATCAGATAAAGCAACGTTTGAGCTTACTGCCGAAAAAGCAGGCGTATTAAAAACTATTGCTAAAGAAGGCGATGTATTAGCTATTGGTGCTGTGGTTTGCAGTATTGAAGAAGGTGGTGCTGCACCTGCAGCCGCTCCTAAAGCAGAAGCAGCCGTAGCCGCAAAAGCTGAGGCTGCACCTGCTGCCGCTGCTCCTGCCGAAAAAGGTGCTACTTATGCTTCAGGCACTCCATCGCCTGCTGCAGCAAAAATATTAGCCGAAAAAGGCGTCGATGCTGCTTCTGTAAATGGTAGTGGTGTTGGCGGACGTATCACCAAAGAAGATGCTCAAAAAGCATCTGAAAGCCCGCAAAATGTTAAAGCACCCGTTAAAGCTGAAACTGTTGCGGCAGCACCAGTTGCCCAGGCTGGCGAAAGAGGCGAGAAACGCGAAAAAATGTCGTCGTTGCGCAAAACTATTGCTAAGCGATTAGTAGCCGTTAAAAACGAAACCGCCATGCTGACTACTTTTAACGAAGTAAATATGGCTCCAATTATGGAGATGCGTGGTAAGTATAAAGATAAATTTAAAGAAAAACACGGTGTAGGCTTAGGCTTTATGTCGTTCTTCACTAAAGCGGTTACCGAGGCATTAAAAGAATGGCCATCAGTAGGTGCCCGTATTGAAGGCGAAGAGGTAGTATACAGCAACTTTGCTGATGTATCCATCGCTGTATCGGCTCCTAAAGGTTTGGTGGTTCCGGTAATCCGCAACGCGGATAGCATGAGCCTTGCCGAAATTGAAAAAGCCATAGTAGGTTTAGCAACTAAAGCACGCGATAACAAATTGACTATTGATGAAATGACCGGCGGAACATTTACCATCACCAACGGTGGTGTATTTGGTTCAATGCTGTCAACACCTATCATCAATGCTCCGCAGTCAGCTATATTAGGCATGCACAATATTATTGAGCGCCCGGTTGCTGAAAACGGCCAAGTAGTTATTCGCCCGATGATGTACCTGGCTCTTTCATACGATCACCGTATTGTTGATGGCCGCGAGTCGGTAAGCTTCCTGGTAAGGGTTAAACAATTACTGGAAGATCCTGCAAGGTTATTGTTAGGAGTGTAACTCGATAAGACCATAAAAATAAAAAAGCCGGACTTGTCCGGCTTTTTATTTTTATATCCCTTTTTGTCATTCTGAGCGTAGCGATGAATCCATACACGTGCATTCACAGCTTGATAAATGCCTCGTTCTTCAGCATGACCATTGTTCAACTATATCGAACTTAACAACGCCCTTCTCTGCGCCATTATATACCCAAAATGCAATCCCTCATGGAAAGGCAAAAACTTAAAAGCATCTTCAACATTGTTTAGGTCTACACCGTAACGGGTGGTCCAGGCAACATAGTTGGCAAAAAGGTTGTTGTTATAATCTACAATAAATTGATCAAGAGTAGAAGTGAAATAGCCTTTAATTTCCTCCAGCTCTGCCTGGCTGATAAAGCGTTCAGGCTTGCTACCCGGGCCGTAGGTGTTATAGTAATCTTCGCTGATTATCATATCAACACCTGCACGGCGATAGCAAATGCCTTGTTGTGCGGCTACCAGGTGGCCCATGTTCCAGATAATATTATTGTTAAAACCTGCGGGCACCTGGTTTAATTGTTCGATGCTCAGGTCTTTGATCAACTCAAATAACGCAAGTCTTGGTTTTTTTATAATTTCTATAGTTTTGGTCATGGCGGTAAAATATCAGCTAATGTAATAAACTGCTGATAGATGTGAAGCGGCTAAATTATTATTTACCTTTACGCGACAAAACTTTACCTGTTAATGCCGGCATCTACTTTACAAAAACCTGTACGATCTGACAAACCTATACATTGGTTTTTACTATGCTGGACTATATTTAACGCTATACAAGCCTACACTTTAGAGGTGCATGCCGATGAGGCTTATTATTGGATGTACTCCAAGTTTATGGATTGGGGTTACTTTGACCATCCGCCCATGGTGGCACTGTTCATCTGGCTGGGCGACCACGTAATGCATAACGAGTTGGGTCTGCGCTTAGTGACAGTTTTAAGCAGTAGTACGGCAATATATCTGCTATGGCTTATCCTAAAAAAATACACTATAGATGCATGGCTGTTTATACTGGTAATATCGGGTATGCTTATCATTCACATGTATGGTTTTACCACCACACCGGATGCCCCTTTGTTTTTCTTTACGGTGGTATTTTATTACCTCTACCAAAAATATATTGAGGATGATAATTGGTTATTAGCCGCATTGCTTGGCGTTGTAGTTGCCTGTTTAATGTACAGCAAGTACCATGCTATATTGGTAATAGGATTTACACTGGCATCAAACATCAAACTATTAAAACGTGGCACATTTTGGGGTATTGTAGTTATTGCACTGATATTATTTGTACCGCATATTATATGGCAGTTTCAGCATGATTTCCCATCATTAAAATACCATTTGTATGATCGGTCGGCTACGATTTATAACCAAGAAAATACTTATACCTATATACCCGGTCAGTTATTAATGGCTGGGCCGTTTATTGGCTGGTTTTTATATTACAGTGCGTTTAAAGTACAGGTAAAAGATGCTTTTATCCGATGCCTGTTGGTAAACTGCATAGGGGCATTTTGTTTCTTTTTCTTGTCAACTTTTAGGGGCGAGGCACAACCCCATTGGACGCTGATAGCTTTTGCACCTTTAGCCATGTTGGCTTTAATTAGGCTCAATCAAATAAATACTATACCGCGTTGGTTTTATAGCGTGGCCATAATTAATGTGGTTTTAATTCTATTTATCAGGGTGAGTATGATGTTTGGCTTCTCATTTATAAGCCATGTAGGGCAATTGAAAAGTTATTACGGTTTTAAAGATTGGGCACATCAAGTAAAAAATAAAGCCGGAGATAATTATGTGATTATGAGCGATGGTTTCCAGGACCCGTCGAAGTATAATTATTATACCAATTCCATAAGGGCATACTCTTATGATTCGCGGAACTACCGACATACGCAATATGATATATGGCCTATAGAAGAGCAGTTTCAAGGCAAACGGGTTTATTTTTTGCAGGATTTTCCTCAAGAGGAAACGGTAGACACTATAACTAATGCATCAACCAAAACCAATTGGTATGCACAATGGGTAGATGATGCCCGCACCTATCAAAAAATAGTTATTGAAACTGATGTAAAAGCATTAAAACTTTCAGCCGGACGAAAACAAACTATAGGCTTAACAATCACCAATCCGTACCCTTATTCTGTAAATTTTAGCAATAAAAGCACTAAACATCCTGTTACGCTTGAAGCTTGCTACTTTAATGATGGTGTGATTGTAGTTATTTTACCCGCGGATAATTCATTTTATAATTTAATTTTGAACCCGGGAGAGAGCAAGAAATGCAATTTTACTGTTACCGCACCTTATATCGAAAATGGGGATTATGAGTTGTTGTTTTCTATCCGTACTACACCATTTACAGGGGGGAAAAACAGCCGGATGATACCTGTTACAATTAACTAAAATATGTTTAAAAGGATATGCTTATTAACTGCCGTTACCATTTTAACAACTACTGTTGCCATGGCGCAGCAAAGTTTGGATGTAAACTTTAGCGGTTTAGGTTTTTTAGATAACCGCGAGTATAAGGCTTTTATCCCGCGCTCGCGCACCTATTCTGGTACACGTACCGCATTAGATTTTGGCCTGAACCTGGATAGTTTGAACCATTTTGTAGTAGGTGTAAATGCCTTGCATGAATTTGGAGCTAAGCCATTTTTTGGCCAGGTGGACCCTATTGCTTATTATAAGTATGAAAGTAAAAAGTGGTTGTTTAACGCAGGTATGTTTCCGCGAGAGGGTACGCTGAGCAATTATCCGCGCGCTTTGTTAAATGATACCTTACGTTATTACCGTCCCAATGTACAAGGTTTGCTTGCGCGATATCAAAATGAGCACTTTACCGAAACGGGATGGATTGATTGGGTAAGCCGCCAAACTGCTACCGAGCGCGAACAGTTTTTATTTGGCTTTGCGGGTAAGTATAAGCCGGCAGTAAAAGGCCCGTTTTATATTTCGCACTACTTTTTACTAATGCATGATGCGGGGGCAGAAGTGCTATTACCTACCGATCATATTAACGATAACGGTGGCGGCCAAATACGTTTAGGGTTAGACCTTAGCCATAAAACGGTATTTGATTCCTTGGCTGTAGAAGCGGGTGGTATGATGTCGTTTGAGCGGGAACGTGGGGTAGATGGTTTTAAAACTCCGGGTGGTTTTATCGCCAGTGTTTATCTAAGCTACAAGCGGTTTGCTTTGTTTAACGAGTTTTACAAGGGCCAGGGCAGCAATATTATTTACGGTGATTCTTATTATTCAAAACCGACCTACAACCGGTTAGATATTATATATACCCCATTTTTATTTAAGCACGTAAAAGGGCAGTTTATTGCAAGTTTCCACTTTACGCCGGGCTATTCTAATGATAACCAGCAGGCTTTCCGTATCAGTTATGATCTGGGCAGGAAGGTGTTGAAGAGGTTTAGGGATGATAGGTAATTACTTTGCCAGATAATAATTAAACATATCAACCTCTATATTATCTTGTGTTAACCCTGCAATATCAACGGGCTTAAAATCAGTAGTTGGTTTAATAAATTTATAATCGTCGTCTTTAGTTCGTACCCTCACCGGCATATTAAAATCTTTAACATTGGCTACCCAGCGGCTGTTTAGCTTGCCGTTAATAGTTGCAAACTCCAGTTTAGGTAAATCTTTATAATTTAAATATTGCTCAAAAACAGGGGCAAGGTCAATGCCTGCCTGTGCGGATATATAATTAATTACCTGATTTGAAGTTACAGTTTGATGGTAGAATGTTTTATTTAATCCGCGCAATATGGCCAGCCATTTTTTATCATCGTTAATAATAGTGCGCACCATATTTAAAATTACTGAACCCTTATTGTACACATCTCCTGAGCCTTCCTTATTGACATTATATGGTCCAATGATCGGTCTGTCGTTTTTTATTTTGGCACGTAAACCGTACACGTATTCCTGCCCGGCTTGTTTGCCATAATAGCTTTCAATAAACAACGATTCAGAATAATCGGTAAAGCTTTCGTGTATCCAGGTATCGGCAATATCTTTGGATGTAATATTGTTTCCAAACCACTCGTGTCCACTCTCGTGTACCACAATATAATCCCACTTTAACCCCCAGCCTGTTTTTGACAGGTCAGTACCCAAATAGCCATTTGCATATTTATTCCCATAGGCTATAGCACTTTGGTGCTCCATACCCAAGTGAGGGGTTTCAACCAGTTTATACCCATCTTCATAAAACGGATAAGGACCAAACCAATGTTCAAATGATTTAAGCATGGGCTTTACGTTTTCGCCAAATTGTTTTTTGGCTTTCTCCAGATTTTCGGGCAGTACCCAATAATCCAAAGTTAATTTACCTTTCTCCCCATCATAAGTATCATCAAAATGAACATAGTCAGCAATGTTGACGGCCACATCATAATTGTTTATAGGGTTGGCTACAAACCAATCAAAACGCGTATAACCATTATTTAATTCGGTCACTTTACGCAAGCGGCCGTTAGATACATCTTTTAATCCGGTTGGTACACTGATGCTGATCATCATACTATCCACTTCATCGTACTGATGGTCCTTAGTTGGCCACCATGCACTTGCACCCAAGCCCTGGCAAGCTGTAGCCACATAAGGCTTGCCCGATGCAGATTGTGTGTATACAACACCGCCATCCCAGGGAGCATTTTTAGCTATAATGGGATTACCAGAATAGTAAACTGTAAACTCATCCTTACTGCCTTTAACAATAGTTTTAGGGAAGGTGATAAATACGGCATTAAACTCGCGCTGATAAGGCAGTTCTTGTCCTTTATAAACCACCTTCTCAATTTTTAAATTATCAAAAAGGTCAAACTGTAGTTTGGTAAAATCCTGCGTAGCAGCAAATTTAAACAGGTTGCTGCCACTGATGGCTTTGCTGGCAATATCAAACTGCACATCCAAATGATAATAATTGATATTATAGCAGGTGCGTAAAGGTGTCAAGGCACCGCGCAAAGTATCGGCACGGGTAAATACACTTTTGAGTTGCATCAATTGCGCGCTGCAATTCATCACCACAAAAATTAAAATGCCCGACAAAAGGGTAGATATTTTCATTTTATGCATCTAATTTCAAATATACGGTAATGCGGATATATTGCAAACCAACTATATGACCCCAAAATCATAAAAAAGTGACAGTTATACACTTCATTAGGCTATTGAAATGTTTAACTTTACCCACCAAAACAATCCAATATTATTATGCAATATGATGTTATCGTAATCGGTTCGGGCCCTGGTGGCTATGTTGCCGCAATACGTTGTGCCCAATTAGGGTTAAAAACTGCCTGTATCGAAAAATATGCTACCTATGGAGGTACTTGCCTAAATGTAGGCTGTATTCCATCAAAAGCGTTGCTTGATTCGTCTGAACATTACTATAATGCCGGCCATACATTTAAAACACATGGTATTGAGCTGAGCAACCTAAAAGTTGATTTCGGCCAGATGATCAAGCGTAAAGAAGATGTAGTTGCAAAAAATACCGGAGGAATCCAGTTTCTGTTCAAGAAAAATAAAATTGACGGCTACCAGGGTATGGGGTCGTTTAAAGATAAAAATACCATTGTTATTACTGCTGCCGATGGTAAAACACAAGAGATCACCGGTAAAAATGTGATCATTGCTACCGGCTCAAAACCATCAAGCCTGCCGTTTATCAAAATAGATAAAAAAAGAATTATCACCTCAACCGAGGCTTTAAACTTAACCGAAGTGCCTAAACATTTAATATTGATAGGCGGTGGTGTTATTGGTTTGGAGTTAGGATCGGTATATGCACGTTTAGGGGCTAAAGTATCGGTAATTGAGTACATGGATGGTATTATTCCAACTATGGATAAAGCTTTGGGTAAAGAGCTGCAAAAGGTGTTACAAAAACAAGGTATGGAGTTTTACCTTGGCCATAAAGTTACCGGTGCTACCGTAAAAGGTAAAGAAGTTACCGTAACTTTTGATAACCCTAAAGGGGAAAAGCAGGAACTAAAAGGCGATTACTGCCTGGTTGCTGTAGGCCGTGTGGCTTATACTGATAGTTTAGGTTTAGATAAAATAGGCATTACTGTTGAAGAGCGTGGACGCAAAATTACCGTTGACGAGCACATGGAAACCAGCGTTAAAGGTGTATATGCTATAGGTGATGTGGTACGCGGTGCTATGCTTGCCCATAAAGCCGAAGATGAAGGTACATATGTAGCCGAAACCATTGTTGGCCAAAAACCACACATTAATTATAATTTGATACCGGGTGTTGTTTATACCTGGCCTGAGGTTGCCGCTGTTGGACAAACCGAAGAGCAATTGAAGGAAGCCGGTGTAAAATACAAAACTGGTTCGTTCCCGTTCCGTGCAAGCGGAAGGGCTGTAGCCAGTATGGATATGGATGGTTTTGTTAAAGTATTGGCAGATGCCGCTACAGATGAAATACTTGGTGTACATATTATAGGCCCGCGTGCCGCCGATATGATTGCCGAGGCCGTAGTAGCTATGGAGTATCGTGCCAGTGCCGAGGATATCTCTCGCATGAGCCACGCGCACCCTACTTATACCGAAGCAATGCGTGAAGCTTGTTTAGCCGCTACGGATAACAGGCCGATACATATTTAAAAGCTAAAATATAAACTAATAAAGCAAGGCCCATTATTTAAATAATGGGCCTTTTTATGTTTATAGCGGTTTATACTATTACCGGGATAATTTAAGGTAACTTACACCAATTTGGATATCATCTTCGACGAACTCATCGATAGTTACCTTGCCACCAATGTTGGTACGGTCAGTAATTTTCTTAGTGCCGCATTATCAGCACATCTGGTAGATAATATTAACATGCTTTATGCCGACGATAGGATGTTATCGGCAGGTACAGGTAACCATAAGTTGGTTAACCATGATAAATTGGTACGAAGCGATAAAATTTATTGGTTAGACAGGTTGCATAACAACCTTCATGAAAATACTTTTTTTGACTTGATGGATAGTTTTGTAAGCCACCTTAACCGTAGTTGTTATGCAGGTATTACAGGTTATGAGTTTCATTATACACTTTATGAAAAGGGTAGTTTTTACAAACGGCATCTGGATAATTTTAAGCAAAACGGCACCCGCGCATTCTCTATGATCATGTATTTAAATACCGAAGTTAACGGCGGATCGTTGCGCATTTACCAGGGAGATGGATTTCAGGATATTTCACCCAATGCCGGTAAAAGTGTATTTTTTAAAAGTACGTTACTGGAGCATGAAGTTTTAATTACCAATTTACCCAGGATGAGTATCACAGGGTGGCTAAAGACCTAAATTTTCTGCTTGGCTTTTATTTCAAGGTACCTGTTAATGGTATTAACATTTAAGTTTTGTGGAGTACTTAAAATTGATTGTATACCGTATCTGCTTAGTTCCTTTGCAATAAGTTCCTTATCGTAAGCAAATTTTTCGGCAATGGTTTTTATATAAATATCCTCAACATCTTTAGCTTCCTGCTCATTAAGTTTTTTTAGTTCGGTGTTTTCAAAAAATACAACTAATAGTAAATGAAACTTAGCTATTTTTTTCAAATAAGGCAGTTGCCTGTTTAGTGCCGATAAACTTTCGTAGTTGGTAAAAAATACTACCAGGCTACGCTGCTTAATTACCTGGCGAATAGTGGAGTACATCAGCTCCATATTAGTTTCCAGGTAGCGTGTTTTTTCTTTATATAAAACCTCCAGTATTTTGTTCATTTGCATTACCTTACGGTCGGCTGGAACAATGCTGCCCTTTTTTTCTGACACAGTGATAAGCCCTGCCTTGTCTTGCTTTAATAAAGCAACATTTAATAACAATAAGCTGGCGTTTATGGCATAATCAAGTAAGCTTAAACCTTCAAAAGGCATTTTCATACTTCGTGATTTATCAATCACACAATACACGTGCTGCGACCGCTCATCGGTGTACGAGTTGATCATCAAATTACCTTGCCTGGCAGTTGCTTTCCAGTTAATGGATCGGTAATCATCGCCGGTAACGTAATTTTTCACCTGTTCAAACTCAAGACTATGACCCAAGCGACGTATTTTTTTTACACCCATCTCGTTCAACCGGTTTGATATGGCCATCAGCTCGTATTTGCGCATTTGTAAAAACGAAGGGTATACCGGTAATACCTGGTTTTGTGCAAAATTGTAGCTTCTGCTTATTAATCCCAATGCCGACCTGACATATACACGTACCTGGCCAAAAGAGTACTCGCCCCGCTTTAATGGGCGCAAGGAATAGTTAATTATTTTTGTTTGTTGCGGATGTAATTCGGTTTTAAACCATACATCCCGTTTTTGAAACTGAAAGGGAATCTCGTCAATAATACCTGCGCAAATATTAAATGGATAGCGGTTTTCAATATAAATGCCCAGTTCATTATCGTCGTTATTGCTTAAACGCTCGGGCGCTTCCCGACGGGCAAACATTCCGCTAGTAGTACGGTAAAGCAATATTATGTCAATTAAAACCAGTGCAACAACGGCCCAAAGTAATAATTGCGGCAATATACCCAACCATGGGAAGAAGAACGATAGCAAAAAGAATATAACACAGCAAGACAGCGCGATAAAAAACCGGCTGGTTAAAAAAAGGTTACTGTAAAAATTGCTGATTATATTTTTCAACTGAGTATTAACGTGGTACTTCAATTTTTTGAACTATTTGCGCTACGACATCATCAGGTGTAAGGCCTTCCATTTCTTTATCAGGGGTAAGCATAATCCTGTGCCTTAATACAGCCGGTGTTATAAAAATAATATCATCAGGTGTAACAAAATCACGACCTTTTATGGCTGCAAATGCTTTTGCCGCGTTAATTATTGCAAGTGACGCGCGCGGCGAACCACCCAGGTACAATGATTTATTATTGCGTGTTTCGTGAATTATTTTTGCTGTAAACTCTAATAATTTAGGCTCAACATTTAAATTTTTTACCTGTTGCCTTAATGCTACAATATCCTGTATAGATAATACCGGCTTTACATCATTTAATTGATTAATAGGGTTTTGCTGATGCTGTTGAGATATTATGGCAATTTCCTCTTCAAGTGTTGGGTATTTAATCTCTATTTTAAATAAAAAGCGATCCAACTGTGCTTCAGGCAGCCGGTAAGTACCCTCTTGTTCAACCGGATTTTGGGTAGCCAATACAATAAAGGGTTCCTGCATTTTATAGGTTTCGCCATCAATGGTTAGCTGCCGCTCTTCCATTACCTCAAACAAAGCCGATTGCGTTTTTGCAGGAGATCGGTTTATTTCATCAATTAAAATAATGTTGCCAAATATGGGCCCTTTTCTAAACTCAAAATCGCTGGTTTTGGGGTTAAAAACAGATGTGCCTAAAACATCAGATGGCATCAGATCAGGTGTAAACTGTATACGCGAATAGTGCGCATCAATAGCTTTTGCTATCAGCTTGGCAGTTAATGTTTTGGCTACTCCGGGCACGCCCTCTATTAGTATATGCCCATCAGCCAGTATACCCGCTATGATTAGGTCAATGGTATCGTGCTGGCCAACTATTATTTGTGCCAGTGTTGCCTTTATTTGCTCAACCGCGGTGTTAAGTTTGCTAAGGTCGGTTCGTTGTTCAAATATTTCGTCTTCCATATATATTTAAGCTTGTGCGTAAAATTTCTCTATCAGTTGGTTTAATATAATTAGTTCGTGATCGGTAATATTTTGTTGATGGTATATATAATTAATATGGTCAACCAACTCCCGGGTTAATGATTGGTGTACACCGGTTTTATTGGCCATAGTATCAGCAAACTCATGGTCCATTTTACCGGTTTTTAATTGATACCGCTCGCGAAGATAGCTTTGCAGGTAAATTATTTTTTTAACGGCAATGTTGGCATTATCACGTTTGTCATAATATACTTTACCCACTACTTTAACAAAATCAAGCGTCGAGTTTTTTAAAGGTTCAATAACCGGTATAACCCTTTGCCTGCGTTTAACTTCAAACAATAAAAAAATCATTAAAGTTATAAGGGCTAAGTAGTAAGCATACTTTAAATTGGTGTGTTCAAAAATCACCCGCATAGGTGATGAATCTACCGGGATGTCATTATTTTGATGCTGATCCCAATAGATGTTTTGTTTAACAGGTAAATAGGATATTGCTTTTTCTGCGTAATTCTTACCCTGCGCCGATAACAGGCTGTAATTACTAAACAATTGCGGATTGGCACAAACAAACAATTTGCCTTTTCCGTATTGAAAACTCAGGTAATTGCTATGTCCGCCACTATTCATACCCAAAATTGTGGCTTTTGCAGTATCAAACTTGCTAAAGTATCGTTCGCTTATTTCTTTATCAAAGCGGTAATAACCGGGGACTTTTAAACTGGGATTGGTGAAATTTACAAGCGTGTTTTTTTCTTTAATTTCTGTCTCTGCATCAAGGTGCAATTCCGTGCTAAAATATCCATCCCAGCCAAAAGCGCTTATAAATACATTATTGCCGTCCTTTATGTACTTAATCAGCTCATTAAAATCAACCTTGCTTAATTTTACCTCATTAGCAATAATTATATAATTGCCCGGCTCAATACCCTGTTTAAAAAGACTGTAAATGGATTTGTTGGTCCTGGTAATATTGGTTTCTGGAAATATATCATTTAGCTGATGATAAAATATATAGGTTCCAAAAGGTATTTTATCATTGTACCGAAGGCTTGTTTCCCAATTAAATGGCACAGGTTTGTTATACTCAATAACCACATATACAGTTAATAGTAAACAGGCCCCAATAATGTAGTATTTAAAATCTTTCATGCCCTGTTAACTTTAAAATCAGTGAACATTGCATTAATCTGGCTATATATTTTTTCGTTGATGTTAAACTCGCCATACCATACGTATTCAAACTGCCGGGTTAAAATATTAAAAGCCTGCCGCTGATCGGTATTGGTTAATTCATTAACATAAACTGTATTGGTTTTATTAATATCCCAGGCAATTTGCCCGGCATCGCTTAACTGCTTAAGGCATTTTAAATAAAGTAACCTTACTGCCAAGCGGTAATTGTGTTGCTGCGTGGCAATTTGTATACCATTATCCAGGTCCATTTCGTGAATATTCTCCGTAAATTCATCGTAAAGAAGGGCAACGTGTGCCGTTTTACCCTTTATAATGCTTGCATTAAAACCGCTTAGTTTTAAAATTAAAAATATCAATGCGGCTACACCTAACGCTATTAAAAAGTAATTTGTAACGCTGTTAAGGGTAGGGTTTACATCAAACAAATTCCAAAACCACTGCTTAAAACGCTCCCATGGCGATGTGCCTACAAAATTATCATCATATTTAAATTCCCTTTGTTGGCTGTAGTTTTTTAAAGCATTGGTATTAAAATGTCTTGGTGCAACCTTTGTAGTATCGTTACGGACAACCAAAGCAGATAAAACCTGCTTTGGTATCTTAGTAGTCGTATCTGCATTAGCAATAACCGCATTTAGCGTTAAAAAAAAGAAAAATAAATACAGGTATCTAAACATTAGTATTCTTCGGCCGGTAAATTGTTATCAGCATCGTTATTACCTAATTGATTTATGCGGTTCAATAATCCGGCACCTTCTTTACCTTCGCTAACACTAAAATAGCATAGGGCCAGTGTTACAAAAGGTAATACGTACAAAGCATGACAAATTTGCCCAACAATTACCGCTGCAACCGCCATCGGTTTTGAAATTTGCAGGCCTTTTTGCGGGTTTACCAATGTATCAATAAAACTGGTTACCGAGAACGGAGCGACTGCTATACCCATGGCGATACTTACTATTAAACCCATTATAAATAATGACCCAAACACCAGCCACCAATTGTTTTTAATAAGTTTAAAACTCTTACTAAAAGCATAGCCATAACTGGTGTTCTCCACCATCATAATAGGAAATATTAATCCTAAAATGGGGTATAGATATATACCAGGAATAACACAAAAAATGAATCCAATAAATGCTATAACTATGTTTATTAATGTACTGCCAAAAATTTTAAGATAATAGTATTTAAAGTACCCCCAAATTTCTTCGTTGGTAGGAGCAATGTTTCCTTTTTCTCTATACAAAGTTATATATGTCAGCGTGGTTACCATAATAGCTGTAATACTAAGCATTGAAAACAGCAGGGCTAAAAAATATTCGACACTAAAAATTTTGGCCACGGCATTTGATGCCATTTGCGGATCTCTGTAAACATCAGCCATTTTAAATTGATTCAAGATACCTAAAACTGCGGCAGCTAATAAAAAAATACCGCAAAAGGTAAAGAAGGCTGAAATAAGAGATTTAAAATTTTCGCGTACAAATAAAAACGAGTCGGAGATGATCTCTCCAAAATCGCGTACTTTGGCAAATTCAACTTTAGGTTCCATAATTATGAGGGTTAAGGTTTTTTGATAATTTGTTAGGGTAAATAATTACATACCATATAATAAATGCGGTAGAAGCACTTAGTATGAAAATACTCATCCATATAGGCATTTCGGTATGTCGGGTAATAAAACTTTCAAAAAAAGCAGCAATCACAAAAATAGGAGCCAGGCCGATAGCTATTTTCATTCCATCTTTAGCACCTTTTTTTAAAGATACCATACGACTGTAGGTTTTTGGGAACAACAAGCTATTACCTAAAACTATACCTGCGCCACCCGCAATTACAATGCTGGACATTTCAAGTACGCCGTGTATGCAAATAACCAGTATAGATGCCATCCCCAGGTTTTTACTAAAGAAAAAATATTCGAACGATCCAACCATTAAACCGTTTTGTAATAAAAAGTAAACAGAACCCACAGATCCGAATATACCGCACACAAAGGTTACTAATGATACCCAAATGTTATTTGCGCCAATCTGCAAAAACATCAAAAATTCGCCGTCTTGTTTATATACAGCAAATGGGTCGCCTTTGGCTATATTGGCCAGTGTCATATCTACATAAGCATCGCCTAAAATAAGCCGTATAAATGTTTCGTCGTACTTAGCGGAGAGGGCACCCATCAAGCAAAAAACAGTAAAGAAAATAAAAGAATACAGTAGTTTATTTTGGTGGAATTTAAATAGCAAAGGCAGTTCATACTTCCAGTACAAAATAAAGCGGTTACTTTTTTCGGTTTTGTTTTTATAGATGGATTGATGCAGCTGCGAGGCTAACCCATTTAAATAAGCCGTAGTTTTTGATTTTGGGTAAAAGGTTTTAGCATACGCCAGGTCATCAGTTATTTGTATAAAACGGTCCGCCAATTCGTCAGGGTTGCTGGCAGGGTTTTCAAAACTTTTCCATTTGGCCGAGTTTTGCTTTACAAATAATGGTTCGCGCATGGGGCAAGGTTGGTATTATTGGGTTAATTTAATTACAAAATTTGTATCATTCAATTAATTGTTGAATATTCAGTAAATAAATTTTATCACATGCAAACCATCCGTATAACTACATCACAAAATATTGATATTGATTATGAGATTGCCGGCGTGGGCGAGCGCATATTGGCTTACCTTATTGATGGAGCTATTTTTGTATTGGTATTTATAGCACTTTCCATTTCCTCTGCTTTTATTAGTGGCGGTAACAGAACCTTTATAATTATTATAGTGATGATTTGGTTTGCGATATTTATTTTTTACGACTTGATATGCGAGATTTTCATGAACGGCCAAAGTGTTGGCAAGCGTGTGATGAAAATAAAAGTGATAAGCCTTGATGGGAGCCAGCCTACTATAGGCCAGTATATGCTGCGCTGGCTATTCAGGATAGTGGATTTTAGCCTAACCAGCGGCCTTTGTGCGGTGATATCAACCTCTGTAAGTAAAAATAGCCAGCGCGTGGGCGATATGGTTGCGGGCACAACGCTTATTAAAACAACATCGCGTACACAAATAGAGGCTATAGCATTTACCCCGCCTGACGAAAATTATAAACCTGTTTTTACTGAAGTTTCTCAACTAAAGGACAGAGACATTATATTGATACATGAGGTACTGTCCAATTATATAAAGTTTGGCAATTACGATATATTGGCTGTTGCCGCGACTAAAATAAAGGAGTTGTTAAATATTAAAACCGACATGGACGATGTAATGTTTTTAAATACCCTGGTTAGAGATTATAACCATACCATAGCTGCCGAACAAGTTATATAACATTGGCATAACCCAGCATTTTAATAGTGTAACTGAACATTATTATTAATGCAACAATAATTAATAAGGGCTTTAGCGGTATGCTTTTTTGTTGCTTTGATTTTAAAATTAAGGCAAGTAGGTAGTAAATCAAGAGCATCAATATGGGTATAGCCGGTGGATATAGTAAAAAGCTTTTTTTTAAATTCCCCTGAAATAGCTCAATTACCGACCGTTGAAAACCGCACCCCGGACAATCAATACCGGTTAGGTATTTAAAAGGGCAGGGTAGTAAATGATGAAGTATCCAGTTAAACATTAATGCAAATATTTACAATATTATACAAAATGCATAAAGTAGCGGTGATGGTTCAAAGAAATTAATTAGCAGTGTTTGGAACGATCGATTGCACGGATAGAACTACTCCATTTATTTTTTCATCAAGTTCATTTACAGCACTTTCCATCATAGTCAAACAATCTTTATCAAATTCATAATCATATTCTTTAATCACATTCATTAACCCAAGTATGGATGCTACTGGTCTGCGGTATTCATGTGACTGTATGTAGGCGATACTTAAAAGCGACTCGTTTTGAGCTGTTATTTCGGCAAGGTGTTGTTTCTTTTCATTGATATTAGTGGCGTTAAGGCTTATACTAAAAATTTCACCTTCGTCATTTTTTACGGGGTCCAATAATATGTTCCACCAAATGGATGTTTGGTTATCATAATTAACCAAAATTTCACGGTTAACGCTTTTGCCAGATTTTGCTAATTTAAAGTCGTTAATAAAAGTTGCTTCATAACCAGCATTAATAAAATTGAGAAAGTTTTTTCCGTTTTTAATATTTTTCCCGCTTGTTTGTTTAAAGAAATTAAATACAGATTTGTTAAAGTGTAGTATTTCAAAATCTTTTCCTAACAATAAATAGCAGGATGACGAGCTGTTAAAAAACGCCCTTATCTTACTCTCAGAATTTGCTATTTCGATCTGTTGATTTTTAACCACTAACAAATTCATTTCCAACTCCAGTAAGTTCATTACTTGCTTTGATAAGATAGTTAACATTTGTTTTTGACGATCGGTAAAATCTTGCGGGGTTTGGTCAAATACACAAATTGATCCAAGGTGATAGCCATCATTGGTGATTAAAGGTGCGCCTGCATAAAAGCGTACACCGTATTCGCTTTCAACTAAAGGATGGTTTTTAAAACGTTCATCAGCCAAGGTATCCGGTATCACCATGGCCTCATTGGTGTTGATCAGGTGTTTACAAAATGAGTTTTCTCGTGTGTTTTCAGATATATCTACACCTAATACAGATTTTATCCATTGAATTTCTTCGCCCATTAAAGTAATCATGGCAATAGGAACCTGGCATATCTCTGATGCAAGTGTAACCAGGTCATTTAATTCCCGGTTATTCTTAAAATCAAGTTCGTTAAATTTTCTTACTACATCGAGTCTTTTTGTTTCTGAAATCATACATAGCAGCTAATAAACTAATAAGATAAGTACGTAAAGTTGTAAGAGACTGGTTTTGAATACTACTTACAGACAAGTGAAATGATTAATAGTTTCATTGTAATGACAATCTAATTTTTAAGCAAAAAAAAGCCCCGCAGAAATGCGGGGCTTACATAAATTTTATGTCGATCTATTTTACACGTTCAACGTATTCGCCGGTGCGGGTATCTACTTTTATTTTATCGCCTACGTTTACAAATAGCGGCACTTTTATTTCAATACCATTTTCGGTTGTAGCGGTTTTTAATGCGCCCGATGATGTATCGCCTTTAACGGCAGGTTCGGCATAGGTAATTTCCAGTTCCACAAAATTTGGTGCCTGAGCCATTATCGGTTCTTCGCTTTCAAAAGAAACTATTACATCCATGTTCTCTTTTAAAAATTTAACAGAGGGGCCAAACAAAGATTTTGGTATGCTGAATTGATCATAAGTGGTATTATTCATTACCACCATATTATCACCTTCTTCATATAAATATTGGTAATCGTTGGTTTCTACACGGCAAATTTCTACCTGCTCGTCTGTAGCTAAACGGGCCTCTACAATTTTGCCTGTTTTAATATTACGAAACTTATCTAAATAAAAAGCGCCGCCTTTACCCGGTGTACGGTGCAACACTTCGGTAACAGTTACCAGTTCGCCATTGAAACGTAATATGTTCCCAACTTTAATTTCAGATGCTTTTGCCATTGTATGCGTTTATAAATTGTGCCCAAAGATATATTAAGTTGTCGAACCATTAAATTAAAATCAAAGATTGTGATTGTTAACATAATGATAACATGCAATTTTGTAGCATTGAAGTTAATTAAGGCGTAATGATATAAAAAAACACGCTATGAAAACTTTATCAAAACTAATCCTGATTGCACCTGCCTTGATGTTATCAATAGCATCATGTACCAAACAAACCATTACTATTCCCGATGACAACAATTTAACCGCTTGCCCGGTAAACGGCCAATGCCAATCGTTATTTACAGAGAATGCAGATGTGAATGAGCAAGACATGGCACTATTTGCAGGCCAGTATCGGTTGTTTTGGGATGAATATCAAACAGAGAGCCACTCTACAAAAATATTTGTTAAAGCGCCAATGACCGGTAATAGCTTCTATTTAAAGGCAGAGGATATTGCAGCGGGTAAGGTGTTGGTTATTCAAGGCTGCCCTACATGTTTAATGGTGGCTTACAAACCTGTAGCAGGTTATGTAAAGGGAGTAAACCGCGAGCCCGGAAAGCGCGCTGATCAATCGCGATGGTTACTGGAGGCTCAAATAATAAGGCAGGCCATGAACCACCCCGAACTAAAAGATACTCTTTACTTTAAAAGATACTTTACTCCAAATTTTGTATATAATTGATAAACAGTGTTACCTGTTAATCGGATCGTAATTATATACAATTTGGTATGAGGAATTTTTAAGGTTGCTTGATAGCTGGCCAATGCCAAGGTCCTTTAACTGCGGCGTTGGCTCGCATACCGAATAGCTTTTGCCATTATAAACTATTTGCTGGCCTATAGGCTTATTAAATTGTACAGCAATGTTTATATGGGTAGGGTATAAAACAGCTATCATTGGCAGATCATAAATTTCTTTTACCAGGTAAAAAAATAAGGCGGCACGGTCATCGCAATCACTATATTCCGAACTTAATGTTCTTTCAGGCGACAGGCGTTTTTCTTTACCGAAATTACGTTCGTCATCTTCATATAAAAAGGCATAACGGGTAAAACGCATCAGGTAATCAACTCCATCTTTTTGGCTCATGCCCTTTACATTTTTAGCCAGGAAGGGTACAATGGAGTTATAAGTTTCCTTACTAAGGGGGATATTAAAATAAGACTCATAATCTACTACAGGGTAATTAGTAAATATTCTGTCCACATCAGCGTTTAGCCTTATGCTAAAATTATAGCTCTTGTTTTTATAATCAAAGTTGATCTGTTTGGTATAATAGTCCTCCGGTTTAAAATCGGGCATCCTTGTTACTTTATATGAAAATGGTTTTACCGCATCAGGTACGGTAATATTAACAGGTATAGGAAGATATTTATGCAGATCCATATTACCCAGATCATGGTAGTTTAAAGTGGTGTATTTTTTTTTGTCAATAATAAAGTACGGCAGGTCAGAAACATCTTCCTCATTTAAAACATAAAATACCATGCTTTTATTGGCTATGGCCAACCGCGCATCATAGCCCGATTTGGTCATTAAAAACCATTTATACAGCGTGTACCTATCGTAATTAACAGCCTTAGGGCTTATTTGCTGGGCAACTTTACGTACCAGTTGGTAATAAAGCCAATCATTAAGTTGGTGCTTGTTTCTATAATTGGTTAATGAATCAACGATAGGCTGATAATTACCGGCACTTATTTTACTATAAAATTGTTTAACGGATTGGGCTGATAAGCTATCCGGTGCATCAATAATTATAGACTTATCAAACTGCAGATTAAAAACTTTATCATAAAATTCAAAGCATACCTGTTTATTCACATCCTGGCAGTAGCCGGATATGCTCATTACCCATAAGGCAATGCTTAAACAAATTAACTTTAAGTAGCGCATTAAATATAATTGGTATATTAAATCTACGTAATCTAAACGTTAAATACAAGTTAATTGTTTATTATGACATTTATAATGCGCTGTGTATTAAGCTAATATTAAGTTACACTTTGGGCTTAACCGTAACTTTTTTCCAAAGGGAGTAAATACCGTAAAAAAACATGAAAATGATAAATACATATACCCACCACGAGATATTGCGCCCTGCAATAATTATGTAGGTATAGGGAATGCTAAAGAAAACGCAAGCAATTAATAATGGTGTAATTACCGACTTTTTTGTCCTGATATTTTTAAATACCCACCCTAAACTGGTGAAGAAGCATACTTTACTAATCAAGTATAATGAGCCCAATATTAAAGGGTCAACCCCATGTTTTTCGCCCAGGGTAATTACCCATTCTTTAAATATTTCAATGTATTCCATCCTCGGCGCAAGATAGACATATTACCTAGTAGTAGGGTTTGGCAATCAAATTAAAAGCATGTTGTATACGGTGCTTATGAAAGGCTTGTGAATAAATTTTATATTTGTTTGAATTAGCAAGTAACCATTGAGCATAAATATGCCTTTTTTAGATGATGTGTTAAGGCCCCCCAGATACGGATGGCAAAATGAAAAAGGTAAGGTTGTTAAACCTACTTTAAAGCAGCTTTTTGGTGAATATTTTTATAATATCAACATCTTTAAGTCCCCTAAAAACTGGCTTGCTTTTTTCGATTTTATAGTGACAGTATTAACCCAGTTTTGCTTTATAATTTTTATTTTCAAGTTTTTGAGTTGGTTAACCTTAATAGCCCTTATTTTAGGTGTATTTGTGTTGAGTATACATCAAACTGTGTGGTATCATCGTTATTGCACGCACCAGGCCTATAAGTTTCGAAATGCTTTTTGGCGGATAATTACTCAAAATTTAGCCCTTAGGGTGCTTTCTGAAGAAAGCTATACAATATCTCACCATGTGCATCATTTTAAACCAGATCAACCCGGTGATCCTTATAACGCAGAGTGTGGGTTTTTTTATTGTTTATTAGCCATAGTAAATCATCAGCACATTGTCCAGGATCTTGATGAGGGGGCTTATAATAAGATTAAACGTTTAATGAAACATACTGGAGTTCCCGGAAATACCTATGAGCAATATCTTCGTTGGGGAACATATACTAATCCCTGGAAAGCCATGTTATCATGGTTGCTTAACTGGTCATTTTGGAGCCTCATTTTTTACTTAATAGGAGGTATATCTATGTTATTCTGCTTGTGGGCAACAACAGGAGTTTGGCTGGTTTTAGTTCGCAATTTCAATCATGATGGTCATTCGTTTGGTGGAAACTTGCAACGAGATGGAATTGATTTTAATTCCAAAGACCGATCTATTAACCAAGTAGCGTATGGTATTGTAGCCGGGGAATGGCATAACAACCACCATCTATTTCCGACCAGTGCAAGGAGTGGGTTTAAACCTGGTCAGATAGATATGGCCTGGTACTACATTAAGTTTTTGAGTAGGATAGGTGCTGTAAGTTCTTACCGGGATTCAAAAAAGCAGTTCTATGAAAAATATTATATTCCTTATATGAAAAGTAAAGCATCAGTATCTGAAAATGCCGTTTCAAGTATTTAAAAGCAATGCCGGTACTTAGCAACAAGGATATGAAGTATATACGCATATTGTTATCTGATAATAGTTACACTGCCAGAAGCGAGTTTCTTCCCATTATTTGTGATAGTGTAATAATAAGTTCCTGATGGAAGCTGGTTGCCATTATAAAAGCCATCCCACGGAAAATATTTTAAATTTTTGTAAACTAACGAACCATATCTGTCCCAAATAGCGACATCTACACTAGCGCCTTCAATAAGTCCTTTTATTTTCCAACTATCATTTATGCCATCGCCATTAGGTGTAAAAGCATTTGGAATAGTCAATACTCCGATTTCGTCATCAGTAATTTCTATATCTACAATATTGGTAATATCAAATGGCCTGGTATTAAAGTCTGTATTGTCAGCGTTGAAAATAATTTGCCTGTAGTTATAAGGGTTGACAATATTATCATCAAGTACTTTAATTGGAATTTGAAGCCCGTTTTGAAAAGCAGGTAAAACCGCATTATTAATAATAGAGTCAATTCGCTTATCATTGTTTATTTCTACACCCTGCCAAGTGTATTTAACAGCAGTATTGCTTTCCATTACGTAATCTTCAGGAAGTTTTAAAGTATAATGGTCAGAGTTTCCTTCCCTGATGATCAACTTTTGAGGCTGTAATTGAAAAAATGCTTTAGAAAGGTCGTTGTCAACCGCTAATAGCCGTAATGTATCTGAAATTATATTATTGTTTTGCCTGAATTTAAATGCCCCCAGATAATTATCTGAAGCTGATAATGTAATGGTTATATTTTTATCTGTTCGGATCACATGATCATCCGGATAGGTTATAGTAAATACTTTTGAGGGGTTAGCGTTATCAATTATAACCTGATTAGCCGACTGCTGTAAAAAAGAAAACCATTTAACTGAATTGATTTTAATAGTTAAAGGCGATTGTAGTTTGTACGGCGATGCTAATTGTAATGAAAAATCTGCTTTACCGTTCTCTAAAACATCATTAATACCTGATATATCAATAAGTCTGTTTGCAGGTACATTATCAATATCAATTATCTTTATCTCTATAGTATTATTTACAGAAGTAAATGCGCCAAGATTGGTGCTATCGGCAACTATTTTGCCACTAATAAATTCATTGCCCTCCAGCACATTATCAATAGTTGCGCTTAATGGTATAGTTACGCTGTTAGTATCAGCCGGAATTGAAATATTAATAGGATTATAATCAACACCGAGTGTGGCTTGATGCGCCGTAGTATCTATTAAAAAGTTGAAATTTAATCCTTGCTTAAACCAAACATGATCAGGAAAACTAACTTTAATTGTACCGGGAGGACCCCCTTCTGTAAGTTGTGGAGTGTATGAAATTACATATGCTCTGTTTTCATTATCCTCAACCGTAAAAGAAATATTAGGTTCAACTTCATAACCAATTGCTAAAGCTCTTGCTTTAAATTCTAAAACAAACTTTTCAGTATTTTCAACATAATAATCATCAATAACAGGTATGCTAATTGTGGTGTCTGAAGTACCTTGCTTTATAACAATGGTTGAGGGTAATGTAATATCATTATCATTAACACCTGTTAAAATTTTAGTATCAATGACAATATCTTCGCTAGCCGGACAAGATGCCGGAAGCTTAAACTTTAGCTTTACATTCCGTGTCCCCTCTCTTCCGTTTTGCACCAGTTCCACTTTTACCTTTTTACATGAATCTGGGTCTTGAAGTATGTATTTTACCCAAAAATAACTCATATGTAAATTATAAGAGACTGTGTAGTTTTGATTGTTGAAGGTATATGAGGTTGAATATGTGTTATTCCTGCGCATTTGCATATTAAGTGTGTCACCTTCCATTTTAACAAAATTTCGGGTGAAAGCACTTAAACCGCTATTAGGATCTTTAAGTTCGGGCTTTAATATAGTTTGATTTAAATTTTTATCCATAAATATCCAGTCAAACTCTGTCCCGGTAAATCCTACCGGTAAATTTAGATAATAGCCTTTGTCGTTTTTATTGATGCCGTCGTAAATTTTTCTGCCGGTACTGGAATACAGTTTTACAGAATCGATCATGTTGAGGTTTTTATCAAATTTAAAATCATAATAACCTATATGGTACACTCCATTTTGATTATGACCATACAAATTTGTAAGCATTTGATACCCGTTGTTATATTTTCTTAGTTCTGTTGGAAAATCACCGTATAATATAAACGGCTTCTCTGATAATACATTACAATTAGTATTAAGTATTACTGTTTTTCTTGTAGTATTATCACCCCGAAAACTAACTAGTGCCGCGTTATCATTATCAGCAGTAACCATTATTTGAGGTATAGATGCCCTTGTAGGGTCATGGTAAATCGCTGTAATTTGTCCGCTAGAATTTACTTTTGCTACAAAACCATTTGGAGAAAACCCGTTTGGATCATTATTATTTAATGTGTAATTCTGTATTTTTAATTGTCCATAAAATATGGAACTCCAATAAACTCCATCATTGGCCAATGCAATTGGTCCACCTATCATGTTACCTGCATTAGCTGTGTTTTCTGATATGATGCCCCAAAGTGACTTGCCCGCTTTATCAAATTTAATCAGGAATGTCCCTGCGGTTAAATTTTTCCCATCATCAAGCGTAATGCCTCCTCCAGCTCCTGATATATATATATTCTGATTTTTGTCAACTTTGAGGTCATAAATCCTATCTGTAGCATTAATATTGGGACTAACAACTGCCGTTAGTAACCTTGACCATAACAATTGACCCGAACTATTATACTTGCCTATTACTGAATAATCCGAAGATCCGTGTCTTACATATAACTGTCCATGAAAATTTATATCATATCTTGAGTTAATGATGACGTAAGCGTTTCCGACATCATCTTTATATATTTTACAGTTAGAATCTTGTGCATATCCTAAATAAATGGACTGTAAATAAGTGTTTTGAGCGACTGCACTAAAACAAATTATAATACATAACACAAAAAGAATGTAGACTTTCTTCATTAAATTTAAATCATGAAAGTAATATTTTTTAAATAATAAAAGAGCATCATCAGCAAACAAAAAAGCCCCGTGGAAATCGGGGCTTAATCAATCGAACTTAAAACAAACAATCAATTATTATTATTCTGGAAATTCAATTTCTTCAAACATTTTATAGTTGTCGATATTAGTTGCCGGGGCAAAAAAGCATATCACTTTCATTTCCACATCGCCGGTGTTTTTTAGCATATGTACTTTGCCCTGCTCAAATAATATAGCCGAGCCTGTCTTCACTTCTCCAACTTCACCTTCAATCATTACTTTACCATGTCCTGACATAATATAGATCAGTTCCTCGCTTTGCGGATGCGAATGTGCCGGCCTTACGGCTTCGCCCGGTTGCACGCGTATTACGCAAACCGATAAGTTTTTGGCCTGTAATGAATCTTCGTTAACCAGCCAACGCATTGACCTGCCCGGATGCTGTACCTCAGGTACATCTGATTCATGTATAATGGTCATCTTATTATTTCTTTAAAGTTTTTAAAATCGTCTCGCTCAGTTTAGCGCCATTTAAATTATAATGCGCGGCCAATTCGTTATAGGTACCCGAGTGGATATAATGCAATCCGCCTTTGGTTGTGGTATTGATAGCTATCAGGTTTTTGGTGTTGATACTGGCTTCCTGCTCAAATAACACCTTCCTGAAATGCGACCACAAATAACCATTGTTTTGCTCGGCAATAAACACCGGTTTGCCTGAACGATATAGTTCGACAATAGCTTTCTCATCTACTGTAGGCATATCCAGTACATTAACAGTTATTCCCTGCGCCTCTAATTTAGCAGCGGCATCCAAAGCCTCATATACTCCACGGCCCGAGCTAACTATAGTAGCTTGCGCATTTGCTGAGTATTTAGCGTCATAAGCTTTACCAAATTCAAAAGTAAAATCAGCGTCATATAGCGCGATAGAAGGTGCCCGGAGTATACGCAGGTATATCATTCCTTTATTGCCTTCTGCAATCCATTTAAGCACGCCCAATAGCTGTTGCGGGCATGATACGTTGATGATCTTTAATTGAGCAACCTCATTAAACAGCATCACATCATCATTACCCATGTGCGTAGCGCCGTTTGATTGGGTCTCCAAATCAGCAGCGGTAGCAACCATGGTATAATCCAATCCGTGCCCTTCAGATAACCAGCCGTTTTTCTCGGCTATAACCTCCAAACGTTCCTGGTGGCCGACTGCAATACGGCGCATTACTTTCCAGTCAAAGAAAGGGCAGAAGGTACTTACCCAGGCATTTCCGCCCAATATGGCAAAGGCTTCGCCCAATAGCATCATGTTTGATTCGGCCACACCGGCATTTAACGCGCGGTATTTATCTACAAAGCCAATACCAGCCTGCAAGCCACTGGTGGATGCCAAATCCGAGTCGACAGAAAATATTCTATTGTCCTTCGCAAAAACCCTCATAGAAAGCTCGATGATCTTGCTTGACACGTATGACTGGCCTTTTTCTACCTTGGGCAATTGTACCGCTTCGTATTTTATCTTTTTATCCCGGACAGGGGCCTTTTTGGTTTTTACAGGAGTTTCAACAATCCCCAGTTTACCCTTGCCAACTTTGAATCCCATTTTTTCAGCATGTTTTAAGATGGAATCTTTTACACCTGCCAAATCATCGCCCGCTAACTGATCAAAGAATTTGAAAAAGTCTTTTTCCCGTGCATTGCGTTGTTGTATCTGTAGCGCATCTTCCTGGTCTAAGATATCAGCAGCTATTGTAGCCTTATGGGTGTTCATGTAATCAGAAAGCCCGCCGTGACCTTTGGTGGTTTTACAAATGATAACGGTTGGCCTGCCATCCCTATTGCCGTATTTAAACTCCGCCAAAGCAGCATGAACGGTATGATATTTAGTAGCATCAACCTCAAACACCCGCCATCCAAAACTGGCGAAAGTATCGCCCAAGCTATTGTGGGGGAAATGCAGTGTGCTTACAATGTCCAGTTGCCCGCCATTATTGTCTACCAGTACGCAAAAATTATCTAAACGTTTGGAGCCGGCATACATTACAGTTTCCCAAACCGGCCCTTCCTGCAATTCGCCATCGCCGGTTACGGTGTATACATCAAACTTAGGCGAACGTTGCCCTGCAATAGCAAAGCCCTGCGCCACGCCAATACCTTGTCCCATTGGGCCGGTAGCTACGTGTACACCCGGCAATAATGGACCTGGATGCCCATTCAACAAGCTGTTTACCGAACGAGAGTTTTTTAATACAGCGCGGTCAAAATAACCCAGGTCAGCATAAATGGAGGCTAAGGTTGCTACCGCGTGACCCTTGCTCAATACAAACATATCCTGGTCGGTTGCCGTTGGCTGCTCAATGTTTAAGTCGATGATGCCGCCGTAAAATAGGCTCACCATGGGTATTGTGGCAGATGATGCGCCACCTATATGGATAGAGCTATCAACCGCGTGCCTGCACTGGTATAAATTCAATAATCTTATATCAGAATCCTTTACCTCTAACAGGTGCGTGATTCCTTTATTTATTAACGATTTTCTATTCTCTAAATGAACCAAAACGATATTTTTTAATATTACATGATAGACCAGCCGCCATCTACAAAATAGGCAGCACCGGTTACAAATGAGGCTTCGTCTGAAGCCAAAAAGTACATTACGTTGGCTACTTCGGCTGATGTTCCCATACGTCCAAATACACTTTTTGAACCCAGGAATGCTTCTGTCCCGGCAGGGTCAGGAGAATCATTGATTGAGCCTCTTAACAACGGCGTATCAATAGCACCAGGCACCACGCAGTTAACGCGTATGTTATCTGCAGCCAAATCAAAAGCCATGCTGCGGGTTAGCGTATCAATTGCTCCTTTTGATGATGAGTACGCAGCACGCTCGCCAACGGTACGGTAACCTAATATAGAACCGGTGTTTACAATAGCGCCTTTACCTTGCTCTATCATCATTGGCGCGAACGCTTTAGACATATAATAAATACCTTTCAGGTTGATATCATATAAGCGGGTCCAGTCATCTTCTTCGCATTGTAAAATACTGCCACGCACTTCTAAACCGGCGTTGTTTATCAAAACATCCGCACGGCCAAAACGCTCTTTAGTGGTTTTAGCGGCGGCTTTTACCTGGTCGTTGTTAGATATATCGCATAAACAAAAAACAGCGTCAACACCTAAGGCTTTTATTTTATCTTCAGCCTGTTTACCTTTTTCGGCATTGATGTCTATTAATACAATGTTATATCCGTTTTTGGCAAATTTTTCTGCAGCAGCCAATCCTAATCCGGATGCCCCGCCGCTTACAATCATTACTTTATTACTCATATTAGTTTTGATTTTAAATTTTTGTCAATATTATTTGGTGCCCATTCCGTTTGGCTTGGTAGCTACTTTAATAGCGCCCTCTTTTCTACCTTCAAAAACATCCAGCGCGGTTGCAAAATCTTTTAGCGCAAAGCGATGAGTCATTAAAGGATTCAAATCAACACGGCCGTTCACCAACAGGTCAATAGCTTCCTGAGCGGTATTTGGATTGGCACGGTTGCCTATCAGTTCCACCTCGTCCAATACAATCCTTTTTATTGGCAGCGACGGCTCATCATGCGGAATACCTATTAATGATACCACCCCGCCTTTTGATGCCGCTAAACACGCCATTCTTATGGATTCGGCAGTACCGGCACATTCTAATACGGCAGGCACACCCAGGCCATTAGTTAAGTCTTTTATTTTTGCCAATACATCACCTTCTTTATAGCTAATGCCAATAGCGCCTAACTCTTGGGCTTTTTTTAAACGCTCGCCGCTGCCTACTGCCAGTATTCTGCCTGCACCCATTGCCTTGGCGCAAAGTATAGCCATTAAGCCCTGCGGACCTGTACCCAATATTAGTATATCATCGCCCGGCTGCATGCGTGAACGTTTAACGGTATATAATGCGATACTTAATGGATCAACACAAGCCGCATATTCTAAGGTCATAGAATCGGGCACCTTATAAATACTTTTTACTGATGTACGCATATATTGCGCGTAAGCACCCGGCGTATAGTGCCCATATTGGCGGTGACCGCGTTCTTCATGGCCATAATTCAAGCAGTTATTAAAACGGCCCTTCATGCAATTGGCACAATAACCGCAACCGCAATGCGAAATGCCACAAACACGGTCGCCTTCTTTCCAGCCTAATGAAAGTGCTTTTGGTCCTGATTGTACAATGGTACCAGACCACTCATGACCGGGAACAAATGGATATTCTCTTGGCCAAAATTTAGGGAAATCGCCATTAATAATGTGCGGATCTGTTCCGCATATATAGGTAGTATCCACTTCGCAGATAACCTCATCGGCATCCGGCTGTGGTACAGGTACAGTTTGTATGATAAAATCACGAACGCCTTTCAGTACAACGGCATCCATTTCTTTAGGTAAAGCCATAATTATTTTTTGATATTATTTTCAGGAACAATGGCTACCCCTCTGAATGGTGAGCCCGAACCACCCTTAATTTTAAGCGGTAAACCAACAAACCAAAACTCATGGGCAGGTATCATATCTACCTGTGCTAAATTTTCAATATTTAATATCTCTCTTTCGCGGCATACAATGTGGGCTGGCTGTTCTTTTACTACTGCCACCTCGTTGTAGCTATCAATACTTGGCGCGTCGGCACCTATGCTAATGGCACCTAAATCGTTCAGGTATTCAATAGCGCTCCTGTCAACACCAGGATAATCGCGGATGTAGCCAAAATTGTCTTTCCATTTTTTATACCAGCCGGTATAGTATAAAACTACCGATTGGGGCTTAATGGTAACACCTGTTTTAGCAATAGCATCTTCAATATCAGCTTTGCTGATATAGCTGCTTGGTTCTTTATGTGAAAAATCAAACCAAACTCCCGGCGCCATAAACCACTCTAATGGCAGTTCATTAACGGCACGTGCATCAGGCTCGTTCACTACGTGGTTGATAGCATCAACGTGGGTGTTAGAATGATCGCACATGGTAAAGCCAACCACTTTGTAGGAATAGGGTGGTTTGGTTAAGCCCATCTTTTGCGTTTCTTCATGCGAAAGATGGTTCCATATCAGCGTACGCTGGTGGCCAATAAATGTAGGGTCGTCGGCACTGATGGTATGACTGAGGTCGGTAACCACACAGTCAATACCCATAAAGTTCATTTTTGTCTGTAGTTTAAACTCAGGACAAAAGGCTTTTTTAAACATATAATATAAATATTAAGCCCCCTCTAAATCTCCCCGGCAGGGGAGACCTTTAAAGCCCTCCCTTCCGGGGAGGGTTGGGTGGGGCCGGTTAAAATTTACGAGACCACTCTTTTGGCCATCTCTCAATTACAATTTTTGTTTGGGTAAAGAATTCGATGGCGTGACGGCCCTGACCGTGCAGGTCGCCAAAGAAGCTTTCTTTCCAGCCACTGAAAGGGAACTGTGCCATAGGGGCAGCAACACCAATATTAATACCGATGTTACCTGCATTGGCCAAACTCCTGAATTTACGTGCATTGGCACCGCTGTTGGTAAACAAGCAAGCCATATTGCCATACTGTCCGTTATTGATGAAATCCAAAGCTTCATCAACCGTACTTAATTGTATCAGGCTCATTACCGGGCCGAATATTTCAGTTTTTATAACCTCTCCATCTAAAGGCAAACCTTCTAAAATAGTGGGCCTGATGAAGTTTCCGTTTTCAAAACCGGTAATACTGGCTTTACGGCCATCTAATAAAACTTTTGCGCCTTCGCTTTCGGCTTGTGCTATCAGGCTCTCTACGCGCGATTTGCTTTCGCGACTGATAACGGGACCCATTTCGTTTTTTTCGTCTAACCCATAACCGGTTGTACGCTTTTTGGCCGATTCGTATAAAGCTTCTTTAATATTGCCACTATCGCCAACAGTAATAATGTTTGATGCTGCTAAACAACGCTGGCCGGCACAGCCGTACACACTATCAGTAATGATCTGTACAGACATATCAATATCCGCATCAGGCAATACCACTACCGGGTTTTTTGCGCCTCCTTGTGCCTGTACACGTTTGCCATTGGCCGCACCGCGCGCATAAACGTATTTTGCAATTTTTGATGAACCCACAAAGCTGATAGCTTTCACTTCAGGGTGATCTAACAAAGCATCAACAGTTTCTTTACCGCCATGTACCAGGTTAATAACACCTGCGGGCAAGTCAATTTGTTCAATTAACTTAAAAACCTTCATCATGGTTAATGGTACTTTTTCTGATGGTTTAAGGATATAAGTATTTCCGCAGGCAATAGCATAAGGCAAAAACCAAAAAGGTATCATCCCAGGGAAGTTAAATGGTGCTATACAAGCGCAAACTCCCAAAGGCTGGCGTATCATAAACTCATCAACGCCACCGGCAATATTTTCAGAAAATTCGCTTTGTATCAACATAGGTGTACCACAGGCTACCTCTACGTTTTCAATGGCGCGTTGTACCTCGCCGCGTGCCTCAACTAATGTTTTACCACTCTCTGCTGATATAGTACGGGCAATGTCTTCGGCATTTTCATCCAATAATTGTTTTAGCTTGTAAAGTGGCTGTACCCTTTTCATCACCGGTACCTGGCTCCATTCCTTGTAGGCCTGGGCTGCTGCTGCAACTGCCTGGTCAACGTCTGTAGCTGTACCGGTTCCGTAAGGTACTCTTGCCAGTACTTCTTGTGTGGCCGGGTTCAGCACATCAGTAGTACTGGTTTCTTTACTTGTTACCCATTTGGCGTTAATATAATTACTAAGAATTTCCATGTTTATTTTTTGTCTATCCGAGCCCCTCTGTATAAAGAATAAACCGCGGCATTACAATGCAACAAGGCATTGTTGTTATAAATTGTATTTGGTGTTAATTAAATTGTTTTTTTATCGAATTTATAATCCATGTTGGCTAAAAAGTCTCTTGAAATTTTTGCTGCTTCTAATGGGGTATAGGGTGGTTTTACCCGGTTATCATAATCCAGCTCAAACATGATCATGCCTGCCATATCTTTTTTACGCTTTTCAAGCATATCTAATATTTGCTTCATATCCACTTTGCCTTGTCCAAGCGGCGAATAGCCTAAATAACCGTTGTCGCCGCCTATATAATCTTTCAGGTGTACGTGCTCAATCAACGGCATAAAGTCTTTTACAATTTTTACCGGGTCGCCACCACCTTTTTGTATCTGGCCCACATCTGGTCCAAATTTCATATAGCGGGTATCTACATTCTCCATTATAAAGTATATCTCTTCCTCGGTTTCAATAGCGGTGCCGGTATGCGGGTGTAATGCACAAATTAATCCCTGGTCGGTTACGGCTTTTGCATAATCATTCATTGACTCAACCATATATTGTTTGTGGTCTTTATAGTTAAAGGTTCTCCTGTTAACATTGGATGCACAATATTCAATTACCTTACCCCCGTTTGCTTTTGTGAGTTTTGCCCAGCGCGTAAGTTTTTCCATGTCCGCTTGTTTCTTTGATGGATCAACAACATCAGTCATACAAAAAGCGGACATTAACGGCACTTTATACTTTTGTAAAACTTCCTTAACTCCGCCGGGTTTCTTTTCAAAATCATCCAAAACGTTGCCAAAAGTTTCAAAAGAATGGTAGCCTAATGAAGCTATATCCTGCAATGCCTGCTCCAAAACGTTTGAGCCATATCCCCAAAGGATAAAAGTCGCCCCTATATTAAATTTCCTTTTTGCGGCTTCTGCAAAAAGAAGGTTTGGGTTAACTAATGTCGCCGCACCGGCTATACCGGCTATGCGCATAAAGTCTCTCCGATTGTATGAACTTAAATCTTTCATAATATTTACTATTTAATCCTTTTATTTTGAAAGCGTCACAGTAGCAGCACCTGCTACCAATAGTAACGCACCAGCTAATTTTGTCATTGAAATTGGTTCAAGTGGCGATCCGAATAAACCAAAGTGCGAAAATATCATCCCTGAAATTACCTGCCCTGCTATCATTAACACAAAAGCATTACCTGCTCCTAATTTTGGCATGGTCCAGGCAATGCCAAATACCAGCGCACCGCCCATTACACCTGCTGTAAGTAACCAAAGCGGCACTTCTTTTAAACGCGCAAAAACTGCAGGGTCCCAATCTGTAAGGCCAATTAATACAGCGGTAGCAGCACCAATAACCCAAAATATAGCATTACCCATACGTGGATTTTTCAGGATGGCGCCTACTTGCGAATTCATGGCCAGGTGAAGGGTTAATACAAACCCGATAATTAGCATTAGAGCGATCAAATAAATTTTCATAATTTTTTGTTTAGTGGTTTATATAAGGTTAGTTAATAATTGGCACACCAAAATTTATTCTAAGTTACCCGGGACAAAAATCCGGACGACCTTTTATACACAAAAAATAAGCACTGTTTGGTTTATATGATCGGCTACGCTATTAAAACGCATGTTTGCCATATCTTATTTCAAATATACTTCATTAGGTCTGTAAATAATTTATAACTAATTCGCAACAATTAATACTATAGTAACCTATATTTGGATGAATTATACTATTTAAGGTAGATTTTATATCTTTTGTGTTATGAAACCACATTTGTTAAAAGTTCCTGCCAAGCCCGAATCATCCATTACTATATCCAAAGTAGATAAATTTTATAACCAATGGCATTTTCATCCGGAGATAGAATTGATCTACATACATAAGGGGCGCGGAACAAGGTTTATTGGTAATGATGTACACCGTTTTGAGCGAGATGAGTTATGCCTGGTAGGCTCCAATATGCCGCATATGTGGCGCTGTGACCCGGAGTATTTTATAGAAGGATCAAAATTAAAGTTGGATGTGACTGTGATTTATTTTCACCATGATTTTTTGGGGGATAAATTTTTTAATACACCCGAACTAAAAAATATTGATTCGCTATTAGAAGAAGCTAAGCAAGGTATCAGAATAACAGGAAGCACCATGTTACAGGTTAAAGAGTTGGTAGGAAAACTATCCAAAGCAACAGGGCTTGAGCGGATTACTACTCTTTTAAAGATATTGGAAAAAATTACCCTCTCAAAAGAAAAGGAGTACATTAATACCATATATAATCCGGAAAAGATCGAAAAATCAGAAGCTGATAGATTGAATAGCGTATTTCAATATATCTCAGATAATTTTCAACGGAAGATAACGCTGGAGGAAATTGCATCGGTGGCCAACCTGAGTGCTAAGGCGTTTTGCCGATATTTTAAATCAAAAACCCGCAAAACATTTTATAATTTTTTGCTGGAAGTAAAAGTGGCCCATGCCTGCAACCTGATACTGGAAAAGGATATGAGCATTAACGAAGTGTGTTATGATAGCGGCTTTAATAACCTATCAAACTTTAACCGCTACTTTAAAAAGCTGATGAACAAAACCCCGCTGGAGTTTAAAAAGGAGCATAGTTTGTTGAGGGAGTAAACAGCTATAATGTATGTTACATACAAATTACCGGGTAAGTTCTGCAGCTTTTGGGGTTGCTTTTCCTATCCTTTTGTCTCGTTTAGTGATGAGCTCACAAATTTGGATAGCTGCGCTTTCAAAATCATCATGCCCATCTTTAAGTTGTAGCCAGTTAGGCTCAATGGCGTCTTTCTCGTCGAAGACAAAGTCTGTAACAGCAGGTACTTCCGTTTTGAGGCTTGCATGATCTTCCCGACGAGTGGCGATCCATAGCCCATTGTGCTGGCTGTTTTTATTGACTTTGCGAAAGATCAAAACAATTTTACCCTCCCAGTAAATGTAGTACATACCAATGGCTGGTTTTATAACTACACCTGCAGGTAAATAGTCCAGCAGAAAGTCAAATGGCATACTTTTCTTCATATGCACTGTATAAGATGAGAGATGCTTTTTGGCGGGTTAAAAAGTTGATCTTTTACGATATGCGGATTGAATTTAATAGATTCAATTCCTTGTTTATCAAACCACTCATAACTGTAAACCTTGCCATTTATATTTTTTATGAAATTGTCGCCCGGGCGAAGTGTTTCACTTGTTGCATGATAAACTAAGTTAATTTCATGATAATGTTTTTGTTGAAATTCAAAGAAATTCTCAATCAACCATAAAACTGGACCCACTATAATTTTCTCGTTGATCTCCTCCTGCAGTTCTCGTTCTATAGTATGACTTGATTCTTCCCCAAACTTACTTCGTCCGCCAGGCAAGTTATAAAAATCATCTTCTGAGAGTTTATGCAATAGTATAAAGCCATCAATATTGAGCAAGCAAGAAACCCTGTAATTAAATACTTTGAAGTTTGTTAGTTTGTATTGAATATCTGTTTGCATTGCAGGTTAATATTATACCAATATCAGAAAAATTGGCACTATAAAATGCATTGCTCTATCATATTTATTCAAAATCCCACCAGTCATCTTGCTTGGGCGGGTCACCCAGGGTATAAGGCTCGCCAATGCGCGGAACATTTACCGGTATATCCTTCTTTTTTGCAGCGGGAATAAGCTTGTTAATGGGTTCGGTCCACGGATGATCTGCGGCAGGGAATTTTGCCCAATGAATAGGCTGTAACATTTTGGCCTGCAGGTCAACAGCAGCCTGGGCAGGTTTTTCGAGCAGCAAATGCGTCCACGGCCAGTTGGGGCTGTATTGGCCGCATTCCAGTAAGGCAAGGTCAAAAGGACCATATTGTTTCCCTATTTGTTTAAAGTGATCGCCATAGCCACCATCGCCACCATAAAACAAGCGATAAGTACCTGCTTGTATAACATATGATGCCCAAAGTGTTTTGTTTGCTGTAGTATAGGTGCGGTTGCTTTTGTGCTGTGCAGGGGTTGCTGTTATTTGTAAGCCATTAGGCAAAGTTGTTGATTGGTTCCAGTTAAGTTCGATAATTTTTTTTGGATCAAATCCCCAATAACGTAAGTCGGCCCCAACACCCACAGGCACTACTGCCATTTTGATCTGGCTTTTCAATTTCTTTAGGGTACGAAAATCCAGGTGATCATAATGGTCATGCGAAATGATGAGCACATCTATCTGTGGCATGTCCTGAGCGTTATAATTCATAGTACCCGGGAATGCCTTCATCAAACCGGGTACTGGGCCGGCGTGGTTACTAAAAATAGGATCAATCAGTATATTTCCCTGTACGGTTTTGACAAGTAAAGAGGAGTGGCCAAACCAAACAATGGTAGGTGCTGTAGCAGTTAGTTTCCTCAAATCTGTTTTTACCCATGGCAATGGTTTTGAGGGCCGGATAGTTTCGGGACGTTTTTTAAGAAAAAGCCACTTAGTATGCTTTACTGCCGAATCAAGCTGCGCAGTCAAGTTTTGAAACGCGCCATTTTTGTAATTGGGCAAAGTATCCAATCGGGTAAGTTCTTTGCCCCTGGGATTTTCGCCCATTGACTTCCATACACCACACCCGGCAATTACTGTCAGTAACAGCGCAAACATCCCGGCCGTAAACCAATTACTCCTCATGCATTAAAAACGCTCAGTATATGGGGTTTGTTTCCTGATATCCGAAAAGTGACAAATTTATTGGAATACAGAGATTATTTTGTGAGGATGAACTCATCCCATTATGACTATTTATTATTATAAAATAATAAGCGTAATCCATTAAAAACCACCACTATGGTTGAGCCTTCATGACCAACTACTGCCGGGCCCATACCTACAATCCCCAACATGGTTAATGGTATAAGTAAAGCCACCATCCCCATGCTTATAACCAGGTTTTGTTTGATGATATTGCGCGATTGGCGGCTTAAGCCAATGGCGAAAGGCAGGTTATCCAGCCTGTCAGACATCAATGCAATGTCAGCAGTTTCTAAGGCTACATCAGAACCCGCCGCACCCATTGCTATACCTACCGTACTTTTGGCCATTGCAGGTGCATCGTTTACCCCATCACCAATCATTGCTACCTTTTTTTCTTTTTTTATCAGGTCCTCAATGGCTTTAACTTTTTGCTCAGGCAGCAAGCTTCCCCAGACATCAGTTATGCCAATTTGTTGAGCAACAGCCTCGGCTACTTGCTGGTTATCGCCTGTTAACATGATCATACGCTTAATACCCAAGCCTGATAGTTTTCTCAAAGTAGCTTTAGCTTCCTTGCGGGGTACATCCATTAATGCTACTAAACCAATTATATCATCATTTTGTTCAACCAGCATGGTTGTGTTGCCCTCTTTTTCCAGTTGCCCTACCTGCTCATTTATGTCAGCAGGTATCTTTTTAAACAAACTACGATTGCCGATAACTATTTTTTTGGTCCCGACTGTAGCTTTTACCCCGTGGCCGGTTACTGCTTCAAGGTTAGTGGCTGATGGAATGTCTTTTTGCTTTAATCGCTCCAGGCCCCCCTTAACTATAGCCGCTGCCAACGGATGGTCGCTTAGTTTTTCAACCGCTATGGCAATTTCTAATATTTCATTTTCAGTAAATTTCCCAAAAGCTACAACACGCGTTAACCGTGGTTTGCCTTCAGTCAATGTTCCGGTTTTGTCAAAAGCTATTGCCGATAGTCCCCCCAATTGTTCTAATGGCCCGCCGCCCTTTATCAGTACTCCGCCACGCGCGGCCCTTGCAATGCCACTTAATACCGCACTTGGGGTAGATATAGCCAAAGCACAGGGGCTGGCTGCAACCAGTACCGCCATTGCCCTGTAAAAACTACTGCTAAACGGTTCATCAATAACCAAAAACGCTAATAACAGAATAGCTACCAAAATTAATACAGCAGGTACATAGTACTTTTGTATTTTGTCAGTAAATAGCTGTGTTGGCGATTTTTGTGCCTCTGTATCATTAACCAGTTTAATCAATCTGGATAAAGTAGAATCGGCAGCCAGTTTGGTAACTTTTACCTCTAATACATGATTGCCATTAATTGTACCGGCAAAAACCCGGTGCTCGGGCTTTAATATTTTGTCGTTTGTATAATCTTTATCAGGGTCATCTACCGGAGATTTATCTACAGGAACACTCTCACCGGTAATTGGTGCCTGGTTTACACTGCTTTCTCCCTTTATAACCACACCATCGGCAGATATTTTGCTATTGGGTTTAATGATAACTACATCATTTACTACCAATTCTTCAATGCTAACTTGTATTTCTTTTCCGTCGCGGTGTACAATGGCCGTTTTAGGCGAGAGTTCGGCCAATGCAGCAATAGATTTGGTTGCCTTTGCCATGGCATAATGTTCTAACGAGTGCCCCAAGCTAAACAGGAACAATAAGAGTGCACCCTCTGCCCATTGACCAAGGAACGCTGCTCCAACTGCGGCTACTAACATTAAAAAGTCTATTTCAAACTTTCCTTTGCTTAAAGCCAGGTAAGCTTCTTTTGTTGTATAAAATCCACCAAAAAAATATCCAGCCCCATATAAAAAGGTACTCGTTAATGTTGGTAGCGTATTAACAAAAGATATCCCAAATCCTAACACCAGGAATATACCTGAAAGGCCCGCGAAAACTAACTCCGTATTTTTACCAAACAGGCCGCTATGCTCATGCGTGTGCCCGTCATCATGTTTACTGTGGTTATGATCTTCTTTGCTTTTAGTCATTGGGGGAGATGAATTTTGGTTGTATCAGTAACTACTAATGTACATTAAAAATATTAGGGCATAAAAAAAGCCTCGCATTTCTGCGAAGCTTACTGCTCCTGAGGCTGGGCTCGAACCAGCGACCCTCTGATTAACAGTCAGATGCTCTAACCGGCTGAGCTACTCAGGAATCATTTTCCGGTTTGGAGTGTGCAAAAGTATGATTATTGAGCAATTTTCACAATATTTGTTGCAAAAAATTTATAAATATTTTTACATGAGTTTATTAGTTATTGGTACTGTGGCGTTTGACGCTATTGAAACCCCTTTTGGTAAAACAGATAAAATTGTTGGCGGCGCTGCTACCTACGCCGGCTTGGCCGCAACTTACTTTTATGATAAAGTTAAAATAGTAGCCGTAGTAGGTGATGATTTCCCGGCAGCCGAGATCAAAGATTTTGAAAAACACGGCATCGATACCGAGGGGCTGCAGGTTAAAAAAGGCGAGAAATCGTTTTTTTGGAGCGGTAAATACCATAATGATATGAATAGTCGTGATACCTTAATAACCGAACTTAATGTTTTAGCTGATTTTGACCCCGTTATTCCTGAAAGCTATCAGGACTGCGAATACCTGATGCTGGGTAATTTAACTCCGCAGGTGCAACAAACCGTTATAAAACGCTTAGCCAAGCGCCCTAAGCTAATTGTAATGGACACCATGAACTTTTGGATGGACATTGCTATGGACGACCTGAAAGAAACTATAAAACTAATTGATGTATTAACCATTAACGATGCAGAAGCACGCCAATTATCAGGCGAATATAGCCTGGTTAAAGCTGCCCGTAAAATATTAACCATGGGCCCTAAATACCTGATCATTAAAAAAGGCGAACATGGCGCTTTGCTATTTGATAAGGATAGGATATTCTCGGCACCGGCATTGCCATTGGCTGATGTATTTGACCCAACCGGCGCCGGTGATACCTTCGCGGGTGGATTTATTGGTTATTTAGCTAAAGTAGGCACCATCAACTTTAACAATATGAAAAATGCGTTGATCTATGGGTCAGCATTAGCATCTTTCTGTGTTGAAAAATTTGGTACCGAAAAAATTAAAAATCTGACAGAAAAAGAAATTACAAGCCGTATACAGGAGTTTGTAAGCCTGTCGGCATTCGAGATAGTTTAATAGCTCAAAAATAAATATTTAAGCCCTGCAGAGATGCGGGGCTTTTTAGTTACAGGAGTTTCCCTATCGGATCAAAATTTTTAAACACCCATTCATCATGGGGGGCATCAGCAAGTTCGGGGGTAAGGTCCTGGCCGGCCCAGTGTTCGTAGTGTTTGCCGTTGCGCCATAGGCGGCTGTCGGTTACATCATATACCAGCCCTTTATAGGCAATCCATACTTCGGGTTTATCCTGCCCGTTGCGCAGGGCCAGTTGCGATTTGGTATACACAGGTAGTTCGCTCATGCTATTGATCTCTGTTTAAAATATTCAAAAAAGCCTACGTTCATTAACAGCATGGCCATACAGTAAAAATGATCCTCTAAGGGTATGGTGCCTACCCGTATAGCTACATTCTCGAAATCGTTATACAATACTACAGGGATAGCCGTTAGCAAACCATTTACGATATAAAACGGAATTAACGCAACTAAATAGGTTAAGTAAAACCGATTTAACCATTTTACTTTCAAGCCGTATTGTAAAACTGCCAGTAATATTAATAACAAACTAAAGGTTACTAAAGTATATAACCTGTCGTGATAAAAAACTAAAGCCGCTATACAGCCTACCATTAAAAGGTTGGTAATTATGCGTGTTACCGTGTCGCTTATTTGCCATTTAACATAGTAATTTAAACAGGCGTAAATAAACAGGCAGGCAAAAGGTACGGTTAAAAAGAACAGTATCTCTTCCAGCGGCAGTTCCATAAAATTTAGGCCGATGATGCGTTCTGTATTAAAACTCCACACCCCATTAATGGTAAACAATACGTCCCAAAACAAAAAAATAAAACCGGTTATAGCCATACCCGGCCAAATAAACCGCCAGCTATTATAAAACCGTACATTTTTATCAAATGATAGCAGTACCGGGAACAGCACAGTTAAAAAATTGATAATCAGGTAAGTATACTTCACTGTAACAGGGCTAATTGTTTATTTAAATACACATGCTCGGCTGCTGAGTGGATATTAGCTTCCAGTAGAAAGTTAATGATAGTGACCACTAATTCTTTATTATCAGCCGAATAATTTTTTTTGTTGAGTTGTGCTATGATCTCGTCTTTATCCCCTTCCATATTTTTAGTGTAGCCTAAAAGCCCCGGCAGTTTATAATCTACCGAAAAGCGCAAAAACCGTATCTCCATATTATGCGGATCAGCGGCTATGGCTTTGGAAAAAGTTTTTTCGGCATCATTTACATATTTTACTTTGTAATACGGATTCCAGTGGTGCTTGGCTTTTAATGCCTGCAGGGTGCCTATGTAGCCCGTAATTAATGGTGATTTATTGGGCATAGCAGCCAGGATTTTATAAAGGGAGTCGGTGGTTTTACTGCTGTTGATGGCTTGCATAACCTGGCGGCGCAGGGTTTTATTTTTTTGATCGGACGTTTGTGCGGAGGCCGGGTTTTGAGCCAGGCACATTAAAAAAATACCTGCTAAAATTAATATCCGCTTCATGGTTAAATTATCTTCAGTTTCCGTTTAAGCAATGCTTTACAGTACAGGGCACGTTTATGGTTGTCTGATACTCTTATACGTTGTTGCAATATAGTGTTTGCAGATGTATTGACAATTTTTTTAAATAGTTGCAGGTAATATTTATAGGCAATGTATACGCCTAAACGAGAGTTTTTTGGTAATAATAATATGCCTTTATAAGCTTTGTCAAGGTCGGTTTTAATATCCTTTTCTATATCTCTTTTATCCTGCTGTGTGAAATTTGTAAAATCAACTCCCGGAAAATAAGTGCGGCCGCGCTCTTCCAGGTCGGACTTTACATCACGTAAAAAATTAATTTTTTGAAAAGCGGCGCCCAAACTGCGGGCCATAGGTAGTAATGATTGATAAAGCTTATCGTCATTATCGCAAAAAATACGCAGGCACATCAAACCTATAACCTCTGCCGAGCCATAGATATAGGTTTTATAATTAGCTTCATCATAAGCTTTTTTATCCAGGTCCATTTCCATTGAGCGTAAAAAGGCTTCTATCAGTTCCTGCTCAATGTTGTATTGATTTACTACCATTTGAAAGGAGTGAAGTACCGGGTTCAAACTTATTTTTTGGTCGATGGCTTTATAGGTATCTTCCTTAAAATCGGCAATTAGCTGTGCTTTGTCGCGGTCATGAAAGGTGTCTACTATTTCATCCGCATAACGTACAAAACCATAAATGGCATAAACCGGGTATCTTAATTCTTCATGAAAGGCTTTAATGCCGCTGCTAAACGAAGTGCTGTACTTTTCGGTTATTACTTTACTGCATTCAAAACAGGTTTCGTCGTACAGGTTCATTTTAATGGGATCCATTGTAATCAAATGTACAAAAATTAAACCCTATTGTTTTTGAAGTTGCCGTTAACAAATTGCTTACTTTGGTTGCTTAAAGCTGATAATGGATAATTTAAAACATATAGTTGTAATTGGGAGCGGTTTTGCTGGATTATCTGCTGCCTGTGTATTGGCTAAAGAGGGCTATAAAGTTACCGTGCTCGAAAAAAATAGTCAGCCGGGCGGCCGCGCAAGCGTGTGGGAAACTGATGGTTTTAAATTTGATATGGGCCCCAGCTGGTATTGGATGCCAGATGTTTTTGAAAATTTTTTTGCCCTGTTTGGTAAAAAGCCAGCCGATTATTACCACTTAAAAAGACTTGATCCCGGCTATCGTATTTATTACGGCAAGGATGACTTGATGGATGTACCCGCAGATATGGCCGAACTGGAGCAAATGTTTGAAAACAATGAACCGGGAAGCAGCGCGCATTTACGCGAGTTTTTGGAACAAGCCGCATATAAATACAAAGTTGGAATGGGGGAGTATGTTTTTCGTCCGTCGCATTCTATTACCGAGTTTATCGACTGGAACCTGATCAAGAAAAGTTTCAGCATGCAATTGCTCACCAGTTTGCGTAAGCATGTGCGGCAGCATTTTAAAAACCCTAAGCTGGTTAAGTTATTAGAGTTCCCGGTGTTGTTTTTGGGTGCTACTCCGCAGGATACGCCCGCTATGTACAGTATGATGAACTATGCCGACCTGGCTTTGGGTACCTGGTATCCATTGGGGGGTATGAATGAGATTGTGAAAGCCATGGTAAAGCTGGCCAAAGAATTAGGAGTAACTATTAAACTGGATAGCGAGGTTATCAAAATTGAGGTAAATAATAATAAAGTGAGTAATATCATCACCAAAAATGAAACTTTAAAAGCCGATTTTGTAATTGCCGGTGCCGATTATCAGCATGTTGACCAAAAACTTTTAGATAAAGCTTACCGAAACTACACAGATAAGTATTGGGATAGTCGTACTATGTCGCCATCAAGCTTGTTGTTTTTTGTGGGGATAAATAAAAAGTTGAACAGCATTGAACACCATAACTTATTTTTTGATGAAGATTTTGAGCAGCATGCCAAAGAGATATATACCCATCCGCAATGGCCATCAAAGCCGCTATTCTATGTAGCATGTACTTCAAAAACAGATGATACGGTTGCACCTGCCGATAGCGAGAACTTGTTTTTTTTAATACCGGTTGCCCCCGGACTGCATGACGATGATGCTACCCGCGAAAAATATTTTGATATGGTGCTTAGCCGATTTGAAAGCATTACCGGTGAAAACATAAAGGATAACATTGTAGTAAAGCGCAGCTATGCTTTGAATGATTTTAAAGCAGATTACCACTCGTTTAAAGGCAATGCCTATGGCTTGGCCAATACATTGGCACAAACCGCTTTTTTTAAGCCCGCTATGCGTAATAAGCATATTAAAAATTTGCTTTATACCGGGCAGTTGACTGTGCCGGGGCCGGGTGTGCCGCCGGCGTTAATATCGGGGCAAATTGCCGCCAAAGAGGCGATAAAAGCACTATCAGGCAGTATGTCGTAAAAATGACGTAAATAAGTCGACAATTAATTTGCAAATTAGATTTTACTTTTGAGTATTAATCAGCACCAATTATGAATAATTTTGATATCGGGAAAAAGGTCAAAGAACTGCGTAATCGAAAAGGTTTTAGCCAGGAAGAGCTGGCAGACTTAACCCAATTGAGTTTACGTACTATTCAGCGTATAGAAAATAACGAGACTGAAGCGCGAGGCGACAGTTTAAAAAGATTAGCAACCGCTTTTGGTATTGATCCCGAAGAGTTAACAGATCATCCGACTGAGATAGATAAATCAGAAAACGCTAATAGGAATAAATACTTGATAGTAGTTAATTTATCGGCATTTAGTTTCCTGGTATTTCCTATGGCTGGTGCTATCGTACCCTGGGTATTATGGTGGTTAAAAAAAGATGCGATAAAGAATATTGATATAGATAGCAAACGAGTGATCAACTTTCAAATATCATGGTTTATATTTATTACTGTTATTCCAATGGTTATTGTAGTTATGACTATTTATCATATCTCGCATTTTGGCATTTTTAACAGGGAGCACTTTTTAATAGCTGTAATTGCTTTGTATGCTTTTAATATTTTTTATATCATACTTAATACATTACGCCTACGCCAAAATAAAGGAGTGATCTATAAACCGGCAATACCATTTATAAGGTAATAACACTTGTGTAGTACAACAAAAAAGCCTGCCCTTTAACAAACAAGGCAGGCTTTTATTATATAATCGAGTTTAATATATGGATTAGTTTTCTGCGTAGATTGGTTTTTTAATACCATTATCATACGCTTTTAAGTTTTTCTTTAACAGTTTGCGGGCAACGTGTATGCGGGTTTTAACGGTACCGATTGGAATGGTTAAATGATCGGCAATTTCATGGTATTTATGTCCTTCAAAGTACATTGTAAATGGTACATAATAATCAGATGGCAATTTATCCATGGCTCTTTTAATGTCATCCATTACAAATTTTGCTTCGCCTTGATTTTTGCTTGAGCTATATACCAGGTTTGGAGATGATATTTCATCAGATTTAGTTACAAAAGTGCTCATTTTAACAAGGCGACGATAATTGTTAATGAAGGTGTTTTTCATGATGGTATATAACCATCCTTTTAAATTGGTGCCTTCTTTAAACTTATTGTAGTAAGTTATAGCTTTCAACATTGTATCCTGTACAAGATCGTTAGCATCATCTGCGTCGTGTGTAAAATGCAAGGCGTATGACCTTAATGAACTTGCTTGACGTAATACCAGGGTGTTAAACTCAATCTTTGTCATATTGTTTTTGTTTTTTGTACAGTGTTTTATTCAAACATGATACCATCCGCAAAAACATACAGTCTAAAAAAGCATAAGAAGTCATCGAATAAATGAATTACTTATATAGTGTTAAAATTACACCAAAATATACATAACATATTGTATTTAAGATAGATAAAGTAAATTTAAAAAAGGAAATAGCCGGCTTTAATAACTGTTCAAAAAGTAACCTATCTAAAATAGATTTAATTAATAATATTCACTTCACGTTGTAGGGTAACGCCAAATTTAGTGTACACACTGTCTATGATTTGCGACGAAAAGTTAAAAATCTCTTGTCCGGTAGCACCGCCGTGGTTCACTAAAACCAGTGCCTGGTTTTTCCATGTGCCCGTGTTGCCCACCACTTTACCTTTCCAGCCGCATTGCTCAATTAACCAACCGGCGGCCAGTTTAACATAGCCATCCCCGGCAGGGTAATTTACAATCCCCGGGAATTTTGCTTTTATCGGCTCAAACTCGGTTTGGGCAATTACCGGGTTTTTAAAAAAGCTCCCCGCGTTGCCAATGGTTGATGGGTCGGGTAGTTTAGATACACGTATATGTGATACAATCTGTGATACATCTTTAAGGGTAGGGTTGGTTATACCCCTTGTAGACAATTCCTGCTCAATAGCGCCGTAGCGCAAATTAAGGTTAGGTATAAGTGACAGCTGGAATTTTACCGAAGTGATGATATACTGACCTTTTACTTCGCTTTTAAATATACTTTCGCGATAGCCAAATTTACAGTCGGCTTTGGTAAAAGTTTTAAAAGTGCCGGTGGCTATTTCAAATGCCTTGCAGCTATTAAACACATCCTGCAGTTCCACACCATAAGCACCAATGTTTTGAATGGGCGATGCACCTACCGAGCCGGGTATCAGGCTCAAATTTTCTAAACCTGCATATTCGCGGGCCACACAAAAGTTTACCAGGTCGTTCCATACCTCGCCGGCGCCTGCTTCAACAAAGACCTCGGTATGGTTTATGCGGTGCTCAAAGCCACGAATGTTCATATGGATAACCAGCCCATCAAAGTCATTAATGAGCAGCATGTTGCTGCCGCCACCCATTACCAGCAGTTCCATTTGCTTCCATTGCGGATCCATAAACAACTCCACCACTTCATCTTCGTGGTTTATTTCCACAAAATATTTGGCACTGGCTTCAACACCAAATGTGTTAAAGTTTTTAAGGGATACGTTTTGTTGTATTTGCAGCATGGTGAGGGCAAATTTACATTTTTTTAAACCACTTCCTGCTTGCCACCAACAACCCAAACTCTTCCGACGGGTTTTTATCGGTTGATTTATGGTGGATCTTATGCGCGCGGCGTATCCCTGCTAAATAACGGTTATTGCTTTTAAATGATTTATAACGATTATGTATAAATCCATCATGAAAAATAAAATAGATGGTGCCGTATAGGCTTATCCCGGTGCCTATCCAAAAGCGGTAATCTAAATTAGTATGCCCCAACCACAATAAGTATAAAGCGATAGAGGCGAAGAGTAGGCTAAAAATATCATTTAATTCCAGCCAGCCGTGCCTTTGCTGGTGATGTGTTTTATGGATAAACCACAAAGGCCCATGAAAAAGGTATTTGTGTATGGCCCATGAGAAAGCCTCCATCCCCGCCAGGGTCAATAAAACAATACCTGTATTTATTAATATCACCATTTACAGCCAAATTAGTAATTTGCAATTGATAGTTATGAAATTTAAACTCACCCTGCTTTTATTGTTACACGCTTGTGTAACACAGGCACAGGATTCATTGTTTGTCCGGCGAATGGTGGATACGCTTACCTCGCAGTACTTTTGGGGGCGCGGCTACACCAATGATGGTATGGGCAAAGCAGGCCGTTTTATTGCAGACCAGTTTAAAAGCTATGGTTTGCAACCCTTAGCCGGCAATAGTTATATGCAGGAGTTTAGCTTTAATGCTAATACCTTCCCGGGTAAAATGGAGGTGAGTATTAATGGCGTGGCTTTAGTGCCCGGGCGTGAGTTTATTGTTGGTCCGCCAAGTAGGGGAGTAAAGGCAACAGGGAAATTAAGTCAGGCCGACAGTATAAGTTTTATAAATCCTGAGAACAGAATATTAGTCGAATTGAAAAACAAACTTACATGGTCTGTTGATCAAGAGGTAATAGATCATACTATAATACAGGTTGATAAAAAAGCACTTAAGGAGTTACCTTCGACTATAAATGTCAATATCGAAAATAAACTCATTAATAACTTTAAAACAGCTAACATCTGCGGAATGGTGAGGGGTACTACCAAACCCGATTCGTTTATTGTATTTACCGCGCATTATGATCATTTAGGGGGTATGGGGACTGATACTTACTTTCCTGGTGCTAATGATAATGCCAGTGGAGTAAGCCAGTTATTAAGCCTCGCTAAATATTACGCGGCCAACCCTCAGCCCTATAGTATGGTATTTATCGGCTTTTCGGGCGAGGAGGCAGGTTTATTGGGATCAAAATATTTTTCAGAACATCCGCTGATCAATTTATCAAATATCCGTTTCCTGGTTAATATGGATATTTTAGGTACGGGTGATGAAGGTATAATGGTAGTGAATGCCACGGTTTATCCAAAGGAGTTTAATTTATTAAAGGAGCTTAACACATCAGGAAAGTATTTGCCTAAAATAAGCTCGCGCGGCAAAGCGGCCAACAGCGACCATTATTGGTTTACCGAAAAAGGTGTACCTGCATTTTATATGTATACCATGGGCGGAATAAAAGCCTATCATGATGTTTTTGACATCAGCAAAACCTTGCCTTTGAATGGGTATAATGGCGTGTTTAAACTGCTAACAGGTTTTGTAAAAGAGTTATCAAAATAAATAGAATTATAAAATTTAATGTAACATTCTTGTTGTCAATAAATTAAATGGAGTATTCCGGGCAACCATAAGGTATATTTGTTTGTATAGTAATAAACCAATTATTTGCTAATTAAATCATAAAACAATGAAAAAAGCGTATGTTTTTCTTGCTGCAGCAACGGCCGGTGTGCTATTGTTTGCAGGTATCAGTCTTAAGCCAACAGCTCCTTATGGTTTTGTAAAAGGCAGTCCCGAAGTAAAATCAATTACGGCGTTAACCTTTGGGCCAAACGGCGTATTATTTATAGGCGATTCGCAAAGTGCGGCAGTATATGCGGTTGACACTAAAGACGCGGCAAAAGCTACCGCCAAACCTTACGATATACAAGGCATAGATGCCAAAATTGCTTCGGCATTGGGCACTACCAAAGAAACCATCACCATTACTGATATGGCGGTTAACCCGGTTTCAAAAAAATTATACATCGCTGTAAAAGGTGCTGATGGTACGCCGGTATTGCTTACTGTAGATAATAGCAGCAATATTAAAGCAGTTTCATTAAAAGATGTTGATTTTTCATCCGTAGCATTAAATGATGCGGCTACTGACAGAAACCGTGTTTCATCCATATCAGACATGGCCTATGCCGATGGTAAATTAATGTTAAGCGGTTTAAGTAATAAAGAGTTTAGCTCATCATTCCGTACTATCGCGTTTCCGTTTACAGGTAAAGCAGGTGATATAGCCTCATTAGAGATGTATCATGCTTCGCACGGCAGGTATGAAACTACCTCACCAATCCGTACATTTTCGACTACTACAATTGATGGTAAAAACTATATGGTAGCCAGTTATACCTGTACACCATTAGTACTTTTCCCTATGGACGAGTTAAAACAAGGCGCACATGTTAAGGGCCGTACCATTGCCGAGATGGGTAATGGTAACACCCCGGCAGATATGATCTGGCTAAAATCAGATAAAAACTATTTGGTAATGGCTAACAGTGCCCGCCCTGCAGTTAAGGTAAGCTATGATGATATAAAAAGCTTCCAGGGTACTTTAACCGAGCGTGTTGCTACTACCGCAGGTACCAATTTTATTAAACTACCTTACGAAAAAGTATTACAGTTAGATAAACTGGATGATGGCCGTGCTGTAGTTATACAACGTAAAGCTAACGGCGATCTGGACCTTTGGACATCTGATGGCAAAAACATATAATTTAAATTTTTTCATTAACACCAGGCTATACGTAATGTATAGCCTGGTGTTTTTTTTATTGGCAATTTTACCCGCTTGCGATAGTCACCACGACAAAATTGCATTTGCCTGGGATAAAGACAACCATGCCACAGGCATATTGATCCCATCTTACTTGCTGCATGTGGAAGCGGGCGTCCCTATTGAATCTTCTTTAAAAGTAACATTAGCCGATGGCAACCAAAATATATTAGGCACTTTAAGCGAAGACGGCGACGCCATATTATTTACACCGGTTATTCCACCATCGCCGGGACTAACCTATAAAATTATACAGGCAGGTAAATATATAGGCGAGATAAAAGTGCCGTTAAGTAATATTAACGATGCGCCTAAGATCGTAGCCATTTATCCGCAAGGCGATACCTTGCCAGAAAATAACTTAAAATTTTACCTTCAATTTTCACATCCCATGCTTACCGGGAGCGCTATAGATCATATTACACTGCTGGATGGTAAGGATACCCTGCACGATGTTTTTCTTAATCTGCAACCCGAGCTTTGGGATACTACGGGTAAGGTGTTAACCCTATGGCTTGATCCCGGGCGTATTAAGCGTGGATTGGTGCTTAACCGCGAGAGGGGCAATCCCCTAAAAAAAGCAGACAAATATCGGCTGGTAGTTTCATCAAAATGGAAGGATAGCCGTGGTTTAAATTTGCAGGAATATAGTAAGGAATTTGTAGCCGGTGCATGGGATGATCAACAGCCTGACATTAATAAATGGGGAATTAATTTGCCGTCATCAGATACAAAAAACCCATTAGTTATAAAATTGAATGAGCCGTTAGATCATTATTTGTTACAAGAATCAATAGTCATTTTAAACAGCAAAGGAGCAGTGGTGAATGGTGCGGTTAGGATTAGTGACAACGATACCGTTTGGAGTTTTACCCCAACGGCACCATGGCAAAAGGATGATTACACGTTACGTGTTAACTCAAAACTTGAGGACCTTGCCGGCAACAACCTGAACAAAGTTTTTGACCGCGATATAACCAAACAGGCTAAGCGCGATGAATTATACTATCAGCGTAAATTTGCGATAGTACGATGATGAAATTAAACCTTTGCATCTTATAAGTGTATATTAGTAAGGTTTATGATGATGGCAGTACGGTTTTTTCAATTTCGTTTATCAAAGGTTCTTTTATTATCGGGGCTGCTTTTTCAACTATCGTATGTGCGTGCACAAACCACCTGGAAGTTTTTGGGTGAGAAGGATGGGATAAAATCTTACAATAGTGATATACCCAATTCAAAGATCAAAGCCATAAAGTTAGAGTGTGTTATGCAGGCACCGTTAAATCAAATAGTGGGTGTTTTACTGGATATTAAAAGCTCGCCTGAATGGGCGTACAAAACCAAATCGGCTACTGTACTTAAACAGGTGTCGCCTACCGAAGTATATTACTATACCGTATTAAACATGCCCTGGCCCATTGTTAATCGCGATTTTGTCGGACATCTTACAGCTACTCAAAATCCAAACACTAAAGTGGTTACTATTGATGGCCCGGTAGTATCTGATTATATGCCTAAAAAGAAGGACCTGGTACGTATAGAAAAGTCAGTTGGCAAATGGGTGCTTATACCTTTGAATGACCGTGAAACCAAAATAGAATATAGCCTGCAGGTTGATCCCGGAGGTAATGCGCCTGCCTGGTTGGTTAATCTTTTCTCATCAGAAGGGCCAACGCAAAGTCTTAAAAGTTTGCGTGCACAGTTAAAAAAGCCCGATCATAAAAATGACCCGCTGCCTTTCGGCCGTAATTAAAAGTGGGTTTACACAACTTAACACATTTCGCATTTTATTTTAGGTTAAATATTTGAAATTCAATTGTTTAAGTGGTTTACGTACTTGAAAAATGTAAACCATGATTTTGTAGTCAAATTTCATCACTTCACCCCCTTGTCATCTCGAACAAAGTGAGAGATCTATACACAAGTCGGTGACTAATATGCAGGTTATGAATGTGCACAAGCAAACTTTTTTTTAAAATAAATTTTGAATTCTAAATACCTTATCTATATTTGTAGTGTACTATTTAACTAATACACTGTTATGATAGAAATTTCCAACCTAACCTTCGGATACGGCAAAAAAATGCTGTTCCAAAATTTAAACCTTTCGCTTAAAGCCGGGCATATTTATGGTTTGCTGGGTAAAAACGGCGCGGGTAAATCAACCCTGCTTAAAAACATAGCCGGATTGGTATTCCCAACTGCAGGCACCTGTAAAGTGAATGGCTATACTTCAAAAAACCGTTTGCCTGATTTTTTACAGGAACTATTTTTTGTGCCCGAGGATATTTACATGCCCGCCATCAGCGCCAGGCAGTTTGCGGATAGCACAGGTCATTTCTATCCAAATTTTGATAATATGCAATTTAACAAGATCCTGGCCGAGTTTGATGTGCCCGACAATAAGCCCTTAACGCAATTGTCATTTGGCCAGCAAAAAAAGGTGGTCATAGCATTTGGCATTTCAACCAATACCTCCTTGTTAATTATGGATGAGCCTACCAACGGATTGGATATCCCTTCAAAGGCACAGTTCCGTAAAATAATAGCTTCATCGCTTACCGAAGACAGGTGTGTTATTATATCAACCCACCAGGTACGTGACCTGGATAACCTGATCGATAGCATACTGGTATTGCACGATCAAAAAATTGTAGTGAATACCGGTATGGATCAAATTGCCGAAAAGGTAAACTTTGGCATCATACCTGCCGACACTACCGACTATTTATATGCTGAGCCAACATTCCTGGGCTTGCAAGCCATCACTATTAATATTGATAATGGTTACAGCAAAGTTGATATGGAAATTTTGTTCAACGCTATTATCAGCAATAATGAACAATTGATCGAAACCCTAAACCAATAATCATGAATAATACATTTGATATCAAACGTTTTAGTATGCTTTTTAAAAAGCATACGGTTGAGCACAGCAAAACTTATGGTTTATCAATAGCTGTACTATTTGGCGTAATGTTTTTAATATTGCTGTTCTTCTCTATGATGAATAGATGGCATTTAGATGAGGGAGCCCAGATAATGTTATTTGTATTTACTATCTCTGGTTTTGGAAGTATATTTGGCAGCATGATGTTTGCCGACCTGGGCGATAGAAGTAAAGTGATTCCCGCTTTAATGCTTCCTTCATCACATTTCGAAAAATTTTTGGTGGGCTTATTGTATTCCTATTTTATTTTTTTGATAGTATACCTGGCTTCGTTTTATTTGGCCGACTATATTGTGGTGAGTTTAGGAGATCAAAGTCCGGAAGAAAGCAAAATGATCAATGTTTTTGAAACCACAGGCAGAAAGCCGGCAATAGCATTCATGAGTTTTACCTTGTTCCATGCGTTTGTTTTTTGGGGATCTGTATTTTTTAAAAAGCTGCATTTTGTTAAAACAACTATCGTGTTCTTTTTATGCCTTGGTGTCTTAGCGCTTTTAAATGGTTTAGTTTTAAACATGTTTTTTGCCGCTCATACCAGGTTTAGTGCAGCTATGCCTTTTACTCCAATATATATTTATGATCTAAATAGTACTTATGGAGGATGGAATATACAAGCGTCGGATAAATTTGATACTTACGGATTAACAGTTTTTGTATTTGTAGTTTTATTATTTTGGACTACAACTTATTTCAAACTAAAAGAAAAAGAAGCTTAAGCCTATGAATTTCAAAGAAAAAGAGGCCATATACCTGCAAATTGCCGATAGAATAAGCGAGCATATTATGTTGGGTAAGTGGAAACCCGATGAAAAAATACCATCGGTACGCGAAATGGCAGGCGAGTTGCAGGTTAACCCCAATACGGTAATGCGTACCTACGAGCATTTACAAAACCAGGAGATCATATTTAACAAACGTGGTATGGGACATTATGTGGCTGTAGATGCCATTAAAAAAATAAAGAGTATGCGCAAGGAACGCTTTTTACAACAGGAACTGCCTGATTTTTTCAAAAGCTTGTATCTGTTAGATATCAGCTTTGAAGAAATGCAGAAGCGTTACGAAGAATATAAATCAAAAAATTATCCAACCTAAACCTTATCATAAAATGAAAACAAGTAGTAAGTTATTGGTAGTAGTTACCATAGTAGTTATAACCTACCTGGTAGTGTTTGACGCGGGATTAAAGGCTGAATATTTAAAAGGTGATTTTAAAAACCCATTTTTTGGCATGGAGCAATTACCAATTAAAGACTTTAGTAATGTTGAGCATCTTTCGGCCAATGTAATTGATGCCTCTATTGAAAAAGGGCCTAAATTTTCACTATGGATCAGGAAGGACTTAAAAGACATAGTTAAGATCACAAAGCATGGAAAAACTTTAGTGATAACTTATACCGGCGAAAGCGGGCGCCAAAACAGTTATTATTCCGGTGGTGTTGTAATAACCTGCCCGCAGTTAGATAGCGTAATAACTAAGGCTTTTATTTGGAAAAGTAATGGTGAAGATGATTCTAACAAAAGAGTTAATGAATATGTAGGAGATATAGATGTTATAGGATTTGACCAGCAAAAAATGACTGTTAACCCAGGCCCTTTAACGCAAATTGAATTAAAAAACAACAAGCTGGAAAGTATGAATGCCATAGTTGGCGATAATTCAAATGATATAGGTGGATTGAATGTTAATTCCAACAATCAAATTAAATTTGCCAATATAAAAGTACTGGGTAGTAGTGAGTTGAAAATGACCAATCCTGATATTACTACGCTTGAGCATAGTTTTTCTGATAGTGCATCTTTAATTTTAACTGGTAAAGTAATCCGCCTTTTAAAATAATTATCCCTTTTGCTAAAAGTGGAAACGCCGGGATTTCCACTTTTAGCTTAATCCTTTCCGCTTTCCGCGCCAAATCCTATCTTTGCCGATTATCATTTCGATCTGATGAAGATATCATACAATTGGCTTAAAGAATTTATACAGACTGATAAAACTCCGCAGGAGATATCTACCATATTAACCGGTACCGGTTTAGAGGTAGAGAGCCTGGAGAAAGTACAAGCCGTTCCCGGTGGGTTAGAGGGGTTGGTAATTGGCTATGTTAAAGAAATTGCCCAACACCCCAATGCCGACAGGCTGCGCATTACCAAAGTCGATGTAGGCGGTGCCGAAGACTTGCAGGTAGTATGCGGCGCGGCTAATGTTGATGCCGGCCAGAAGGTGGTAGTAGCTACCGTAGGCACTACAGTATACCCAACCTCGGGAGAACCTTTCCAGATCAATAAATCAAAAATACGCGGCGAGGTATCTGAAGGGATGATTTGCGCCGAAGACGAAATAGGTTTAGGCACCGGCCATGAGGGTATTATGGTGTTGGATGAACACGCTGTTGTGGGTACCCCTGCAAAAGAATATTTTAAACTGAACGACGATTATCAATACGAAATTGGCTTAACCCCCAACCGTGCCGATGCTACTTCGCATTTAGGTACAGCCAGAGATATTGCCGCTTTCCTGAAAATAGGTATCACCAAACCTGATGTTTCTGCTTTTAAAGTGGATAATACCAATTTGCCTATTGAGGTAGTGGTAGAGAATGAGCAGGCTAGTCCACGTTATTCAGGATTAACGATATCAGGTGTTGAAGTAAAGGAATCACCGCAATGGTTAAAAGAGCGTTTGGCGGTTATTGGTGTGCGTGCTATCAATAATATTGTGGATGTGACCAACTATGTATTGCACGAGTTGGGCCAGCCGTTGCACGCTTTTGATGCAGATGCTATTAAAGGCAATAAAGTCATCGTGAAAAACTGCGCCGAAGGCACGGTATTTAAAACGCTGGATGATGTTGAGCGTAAGCTATCTGCCGATGACCTGATGATATGCAACGCTACCGACCCCATGTGTATTGCCGGTGTATTTGGCGGTGCGGAATCGGGTGTTAAAGCCTCAACCAAAAATATATTTTTAGAGAGCGCTTACTTTAACTCGGTTTCGGTACGTAAAACTTCCAAGCGTCACGGTTTAAAAACGGATGCGTCTTTCCGTTTTGAGCGCGGTACCGATCCGGATATGACGGTGTTTGCTTTAAAGCGCGCGGCTTTGTTAATTCAGCAGGTGGCAGGCGGTTCGGTATCATCAAATATAGTCGACCTATATCCAAACCCGGTTGCACCGTTTGATGTGGAACTGTCGTATAAAAACACTTTACGCTTAATTGGTCAGAATATCCCTCACGAAGAAATAAAAAGCATTGTTAAGGCTTTGGATATACAGGTAGTGAATGAAACTGCCGAAGGTTTAACGCTGAAAGTACCACCTTACCGTGTAGATGTAACCCGCGAGGTGGATGTGATCGAAGATATCCTGCGTATTTATGGCTATAACAATATCCATATTCCAACGCAGGTAAGGGCGTCGTTAAGCGCGTCGCCAAGGCCGGAGAAAGATACGGTTCAAAACATGCTATCTGATCTGTTAACCGCTAATGGATTTAACGAGATATTATCCAACTCGTTAACCAAATCGGCTTATTCAGATAATTTAGATACCGCGGTTAAAATATTGAACCCGCTAAGCTCTGACCTGGATGTTATGCGTCAAACTATGCTGTATTCGGGTTTGGAAGCGATTGCCTACAACCAAAACCGCCAAAACTCAGATATTAAGTTTTATGAATTTGGTAAGGTTTACAAAATTCAGGACGATAAATATAACGAGAGCCAGCGCTTCGCGATATTTATGAGTGGTGCATCAGTTACCGCCCAATGGAACCAAAAGGCACAGTCGGCATCATTTTATAATCTAAAGGCTATTGTCGACAATATATTGCAGCGCCTAAACATTACCGATGTGGTGATTGAGGATTGCACCTGCAAAAAAATGGCTTACGGCCTCAACTATAACCGCAATAACAAAACGCTGGTTAAATTTGGTAAGGTGGCCGCAGCAGCTTTAAAAAAAGCGGATGTAGATAAAGAAGTTTTTTATGCCGATTTCAGTTTCGACCAGTTGATTACCATCGCCAAGAAAAATAAGATAGTTTACCAGGAAGTATCTAAGTTCCCGGCTGTGAGGCGCGACCTTTCTATGCTGATTGATAAATCCGTATCGTTTAGCCAGCTAAAGCAAATAGCCCAAAAAACCGAGCGTAAGCTATTGCAGGATGTAGATGTGTTTGATGTGTACGAGGGCGATAAACTACCTGTAGGTAAAAAGTCATACGCGTTAAGTTTTATTTTGCAGGACAGCGAGAAGACACTGACCGACAAAGCAATTGATAGCATTATGCAAAAGCTTATTTATAATTTGAGCAAAGAAGCGGGGGCGGAAATAAGGAAGTAATTATTTAAATAAAAATTAATAAATTCACTCGTTCAATAAATCACAAATAAGTAATGTCTCAAGTAGCTTCGCAGTTAAACAATGTGATCGATAAAGCCGGAAGGTTGATCGAACTTTGCTCGGCATTGCAAGAGGAAAACGATTTATTAAAACTCGAGAACCAGTCGTTAATGGCAGCGCTTGATGCGAGTAAAAATAAGAACAAAGAGTTGGACGAAAAGATGAATGTATTGAAGCTGGCTAAGTCGTTTTCAGAAACAAATGAAAAAAGTCTTGACATAAAGCAAAAAATTAACGACTTTGTGCAAGAAATAGATAAGTGCATTGTATTATTAAAAAAATAATACATAAAGTGAACAAGCTCAAATGGGAGAAATCTCAATAAAAATAAATATTGCTGACAGAGTTTACCCGTTAAAGGTGAACATGGAGGAGGAAGAAATAATACGTAGGGCAGCTAAATTGATTAACGACCGCATAAAAGAGTACCAGGAAAATTATGCGGTAAGGGATAAGCAGGATTTGCTGGCAATGAGTGTGTTGCATTACGCCACATCGTCATTAAAAGCAGAAAAAAGAGTTACGGTCGAGGATTCGGACGTGGCCGAAAAGGTTTATCAGTTAGATCATTTACTGACCGAGTTTTTCTCGAAGTAATACGTTCTTATATATCAGAGCCAATTAAGATTTAACCGTGGTTAAATTTTATGTTCACTATTAAAAACTTAACGCTTCAATATCAGGCGGACAAGAAATAGGGTATGCGTTACTTGCTTGCATTTAACGGTAACCTGGTCCAATAATCTGAAAAAGAAGTTTTACAATAATGAGCGTGAAATTTAGTTGCGGTTTTTTTATTTATATAACCTAAAATAATGAATATACTTTACATCATAATAGGGCTACTGATAGGTATCCCCAGCGGAATCGTCATAGGGCGTTTCCTCCTTAAAAAACTCTTTAAAGACCAGGAAGCATCGGCACAAAATAAGGTAAAAAAGATTCTTAAAGATGCCGAGAACGACGCCGAGATATTAAGAAAAAATAAGTTGCTGGAAGCTAAAGAACGCTTTTTACAAATGAAAGCCGAGCATGAGCAGGAAATAAATAGCCGCAATAATGAAGTGCTTCAACGCGAGAATGGTATTAAGCAAAAGGAGCAGTCATTAAACCAGCGTATAGAGAACTTTACCCGTAAGGAAGCCGAAATAGACAACGTTCGTAAAAACCTGGAGCGCCAAACCGAAATTGCTGTTAAAAAGCAGGAAGAGGTTGAAGTGTTAAAAAACCAGCACGTACAACAACTGGAAACCATTGCCGGCTTATCTGCCGAAGATGCCAAGAACCAGCTGATAGATAACCTGCGCGAAGAAGCCCGCAGCAAAGCCATGATTCAGATCAAGGATATTGTTGACGAGGCTAAACTGACCGCTACCAAAGAGGCTAAAAAGATCGTTATTCAAACCATCCAGCGTACCGCTACCGAAAGTGCTATTGAGAATACGGTATCTATTTTCAACATCGAAAATGATGAGATAAAGGGCCGTATCATTGGGCGCGAGGGACGTAATATCCGCGCGCTGGAAGCAGCTACCGGTATTGAAATTATTGTGGATGATACACCGGAAGCCATTATCCTATCGGGCTTTGACCCGGTAAGGCGCGAGATAGCCCGTTTGGCTATGCACCGTTTGGTAACCGATGGCCGTATTCACCCGGCACGTATTGAAGAGATAGTTGCTAAAACCAAGAAGCAGATAGAAGAAGAGATTGTTGAGATAGGCGAGCGTACCGTGATAGACTTAGGTATTAACGGCCTGCACCCGGAACTGATACGCATGGTTGGCCGTATGCGCTACCGTTCATCATACGGGCAGAACCTATTACAACACTCGCGCGAGGTAGCTAACTTTTGCGCTACTATGGCTGCCGAGTTAGGACTTAACGTAAAACTGGCTAAACGTGCCGGCTTACTGCATGATATTGGTAAAGTGCCTGATGATAACCCGGAACTGCCACACGCTATTTTAGGTATGCAACTGGCCGAAAAATATAAAGAGCACCCTGAAGTTTGTAACGCCATTGGCGCCCACCACGACGAGGTAGAGATGACCTCGATGTTATCACCAATCATACAGGTTTGTGATGCGATATCAGGTGCACGCCCGGGCGCACGCCGCGAGGTGGTGGAGAGCTACATTAAACGTTTGAAAGAACTGGAAGAACTGGCCATGTCATACCCTGGTGTTGAAAAAACATTCGCTATACAGGCAGGCCGCGAGCTACGTGTGGTTGTAGAAAGCGAAAAGATAAGCGACGCGCAATCGGAAGTGTTAGCAGCCGATATATCTAACCGTATACAAACTGAAATGACCTATCCGGGCCAGATCAAAGTTACCGTAATCAGGGAAACCCGTTCGGTAGCGTTTGCTAAGTAATTATATAGTAACCTATATTTGTAAAGCGATGGCTTAAGCCATCGCTTTTTTTCATACCATGAAAGCACCAGCCACACCCCAGCGCCCCATTGATGTTTACTTTGATAAATACAATGAGTACCATACCAACCCGGTAAACAGGGTTATTAATTATATCTGTATTCCCGTTATTTCATTTAGCATATTGGCGTTTGTATGGTCATTGCCTTTTCCGCATTTGGGGTTTTTAGGCAAATACAACGGTTATTTAAACTGGGGCTCGTTTGTAATTGCCTTTAGCATTTATTATTACCAGCGGTTATCACCCATATTATCTTATTTAATGTTGCTGGTTGTATTTGCATTTAGCTACTTTATTATACAACTGGAATATTGGCAGCATGCCGGTGGTATGATATTACCGCAGGTATGTATTATTCTTTTTGTTGCGGCCAACATCCTGCAACTAATAGGCTATAAGCTGGAAGGCAAAAAGCCCATGCTGTTTTGGGATTTTAAATTTTTGCTGATAAGCCCGCTATGGTTATTGAGTTTGATATTGAAGAAATTTAATATTAAGTACTAATTTCCTATTTTAACGGTTGATTTGAAGCAGGCAACCAAAGTAATAAAAAGTTATCTGTCCGTTACCAAAAAGGAATGGAACGGGATGGTAGTGTTGCTTGTACTGATCTTGTTGATTTTAGCGGCACCCTACATCTACCAATACTTCCATAAAGAAACCCCGACAGATTTTAAAGATTTTGATAAAGCGGTAGCTTTGCTTAATTCAGGCAAGGGTAACAACCTCTCCGAAGAAAAAATAGCCAACCCGGTATTATTCAAATTTGATCCTAATAACCTGCCTGCCGAAAAATGGCAGCAACTAGGGTTAAGCGAAAAACAGATCAACACCATTAAAAATTACGAAGCCAAAGGTGGGCGGTTTTATAAAAAGCAGGATGTACAGAAAATATACGCTATTACTCCTGATGATTATAAGCGGCTAGCACCCTATATTGATATTCCCGAGGGATACACCAATAAGCCCAATATAATTGTTGAATTGAACAGTGCCGACTCGGCCAAACTTACCCGCATTAATGGTATTGGTCCGGCCTTTGCCCAGCGGATACTGGAATATCGCAAGCGTTTGGGTGGATTTTTAAATAAGGGGCAGTTAAAAGAAATATATGGCCTGGACGAGGAAAAATATAACCATATCAAAGATCAGGTGAGTATAAACCCGGCCCTGATCACCAAAATAAAAATTAACCAGGTGGATTTTGAAGGGTTAAGGCGCTTTCCATATCTTACCAATAAACAAACCAATGCCATTATACAATACCGTAACCAACACGGCAATTATAGTAGTATTGACGATATGCGAAATATTGTGATACTTGATGAGGTTATTTTGCGTAAAATTGAACCGTATATAGTTTTTTAAAATGATAGAAGAGCAAATTAAAGCATCAGTACGTGATATCCCTGATTTCCCGAAACCGGGTATAGTTTTTAAGGATATTACACCTATACTGAAAGACCCCGTTTTATGCGAGAATATTTTAAATGCTTTTGTAGAAAAACTAAAGTATACCCGTGTTGACGTGGTAGCAGGGGTAGAGAGCCGCGGGTTTTTATTTGGGTTGACCCTAGCTACCAAATTGGGTGTGCCTTTTGTACCTGTGCGTAAAGCGGGTAAGTTGCCTTTTACCATTAAGCAACGGGCCTACAAATTAGAATACGGTACCGCCGTTATTGAAATGCATACCGATGCCTTTGAGCCTGGCCAGCATATACTGATACACGATGATTTATTAGCTACCGGAGGTACTGTAACGGCCGCCAGCGACCTGATACAGGAAATGGGTGGCATTGTATCCGGTTTCTCATTTGTAGTTGGCCTGGGCTTCCTACACGGCCGCGAGCGTATTGAGCCAATTAATGATAATGTTATTATACTGGCGGAATATTAAAACACTTTCCGTCATTCCTCGCAATGACGCGTGGAGAAGTTGAATGTTACGCTGTCGGCAAAGTGAACCAAAAGGTACTGCCATCACCCAAAGTGCTTTCTGCTCCAATTTTACCGCCATGGCGGGATATAATTTCGGCACTAATATACAGCCCCAAGCCTAATCCCGAAAATTGATGCCCCAAAGCATCCACACGGTAATAGCGGTCAAACAAATGCGGTAATTTATCAGGGTTAATGCCTATACCAAAATCACGTACTGATACCGTAACGTTATCCTCATCACTGGTGATATTTATCTCCACTTTTTTAGCCTGCGGCGAATATTTAACCGCGTTATTCAATAGGTTTACCATCACCTGGTCAATGCGCCTGTAATCGGCATCAACCAATAAAAAATCAGCTCCGGTAATGATAAACTCATGGCTGCCGTCCGTATGTATATGTTCGCAGCAATCTTTAATTAGTTCGGTAAGGTTAAAGCTGGTTTTATTTAGTGCCAACTGGCCCTGTTGTATTTTGGTAACGTTTAACAGGTCATCTAACAAATGCACCAACTTGTTTAAATTATTACTGGCCTTATTTATAAATAATGATACATTATCAGGCAGGTCCTCGGTTTTAGTAAACTTCTGCAATATCTGCATAGATGCGCTTATAGAAGTAATTGGAGTTTTAAGCTCATGACTGGCAACACTTATAAACTCATCTTTACGTAATTGTAACTGGTAATCTTCAGTAACATCTTCTAAAATACCACTAAAGCGTGTTGGGTTGCCCTCATTATCAAACATGGCCTTACCTTTTGCCGCTACTATGCGTTTAATTTTATCTTTTGGATTTTGAATGGTATAAACCACGCTATAATTACCGTCCGATCCTTTTTCAAGGGCCTTAAGTATAGCATCGGTTACCTTCACACGGTCTTCTTCAATAATAACTTCAAGCGCATCTTTCAGGTCTACTTCATGTTGCTGGTCAACGCCAAACCATGATTTTAACCGGTGGTTGCCAATAAAATGGTTAGTTTTTGGGTTAAGGTCCCACGTGCCTAATTCGGCAGATTCAATGGCAAATTCCAATTCCTTTTTGGCATCCTGTAATGCGTTAAATGATTGCACCTGGGCCGTAGTTTCGGTACAAATAACCAATACACCCGCTGCTTTGCCTGCTTCATCAATAACCCTGCTATAGCTAAATGTCCAATATACATCTTCCAATTTATTGTTACGATATATGGGTATAAGCTGATTTTCGCTCCAGGTTGGTTCGCCGGTGGTTAGTACCTGATCAATTAACGGTTTTATTACCGGCCATATCTCGGGCCAGCATTCTTCGCCGCGTTGCCCTAAAGCTTTGGGGTGCTTCCCATCGTTACCTAAGCTTGGGCGGTAGGCATCATTATAAAATTGTATTAACTCCGGGCCCCACCATAAAAACATGGGGAAGCGTGAGTTTAAAAGAGTACTAATGGTAGTTAAAAGGCTTTGCGGCCAGATATCAGGGGTGCCTATAGCTGTTTTTGACCAATCAAATGACCGGGTTAACTCGCCCATCTCTCCGCCGCCGTTAAGGTAATTATTATAGGATGTTATTGATTGACCAGGCATTAAGGTTGATGTGTTTTGGCTATAAATATAATGACATCAAAACGAACTTTTTGGAAGAATGTTTTGTATTTGTACAGATTACCCATGATTAAATTATTGTATAATATTAATAAACTAATACATATATATTAATATATTTACAATAGCCATTAAAAACCAATTAAATACACGTGGTGCAAGTTGTGAATAATATGTTTTATGATCATAAAACATATTTGATGTTGTTTTCGTAAACAAATCATTGCCAATTTCCTTAAATGGATAATAAATCAGCCAGTATATCGCTAACAGGTTCGGCCAGTCATAAATCAGAAAAAATGCGCCCATTTTTTAAAGACATTATTAAACCATTGCTGCTAATATGCTTGATGTTGGCTTTATTTTGCTGCAAAAATTTATATGCGCAAGGCTTATCCGGCAATAAAAACGTAAAATTTACTCATCTAAACACCGAAGACGGGCTATCGCAAAGTACGGTTACCTGTATTCTAAAGGATAAGTATGGTTTTATGTGGTTTGGCACCGAAGATGGGTTAAATAAATATGATGGTTACCGTTTTACAATTTACCGAAAGAATTTAAATGATAAAAATAGTTTAGCAGGTAATACAATAAGTGCACTTTACGAAGATAAGGCAGGTAACTTATGGATAGGAACTAAAGAAGGGTTAAGCAGGTACAATCGTACTAATGATACTTTTATAAATTATTATAATGACCCCGCTAATCCCAATACGCTTTCTAATGCCAGTATTAACGCCATACACGAGGGCGATAATGGTAATATATGGGTTGGTACCTTTATAAACCTTAACCTTTTAGATCCCAAAACAAATAAAGTTGTACGCTATATAGCAGACGGTAAACCAGGCAGCCTAAGCTATACCCGTGTAACTGTTATTTTAAAAGATAGCCTGAACCGTTTATGGGTAGGCACAAATAATGGTTTAAACCTTTTTAACCCTAAAACCCAAAAGTTTACAAACTATTATCATAGTAGTAATAATAATAGCATAGGTGGCAACTATATTAAGGCTTTGGCCGATGCAGGAAATGGAAAACTTTTGATTGGAACTGATGATGGGGGGGTGGATATGCTTGACCCCCGCAGCGGTATATTTAATCACCATGTAAATAAAAAGGGAGACGCATTAAGCATAAGCGATAATAAAATTCATGTTATCGCACCCACCGGGGCCGGAAATTTTTGGATCGGTACTGAAAATGGGCTTGATTTTTATAATACCCGTAATAATACATTTACCACCTATAAAAACTCTCCTGCTGATAATACCAGTTTAAGCGGAGAATCGGTAAGGGCTATATTGGTTGATAATTTAGGTACCCTGTGGGTGTCGGCCACTTCGGCTGGTATAAGCAAGTATGATAAAAGCTTGCTTTTATTTAAACTATATCGTTATTTGTATGGCGATGAAAGGGGATTGTCAGGTAAAGAGGTAACATCATTTGCAGACGCGGATAACGGGAATATATGGGTAGGGACAGATGGCGGCGGCGGCGGATTAAATTTATTTAACAAAGAAAGCAATACATTTCGGCATTATAATTATAATGAAAAAGCCAGGAACGGAATATCGGCTAACAGTATACTTACCCTGTTAAAAAGCAAAACAGGTAACCGGCTATGGATAGGCTTCTATGGCGGGGGATTAGATCTGTTTGATATTAGCAAAAACTCATTTACCCATTTTGCAAAAGGCAGCCGTGCAAATCAGTTATCAAACGAAAGCGTGTTTGCCTTAATGGAAGATAGCAAAAATAATTTGTGGATAGGTACTAATGGGGGAGGTATTAATATACTTGACCCGTCAATGAAAAAAATTACACAAATAAGGAGCGAACTTAATAATAATCAAACCATAAGCAGCGATGTAATACGTTGCTTTTTTGAAGACAAGAATGGGGATATATGGATTGGTACTTATAATACCGGGATTAGCATTTACCATACCGCAACACGCACTATTAGCCGCCTCAATAAGGCTAACAGTAACCTTTCAAATAATATTATTTTTTGTATTAATAGCGATAAAAAAGGGAACATATGGGTGGGTACCGGCGGGGGATTAAACAAATATATACCTGAAAAAAAGCAATTTATATCCTATACAACTGAACAAGGGCTGGCAAATAATACTATTAATGGGATGGTTAGGGGCGATGAAAATTATATGTGGTTAACCACAAATATGGGATTAAGCTGTTTTGATACCGAAAAGTACACGGTTAAAAATTACACATTAAAAAATGGGCTGCAGGATCATGAGTTTAGAATAAATGCAGCTTTTAGATCAACTAATGGCGAAATCTATGTTGGAGGTATAAATGGCTTTAACTCTTTTACCCCCGAGTCTATAACCGAAAATAAAAATATTCCTCCTGTTATTATAACAGGTTTTGAATTGTTTAATAAACCGGTATTTGCAGGGGCTGATAACTCCCCGTTAAAGCAATCAATTAGCGATACGCGCAGTATTACCTTAAATTATAAACAATCCATATTTACATTTGAGTTTGCCGCATTAGATTATACGGTGCCGGAAGATAATACGTATGCCTATATTTTGGAAGGCTTTGAAAATGACTGGAACTACGTAGGCAATCACCACAGGGCCACCTACACTAATCTTAACCCCGGTGAATATACATTTAAGGTTAAAGCCGCCAATAATGATGGTGTTTGGAACGAGAAGGGTACTTCTATCCAGATTATAATAACACCGCCTTTTTGGTTAACCTGGTGGTTTAAGTTATTGGTAGCATTAGCAGGTATTTTAGTTTTGTATATTATATACAATTATAGGTTAAGAAATATCAGGGCTCAAAAATTGGCGCTTGAAAAAGAGGTGACACAACGTACGCAAGAGGTACTTAATCAGGCAGAAGATTTGAAAACACTGAACGGTGAATTAATAAATCAAACCGAAGAACTGCAAGCCTTAAATGAAGAGTTATATGAACAGCGTTTGCAAGAAGAAAAAGCCCGTGCCGATGCAGAGCAGGCGCGGTTAGATGCAGAGCAGGCAAACAAAGCCAAAAGTATATTTTTAGCCACCATGAGCCATGAAATACGTACCCCAATGAATGGTGTTATTGGTATGGCAGCGTTACTTGGCGAAACTAAACTTAACGAAGAGCAGCATGAATATGCCGAAACTATTATCCACAGCGGCGAGGCTTTATTAAATGTTATTAATGGGATTCTCGACTTCTCAAAGATCGAATCAGGAAAAATGGATCTTGACCCGCATGAGTTTGAATTAAGGGTATGTGTTGAAGAAGTATTTGACCTGTTTGCCCGGAAAACTGCCGAGACCAACGTAGATTTAATATATCAAATAGACCATCGTTTACCAACACTGCTAATTGCTGATGGTATGCGTCTGCGGCAAATACTCATTAACCTGATAAGCAATGCCATCAAGTTTACGCACGAAGGCGAGGTTTTTTTAAATGTTACGTTAGCTGCACAAGATGGAAACACGCTTGACCTGGCCTTTGAAGTAGCCGATACCGGGGTAGGTATACCTCCCGAAAAATTATCGCAATTGTTTCAAGCGTTTACCCAGGTAGATTCGTCAATAACGCGTAAATATGGCGGTACCGGTTTAGGCTTAGCCATTAGTAAACGCCTTATCCAATTAATGGGCGGTGCAATTACGGTTGAAAGCGAAGAGCATAAAGGCACAACGTTTAAGTTTACTATAAAATGCGAGGCTTTGCATCACGACCGTTTGGAGGCATCCACGCTTCCGGATATTAAAGACAAGAACATACTAATAGTAGATGATAATGAAACTAACCTAAAAGTATTAAAATCGCAGTTAGAAGTATGGAAGCTGCATGCTGTTTCAGCACACTCGGCAGCCGAAGCGCTGGAGCTTTTAAAAACGGGGAAAGTATTTGATATGATAATTACCGATATGCAAATGCCCGAAATGGACGGCCTTGCCTTTACCCGTGTAGTTAAAAAGTTGTATCCGCAATTGCCGGTTATTCTGCTAAGCTCGGTAGGTAACGAAACGCAAAAAAATTATCCTAACTTATTTGCTGCTACGCTAACTAAACCGGTTAAGCAGCACCACCTAAGCATGGCCATACAAAACGAGTTTAAGCATAAACAATACATGGCCAACAATGGATTACAAACTACATCGGTGTTATCTCTTGATTTTGCTACAGAAAACCCGTCAACTATACTGGTAGCCGAAGATAACCTGATCAATCAAAAACTCATTATGCGAATTTTAGAGAAATTAGGCTTCGAAGCCACTTTGGTTAATAATGGCCAGGAAGTGCTAAACGAGTTGGATAAAAAGATGTACGATATTATATTAATGGATATACAAATGCCTGAGTTGGATGGGTTGGAGACCACGCGCCGCATACGTCAAATGGAGAATATTGATCAGCCCTATATAGTGGCTATGACAGCCAATGCCATGCCCGAGGACCGCGACGAATGTTATGCTGCAGGAATGAATAATTATGTATCGAAACCTGTTAAGCTGGAGTTACTGGTAAATGTATTACGCGAGGGCTATAAGGCTAAATTTAAGGCATAGAAATTAATGATCATTGTCATTATATATCCACATTGATTTCTTTTATTTGGATGCTCATTTAATGCAATATATGTATTTAGATTTTTGTTATATTTAGATAACCTAAATCTCAAATATGAAATCCATCTTCATCGTTTTTATAATTTGCCTGGTAGTTTATCAGGTTAACGCTCAAAATGATCCAAAAGCTAAAGCGTTTATCAATGAAATAATCATAGCACAAGATATTGCGGATAGCATATCTGTGAGCGAAATGCTTGTTCGTTATAATTTACCAAAAGACCCTCGGCCAAAAGTTAGGCGTGTTTATCAAGATGTTGTGGGCGAGGGTATCACTTATTTGCGTGAAGCTATGCAAGCCAATAAAAATGGTATTGTTTATGGTAGGAGTACTGATAGTTTAATATATATAGATAATGCCGGGAATAAAAGCCGGGTTTCGAGACAAGACACCTATAAAATGCATCCATTGCCGCTTAAAGCCCGTTTTGAACCAATTTTAGCTGATTCGATGAAAATAACTGCAGAGGAGAGAGCCTATATCAACGCTGAAATTGAAAAAATGCAAAAACATACCTGGCAGGAACGCTTGGTTTTAGATGCTCAATTAATTACTGCGGATAGTGTGAAAAAGGTTTTTGACAAGAGTAAAACCGACAAAATGTTTGATGGATGGACCTACTTCAGTAATAAAGGTGTTGATAGGATATACAATTTTAGTGTACCCATATTTTTTAGGAATGATACGTATTGTTTGTTTTATTGCGGATATGGTTGTGGTTGGTTATGCGGTTCGGGTACGGTAACCGTCTACAAAAAAGTTAACGGAAAATGGGAGCCATTCTCGACACTAGCTTCCTGGATAAGTTGATAAGTGACAAAGCCTATATATCTAATTCAAAAACCTGTTTGTAAATCAAAACATTATACGTACATTTGCCGTCCCTGAAAGGAGGTATGTAGGAAATTATGATCATTATTAACGTAAAAGACGGCGAATCATTAGACAAGGCACTAAAACGCTTTAAGAAGAAATTTGAAAAAACAGGTGTTTTAAGAGAACTTCGCAGTCGCCAGGCATTTGAGAAAAAATCCGTAGCACGTCGCCATGAGATTAAACATGCCATCTACAAACAGAACATGAACTTGGATGCTACTGTTTAATTCTTTGTAAAAAAAGAATTTCAGTAATTTCTGATAACATATAAAAAACTATTTGTACATTCCATTATTAAAGGGATGAACAAATAGTTTTTATGTTTTTAGATCGTTTTATCCAATATATTAAATTCGAAAAGCGATACTCACCGCATACGGTATCTGCATACCAATCCGACCTGGATCAGTTTATGCATTTCCTGAATCATCCCGAAATAACAGTTACGCACCCGGCACAAATCACCCATTACCTTATCCGTAACTGGATGGTTGAGTTGATGAACCAGCAGCTTACCGCGCGGTCCGTCAACCGTAAAATAGCCACACTGCGCAAGTACTTTAAATTTTTATTGCAGGATGGGCTGATCACCGTTAACCCCGCATCAAAAATTACCGCGCCTAAAATTCCAAAAAATTTACCGGTAGTAGTTGAGGATGCTAAACTTACAAGCATGCTTGATGATGGCGAGGTGTTTGCCGATGATTTTAAAGGCGTGCGCGATAAGCTGATCGTAGAAATGCTGTTTGGCACAGGCATGAGGTTGTCTGAACTATTGGGAATAAAGGAAACTGACATTAATATATACGAAGGCACCATTAAGGTTTTGGGTAAGCGCAACAAACAACGCATAATACCACTCAATAACGAATTAAAGCTATTGATAAATAAATACCTGGAGTTAAAAAAAAGTGAAAATTTTGATAACAAATCAATAACATTATTCGTTACAAATAAAGGAGCGGACGCATACCCCAAACTAATTTATTTGACGGTGCAGAAATATCTATCATACATATCAACCCAAAATAAAAAAAGCCCGCACGTTTTAAGGCATACCTTTGCCACCAGCCTGTTAAATAACGGTGCCGATTTAAATGCAATAAAAGAATTACTGGGCCACGCCAATTTGAGCGCTACTCAAATTTACACCCATAATTCAGTTGAACGATTAAAGTCTATTTATAAACAAGCCCATCCAAAGGCGTAACAAGGAGGAAACATGAAAATTACTGTGCAATCAATTCATTTCACTGCAGACAAGGGATTATTAGAGTTTATTCAAAAAAAGGTTGATAAGCTGGATACCTTTTATGATCATATTATTAATGGCGAAGTTTATTTAAAGCTGGAGAACGTAGAAGACGAGGCTAATAAAATATCCGAAATAAAAATAATGCTGCCGGGCAACCAGTTATTTGCCAAAGAACAATGCAAAACTTTTGAAGAAGCCACTGATTTAGCGGTAGAGAGCCTGCGTAAACAAATTGAAAAGCATAAAACCAAGAAAGTGATTGCAGCTGAAGCAGTTAAAAAAGCAGTTTTAGCAGCCCAGGAAGAGGAATTTTAAATATAAAATCAATATAAAATTTACCACTGGTCGGCGGGTTTTAAACCCGCCGATTTTTTTTGATAAAAAATTTTGTAGGGCATTAAATATTTGTAAATTTGCAATCCCTTTCGGAGAGGTGTGTAACGCTATTCTTTCCATAAAGAGGTTGGTTCTTTAAAATAAAAAATATTAACCTTATCAACCGGTCGGCGTATTTAGCCGGTTAGTTCCTAAGATCTTGCATTTGGATCAGTTTAGAGAAAAGGTAAAATAAAAGCCTCCTTAGCTCAGCTGGTAGAGCAACTGACTTGTAATCAGTAGGTCATTGGTTCGATCCCGATAGGAGGCTCTGTTTTGATTTCGAAATTCGAATTTTCGATTTCGGATTTTTTAAATTCGAAATTCTAAATCCGATATCCGAAATAAAAACCTGGGGGGATACCAGAGCGGTCAAATGGGACGGACTGTAAATCCGTTGCTTCGGCTACGAAGGTTCGAATCCTTCTCCCCCCACAAAGGGAGTAAGCAGTTTGCAGTAAGCAGCACGCAGTTTAACGCTGTAACTGAAAACTGTAAACTGCAAACTTGTTAAAGCGGAAGTAGCTCAGTTGGTAGAGCGATAGCCTTCCAAGCTATAGGTCGCGAGTTCGAACCTCGTCTTCCGCTCATTCGAATATCGGATTTCGGAATTGAGATTTCGGATTTAGATATTGAAGATTAGAATAAGGAAAGATTTGCCGGGTATTAAAATCCGAAATTGAACATCCGAAATTCGAAATCAACAAGCCGACGTAGCTCAGGGGTAGAGCACTTCCTTGGTAAGGAAGAGGTCATGGGTTCAAATCCCATTGTTGGCTCAAAGTATTATAAAGAGTATATAATAACAGTTTTTAAAATATAAATTAACCAAACAAAAATAAATCATGGCAAAAGAAAAGTTTGACCGCAGTAAACCGCACTTAAACATCGGTACAATCGGTCACGTTGACCACGGCAAAACAACCTTAACCGCAGCTATCACTAAAGTATTAAGTGATGCAGGTTTATCAGAAGCTCGTTCATTTGATTCAATTGACTCAGCTCCTGAAGAAAAAGAACGTGGTATAACAATTAATACAGCACACGTTGAGTACTCAACTGCTAACCGTCACTATGCTCACGTTGACTGTCCAGGTCACGCGGATTATGTGAAAAACATGGTTACTGGTGCTGCTCAAATGGACGGTGCAATTATAGTAGTTGCTGCAACTGATGGCCCTATGCCTCAAACTCGCGAGCACATCCTATTAGCACGTCAGGTAGGTGTACCTTCATTAGTTGTGTTCATGAATAAAGTTGACATGGTTGATGATCCGGAATTATTAGAATTAGTAGAAATGGAAATCCGTGAACTACTTTCATTCTATGATTTCCCTGGTGATGATATTCCTGTTATCCAGGGTTCTGCTTTGGGTGGCTTAAATGCTGATCCGAAATGGGTTGGAAAAATTATGGAATTAATGGATGCTGTAGATAGCTACATTCCAATTCCTCCACGTTTGACAGATCTTCCATTCTTGATGCCTGTTGAGGACGTATTCTCGATCACTGGTCGTGGTACTGTTGCAACCGGTCGTATCGAGCGTGGTGTAATCAACTCTGGCGAGCCTGTTGATATATTAGGTATGGGTGCTGAGAACTTAAAATCAACCGTAACAGGTGTTGAGATGTTCCGTAAGATCCTTGACCGTGGCGAAGCTGGTGACAACGTAGGTTTATTGTTACGTGGTATTGAAAAAACTGATATCCGTCGTGGTATGGTTATTTGCAAACCAGGTTCAGTAACTCCACACACTGACTTTAAAGCAGAAGTTTACGTATTATCAAAAGCAGAAGGTGGACGTCACACTCCATTCTTTAACAAATACCGTCCGCAATTCTATTTCCGTACAACTGACGTAACTGGTGAGATCACCCTTGCTGAAGGTGTAGAAATGGTTATGCCTGGTGATAACGTTACCATCACTGTAAAATTGATCAACGCTATCGCAATGGAAAAAGGTCTGCGTTTCGCTATCCGTGAGGGTGGCAGAACTGTAGGTGCCGGCCAGGTGACTGAAGTTATAAAATAATTTTACCCCGTTTTTTAACGGAGAATAACGGTTAATTTTTATGTAAAGTACCCCGATTTTTATTGGGGTACTTTATCAATATTATAAAGCACCCTAATTAGGGGCAAGGGTTACACGGGAATAGTTCAACGGTAGAATAGAGGTCTCCAAAACCTTTGATCAGGGTTCGAATCCTTGTTCCCGTGCGTAATAAGAAAGTAAAATGGCTAACGTAGCAGAATATATTAAAGAGTCTTACATAGAGTTGACCGAGAAAGTAACCTGGCCAACCTGGAGAGAGTTGCAAAGCAGCGCGATATTAGTATTGGTAGCAGCATTGATCATTGCTATGTTAATATTTGGTATGGACCAAATTATTGGTTTGGTATTGAAGAAGTTTTATAGTTCACTGGCTTAATTTTTAGATAAGAGATGAGTGATCAGTTAAAATGGTACGTAGTTAGAGCCATCAGCGGTAAAGAAAAAAAGGTTAAGCAATATATAGATGCCGAGATTAGCCGTTTAGGTATCACACATTTGGTTCCGCAGGTATTAATACCTACAGAAAAATATTACCAGATGCGCGATGGTAAAAAGATAGCTAAAGAGCGTAACTTTTTTCCGGGATATGTGTTGATGGAAGCTGAGTTAGGTGGCGAGATTGAACATATTATAAAAAATATAAATAGCGTAATTGGATTTTTGGGTGATAAAGCCGGAAATGCAATTCCACTACGTCAGGCAGAAGTTAACCGTATTTTAGGTAAGGTTGATGAGATGAGTGCACAAGGTGAAACCATGAATGTGCCTTATTATGTTGGCGAAAACGTAAAAGTAATGGATGGACCTTTCAACGGGTTTAGCGGGGTGATTGAAGAGGTTAACGAAGAGAAAAAGAAATTGAAAGTAATGGTAAAGATATTTGGCCGCCGTACGCCGCTTGAATTGAATTACATGCAAGTAGAGAAAGAGTAGTTAATATTTCGGATTTCGAATTTTCGATTTCGAATTTTATATAAAAGCATTGGGTGTTAAAACCTAATAAACAAATGTTACATAGCTTCCACTTTATAACATTGAATAATTAAATAAAAAAGCAAAATGGCAAAAGAAGTCGGTGCGATGGTGAAACTGCAAGTGAAAGGCGGTGCTGCAAATCCATCACCTCCAATTGGACCTGCATTAGGTGCAAAAGGGGTGAACATTATGGATTTCTGCAAGCAATTCAATGCACGTACCCAGGATAAACCTGGTAAAGTGTTGCCTGTGGTTATTACCGTTTATGTTGACAAGTCTTTCGATTTTATCATTAAAACTCCTCCTGTTGCGATCCAGTTATTGGAAGTATCAGGTTTAAAAGGTGGTTCGGCCGAGCCAAACCGTAAAAAGGTTGCCAGTGTAAACTGGGATCAGGTAGAGGCTATTGCTAAAGATAAAATGACTGATTTGAATGCATTTACAGTAGAATCAGCCATGAAAATGGTAGCCGGAACGGCTCGCAGTATGGGAATAACCGTATCAGGTACGGCTCCCTGGAACTAAATAATTTCGGATTTCGGATTTTCAATTTCGAATTTAAAAATTGAAAAGAAGAAGATGAGATTAGGAACATTTCGAACAAAGAAAAGGATAAAAGAGTAAATCCGACATCCCACATCCGAAATTCGAAATAATTAACAAAAATTTATACAAATCAGTTTAAGACAGTGGCTAGATTAACAAAAAATCAAAAAGTGGCACTCTCCAAAATTGAGGCTAATAAAGCATACACATTACAAGATGCAACAGCATTGGTAAAAGATCTTTCTACTACCAAGTTTGATTCATCAGTTGATATAGATGTACGTTTAGGTGTTGACCCACGCAAAGCCAATCAAATGGTACGTGGTATAGCAACATTGCCTCATGGAACCGGTAAAACTGTACGTGTATTAGTACTTTGTACTCCTGATAAGGAACAAGAGGCTAAAGACGCAGGTGCAGATTACGTAGGTTTGGATGATTATATTGCCAAAATTGAAGGTGGGTGGACTGATGTTGATATTATCATAACTATGCCTAGTGTTATGGCTAAAGTAGGTCGTTTGGGTCGTGTACTCGGACCACGTAACTTAATGCCTAACCCTAAATCAGGAACAGTAACTACCGAAGTTGGTAAAGCTGTAACTGATGTAAAAGGTGGTAAGATCGATTTCAAGGTTGATAAAACCGGTATCATCCATGCCTCAATAGGAAAAGTATCTTTCCCTGCTGATAAAATTTATGAGAATGCTTTAGAAGTATTGCAAACTATCTCTAAATTAAAACCATCATCAGCGAAAGGAACATATTTTAAGAGTATCCATATCTCTTCAACTATGTCACCAGGAATTGAAATTGAAACTAAAACAGTAGCGGGGATCTAATCATGAATAAAGAAGAAAAACACGATCTTGTTCTTGCCCTTACTGAACAAATTAAAGATTTCGGTAATTTTTATATTACTGATACATCTGATTTGACGGTTGCCAAGATCAATGACATTCGTCGTAAATGTTTCGAAAGCGACATTACGATGCAAGTAGCAAAAAATACCTTAATTAAAAAGGCTATGGAAGCTGCTGGCGGTGATTTTAGCCCAATGTTTGATGTATTAAAAGGATCATCATCTATTCTTTTCTCTAAATCAGCAACTGCTCCGGCAAAGTTGATCAAAGCGTTAAGAAAACAAGGTGATAAGCCGATTTTAAAAGCAGCTTACATTGACTCAGCAATATTTGTTGGAGACAATCAAATTGACACTTTGATCAAATTAAAATCAAAAGAGCAATTAATTGGCGAGATCATTGGATTATTACAATCACCTGCTAAAAACGTTGTTTCTGCCCTACAATCAGGCGGTAACACTATTGCGGGCCTTGTAAAAACTTTACAAGAAAGAGGTTAAACGAACACCTATAAAGTTCGATTTTAAACAAAAGTATTAAAGTAAAAAAATAAAATAAAATGGCGGATTTAAAAGCGTTTGCTGAACAGTTGGTAAACTTAACAGTAAAAGAAGTAAACGAATTAGCTCAGATCTTAAAAGACGAGTATGGTATTGAGCCTGCTGCTGCAGCTGTAGCTGTTGCTGGCCCGGCTGCTGGTGGTGGCGATGATGCTCCTGCAGCTGCTGCAGAACAAACTGCATTTGATGTTATCCTGAAAGAAGCAGGTGGTCAAAAATTAGCAGTTGTTAAATTAGTAAAAGACTTAACCGGTCTTGGTTTGAAAGAAGCAAAAGATCTTGTTGACGGTGCACCAAAAGAATTAAAAACAGGTGTAACTAAAGAAGAAGCTCAATCTCTTAAAACTCAGTTAGAAGAAGCCGGAGCAGTAGTTGAGGTTAAATAAGTTAACCACAGTACTTATAGCATCAGACTCCGACCATTTTGGTCGGGGTCTATTGCTGTTTATAAAGGTTTAGATTGTAAATACCTATACTGAAATACAAATTATCTCAGTATCAAGCATCTAAACATTACATGTCTACATAAGGTTATTAATAAACTAAAACTAAAATACCTTGGCAAACAATAATAATCAAAGAGTAAACTTTGCAACCAGCAGAAAGGTACTTGATTACCCGGATTTTTTGGATGTACAGTTACAGTCTTTCCAGGAATTTTTTCAATTAGAAACTACTTCAGACAACCGCTATAAAGAGGGGTTATTTAAAGTATTTGCCGAAAATTTTCCGATCTCAGATTCAAGAAACATCTTTGTTTTAGAGTTTCTTGACTACTTTATTGATCCGCCACGTTATGATATACGCGAGTGTATTGAACGCGGATTAACTTACAGCGTACCGTTAAAAGCAAAACTTCGCTTATCATGTAATGATGCCGAGCACGAAGATTTTGAAACCATTGTACAGGACGTTTATTTGGGTACTATCCCTTACATGACGCCTAAAGGTACTTTTGTTATTAATGGTGCCGAACGTGTAATTGTATCACAACTACACCGTTCACCAGGTGTGTTTTTTGGCCAAAGCCGTCACACCAACGGTACAAAATTGTACTCGGCCCGTGTTATTCCTTTTAAAGGATCATGGATTGAGTTTGCTACAGACGTTAATAACGTGATGTATGCTTACATTGACCGTAAAAAGAAATTCCCGGTAACTACCTTATTGCGTGCTATCGGCTATGATTCAGATAAAGACATTTTAGAATTATTTGAACTGGCTGATGAAGTAAAAGTTAGCAAATCTGGCTTGAAGAAATTCATTGGCCGTAAGCTTGCTGCAAGGGTACTTAAAAAATGGGTTGAGGATTTTGTGGATGAAGATACCGGTGAAGTTGTTTCTATCGACCGTAACGAGATAATCCTTGAGCGCGAAACCGTGTTGGAAGATGACCATATTGATATGATCATCGATGCCGGTGTTAAAACCATCATCTTAAATAAAGAAGATGCAGCGACCAGCGGAGATTATACCATTATATACAATACTTTACAAAAAGATACTTCAAACTCTGAGAAAGAAGCGGTTGAGCATATCTACCGTCAATTACGTAACGCTGAACCACCTGATGAGGAAACTGCTCGTGGTATCATCGATCGTTTGTTCTTCTCTGATAAGAGATATGATCTGGGTGATGTTGGTCGTTACCGGATCAACCGTAAATTAAAATTAAGCACATCAGACGAGACTAAGGTTTTAACTAAGCAAGACATTATTGCTATTGTTAAATACTTGATCAAGTTGATCAACTCAAAAGCCGAGGTGGATGATATTGATCACTTGTCAAACCGTCGTGTGCGTACAGTAGGTGAGCAGTTATACGCCCAGTTTGGTGTTGGTTTGGCTCGTATGGCACGTACAATACGTGAGCGTATGAACATCCGCGATAACGAGGTATTTACGCCAACTGACTTAATTAATGCACGTACCCTATCTTCTGTGATCAACTCGTTCTTCGGAACTAACCAGTTATCACAGTTTATGGATCAAACCAATCCACTGGCAGAGATTACGCACAAGCGTCGTCTGTCGGCCTTAGGCCCAGGTGGTTTATCGCGTGAGCGTGCCGGTTTTGAGGTTCGTGACGTACACTATACCCACTACGGTAGATTATGTACTATTGAAACTCCGGAAGGACCAAACATTGGTTTGATATCATCACTTTGTGTACACGCCAAAATTAACAACCTGGGCTTTATTGAAACTCCGTACAAACGTGTGGTTGATGGTAAAGTACAGGTTAATGAGCCGGTTATTTACCTGTCTGCAGAAGATGAAGATGGTAAAACTATTGGCCAGGCAAACGCAGTTTATGATGATAAAGGCGAGTTTGCTACACCAAAGGTAAAAGCACGTTTTGAAGGTGACTTCCCTATTATTGAGCCGGAAAGACTTGATTTGATGGATATTGCACCTAACCAAATTACGTCGATTGCAGCTTCATTGATTCCGTTTTTGGAGCATGATGATGCTAACCGTGCGTTGATGGGATCAAACATGCAACGCCAGGCCGTACCATTATTGCGCCCTGAAGCGCCAATTGTAGGTACAGGTTTGGAAGGCCGTGTAGCAAAAGATTCACGTACATTGATCAATGCCGAAGGTGATGGTGTTGTTGAGTATGTGGATGCTAACGAAATAAGAATTAAATATGACCGTAACGAGTTAGATCGTTTGATCTCATTTGACGGTGATAGCAAGAGCTATATCTTAACCAAGTTCAAGAAAACCAACCAAAGCACTACCATCAACCTTAAGCCAATTGTTAAAAAAGGCGAACGCGTTGAAAAAGGACAAGTACTTTGCGAAGGTTACGCTACACAAAATGGCGAGCTTGCATTGGGTCGTAACCTTAAAGTGGCATTCATGCCTTGGCAAGGTTACAACTTTGAGGATGCGATCGTGATTTCTGAGCGTGTAGTATCGCAGGATATATTCACTTCTCTTCACGTTGAAGAGTTTGAATTAGAAGTGCGTGATACTAAACGTGGTGAAGAAGAGTTAACTCCGGATATTCCTAACGTATCAGAAGAAGCTACTAAAGATTTGGACGAAGACGGTATTATCCGTGTTGGTGCCGAAGTTAAAGAAGGCGATATCCTGATAGGTAAGATCACTCCGAAAGGCGAATCCGATCCTTCTCCGGAAGAGAAATTACTACGTGCCATATTTGGTGATAAAGCAGGTGATGTTAAAGATGCATCATTAAAAACTCCGCCTTCAATTGCGGGTGTGGTTATTGATACCAAATTATTCTCACGTGCTAAGAAAACTACTAAGGCAGAAGAAAAAGCACAAATAGAAAAACTTGATGCTAAACATGATAAAGCGGTTAAAGACCTTAAATCAACCTTAATTGAGAAGTTGTTTGAGATAGTGAATGGTAAAACATCACAAGGCGTATTCAATGTTTACAAAGAGTTACACGTACCTAAAGGCGTTAAATTCACTCAGAAAATTCTGACTGAATTAAACTACGAGAACATCAACCCAACTAAATGGACAACTGATGACGACAAAAACGAGCAGATAAAAACTTTGCTTCATAACTACAACATTAAAGTTAATGAAGAATTGGGTGCTTACCGTCGTGATAAGTTTGCTATTAGCGTAGGTGATGAGCTGCCATCAGGTATAGTACAAATGGCTAAAGTTTACATCGCTAAAAAACGTAAGTTAAAAGTAGGTGATAAAATGGCGGGCCGTCACGGTAATAAAGGTATTGTTGCACGTATTGTACGTGACGAGGATATGCCTTTCTTAGAAGACGGAACACCGGTTGATATTGTGTTGAACCCACTGGGTGTACCTTCACGTATGAACCTGGGCCAGATATATGAAACTGTATTAGGATGGGCCGGTAAAGAGCTGGGCATGAAATTCGCAACTCCAATTTTTGATGGTGCAAGCCATGATGAAGTGGAAGAGTGGATCAAAAAAGCAGGCTTACCAGAATCGGGCCGTACCTATTTATACAATGGTTTAACCGGCGATCGTTTTGATCAGCAAACTACGGTAGGTATTATCTACATGCTGAAATTAGGTCACATGGTTGATGATAAAATGCACGCACGTTCTATCGGGCCATACTCGTTAATTACACAACAACCATTGGGTGGTAAAGCCCAGTTTGGTGGTCAGCGTTTTGGTGAGATGGAGGTTTGGGCACTGGAAGCATTTGGTGCATCAAACATACTGCAAGAAATATTGACCGTTAAATCGGATGATGTTATTGGCCGTGCTAAAACTTATGAGGCTATTGTTAAAGGTGAAAACTTACCAACGCCTTCAGTTCCTGAATCATTCAACGTATTAGTTCATGAATTAAGAGGTTTAGGTTTGGATATCACTTTAGAATAATTAGTGAATTAGTGATTGAGTGAATGAGTGAGTAAAATCATTCCATTCACTCAATCACTCAATCACTCCTTCACACATTAAAAAACAAGGAGACTATGTCTTACAAAAAGGATAATAAAATCAAAAGTAATTTTACCACGATTACGATCAGTTTAGCTTCTCCGGAATCTATACTGGAGCGTTCAAGCGGTGAAGTTTTAAAACCGGAAACCATCAACTACAGGACCTATAAACCTGAGCGCGATGGTTTATTCTGCGAGCGTATTTTTGGTCCGGTTAAAGATTACGAATGTCATTGCGGTAAATACAAACGTATCCGTTACAAGGGTATCGTGTGCGACCGTTGCGGTGTTGAAGTAACTGAAAAGAAAGTACGTCGTGAGCGTATGGGCCACATTAACCTGGTTGTTCCGGTTGCTCATATCTGGTATTTCCGTTCATTACCTAACAAAATTGGTTACCTGTTGGGCTTACCTACCAAAAGGCTTGACCTGATCATATATTATGAAAGATATGTGGTTATACAAGCCGGTATTAAAGAAGCTGATGGTATCAACAAAATGGACTTCCTTACTGAGGAAGAATATTTAGATATTTTGGATACTCTTCCAAAAGAAAACCAGTACCTGGACGATAAAGATCCACAGAAATTTGTAGCCAAAATGGGTGCAGAAGCTTTGGAAGAATTATTGAAACGTATTGACCTGGATGAGTTATCATTCAGCTTACGCCACCAGGCAGCTACCGAGACTTCACAACAACGTAAAAACGAAGCGTTAAAACGCTTACAAGTTGTTGAGGCTTTCCGTGGTGCACAATCACGTATAGAAAACAACCCTGAGTGGATGATCGTTAAGATCGTTCCGGTTATACCACCTGAATTGCGTCCATTGGTACCATTGGAAGGTGGCCGTTTTGCAACTTCAGATCTAAATGACCTTTACCGTCGTGTAATTATCCGTAATAACCGTTTAAAACGTTTGATCGAGATCAAAGCACCTGAGGTGATTTTACGTAACGAAAAACGTATGTTACAGGAAGCTGTAGATTCGTTATTTGATAACTCACGTAAAGTTAACGCGGTTAAAACTGAAGGTAACCGTGCTTTAAAATCTCTTTCAGATATTCTGAAAGGTAAACAAGGCCGTTTCCGTCAAAACTTATTGGGTAAACGTGTGGATTATTCGGCACGTTCGGTAATTGTTGTAGGTCCAAACCTGAAACTACACGAGTGTGGTTTACCTAAAGATATGGCTGCCGAGTTGTTTAAACCATTTATCATTCGCAAGATGATTGAGCGTGGTGTGGTTAAAACAGTAAAATCTGCCAAAAAGATAGTTGACCGTAAAGACCCATTAGTTTGGGATATTTTAGAAAATGTATTAAAAGGACACCCGGTATTATTAAACCGTGCACCTACGTTGCACCGTTTAGGTATCCAGTCTTTCCAGCCAAAATTGGTTGAGGGTAAAGCTATCCAGTTACACCCATTAACCTGTACCGCGTTTAACGCGGATTTTGACGGTGACCAGATGGCTGTACACGTACCACTAGGTAACGCGGCAATTTTGGAAGCCCAGGTTTTGATGCTGGCATCACACAATATTTTAAACCCTGCTAACGGTACGCCTATTACAGTACCATCACAGGATATGGTGCTTGGTTTGTACTACATAACCAAAGGCCGTAAAACTGATGCTGACCGCGTTGTAAAAGGCGAAGGCTTAACTTTCTACTCTGCCGAAGAGGTGATTATCGCTTATAACGAGCGTAAATTAGACTTACACGCGTTTATTAAAGTAAAAGCATTAGTTAAAGAGCGTGACGGAAGCATTGTGAATAAAATTATTGATACCACGGTAGGCCGCGTATTGTTTAACCAACACGTACCGGAAGAAGTAGGTTATATAAATGAGCTATTAACCAAAAAATCATTACGTGATATTATTGGCGAGGTAGTTAAAAACACAGGTATGGCACGCGCGGCCCAGTTCCTTGACGATATTAAGGAGTTAGGTTTCAAAATGGCATTCCAGGGTGGTTTATCATTTAACTTAAAAGACATCAATATCCCTGCTGAAAAAGTTACACTTATTGCACAAGCTTCTAAACAAGTTGAAGAAGTAATGGGTAACTACAACATGGGTTTCATTACCAACAACGAGCGTTATAACCAAATTATCGATATCTGGACACGTATCAACAACCGCTTAACCGCGAATGTGATGGACATCCTGAGCAACGATAACCAGGGCTTTAACTCGGTTTACATGATGTTGGATTCTGGAGCACGTGGTTCAAAAGAGCAGATCCGTCAGCTTGCAGGTATGCGTGGTTTGATGGCTAAGCCTCAAAAATCAGGTTCAGGTGGCGAGATCATTGAAAACCCTATCCTTTCAAACTTTAAAGAAGGTTTGTCAGTATTAGAGTACTTTATCTCAACCCACGGTGCACGTAAAGGTTTGGCGGATACAGCGTTGAAAACGGCGGATGCGGGTTACTTAACCCGTCGTTTACATGACGTAGCGCAGGATATGATTGTTGGTGAGGTTGATTGCGGAACATTAAGAGGTATTTTCACTACCGCGTTAAAGGATAACGAGGATATTGTTGAGCCATTATATGACCGTATTTTGGGCCGTACCACTCTTCATGATGTTCATGACCCTATTACTAATGAATTATTAGTAACTGCCGGCGAAGATATCACTGAAGAAATTGCTAAAAATATTGAGAATTCGCCTTTAGAAGGTATTGAAATACGTTCGGTATTAACTTGCGAAAGCAAACGTGGCGTATGTGCTTTATGCTATGGCCGTAACCTTGCCAGCGGTAAACGCGTGCAAAAAGGCGAGGCTGTTGGTGTAATTGCTGCACAGTCTATCGGTGAGCCGGGTACACAGTTAACACTACGTACATTCCACGTGGGTGGTACCGCATCAAACATCGCGGCCGAGTCACAGATCAACGCTAAATTTGAAGGTATTATTGAATTTGAAAACGTTCGTACTGTATCTTACAAAACCGCTGAAGAAGGTGATGTTGATGTAGTATTAGGCCGTTCAGGCGAGTTCCGTATAGTTGAAGAAGGAAGCAACAAAGTAATTGTTACCAATAATATTCCATACGGTTCATACCTGTATGTAAAAGATGGCAGCAAAATATCAAAAGGCGACCGTATCTGTTCATGGGATCCATATAATGCGGTTATTATATCTGAATTTGCTGGTAAGGCACAGTTTGAAGCTGTATTAGAGGGCATCACTTTCCGTGAAGAATCTGACGAGCAAACCGGTCACCGCGAAAAAGTAATTATTGATACCCGCGATAAAACCAAAAATCCATCTATACAAGTAATTGATGGTAAAGGCAACGTTATCAAAGGATATAACATCCCGGTAGGGGCACACATAGCTGTTGATGAAGGCGAAAAACTTCAAACCGGACAGATCATCGCTAAAATACCTCGTTCATCAGGTAAAACACGAGATATTACAGGTGGTTTACCACGTGTAACCGAGTTGTTTGAAGCACGTAACCCATCTAACCCGGCAGTTGTTACCGAAATTGATGGTGTTGTAACCTTAGGCGGTGTTAAACGTGGTAACCGTGAAATGACCATCGAATCAAAAGATGGCCAGATCAAGAAATACCTGGTTCCATTGTCAAAACACATCCTGGTACAGGATAATGACTTTGTAAAAGCAGGTATGCCATTGTCTGACGGTTCTATCTCTCCGGCTGATATCCTGGCTATTAAAGGCCCGGCCGCAGTACAGGAGTACTTAGTAAATGGTATACAAGAGGTTTACCGTTTACAAGGTGTGAAAATAAATGATAAGCACTTTGAGGTTATTGTTCACCAAATGATGCAAAAAGTATCAATTGAGGATGCAGGCGATACCCGTTTCTTAGAGCGCGAATCTGTTGACAGCTGGGATTTCATGCTGGAAAATGACGACATCTTTGACAAAAAGGTTGTTGTTGATCCGGGAGATTCAGAAACGCTTAAAGCAGGCCAGATATTATCAGTAAGAAGGTTACGTGACGAAAACTCAATTTTAAAACGTAAAGATTTAAAATTAGTTGAAGTACGTGATGCTATTGCAGCAACTTCAAGTCCGATACTGCAAGGTATCACCAGAGCGTCATTAGGTACTAAATCGTTTATCTCTGCCGCATCGTTCCAGGAAACTACCAAGGTTCTGAACGAAGCAGCTATAGCAGGTAAAAAGGATCTAATGCTTGGACTGAAAGAAAACGTTATTGTTGGTCACTTAATTCCGTCAGGAACAGGTTTACGCGAGTACGAAAATATCCGCGTAGGTTCTCAGGAAGAATTTGATCGCTTAATGGCTTCAAAATCTGAAGAAGTAGAAGCGTAAGCCATACTCAAATATTAATTTTAACAAAGCCTTCCCGTAAAACGGAAGGCTTTGTTATTTTAGGGGTATTGTATAATCGAGTTTTTAGGTAAATTAAGGCAGTACAATTCAACCGGCTAAATGACAATTTTAATTACAGGTGTTTATGGTTTTTTAGGATCGCGATTAGCAGAAAAACTGGTGGAAAAGCACCACGTAATTGGCCTATATAATAAAAACACCAAACCACTTGCAAGTAATAATATCACTGTTTATAATAACCTTGATGATGTAGGCATCATTCCTGATGTAATTGTAGTATGCCATGCCGCCGTTTCCTCAGGCAACCACAAGGAAGAGAGCGATGTGCTTTTTAATGCAAATGTGAAATTTACCGAAAAGGTAATTAGCAAGTTCCCTGATGCAAAACTCATCTACATTTCATCGGTATCAGTTTTTGAGAATGATGGAAATGTGATAACTGAAAATACTGTCGATAAACCTCAAACTGAATATGCCCAATCAAAACTGGTCGGCGAAAAATTGGCCATGAAAAATCCCGGTAATTACGTAATCAGGTTATCATCGTTGTACGGAAAAGGGATGAAAGAGAATACCCTGATACCTAATTATTGCAATCAGGCGCTGCAAAGCAAAACCATACAAGTATGGGGCAATGGCGGCAGATATCAAAATTATATATATATTGAGGACGCTATCAATTTGATAGAAAAGGCTATTGCATGTAAATCAATAATTAATTTCCCACTTTTAGGTGTTGCTAATAAAGAATATACCAATACTGAAGTGGCAGGAATAATTGCTGGCTTAACTGGTGCAGAAATAGCATACACAGGTGAAGATAATTCGACATCTGTTTATTATGATAATGATTTAACACGAAGTGCATTAGGTTGGAGTACTGCTACAAATTTGGCAGACGGACTAAAGGAATATATTGAATGGAAAGAAAAACAATATTAGTTACCGGTATTGGAGGTAATGTTGCACAGGGAGCCTTGCGTAATATATTATCCTTAAACCTGGATATTGATATTATCGGGGTTGATATTTCGGCATTTACCGCGGGCAACCACTTATGCAACCGTACTTATGTTGTGCCGTATGCTTACCACGAGCAGTATATCCCTATCATTAAAGAAATTATCGAAAAGGAGAAAGTCGATGTAGTTATCCCAACTACTGATTATGAGGTTTATTATTTAGCCTTAAATAAGGCGGCGTTAAACACCACTATAGCAGCCAGCGATGCTGATACCGCTAAAATCTATCTGGATAAATATTTAACTTATTTACATCATCATCAATTACAAATTTCATTCGCACAATCGTGGCTGCCAAGCGAGTATAAAAATAACGTAGACAATATTATTGTAAAGCCGCGAGAAGGCAGAGCATCAAAAAATATACATATAAACCCTTCCAACCCGCAAAGTTTTTCTGATGAGTATGTTATACAGCCCCTGCATAAAGGTATTGAAATAACAACCGCGTTTTATGTAAAGCGCGATGGTACCCTGCATGGCCTGTTTACTATGGAAAGGGAATTAGCCAACGGCGCTACTTCAAAATCAATCACCACTAATAAGTACGATGCGGAGTTGGGAAAGATCATCAATAAAATGATAGCCAGTAAGGGATTGTATGGTAGTATCAATCTGCAATCCATAGTAAATGATGAGGGAACTATTATACCATTTGAAGTTAATTGCCGTATATCGGGCACTAACTCTATCCGCCATAACCTGGGTTTTCGGGACGTGGTTTATACCGTCCAGGAATATTTGCTAAACCGGCAGCCCGAACCTATAAATGCTATTGAAGGTGTTGCGGTAAGGATGCTATGTGATGTAATATATCCTAATGCAACCAGTACAGATCAGCTAAATAATAACGCCTCGCCATATATACTATATTAAATGAAATATTTACTATTAGATGTAGCCGGTACTATATTACACAAACCCGCCCTGTTTACCAAAATGCAGGGGGTGTTAACCAGTCACGGGCATGTGATAGCTTTAAATAAACTAAAATACAATCATAAATTATTGTCAGAAAGTATAATATTTCCTGACAGGACATACAGTGAATTTTATAGGAGCTTTAACGCCGAGCTACTTTACTCTGTTGGGATTATCCCTACGGACATGATATTGAACGAAATATTTGAAGCATGTTCATACCTGCCCTGGGAAAAGTTTGATGATACAGAGGCCCTAAAAGCCATTAATATCCCAACAGGTATTTTATCAAATTTTAACTCATCTCTTAAACAACAACTAACTCAATTATTCGGTCCCATTTTTTCGGATATCTTTGTTTCAGAAGAAATGGGCGTGGCTAAACCGTCTGTTGAGTTTTATAAACTCGCCCTTGATAAAATAAATGTTGATACAAAGGATATACTATATATTGGCGATTCGTTTAAATTAGATATGGAACCGGCTATGCAGTTGGGCATTAAATCGTATGTAATTGATAGGGATAATTTTTATCAAAACAGCCCCCATACGATTACATCGTTGTTTGATATTGAAGATTTAATATAAGATGAAGATATTAGGTATAATAGGCGCAGGCGACTTAGGGCAGCAAATAGCACATTATGCTATAGCAGACGGGCATTATACCGAGGTGGTTTTTTTTGATGATTTTACCAAATCCATTAAAATTAATGGACATGAAGTTATAGGCAAATTATCAGCTATTAACGGAGCTTATGCTGATAAACAGTTTGATGAGTTAATTATAGCCATAGGCTATAAGCATTTAAAAATACGAAAGGAACTATATCAACAATTTGCAGGTACAATAGCTTTTGGTAAAATAGTGCATTCATCGTCCTGGGTTGATTATTCAGCAACAATAGAAGATGGGTGCGTTATTTACCCACGTTGTGCTATTGATGCTAAATCGACCATAAAAGCTAACACTATATTAAATATAGGTTGTACCATTGCGCATGATACGGTTATAGGCAGCCATTGCTTTTTATCGCCACGGGTGGCAATAGCCGGTTTTGTGAATGTGGAGGAGCAATGCATAATCGGTATTAACAGTACGATTATAGATAATATAAATATTAAGCAAAATACCCAAATAGGTGGCGGCGCAGTTGTAATAAAAACCATAGAAAGTAGCGGGCTATATGCAGGTAACCCCGCTAAGTTTATTAAATAATGATACCATTTAACAAACCATTTTTAACGGGTAAAGAAACGGCTTATATTACCGAGGCGGTACAGTCGGGCAAAATATCCGGTAATGGAATGTTTACGCAAAAATGCCATGAGTTTTTTCAAACCAAATATGGTATGAAAAAATGCCTGCTCACTACATCATGTACCGACGCGTTAGAGATGTGTGCCATGCTGATCAATTGCGGGCCCGGAGACGAAGTAATTGTGCCTTCATATACCTTTGTATCATCCGCATTGGCATTTGTGCGCCAGGGGGCAAAGGTAGTATTTGCTGATTCGCAAACGGATAGCCCTAATATTGATGTAGCACAACTGGAATTATTAATTAACAATAACACAAAAGCCATAGTAGTGGTGCATTATGCGGGTATAGCGGTGGATATGGACGCGATTATGAAATTGGCTACTCAACATAATTTGGTGGTTATTGAAGATGCCGCCCAATCAATAGACTCGTATTATAAAGATAAACCATTGGGAAGCATAGGCCATTTAGCCGCATTCTCCTTCCACGAAACCAAGAATGTAATATCAGGCGAAGGCGGACTGTTGGCTATTAATGACGAAAAATATATTAAACGAGCGGAGATCATTTGGGAAAAAGGCACCAACCGAGCATCATTTTTCAGAGGTGAGGTAGACAAATACAGTTGGGTTGATACGGGCTCATCGTTTTTGCCTTCAGAGGTTATTGCGGCCTTTTTATATGCACAGTTGGAGCAGTTGGATAGGATACAAACCCGAAGAAAACAAATATGGAATAAATACTATGATGGGCTACTGGCACAATCTAATTTGGGGGCGTTTAAGTTACCGGTTATCCCTACTTATGCTACTAACAATGCCCACATGTTTTATTTGGTTTGTAATAATATTGGAGAGCGAAGCGATTTAATAGAACATTTAAAACGCGATGGCATTTGGAGCGTGTTTCATTACTTGAGCCTGCATAAAAGCGAATATTATAAGGACAAGCATGACGGCCGGATTTTAGCTAATGCTGACAGATTTGAGAGTTGCCTTGTCAGGTTACCATTCTATTTTGAATTAACAGATAAGCAACTTGATAAAATAATACAATCAGTTATTTCTTTTTATAAATGATCAAATCCGGCATAAATAAATTACAAACATATTTTAGCCGGGGGCATACACGTAGCCTTCAAGCCAAAATAAACGTTACAGGAGGATTTTTGCTTAAAGGATTAGGGGTGTTATTAAGCATGCTTATTGTACCCATGACCATAAATTATATATCGCCTAATGAATACGGGGTATGGATAGCCCTTTCATCTGCAATTTTATGGCTTAGCTTTTTTGATATTGGTTTTGGTAATGGCTTGCGCAACAAATTTGTTGAAGCCATTGCACACGGTAATAAAGAATTGGCAAAAATATATGTAAGCACAACTTACGCCATACTGACTATAATAATTAGTATAGTTTGGGTGGTTGCCTTTATCGGATCTTACTACGTTAACTGGGCCAGCTTTTTAAATGCACCCCCAAATATGTCAAATGATTTGATCAAAGTGGTTTTAATTGTGCTGACAACCTTTGCGCTTCAATTTATTTTAGGGCTTATAACTACTATTTTAAATGCCTTGCAAAAATCAGTAATGGCGTCATTGTACAATACGGTAAGCCAAATATTAGTGCTAATTGGAATTGCCATTTTAACCAAAACTACACAAGGCTCATTGGTATATTTAGGTTTGTTAATGGGTGGTGTAAACGTGTTTGTTTTAATTGTATTTTCTATATGGTTTTATACGCATGATTTGAAAGAATATTTGCCCGGGTTAAAGTATGTCAAATTCGCCTATGCAAAAGATTTGATGGGGTTGGGTTTAAAGTTTTTTTTGATCCAGATAATTGCCTTGGTTTATTATGAAACCAATAACATTATTATTATAAAAATATTAAGCCCGGCCAGTGTATCAGTGTATAATGTTGGCTATAAGTACATGTCGGTTATTGGCATGTTTTTTTCCATAATAATAACCCCGTTTTGGAGTGCTTTTGCCGAAGCGCAGGCATTAAATGATTATCGATGGATGAAAAATGTAACCAGGAAATTAAGATTAATAACCTTGGCAATTGCAGCAGGGGCATTGGTATTAGTTGCTGTGTCGCCATTTATTTATAAAATTTGGTTGCATCAAATGATAGTTATTCCATTTACTTTGACGCTATTATTAGGTGTTTGGCAGATTTTTCATATCTGGAACACCTTACATTCTACTTTGATTTATGGTATAGGTAAAATTAAATTGCAATTAATAGGTTCGTTATTTGTTGGTATGATAAATTTACCCATAGCTATTTATTTTTGCAGCAGATGGCAATTAAACGGAATTGTATTTTCTCAAATTTTAATGTCGGCTTCTATATCATGGATAGGGGCGATACAGTTAAATAAGTTACTAAATAAATCGGCCCATGGCATCTGGGACAGATAAGCTAAAAATATTACTCATATCCAGCAGCAGCCCGTCTGATTATTCACCCCGGATGGTGTTGGATATGGCGCAAGCTATTAAAGCTGGCGGACACCACATTGATCTGCTTTTAAAATATCCCATAAAAGACCAAACAGTTAACACGTTATCCGTATTACCAAAACGATACACTCTATTGGAAACGCTTACTTACCAGATAAGAAGGCGATTACGTAAAATGAGGAAAATATTAAATTTGGATAAAGGCACCCCCGATTTTAATTATTATTTTAATAATAATTATACCAATGACGAAAGCCGGCCATCAGTAAATCCGAAGTTGATTTTAAGACAGATAAAAATTCAGTACGACCTGGTATTGGTATTTTTTTGGAAGGACATGATCACTGCAAAAACGCTCCAGGAAATATATAACAAGTTGCATGTGCCTATTTTTTTGATAGTTGCAGATATGTTCCCGATGACGGGGGGCTGCAGCTATTTTTGGGATTGCCGCAATTTTGAAACAGCTTGCGGTAAATGCCCGGCGTTAAAGTCGGATAACGAATACGATTTTACACGAAAAGCATTTTTATACAAAAAGCAGGTTTATAATAATATCAACTGCGTTTTTTTAGGCAATACCTGGATGCATAACTATGCCGAAAAAAGTAAATTATTTAAACATATAGATACTATATACCCGGTAATAAATGAAAATATATTTAAGCCACAGGATAAAAAGAAACTAAAACACAGCCATGGTTTAGCCGATAAAATTGTTTTATTTATAGGTTCGGTACATGTAACGGAAGAACGAAAAGGTTTTAAGTACCTGGTAGATGCCTTGCATATATTATATAAAAATGCGCCGCATTTAAGTAATGATGTGGTTTTGATAATTGCGGGGCTATCCAGCGTTGATCTGCAATCTTTTTTTGATTTTAAAGTAATACAGGCAGGTAGTTTACCTTATAATAAACTGGCCGAGTATTATGCTATGGTTGATGTTTATTTAAGCGGGTCAATTCAGGATGCCGGGCCGATGATGATAAACCAGGCCCTAATGTGCGGAACACCAGTGGTAGCTTTTAATATAGGCACCGCTTGCGATTTAATAAATAGCACCACCGGATATTTGGCAAAATACCTGGATGCCAATGATTTTAGTGATGGTATTTTTAAGCTGATCAATTTAAATGATGACGAAAAAAGCAGCATGTCTGCCCAATGCCGCCAGGTTGGGTTAGATACATCTTCCTATAAAGCATTTGAAAATCAGATAACTAAAGTGTATAAAAAAATATCAAATAATTAATTACAGATACGGTAATTTGAGCTAAAAAGCATTAATTTTAACAAAGCCTTCCTCAAAACAGAAGGCTTTGTTATTTTAGCATTATGGAAGAAGAAAACGAACATCAGTTAAGCATTGAACTTTCTGAGGAAATAGCCGAAGGTACTTATTCAAACCTGGCTATAATTACTCACTCCACTTCAGAGTTTGTAATTGATTTTATACGCGTGGTACCAGGTGTGCCCAAAGCAAAAGTAAAATCAAGAATAATATTAACGCCGGAACATGCTAAACGTTTAGTAGCAGCATTGGAAGAAAATATAGAAAAGTTTGAAACTGCAAACGGAATAGTTAAAATGCAACAAGGGCCAACGGGATTCCCTATGAATTTTGGTGGTACTATGGGTCAGGCTTGATCTAATAACAGTTTGTCGTTAAGTATTCTAAATTATCAGCTACAATAGCGATATTTGCGGCTATTAACTTTACTTTGTTGTCATAACAAATGCCATTATTCACACTTCCGGATCATAACAAAGCAAGAATTTGTGTAATAGGGGATATGATGCTTGACCATTATATAAATGGTTTATGCGAGCGTATTTCGCCTGAGGCGCCGGTGCAAATAGTTGATGTAAAGGAAGATGTTTACAGTTTAGGCGGGGCAGGCAATGTGCTAAGAAACTTAAAGGCATTTGGCTGCGATGCCTCAATTATCACCATAAGTGGCAATGACGATGCCAATCCGATTGTATTAAGCGAGCTTGAAAAAATTAAACCGGCCTTTTATCATTTGGTGAAAGACAGCGAACGCCGCACTACAATTAAAAGTCGTGTAATTGTAAACCGCCATCAACTAATAAGATTAGATAAAGAGGATAAATTTAATTGTAGCAACAATATAGCCGACGAGATACTCCAGTTTTTAAAATCAAACATTACAGAAATTGATATAGTAATATTATCAGATTATTGCAAAGGCGTATTAAGCCCATACCTAATAAAGGGTATAATAAATTTATGTGCTGATAATAAAATCCCAACTGTTGTTGATTCAAAATATAAAGACTTATCAAAATATTACGGTGCTACATTGATCAAACCTAATAAGAAGGAAGCTGCCTTAGCATCAGGTATTAACATTGTAGATGATAGCACGTTGGAGCAAGCCTGCAAAAAAATTGCAGAAGTTACAGGTGCCCCAATAGTGGTTGTAACATTATCAGAAGATGGTATAGCTATTTATCATCAAAATAAATTAACCAAAAAGCCAACAAAAGCAATTGATATTTTTGATGTAACAGGTGCCGGCGATACTGTTATTGCGGCATTAGCTTTTGCTTTGGCCAATAACCTATCCATATCAGAAGCATGTGATTTTGCAAACAGCGCGGCCGCCATTGTTGTAGCTAAATTTGGCAGTGCGGTTGCAACACTTGATGAAATAAATAATCTAAATAACCTAAATAGCAGTAGTTAGCATACAATGGTATATAGGTACGCTACTTTTATAAAAGCCATCAATCTTTCAATTGATTATATCATGCTAAATATTAGCATGATTATAGCCTATGTATTAGTTGATCGTAAGTACAACTGGGCTGATGAAAGTAAATACCTGCCTGTAATGTTGGTATTTAATTTAGTGTGGCTATTATCCACCAATATTACCGGTTTATACGAGCGTGTATTAAACAGAGATTCTATTCGTACTTATCAGTCGTTTTTTAAAACCTATCTGCTGTTTGTATCATTTATATGTTTTATCATTCTTACGGCAATTGGTGCGCAAACCTATCTAATTACACGTGCTTACCTATTTTATTCACTTGTTTTATTCGGATTATTAGTTGGTATATGGAAACTGATATTTTTGGCTATACGAAAGAGCAACCGAAACCTATTAATGGATTCCAGATCCATCATTATAGTTGGTTCGGGACGTGTAGGACAGGATATTTTTGAGTATTTTGAACATTATAAACACAGCGGCTATAAAGTTTTAGGTTTTTTTGATGATAAGGCTGCCCGTGTTGCTGATATAGGTTTATACTTAGGCAGTATAGATGATTGTATTAGTTACGTGCTTGAAAATAATGTAGACGAAATTTTTTGTGCGCTTCCGGTATCTCAATCTGATAAAATAGAACAATTAATGTTAGATGCAGACAAACATTTAATACGTTTTAAAATCATACCCGAGTATTATATTAATTCTAAAAAAAGGTCAATGGTGGTGCAAAATTTTGACCACATTCCTGTAATATCTATACGATCCGAACCGCTGGAAAATATGTTTAACCGGATGATAAAACGACTGTTTGATATTGTTTTCTCATTGTTTGTGATCATATTTATCATTAGCTGGCTTTTTCCTATTTTGGCTATTCTAATAAAGTTAGAATCAAAAGGCCCTATATTTTTTGTTCAGAAACGTTCGGGCAAAAACAATGTTCCATTTAAATGTTATAAATTTAGAAGCATGCGCGTAAATCTCGATGCCGATAAAAAGCAAGCAGTTAAAGGAGATAAAAGAATTACCAAGATAGGCGCATTTATAAGAAGAACCAGTTTGGACGAGTTTCCACAATTTTTTAATGTATTAATTGGAAATATGTCTGTAGTAGGCCCCCGGCCGCATATGCTTAGCCATACTGAAGAGTATTCACGACTGATTGATAAGTTTATGGTTAGGCACTTTTTAAAGCCTGGCATAACAGGATGGGCTCAAACCAATGGCATGAGGGGTGAAACTAAAACTACTGAACACATTTTACAACGTGTTGAAGCAGATGTATATTATCTTGAAAATTGGTCTTTTTTATTAGATATGAAGATTATATTTCTAACTTTTTGGAATGTTGTAAAGGGCGATGATAATGCATTTTAATATTTTTATAACCTCAATAAATAATCTAATTTTACTCCAAATCAGATTACGTATATAATACATGAAAAAAATAGCGCTTATAACAGGTATCACCGGACAAGATGGAGCGTATCTGGCAGAGTTATTACTGTCAAAAGGATATGAAGTACACGGTATAAAGCGTCGTAGTTCATTATTTAATACCGATAGGATAGACCATTTATATCAGGATCCGCACGACACCAACAAGAATTTAATTTTACATTATGGCGATCTAAGTGACAGCACTAACCTAATACGTATTGTACAACAGGTACAACCAGATGAAATATATAATTTAGGTGCTATGTCTCACGTTAAGGTGAGTTTTGATACTCCTGAGTATACAGCTAACGCTGATGGTATAGGTACATTAAGGATATTGGAAGCTGTACGTATACTGGGGTTAACTAAGAAAACCAAAATATACCAGGCATCCACATCTGAACTTTATGGTTTAGTACAAGCTGTACCTCAAAGTGAAACTACCCCGTTTTATCCACGCTCGCCATATGCTGTGGCAAAAATGTATGCCTACTGGATAACCGTAAACTATCGGGAAGCGTATAATATGTACGCTTGCAACGGCATATTATTTAACCATGAAAGCCCGTTACGTGGCGAAACATTCGTGACCCGAAAAATCACCAGGGGGGTAGCTAAAATAGCAATGGGATTACAAGATAAGTTATACTTGGGTAATTTAGATGCACAGCGCGACTGGGGACATGCGAAAGATTATGTGGAAGCAATGTACCTGATATTACAGCAAGAAACACCTGAAGATTTTGTAATTGCCACTGGCGTAACTACACGCGTTCGTGAATTTGTAAGAATGGCATTTGCAGAGACAGGAATTGAGATTGAATTTAAAGGCGAAGGTGTAAATGAGAAAGGAATAGTTATAGCATGTAAAAATCCCGAATATCAGATAGAAATAGGAAAAGACGTAATAAATGTAGATCCACAATATTTTAGGCCAACTGAAGTTGATTTGTTAATTGGCGATCCAACAAAATGCAATCAGAAGTTGGGCTGGAAGCCTAAATATGACTTGCAGGGATTAGTGAGAGAAATGGTAGCTGCTGATTTAAATCTTTTTGAAAAAGAAAGGCTTTTAAAAAACTCAGGTTATACCATCAAGAACCAGTTTGAATAATGAATAGAGATTCAAAAATCTACATTGCCGGTCATAGGGGGATGGTTGGTTCTGCTATACATCGTAAACTTATAAATGAAGGGTTTAATAATATAGTAGTGCGTACATCTACCGAGCTGGATCTGCGCAACCAACAGGCAGTTGCTAATTTTTTTGAAACAGAAAAGCCTGAATATGTTTTTTTAGCAGCTGCTAAAGTAGGCGGAATTGTAGCAAATAATACATACCGTGCAGAGTTTTTATATGAAAACTTGCAGATACAAAATAATGTTATTCATAATTCTTATTTAAATGGTGTAACTAAATTATTGTTTTTAGGGTCAAGTTGTATTTATCCAAAAATGGCCCCGCAGCCACTTAAAGAAGAATATTTGCTTACAGGTTTACTTGAAGAAACCAATGAACCTTATGCTATAGCAAAAATTGCGGGTATAAAGATGTGCGATGCTTACAGGGCACAGTATGGATGTAATTATATTTCAGTAATGCCTACAAATTTGTATGGTTATAATGACAATTATCATCCGCAAAACTCACATGTATTACCGGCATTAATAAGAAGGTTTCATGAAGCTAAAGAGCAAAATGCTACTGCTGTAACTATTTGGGGAAGCGGTACACCTAAACGTGAATTTTTATTTGCTGATGATATGGCCGAGGCTTGTTATTATTTAATGCAAAATTATGATGAGGCAGGACTAATTAACATTGGCACAGGTCAGGATTTATCAATAAAAGAATTAGCATTATTGGTGAAGAGAATAATTGGCTATGATGGAGAAATTGAATTTGATGTCTCTAAACCTGATGGTACACCACGAAAATTAATGGATGTAAGTAAATTACATAGTAAAGGTTGGAAACATACTGTTGAGTTAGAAGAAGGCATTAAATTGGCTTATAATGATTTTTTAACAAACAATAATTAATACAAGCTGTTGACGCAACTGGTTTACATTTAATTTAAACCAACAGAGTGGAATTACCTGGTTCCGAAATACTATTTTCATACAAACAAGTAGTTATATTTGCTTATAATTGCGAAAAATTTAATTTAAAATATAAATGTCGCTGACAATAATAAAATAATGACTTATATAAAATCATATTTATCCATTTTAATTATTTTTGTCTGTTTTTTAACATGCATTACAGCAGCAGCTCAAACTTTTTCGCCAAATACTAATATTGATGAGTATTCAGATGCTCAAATTATTCATGTTTTACAACAGGCACAATCTCAAGGTATGACTGATGCCCAAGTAATTCAGCAGGCACAAAGTAGAGGTATGTCAAATGTGCAAGCACAAAAATTACAGTCTCGAATATTTGAGATCAGGCAAAAAGACGGTAATGCAACATCGGGCATTACTACTGATACTACCAGACAAGCAGGAAGGCAATATAATAATAAGGATACAAGGCCTGTAAATGAACCAAAAAATGATGATTTATTTGAAAATTTAACCCCTAAAATTTTTGGAGCAGACTTTTTTAGAAATAGCAAAGCGAATACGTTTGAACCAAGTTTAAATATACCCACCCCTGTTAATTACATGCTAGGTCCAGGTGATAAAATTATTATTAATTTGTATGGAACTTCAGTAAATAACTGGAATCTATTAGTTTCTCCGGAAGGAAATATTCTTATTCCCTCAGTTGGCGTATTAAAAGTTGCAGGTAAAACCATAGAACAAGCAAGTTTAGACATTAAAAGTAAGTTAGCCGTATATTATCCAATAGGTAGGGGCTCATCAGTGAATATTCAATTAGGAGACATTCGCAGTATTAGAATTAATATAACAGGGCAGGTTGTTAAACCAGGTACATACACTATCTCATCTTTGTCTACTGTAATGAATGCATTATTTCAAGCAGGAGGGCCAAGCGATATAGGCTCATTTCGTAATATTGAAGTTATAAGAAATAACCATGTATATCAGCGAATGGATATATATGATTTTTTAGTAAAGAATAGTCAAAAAGGTAATATTGTATTACATGATCAGGATATTATACGTGTACCAACTTATAACATAAGGGTTGAATTAAAGGGTGAGGTAAAAATACCTGCATTATTTGAACCTGTATCCGGAGAGACATTACAGGATATAATAAATTTTGCCGGAGGATTTACAGACCAAGCTTATACTGCACGTATTAAGGTTGATCAGGTAAGTAATCAACAACACCGTTTAATTGATGTTGTAGAAGATGAATATAAAAGCTATACGCCATTACGCGGTGATAAATATGTTGTTGAAAAAATATTAAATAGATATGAAAACCGTGTAGTTATTAAGGGTGCAGTATTTCACCCAGGAGAATTTGAACTACAAAAAACGCTAACATTATCTCAATTAATAAAAAATGCAGGAGGTTTAAAGGAAGATGCGTTTACTGGTCGGGGAAGCATAGTTAGACTTAACCCTGACAATACAACGGCGAGTATAGCATTTAATGTAAATGATGTATTAAACAAACCCGGTTCAGATATAGTTTTACAACGTGAGGATCAGGTAACCATTTCATCTATTTTTGATTTGCGTGACGAGTATAAAGTAACCATTAAAGGCGAAGTTAGAAAACCCGCGGATTTCCCATATAACGACAGTATGACGGTTGCTGATTTGATAATTAGAGCCGGTGGTTTATCAGAAGGTGCAAGTGTAAAACGTATTGAAGTTTCCAGGCGCATATTTAATGCCAACCCACGGCAGCGTGATAGTAAAGTGGCAGATGTTTTTACCGTAAATGCTGATGATGCGCTTGTATTAAAGCCTTTTGATATTGTATCAGTTTATAGTTTACCGGGATATGAAACTCAAAAAACAGTTAAAGTTGAAGGGGAGGTAATTTACCCGGGAGAGTATACCATATTAAAGAAAAACGAAAAAATTTCAGATATAATTGCGCGTGCGGGCGGGTTAACAGGATCTGCAGATGTGGATGGTAGTAATTTAAAACGAGATAACGCGGCTGTTTTAGGTGTAAGTAAATCAAAAATTGATACAGCCGAATTAAACAAAGAAAGATTTGACCTTTTAACCAGGTTAAAACAAACTTATAAAGACTCAACCAATACAGATACATCTCAACATCGTAATAATTTTGTAGGTATTAATTTAAGAAAAATTTTGCAAAAACCCGGTTCGGAGGATGACCTTATTTTAGAAAACGGAGATGTTTTAAGGGTGCCTAAACAGCAACAAACAGTACGTGTAAATGGCGAAGTACTTTTCCCTAGCGCCGTTGTTTATAAAAATGGTAAAAGCTTTAGAGGGTATATTTTAAATGCAGGTGGCTACTCGCCGATTAGTTTAAAGAGCGGCGCCTATATAGTGTATGCTAATGGTACAGTTAAAGGAACTAAGAAATTTCTTCTATTCAATATTCACCCCCGTGTTAAACCTGGAGGCGAGATTTTTGTACCTAGAAAACCAGCCAAAAAGGATAATTTACCCGCAATATTAGCACTTACAACAAGCTTTGTATCTATGGGGGCCATTATATTGGGCATATTAAGTTTACACAAATAAGCAATATTATATGACTCATCATAATAACCAAAATATGGATACCGATTCTAAAGAGGTTTCTTTAAAAGAATTTATTTTGGGAGTAAAGTATTGGTGGCGTTTTATTTTTAAAAAATGGATGTTAATTGTAGCTGTAGGTTTAGCAGGCGGAATTATTGGATTAACCTATGCGTTGCTTAAAACTACCACTTATAATGCAGTATTGACTTTTGTTTTGCAAGATGAAAAAGCAAGCGGTGGAATGAGCGGCGCTTTGGGTTTGGCTAACCAATTTGGAATTGACCTTGGTACCGGCGGTGCAAGCGGTGAATTTTCTGGTGATAATTTAATAGAGTTGATGAAATCGCGGTCAATGGTAGAAAGAGCGTTGTTAACCAATGTAACTATCAACGGAAAGACGCAAACCCTGGCTGAATATTATATTGATTTTAATAATGTTAGAAAAGAATGGAGGGGTAAAAGCGATTTAGAGAATATGCATTTCGTCGCCGGGGCCGACCGTTCAAAGTTCACACGAAAACAGGATAGTATCTTAGGAAGATTTCATGAGTCTTTAATAAGCAGTAATGTTAAAATAGGTAAAATTGATAAAAAATTAAGCATTATCTCAATAAATGTCAATTCAAAAAATGAACTATTTGCAAAGTATTTTGCCGAAGTACTGGAAAAAGTAGTTTCTGATTTTTATATACAAACCCGTACAGAAAAAGCCGCCAAAAATGTAGCTATACTGCAGCATCAAACTGATTCTGTAAGCAGCGCACTATATGGGAGTATTTCAGGGGTGGCTTCATCAATTGATAATACACCAAATCCAAATCCGTTATTGGTTTCATTACGTGTGCCATCACAACGCCGCCAAATAGATGTACAGAAGAATACCGCAATTTTAACTCAGTTAGCTGCAAATTTGGAAATCGCTAAAATGTCTTTATTACAAGAAACACCTTTAATACAAGTGATAGATAGGCCAATATTGCCATTAGAAAAAAAGATGATGGGAAAAGTATCTGGTATAGCTAAAGGAGGGTTAATGGCCGGATTTTTAATAGTGCTATCATTAACTGGTATATATTTTTACAAACGAATAATTTCAGATGAATCATAGAATAGCGATAATTGGCTTAGGTTATGTTGGCTTGCCATTAGCTTTAGAATTTGCAAAAAAATACAATGTATTAGGGTTTGATATTAATAGTGAAAGAATTGAGGAGCTAATTAAAGGCAATGATGTAACTAAAGAAGCTAATCTTGCCGAATTAAAAACTGCTACATCATCTCAATCTTCAGATTTTGGATTAAAATTATCATCTAAAACCGATGACCTTAAAAACTACAATATTTATATTGTAACAGTACCAACACCTATTGATCAATTTAAAGCACCTGATTTGCGACCGCTTATTAGTGCTTCTCAAATGTTAGGTAAAGTGCTTAAAAAGGGTGATATAGTAATATATGAATCAACCGTATATCCTGGTTGCACAGAAGAGGATTGTGTACCCGTTCTTGAAAAGTTTTCAGGATTTAAATTCAATGAAGATTTTTATTGCGGGTATTCGCCTGAACGTATTAATCCGGGCGATAAGGTTAATACCTTAACCAAGATCAAAAAAGTAACCTCAGGTTCAACACCTCATATTGCTGATGTGGTAGACAGCCTCTACGCAAGCATTATAACGGCAGGTACGCATAAAGCTGCCAGTTTAAAAGTCGCAGAAGCTTCAAAAGCTATTGAAAACGCCCAGCGTGATGTAAACATATCTTTTGTAAATGAATTGGCTTTAATTTTTGACCGCATAGGGATTGATACCACTGATGTTATAGAAGCAGCCGGAACAAAGTGGAACTTTTTAAAGTATAAACCGGGTTTAGTGGGAGGACACTGCATTGGTGTTGATCCTTATTATCTGGCTCATAAGGCGGAGTCTTTAGGCTATCATCCCCAGGTTATTTTATCTGGCCGACGGGTAAATGATAATATGGGCATGTTTGTAGCTAATAAGGTTATTAAATTAATGATTCATAAAGGGCAAAAAATACAGGGTTCAAAAGCCTTAATTTTGGGGATAACATTTAAAGAAAACTGCCCGGACATACGCAACTCAAGAGTTATAGATATTTATACTGAATTGCGGCAATTTGGATTGCAGATAGATGTATATGACCCTTATGCCAATCATGACGAAGTAAAAAAGGAATATGATATATTATTAACTACTACCATTACCCAAAAATATGATGCTATTATTCTTGCTGTAAGCCATTTAGAGTTTTTGAAAATGGACTATAGCAAATTAAAAAATGGCGATAGTGCAATAATTTTTGATACCAAATCATTTCTTGACAGAACAATTATAGACTCAAGATTATAAAACATGTTAAACAATAAATCAATATTAATTACAGGTGGTACCGGCTCACTAGGGAAGGCACTTACTAAAAGAATTTTTAAAACCTGGCCCGACGTAAAAAGAGTTGTGATCTTTTCAAGGGATGAGCAAAAGCAATTTGAGATGGCCCAGGAATATCCGGAAAGCAAATACCCCCAAATAAGATTTTTTATTGGTGATGTAAGAGATAAAGAGAGACTTATAAGGGCATTTAAAGGTGTGGATTATGTGATACATGCAGCAGCAATGAAACACGTGCCAATAGCTGAATATAACCCTGATGAATGTATTAAAACAAACGTTAATGGCGCCCAAAATGTAATTGATGCCTGTTTTCAAACAAACGTGAAACGTGTTGTAGCGTTATCAACAGACAAAGCATGTGCGCCAATTAATTTGTATGGTGCTACTAAACTGGTATCTGATAAATTGTTTGTAGCTGCTAATAATATAAAAGGCGATAATCCTATCACATTTTCAGTAGTGCGTTATGGTAATGTTATGGGTTCAAATGGTTCTGTTATTCCGTTTTTTCTGAAAAAGAAACAAACAGGTGTTTTACCAATAACTGATCCTAACATGACTAGGTTTAACATCTCTATTGATGGGGGCGTTGATATGGTAATGCATGCTTTAGAATATGCGTGGGGCGGCGAAATTTTCATTCCAAAAATACCATCATATAAAATACTTGATATAGCAACATCTATTGGCCCTGATTGCAAACACAAAGTGGTAGGCATCAGGCCCGGAGAAAAGGTTCATGAAGAGATGATTACCCCTTCAGATTCATTTTATACCTATGATCTGGGTAAATATTATACCATTTTACCTGCTACACATAAATGGGATCTGGAGGATTTTAAGAAAAAATTTGCTGCCAGCTTAGTTCCCGAAGGTTTTTCATATAACTCTGGAAATAATAGTGAATGGGAGACAGTTGAATCACTTAGCGAATCAATACAAGAATATATAAGCGATAACTTTAGCGATAGTGAAAAATAAAGTAATCCCCTATGGTAAGCAACACATTACACCTGATGATATTCAAGCGGTAATAGATACACTGCAATCAGATTTCCTTACACAAGGGCCAAAATTAGCGCAATTTGAACAGGCATTTGCATCCTACGTAGGGTGTAAATATGCTGTTGCCGTTTCTAATGGTACTGCAGCACTGCATCTATCTGTACTAGCGTTGGATATGAAAGAAGGTGATAAGGTTATTACAACACCAATAACCTTTGCCGCATCAGCAAACTGTGTTAAATATTGTGGTGGTGAGGTGGTTTTTTCAGATATAGATGCCAATACATATTTATTAGATATTAAAGGTGTACGTAAATTATTAGAAGCAGCATCAAAAGGAACCTATAAGGGATTAATTCCTGTTGACTTTGCCGGAAGAGCGGTTAATCTGGAGGAACTTAAGCAATTGGCTGATGAATATGGTTTGTGGGTAATTGAAGATGCCTGCCACGCACCTGGAGCTTATTTTGAAGATAGTAAGGGTGCTAAACAACTATGTGGTAACGGAAAATTTGCAAATTTATCCGTATTCTCCTTTCATCCGGTTAAACATATCGCATGTGGCGAGGGTGGAATGATTACTACTAACGATGAAAACTTGTATAAAAAGCTGTTGTTTTTAAGAACTCACGGTATTACTAAGGATGAGCCGGCCTACCAAAATTCGGCTGATTTTGCATCAGCCGGCGAAAGCACCATTTATCCTGCGTGGTATATGGAAATGCAAATGCTGGGTTATAATTACAGGTTAACAGATTTCCAGGCAGCATTAGGATTAAGCCAGTTAAACAGGGCCGACGAAGGGTTGAAAAGAAGGGTTGAACTGGCCAAAAAATATTATAACGCATTTAAAGGCCAATCATTTTTAAAAGGTCAATCAGGAGTAGTTGAGGGCCATGCATACCATTTATATGTTTTAGAAGTTGAGAATAGGATGAAATTGTATAATCATTTGCGCGAAAACAATATTTATGCGCAAATACATTATATACCCTGCCATTTGATGCCTTATTATAGACAGTTAGGAAGTAAAGAAGGCGATATGCATGTAGCTGAAAACTACTACAAGCATTGCATAAGTCTGCCAATGTATCCTACACTTACAAATGAAGAACAAGATTTTGTAATTAAAAGTATACTACATTTTTATGGAAAATAAAAAACAAAGTACTGCATTCCTTCAATATGAAGCAAACGCCTGGTTTGATAGAAATAAAGATGTTTTATTAAGCTATTCAAAAGACAAAGACAGGGTAATAAGTTTAATAAATGACTATAGGCTTAATCCCGGTAAAGTTTTAGAGATTGGGTGCTCTGCAGGGTATAGGCTGGATGCCATAAAAAATTTGCATAACGATTGTGAAGTTTTTGGCATTGAACCATCAGAAAAAGCTATTGAATATGGTAAATCAAAATATCTGGATGTAAATTTTATACATGGAACAGCTGAAGATTTGAGCTGTTTTGAAAATGAATCAATGGATATTGTAGTAGTAGGGTTTGTTTTTTATGTTATTGACAGAGCTATTTTTTTTAAGGTAGCTGCTGAGATAGATAGAGTTTTAAAAAATGGCGGAATACTTATCATTGTAGATTTCTTTTCAGAGTCATCGCTTAAAAATGTTTATGAGCATATAAGCGAGTTTAGTGCATTTTCATTTAAGCAAAACTATGATGAGTTTTTCACCGCTTCAAAATTATATTATCTTTTAGATAAATCAACCTGGAGCCACTCTCAAAAGCTTTTAGATGCATCAGAAGATTATTACGATAAATACAGTACTTCTCTCTTAAAAAAGGATATAAGTGCAAGCTACAAATAAATTAATATTAGGCACAGTGCAATTTGGGCTTGATTATGGCATAAATAATACTTCAGGTAAGCCAGATCAAGATTCGGTAAACAGTATACTTAATGCAGCTTACCAGGCAGGCATAACTACTTTAGATACTGCCGAAGTTTATGGTAATGCGCATGATATCATAGGCAATTTTCATAAAAAATATCCTCATCAAATATTTGATGTAATTACTAAGCTGCCTGACGAAGTGGGTGAAGCTATTGATAAAAAAATAGAACTTTACCTGCAACAATTAAACATTACCCAAATACATGGCTTGCTGTTTCACTCTTATAATTCTTATTTAGAAAATATTGATTCATTACCATTATTAAGTGAATATAAAAATAAGGGTAAGATAAAATACTTAGGGGTTTCTATATATACCAATGCACAAATGGAAGTTGTTATTGATGATGACAGGATAGATATCATCCAACTTCCGTTTAACTTATTTGATAACGTAAATACCAGGGGAAACCTTATAAAAAAGGCAAAAGAAAAGGGAAAAATTATCCATACCCGGTCGGCTTTTTTACAAGGATTATTCTTTTTAAAGTTACACAGCGATAATAAAATTGTTAAAGCTTTACATAAAGAATTAACCTATATACACCAGCTTAGTGATAATTATAAAATACCTTTGCAAAAGCTAGCACTAAACTATTGTTTGCAACAACATAATATTGATAATGTATTAATTGGAGTAGATAATTTATATCAGTTATCTCAAAACGTATCATACGCAGATAATAATTTAAATAATCAAGTAATTGCTTCTATTGATGATATTGTAGTTGAAGATGTTGATTTACTAAATCCATCATTATGGAACTAATAAAAACATTATTATTAACCCAGGCACGTACAGGCAGTACGCGTTTACCCGGCAAAGTGCTTTTAAAAATAGGCGGCGATGAATTGCTGAAAATACATGTTGAGCGTTTAAAACGGTGTAAACTGGTAGATAAAATAATAGTAGCAACAACAGTAGCGCCCGAAGATGATGTTATATCAATTATAGGCAAAAAATGCAATGTAGAAACCTCCAGAGGGTCAATAAATGATGTTTTAGACAGGTTTTACCAGGCATCTAAAAATATTGCTCCTGAGTGGGTAGTACGCGTTACGTCAGATTGCCCGCTAATTGACCCGCAATTGATTGATGCAGTAATAGCACTGGCGCAGGTTAATGATGTAGATTATTGTGCAAATGTTTTGATTGAAGAGTTTCCGGATGGGCAGGATGTAGAAGTGTTTAAATTTTCTGCATTGAAAAAAGCATGGAAAGAAGCAAAACTAAAATCAGAAAGAGAACACGTTACACCATATATAGTAGATAATACTAATTTTAAAGGCGGTAAGTTATTCAGCGCGGTAAATTTCCCTTGTTTTGCAAACTTTTCTTCCATCAGGATGACGGTTGATGAGCCCCGCGACTTTGAATTGATACAACGTGTTATTAATGATTTGGGTACCGGGCAAAACTGGATAACGTATACCAATCATATTATAAAAAATGAATTATATAAAATTAATTCAGATATAATCAGAAACGAAGGAATGTTAATTTCACTTAAAAATGATTAATATGGGCACAGGACAAGATCTATATAAAAAAGCTAAAACATTAATACCGGGTGGCACAATGCTGCTATCAAAAAGACCAGAATTATATTTACCTGATTTATGGCCGGCATATTTTTCAAAAGCTAAAGGATGCAAAGTGTGGGATCTGGACGGCAAAGAATTGATTGATATGTGTATAATGGGCATAGGTACAAATACATTGGGTTACGGTAACGATGAAGTGGATGCCGCTGTAATGGAAACCGTAAAAAACGGTAATATGAGCACCCTAAACTGTCCTGAAGAAGTTTATTTGGCCGAGAAATTAATAGAAATAAACCCTTGGGCCGATATGGTTAGATTTGCCCGCAGCGGAGGCGAGGCAAATTCAATAGCTATACGTATTGCACGTGCGGCTTCTGGTAGAGATAAAGTGGCCATATGTGGCTATCATGGCTGGCATGATTGGTATTTATCAGCAAATCATAATGGTGGCGGTGATGATTTGTCGGGCCATTTACTTCCGGGACTGAGCCCTAATGGTGTACCAAAAAATTTAAAAGATACCGTTTACCCGTTTCACTATAATAATTACGAAGAGCTACTATCAATTGTAAACAACAATGATATTGGTGTAATAAAAATGGAAGTGGTACGAAATTTTGGTCCGGAAGACAACTTTTTACAAAAAGTTAGAGACCTGGCAACAGCTAAAAACATAGTATTAATTTTTGATGAATGTACTTCGGGTTTCAGAGAAACATTTGGAGGGATTTATAAAAAATATGGTGTTGAACCAGATATGGCCATGTATGGTAAAACCATAGGCAATGGATATGCTTTAACAGCTGTTGTAGGCAAAAGGTCGGTAATGGAAGCGGCACAAAATACATTTATAAGCAGTACATTTTGGACAGAACGTATAGGCCCAACCGCTGCGTTAGCCACACTAAAAGTTATGGAGTGTGTTAAAAGCTGGGACATAATTACCGCTGTTGGTAAAAAAATGCAATTAGGTTGGCAAAAACTGGCCGATGAATGTAAAGTAGCAATTGAAATATCTGGCATACCTGCATTAAGTACTTATAGTTTTAATAGCGATAATGCCCTGATCTATAAAACCTATGTTACGCAGGAAATGCTAAAAAGAGGGTTTTTAGCAAGTACCGATTTTTATGCTTGTACAGAACATACCGACGATAAATTTGAAATGTATTTTAATGCATTAAATGAAGTTTTTGCAACAATTTCCAAATGCGAAAATGGTGATCATAATGCTGATAGTTTATTAGAAGGACCGGTATGCCATTCTCGATTTAAACGATTGAATTAATTTTGAAGCAACAGGGAATTTTTATCAGAGCAGATGGCAGCGATCAAATTGGCCTGGGGCACTTAGTACGCTGCATGGCTTTAGCAGAAATGCTTAAATTTGATTATGATATCACTTTTGTTTGTAAGCAAATACCTGGTAAAAGCGCAGATGTTATAAAGGAATTGAATTTTAAGCTATTGGTAATTGATGAGGAAGAAGCATTTCTATCGAGGCTAAAAGGTAATGAAATTGTAGTGTTGGACCACTATGGATTAGGTTCAAGCTATCAAAATATAATAAAGCAAAAAGGGTGTAAATTAGTATGCATTGATGATTTGCACCAAGAACATTTTTATGCAGATGCTATTATTAATCATGCACCGGGTGTAAAAAGCAATCAGTATGATGCCGAAACTTACACTCGTTTTTATTTAGGGTTAGATTATGCTATGTTAAGGAGCGAGTTTCGTGAGCAAGCAAATAACAGCAGAAAAATAGAGAATATTGATAGAGTACTAATTTGTTTTGGAGGGGCAGATCCTCAGAATTTAACATATAAAGTTTTAGAGATCATCACACAGTCTGGAATGTTTAAAAATATTAATGTAATTGTTGGCAACTCCTATAATTATATTGCAGAGCTTTTGCAGTTTTGTGCTAGCCATAAAAATGTCCGGTGTTTATCTAACCTTAGTGCTAGTGAAATGGTTGAGGTAATGCACAATACCGAATTGGCAATAGTGCCCGCTAGTTCAATCGCTATTGAATGTCTTTCAGCAAAGCAGGTTTTACTTACCGGTATAACCGATGAAAATCAAAATGATATTCATAATGGCCTGGTAAAATTTAATTCAGTGAAAACAATTGGCGATTTTAGGAACCTGGATCATGAAATATTACTTAACCAATTAAAAACAATAAAAGAACAAACAGGTGAATTTAGCTTCAGCAATATAGGCGATGCAGCAAATTCAATTAAAAATATATTTAAGTCATTAAGTTATGATAAAAATCAGTAATAAAGAGATTAAAAAAGATGGTGTCCCGTTTATTATTGCCGAGGTAGGCATAAATCATAATGGCAGCCTTGAAAAAGCCTATGAAATGATCAAGGTAGCTAAAGATACCGGTGTTGATTGTGTAAAGTTTCAAACGTTTAAAGCACATGAATTTGTTGGCAACCCTAACCAGATGTTTACCTACAAATCTCAGGGAAAAGAGGTTACAGAATCAATGCTTGAAATGTTTAAGCGTTATGAATTTAGCGATGATGAGTGGATAGCTATAAAAAAGAGGTGTGACGAAAAAGGCATCATATTTATGTCAACCCCGCAAAATAAATCAGACCTTGACCTATTACTTCAAATAGGTATCCCAGCCATCAAAGTAGGATCTGATGATTTTACCAATATTCCATTACTAAAAGAGTATGTAAAAACAGGTTTACCTGTTATACTATCTTGTGGCATGGCCGATATTTCTGAAGTTTACCAGGCATTGGATGTAACTGGCGCACTGGATGGATATCCAATAATGCTATTGTTATGTACATCAGAGTACCCAACCCCGTCAAACCATGTTAATATTTTAAAATTAAAAACTTTAAGAAACTCATTTCCAAATTTGATTTTGGGTTTTTCTGATCATACGCAAGGGCCTTTGGCAGCCTCATTGGCGGTAGCTTTAGGAGCAACTGTATTTGAAAAACATTTTACTTTAGATAAAGATCTGGAAGGACCGGATCATTGGTTCTCTGAAGATCCAGCTTCTTTAAAAGTGTGGACTGATGCCATACGCAATTCTTATACGATGCTGGGCAATCCATTAGTAAGGCCTACACCGGAAGAAAAGAAAATGCGCGTTTTAGCCAGGCGAAGTGTTGTTGCTATCAAAGATATTGAGGCAGGTGATAGCTTAAATGAATCAAACATTGGGTTAAGACGCCCCGGAAATGGAATTGCACCTATGTTTTTTGATGAAATTGTTGGCAAAAAATATCAGAAGGCAATTAAAAAGGGAAGTTTAATTAAGTGGGAGGAAATGGCAAATGGATAAAGAAGATTTTAAAGATCAACTTTCTGAAGCCATTAATTTCAAACCCAATCAGTTCCATCCACTAGTTTGGGTTTTAGGCGAGCCCGAAATAGGAGAGAATGTATATGTGGGGGGGATGTCAGAAATCAATGCTAAAGGCGCCAGAGTATCTATAGGCGATAACTGCGATATTGCATCGTTTGTAACAATTAATTGTGCCGATTCACATAAAAAATGCATTGGTTTGGTAGACGATGTAGACAGGAAAGATATCATTATAGAAAATAATGTTTTTATAGGCTCGCATAGTGTAGTTAAGGGTGGTGCACAAATTGGACATCACAGTGTAGTTGCCGCCGGAACTATAGTCGACGGAGTTAAAATACCGCCATTCTCACTAATTATTGGTAACCCAATGGTTGTGAAAGAGAATTATTATTCAAAGGGGTAATACGTTTATGATCCAGCATAATAAACCAACCTTAGATACTTCAGAGGAAATTGCGGCTACCCGCGTTATCCAATCTGGTTGGTTGGCGCAAGGCAGTGAAGTTGCAGCGTTTGAAAACGAATTTTGCGATTTCATAGGTTTGCCTCATGGTCATAGCATAGCAGTAGCAAACGGTACATCAGCATTGTATGTTGCACTTGCAGCTTTGGGTGCAACAGGTAAAACTGTTGCATTTCCGGCTTATGTGTGTGCTGCTTTAAGGAATGCGATTGGGTTAAATAAAGCCGTTGAAGAGTTAATAGATAATGATACCGACTCAGCCAATTTATCAATTGATAAGCTAAATGCCTCTAAAGCTGATATAGCAATCGTTCCGCATACTTATGGTATACCTGTTGATATTGGTAAGATCAATAATAAAATAATAATTGAAGATTGCTGCCAGGCGCTTGGCGCTACATTAAATAATAAACAGGTAGGTTTGCATGGCCATATTGGGGTATATTCTTTTTACGCGTCAAAATTAATGACATCTGGGGGGCAAGGAGGCATGGTCGTATCAAACAATAAGGCTTTGATTGACGAAATGAAAGATATCCGTGAGTTTGATCAAAGAACAGATTCAAAGATCAGGTTTAACTTTCAACTTACCGATTTGCAAGCTGCGATAGGCCGTGTTCAATTAAAAAAATTACCCGACTTTATAAAAAGACGCCAGGAAATTTTTGATATGTATAAAAATGCAGGGCTAGAAATTCTTGATACTGAGAATGGCGCATCTAAACCGGTTAGATATCGTGCAATTCTTAAAACTCAAAAGCCTATAGCCATACAAGAAGCATTATTAAAAAAGGATATTAAAACCATTATACCGTTAGAAGATTGGGAGCTTTTGGGCAATGGAAGCGATTTCCCTAATGCGTTAGTATTTACAAGGACCTCATTATCATTACCCTTATACCCTTCGCTTAGCAATTCTCAAGTAAATTATATTATACAAAATATTCAAGAAAATCTTTAATCAGGTAGTACATAACAGCATGAAAGTTTCAATTAATCAACCTGCATTTTTTCCATGGCTAGGGTATTTTCACAGAATAGCTATTTCTGATCAGCATATTGTTTTGGATGATGTTCAATTTGAAAAGAACAGCTACGTAAACCGTAACAGAATTAAAACCCAGGGTGAGCCTTTGTGGCTTACTGTGCCGTTACTTACTTCTGGTAAATTTGGGGATTTGGCCATTAATAAAGTAGAGATATCGCATATCTCAAAATGGCAAAAAAAGATCATCGAATCAGTTAGGCAATTTTACAGGAAAGCCCCTTATTTTAATGATTACTTTCCATTTTTAGAAGATGCTTTTTTAAATCATGAATGGGTTTTATTAAATGACCTTATAAAGCATTTGAATAAATATTTTCTTAATGCCCTTGAAATAAATACACCACTTATATATTCAACAGATATGCAGGTTGAAGGTGCAAAAAGCGAATTGGTATTAAACCTTTGCAAAAAAGTAAATTGTACAACCTACATATCGGGCCCGTTTGGTAAAGATTATTTAGATAAAGAATCATTTGATGCTAATGGCATTGACATTTATTATCACGAATATAGTCATCCCGTGTATCCGCAATTGTATACAGGTTTTACACCAAATCTTTCGGTGGTTGATTTGTTGATGAACTGTGGGTCCGAAAGTAAAAATGTACTTATGTCAAATCAAGAAAAATAATTGTATGAATAATTTTTCAACCGAATGGGACGATACTTATAAAGAAGGCAAGCATGCAAGTGTATGGCCCTGGAGTGACTTGGTCTCTTTTGTATACCGTTTCAGCAAACCTGATAAGCAGCCTTTTAAAGTTTTGGAGATAGGATGTGGAGCAGGCGCCAACATATCTTTTTTTAAGGCGTTGGGCGTTGAGTATTTTGCAGTTGAAGGTAGCGCTGCGGCTGTTAGTAAGCTGCACGCAAAATATCCTGAACTGCAAAACAATATTAGTACAGCCGATTTTACCGCTACAATTCCTTTTGATGAAACTTTTGATTTAATTGTAGATAGAGCATCATTAACCCATAATAGTACTGCTGCAATTAAAAAAAGTATAGAGTTACTAACAGATAAATTAAAACCCGGTGGTACGTTTATTGGAATTGACTGGTTCTCAATAGCACATTCAGATTATCAAGAAGGAGAAGTTGCCGAAGATGAATTTACTAAAACAAACTTAATGAACGGGCAGTTTGTAGGTCTTGGCAGGGTTCATTTTGCTAATCAGTCACATTTAGAAGATTTGTTTTCAGAGTATGAGATATTAGTAATGGAGCATAAAACTGTAGTAACAACTATACCAACAGTAAATCATACATTTGCTTCATGGAATTTTGCTGTAAAAAAGTAACAATATGATTAATTTTTTTAAAGGAAAAAAAATTATGCTGGTTGTAGCGCATCCCGATGATGAGCTTCTTGGTTTGGGTGCAACCATGCATAAATTAATAAAAAAACATAATGCTACAGTGCATGTAGTAATACTTGGCGAAGGTATTACTTCAAGAAGCGAAGTAAGAAATACTGATGCATGGCAGAAGGAACTGGAAACACATAGGAGTAATATAAAAAATGCGCAAGCAGCCATTGGTTATCAATCATTAAGCATTTACGACTTTGCTGATAATCGGTTTGACTCTGTAGACCTGTTGGATATTATAAAAGTAATTGAGAAGGAAAAAGAGAAATTTAGCCCTCAAATTATTTTTACCCATCATGGTGGCGATGTTAATATAGACCATCAGCGTACTTTTGAAGCTGTAATTACCGGGTGCAGGCCAATGGCACATGAAGGTGTTAAAACAATTATTACATTTGAAACACCTTCAGGAACAGAATGGCGGGCATCTAGCGACCCTCGCCATTTTATTCCAAATTTTTTTATTGAAGTAGATATACAAGATATTGATGCAAAAATTAAAGGGATGGAATCATATGAGTATGAAAAACGCCAATTTCCGCATCCGCGTTCTCCTGAAGCATTAAAAATACAAGCTCAGAGATGGGGTGTTGCTACAGGTACATATTTTGCCGAAGCATTTTGTTTAATTAGAGGTATCTGGTCATAATTCAGATGTTAAACAAATCTGTAGTATATAACTTAGTAGGGTCTGTTTTTGATAAGGGTCTGCCAATGATAATTTCGGCACTGTTAACTAAATTCATGACCACACAAGATTATGGTAGCTGGTCATTACTCTATACCTTTATTCTTATATCTAACTCATTTAGCGCATCACCTATACTAGCTATTTTTGCCCGAAAGTTTTTTAAATATCCGCCAGATGAACAAAAAATGTATCTATACTTTTTTAAACTGGTATCGATACTGCAAATACTTAGCCTTGTTGTATACTATATATTTTTTAGCCCCTTTACATACTCAGCGTTATTAGAAATACCAGCATTGGTGCTAATGAATTTGTATGCCTATTTCGCTTTGTTTTTAAGGTTTCAGGGTCTTGATCTCAAATATATGTGGCATTCACTTGTAAGGCTAATAGTTTTTGCAACTATACTATTGATAAATATACTGATATTTAAAAAGGTTTCTTACAGCACGTTAATCGCAATATTTCTGATGTCACATGTCCCTAGTTTTATTAAAACGATAAAATTATTGGCTATCTCAACAGAAAGTGAAAAGGGTGACCTAAAAGAGTTTATTTCTTTATCGGCTTATGGCCTTTCCACCTCATTGGTAAATGGTGTAGATAGATTTATAATGGTAGCCTCGGGTTATAGCCTCAGTTTTTTAGGTTATTATTCTTTCTTGTATTCACTGGGTAATACACCAACTATTTTGGTTGAGGCATTTAAAAAATCAATTAACCCTATAATGTATAAAGAGCTATCTACAGATGGTCAATTATCAAAATCAACCAAAAAAAATGTACTCGCAATTTGTGGTATATTATTTATAGTGCAACTAACTGTACCTGCAGCAGTTTATTTTGTTCTGAAGTATCTGAATTTAATAAATCCTGAATTTATAATGGATAAGGCGTATATATACATATATATTCTTTCAATAGGGTTTTTCTTTCAGGGAGTTTATCATTTTTTAAATCCATATTATTTTTTCTTCAGAAAATCGGGTTTATTATTGCTGATCCAGGCTATATGTATGGGCGTATATTTCTTAGTGATAAGGTATATATCAACCCCGCTTGATTATTCGGGCTTTATGTGGGTAAAAACAGGTTTATTAGTTTCAATTACAGTGTTATTGTTATTGGTAAAAAACAATGTAAATCAGGAGGAGAAAAAGGTTGATTAGCGGTTCTTTTAGATATTATAAATCCTTTGGGGTTTTTATGCGTGATTTTGACCGGGGCATGTCAAAATATCAGTACAATTTTATAGTTGTATGTTTTAGCATTTTGTCTTTTCTGGGCATATCAGTTATAATTAAATTTTTATTTAAATATAAAATCAATCAAAAAAAAATTACAGATAGCGATATTGTTTCATTTGTTTACAGTAACAATCATAAAATAATTTATGAACAACTTCATAACATGGGTTTTAAGTACCCCGTCTATGATTTTAGCGGAAAAGGAATATTGGGACATAAATCTTCAGTTTTTTCGCCCACATTAATATTTATTGCAGCAATTATAAATATTAAGCGAACGCTATATGAATTAAAAGCCGCTAAAGACGACCCTTGGTTATTTACAAATAACGTACGTATAATAAAGCTTTGCGGCGAAGAATATATTTATAATATATTATTAAAGGATTTAAAGGTACTTATCAAGTATAATGATCATGGTCCTGATGTTGTACTATTATCTGATATGGCAGAACAGCGGAACGTTAAAACCGTTTATATACAGCATGCTCCTGTTAACGAGGAGTTTCCGCCGCTTTATCATGATCTAAACGTATTATTTAGCGAAGACAGTGTTAACAAGTATAGAGTTGCACATGAAACAATAAAGAAGTTTGTATTGTTTGATGTAAGGTTTGTTGACCGAAAATTGAAACCTTTTGAACCGGGAAACAATACAGTTTTAATATGTACAAATGATCAAGATGATATTGAGATAGTAAAAAGTCTTGCATTGAAATTAAGCGACAAATTTAAAGTGATATTGCGCCCTCATCCCGGTGACAGAAGGAGTTGGAAAGGTGAATATGAATTATCAACTAATAACTCTGTATGGGATGACTTAGAGCAAGCAAAATATGTGCTTACCAATGAATCGGGTGTGTTGTTAGAAGGTGTTTATTCTGATAGATTATGCTACAAATGTGCGTTTTTTTCTCCGTCATTTGATAATTATGGTTTTCTGAAAAAAAGGTTAATTTTGAAGGAGTATGAATCTGAAGCAGACCTTGTCACAGCTATTAATAATGATGTAATAGTAAGTGATAAACAAATACTGCCTTATTTTATTGGCCAAACAGATCAAAAAGATCATAAAATAAAAGAATTAAAAAATGAAATACTTGCTCTCCGAAATTAAATATAAGGTAAATGAATTTTTTACCGCAATTGACTCTAAGGATAAAAAAACTTATGAGACATTAAAAACGTATGGATATGTAGCAATTCCTGGTTTTATTGACAGTGATAAATGCCAGGAACTCATTGAAGGCCTTGAAAGTAAAGTAAGTTTAGATAAAGCTTGGAAAGACGAAGAGGGAAGCGATTCGAGAATTTTTGGTATTGATAGGGTAGATGGTTCTTTTAAAGATCTTTTTGAAACCGCCAGCTTAAAATCTATTTATAAAAAATATATTGACAGGTATTGTCGTTTCCATTTTGTAATGGCAAATAAAGTTTGTTTTAAAAATGATAACGTAGGCAGCGGCGGAGGCTGGCACAGGGATGTTATAAACAGGCGACAGCTAAAGTTTATAATGTATCTTAATGATGTAGACGAAAACAATGGTTGCTTTCAATACATTAAATACTCACATACAATTCCTGAAAAATGGAAAATAAACCGGATTATAGGGCGAGGGCAAAATGATGTGAGGTACACCGAGAAGGAAATTGATTCTTTATTAGAAAAAGGTTATCAACTCGTTGATCTCACTGGTAAAGCCGGTACATTAATAATTGTTGATACCAGTGGCATACATAGAGGCAGCCCGTTAAAAGAAGGTTTAAGATATGCTGCTACCAACTACATGTCTGATACTAAGTTTGGCGAAAGTATGACCGAACTATTAGTATAATAGTATGGGTAACCCGGTTGCTATAATTAATGCAAGACTCAAAAATAAATATCGAATAAACAGATCTGTATATGCGATATTTTTCCTTTTTATTTTTTTGTTTTATTGTCTTCCATTAATAGTTAATTTATTCTATCCAGACGAATACGCGGCCCTATATGTAGGTACTGAACCAAAAACGCCAATACTTTATGTTTTGCCGTTTTTGCTATTAGTGCTTTTTATGGATATTGCCATACCCAATTTGCGCATTATTGATTTTAGGGTAATGGGGAAGCTGTTTGAATCAGCAGCTTTTAATTTCATTTTAATTCTTGCTTTTTTAGCTTTAGCTGTAAACTTTTCTTTGAAGTACAGCCTTGATTTTAGACAAAATCCCGAAAATAATTTAACCTCTGCCGGCTCAGAGGTAATTGTTATGCTGGCCTTAAGGGCATATGCAACAGTATATATTCTTTATATTTTGCTTAAAAGAATAAACTCGCTCCGCGTATATATTTACCAAAAAATACTGTTAATAATAATAACCTTAGGGTATGTGCTTACTCTAACGGGTTCTATTGATATGCTTTTTATTTTGTTATCAATATTTCTGATATTAAATCAAGAGAAATTGTTGTTTGTTAAATATAATGTCAAAAAGAAAGTAAATGGTGTTATTAAATTTTTAAGAAGCTTTTTTATTATAGTATTTCTGCTTTTACTCATAATTTCAGTTGTTTTTATTGGCAATGCAAATAAAACCGGCTTTAATGAAACGGTTGATATTTTTACAAATAAGGAAAACGTTAGTTTCATTTTTGTATCTACTTTATTACGCACATCTAATTGGTATGCCTCTCTTTTGGCGATAGGTAACCAACATGTTTTTGATAATACAATTGCTTACACTACCCTGTCGGGCATATTTAATAACTTCATTTACCAATTAGGTGTTATAGTGGGGTTTGATTGGGGTAAACCGGCTATATGGAGCGCCAGCCGCATGAGTTATGTACAAACCTATGTAGACCTAAGCAGTCCTACAACCGGGTCATCTCCGGGATTAGTAGCCTCAAGCTTTTATATCCCGTTTTTTCCTTTAGGGATGTTTATCTTGTCATTTTATACGGTAGTAATTTTACGAAACTTAAGTAAGGCCTTTAACTATGCGCGGGTTAGGTTAAATGGGTTAGCATTATTAATTTTAATATTTTATATACTTCCATTTTTTGATAGCCCACTGGATATGTTAAACATTTTTAACCCCTCAGTTGTGTTTGCTGTTTTCTTTCTTGGCGCAACCAACAAAATTGCTACGCTAGCTATTGCCAATAAACTTAAGTAATCTATCAATGTCAGTACGCCTAGACACATCGTGCCATCTGATGAAATTATTTTTCAAAAAAGTTTGACTTAACAAAGGCAACAAAGAATGGGGTTAACAACTTACTAAAAGCTTCTGTTAAATGATCATCATCCTTATATATTGCCTTACCAGCGTTAACGTTTCTGCAAATGTCTGATGTGCAAACCTGATTAAAGATGTCCCATATTTTAAAATTAGAATGTTGGCCCTCCAGTTGTTTTAACTTTTGCATTATTAAACTCCGGTACTGTAGATTTTGAGTTTTACTTACAGAACACTCCTCTTTTGAATTATTATATAAACACTTAAAAGTTGATACCCGCATTTCGGGTATAGGAGCCATAAAAATAACTTTTATATTAGCTTTTTGCAGCCGCCCTATAAGGATGTTTAAATTTGTAAAATAATTTTCAACCAAATCATCTTTATGGTTTTCAATAAACTTATCTCCAAATAATACACCTTGAACAGGAAAGTCTTCGCGCGAAATCAGTTCCGGAAGTAGATATGCTACTGATCTCATTCCCATAAAAATTATTTTTTTGTGAGTTGTATCGGTGATCACTTTTGAAAAAAAGGTTGTCAAATGCTTTTTACAATCATCTTCAACTTGGCCGTTTTTGTCTATATAGCTTATGTTGTCGCCTATAATACATCCGCTACCAGTCTCATCTGCCAAATTTAATGACAACTGGATGGAAGCTTTATTAAATACGGGCGCTAGCATTTGTGCATGCGAATCGCCCACTATGTAAAGTTTAGCTAATGCCTTTTTATTAACCCTTTGTTTTATCGGATTACGAACAGTTAAATCTGTTTTATACAATTTACCTAAGCTGACGTAATTGTTGAGGAAAAGAAAAGTCAGTCCTATAACAAAAGTAATTATAGTATATAACAATAGTTTGCGTGCGTGATATACTGATAAACCTATAATAGAAGTGCTGTTTTTATATTGAAGAATAAACTTTTGTTCAATATAATGGTAATTTAAATGGGCCATCACAAATAATACAATGCAATAAACCATTATTACAGGCAAATTTACTGTGCTCGTAATGTCAAAATAATACTCAGTTAGTTTAAGTAGAGGGAAATGAAACAGATATAAGGAATATGCTAGTCGGCCTATGTATCTTATTAAATTATTTTTAAGCAAGATATTGGTGGGGGTGTAATTTGTGCCCGGCAATAATAATATGCAATTGAATAAGGTAAAAATCAGCAGTTCAATCGTTGTAACACGGCTTTCTTTAATATAAATAAAGAATAAAATAATTATAAAAAGCGCAAGTACTTTTACTACAGGCAAAATTATTTGAACCCAATTTTTAACGGATAATTTATTAATAAATAAAAAAGTAAGCGCCCCAAAACCAAATTGCCAATATCTTGATAAGGGATTAAAAAAGTATTTGGGGCTAAAATGTACGGGCCAAATAAAAGCAAAAAACAGGCTTATAAGTGTAATAAGAAAAATAAAATTTAAGACGGATATAATTTTTTTGGTAAAAAAAAGAAGCAGAATAAAACTTACATAAAATTGATCCTCTACTGATATAGACCAAAGATGTAAAAATGGGTTATAGCTACTACCCGGAGCAAAATAATCAAACCCGAATTTATAAATTACAATGTTACTAACTCCAATAATGCTTGATAACGCCGTATAAAAAAACGGAATATGAAGGTCAGGAATTAAGAAGAAGGAAAAGACAATACAAAACAGACCAACGCAAACAAGCAATGATGGGAAAATTCTGAAAAAGCGTCTTAAAAGAAATTCTTTGATCAATTTGGTGTTTTGCAAGTAATTTTTCCTGATTATTTGTTGTGTAATTAGATAACCCGAAAGAATAAAAAACATGTCAACACCAAGAAATCCACCAGACAAAAATCTTGAACTAAAATGATTAATAATTACAGGAATGATAGCGATAGCTCTTATTCCTTCAATATCCTTTCTCCAAAAGCCTGTGTTATTATTTGAAATGTTTTCGTAGGCTTTCATATTATTTTAGTATTCAATTTAAAAGGATACAGTTAAAGCACTGTGTTGTATGTGTATATTATTTTTAATTTTTGATGTTAAATAGAAAAGTTAAATATAAATTTGAACAGATTAATATGTTTAGAAATATAACAATAATTACCTATGTTAATCTAAACTGATTAACATTTTCTAGTATCATTCAACTATACAAGTATCAAACTTTTAATGTCTTCTAACAAAATATATTGTTTATTAAGCATGCCAAAAAGCAGTTTCCGTAGATGAGATTAAATTCCTTAGATTATTTAAGGGGTGTAGCTGCAATAGGTATCATGTTATTTCATTTCTTTTCTTGGACCTACGGAGAATATACTTCGCAATTTATGCTAAGCCGGTTTGGCTTGTATGGCGTTTCGCTGTTTTATATTTTAAGCGGCTTAACACTGGCACATGTTTATACAAATAAACTAACATCAGGATCTGAAACTGGTAAGTTTTTTATTAAGCGGATTGCAAGAATTTTACCATTATTATGGTTGGTTACTATTATTACCATATTTAGTGCCCGTCAGCATTTTTCAACCTGGGAAATTTTATTAAATTTAAGTGGATTGTTTGGCTTTATAAGTCCTGTTTCATACATAGCCGGGGGGGCCTGGTCTATTGGTAATGAAATGGTTTTTTATGTGTTTTTTCCCATATTGATCTTTTTATATAAAAAAAATGCCAGGTATCTCCATTTAGCTGCTTCACTGGTATTTTTAATGCACCTGTATTTTGCATTTAAGGTGTTACATGTTAACCAAACTATTATTGCTCAATGGGAGATATATATTAACCCATTTAACCAGCTAACATTTTTTATTGCCGGCATATATATGGGGTTATATAAAGATGCATTTAACTTAAATAAAGTACAGTTAACAGTGCTGTTCATGGTTTCTGTGTGTATTTTCATTTTTTATCCTGTTAGTGGTAACCCTATCAATTTAGTAATAGGCTGGCCACGGTTAATACTAACTATAGATTGCTTTATATTAACTTTGCTGGTATCAAAGCTTAGTGCAATTCCTTATATAACTTTTCATCAAATATTTAAGTGGTTTGGAGATGTGAGTTATTCACTTTACCTTATTCATCCGTTGGTTTGGGCGGTCACGTTAAAAATCGCACATCGTATTTCATTTTTACAACAATCAAATTTTTTTAATATTTCGCTGGGTATAATACTAACTTTAATATCAAGTGGATTTGTATATAAATACTTTGAAGTACCTATAATTAAATTAGTAAACAAAAAATTGTCACGTTCTAAATAATGAGTTTTTTATTTAGATTTTAGGTCATAACCATGCTTTTATCTGTCATTTGTCCAACGTATAATGAATCTAATTATATCGAGGATGTACTATCGTTTTGTATTAGTGCCTTCCCAAAAGATAAAGAAATAATTTTCATTGATGGGGGATCTAAGGACAATACGTGCGAAATAATTAATAAATGGATAGCTACCTATCCTAATATCAGATTATTAAATAACCCAAATCGTACGGTTCCTTTTGCGCTTAATATTGCTATACCAGAATGCAAGGGCGACGTTATAGTAAGATTGGATGCACACACAAGCTATGCGCCCGATTATTTTGAAGCTATACTGGCAACGTTTGAAAGAACAGGAGCCGACATTGTAGGCGGCCCCACCAGAACGGCCTATAAAAATAAAACGCAGGAGGCAGTTGCTTATATAATTTGTACAGCATTTGGGATTGGTGGCAGTAAAGTACATGATGCCGATTATGAGGGCGAAAATGATACTGTTACCTTTGGTGCATGGAAAAAGGAGATGTTTGCTTATACCGGGCTTTTTGATACCAGCCTAAAAAGAAACCAGGATGACGAGTTTCATTACAGGGCCAGAAGCAAAGGGTTAACTATTTATCAATCATCCACAATCAAATTATATTATTATCCCAGATCAACCCTTAAATCATTATTTAGTCAGTATTATCAGTATGGGCTATACAAACCACTGGTATTATCTAAAATTAAATCAGGCATAAAACTTAGACATCTTATACCTGCAATTTTTGTACTATATCTACTAATGCTATGTATCGGTTTTGTGCAGCATATTGTATCATTAGTATATATTTTGCTGCCATTAATATTATATTGTCTAATAGCAGCTTACTTTGCTATAAAAAGCGGCAAACATTACACTGTTAAAATAAGAATTTTTTTAGCTTATTTTGCCTTACATATAAGTTACGGAACAGGGTTTTTACTAGGCCTTTTTAAGGTGAAAAAAATCTTAGAATAAAATACCAACTATGACCCATAATAAAATACAGGTAGCGCCATTTACTAATACTGATATAAAAGACATTATACCCGTACATATTAAAGCGTTTAAAGGATACATGAATGCTGGCATGGGACATCGATACATTCAAGAGTTTTTGTCATGGTTTCTTGCCTACCCTGAAACTATAACATTAAAGGCCGTTATAAATGGAAGCACTTGTGGATACGTTGTAGGTGCTCCTTTGGGCTATGATAAATTTATAAATAAAAAACTTTTAAAGTTTGTCATAGTTGGAACAATTACACATCCCTTAGTGTTATTCCACAAAAATTTTTTCAAAGTAGCTTTCAGAAAAATGATACTTATTTTTACAACGCCCTCAGTTGCCAAAATTACAAATCCAGATGGCAAGGGCATTTCATTGGTAGGTATTGGTATTGATGAGAATTATGCAGGTTTAGGTATTGGCCAGCAATTAATGGTGGCTTTTGAAGAAAAAGCCAGGGAGTTAGGTATGGACTTTATGCGGTTATCGGTATATGATTACAACCTAAAGGCAATTCACGTGTATGAAAAATGCGGATGGCAAAAGCTTGCAAAAAAGGAAAACGTGTTTTACTACTTTAAAACACTTTAAAAAAATAATTAAATAAATCATGAAAATTCCATTTTCGCCACCTTATGTGGATGATGATATCATTGAGGAAGTTGTTGACACTTTAAAATCAGGATGGATAACTACTGGTCCTAAAGTTAAAGCATTAGAGGCCGAGGTTGTCAAATTTACACAATGTAAAGAATCATTATGTGTAAACTCATGGACATCAGGAGCCATGCTTGTCTTAAAATGGTTTGGCGTGGGCCCGGGTGATGAAGTTATTGTGCCTGCTTATACTTATTCAGCTACTGCTTTAAGTGTTTTGCATTGTGGTGCAACACCTGTAATGGTAGATATAAATAATGATTTTACTATTAATCCAGAAAAAATAAAAGCGGCAATCACAAATAAAACAAAAGTAATAATGCCTGTTGATATAGCGGGATTGATGTGTGATTACGATGCGATTAATCAATTAGTGATTCAAAACGAAGTTAAATCTTTATTTATCCCAGGTTCAGAAAAGCAAGCACAATTGGCTCGCATTTTAGTTGTAGCCGATGCCGCCCATTCTGTAGGTGCTACATACAACAATAAGCAATCAGGTAATGTTACTGATATAAGTATATTTTCTTTTCATGCGGTAAAAAACATAACCACTGCTGAAGGTGGTGCAATTTGCCTTAATTTGCCCGCAGGGTTTAGCAATGCGGACGAATATAATTTAATGCGTTTGTGGTCATTAAATGGGCAAACAAAAGATGCCTTTACCAAATCAAAAGCGGGTGGTTGGCGATATGATATTTTATTTGCAGGTTTAAAAGTAAACATGCCCGATTTATGTGCTGCGGTAGGTTTGGCCCAAATCAAAAAGTATGACAGTGTTCTTTTAAAAGAACGTAAAAGAGTAGCTGATGCTTATTATTCTTTTTTTGCAGATAAAAAATGGGCTCAAAAGCCAATTTTAAAAGACGAGAAAAGAACATCATGTAACCATTTATACCCTCTAAGAATAAATGATATTACTGAAACCCAACGCGACCAAATGATAGAGAACATTACAAACGATGGTGTTGCTGTAAATGTACATTTTGTACCTATGCCCATGTTAACAATTTTTAAAGATTTGGGTTACAATATTAATAATTACCCAGTTGCATACGATAATTATTCAAGAGAGATATCTTTGCCTATATATCCTCAGCTTAGCGCCAGCCATATAACATATATATGCCAATCAGTTGAAAATGCATATAACTACTTAAAAATTAATGAAAAGGTTATTTGATTTTACTGCATCATTAATAGGATTAATTTTATTATTACCTGTTTTTTTTATTTTGATCATAGCAATTAAAGCTACATCAAAGGGAAGCGCCTTTTTTAAACAAACCAGAATAGGGCAATACAGAAAAGAATTTGAACTTTATAAATTCAGAACAATGTATGTTAATTCGGCAGGGAAGGGCCTTTTAACTATTGGTGAAAGGGATGGAAGGATAACACCTGTTGGATATTATTTAAGAAAATACAAGTTAGACGAACTGCCCCAACTTATAAATGTTTTATTAGGAAATATGAGTTTGGTTGGGCCAAGACCTGAAGTAAAAAAATATGTTGATTTATATGATAATGAACAATTAAAAGTGTTGCAATTAAAACCTGGAATCACTGATATGGCATCAATAAAATATAAAAATGAAAATGAAATGTTGGGCAAGTCAGATAATCCGGAATCAATTTATATCAATGTAATTATGCGCGATAAGATAAAAATCAACCTAGAATCAGCAGCGTTAAACAAAAGTTTATCTGGTTCAATTAAAATAATACTGCTAACTATTAAAGCTATATCCATTAAATAAATATTATATTTTAATAATTACTTACATTATTTAACTCAGATAACCTATAAGCTGCTAATTTAGTATAATTTACAAATACAATGATAGTTTTGTTACTTTTGCAAACATTAATACATTTAGCTTGTTAACTAATGTGAATATGGCAAAAATGAATTCATCTACTTTGTTTAACCAAATCAACATAGTCCCCCGCTGGCTTATTTTTTCACTTGATTTAGTAATTACTTTTTTTTCGCTGGCAGTTGCTTACTTAATAAAGTATAATTTTGACCTTTCAAGTTTAAATCATGTTGAATTTGGACGTAATTTATTAATCTTAGCTATAGTTAGTGCAACAGTTTTTTTCGCAGTAAAAACCTATATTGGTATTATCAGATACACAAGCATACAGGATTTATTTAGAATATTAACAACTGTTTTAATTACTAACGGAACATTCTTTTTAGTCAATACAATTTCAGTTGTATATACTAATACTGCATTAATTTCAACCAATTTATTGATAATAAATTGTCTTGTATGTTTCTTGTTAATGTTATCCTATAGAATTATAGTAAAATACTTTTTTTTGTACATAAAAAATTTAAAGCTAGATAAGAAAAAGGTAATTATTTATGGCGCTGGCCAAGCCGGAATAGCTGCAAAAAGAACGTTTGATCATGATCATAAAGTGAATAAAAGAATAATGGCTTTTGTTGATGATGATCCAAGAAAGGTAGGCAAAACAATAGATGGTATATCCATTTTGGATTGTAAAGATCTGCCCCAATTAATTAAGGAGCATAAATTGGATGAAATAATTTTCGCATCATATACTATACCAATTGAACAAAAAAATAAGGTAGTTGATATATGTTTGGAAAATGAGGTTAAAGTATTAAGCATACCATCGCATGATGCATGGACAAGCGGGAAACTGCAAGCTACTCAAATTCAAAAAGTAAATATAGAAGAGCTTTTAAATAGAAAATCTATTGAAATTGACATTACCAATATTCAAAAGGAATTAAAAGGCAAAAGAATATTAATAACTGGTGCCGCTGGCTCAATAGGAAGTGAAATAGTAAGGCAGTTATTAAAGTTTGATACAGATTTAATTATTATGTGTGATCAATCTGAGACTGCATTACACCATTTATATTTAGAGGTTGAAGAAATGTTTACGGATGCCAATTTTCATGCTTTTATTGGTGATGTAAAGGATGAGACAAGAATGGATTATCTGTTTGAAACATATAAACCTCATTATGTATATCACGCCGCAGCCTATAAGCATGTTCCTTTAATGGAGGATAATGCTTCAGAAGCCGTAAAAACAAATGTTTTGGGTACTAAAACTATTGCTGATCTCGCAGTTAAATATGCAGTGCAAAAGTTTGTTATGATTTCAACAGACAAGGCTGTAAACCCAACAAACGTAATGGGGGCATCAAAGCGGATAGCCGAAATATATGTTCAGTCATTAAATAAATTAATAAGTAATAAGGACTTTAGCTTTACTAATGGTTTAAGTCATTTAAATACTAACAAACCAAATACCAGATTTATTACTACACGTTTTGGTAATGTATTAGGTTCTAATGGATCTGTTATACCCAGATTTAGGCAGCAAATTGAAAAGGGGGGACCGGTTACAGTTACACATCCTGAAATAACCAGATATTTTATGACTATACCCGAAGCTTGTCGCTTAGTGTTAGAGGCGGGGTGTATGGGTAAAGGCGGTGAGATTTTTATATTCGATATGGGCAAATCTGTAAAAATTGTTGAGCTGGCAAAAAGAATGATTCGTCTTGCGGGGCTTGTTCCTAACCAAGATGTTAAAATTGAATATACCGGATTAAGACCTGGAGAAAAATTGTTTGAAGAACTGCTTAATGATCATGAGAATACTCTGCCTACTCATCATGAAAAAATAATGATAGGCAAGGTTAGAGAATATTTATTTAATGAAGTTGAGGGACAAATTTATACTTTAATAAACCATGCCAAAAGTAACGATGACATGCAGGTTGTAAAATCCATGAAGCAAATAGTACATGAGTTTAAAAGTAAAAATTCTGTTTTTGAAGAATTAGATATGATTACTCAAGCACTTTTAAATGAATAAAATTTTAATACCTATTTTTTTTCTCTTCGTTCTTATCAATTCGTGCAAAAATCAAGTACAAAGCGAAGTTGTAGTATATGATAACAATTTTGAAAGTAACAACTTATTAGGTATAAAAGGTGCAGTTATTGGTCAATTCAATAATACTTCCGTTTTAGGTCAATACAACAATGGTGGTTTTGAGTTAAACCTAAATAATTTACCCCGCCATCATTTAATCTCAATATCATTTGATTTATATATACATGATAGTTGGGACGGCAACAAATTATCACCAGATGGCCCTGACATATGGCAAATGTTAGTAGATGGTAATACGTATATAGATGCTAGTTTTTCTAATTCTCCATGTATTACAGGTAGTGGGCTTTTTTGCCCTCCACAATCATACCCTCTTAATTATCCTAATAATTATAACAACCCCAAAAAAGGTGCTTATAAAACCGACTTACCAGGTGTTTGTCATTTGGTCAATGATCCAAACGGAACAACTTTGTATAAAATTGTAAAAACCTTTAAGCATTCAGATAGTACCTTATTGTTGCAATGCTTAGATAAATTGGTGCAAACTAATACATCTACCCCTAAGTGCGATGAAAGCTGGTCGGTTGACAATATAGTTATCAAAGCCATTACCTTATGAAGTTTGCAAAACTTATAGTAGTTATATTTTTTTTAGTTTTTATACACAATTTAGCTTATACTCAAACTTTACCTGTTGGTACAGTGGGGCTGGAGGATTATTATAGAAGAAGCCAACTAACAGGAACCGCAGATACAAACGTATCATTTACTGTTAGGCCAATAGTACCTTCATTTATTAATCCTAAATCAAATCCATTTTATCCTGATAGCACTGAAAAAAGGTATAATTTATTGAATGCCGAAAGTTCATGGACAGCACCAAATGGAAAGCTCAAAACTGAAGTTCTCCCCATAACATTACAAACACAATTTAATACCCATCATCCTTATGGTTGGAACGATGGAGCTATGATACCGGCAAAGGGACTGCAAACATTAATGAGTGGTGGTATTTATATGCAATATGGTATTTTAAGCGTACAGTTCCGCCCCGAAATTGTAATCGCTGCAAATTCAGACTTTGAAACATTTAATCAAAAGCATTATGATGTGATTTTTGCACGGTACTATGATATATATAATAATATTGATTTGCCCGTTAGGTTTGGTACAGAACAGTATAACCAAATTTATTGGGGCCAAAGTAGCATCAGGTTAAATTATAAATCATTTTCATTTGGTTTATCAACCGAAAATTTATGGTGGGGGCCAAGTATTAGGAACTCGTTATTAATGAGTAATAATGCACCTGGATTTGCACATTTGACATTGAATACAAGGAAACCTGTAAAAACATTGATAGGAACGTTTGAAGGCCAGATAATTGGAGGAAGATTAGAAAATTCTAAATTTCCGCCATTAATTCCTGATCATAGTTTTTTTAATACAAATTTATATATACCTAAGCCTGATAATTGGCGATATCTATCCGGTATTATTATTACATGGCAGCCTAAATGGGTGCCTGGGTTATTTTTAGGTTTTAACCAAAGTTCACAAAGTTATGGAAAGAACCTTAGTAGACTAGGTGATTATTTTCCGTTTTTTTCTTCGGTTAAGAAAGTGAATGCACCCGATGATCCTGTCAATGGATTAGATCAAAGAAGTTCATATTTTATGCGCTGGTTATGGCCTCAAGAACATGCCGAAATTTATTTTGAGTGGGGCCGTAGCAATACAACAGCTGATTTTAGACAAACACTTTTAGCACCAGAATTATCCCGAGCATATGTTTTTGGTTTACGTAAATTTATAACAACTAATAATTCGATAGATCAGGGTATATTGATAGGCGTTGAAGCAGCACAATTACAACAAAATTCAATAGAGAAAATTAAATCTGGTGATGGCGGGTGGTATGTTAGTAAATATATCAGGCAAGGATACACTAATAACGGTGAGGTTTTAGGAGCAGGCATTGGCCCAGGCGGAAACCTGCAATCCTTGAATGTTAGTTGGGTAAAAGGAATTAAAAGAATTGGGCTGCAGCTGGAGCGTTATATTCATAATAATGATTTTTATAATTATGCATTTTATGACAGTGGAGATCATAGAAGGCATTGGACAGATTTAAGCTTAGCTGCTAGTGGCGAGTGGAATTATAAAAATTTTATTTTCAACGGTAACATTTCAGCTATTAAAACCCTTAATTACCAATGGTATTTAATACAAAATCCCGGTGATCCTTATTATGTAAAAGGAACCGACGCATTTAATTTGCATATACGTACAGGTGTATCATATAGGTTTTAATTAGTAATATGAAAAGGGTATATTTTATATCAACCATACTAGGGGTAATTGCCTGTTTGTTGTTTAAAACCAATGTAAATGGCCAATCTATCCCGGTGGGCACACCTGCGTTTGAAGACTATTACAGAAGAATGCAGTTATTAGGCGAGGTAGATCCAAATATTTCGTTTACCGTACGACCAGTTCATCCTGATTCAAAATTCAAGAAGAATATTTATGATCCTGACAGTACTTTGAAAAATGATAATTGGATCAATGTTGAGCCGGTTTCATTTGCTAAAAGGTTGGGTTCTTTTCAGTTACTACCTGTACATATTCAACAGCAATTCAATAGCCACCATCCATATGGATGGAATGATGAAGCGATGATACCTGCTAAGGGATATCAATCAATGGTAAGTGGTGGTTTTTATTTAAAATTTGGGCCGTTAAGTATTCAATTACGACCCGAGTATGTTTATGCCGAAAATCCAGATTTTGAGGGATCAAATTATACAACTTATTCAGGAATAGATTTACCCACTCGTTTCGGAAACACTGCGTATAAGCAAGTAACCTGGGGTCAAAGCAGTATCAGATTGACTGTGGGCCCGGTATCATTAGGATTATCAAATGAGAGCTTATGGTGGGGGCCGGGCACACGTAACTCATTAATATTGAGTAATAATGCACCTGGTTTTAAACACGTTACTTTTAATACGGTAAAGCCAATAAAATCATTTTTAGGGTACTTTGAGGCGCAAGTTATTGGCGGTCATTTAAAGGCTTCAGGTTTGCAACAGGAGACGAATGTATATACACCTGATCCACTGGAATCAAGGTATTTTGCAGGGTTGAATATTAATTATCATCCAAAATGGGTGCCGGGCTTAACTTTAGGGTTAATCAGAACATTTAATTCATATAGTCATTATGTTAAAACTTTTGGTGAATATGTACCTTTCTTTTACCCGTATCAAAAATCAAGTACAAATAGTGTTGGCGATCCTATACCGCGCGATCAAATTACCTCTGTTTATACCAGATGGCTATTTGTTGATGCCAAAGCCGAGGTTTATTTTGAATATGGAATCAATGACAATTCATATGATATCAGGCAATTACTAAACAGGCCTGATCTTGCAAGGGCTTATCAATTTGGTTTTCGTAAAATGGTTCCGCTTAGAGAAAAAAGCAAGTATATTATATTTGACGCGGAGATTACTCAATTGTCCCAATCTGTAGATAGGATACTAGAAAATCATGGAAGCTGGTACACACATGCTGAAGTATTAGCTGGTCATACTAATAAAGGTAAAATTTTAGGTGCAGGTATAGGTCCCGGGGGTAATAGTCAGTCTATAGATGTTAGTTGGGTTCACGGATTGAAAAGAATAGGGGTTTCATTTGACAGGTATGAACACGAGGTTGACCGTACTAAAGATAATATTGATGGTAATAGCCGTAAATGGGTTGACTTTGCTTTTGGCCTACAGGGTGAATGGAATTATAAAAATTTATTGTTTAATGCTAAATTACAGCATATCAAATCTTTAAACTATCAATTCATTTTGAAAAATTATGTGCCCGGGCAATATTATATACCACATAATGATGTATATAATTTCCATGGCGAATTAGGCTTAACTTACAGGTTCTAGTTTTTTACGGGTTAATAAAATATAAAAAACAGCTATTAAAAAACCTATAATAATTCCTCCTACTATAGCTATGGAGTACTTAAGTTTATTCCTTTTAAGGGGAAGTTCTGGTTCATCAACAATTTGTACGGTAGGGGTTTCCTGGGCCAGCATAGATTTGCTTGATTCCAGGTTTTTTACTGTTTCTGAAAATATAGTTGATAGCACAATTTTATCGCGCTCCTTTATTTCAACATTAGCACTGGGCGCGGTATAAGCCGGGTTTATATCTAACAAACTTTGATTGGCTGATGACAATGAAAAAGTTCTGCGATTTAAAATAGCACCAATACTATCAGCGCGGTTTTGTAACCTGCTAATATTATTTTTCAATCTTTTTGTTTTAGTATCAATAAAAAAGTCTGTGGCTTGTTTAATTATTCTATTACAAAAAAGCAGAGCCAACTTTTCATCTTTCATAGTTGTATTTACTTCAAAAAAACCTAGTTTTTTATCAGGTTTGGCTATTCCAAATTCGCCCGACAGAATTAAAATAGACATTTCGTGCAATAAACTATCCTGTAGTCGGGTATTATTAATCCCGCCAAGAGGAAAGCGGGTTATTTTACCATCGGGGCTATACTTTAGCCACTTTTTATTAAGCTTATTTACAGCTGCATAACGGTCTGCCAAGGTTTGTGTACTATCATAAGCAGTTAACAAGGTGGCTTTAATAAGTTTTTGGCTTTTAACAAGTTCAAGTACATTGTCGCCAGCTAATACGCCGTTGCCGCCACTTAATATATCCATATTTATTCCAAAAGTTCCGGCAAGGGCAGACAAACCACCACCACCGCTTGATTTGGAGTCATCAATTACAAAAGTAAGCCTGGCTGTATAGGTTGGTGTCCATAACCAGGCAGTTAACGCACCTGCCAAAGCCCCAATAATGGCTAATGCAGCTATGATTTTTTTAAATGATAAAACATATTTAGCATCATTAAATCTATCGTTAAGAAGCTTTTTCATTGAGAACTCAGGCTCATATGGATAGGGAAGATTTTCCTGACTCATGATTACTTTTTAGATAAAATAGCAATAATACTTACCAATGCAGTTAACGCGGCAGCAATACCGCCCAAATCTCCAATTCCTATTTTTATTTTGCTAGGTGATTTTTCTGGCACTACAATTTTGCTTCCGGGTTTAACTATAGGATAGTTGCGGAAGAATAAGAAATGCCTAACCGGCTTGCTTAAGCCATCAGGATATTTAATATAAGCCCCTTTAAGCCTCGCATTCTCAGTAACGCCACCTACTGCATTAATATAATATTTAAAGCGGCGGCCATTATAACTTATATATTGCGGATTGTTTACTGAACCTGCAATCTCTACATAGGATATCACCCGAGGCACATAGATACTATCACCGGGCAATAATATCATAGTTTTTTTGTCCTCGTTAGACATATTAGAACTTAACTTCAGATTCACGCGTGTACCATTACGGTATATTTGCGTGTTTTCAAGAGAACCATAAGGTGTTACTCCCCCTGCTCTTTGCAAAAGTTCAATAGCAGTTTCATCCCGTTTTTGTACAGCAAAATCTCCCGGAGAAACCACTTCGCCTTCAATCTTAATGGTTCCTAAAGTATGATAATTAGGTAATCGGGGCACGTTAACTACATCCAATGGTTTTAATTCCATCTCGCGGTTCGGATCTGTAGTGCTTTGCATGTCAACAATTATGTTTCTAACCAATTGATTAGCTACGCTATCGGTTTCGTTTTCTATAACACGGCTTACTTCTACCCGGTGTTCAGCAGCCTCATCTGCAAAGCCACCGGCAATGGCAATAGCATCCGTTAATTTTAATCCCTTGCGATAGGTTAATACTGTTTGGTTTTTAACAAAACCACGTATAATTACTTTTTGGTTAGTTACAAATATATCGCGTCCTAATATGATAACCGAGTCTTCGCGCATCAAAGGATAATCAGTTTTTCCGGCTATAACATCGGTCGGGTTAAAGGAAATTTGAACCTTATCTAAATTAGGAAGTGTTCTTTTAATATATCCCAGTTCTGTATAAGCATCAGGCCTTAAACCCTGAGCAATTTTTAGCAGCTGACTTAAAGTAAGCCCTGCTGTAAGCTCAAAAGGACCAGGGTTGTATACTGAGCCTTCCAGCACAATTCTATTGCTGTAGCGGTTGGTAATGGCGTCTATTTGCACCTTGTCTCCATTACGCGGGGTATAATTTTCAAATAGATTGGCCGGTACTGTTCTAACTTCGCGCTCGATTGTACCTATCTGGTCAATACGTGCATTACCTTTATAGGCAATATCAGTATACCCTGCGGCATAGGTTATCAGATCACTTAGTTTTTCATTATCCTTTAATTCGTAAATCGCGGGCCTTTTTACCTCACCGGTAATAGCCACACGTTTGGTATAAACAGGTATATCAATTACATCTTGGTCCTCAAGACGTATGTTGCCATCTTGCAATCCATTAAGTAAAAAGGTATAAAAATCAACAATTTTATATACTTTGTTATTACGTATAAGCCTGATGTTTCTTAATGAACCATTGGCAGTTGGCCCCCCAGAAGGATATAAGGCATTAAAAAAAGTAGAAAGGGATGAAAGTGTATATGATCCCGGTGTTTTTACTTCGCCAACAATAGTTATTTTGATGCTACGAGTATTTCCCAAATTAACATCTAAACGTGTTTGCCCAGAATTTAAAGCAGGATAAACTTTAGCAAGTTTGTTTTTTATTAACGTAGTTGCCTGCTCAATAGTAAAGCCGTTGACATAAACTAAACCGGCATTAGGTATTTGTATATTACCATCAGGACTAACTTTAGTGCGCACTACCGTTTCATTCAACCCGGTTACTAATACCAATACTTCATCGCCGGGGCCCAAAACATATCCTTTAGGTGTAGCCATGGTTGAGTTTGGTTCAAATTTAACGGCAGATTGGGTAAAGAAATCTGTACCAAAAACAGTTAAACCGGGCCTTGTCTGCTGTGGTAATGGTTGTGGTTTGATAACAGTATCATTAACGTTTCTGGTATAATCTTCCGTTTTTTTCTCTACAATTTTGGTGGAGGTTTTAGACGTTTTGTTTTTTAATCCTAATAAAGCAACACGGTCTTTAAACGCTTGAATTTGATCTGGCGCAACACCTTGTGCAGCCATTAATTTATAGGCTTCCTGTTCAGACAGGCCAGAATCTTGTAGCTTTTCCCAATATTTAGTTATGTCTTCATCGCTGGCTTGCTCTACCTTTAAATTCTGAATATTATTTAAAGATATTTCCTGTGCAAAAGCTGGTCCTGAAGAAGCTGTTAAGACAAAAAATAAAAAGTATATGATGTATTTAATTCGCATGCAAATTGATTTACTAATTGTTACAAATATAAAATATTATATCATTGGAAATGCCATAAGTAGTATTAAGGCTAAGTTGGTAAAATGCGGTGTCATGTTGGCCATCTAACAACTTATAATGGTAATGGTTTAACTTCATATAACGAAGGGATAAGCCTTTGTAAGCCCCTAAAATGCTGTTCGTTATTAATTAACTGACGAATATGCTGATAGGCATTATTGCCCATTGTACCAATTAATGATTTGTTAGTATACAATAACTGAATGCATGCTGCCAGTTGTTGTGCATTACCAGGCTCAAATAGCAAACCGGTATTGTTATTAATAACCATTTCGGGTATGCCACCAATTGCAGCGCCTATTACAGGTTTACTTAGCGCCATGGCTTCAACTACGGTAAACCCTAAAACCTCATAACACTCTGAGGGGCATATTAAAAATTCGGCACCATTAACTATTTGTAAAACCTCTTGTTTGCTTTTTTTACCCAAAAAGGTAACATTATTTAGGTTGTTATCTTCTTTAAATGCTTTCAATTCGTCCTCTTGTAAACCACTTCCCACAACTTTTAGATTGATATTGGGGTTGCTTAGCATAGCCTTTAATAACGTTTTAATCCCTTTTATTTTTTCAAGCCGGCCTACAAATACTATATAGCGCTCTTCATCATGTATTGGAATTAGCTTAGCTTGTTCAATTGCAGAATAGTCGTATCCATGATATAATTGAACCAGCTTCTCTTTAAAAAAACCAAATTGCTTATATTTTTCATATTGGAAAACAGACGGGCAAACATAATAATCTACATATTTATAATAATTAAGGTACTTGTGCACATAGTTTTCTAATGCTGCAACAGTACTTGCCAGATAGGAGCCCTTTTTGCAGGAGTGAGTTATGCAATTATAAAATTTACCTCCAAAGCACCGTTCGCAAATTTCTCCGTGGCTTACAAAAATACTATCAGGACAAATTGGAGTATATTCATGTAGTGTCCAAATAATGGGGATGTTTTTTTGCTTTAATATTTTTAAAATGACAGGAGTAATGTAATGATGGATAACGTTAATATGTGCAAAATCTATATGGACATCTTCAAGAAGCCTGGCAAGTTTATTCATGGCTTCATGCGAGTAGATACTTTTCATTACTACTTTAACGCCATCAGCTATGCTGTTTTTATTAACCTTTTTATAATCAATGTTTTCTATGAAATATTCACTATAAGCGGTTGGTAAATTCCTTTCATCTTTCATTGAAAAAGGTATAACCGTATGCCCCTGTTGCTGGTAAATATTTACTACATTTTCAACGTATGTCCAATCTCCTCCGGTTGGGTACCATGCCCAGTTTACAACAAGAATATTCATTTAGAAAAAACTAACATAAGTTATGCGATTTTATCACCACCTATTTTAATTATTGATTTTATTTTTTTACCGAGCACCTATTTAGCAAAAATAGGTTAAAGTTACTATTTAATAATGTAACTGGTAGTTATATGTATAAATAAATGTAGTATACATTGTTTTTTATCCGTAGGCTCAATTGTACTATCAAAATCAAACAAATGGTTATATTTGGAGCTTTGGTTACAAAGTACTACCTATAGTTATTATGCTGAAAAGCTTCTTGAAAAATTTGGCTATTAATATTTCTGTAAAAAACAGGCAAAAAAAATATCAATATTTTCTTGATCAAATACAGCCAGGTAAAGATTCTAAAATTTTAGACGTAGGTATTACTGAAGATGATGCTTATTCGGGTGTTAACTTTTTAGAAAAACATTATCCATATAAGGAGAATATTACGGCACTTAGTATTGAAGATGCACCAAATTTTAAAAAAAATTTTCCTCAAATTACTTTAATTAATTATGATGGAAAATATTTTCCTTTTGCTAACAAGGAATTTGATATCGCATGGTCAAACGCAGTAATTGAACACGTAGGTGATTATGATAGCCAATTACTTTTTTTGAGCGAGTTATTACGCACAAGTAAAACTATATTCATTACTACACCTAATAGGTGGTTTCCTATTGAGGTTCATACCAGGTTGCCGTTTTTGCATTTTTTACCTAAAAGTTATTTCGACAAAATATTACCTTTAATAGGTAAGGGTTGGGCGGCCGGAGATTACATGAATTTGTTAAGCGTGAGCGATGTTGAAAAAATGCTGCGAACTCTTAATGTTAAGAATTATATTATAAAACGTAATAGGAAATTTTTTATGACAATGGATTTTGTTTTAATTGTAAAGCAATAAGCAATATCTGAAAATATTTCCCTATGGTTTTTTAATTTATGGTGATGTTTAAAACATATTTAAATCTTCTGTGTTTGTAAAATGATGCCCGATTAATTGGCATTTATATTAGTAATTTTGGTTTTGGTTGCAATTTTTTAATAATATCAACGATTGTGAAGCAAAATATGCTAAATTTGAGAGATTTAAAAGTCGTTTTTAAAAAGGTTTGTACTATCGTAATACTCTACTGACTGACGGTAGCACTATTATCTACATATGAAAAAAAAAATTTATATTGCTGGTGCGGGAGGTATGCTTGGAGAAGCTTTTTACCGCATATTTAAAGATGATTACGAGGTTAAATGTACAGATAAGGATGTAAATGAAAAGTGGTTAAGTTTTTTAGACTTTCGTGATTTTGAAAAATATAAAAAGGATGTGTATGACTACAAGCCTGATTATTTGTTTCATTTAGGTGCTTACACTGATCTTGAATTTTGCGAGTTAAATTTAGACGATACTTATTTAACTAATACAACAGCAGTTGAAAATGCTGTTTTCATAGCTAATAATTTAGATATCCCGTTGTTATATATTAGTACAGCCGGGATATTTGATGGCACAAAAGATTTTTATGATGATTGGGATGAGCCCAATCCGTTAGGACACTATGCCCGTTCAAAATATATGGGCGAACGTTATGTACGTGAAAACGCTAAGCGTTATATTATTTGCCGTGCAGGCTGGATGATGGGTGGTGGACCGGATAAAGACAAAAAATTTATTAATAAAATTATTAAGCAATTAGCCACCGGAAAGCGCAATTTGCACATTGTTAATGACAAAGATGGCACCCCGACGTTTACTGTTGATTTTGCTAAAAATGTTAAACTTATTTTAGAGCGGGAATATTGGGGCCTATATAACCTGGTATGTAATGGCGAAACCAGCAGACGTGAAGTTGCGGAAGAATTGGTGAAAATATTGGACCTTGAGGATAAGGTTACATTTCATGAAGTAACCTCAAGTTATTTTAAGGACACTTATTTTGCTCCAAGGCCACCTTCAGAGCGTTTGATTAATAAAAAGCTTGAGCTGAGAAACATGAATATAATGCGCGATTGGAAAGTTGCATTACATGAATACATTAGTGATTATTATATGGATTACTTAAAGGAAAACAATATTAATCGTACTAAAGAAGACATCATTGCCCAATAATACATATTTTTAATAATGCGTATTGCAGCCTTTGGCTTTAGGTCAATTCCCCCAGCAAATGGAGCGGCCGGAGCTGATAAATTTGCTCTTGAACTATTTCCGCGACTGGTAAAAAGGGGCCACACCGTTACGGCTTATAATCGCAGGTATCCGGATGTTTTTGTAAATGTTACTGATTACAAAGGTGTAAAAATCAAGACATTTAAAACTACGTCTAAAAAAGGGTTTGACACCCTTTTGCATTCCTTAAAATGTACTTTTGATATTATTGTTAATAACACCGCCGATATTGTACATATACAAAACGGTGGCAATAGTATTTGGGCATTACCACTGCGTTTGTTTGGTAAAAAGGTATTTATAAGCCAGGATGGGGTTGATTGGAAACGAGATAAATGGGTATGGTATGCCAAATTGTATCTTAAGATATCGTCATTTATTACAGCTTACATACCTAACGAAGTAATATTTGATAATGTTATTGCCAAGAAGCTTTTTGAAAATAAATTTAATAAAACATTTAAATTTATCCCTTTTGGCAGTGAGGTTGAACCAAGCGATGCAGATACAAGTATTTTGCAAAAACTTGACCTTCAAAAAGGCGGTTATTATTTATTTGTAGGGCGATTTATTCCTGATAAGGGCTTGCATTATTTAATACCGGCATTTAAAAATGCGTGTACCGATAAAAAATTGGTTTTAATTGGCGGCTCACCTAACCCATCATCCTACGAAAAGCAAATAATGGATATGGCCAGTAACCAAGTGTTTTTTCCGGGATATGTTTATGGTGATGATGTGAATGTATTAATGTCTAACGCCTATTGCTATATTCAGCCATCAGATGTGGAGGGATTATCGCCGGTTGTATTAACTGTAATGGGTTTAAACGTGCCAATGATTGTAAGCGATATTGAAGAGAATGAGTATGCTGTTTTAAATACTGCGCGCAAATTTAAAAAAGGGAATATAGACTCGTTAACAGAGGAAATTAATTTTTGCGAGAATAATTACTCCGAAATGCTGAGCCTTGCTCAAATGGCCTACAAACGGGCCTTGAGTGCATTTAATTGGGAAACAGTGACGGATGAGCATGTTGAGGTTTTTTTAAATAGTTAAACAGTTTTTTTAAAAACTTCTATTAACTGTATGGCTGTTTTATGCCATGAATAATTAGTTAAACGTTGCTGTCCTTTATTAATCATTTCATTACGTAATTTTTCGTCATCTAAAACAGTCTTGATTTTTCTTGCCATATCGTCAATATCAAACGGATCAAAACTGACAACTGCATCGCCGCCAACCTCGGGCAAACAGGTGTTATTAGCTACCAAAACCGGTAAATTATAATTAAATGCTTCCAATATAGGTATACCAAATCCTTCATTTGTAGAAGGGAACACATACATTAAGGCATTTTGATAAATACTACTTAATTCGGCGTTACTCAAATGACCTGTAAGAACAACATCGTTTTGTAGGTTTGCATCGTTAATAGCACCTATAATTACCTCATAATCACTTTCGGCTTTACTTATCGCAACAGGGCCGGCTAGTACAAGTTTTAATTGCTGGTGTCCGTGGCTTTTCAATTTAGCGAATGCTTTAACTAACGCGGGAATATTTTTTCGTTTAAAAACAGCCCCTGTATGCAATATATAATTGCCGGTGCTTAATGAGTATTTTTCTAATATATTCTTGGAGTCATTGTTACCAGTTATATTATGAAAATTTTTGCCACCCGGAGATACAACTATTAGTTTGTTTTCAGGGATGCCCGTGTAGTAATGAAGTTGTTTTTTTGACCAAGGTGTTAGTGTAACTATAAAAGACGACCTTTTTGCAGCCGGAATAGCAGTGTGTAAATATAACCATAGCCATAATTTGCCATAATTTTGCGGTGATTCAAACAAAAAAGCGTCATGTATTGCTTGAACAGTTTTATATCCCAAGTGTATAAAGGGCACACATTCGTCAGCGCAAAAAACAACGTCGCTGCCTTTTAAAAATGCCTTAACTGGTAATATTACTTGTTTCCATACCTGGCCCCTTAAATATTCAAGCCATCTAAAAATTTTATTATTGCCGGTATAAATAGGCAAGTTGCTATCTAAAAAATAGAAATGAAATTCATTGCTGTTTATTTTTTTTAATTCATTGCATATTTCTTCAAGATAGGTGCGAGAGCCGGTTTGAGCTACACGCAAAAAACGGATATCAATTGCTATTTTTAAAGGCTTATGCATATTAATGATAGTTTTTTCTTTCTTCTTCAATCAAGACATCCAAAACATCAAAAAAGGATTTGTTATATTCCCAATTAAGTAAGGTTTTGGCTTTTTTATTATCTCCATACATATCATTAATATCAGTTGGCCTAAATAAGAGTGGGTCCTCGATTAATTTGTTTTTACTAATGCTTAAGTATTCAAAAACATAACTAATAATGTCTCTTAGATAAATTGATTTTCCTGAGCATATTAAATAATCTTCGGCTTTAGTTTGCTGTAATGATAACCACATAGCCCTTACATAATCAGGAGCAAAGCCAAAATCTCTTTTCACATCAATATTACCCACACTTAAAGATTCTGTTCTGTTGTTTTTTATATCTAATGAGGTTTTAATAACCTTTTTTACAAAATAATTTGAACCGCGTAAAAAAGATTCGTGGTTAAAAAGTATACCATTAACACAATGCACCCCGTATGATTCGCGGTAGTTTATTCCTATCCAATAACCAGAGGCTTTTGATATGGCATAAGGGCTTAAAGGGTGTAAAGGTGTGATCTCGCTAACAGGTAATGATGCTACCTGCCCAAACATTTCGCTGCTTGATGCCTGGTAAACTTTAGTATCAAGTGTTAACAGACGTATGCTTTCAAGTATATTAAGTACAGATTGCGTGTTATAGTTTATAGTGCCTATTGGTTGCTCAAATGACATACCAACCGAACTTTGTGCAGCTAAATTGTAAAACTCATCAGGTTTATATTTTAGTAATATTTTTATAATGCTCGAAAAATCTAACAGGTCGCATTCTTCGATAATAATTTTATGGTCAATCTTAAGATATTTTAAACCACTGTTATTAAAGTTGTTGTAGCTACGTGTTAATCCAACCACTTTATAGTTTTCATTAATTAGTAGTTGTGCAAGGTATGCACCATCTTGCCCTGTTATACCTGTAATAATTGCTGTTTTCATTAATTGCCTGTAATTTTATTTGCGTCTGAACGACTTTTAATAGCTTTTGCAGGTACACCACCCATTACCGTATTTTCAGGAAAGGATTTATTTACCACGCTTCCGGCAGCAACCACACATCCATCACCTAATGTAACCCCGGCTAAAATAGTGGTCCCGCCACCAATCCAGCAATTGTTGCCAACTTTAACCGCTTGTTTTATCACACCTTGATCTTTAATGTTCTTATTGGTATCGGCAAAGGCATGATTTTCTGAAAAAATTTGAACATTTGGCCCCATAATAACATCATCGCCAATGGTAATGCCACCTTGTCCGGCCAGGTATGCGCGGGCACTTATACCGGTACGGTTACCAATTATTATTCCAGTACCCTTTTGGGCTATCACACCAGTGCAAAATAATATAGAATCTCTGGCTATTGAAACATGATCGCCTAATATAATACCATTAAAGGACAAGGCATTTATACTTACATTGTCTTCCAATATTAAATTTTTTCCGGCTGATAGTTGATAACCGTGCCTTACTATAACATTTCTGCCTACAAACACCAGCCCAACCGATTGCTTTAAAAAAGGCTTCAATAACAAACCTCTTAAAACTTGTACAGATCTGTTTAGGCCAACACAAAGCATATCCCTGGTTGTGTAAGCCGATTCCCATTTATAATTAGGATCACTTTTGAGCTTTCTAATTATTTTCTCTATGACCATCGTATACGGATAATTGTTTGGTACTTGCTTGTGTAATTATACTAATTAATAAACCAGATAAAAACCAGTTCATATATGATAAATAAGTTGACGACTCAATTTCAGACGTTAGGCTGGATAAGAAAAGCCCGGTTTTTATCAATAAAACAGCCAAACAAACCTTTCTTTCTTTTCCTTTTAAATGTGGCAACCATTTTATGCTTGTTTTAAAAAACATAATAATTATTGACAGATATAAAATAGCGGCTATTATCCCAGCTTGCACAGCCAGTATAATATATTGATTTTCTCCCCCTGTATTCCCCCCCGCACTGGCACCTACTCTTCCTGATGTTCCTAAGCCTAAGCCAAATGGATTTTGGATTATTGCTGCCAGGCCCTCTGCCCACTGTGCTAAATGTCCCACGCTTGATGGATCACTAAAATCTATAGTATTAAGAACAAGTGACATGATATTGTTATTTGTTCTTTCAAATTGTACCAATAGATATATAATATACAGGCCTGCTATTGCAAAACTGGTATGAATAGTGTTAACTATCATTTTTTTATTGGTAATAAGTGCATACACATATAAAATGATGCAATAACTTACCATTGGCGCTCTTGAAAATGAAAGGATCATAGATATAACTGTAGCCCCCAGGGCAAGTATACTAAGGTTGCTAAAGGCAAATTTGTTATCATCCCTGGTATATAATCCTAAAATTATTGATAAAGCAAGTAAAGTAGCCCCAGCGTGTTCAAGCGGGCTGGTAAAAAAGCTTGGATAACGCATCAGGCCACTATCAGAATTGAACATGGCGCCTAAACCATAGTCACCACCAGTGTCAAGGTTTAAAAAATAATAGCTGTACTCAAAAAAACCCGATATGGTAGGCAGTGGGGTATGAGTAGCTGCTTCAATAAGTGTTACTGTAGCTGCTGCAATGGTTAATAATATTACATAGTTAAAATACTTATTTACATACACGGTTTTGGGATCAATAAACCGCCCGATAAAATAAACCAATACAAAAAATGAGGTGCTTTTTAAAGCCAATAAACGGTTAACAAGCCCCTGTTCGCCAATGGGTAATAACGCAAATAGCGTAAGATAAAGCAAAAATACAAGTATGATATAATCAATTAAATGAAATCTTGGCCTAACTCTTAAACTGAACAGGGTTGCACCCAGGGCAATAATGATTAATAGCTCTTTAAATGACTGTAAATACGGGATAAAGGTTTTTAATCCAAGATCAAAAGATACAGACATAGCTGTAAAATATACAGAGATGCCAAATATTATAAATGTGAGTATGCCATCATTTTTACCCTTATATATCTCTTTTAATGCGATATAAAAAGAAACTATGTAAAAGAGTGGAAATATGAATAACATGCTTATTGATACTTATAATTGTTATTTAGGCCAAATTAAGTTTTTAGGGGCAAAAAGCCCTTCCTTTACTCCTTTAAATAAAAATTGGGCTTTTTTATTACGTCCTTTTAATATAAAATAAATCCATAACGCTAAATAATATATGGCACTGGTTATAATATATACAGGATAATAAAATACGTTGCCATAGTTACGCAAAAACCATATACGGTTCCTGCTGATGTAGTAATGAATGACAGGACTTAAAAAGCCTTCTTTTGCCGGAGCGCCTACTTGTGCAGACACACCAGCTTCATGGTACATTTTACATGATGGCAAATAATGTACTTCATAGGTACGGTCTCTTAACCTGTAGGATAGCTCAACATCCTCATAGTATAAAAAAAACTCTTTGTTAAATAACCCTGTTTTTACCAGGGCCGAATTTCTTAAAAGCATACAGCAACCTGTTACCCATTGTGCAACTTCAAATTCGTCTGTAGCCTGTGGGATATTTTTACCGGTAAATGTTATGCCCAGCAACTGATTAAAACCACCTTTGCCGTTCCATATTTTAGTTTTATCATGCAGCCAAAATATGGCCGGCTGCACTGCAGCAGCTTCAGGGTGATTATTTAAATGATCGCTTAATTTAACAACTATATCTTCATCAACCAGGGTATCAGTATTTAATACTAATGAATAAGGATAATCATGGGCTATACTATATTCAATTCCCCTGTTGTTTCCTTCAGCAAAGCCAAGATTTTCGCCATTTTCAATATATATCAGATCGGGGTATTGAGCCTTGAGTATAGTTATTGAATTATCCGTTGACCCGTTATCAACCACAATGATATCAAAGTACTGCTCATTACAGTATTGCTGTAATGATGCAATGCAATTTGCGGTATGCACAGGCGTATTCCAGTTAAGTAATATAAGTGCAACCGGTTTAGGCATTTTGTTTATATGATTTTATAATAACATACTCATACATGGCCCATGCGCTTGCCTCAACAATAAGTGTAAAGATTGCAACAAGCAGGGTGTTTTTGCCAATGCCAACTAAAAGCAATGCCGTTAAGGGTGCTATAACAATTAAAATTATTGCAATTTTAAATATGGCAATATTGTTGTTTTTTAATAACATATCAAGCATGCTAAAAACATTTAATGCTGATATAACAGGTACAAATGCCATTATCCTTAATATCATCATTGCATTAGCATCATGTTTTGTTGATAGAGTATATATTATTAAATCAGCAAATATATATATTAAAATAGCCCCAATTAAAAATACACCTGCAAATAAGTATTTTGATTTTTTCCGGTAAGCATCCCAAAACGCTGTGTTTTGCTGATAAATTGTAGCTGCATGCGGATAAACCGCATTTACAACCAAATTAAGTAAATTTCTGCACTGCCCGATTATCCTATCGCTTAAAGCATAAGCACCCAGCAAAATTGAATCACTGTAATTTAATGCAAATATAATTATGGATTGCTGCAGATTAGCAGATAGGCTATTTACGGTAAGATAAAAATTATTCTTTCCTATTTTTATTATGTCGCTTTTTGCCGGAATGTGAAAGCGTAACTTATACCGGAAAGCAAAATATATTAATAAACCCGCATAAATAATAATATTACTTGTGCCTAAAATAAAATTAACCCAAGGCGCATCACCGGGGCCTTTTATGAAAAGCATTATAGCCAAAACCGCAGTTATATTTGCTGCCATATTACAAACATTAAAAGTTTTTATTTTTTCAATGCCTATATAAAAGCAAAGAGGATTAATTACTTCGGCTAAAACTATTGGAGTTGATAGCAAAATATAACTATAATCATCTATAGCTAACCAATATGAAACAATCATTCCGACCAGAAATAGAGAGAATATCAATAACCTGATAAATACTGTATTGTAAAATACAGCACTTAGTTTTTTTGAATCATTAAAATTAAAGGCTGTATCTCTTACACCTGACTGTACTGTGCCATAATTGATAATTCCGCCCGCAAGAATTGAAAATCTGTATGCGTTTGTAATTATGCCAAACCCTTCAAACCCAACTTTACCATTTATTAAACGTATGGTAATAAGTAGCAATAATATATTTGAAACCTGTATGCTGCTTAAATTGAAAAAATTCGACAGTATATTAGTCGACCTTAATTTATTTAGCGTTTTTTTTATACGTTGTTTCAAATTGGCTTTTTGTAAAGCCAAATTTAGCTTAATTGTAGACAAAATTGAGTAATAAGTATAATATAATTATCTTCGTAAACCAATTGAAAAATAAATGAATTATCTAAATCCTAATATTAAAGATCTTAAACAATTTGGAAAAGAAAAGCATGAAGAGTATGTAAATGCGAAGCCTTTTCCAAGTATTGTGTTAGATAATTTTTTTAACGAAGATTTTTTAAGCCAAATAGCTGACGAGTTTCCGGACCTTTCAAAACAGCAGGACGTTATAACTTATAACAATCAAAACGAAAAGAAATTTGAAGCCAAAGGCGAGAAATATTTTAGTGAAAAGACTAAAGCATTTGCTCATTTTCTGAACTCACAACCGGTGCTTGAATTTTTACAGGAACTTACCGGCATAAAGGAAAAATTAATATCCGATCCGTATTTTGTAGGCGGCGGTTATCATGAAATTAAACCGGGAGGCTTGTTAAAGGTACATGCTGATTTTAATAAGCATGATTATTTAAAATTGGACCGACGGATAAATCTATTAGTATATTTAAATAAAGATTGGGACGAAAGCTATGGTGGGCATTTTGAATTATGGGATAAAAAAATGACTAAAGCAGAAACTAAGGTTTTACCTATATTTAACCGGGTAGCCATATTTTCAACTACTGATTTTTCTTACCACGGACATCCTAACCCGCTTACCTGTCCTCCTGATCGCAGTCGTAAATCATTAGCGCTATATTATTACAGCAATGGCCGCCCCAAAAGCGAGATAAGCTACAAGCCACACAGTACCCTGTTTGTTAATCGTGCCGGCCTAAATGATGATGTTATAAAAGAGCCGATGACTGTAAGAGATTTTATATATGAAGTAACACCTCCTTTTTTACTTAAAGCAATAAAAAGAGTTGTAAAAGGAACCAATAAATGAACAATAATTCCATAATTGTTTTTGGAGCATCGGGTCAACTTGGGCACTGTATAAAAAGTGTGGCTGAACATAAGGGCGTAAATAACATTATTTTTCCAATCGAATCAGAAGCTAATATTTTAGATACAGATGTTTTGAACGAGGTGTTTGAAAAGTATAAACCTGCGTATGTAATTAACTGCGCAGCTTATACAGCTGTTGATGAAGCGGAAGAAGATTCTGATTTAGCGCACAGAGTTAATGTGATTGGTGCCGGAAATCTATCGCTGCAGTGCAAAAAGTATAAAGCCATTTTGATTCATATTTCAACTGATTTTGTTTTTAAAGGTGATAAAGCCACACCACGCGTTGAAACCGATGAAGCTAACCCTATAAGCATATATGGTCAAACTAAATTAGATGGCGAAAAAGCCATTGAGGCAATGTTCCCTAACTATTTTATCATTCGTACCGGATGGCTGTATTCTGAATATGGAAATAATTTTGTTAAAACCATGCTTAAGCTGGGCGCCGATAAAGATGAAGTTAAAATTATAGCCGACCAGGTAGGTACACCAACTTATGCCATTGATTTGGCCGCGTTTATTTTGCATATCATTGAAGTTAATAGCAAAGCGTACGGCACTTACCATTATAGTAATGAAGGGGTAGCCTCATGGTTTGATTTCGCACGTGCCATATTTGATATATCATCAACTGATGTTAAAACTATACCAATTCGTACAGATGAGTATCCGACAAAAGCAACGCGCCCTGCTTACTCTGTAATGGATAAAAGTAAAGCAAAGCAAACATTTAATATTGAAATACCTTATTGGAGAGATAGCCTGATAGCTTGTATCAAAAGATTACAACAATAACTACCATTATATGAAAGGAATTATTTTAGCCGGCGGCTCCGGTACCCGGTTATATCCAATAACCAGGGCAATAAGTAAGCAGTTAATGCCTATTTATGATAAGCCGATGATCTATTATCCACTATCGGTATTAATGTTAGCGGATATTAAGGATATATTGATAATTACCACGCCCGAGGATAATGATAGTTTTAAACGTTTATTGGGTGATGGTAAAGATATGGGTTGTAATTTTGAATACGCCATGCAGGAAAAGCCTAATGGATTAGCGCAGGCATTTGTTATTGGCGAAAAGTTTATTGGTGTCGACAAAGCGGCGCTTATTTTGGGCGATAATATATTTTATGGCAGCGGTTTTAGTAAACTCATACAAAGTTTTAATGATGTTGATGGTGCTGCAATATTTGCTTACCCAGTTGCCGACCCTGAACGGTATGGAGTAGTAGAGTTTGATGAAAATTTTAAAGCTTTATCTATTGAAGAAAAACCTAAGCATCCAAAATCAAACTTTGCAGTACCGGGATTATATTTTTATGATAATAATGTAATTGAAATAGCCAAAAATTTAAAACCATCGCCACGCGGTGAATATGAAATAACGGATATAAATAAGCATTATTTGGAGCAGAGTACTTTACAGGTTGGCGTAATGGATAGAGGAACGGCTTGGTTAGATACTGGTACTTTTGATTCTTTAAGTGATGCCAGCGAATTTGTGCGTGTTATTGAAAAACGCCAGGATACTAAAATTGGTTGTATTGAAGAAGTGGCTTATAACATGGGCTTTATCGACAAAAAGCAGCTAAAGGAGATTGCTCAGAAATATATTAAAAGCGGCTACGGCCAATATTTACTGAAGCTGTTGAAGTAGATATTCTAAAAGGTTTTGATAAAGATTTTCATTAGCCTCAAACCAGTGAAAATCTTTGTCTTTCCTGAACCAGGTCAATTGCCTTTTGGCAAAGCGGCGGGTGTTTTGTTTGATCTTTTCAATCGCAGTATCTAAACTAATATTTCCGTCTAAATAATCAAATATCTCGCTGTAACCTACGGTATTTAGCGCATTTAAATGGCGATAGGGAATAAGTGACCTTACTTCATCCAACAGTCCTTGCTCCACCATTACATCCACACGTTGGTTAATGCGACGATATAAAACCTCTCGGGGCATATCTAAGGCTATCTTAATGACATTAAAGGGCCTTTTATTAGTGTTAGCTACACGGTAGGATGAAAATGGCTTCCCGGTGCTTTCAAATACCTCTAATGCCCGTATTATGCGTTGCGGATTATGGATATCAACCTCTGCATAATAATCAGGGTCGGATTGCTTTAATTTTTCTTGCAGGTAGGTTATTCCTTTCTGTTCCAGTTCAAGGTTCAACTTTTCTCTAACACCTTTATCAGCAACCGGGATATTATCAAATCCCTCACAAATGGCTTTTATATAAAGCCCCGAGCCACCAACTAGTATAACAACGTTATGTGTTTTAAAAAGCTCTTCTAAGAGCTGCAACCCCTGTTTTTCAAAATCACCTACAGAGAATAGTTCGGTTATAGAATGTGAGTTGATAAAATAATGTTGTGCCGCAGCTAATTCTTCTGTAGTTGGTTTTGCTGTGCCAATAGACATCTCCCTATAAAACTGGCGCGAATCGGCAGATAAAATAGCCGTTTTAAAATGTTGCGCTAATTGGATAGCCGCCGCTGTTTTACCAATAGCGGTAGGTCCTGCAATGACTACAAGGGTTTTAGGAGAGTTCATGGTTTATGGATGATAGTTCATAGCTATTGTTGGGCATTTAAAAATACTAAATACCATGAACTATGAACCATCAACTATAACCTAATTAATAATCGTCATGCGATTTGCTATCGTCTTCAAAGTTTTCGTCATCGGCAAACTCGCTTCCAAATTCGTCCTCTTCTTCAGCATCGTCGGGCGAATCGGCAACTACTTCTCCGCTTTCATCTACTTCCGAAAACTCGTCTGCATCGTCATGGTTATAAGCCATTTCATTCAAAAAATCAAAATCATCATCACCTGCTGCAGCAGGTAAGTCGGTTGGTATAACACCCGGTATAATTTGCCTTGGTGCTTCGCCTACTGATTTTATCACTGCCGGATAAGTAACGCCGGGGGTTTCGTCCAGTATAATTTTCATTAATTCTACATGAAAATCATAAGGGCGGTCAAAATTAAAGGTGTAATAAAATTTTTGATGCGGATCATCAATAAAGCTGCTTAGCTTTACTTTTTCCATTAATGACACACCGCGGTCTATCCTGCGTTGATTAGGCAAGTAAGTAATTTCTTCACCTTTTATCCATTGATCATTGCTTATATAAAATGAGGAAGGAAATTCAGGGTTATACCCGGTCGACTGGTGAATCGCTTTATGCAGATCAAGGAATGTTTGATTTGATTTAATATCAATATCCCTGCTTACTTCATCATAATCTTCAAAGGTGACTTTAAACCTGTATAGTGCCATTGTTTATTTATAGAATTGTAAAAATATAAGTTTTAATTTAATTTCTGTTCGCCACAACTTTTAAGCCAATTTCTTCACCTTTTAAAATTGTGTAGTTTATTGCCGCTTCGCGTGAGTTGGGTATCTCGCCTTCAAGTATAGCTTCGCGTATTTGGTTTTTAATGATGCCTACCTCACGGCCCTCTTTTATACCAAATAATTCCATTATATCAGTACCGGTTATAGGGGGCTGCCAGTTACGTATGCTATCGCGCTCCTCAACATCTTTTAATTTTTGCTGAACAGATTCAAAATTATTACGGTACTTTTTAACCTTGTACTCGTTTTTTGTGGTGATGTCTGCTTTACACAACAGCATTAATCCTTCAATGTCATCGCCCGCTTCAAATAGCAACCTGCGCACGGCCGAATCAGTCACAATAGATTGCGATAACACAATAGGGCGCAGGTGCAATTGTACCAGCTTTTGTACCTGCTTCATTTTCTCGTTAAGCGGTAGTTTTAGCTGCGCAAATATTTTAGGGACCATACGTGCGCCGCGGTCCTCGTGGCCATGAAACGTCCAGCCGTGGCCGGGTTCAAAGCGTTTGGTGGCGGGTTTGGCAATATCATGCAATATAGCGGCCCAGCGTAACCAAAGGTCGTCGGTAGTTTCGCAAATATTATCTAATACCTGCAGGGTATGGTAAAAGTTGTCTTTATGCCCCTTGCCATCAATATAGTCAACGCCGAAAAGCGCCGTCATTTGCGGGAATATTTTATGCAATAAACCCGTATCAAACAAATAATTAAAGCCGATGGATGGTAAAGGCGATAAGATGATCTTATTCAACTCATCCGTAACCCGCTCCTGCGATACGATGCTGATGCGGTCAACATTATTTTTGATGGCATCAACGGCTACCTGATCGATCTTGAAATTTAATTGGGTAGCAAAGCGTATCGCACGCATCATCCTTAAAGGATCATCCGAAAAAGTCTCCACCGGGTTAAGCGGTGTGCGTATCAGTTTTTGCTCCAGGTCATTTATGCCGTTAAACGGATCTAATAACTCACCAAAACTATCGGGGTGTAAAGATATAGCCAGCGCGTTAATGGTAAAATCGCGGCGTTTTTGGTCATCTTCTAAAGTGCCATTCTCAACAATAGGCTTACGTGAATCTAACCGGTACGATTCTTTACGTGCACCCACAAATTCAATCTCCAGATCCTGGTATTTTAACGATGCTGTACCAAAGTTTTTAAATACAGCTAACTTTACTTTTAATTCGGCTGCAACAGTTTCTGCAAAGGTAATGCCATTGCCTATTACCACAATATCAATATCTTTTGAAGGACGTTTTAAAAAAATATCACGCACAAAACCGCCAATAGCATAGGCGTGCAAGTTTTGCTTACCCGCCAATTGCGATATAACGGTAAATACCCTATGTTTTAGATGCGCTTTCAAATTATCTTCTTATAAATTCAAACCTGCCATCAGGCGATAGTTTCATGATGGTTGATGGGTTTTTTATTTCCATACTGTGTTGGTCCAGATCAACTACATAATCAACACCGTTAATTATTTCCTGGTCTATCTGGCTAAAATATTGTGGCGATGGTTTGCCGCTTACATTGGCCGATGTAGATACCAGTGGCTTGCGCATTCGCTGTATTAACTGCTGGCAAAACGGGTGCGATGATATACGTATACCCACGCTGCCATCCTCGCTTATTATCGCTGGCGATAGATTTTTAGCACCAGGCATAATTAGAGTTAACGGGTTTTCAGCAAACTCAATAAGGTCATAAGCCAGATCGGGTACTTCGTTGATATAGCTTGGCAGTTTGGCATCAGTATCCAATAATATCAGCATACTTTTTGCTTCACTGCGTTGTTTAAGCTGGTATATTTTTTTAATAGCCTCGGTATTTGTCGCATCGCAACCTATACCCCAAATGGTATCGGTAGGATAGAGGATAATGCCGCCTTCCTGTACTATTTTAAAAGCCTTAGCTACTTCGTCTTTAAGCATGATTTAAATATAAGCTTACCGCGTTAATTATTTGTAGTTCATCTAATAGTTTCATGCACTTAGGCATGCCATATAATAAGCAAGTGTTTTTAACACAAGGTTCGCATTCTAACCGCCCTGCACGTATCACGGTTAAGTGATCTTTGTTATAGGGTGCTGTATTATGTTCGTTTCCGGCTCCAAACAAGGCTATGGTAGGTGTGCCTACGCTATTAGCCAAATGCGCCGGACCCGAATCTGTGGTTAGCACAACTTGTGATTCGGCCATTAAATTCGCCAGGCCAACAAGGTTAGTTTTACCCGCATGGTTTTCAACTTGGCTGGCATTATCAGCATTTACAACAAACTGATCAACATGCGCTATATCTTTAGGTCCGCCGATAAATGCAAAGGTAATACCCGGAAAAGCATTAATAAGCGCATTGGTCAAAATAATACCCTTACCCGGCGGCATTCTCCGTGATTCGGCTTCCGAATTGAAATTTACAAGTACCCGTTTACTGTTTTTTTCAGCTACATTGCCTGCATTTAATTTTACTTGTCTGTTGATAATAACCTTACCCGTAAACTGCTCTAATAGCGCAATATATTCATCCGTTCGGTGCATATTGGCTGGTCTTTTACAGGCTTTGGTTAGCAAAAAAAAGCCGCCCTCTTTACCAAAGCCAACACGCTTTTTTGCCCGGGTTGCCCAGCCCATGGTTGCTGCCGAAATAGAATCGGGCAGGGAAAAAAACAGGTCGTATTTATAATTGCGCAAATTTTTGCCAAAACGGTAAGCACCACCTAAACCCGGAAACTCTTGTTTTGAAAATGAATGAATTTGATTTAAACCGGAAATTAAAGCCGCGATGCCACTCAACTCTTTTTTGATAATGACATCAACCAAGGCATCAGGATAAAGCTGCTTAACCGCCGCGATGAAAGCCGTACTCATAACTACATCGCCAAGCCAGTTAGGCAGCCTTATCAGTATCTTCATGTTTTTATGATTAAAGATTGAAGAATAAAGATTAAAGATAGTTGGTGTGGTTATTCAGCAACTATCTTCAAGCTCTAATCTTTATTCTTTATACCGCCACATTATTTTCTCTCAACGCGTCGTTTAATGACGTTTTTTTGTCGGTTGATTCTTTACGTTTACCAATAATCAAGGCGCATGGTACCTGGTAATCTCCTGCAGGGAAAGATTTGGTATATGAACCCGGTATAACTACCGACCGTGCCGGCACAAAGCTTTTATATTCAACAGGCGATTCGCCGGTAACATCAATAATTTTTGTTGACGCGGTTAATACTACATTCGCACCTAAAACGGCTTCTCTTTCTACGTGTACACCCTCAACTACAATAGCACGTGAGCCTAAAAAGCAGTTGTCTTCAATAATTACCGGGGCAGCTTGCACGGGTTCTAAAACACCCCCAATACCAACACCGCCGCTTAAGTGCACATGCTTGCCAATTTGCGCGCATGAGCCTACAGTGGCCCAGGTATCAACCATGGTACCTTCATCCACATAAGCACCAATGTTTACGTACGATGGCATCATGATAACACCTTTGGCTAAATGAGCGCCATAACGGGCAGTTGCCAATGGCACTACACGTACTCCCGCTTCTTTAAAATCAGTTTTTAGTTTCATTTTATCATGAAACACAAAAGGGCCAACTTCAATTTCTTCCATCTGGCGGATAGGGAAATATAATATGACCGCTTTTTTGATCCAGTCGTTAGTATGCCAGCGGGTACCAATCAGTTCGGCCACACGCATTTCGCCTTTATCTAAACGTTCAATAACGGTTTCAACAGCGTTTATATATTCTTTATATTCTAATAGTTTCCTGTCTTCCCAGGCATCCTCAATTAATTTTTTAAGATCTTGCATCGGTAATTTTAAACTTTTGGCAAATTAAAGGATTTTTGAGCAATTTTGTTTGCTTTTTAGACAATCATCAATTGAGACACATAATCAAACTATACCTGACCTTGTTTTTTATTTGCCTAATATTTGCTGCAAATGCTCAAAGTACCGATGAGTATTGGGTGAAATGGGATAAAAATTACACTTTGGTAGATATTGATGATATATTAAAATTTGAACACATGTACGCGGATAGTGTTGAAAAGCATAAGCGTATTGCATCCTATTATTTTAGACGGGATGGTTATAGATTCAAAGCAACATTTTTAGGCGAGATAAAGCCTATTAATAAAGATGTAATAAACTCTATAAAAAGAATTTTTAAGCTTACTGGTACAGAACCTGATTTGATTGATCAAATATGTAATACCGCTGTATTAATGAAAGCAGGAAATGAACAAATATGGATGCCTATACAAACACAGATATTAGAAGCTTTTAAGGAAGAGGTCGTAAAAGGAAATGAAATAACATTGTATTGTTTATATCTAAATGAACATACCAGTAAGAATGTATTATATAATAATTTTGTGATCTCTGAATTTATTAAGGAGTGATTTATATTATGCCCGAAAAAGAAAAACTCCGTATAGATAAATATTTATGGTCCATCAGGCTGTTTAAAACCCGTACGCTGGCATCTGATGCCTGCAAGGCTGGACGTGTAAAGCTGGATGGCAATAACATCAAACCATCGCACGAGGTTAAAATAGACGAGGTGTACCAGGTATCCAAAGGCCCTGACCGTAAAGTAATACGCGTAACCGGATTATTGGAGAGCCGCACTGATGCCAAAACAGCCGTAGGATTTTATGAAGATATTACCCCGGTTGAACAAACCCCGGCATTTAAATCCATGTTCCATGCCCCGGTACTAAAACGCGACCGCGGCACCGGCCGCCCCACCAAGCGCGACAGGCGCGAGATTGATGATCTGCAGGATGGGTTTTTTGTGAAGGATGAAGAAAAGTCTGAACCATGATTTTTAGGATTTGATGATTAGCATGATTAGAAAAGGAAATCCTAAAATCTTATAATCATGCGAATCCTGGTTCAGACAATTAATATTCCTTCCTTCCCTCAAACTCGCTCCAAAGTTTAAAAGCATTCATGGCTTCATCACGCATGATCTGAACTATGGGCAGTTTGCGCTTATTCATGGGTTTATCCAGTTCCTCGTAAATAAAGGCATCGTCAAAACCAATGGCAGCGGCATCAGCTTTGGTATTGGCGTAATGTATCTTGTCAATGCGTGCCCAGTATATGGCACCCAGGCACATGGGGCAGGGTTCGCAACTGGCATATATTTCGCAGCCCGACAGATCAAAAGTATTTAACTCCTGACAGGCCAGGCGTATAGCCAATACTTCGGCGTGGGCGGTAGGATCATTACTGGGTACTACTTTATTGGCGCTGCGGGCAAGCACCATCCCATCCTTAACTATAACGGCACCAAACGGGCCGCCTTGTCCCAGGGTTACATTATTTTCGGCCAGTTCAATAGCCATCCGCATAAAAGCCTCGTGTTTCATATATTCCACCCTAAAAAGAAAAACCTCAGCATTGAGCTAAGGTTTTCTAATATACAATTATAACGGGCAACTGCATCCCGATAGCTATCGGGATGCATCTGCATATCCGCACATTTTATTTTCTCTCTTTCGCGTAAGCGTCGTTCAATTTTTTTAACACATCAGCAGTTACATCTAACGAAGGATCGCCGTATAATACGGTTGGGTTAGCTTTTGAATAGGTTAATACCATTTTATAGCCTTTTTCTTTAGCATAGGTTTTAGCAAAATCAGCAATTTTATCATACAATTTACCGTTTTCGGTAGCCTGGCTGTTTTGAAATTCGGCAGTAGCATTTTGCTGATAGGTTTGTAATGATTGCTGCTCATTTTGTAAGCGAGCTTCCGTTTTCTGGCGCTGATCGGCGGTTAACGTACCCATGTTTCTTTGATATTCGGCTACCTCACGTTGAAATGACTGTCCCCTTGATTCAATATCTTTCTGAGCTGTTTTACCTTTTGTCTCTAAGCGTTTAGCTATATCCTTAGCATACTCATAATTTGTTAATAAAGTATCAGAGTTTACATACACTATCGCTTCTTTATCAGCCGACGGCGGAGTAGTTGATGTAGTGGTTTCGGCAGATTTATTTTTGCTACAGGCAGCTATGCTTCCGGCAATTAATAAACCCAATGTAATTTTTGTAAAAAAAGAAGCAGTAGTTTTCATTTTAAAAGGTTGTTTTTTGTTTTAAAGAGGCTTTTTTTAGCTCTGTATTTGATTTATAATTATTGATTTTCCTTTAACAATAGTAGCAGGAATTTTTGATATTTTAACTTAAAAAAATTTCACAAATATAAACTTTAGCAATCACTATCCTAATCATTAAGTATAGATGTATTAACACGGTCATATTTATCCACATTGCGCGGTTATTTAAGGTATAATATGTACTTTCGGAGGTTATTTTTTAAACCCAAATATGAGCGAAGAAAATCAGGACAAATCAAATTATTCAGCAGATAATATACAGGTTTTAGAAGGCTTAGAGGCGGTGCGTAAGCGCCCATCCATGTATATTGGCGATACCGGTTTTAAAGGCTTACACCATTTAGTATATGAGGTAGTTGACAACTCAATAGATGAGGCATTAGCCGGGCACTGCGATACCATAAATGTTACCATACATAAAAGCAACGCCATAACAGTTGTTGATAATGGCCGGGGTATACCAACAGGTATTACTACTAAAGAGAAAGTATCAGCCCTACAAATTGTAATGACGGTATTACATGCCGGTGGTAAGTTTGATAAAGATACTTACAAAGTATCGGGTGGTTTACATGGTGTGGGTGTAAGTTGCGTTAACGCGCTATCTATCCACATGAAAACCGTTGTTGAGCGCGAAGGCAAAATATTTACGCAGGAATATGAAAAAGGTAAGCCTTTGTTTGAGGTAAAGGAGATTGGAACGTCAGACCGTACAGGTACTACTCAAACCTTCCAGCCCGATCCGGAAATATTTACTTTAACTACCGAGTATAAGTTTGAAACCTTAGCCGGCCGTTTACGCGAACTGGCTTACCTGAATAAAGGGATACGCCTAACCTTAACAGATGAACGCGAGACTAACGATGACGGTTCTTTCTTATCAGAAGAGTTTTATTCTATCGGTGGCTTAAGCGAGTTTGTTAAATATTTAGATGGTACCCGTACTTCTATCATCCCCGAGCCAATTTACCTGGATGGAATAAAACAAGGTATACCTGTTGAGCTTGCACTGCAATATAATGATACCTATAGCGAGAATGTTTACTCGTACGTAAATAACATCAACACTATTGAGGGCGGTACACACGTTGCCGGTTTCCGCAGGGGGTTAACCCGTACTTTAAAAAGCTATGCTGATAAAGAAGGCTTGTTAAAGAATATGAAGATAGAGATTACCGGTGATGACTTCCGCGAGGGGTTAACTGCTATTATCTCAGTAAAAGTACAGGAACCGCAGTTTGAGGGCCAAACCAAATCTAAGTTAGGTAATAACGAGGTGATGGGTGCGGTAGATATGGCCGTAGGCGAGATTTTAGGCAACTACCTGGAAGAACATCCAAAAGAAGCCAAAATGATCGTAAATAAGGTTATTTTAGCTGCTACGGCCCGTGCCGCTGCCCGCAAGGCACGCGAAATGGTGCAACGTAAAAGCGTTATGGGTGGCTCGGGTTTACCGGGTAAACTATCTGATTGCGCAAACAGTGATCCGGCATTATGCGAATTATATCTTGTCGAGGGAGACTCGGCGGGTGGTACTGCCAAACAGGGTCGCGACCGTGAATACCAGGCTATATTACCGTTAAGGGGTAAAATTCTTAACGTGGAGAAAGCCATGGAACATAAGATATATGAGAACGAGGAGATAAAAAACATGTTTACCGGCCTGGGCGTAAGCCGCGGTACACCTGAAGATGATAAAGCTTTAAATTTAAGCAAGCTTCGTTATCATAAAATTGTGATCATGACGGATGCGGATGTGGATGGATCGCACATTACTACGCTGATATTAACTTTCTTCTTCCGTTATATGAAGGAGCTGATTGAAGCGGGATATGTGTATATCGCATCGCCGCCATTATACCAGGTTAAAAAAGGTAAGGATTTTGAATATTGCTGGAATGATGCACAGCGTGATGCCGCTATACAAAAACTAAAAGGTGCAGGTAGGGAAGATAGTGTACATGTACAACGTTACAAAGGTTTGGGCGAGATGAACGCCGAGCAGTTATGGGAAACTACCATGAACCCATCAACCCGTACGTTGAAAAAAGCCAGCATTGAAAACGCCGCTGAGTGCGACCATACCTTTAGTATGCTAATGGGCGATGAGGTTGCCCCGCGCCGTGCATTTATAGAGAAGAATGCGAAGTATGCCAAGATAGATACATAGCCAATTCGGAATACAAGCAAAAGTATAAAGCCGCTCATTGAGCGGCTTTATTTGTTTGAGTTAGGTGGTGTTTTAGAAAAATTATATATTTAAAACTAAATAGTCTTATCACTCTATTCACATGTCTAAAAAGTTATTCATCCTTTTATTTGCCTTTATAATTTACAGTCGCGTTAATGCGCAGGAGCAATTTATAATTTATAATAACGACGCCGAAAGGCTTGCTTTGAAATCGGTTAATAGCCCTGCCGATTGTATAAAGACGGCCATGCTTGCGGATGTTAGCAGCGATGCGGCTAATAAAATTATAAATAATTTGGATAATGCCCTGAACACCCTGGGGCAGGAATTGGGTAATATTAAGCAGGCTGATAAAAGGCTGAAAGCAATAACAGATAAGTTAACAGCGGTTTATTTGAAAAATTATGATAACAGCGCGACCTTTAGCGGTATGTTTGTTAACGGTAATTATCGGGATGTTGAGGCTTCTGTTTTATACGCGTATGCATTAGAGCAATATAAAATTCCGTACCAGATAAAAACGACGGAGACCTATATTTATGTGGTTGCCTACCCCGACACATATAATATCACATTAGAAACAACAGATCCTAAATTGCAATATGTTGCTGTGACCGACCAGGGTAAGCAAAGTATTGTAAACCTGTTGGTTAAATTTAAATACCTTAATGAAGATGATGTTAATAACGTTGGCGCTCAGCAAGCATACAACGATTTCTTTTATAATAAGGAAAGCATGGTGCTATCGCTAAAAGAAGCGACAGGGCTTTTGTATTACAACAAAGCCACCGATAACCTGGATGCAGAAAAATATGAACGTGCTTATTCAAACATACTGAAAGCCCAGATATTATACCCGGCAAAAAGAGTAGAGTTTTTAAGAAAAATAATATTAAGTGACTTGATAGGAACCTTAAAATTTAATGAGCTGCGCGATTGGGCCGCGATAGCTAATGCAACCACCTACCCGGGGGTTGATGACAAAGCAAAGGAGTATTTAAAAAATCAATTTGATAATATAGTACAAAATAAATTGTGGAAAGAAGGGCGTAAGGAAACGGTTGACCAGGTATACAATTTATTAGCGCGAAGCTTAAAAGATACCACCTTAAGAAATGATCTTGATGAATTTTACTATACTGAAGTTGGTCGCTATAATATAGTTGCAAATAACTACATCGAGGGATTGGACTATTTAAGCAAAGCCATTGCTAAAAACCCTAATAATGTTGTAGTCAAGTCAATGATAATAAATGTTATTGGTCAAAAATTATTAAATCAAGGCATTGGCTCGATAAATAATATTTCCATTCTTGATAAATACTCAAAGCAATTTTCATTTTTTGCAGCAGACCCAACTGTTCATTCTAGTTACATCTATAATTATTCATATCTAAGCTATTATGCTTTTGAAAAAGAAGATAAAGTGAACGGCGAAAAATATCTTCAGTTAATGCGGACAAAATTAGATAATGCGAAGCCCGAAGTAATAAAAAACGAACAACAAATAGGAAACGTTTTTGGAAAAGCAAGCGAGTATTATTATCGTACACAAGGCAAACAAAAAGCCCTGCAAATTTTAAATGCCGGCATCAAATATGCACCTAATAACGAAACGTTGGCCCGGAAAATTAAGGTAATTGTCGATAGCAATAAAAAGCGATAACATTTATGTACAATATTAGAATTATAATAAAAAGGCTCAATCACTAATGATTGAGCCTTTTGTTATTTAGCACCCTTTTTCCGCGCAGCGAAGAGAGGGTCGACGAGTGAAACGATGTCGGGTGAGTCAGAATATTGTTATTATTTTGGAATATCCTGAAATTCAAGTAACCCAAAGCGGTTTGGCTGATGCACATCCAACCTGGCATCATAAATAGGGAATAGTGTTGCTGTAGATCGGAACCGGTCATCAACAGCATTTCTATCCTGGCGCACTGCCTGGAACGCCCATTTTGAACCGGCTCGTGGTCGTTGAAAATTGCCTAATGCCGAGAAGGGTATAGACATTTCCAGGGTCCAGCCTTTGTCGGTATCCTTATCATCGTTTATAGTGCCATCTGTAGTGAAAGCAACTTTATAATTTTCGGCATTGTATTGTTTTACAAAAATGTTTTGTTTGTTAACATATTGCCAAAACATTATATAATCATACATGGCTTTATTAATGTTTACCTCAAAACCAAAATGCATATTCAAGCTATCGGGCACGGGCAGAACGAAAAATTCTGCACAATCATCCAGGTAGGGCCGGGCATCAGGCTGCGTTTCGCGAAAGGTTAATGATTTGTCTTCGGCTGCGTAAAACAGATACATATTGGTATTGTCCCACATCATCTTGAATTTGGTTTTTTGTTGATCAATAGGTTTGCCATCGCTCCGGTAAAAATAATCGAACGATACTTCTTGGGCATTTGCCCATGCTGCTTCGTCCATTTTGCCATCTATGGTAATAGCTTCCGTAGTCTTAGCTACCTTATATAGTGGCTGCTCACCTATAACTAATTTTTTTTGCGCATAGGTAATAACGCTTACAGCGATGCAGGTAAGTGTTAAGGTCAGTTTTTTGATCATGGGTTATAATTTGGTCTCACTAAAAGTAGCTAAAATACTTGCAATAATGATTGCAACATTCCTGTTAGAAAAAATTATATACATAATTTTCTTATGTATATAAAAATATTATATATTTGTTGCATGAGTACAAACCCAATGCTAAAAGGCACCCTACAAACTATAATTTTAAAGTTGCTGGAAGATAACCGCGAAATGTACGGATATGAGATTACCCAAAAGGTAAAAGAGGTTTCGGGCGGTGGTATAGTGCTTACCGAAGGGGCATTATATCCTGCGCTACATAAATTAGAGGCCGAAGGTATGTTAGAAACCTATACCCAGGTAATTGATAACCGGGTACGTAAATATTATAAGCTGACCGAGCAGGGTGGAAAAGAAGTAACCAGTAAGCTCAAAGAAGCGGGCGAGTTTATTGAGCAACTGCAGGCGTTGCTAAGCCTTAAACCTATACTGAAATAAAATAATTATTAAATATTTTTTGCTAAGATATAAGATAAACGTAGAGAGAAATAAATTTATTTCTCTCTACGTTTACGTTTATCAGTATAATAGACTGTATATACCTAAATAATAGTAGCAATTAAGTAGCAAATATTTACCAGGTATTTTCAAAATCTGCCGGTATGTATTTATGATTTCTTATACTAAAAACGGAAGCCAGTTGCTTTCTTTTTAATAAAAGGGTGTCATTCTTTTTGACAATTTTGGATAACCATGAAAATGGTAAAACTATTAAAAAAAAGATAGCAGTAAGTAGTATCCTCGTGTTAATCCATCCCAATACCACACTAATCTTAAGCCATAAATTTAAAATTAAAGATTCTAACGGTTTTATAAATAGAAAACAAAATCCTAATATCAAAGAGGCATACAACAAATAGTTTACTTTAAAAATCAAATAGAATACTGCAAAGCCCCAGACTATTACCAGTGATGTTTTTGTACTTTCTTTTATATTGCTCATACTACTAAAATAAGGCATAAATAAAAGGGGCCAGGGCAGAACTTCCTCCTATAACTATAAGTAAGCCTAATAAAAGTAAAGCTATTATTACAGGAGCCAACCACCATTTACCGCGTTGCTTAACGAAATTAAATAAATCTTTTAAAAAGTCCATTTTTTATATTAGTAAAAATTATATTAATCTATTACGAATTCTTCTTTCCAATTATCTTTTTCTTTCCATTCAGGCTGAGTTGTTTTTTCAAAGAAAAAATTACCTACAACCAAATAATCCATCTCTGTCCGCATAAAGCAACGATAGGCATCTTCAGGAGTACATACAATTGGTTCGCCCCGGACGTTAAAACTTGTGTTAACTAATATTCCATGTCCTGTAATGCCTTTAAATTCATTAAGCAAAGTCCAAAATGGAAGATTTGTTTGTTTATTTACGGTTTGTATCCTTGCAGAATAATCAATATGGGTGATTGCCGGTAACTCTGAACGTTCATAATATAGTTTTTCCTTTAATGGTAATTGATGATAGTTATCTGGCACAGGTTTTCTGATACTTTCTACTACCGGTTTTACTAAAAGCATATATGAAGAAGATGAATCGATCTCAAAATATTTACTCGCATCTTCAGATAGAACGGAAGGTGCAAAGGGCCTGAAAGATTCTCTGTATTTGATCTTAAGATTTAATTTTTTTTGCATTTGTTCATTCCTTGCGTCCCCCAGTATACTTCTTGCACCTAAAGCCCGTGGGCCAAATTCCATGCGACCTTGAACCCATCCAATAACCGCACCATCTGCTATACAGCTCGCAGTTTTTCTTGCCAAATCTTCAAAATTTGGAAAGTATTCATATGATGCATTATATTTTGCTATTAAATGTTCAACATCAATTTCTGAAAATTTTGAACCCAAATAGGAGCCTTTAAGCGCATCCAATTCGTAATTGATAATTCGATCTTTCTCAAAATAAATATAATATGCAGCTAATGCAGCGCCTAATGCTCCTCCCGCGTCTCCAGCTGCAGGTTGAATAAAAATTTCTTTGAAAAGCTTTTCATCCAACAGCTTCCCATTTGAAACACAGTTTAGTGCAACTCCACCGGCCATACATAAATAATCCGAATTAGTAAGTCGCTTAGCCTCTTTGGCCATATTTACAACTACTTCTTCTGTAATTGCCTGTATGGCTAAACCAAGATTACAATGTTGCTGTGTTAGTTCAGTTTCCGAATCTCTTTTTGGAAAACCAAACAGCTCATGCCATTTTTTTTCTTTAACCATTTTTAATCCGGTAGCATAATCAAAATAGGTTTGGTTTAACCAGATAGAACCGTCGTCCTTTATCTCAATTAATTCTTTTTTTATTAACTTGATAAAATCTTGAACTTCTTCGCTTTTAGGATCTCCATATGGAGCTAATCCCATCAACTTGTATTCTCCGGAATTTACCTTAAAACCTAAATAATAAGTAAAAGCCGAATAAAGAAGCCCCAAAGAATGGGGGAACTTTAATTCTTTTAAGATTGAGATATCCTTTCCTTTTCCGTGGCAAATAGAAGCTGTTGCCCATTCACCAACCCCATCAATTGTGAGAATAGCAGCATCCTCGAATTTTGAAGGATAAAAAGCGCTCGCCGCATGCGAAAGGTGATGTTCAGGAAAAAGCAATTTGGTTTTACTTTTTTTAAAATCCTGTATCTTGCCTAACTCGCTATATATTAATCTTTTTAGAAATAGTTTTTCATTCAACCAAACAGGCATAGCCTTCATAAAGGAGGTTAAACCCCGTGGAACAAATGCATAATATGTTTCTAACAGCCTTTCAAATTTCAATAATGGTTTATCGTAAAAAACTATTGCATCTAACTGATCTAAGGTTAATCCGGCATATTCCAGACAAAATTTTATAGAATTAGACGGGAATGCAGGATCGTGTTTAATTCTCGTAAATCTTTCTTCTTGTGCTGCTGCAATAATTTCTCCATTTTTCAAAATTGCTGCAGCGGAGTCGTGATAAAAAGCAGAAATGCCTAAAATATTCATTAAATGTAGTGTTTAATTTTTGTCTATAAAATTGCCGGGTAAGTTTTTAAGTATTAAACCAGCGGCAGCCTGATGGCCCATATTATTAAAATGATTATCACCTTTTAGATAAAGATCAATGTTGTTATTCTTTTGTATGTAGCTCCTTAAATCAGGTAATAATTCATAATAAGGAATATGTTTAGTAAAACAATAATCTCTGACGTATTTTTGTGGATAATTTAAGTCAAATGTAACCCCAGTCATGGTGGTTGAGTAAACCTGTTCAATATAAGGTATTGTAACTATCATTAACGGAATTTTTTCTTGATTGCATAGGAGATTGATTTTATTGAGATATCCAATAGAAATATTCTTTGCATCAGTACTCACTTTGGGATAATTACGCATACTCCAAAAGCTGCTGCTTAGAAATTTATTTTCAACCTTAAATGCAATCTGTTCACGCCTGTCAGTTTTCTGAATGTCTTTAGAAAGAAAGACCTTTGTGGTTATTATCAGATAATTAAATAATACAGAATATTCTTTTAAAAAATTTTTTGTTTTTTGAAAAGTACTCTCGGTAGATAAATATTGCTTTGGAATTTTATTTTCTAAAACAGGCTTATTCCATAAAGCGACACCATCTTTAAGAATAGTTTTATTTAAACCCAGGTAAGTATCTCTAAAATCATTTTCTGTTGAACAAAATACAACTTCATCTATTTGAAACTTGGCCAATGTTTCCTTCATTAGTTCATACGAGTTGTCGTATCCATATCCTCCACAACCAAAATTTATCACTTCAACAGAATCATTTGATACTGATTTAGAAATAATTCCTACGAAGGATTTTGTGTAATCTGTTGCCCAACAGCCAAAGGTAAAAGAATCACCATAAAATGCGATACGTTTCTTATGCGGATTCTTTTTTAATACAATATCCTCTCCTGCCAGGCCATAATTATTAGTTTTTACTTCAAAAAAGGGGCCTTTCCAGGTATAATTGGGCTTGTTAAAATAATTCTTTCCGCGCTCTTCAAAAACACGTACTTCTTGATTGTAAATATGAGGATAAAGATACTCGTATATACGTAGGCCAACTTCTAGTATTACTAGCACTATAACTAACTGCAATACAAAAAAGCGAAATTTTTTGAAAAAAGGCATAAGATTTATGAATGATAAAGGTAGAAAAAAAAATTATACTTTAAAAAAGTACTTATCAAAGTAATGATTAAAGCGTTAACTTCTAGCTTATGGGCTTTTACATGATGGACTAATATACGAATGAAATTGTACAACGAATAAATTTATTTTATGCCATAAATATTTAAAAAATATTTTGTAGATGAAAAAATAAATATACATTTGTAGTGTATTAGTTAAGTAGTACACTATAAATGTATATTTTATATTGTTGTAATGATTGTAACATTTTACCTACTAATACATCAAATGTTAAAATAAGTTAAACGATATAAATACTCCCTAATGTACTTATATCTTGCAGTGCCTAAACCTTATCACAATTATAAAAAATGAAAGCCACCATCCTGGCGTTATTCGCCGTTTTTCTAATTAGTTATTCTTCCTTTGCGCAAGGTACGCATGGCGTAAAGGGGGTTACTATCGACTCGGTATCCAAAGCCAAATTAAGCGGCAGCGTAAGTGTGCTTGATGCTAAAGATTCTGTTTTACGCAAGTTTACTTATGCCGATGATAATGGCGCGTTTACTATCAACGGCCTGTCCGAGGGTAAATATTTATTGTTTGTAACCTATCCCGGTTATGATGATAAAATGAAGCCATTTACTCTGGGTCCGCCAAATGAAGTGAGCGACCTGGGTAATGTTAATTTGGGTGTTACCAATATGTTAGGCGAAGCAACTGTAAAAGGGCCGGTGCAAGAGATCAAGATCAAAGGTGATACTTTGGAGTTCAATGCCAAAGCCTATGTTATACAACCCAACTCAAAGGTGGAGGACCTGCTGAAGCAAATACCGGGTATACAAATAGATAAAAATGGTAAAATAACCATGCAGGGCCAGCCGGTGCCTAAAGTGCTGGTGGATGGTGAGGAGTTTTTTGGGGATGACCCAACCTTGGTTACCCAGAATTTAAGGGGTGATATGGTTGATAAGATACAGATATATGATAAAAAAAGCGACCAGGCAGCATTTACCGGTATTGATGATGGGATTAAAACCAAAACCATTAATGTTAAGCTTAAAGAGGATAGGAAGAAAGGTGTATTTGGAAAACTACTAGCAGGAGTCGGTACCGACGAATACTACGAAACACAGGCATTATTTAACAAGTTTACAGCCCGCAGCAAATTTGCCGCTTACGGTACAATAGCCAACACAGGTAAAACAGGCTTGGGGGTAGCGGATAATTCAAGAATTGGCTCAACAACCGGTGTGCAAATAGGTGATACAGGAGGTTTGCTGGTGTCCGGTGGTGGAGATGATGACCTTGACGCAAGTGGTGGTAACTATAACGGAAATGGTTTGCCCCAGGCAAAGGCAGCAGGTGCCCATTATGATAAAAAAATAAAAAATGATGCAACCATAAATGGTAATTACAAAATAGGTGCATTAGATGTGGAGGGTAAATTTGTTTCATCAAGCCAGATAAATTTGCCGGGGGCTATACAAAGTAGTGCCACTAACCGTAATTTTAAAAATGAAACATTCAGGCAAAATGCAGACTTAAGTTATTACACTAAACTGGATACCTCATCAACCCTTAAAATAGATGTTAATGCCATTGATAAAAATTTAAAAACTACCAATAATGCCTTAACAACTATTAGAGATGAAAATGGCAATCTAATATTAAGTGAAACCAGGAGAACATTTAATGATTCTCGTCAAAAATCGTTTGGTATAAGTGCCTTGTACACCAAAAAGTTTAGTAAACCACGACGCACATTTACCTGGAATCTGAGCCAGACTTACGCAGAAAATAATGCTGATGGATATTTATTTTCAGAGATTACTTCGGCAAACAGTGCTACAACCGACCAGTTAAAAACAGTAAGAGCAAATAATACCAATATAAGTAGTAACATGACTTATAGCGAGCCATTAAGTGCTTTGTGGTCACTACAATTTAATTATGGTTTAGGCATAAACAATACTATTAATACCAGGAACTCATTTGACAAGTCAACAGCTACCGGTCAATATGATATTCTAAATACCGTATTTAGTAATGATTTTAAAACCAACCAGGTAACCAATCAGGTAGGCGCCATGTTTAATTACAGGAAAGACAAAACCATATTAGTATTTGGTACACGAACCTCAATTGTTGACTTTGACCAGTTAGAACGATATGGTAACAGAAACTTTAAACGCAGTTTTGTTAACTGGATACCACAGGTAGTATATCAATATCAAATGTCTTCACAAAAAGCTATACAGCTATACTATAACGGTAGTATGCGACAGCCAACGGCAAATGAGCTACAACCTATTCCTAACAACGCCGACCCTTTACGTATAGTTTTAGGTAATGCAGATCTGAAACCGGCTTTTACTCATTATTTTCAGGGTAACTATCGTTCACAACAGATCATAAGCAGGCAATCTATGTCTATACAGGCAAGCTATAACTTTGCAGAGAACGAAATAATTCAAAAACTCGCTATTGATAATACCGGTAAAACTACTGTACAAAGTATTAATCTAGGTGATAAAAGACCTGATTTAATAACAACTAGTATATCAGGTAGCCGCAGAATTAGTGGTACAGAAATAGATGTAAGCTTTGGCTTAGGTTTTAGAAGAAGCACCAGTTATACCGACGTTAATAACGTGCTGAATAAATTTACAAACTACACTTATCAAGCGTCTTTAGGTGTACAAACAGTTAAGTTGCAAAAATATGAGTTTGGTTTAAGGTTTAGTCCAACTTATAATCCTACCAGATATTCTATAACACCGCAAAGTAATAATAACATTGCAGGTGGCAATATCAACTCAAGAATAAAACTATTCTTGCCGGCTAAATTCATCTTGGAGTCTGAGGTTTATTATGTTTATCAGGCAAAAACTCAAAGCGTACAGGCGTTAAATTTAACTACGTTAACGGCAGCATTAAGCAAAACATTCTTACCAGACCAAAATCTAAAGGTATCTGTATCAGGTAACAACTTATTAAATGCTAATCCATCTTTAAATAGAAGCATAAACTCAACTGGGATATCGCAAAGTAATTATAATACTATAATGAGGTATTTTTTACTAAGCGTAACATGGGATTTCACAAAATTTGGTACTACAACCACAAAATAATCATCATGAAAAAGACAATCATAACCATTATAATCATATTTTCAAGCGGGTTGTTATTCGCTCAAACCGCAAAATTTATTACCACCGGGACAATTCAATACCAGCGCCGCGTAAATACCTACCAGGTTATACCATACCAGATACATAAAGATGCGGATGCGCGTATGAAAGCACAGCTACAGCAAGTGTTGGATCAATATAAAAAAACAATGCCCCAGTTTGCTACATTTAATAGTACATTAAGCTTTGCCGATAATAAAATGTTGTTAACGCCCATCAAGCCGCCAACACCTTATCAAAGTTTTCAACTAAACCCGCTTACGGCAGAATCAAATACTATCTATACCGATTTATCTGCAGGTACTATTGTAATGGAGAAAGATGCCATGGGTGAGCAGTTTTTGGTAAAAGATAATATGCGGCAGGCTAAATGGAAAATAACAGAAGAGACGCGTGATATATTAGGCTATACTTGTCGTCGCGCCAATGGCTTAGTATCCGATTCGATCTATGTTGTAGCTTTTTATACTGATAAGATACGTGTTTGTGGTGGCCCCGAATTGTTTTCAGGGTTACCGGGAATGATATTGCAATTGAATATCCCACATGAAAATGTATCATGGACGGCTACTAAAATAACAGAAGGCACTCCTGCAAAACCAATAGATCCCCCTAAAAAAGGCAAGGTAACGGATACTAAAACACTGTTATCTACCATAAGAAAGGGTATGGCCGCCTATCAGGCACAAGGTATTAATGTTGATTACTATATTAAAATACTGGGATTGATGTAAAATGGTGAGTGGGTAGTAGCAAATGGTTAATAAAAATAGTAATACACCAAAAATTCACAACTGACCACTCACTATTCACCACATTAAAAAGGATAGCCTATTGCCAGGTTGAACACCAGGTTTTGTCCGCGCCATTTGGCATCTCTAAAATCTATCTGATTGATAACTACACGTTTTCCTTCAGGTAGATTTGGTTTGATGATAGGGAAGGCCAGGTCAGTACGTAACACCAAAACGGATAGATCAAAGCGTAAACCTACACCCACATCGGCGGCCATTTGCTTTAAAAAGTTTTTGTCAAAAGCCGCCCCGGGTAAGCTGGCGTTAGGGCGTAATAACCAAATATTACCGGCATCCATAAATACAGCACCTTCAACTATACTGAACAGTTTAGGGCGGTATTCAAAGTTCGCTTCAATTTTTATATCACCCGATTGATCGGGCAAAAAGTTGGTGCCCTGTGTCAGGTATGCAGGCGGGTTATATTCGCCAGGGCCCAATGACCGTGCCGGGAAACCGCGTAAGCTGTTGGCCCCGCCAATAAAAAATTGCTGGCTGTAGGGCATTACTGTTGAGTTACCATAACTTAACCCGGCACCCACCATAAAGCGGGCTGCTATCTTACTTTTAGGGCTGATACGACTGTAGTATCTTATTTCGCTTTCCAGCTTTACATATTGGTTGAATGGGGTACCAAATAGCTTGCTTACCTTGCCACCCAGCGTATCAGCACCAGTTAATAAACCTAATAAGTTGCCAGATAAACTAGCCTTACCCATAAAGTAAAACGTGTTTTTACGATACGCTTCGGTGGTATTTGTAATGGTATACTGGTAGCTTGGCCCAAATGTAAATTGGTTATCAATTACATGCGTAAGTGTGGGGTTACGGGTTTTAGTAATGCTGTCGCGATAAAGCTGTGAAACACTTGTAGCATTTACATAATTAATTTCAAGGATATTCAAATTATGTTGCTTATGCAGGTTGGGTTTCCACTCATATCCAAATGATGCATTAAAGGAGTTAAGCGTATATAGTTTGGTTCGGCTGATATAAGTATAGCCCGTTCTTAAAATGGTACGAGGTATAAATGCTGTATTGTTAGTAAAGTCAATAGGACTTATAAACCTTGGCCAGGTAATGGATGGTTTTATGCCCACCTGGTAAACGTTAAAGCCATTATTACGGCTGCCGTATTGTATGTCGCTACTTCCAAATAAAGTAATGGCAAATAGTTCGCCACCTTTAAAAGTGTTCCTGTTTTTAAAATTGATGTTTAGCTGTGTACCGTTGTAATTAGCCGAAGTTTGACGGCCCAAAATCTCTGCCTGTAAGGATTTACGCTTGTATTGGGTTAAAAAATAATAAACATCTAATTTAGGCGAATCTAAACCTACCCCTTCAAATCTGTTTTTAACATGCTGAAATGGTCCTAACTCAATAAAACGGTTTAATGATTTGGTATGCTCCGTACGGTTATAAACTTCGCCCGGGCGCAATAACACTGTGTTTTTAAACATAAACGAACGAACCGTTTTTTGGGGGTCAATAACATTATACCAACGGTATTTTTCTGCCGAATCCAATTTTAAAGACGTATCTCTTAATGTATAATTAGGATATACATAAATGTTATTGATCTTATATATCCAACGTGCTCGTTCAGATGTTTCGTCTTTAACTTTTACAAATAAGTCAACTTTATGATCGGTAATAGTACTGTCATACTGCATGATCAGGTTTTCGGGGGCGAAATAATAAAAGCCTTTTTCCTTCAAACGCGCATCAATACGCACACGCTCACCTTTTATCACATCCAAATTGTATTTATCGCCAATCTTTAATAAACTCTCATTGGCTGTGCGGGCAATTTCTGTATTCAGACTATCCGTTCCGGTAGGAAACGTAATGCTACGGTAATGATAAACCGGGCCGGTTTGTACAGTATAAACCGCTTTAGCGGTCCTATTTTTACTAATAGTATCACCGCTTACCTGCGATACAAAATAGCCTACATTTTCAAGCCTGTTTTTAAGTATTTTGCTGTTGTTGTCCAAATCAACACTGCCTGCTAAAACAGGTGCTTCACCGAATTTTTTATTGATCCATTGCTTTAATCCACGCTTTTTATTGGTACGTGTTTTTTGATAGATATATAATTTTACCCTTAACCCTAAAATTTTACTGTTTGGTTTGGGGCGCAGCAAACTTTTTAAATCGGTTGTTAACTCAGTAGCCTCATTTTTTGTAGTATATTGTTTATCTATGATCTTAAGTTCGGCACCTGTATACAACTTCTGCCCGGGCGGCAAATCTTTTGTGGTGCTGCACGCGCTTATAAAAAGCGCAATTAAAATAATATATATATAACTGTGCTTAGCCATAGGTTAGTTTGCTATTTGTTTTTGTTTTTCGGGCTGAGCTGCAGGCTGTACATCAGGCACAGTGGCATCATGTTGTTTGTCTGCTTCTTTTTGCTCTTCCTTTTTCTCTTTTTGATCTTCTTTATATTGCTTTTGCAGCTCTTTTTCTCTGCGCGATCTTTTTCGGAACAGTTCCATAAACTTATTGTATTCATAGGTTACTGAAAAACCTAAGCCGGTTTCAATAACTTGCCCCTGCACCACTACATACTCATTACGCCTGTAGGCACGTATCATATAACGTCCATCAGCAGTAAGCTTATAGTTAACAGACAAGTTGCCAGCAATATTAGAAGCTTTTTGCCCCGGCTGGTTTTGGCCTTCTAGGTTAAAGTTATTACCTACTGTAACAGTAAGCCGGTCATTTAAAAATTGTTTGGATAGGCCAACATTTAGGTCCGTTCGGTTCTGTTGTACCCCCGTAGCATAGTCTGCTCCTGATGTTAGGTCAAAACTTAAAGCTACGCCGCCTATCAGGTCGCCGGCAAGTTTATTTAGTTGATCTGAGAGCAAGCTGCTTACACTATTACGTATAGCGCCACTTACTCCCGTGCTTCCGGCCTGGCTTTGTAACGGGTTGTCGCCAATAAAATGGCCCAGTACTAATACACCCAGCACCTGTTTATTCATTTCATTAGGCACCTGGCGTATTTGCGATAAACGGGCATTTACGGTAGAAATTACATCGGGCGATACTGTGTAATTACTGTCAGGTAAAACAATATTAAAAGTAATGTCCGGCTTCATTAATTCATTCTTTAACATCAAATTCACGTTAAAAGGCAGTTTTTGTTTGTACATTGTCGTGTTTCGCACATCGCCGCCCAATTGATCGCTCACCAAATCAATAGGAGGTATATTGGCAACGTAAGTAGCGGTCAAATCTATGTTAGCAGTAGTTGGGTCGCCTGTCCAGGTAATGGTGCTTCCCTTTTTAAATTTGAAAGTACGTTTAACCGTAGCATACGATAAATTATACGATCCGTCTTCAACCACATAAGTACCGGTAAGGCTTATTTTTCCGCTCGGGTCAATACCGCCATTCAATCGTGCCTCGCCCCGAAGTTGCACCATATCCCCGTTGCGTGGGTCAATAACTACATTAAACCTGGCATCTTTATTTACTGTAACAGTAGCGTTAACATCTAATCCCCTTAATTCTGATTGTTTAAGTGAGTCTAGCTGCCGGGCCAGTAATATCGAGTCTAGCTTAGGGGTGCTCTGGTCAATTACTTCAACAACACCTTTTCTGTCTTCAACTCCCGGATCCGTGCTTGGTAATACAATAGTAAAGTCGGTTTTATCATTCACGGTCAGGTTCGCATCAATAATGGGCTTATTCATATCACCGCGTATTTTAATATTGGTGTTTACATATAGCTGCCCGTAAAACAATTTATTGTCAGCTGCGGTTGAGTTAACCGCCCTGAAATCATTGGCGTTGATATCAATCCCGAACCTAAAATCCTGGTAAGTTTTGGTATAAACTGTACCCGTAACTACTGCTTTGTTTCCGGTAGAATCAACCAGTGTAAAATCATTTAAACGGATACCATCATTATTAAATGTAATGCTCTCCTGCGGCATAGTGAAATAGGAGTTCAACATAGCCACATTAAAGCCAACTTTATTAAAATTGATATCCCCGCGTACTGATGGGGCGTCAGTTGTTCCGGTAATTTTAAGCTGCCCGGTAATTGTACCGGTTGAATTACGGATGCTACCAAAGCTAAAGCCCTGTACACTTTTCATATTCAACTTTACAATGTTCAGGTTCAAATCAAACCTGCTTTCGGGTGTCGCATAGTAAATGCCGTTCATGTCTACCTGGTTGCCATAGCCCGTTATAGCCATGTTTGCGGTATAGGCATTGGCAGTTAGGTTATCTACTTTCAGGGCGATGTTACCTACCGTATCACCTTTAAAGCTAAAGTCTTTAACATCCAAAGCTGCTGTAAACTGCACTGATTTTTGCAGGTTACTTAATTCGGCGGTGCCGTTTATTATACCGCCTACCTGCAGGGAGTCTTGCTGGGCCATGCGGGTAATAGTTTCTATCTGGAAGTTCCTGAAATCAATTTTTATAGGAGAGTTTAGTTCATTGGATGTACTATTGGCACTTAATACCTGGTTGGCGTTGGTCATGCTAAAATTGCGCGCTAACAGTCCCAGGTTGCCAAATTGGATGGCGTTATCCGGGTTAACGGTCCACGGAATGTAGTTTAGCAGTAATCCATTTTGCACAAAGCTAAACTGGTATTGGTTTGGTAGAACACTAAATACACCGGCTATAAGGTAACGTTCTTTTTTGTCAATATCCCTTACCTGTAAGCTGATATTCAATTTATCGTTTTGGGCATTACCGGTAACACTGGTATTTAAAAAATTAATTGATGAACCTGATTTGATCTGGTCTGCAGTCAGGCTATAATTTAATGCATTATTACCGGTATTAATAGCCAGTTTTGCATTGTTAACGGTGTTGGTGCCATAAACCACCCGTGGTATAGTACCATTAACTACCAATTCACCAGAGGCACTGTTAAACCTGCCATTTAAATTTATAGGGTCAAGCTGTTTGAGGTCGGGCGCAAATTGGTTGATCAGGTCAGTTTTAACAATTTTAGCATTAAAGGTAAACTGTTGTGGCGGGTAAACAGGTTTGGCTTTTGCAGTAGCCTGATTAGCCAGATCTGTATTGAAATATTTATTGATCAGGTCCAGTACCGCCGGGCCAACTTTAGTTAGTTGGTATTTGCCGGCCATACGGGCATTCAACATGGGTCCAACTTTTAAAGCCAGGGTGCTGCTATCAGCATTGGCTGTTGACACCAACATTACCGAATCTAATTTAATACGCTGATCTTTATTAACAATCAGCAAATCGGTTGCCTGTATATTGGCGTTCAGATAATCCGGGTCGGCGGTTTGTACATCGGCAATAATTTTACCGTGAAAGCGCATTTCTTCCTTAGTGAAATTTAAGTTCTTAAGGTTGATACTATCTACTAATAAAGTACCGCTAACTGATGGGTATTTTTTATTCAGATTGGCTTTAGCATCAAGGGTAAAGTTGATGTTAGGGTCCTTCATACGGGCATTAGCCACATAGCTGCCACTTTTGGCAGTACCTTCAATCAACAGGTTTTTATAAGTATAGCCTTTTACATAAGCCTGGGTTACATCACCATTAAATTGCAGGCTGGCAGTTTTTGGGTCCAGGCCAACACCTTTTACATTAGCTACAATAGTAACTTTGCCTACAGTTTGCGGCTGTTTGATTAATGCGCCCACATTCAAATCATTGGCTTTTATGTCGGCTGTATAAGATGCGGTGCGTTTGTTAGTGCCATTCTTCATACTGGCTACTAAATCCATTGAGCCATAGGTTGAACGTAGATTCAAATTAGTGTTAAAGTTTTGCATACCACCTTTAAATGTGCCCTTCAAGTTCATGCTTTCGGGTATGCTTACAGATGCCGGTATGGTGCCTGCCGGAACCAGTTTAGCAATATCTGCCTGGCTGGTATTAAAATCTATCAGATTGACATTGGCATAAATTTTATTTATATCAGGCAAGCCCTTTATGGTGGCCGATGCTTTGATGCGGGTATTGTTTAATCCGGCAACTTCAAAATTGTCAACCCGCAAATTATTTACCTGCCCTGCAACTTTGCCATTTATTTTAAATACCGAGTTTGGCGAACTTTTAAATGGCTCCATGCTGCTCATGGTTGGCATTAACAGTAACACATCTTTTAAACCTAATTTACTGCCGTTTAAATTAGCGTTAACTGTAAGTAAACCAATGTTTTTGCTGATGGCAGCCACTGATGGGTAACTCACCCGCACTTCTTTTTGCAATACCGTACGCGGGGTTTCTAAAAGCAGGTCATTTAGGTAAGCACTTTTGGGTCCATAAAAAAACGTGGTATGGAACTTTTTAATGGATAAGCCGCTTTTTTCATCAAACGTAAATTCATTGATGCGGCCCTTTATTTCTTCGGCGCTATAAGCTATATCTTCTGCGTCAGCATTTAAATTACGTATATGCATATGCGAGTAATCCACGCCTTTAGTAACCGGTTTTATCGCGTTGTTGTCATATTTAATATCGTTATTTATAAAAGTGATCAGGCCCAGGGTGGCTGTCCACGGACGCGTGTTTTGTGCCGATACAAGGGTGTCCAATTTCTTAGCCGCATTTTCGGCAGCTTTGACAACCGTTTTTGGTTTGGCAAAGGTTAGCGCTGCTTTGGCATTACTTAACTCAATGTTTTTAATGCCTACATTTTGGTTTTTAAGGTCGATGTCGTCCATCTCCACCAATAGCTTATTCATATCAACTTTGGCGGTCATTTCGCTGCTGCGGTAATCAACCTTTATTCTTTGCAGATCAAAAATACCCAGGTCAAGCAGCATATTAATAGGCTGAACAGCTGTATCTACTTTGGCGGTTTGATCGATGCTTGATCCTGCCGGGGTTTGAATAATACGCGCATCCACATCATATAAATTCACCCGAGGGACGATGAACTTCATTTTATCCAGGTCAAAATCTTTGATGCGGGTATCAAAATGCCCCAGCCTAAATTTTACATCGTTACCGGTGGTCAGATCTTTATAACCAACGTTTATTCTGTCCAATATGATCTTATCAACCGAAAATTTCATGGTTGATGCAGTAGTATCAGGCACTTTCTTTTGCTCACTGGCAAAAGCTTTTATAATGTAGTCGAAATTAAAAACGCTGTCGCGGCCGCGGTAAATATTAGTGGTTATACCTTGCAGGTTGATCTCATTTATCTCTACCTGGTTATCCAATAACTTCAGCAGGCTGATATCAACCTTCAATTTATCCCCGGCTAATAAGGTGTCCCTTTGCTGATCTTCAAAAAAAACATCCTCTAAAACCAGCAACTTAGGCAGCCCTAAACTGATATGGCCTATTTCAACTTTTGTATGAATTTTATTTTGTAAAAAAGTTACCGCTTTATCTTTTGCAAAATTCTGCACAGCGGGTATCTGTATTAAAATAACTACAAGCAACACCAATAAGATGACGCTGGCAACTATCCAAAGAATGGTTTTTAAAGCTATACGTCCAAATTTCCCCAATTGTATATGTATTTCAAAGGTTATGCGTTAATTTACTATATAAACAAATAGCATGCTAAAGGTTGATTTAAGAACCAGAAAGCAAGAATTAAGATTAATGGCGTCATTCTTGGCTCCTGACCTCCTTTACTAACGTTTATTGATTTTTCAACAACCGAAAACGACAACTTGTTTTTTGGTAGATTTGTGTTCTTCCATATTTATTATTAAAAATGCCGGATTTTTCGCACTTACACGTACATACCCAATTCTCGTTACTTGACGGGGCAGCCGATATATCAAAGTTATATAAAAAAGCTGCTGCCGATGGTATGAAAGCTTTGGCTATTACCGATCATGGTAATATGTTTGGCGTGTTTAAGTTTGTAGCCGAAGCCGGTAAGCATAACGTAAAGCCCATTGTGGGTTGCGAGTTTTATGTGGTAGAGGATAGGCATAAAAAACAATTTACCAAAGAGAAGAAGGACGTTCGTTGCCACCAACTATTATTAGCTAAAAACCCCGAAGGATATAAAAACCTGGTGAAGCTTTGCTCGTTAGGATACATGGAGGGGCTTTACAGTAAATGGCCGCGTATTGATAAGGAATTGGTTTTAAAATACCATAAGGGGCTTATAGCAACTACCTGCTGTATTGGTGCATCGGTACCGCAAGCCATATTGCGTAAAAGCCCTGCCGAAGCAGAAGAAGAGTTTAAATGGTGGCTGGATCTGTTTGGCGAAGATTATTACATCGAATTACAGCGTCACGATATCCCAGAGCAAAATACGGTGAATGCCGTATTACTGCAGTATGCCAAAAAGTATAATGTTAAGGTGATATGTTCTAACGATTCGCATTATGTGGATCAGCAGGACTCGAATGCTCACGATATTTTACTGTGTGTAAATACCGGCGATATGCAGAGCACGCCGATAGCTACGGATGAAGAGGGTGGTAAGGGTTACCGATTTGGTTTCCCTAACGATCAGTTTTATTTTAAAACGCAGGCAGAAATGGGCCAGCTGTTTCATGACCTGCCTGAGTCATTAGACAACACCAACGAAATAGTTGACAAGGTTGAGGTATTAAAGCTAAAGCGCGATATATTACTGCCCAACTTTGTTATCCCTGACGAATTTAAAATACATACCACCCCCGATGCGGATACCCTTAACCAATGGGAGTATTTAAAGCATTTAACGTTTACCGGAGCTAAGGAGCGTTATATAGATATTAGCCCCGAAATTGAAGAACGTATCAATTTTGAACTATTCACCATACGTACCATGGGTTTTGCCGGTTACTTTTTAATTGTAGCCGACTTTATAAAACATGGCCGCGATATAGGCGTATTTATTGGTCCGGGCCGTGGTTCGGCAGCGGGATCGGTGGTAGCCTATTGCACAGGGATAACCAATATAGACCCATTAAAGTATAACCTCCTGTTTGAGCGTTTCTTAAACCCGGATAGAAAGTCGATGCCCGATATTGATACGGATTTTGATGACGCGGGCCGCCAAAAGGTTATTGACTACGTGGTTGATAAATATGGCAAAAACCAGGTAGCGCAAATTATTACCTACGGTTCTATGGCCGCACGTACCAGTATACAGGATGTAGGACGGGTGTTGGATATGCCTTTATCTGATGTAACTGCTTTAAAGAAATTAGTACCTGAAACATTAGGAATTACCCTACAAGGTGCTATTGACCAGGTGCCAGAGTTGGCAGCTATTTATAAAGCTACCGATCTGCGAGGTATTGTACTGCGCGAGGCTGCAAAGCTGGAAGGTTCGGTACGTAATACAGGTGTGCACGCGGCAGGTATTATCATCGCGCCTTATGATTTGACGGATATTGTTCCGGTGGCTACGGCGAAGGATTCGGACCTGTTGGTTACGCAATATGATGGCCGTGTAATTGAGGATGCCGGTGTAATTAAGATGGACTTTTTGGGATTGAAGACCTTAACCATTTTAAAAGATGCGTTAAGGCTCATCAAGCAAAATCATGATGTAAGTATTGATATTGATTACATCCCACTGGATGATCAAAAAACCTTTGAACTTTACCAGCGTGGCGACACCAACGGGACGTTCCAGTTTGAGAGCGAGGGTATGCAAATGTACCTGCGCGAGTTAAAGCCGGATAAGTTTGAAGATTTAATTGCCATGAATGCCCTGTACCGCCCGGGGCCGATAGAGTATATACCCAACTTTATTAGCCGTAAACATGGACGCGAGCCTATCACCTTTGATTTGGATGATATGGAAGAATACCTGGGCGAAACCTATGGTATTACCGTGTACCAGGAGCAGGTGATGCTTTTATCGCAAAAATTGGCAGGCTTTAGTAAAGGTGATGCCGACGTATTGCGTAAAGCAATGGGTAAAAAGCAAATTGAGGTTTTGAATAAAATGGAAGCCCAGTTTATGGATGGCGCCATGGCTAAGGGCCACGCCAAAGATAAACTCACTAAAATTTGGAACGACTGGAAAGCCTTTGCACAATACGCTTTCAATAAATCGCACTCCACCTGTTATGCGTTTGTGGCTTATCAAACCGCTTATTTAAAGGCGCATTACCCATCAGAATATATGGCGGCGGTTTTAAATAACCAAAACAACATGGAGAAGATCACCTTCTTTATGGAAGAATGCCGCCGCATGGGTGTTGAGGTTTTGGGCCCGGATATTAATGAGTCGGATATGGCTTTTGCGGTAAACAAAAAAGGACAGGTACGTTTTGGGTTAACCGGGGTAAAAGGGGTAGGCGATAAAGCGGTGGAAAGCATTATTGAGGAACGTAACGAGCGTGGCCCGTATAAAAGCATATATGATTTTGCCCAACGGTCAAATACGCGTAGTGTAAACCGTAAATCATACGAGAATTTGGTTTATGGCGGTGCCTTTGACGAGTTTGGTTTGAACCGTGCGCAGTTTTTTGCTAAAACAGAGAACGGTTTGCTTACCGGTGTAGAGCGGCTTATCAAGTATTCTAACGATTATCAGAATACACAAAGCACTACGCAATCATCTTTGTTTGGTGGTTCAGTAGCGTCTTATATCCCCGAGCCAACTATGCCTGAGGCAGAAGAATGGCCACTGATTGAAAAACTGAAGTACGAGAAAGAGGTTATCGGTATTTATTTAACCGGCCACCCGTTGGATAATTATAAGCTGGAGATGGATAAGTATTGTAATACTACCCTCAGCGAGTTAAAGAATATGCAAAAGGCACGTTCGGGCGAGGGTGGCGAAGAGGTAATGGCGGCATTTGCCCAGTTACGTAAGCGCGGTGAAGTTTGCATTGGCGGCTTGGTAAGTAACGTGCAGCATAAAATGACCAAAACAGGTAAGCCGTTCGGCACATTTGTGCTGGAAGATTATAATGAATCGTACGAATTCGCCTTGTTTGGTGAGGATTATGTCAAGTTTAAAAACTCTATTGCCAATGGTTACTTCCTGCATATAAAAGGGGTAATTGAAGAGAAATTCCGCCAAAAGGATAACTGGGATATGCGTATAACTGCCATCTGCCTGCTATCTGAAATGCGCGACAGATTGACCAAATCATTAACCGTTCTGTTGGACTTGAATAACCTTAATGACTCTTTATTAGCCAACATACAAGAAGTAATTGCCACCAATAATGAAAAGTACCCGGTAAAAAATTGTACCCTGCGTTTTGTTATAAAGGATAGGGAAGAAGCGATGTTGGTAGAGATGCCATCAAAAACCTACAAGGTAAACCCAAGTGATGACCTGATGGCGGATATTATGAATTTAACTAACGCGCAGCCGGTGTTGAATTGAGCTTACTTCTTGTTTAATAAACCTTTGTTCCAGGGATTTTGGTGGATAAACTTTTTACTATCCATAAACCATATCCAAAATATCGTAACTACAACACCTAATACCGAGCCGGCGGTTACATCCTCAAAAAAATGCTCGCTTAGGTACATGCGCGAGTAACCAATACACACGGCTGCCAGTAAAAATAGTAAACCCCAATTTTTATTTTTAGCCAGGTAAGTGAGCACCACCGCGGCAGAAAAAGCGGTTACTGTATGGCCCGAAGGAAAGCTATTGTAACTAAAAATCTCCACACCCTTTACAAAATAAATTTTATCCAGTTGGTCCGCAAAGTATAGTTTGGGGCGTGGCGCATTAATAAAGTGTTTAATAATCTGTGCAACTATGGCGGTAACGCCATAGCTGGTAGCTAATAAAAAAGCATTGCGGTAATTAAATAAGGCAATTATAGCCGACAAGATTACTACGGTTAGCCCAGCGCCTGTTGCAGTAACATAAGGGGCAATAAAATCGACAGAAGTATTGTGTATAGTATTAACCGCGAAAAAGATATCCTCGCGGCTGTAAAGCAGTTTAATAATAAAACACCCGCAAATAAGGATAAGGTAAGGGATAAATAAAAACCTTATCCGATATAAAATGTCTGTTACCCTTAAATTCATGATGTCTGTTACCCTTAAATTCATGCTGCAAAGTAAGCATATACTTATTCACTGCAAAAAAATGGTTATGTTTGGTTTTGCTAAAATTAACTGATGTCAAATAGTATATTCCGAAAAAAATCTATTGATAAAATATTAGCGGATGTTGCAAGCGGTTTCAGCGATGGCGAAACGCAGGCAAGTCACCTAAAAAAGGAATTAAACGTTAAGGACCTTACCTTAATGGGCATTGCGGCTGTAGTAGGCGCGGGCATATTCTCCACCATCGGCGAAGCCTCTTTTCATGGCGGGCCGGGTGTTTCATTACTTTTTATAATTACAGCAATTACCTGCGGTTTTTCGGCATTGTGTTATGCCGAGTTTGCCTCACGTATTCCGGTTTCGGGTAGTGCCTACACTTATGCTTATGCCTCATTTGGCGAGTTGATAGCCTGGATAATAGGCTGGGATCTGTTAATGGAATATGCTATTGGCAATATAGCTGTAGCTATATCATGGAGTGGGTATTTTGTAAATCTGCTGGAAGGATTTAGTATTCATATACCTGATTATTTAACCATGGATTATTTCTCGGCATTTCGTGCGCATGAAAAAATACAGGCACTTACCGCCAGCGGTGGGGTAGCTGATATAACCGCCCGTATGCAGACTGAGGCCATGGCATGGAACACGGCACCAAGCATAGGTGGTATAAAACTAATAGCCAATATTCCGGCGTTGCTAATTGTTGTAATTATTACCTGGCTGGTTTATATCGGCATACGCGAAACCAAAAAAGCTACCAATGCCATGGTTTATTTAAAAATAGCTATTGTATTGGCCGTAATATTAATAGGTTTTTTTTACATAACACCTGCCAACTGGCACCCGTTTTTACCTAATGGTTTTGGTGGCATGATGAAAGGGGTATCTGGTGTGTTTTTCGCTTATATAGGGTTTGATGCCATATCCACCACTGCCGAGGAATGTAAAAATCCACAACGTGACCTGCCACGCGGAATGATCTACTCGCTGATAATTTGTACGGTGTTATATATTTTGATCGCGCTGGTACTTACGGGTATGGTAAGTTATAAGGACCTGCGCGTAGGCGATCCATTAGCATTTGTATTTAAGCAGGTTGGGTTAAATAATATCAGTTATGTGATATCCGTAAGTGCGGTTATTGCAACAGCGAGTGTATTGTTGATATTTCAATTAGGTCAACCTCGTATATGGATGAGTATGAGTCGCGATGGTTTATTGCCAAAAGCATTTTCGCGTATCCATCCTAAATATAATACGCCATCATTCTCCACCATTATTACAGGCATTGTAGTAGCTGTACCGGCCCTGTTTATGAACCTTACCGAAGTTACCGACCTGACCAGTATAGGAACCTTGTTTGCATTTGTATTGGTTTGCGGTGGTGTTTTATTATTACCACGTGAAGGAGCTAAAAAGGGCAAGTTTCAGATACCTTACATTAATTCAAAATGGATAGTGCCGGTATTATTTATAATGGGAATGGTATTTTTCTGGCAACCTATTGTTGAGCTTTTTTCTGTAGATAACGCACATGAGAATTTTCCGCTATTTCTTTTCATTATCCTATCATTCGCATTAACTGTATTGGCATTTATAAAAGACTTATCGCTTATACCGGTACTGGGCTTACTAAGTTGTTTTTATTTAATGACCCAATTGGGATATACCAATTGGCTGCGCTTTTTGGTATGGTTAGCAATAGGGCTGGTTATTTACTTTAGTTACAGTTATAAGAATAGTAAGTTAGGGAGAGGGTAGATGTGCAGATATGCAAATAAGTAGATGTGCAGATGCCTATCGATTTGTTATATATCAATACATCAAAAAAATCATCTGCACATCTGCATATCCGCATATTTGCACATTTAAAGTATCTTTGCCGCCATATGAATTATATTGACCTAATTGGTTATTTGGCAGCGTTTGGAACTACTTTATCCTTTTTACCGCAGGCAATTAAAACCATCCAAACCAAAAACACGTCCGGTATTTCTTTATACATGTATGCCTTGTTTACCGGCGGAACATTGTTGTGGTTAATTTATGGTGTACTGAGTGGTGCTTTACCTGTTGCTATATGCAACGCGGTCACGTTTGTATTTGCCAGTATAATTTTGGCTTATAAAATCAAGTATAAATAAAAAGAGACGCATTTGCGTCTCTTCAATATTTTAAACGGGTTGGGTATTGGTTACCCGTGTTAGCTCTACCGATTCGGGGGTGACTAACATTAACGGAACGGTCTCTACTGTAACAAAGCTTAAGTCCAGCCCAAAGCCGCGCTCTTCTGATAAACTTACCTTTTTAAGCTGGGCGTAATAATCCATGATAAATCTTTCGTAAAAAGACAGGTCATGTGAGCGCGACAATATCTTTTCTATTACCACAAACCTAAAGTCGCCTACAATTTTATGTTTGTTTAATGATTTATATTGACTGGTGATATCAACTTCACCATTTTTAACCAGGTCCTCCACTACTTTTCTAAACAACAGGTTTATTTTTTGCTCAACCCTAAAGCCTAATTTAAAGTCAATGCGTATAAGTTTACCCGGCACCAAAAAATTAACTTCGTACTCTTTAGTGTAAGGCTCATCCACTACGTCAACGTGTACCAACCAATAAACGTCTGCACGTTTAGGCTGCTTTTGCAGTATCGAGTATATGATCTTGGCTTCAATTTCCGAATCAAAATTGGCGCTGGTTAAGTACACCAGTTGCGATGCGTATTTGGGTACCGTTTCGTCTTCGCTTAACTCGGTTAACAACCTGTAATAGTCTTCAATCTCAATAAATTTAACATAACGATTGCGAATACGGCGTGCAGTATGCCATGCCCACATAATACTGAATAAACAAAATCCAATGGTTAATGTAAACCAGCCGCCATCCATAAATTTGTTAAGATTACTCACTAAGAAAATACCTTCAATCAACAGATATACTCCTAAAAATATACCAACAAGGTAATTGGGCACTTTTTTCTTTTTCAAAAATTTGGATACCAAAATAGTGGTCATTAACATGGCTACCGTAATGCTTAGGCCATAAGCCGCTTCCATAGCTTCTGAGCGTTGAAACAGTAATACCACACCAATACATCCTATGCATAACAACCAATTTATACTTGGTACATACAATTGTCCTTTTTGCTCGCTCGGGTAATTTATTTTAACCTTTGGCCATAAGTTAAGCCTTACTGCTTCTGAAATTAGCGTAAATGAACCCGAAATTAATGCCTGGCTGGCAATAACTGCAGCCATAGTAGCAATGGCAATACCAAATATAAGGAACCATTGAGGCATAATTTTATAAAAAGGATTATGCAGGTCTAAATCGAGCATTTGTCCGTTACGTTGCAATAACCAAACCGCCTGACCCAGGTAATTTAAAATAAGGCATGTTTTAACGTATACCCAACTCGTCTGAATATTTGACCGACCACAATGCCCCAGATCGGAGTATAATGCCTCTGCCCCGGTAGTACATAAAAACACCGCACCTAAAATAATAAAGGGTTGATAACTTCCACTTGTTAAAAGAGAAACAGCATAGTATGGGTTAAGTGCTTTTATTATTCCAGGCTCCTGGGCAATGTATGAAATACCCAAAACACCCATCATAGTAAACCATATAAACATCAAGGGCCCAAACGCCTTGCCAACAATTGAGGTCCCAAACTGTTGTATAATAAATAAACCTGCGATAATGGCAATTACAATTGGTACAGTACGAATATGCGGGAACAAAGGCTCTAAACCTTCTATAGCTGATGATATGGTAATAGGTGGTGTAATAATTCCATCTGCCAACAATGCACAACCGCCAACAATAGCCGGTATTACCAACCATTTGGATTTACGACGTACTAACGAAAAAAGAGAAAAAATGCCACCTTCGCCCTTGTTATCAGCACGTAATGTGATCACTACATATTTTAAAGTGGTTTGAAGTGTTAATGTCCAGAAAATGAGCGAGACGCCACCCAAGACTAATAATTCTGAAATTCGATTTTCGCCAACTATGGCTTTAAACACATATAACGGAGAGGTACCAATATCTCCGTAAATAATTCCTAAACTGACCAGGAGCCCAGCGGCCGACAGTTTTTGCAGATCTTTATGATTTGACACAGTCAATAATTAAAAGCACAAAAGTATTAAAATAATTCGTTACAACTTAAACAAACATTATCCGTATACAGAATTGTAAAACAAAGACAAATAACTATTCAAATTGTTAAAAATTGTTAAAACTTTTTATAAAACGCATGGTATTAACAATTGGTGAGTAGTTTATTCATACTTTTGCATATATATAGAAGCATGAGGAGAAAATTTACCTATACTTATTCATTTACCATATTACTTGCGGCGGCAATATGGATGAGTTTTGCTTTTACTCCACATGTACCTATTGCCAAAAGAGATACAACGCCGTCTTATACGATCAAAAAACCTAAAAAGAAGCCTCTCTTAAACCTTTTTAATATTAGTATTAGTCTTCCTTCTTTTATGAAGTCATCATCAAATACCACTCCGCCTATAAAAGTTAATTCGACTATTACAAGGCAGGATGATAAGCTAATACATAATGTTCAGGTATATCCTACCCAAATTGTTGATCAGATCACTTTAAAATATAGCATATCGCGTAACTCAAACGTGAGTGTAAAAATGACTGATATATTAGGTAATGAAGTAGCTACTTTATGTTCGGGCAGGTTTGAGCCGGGTGCCCAGAGCTGCAATTATTACCTGAATAATAAAATATCCAAAGGTTTTTACTTTATACGCGTTGCTGCCGGCACCGAATTGGTAATTAGACGCATCTCTATACTTTAATTAGTGATTGATTGAATGAGCAAATAATAGATTATTATTTGCTTTATTTGATGAAATAATAGATTCACTAAATCAATCAGTCATTTCACTAATTAATACAATGAAGATAATTGCCGTTGGCCGTAACTATGCCGAGCATGCCAAAGAGTTAAACAACCCGGTACCTACTACCAACCCGGTAATTTTTATGAAACCGGATACGGCTTTGTTGAAGGACAATAAACCTTTTTATCATCCTGATTTTTCGGAGGATATTCATCATGAATTAGAGATTGTATTGAAAGTTTGTAAAGAAGGTAAACACATCAGCGAAAAATTTGCTGCCAATTATTTTGATGAGATAGCATTAGGGATTGATTTTACCGCACGCGATATACAGCAACGGCACAAGGAAAAAGGCCTGCCCTGGGAGTTGGCCAAAGGGTTTGACGGCTCGGCACCCATAAGTAACTTCTTACTTAAATCAGATTTTGCTGACCTGTATAATTTAAATTTTAAACTGGATGTTAACGGTCAAAGGCGCCAAACCGGTACAACTAAGGACCTGCTTTTTAGCTTTGAATTTATCATTGCATTTGTATCTAAATACATCACCCTAAAAAAAGGCGACTTGATATATACCGGCACCCCTGCAGGTGTTGCCAAAGTAAATGTGGGTGATAGACTGGAAGGCTACCTGGAAGATAAGAAATTATTGGATTTTTACGTTAAATAAAAGTCGGTGTACAATTTGGTGTAGTTTTTGCCTTGTTTGTGCAGAAGATGGGGTGAGTTATTGTCAGCCCTTAATGATAAACTATGATCAAAAAAGCACTATTTATAATTTTATTTACTTTAGGGTCATATTATACTACTTATACTCAAGCCCCTGTACAACCAAGGATTTACCCACAAAAATATTTTCGTTATCCGCTTGATCTGCCACCCAGTACTGCTGGTTCATTTGCTGAATTAAGGTCAAATCATTTTCATGGAGGATTGGATTTTAGAACAAACCAGCGTAAAGGCTACCCGGTACGTGCAGCAGCTGATGGTTATGTGTCAAGAATACGGGTGCAATTTGGCGGTGGCGGAAACATTGTTTATATAGATCATCCTAACGGTTTTACCACCGTTTATATGCATAATGATAGCTTTAATGAAGCTATTACTAAAGCCGTACGCACCTATCAAAATCAACATCAACAATTTGATGTTGATTTTAACTTACCAGCCGGCCAAATTGAAGTTTGCCAGGGCGATGTTATTTCTATATCGGGCAACTCGGGCGCGGTAGAGGGGCCGCATTTGCATTTTGAGATACGTGACACAAAATCTGAAGAAACCATTAACCCGCAATTATTTGGCATAACAGTACCTGATAGAGTTGCACCTTATATTAATGCGATTGGTATTTACCATTTAAATAATGATCCTTTTAGCGAGAAAACACCACACGAGTTTTTATCGGTAACGGGTACCGGCAGTAATTATCGTTTGGCGAGCCCTAAAGTCATCAACTTGAGTGGTAATATTGGCTTTGGTATAACTGCGTACGACAGGAATAGTGCTTCATCAAGCCGCAATGGTATTTATTCGGTCGAACTAAAATTGGATGGTCAGACAATGTATGAGTTTGCGGCAGAGCGGTTTGCTTTTGATCAAACAAAGGCTATAAACGCTTATTTAGATTATCCGTCGCTTTTAACTAATGGCAGATGGATGCAAAAATGCTTCATCATGCCCGGCAATAAATTATCATTATATCCGCAATCAATAAACAGGGGTATAATTAATTTTAATGATAATGAACTGCATGAGGTAGAGTATGTGGTTAAGGATGTAGCAGGCAATACATCATCACTAACCCTAAAAATAAAATCAACACCTGCTGAAGCAGCACCTGCTACAAAAATAACGGGTACATTATTTCATTACGATCAAAAAAGTGAGTTTAGTAATGATAGGGTTAAGGTGAGTATTATGCCCGGTAATTTATATGACGACCTGGATTTTAACTATGCCACTTTACCTATGCGCATCGGGGCGTTTTCGGTAACGCACCATATACACAATAAGTTTACACCCATACATGACATGTATGACCTATGGATAAAGCCCGACCGGGATTTAGGCGAGTTAGCCGACAAGGCGGTTATTGTAAGCACAGCCGGAGCGTATGCCGGTGGTATATTTGAGGATGGGTATATAAAGGCCAAACCAAAAACCTTTGGCGATTTTTATATTAAGCTGGATGATGTGCCGCCGCGTATAGTGCCGGTAAATATTAGCCAGGGTAAAAACATGGGTAAACAGCGCCGTATATCATTACGCATAAGCGATAACTTATCGGGTATAAAAACTTATAGTGGTAAAATTGATGGTGAATGGGTATTGATGGAATGGGATTATAAAACTAAGGTGCTAAGTTATACCTTTGACAGTGGTTTTGATTCAGGTAAGCATAATTTTGAATTAACCGTTACCGATAATAAAAACAACACCGCACAATTTAAAGCAGATTTTTATAGGTGAGTTGATTGAGTGGGTAGTTGATTATGTGAATGGTTATTCTCATTTTCGGAACCCAATCAACCTAATAAACCCAATCAACTAATAACTAACAAATGGCAACACTTAAAGAGGGCGATAAAGCGCCGGATTTTACCGCAAAAGATCAAAATGGCAAAACAGTTTCGTTAAGCGATTTTAAGGGCAAAACTGTTATTTTATATTTTTATCCAAAGGATGATACCCCAGGATGTACTGCCGAGGCTTGTGATTTTAGGGATAATTATCAATCGTTAATAGGTAAGGGTTTTGAGGTTATAGGTGTGAGCACCGATGATGAAAAATCGCATAAAAAATTCCAGACCAAATACAACCTTCCCTTCCCGCTTATTGCTGATGAAAGCAAAGAGATAGTGGAAGCCTATGGCGTTTGGGGCGAAAAAAACATGTATGGTAAGGTATATATGGGCACCATGCGCACAACTTTTATTATTGATGCTAATGGCATCATCAAAAAAATAATTAATAAGGTTGATACCAAGGCATCATCACAGCAGGTGCTTGATATTTTACAATAATTATTACATTAGTAATGTAAATAGCTGTTAAAACAAATAAGTGTTAAATACTATTTATAATATAAAAAATATACATGTCATCAACCGTTGAAGATGCAGAGATACTAAATAAGTTCCAGGACGAAAAAACCCGGAATGAAGCTTTTAATCTGCTGCTTAATAAATATCAGCAAAAAATTTACTGGCACGTGCGCCGTATGGTTATTGACCATGACGATGCTGATGACCTGGTACAGGACGTATTTATAAAAGTTTGGAAAAACCTGCCCGGCTTTAGAAGCGATGCACAGTTATATACCTGGATGTACCGCATTGCCACTAACGAATGCATTACTTTTTTGAATAAGAAAAAGCAAAAAAATAATATTTCGCTGGATGGTATGGATTATGAACTGGCAGACACCTTAAGTTCGTCTGATCATTTCACGGGCGATCAGATACAAAAAAAATTACAGCAAGCCCTATTAACTTTACCAGAAAAGCAAAAGCTGGTATTCAATATGAAATACTATGATGATATGAAATACTATGATGATATGAAATATGAAGAGATATCACAGGTATTGGGAACAAGCGTTGGAGCGTTAAAAGCGTCGTTCCATTTGGCTGTTAAAAAGATAGAAAACTATCTGCTTACAGAAGATTAAAATTATTTTATGAAATTTAAATGAAATTTTAAACCTTTTGTGTTTAATTGTATCTATAACAGTATTATGACAAGCGATATAGGAAATAGAGAGTGGCTAAATGATAGTGAGCCATTAAAAAGGGTTAACCCTAATAACCCTTTTACAGTGCCCGACAGCTATTTTAACGAGCTGAACGAGCGCATTGTGTCCGGTATCCGTTTGAATGATTTGAAGCAAAACTCACAACAAGAATTTACTGTTCCTGAAAATTATTTTAACGAATTAAGCGGCAATATAATGAGCCGTATTAAAATTGATCAGGCTTTAAACCAGTCATTCGGTTTTACCACACCCAATAATTATTTTGAAGATCTAACCGCGCAAATACAAAGCCGTGTTAAAGTTGAGGAAGCTTTAGTGGGTGCGGAGGAAACCATGACCGTACCTGATGGCTATTTTGAACGGTTAAATAAAAATATACTGAACAAAACGGTTAACCAGGATATAATTAAGCGTAAAACAATAGTTAGGCGCATGTTTAACTCGCCTATATTTAAATATGCCACAGCGGCTTGCTTATTGGCAATAGTTGGAGGTGGCGTATTTTTTAAATCATCATCTGATCCGGTAAAAAAACACCGTACGTCATATTTGCACCAGGAGTTATTAAATGTTTCTGAGCAGGAGATGGAAAGTTATTTAAGGCTATATGCTGATGGGAACGAGGCGTTACACATTATTAAGGCTAACGATTTAAGTGTTAATGACGCCCAAATACAAAGTGATTTAAATACATATATAGATACAGAATAATGAAAACCATGAACAAGTTTAGTAAGGCTGTATTTATTATCATTTTTATGGTAGGATTAGCTTATACCAGTTTTGCACAACGCAACAATTTACGCCAGCAAAGTTTTAATAGGTCTGCACCTGCAACAACCCCGGTAAATGACAATGCTGCAAATGCCGATCAAACAGCTAAGCTGCGAAAAATTAAAGAGCAATATTTTGTACGCGAATTGGGTTTATCGTCAAACCAGGCGCAGGCAAATAAATTTTTAAACGTATACCGTTCATGGCAAAATACTATGGCCGAAATACGACGTTTAAAAAGATTAAATAATTCTTCTTCGCAAAGTAATGGCCCCGCTCAGTTAGAAAAGGACCTGGCTTACGACAGGCAACTTATAGATGCTAAAGAACATTTTCAAAATGAGTTTTTAAAAATACTTTCGCCCCAAAAATTAAGTGAGCTTTACAAACTGGAACAGAAATTTAAAGACGAGATATTTAGAAATTTGAACGAACGCGACTAATTAAATACATTACATAAATGTAAAAAAGGCTTATCATATAAAAGTGGTAAGCCTTTTGTATTTTTGGACTATGCTAACCCTACGCCAACTTTTTTTAGCCAATAACGCGCAAACCACTGATTTTCCTTTATTACTGGAGTTTGAACGTGCTGAAGGTGTTTACCTATATGACAAAGACGGCAAACCTTATATCGACCTGATATCGGGCATAGGGGTAAGTAACCTGGGGCATAGCAATGCCTATGTAATTGATGCTATTAAGCAGCAATTAGATAAATATATGCACCTGATGGTTTATGGCGAGTATGTACAAACCCCACAGGTACGTTTTGCCGAAAAGTTAACGTCATTATTACCCGATAACCTACAGTCGGTTTATTTTACCAACTCGGGTGCCGAGGCGGTTGAAGGCGCGCTTAAACTGGCTAAACGCTATACAGGCAGGCAAGAGATCATCGCCTTTAAAAATTCATACCACGGCAGTACACATGGCGCGTTAAGCGTTATGGGTAACGAGGAATATAAGCAAGCTTATCGCCCGTTATTGCCAGGCGTAAAGTTTATCAACTTTAACAATGTCGACGACCTGCAATGTATCACTAACCAAACTGCTTGTGTAATAGTAGAAACTATACAAGGCGAAGCGGGCATACTCGTTCCTGATAAGGTCTATATGCAGGCCCTCCGCCAACGTTGTACCGATACCGGAACATTGTTAATATTGGATGAAATACAGGCCGCGTTTGGACGTACAGGCAAGCTATTTGCTTTTGATCATTTTGACATTGTTCCCGATATTTTACTATTAGCAAAAGCTTTAGGTGGTGGTATGCCTATAGGGGCATTTATAGCATCAAAAAATATTATGGATGTTTTAAAGGAGAACCCAATTTTAGGCCACATCACTACTTTTGGCGGGCACCCCGTATGCTGTGCTGCGGGTTTAGCTGCTTTAGAGGTTTTGCTCAATGATAACCTGGTAGAGCAAGTAAAGGAAAAAGAAATGTTAATGCGCCAATTATTGGTGCATCCCACCATAAAACAAATACGTGGTAAGGGGTTGATGCTGGCAATTGAATTAGAAAATTTTGATCTCAACAAAAAAATAATTGACCGCTGCATAGCCAGCGGTGTTATTACTGACTGGTTTTTACACTGTACCAACTCCATGCGGATTGCCCCTCCACTGATCATCACTCCTGATGAGATTAAAAAAGCCTGTGTAGTGATAATTGAGTCTATTGAATATTATAGCTAATTGCTATATTTATGTAGCCGTATTTCATTGAAATTTCATTTTGGTACGGTTTGTGCCAAATTAAGGTTAAACTGTTAAAAAAGTGCTTTTCCAGCTCATATCCCTAGTTTGTAAGTCCAAACTTGCACTTTTTTTTGGTCACAATTAGCAAAAATACTGTACACAACGTTATGAAAATAGCTTATATATCAACCTATCCGCCCCGCGAATGTGGAATCGCTACGTTCAATCAAAGTTTAGTACGCGCAGTTGCCACTAATTTTCCCGAAAGAGAAAGTTTTTTAAAAGGCGATTTCGTAGTAGCGTTAACTGATTCTGAAAATCTACATGAATATGAGTATCCCGAAGAAGTAAAATATATAGTTCGTCAAAATCATCAAAAAGATTATATACGTGCGGCCAATTACGTAAATACCAGCAGTGCTGATGTTTGTATAATGGAACATGAATTTGGTATTTATGGCGGCGAAAGCGGCATATATATATTGCCTTTTATCAATCGTTTAGAGAAACCCTTAATATCAATTTTACATACCATATTAAAAGAACCCAGCTATGTACAACGCATTATAATAAGGGAGATAGCTGAACAGTCATCAAAAATAATTGTGATGAGTAACCGGGCGGTTGAATTTTTAACCACAATTTATGATATCCCGGCAGAAAAAATACAAATAATTGAACATGGAGTGCCTGACCTGGAAGCACCCGAGATTAACCCTATTAAAAATTTAACACCGTTTAAAAATCATAGGGTGTTATTAACATTTGGTTTAATAAGCCGAAACAAAGGTTTGGAGACTGTAATTAATGCCTTACCAAAGATAGTAGCCAGGCATCCGGATGTGATGTATGTGGTATTGGGTAATACGCATCCGGGAGTGTTAAAAAACTCGGGCGAGGAGTACCGCGACCATTTAAAAACTTTAGCAACACAATTGGGTGTGTCAGAAAATCTGACCTTCATAAACAAATTCGTTTCAGAAGAAGAGTTAATACAATACCTATCAGCTTCTGAAGTTTATGTAACTCCATATTTAAATGAGGCGCAAATAACCAGCGGTACATTATCATATGCCATAGGTGCAGGTTCTGCAGTAGTATCAACTCCTTATTGGCACGCTGTTGAGTTGCTGGATCAAAACAGGGGTAGGTTATTTGATTTTAAAAATTCAGATGCTTTAAGCGACATAATTATTGAATTACTGGATAATGAGAATACTCTGAAGGAATTAAAACAAAATGCTTACGAATACGGCTTGCATACACGATGGCCGGTAATAGGTGCCGAATATATTAAAGTAGCACAAGAGGCTTGCTACGAGCATGATTTTAGGGACAAAATATTAAAAAACAGTATAGTTGACCCCGAGATCATGCCTAAGTTTAGTTTAGCGCATGTAGTGCGTTTAACTGACGATACTGGTATAGTTCAACACGCTAAATACGGAATACCCAACTTAAAGGAAGGTTATTGCTTGGACGATAATGCCCGCGCATTAATTATGGCGCTAATGGCTTACGAGCGTAATAACAGTAAGGAAGCGTATGACCTGTTACCGATATATTTAAGTTACATCCACTATATGCAAACAGAGGATGGTAACTTCCGTAACTTTTTGAGTTTTAATCGTCAGTATTTGGATGAGGTAGGTTCCGAAGATTCATTTGGACGTACCATTTGGTCATTAGGATATTTAATTGCGTGTACATCTCGTAACTCCTACCGCGAATTTGCTACTGAACTATTTCACCGTTCGTTCCCTCATTTTGCTCAACTGCATTACTTACGGGGAATAGGGAACACTATTATTGGTATAAGTTTATACCTGCAGGTATATGCTACGGACGAGGGCATGATGAATGAGTTGGTAAGACTTACAGATATGCTGATGTCATCATACGAGCATACGGCAACAGATGATTGGCAATGGTTTGAAGAAGGTATGACCTACGATAATGCCATACTGCCTTTAGCTTTATTACATTCATGCGAGATAACCGGTAATGATGAGGTTAAAAAAGTGGCTTTAAAAACTATGGCGTTTTTAGATCAACTAACCCTGTCAAACGGGTATTTAAGCCCGATTGGTAATGATGGCTGGTATTATAAAAACGTAGGCAACTTCCCGGTATATGACCAGCAAGCCATTGAAACTATGGCTATGGTATGTATGCATTTTCAGGCTTATAAGATATTCCGCAAACCCGAATATATCGAAAAGATGTTTTTATGTTATCGCTGGTTTTTGGGCGAGAATACTTTGCGTGCGCCATTATATGACCACGAAACCAAAGGCTGCTGCGACGGCTTATTGCCAACGGGCATTAACCGTAACCAGGGTGCCGAAAGTACATTAGCCTACCTGATATCGCACCTAACAGTATTAAAAGCATTTGAGCTGGAATACGAGTATAATCGGTTCTCAAAAAAGTTATCGTCGGCTAAATGAGGGTAGCGGTATTATCACCTGTTGCCTGGCGCACACCGCCCAGGCATTATGGCCCGTGGGAACAAATGGCATCTAACATTGCCGAAGGCCTGGTTAAAAAGGGAGTGGAAATAACCTTATTTGCTACCGGCGATTCTATAACAGCAGGCAAACTGGAATCAGTTTGCGCTATGGGCTACGAGGAGGACCGTGGTCAGGACGCCAAGGTACTGGAGTGCCTGCACATTAGCAACGTGATGGAAAAAGCAGATAACTTTGACATTATCCATAACAATTTTGACTTTTTACCGCTTACCTATTCGGGATTGATAAAGACGCCGATAATAACTACTATACACGGTTTTTCGTCATCCCGCATAATTCCGGTATTTAAAAAGTATAATAGTATTGGCCATTACGTATCTATCAGTAATGCCGACAGGAGCCCCGATCTGGATTATTTAGCCACTGTTTATAATGGCTTAGATACCTCCAACTTTAAATTTAATGAAACACCGGGCGATTACCTGCTATATTTTGGAAGGATACATCCCGACAAAGGTACCGAAGAGGCCATCGCGATAGCCAAAAAAAGTAAGAAGCGTTTATATATAGCGGGTATTGTACAGGATGAAAATTATTTTAAAAGTAAAATTGAACCGCAATTTGATGATCAGGTTCAATACCTTGGCAGTGCAGGCCCTGAAAAAAGGAATGACCTTTTAAGAAATGCATCAGCGTTATTACACCCCATAAATTTTAATGAGCCGTTTGGATTAAGTGTAGCTGAAGCCATGCTTTGCGGTACACCGGTTATTGCTTTTAATCGTGGCTCGATGCCCGAACTAATTAAACATGAAGAAACCGGGTTTTTAGTAAATACGGTTGAGGAAGCGGTGGATGCTGTGAATGCTTTGAACAAAATAAATCGCCGCGAATGCTATACCTGGGCAACTTCGAAATTTTCAAGTGAGAAAATGGTGAGCGACTATTTTGAGTTGTATAAGCAAATCCTCAATAAATAACCATCAGTACGGGTGGTGGTTTTATTACCCTCCCTTCAACTTCGTTAACAGATCTTTCAAATCTATCTCGGCAAACGAGGTTGAATAATCAGATAAGCCGTAAGGAATTATCAGCTTACCATTATTAATGATCGATCCGCAGGAATAAATAACATTTGGTACATAGCCTTCGCGTTCATCGCCGTTTGGTATCAATAAGGGCTCGTTTAAGCGCCCAATTTCAACTGCCGGGTCATCCAGTTTAAGCAAACTTGCACCCAGTACATAACGGCGCATTGGGCCAACTCCGTGTGTAATTACAATCCAGCCATCCTCAGTTTCAATAGGCGAACCACAGTTACCAATTTGAACAAATTCCCAGGTAAATTTTGGCTTTTGTAGCAAAATAGGCTTTTCCCAAATATTTATTTTATCCGAGTACATGATGTAGTTGTTGCAGCCGTCTATACGCGATATCATTACAAACTTGCCATTTATTTTTCGCGGAAACAGGGCCAGGTTTTTATTCTGCGCGCCGTCGCCGTATAAAGGCATTATTTTAAAATTATAAAAATCATTGGTTTGCAATAGTTTTGGCATGATTAGCGACCCATCATAAGCCGTATAAGTGGCGTAATAAACCGAACTGCCATCTTCGTTTTTAAACTGTACAAAACGAGCATCTTCAATGCCCTTACGCTCATATTCTGATATCGGGAATATTACCCTGTCGGATATATCCGTATCCATCGAAAAAACTATTTCATAATACGAATCGGCCAGCCATAATACTTTATCATATTCCAGCTTTTTGATATCGTTTTCCTGCATTTTTTGCGAATCTGATATGATTCGGCGCAGGTTTGAATATTCAAAATGATGGTCCAGTTTTTCTTCCAGCTCTTTTAATACCCCAATATTTATTTGGGTAATGGCGGCTTTATCAAAAAATAACTTTTTGTTGTACACCGCGTTGCGTACAATTTCGGCTTCATCAATATAGTTGCCGGCAGGTAAAACAGTTATGTTATTGTCTTTATCAAATAAAGCCCTGCGGAAGGTGATAGATGATATGTGGCCTTCGCCCACGGCCCTGAAACTCATAATAACCCGTCGCTCGCCTTCATGTAACTCGCTTTGGTCAGGGTCCTGTACTATTGATGGGTTAAAAAATGCGGCAGATTCAATAGAATACTCATGCGTAAAGTACGAGCCAATTAACAATTTTCGGTAAACGGTTAGCGTATCAAAATCAATTTCAAGCTCGGTAAAAAGTGGTTTTAATTTACTGCAATGGCGGTTTAAAACCCGGGTTATATTGCGATGGCGTTTAGAATATTCCTGCAATAAGGGAGAAATGATACCGAAAGCTTCCTCCTCGGTTATACTCATTACTCTTTCAATTACTTCTTTGGCACGATCATTACCGTTAAAAAAGAATCTTGCTATTACTCGTTTCGAATCCGGATTTACTCTTACGGGCTTGCGCTCAACGGCTAGTCTCATACTTATATCAATACGTTTAGTTTTATAACATCAAGTTTAACAAATTGATTTGAGTATTTTTTATTTGAAGTGATTGGGTGTTCACTATATCATCTTATTCCTCTTGATCAAATAGGATTTTAGTATATTATGATAACCGTCATGAATGTTGGCATCTACCATGTCAATATGGTATTGCGCGCATTTTAACTCCAGTTCTTTACGGTATTGAGCCAGCGCGGTATGATAGGTTTGGCGTATTTTATTAGGATGTACCTTAACCTCATCGCCGCTCTCGATATCAATAAAATGATGCGGGCGGTTATCAAAATTAAAGTCTATTTCTTTTTGTTTATCATGCACATTAAATATAATCACCTCGTGTTTGTTATATTTTAGGTGTTGTATAGCGGCAAACAGATCCTGCAGTTTTTCGGTGCTCATGTTGTTTTCCAGCATATCGCTAAAAATAATAACCATTGAACGCTGGTGAACTTCCTGTGCTATATGGTGCAATACGTTTGATAAACTGGTATTAGTGTTTTCTTTAGGCTCGTTATAAGCTTTTTCTAACTGGGCATATAAGTAAAACAGGTGGGTTGATGTCGATTTAACCCCACTTAACCAATCTACCTTATCCGAAAATATGCCCAATCCAAATGCGTCGCGCTGTTTTTTAAACAGGTACATTAATGATGCAATGGCATAGATAGAAAACTGCAGCTTATTTATACCCTTATCCGGGTAATTCATGGATGATGAGGTATCCAGCAATAAATAACAGCGCAGGTTGGTTTCCTCTTCAAATTGCTTAACAAACAGCTTTTCCGTTCGGGCCATCAGTTTCCAGTCGATGTTTTTTATCGACTCGCCGTTATTATACAAGCGGTGTTCGGCAAACTCAACCGAGAAGCCATGAAAGGGGCTCTGGTGTAAACCGGTAATAAAACCTTCAACTACCTGGCGCGCCAATAGGTCAAGGTTGGCTAAGTGCCTTATTTGCTGATTGTCGTTAAGCATATACTAATGTATTAAAATCAACAGGTGTGCGCAAATAAAAAAAGCGTTACAACAACTTGTAACGCTTTTAATACTTAGTTTATGATAATTAAGCTAATTGCTTATTTAATTTATCGGCCAAAACAGATTTTGGTACGGCGCCAATTTGTTTGTCAACAATTTCGCCATTTTTAAAGTACAATAAAGCAGGGATGTTACGGATACCATATTTAACTGATATACCTGGATTATTGTCCACATTTACTTTACCTACAACAGCAGTATCCGCATATTCTTTTGATATTTCTTCTACTACCGGGCCAACCATTCTACAAGGGCCACACCATTCAGCCCAAAAGTCAACTAATACGGGTTTATCTGATTTTAGTACAAGCTCCTCAAAGTTTGCGTCAGTAATTTCTAATGCCATGATATTTTTTATTTTGTTTAACAAATATATACTATTCAAATAGCTTGCCACAAGTATTGGCCTGACAAACTGACAAACTAATTACTAACAATGCCCTTATTTATACACTTTGATTTTTTGGTGACAAAAATGGCTTATAGTTTTTCTATCTCGGATTTAACAAACTCGGCCAGTTCCTGTACATAACCTGCACTAAAATCAAACTTAATACCGGCGGTTTCGTAAATTTCCTTAATAGTTTTGGTATAACCCAGTTTTAAGGCCGCTAAGTACTGCTCCAATGCTTTCTCCGGATTTTCCTTATAATTTTTCCAAACTGCTATGGCACCTAACTGGGCCATGCCGTATTCTATATAATAAAAAGGGATCTCAAAAATATGCAGTTGCTTTTGCCAAAGATTGGCTTCCGCTTCTTCAATGCCGCTCCAATCGGCAAAACCTGCGCCAAAAGGCTCGTATATTTTTACCCAGGCTTCAGTGCGCTCGGCAGCAGTATGGGTAGGGTTGGTATATATCCAATGTTGAAACTGGTCAACCACGGCCACCCAGGGCAGGGTTTTTAATACATCCACCAACTGATCGCGTTTGGCGCGTTTTAAGTCTTCCTCATTATCAAAAAATACGTTCCAGTTATCCATGGATATGAGTTCCATCGACATGGAGGCCAACTCTGCCACTTCTGATGGGCAATGTTTAAAATCATTCAGCTCCAGATCCGCAGTTAAAAAGGTATGTACCGCGTGGCCGCCTTCGTGTACCATCGTAGTCAAATCGCGGAAGGTATTAGCCGAGTTCATAAAAATAAACGGCGCGCCTGTTTCTGATAGCGGATAGTTATAACCGCCCGGTGCCTTGCCTTTGCGGCTCTCTACATCAAACAGGTTATTATCCTTCATGATCTCCAAACGCTCGCCCAAATAGCGGTTAATGTTGCTGAAGCACTGGATAGATTTCTCTATTAAATCATCACCATTTTGAAAAGGTTTTAACGCAGGTTTGCCGGAGGTGTTGACATCCATATCCCACGGCCTTAAAGTATCTAAGCCTAAAGCATCTTTACGTTGCTCGGCATGTTCGCGCAGGATGGGCACTACCTCCATTTCTATAGCTTCATGAAAAGCATAGCAATCCTGTGGCGTATAATCAAAACGGCCCAGCGCCTGGAACATATAGTCGCGGTAATTTTCAAAACCGGCGTTTAGGGCTACCTGGTGGCGCAAAGCGCGCAAGTGGTCAAACAAGTCGTTCAGCTTATCTTTTTCCTGCAGGCGGCGCGCGGTAATTTTCTCCCAAACTTCCTGCCTTTTGGCACGGTCGGTGCCTTTTAAAAATACCGATGCCTGCTCTAAAGTATATTCCTTATCATCGATATGAACGGATAATGACCCGCTTATCTGTTGATATTTTTGCTGCTCAACCTGTATCTCGGTTTGTAAAGGAATGTTTGCTTCCCTGAAAAGCTCCAAAGCTTTTTTTACACCTCTTAAATAAACGTAATACTTGTCGTTATCTAACTCATCGAGGTACTCGCTGGCTACCAGTTTTTTGTTGAGCTCGTTACTGTAAGGTGCTATTTTAGGCTCAACTTCGGTAGCAAAGTATTGAAAGTTTTGCAACAACTGCTCGTTATTGGTATCACACGTCATGCGGATATAGCGCCAGGCAAAATCTTCCTCTAAAGCGGCTTCCAACTCGCTGCGGTCATGCAGCCATTTTTCTAATTCCTCTCTTGAGTTGATAAAACGGGCCAGTAACTCTTTATAAAGTGGTTCCAGCGTTTCCCATTTAATTTCAAGGTCGGATGGGATATATGTTCTTGTTTTTTTGTGGATCATTTTGATGTGCAGATATGTAGATGTGCAAATGTGCAAATTTGTGCGTGAATAACAATGTCATCCTGGACTTGTTTCAAAACAAATAACAATCACTTTGTAGATTTTTATACATTAGTATTATGTTTGAAATGCTGCAAATTAGACTTTTGGGAAATCAACCCTACGCTGATATAAAAAAGGAAACTCTTGAAAGAATAATTATAAGGGAGTTTGGTAGTAAGGCTGACGAAGTAAAGGAAAAGCTCCAAAGAGTTTTAAGTGATTCACCAAAGGGAAAACGCAGAATTTCTGCAGCAATCATAAAATTAGCGAACAGCGATATTAATGCTATAGACGGTTTAATTGATGTAAGCAATTATGATTATAGAGATATTATATCAAGAGCGGAATACCCAAAAGCATGTGAGTTGGATTTTGACGATTTTGAAGAATTAAGTAAAAGGCAAATGAAACAGATATATTTATCCGATTGGAAACAATACTCAAACTGGGTTAATGGTATTTAACCTTTTCCGAACATCCGAGATCAAATAACTCTATCCAACAAAAACAAAACCGCAAATACCACGCTGGCAATACCATTGGTGGTCATAAAGGCAAAGTTTACACGGCTCAGGTCGTTTGGTTTAACTAACAGGTGCTGGTAAATGAGCATACTGCAAAAGAAAACGATACCTATGTAATATAATATCCCTGGTTCAATAAAAAATACAGGCATTATTATAAAGGCTGCTGATAGCACATGCAAAAATGTAGATAACCTTAAAGCATTTACTTTACCCAAATAGGCGGGAATAGAGTGCAAGTTTTCATTGCGGTCAAAATCTTCATCCTGCATGGCGTAGATGATATCAAAGCCACTCACCCAAAACAGTACCGCGAAGGAGAAGAACAGCGGCGTCAGATCAAAATGCCCGGTCACCACCAAATAAGCCCCGATAGGTGCCAGCGATAACCCCAAACCCAAAACCAAATGGCAAAGCGCGGTAAAGCGTTTGGTAGCGCTATAACCCAATACCACTAACAAAGCCACCGGCGATAAATAAAAGCAAAGCGTATTAATAAACCAGGTTGTGGCAATAAACAAAGCACAGTTAACCAGCGTAAACGTCAGCGCTGCCGCCGGACTAATCCTCCCGGCAGGAATATCACGTACTTTGGTGCGTGGGTTTTTGGCATCAATGTCGCGGTCCAAATAGCGGTTAAATGCCATGGCCGCGTTACGGGCAAATACCATACATAATATCATCATCAACAGCTTGGGCCATTCAAACGGGTAGCTGGTGGTAGTTATCGCCAAAAAAAAGCCAATAAAGGCAAATGGCATGGCAAATATGGTATGCGAAAATGTTACGAGGGAAAGGTATTTTTTCATTTACTATTTATCCAGGCGTCATTGCGAGGAACGAAGCAATCTCTGCACATGCAAGTCAAAACTGTAATGTTCGTTACTGAACGACATTTGTCTGCCTGACTGTCCTACATAGAGATTGCTTCGTTCCTCGCAATGACGATTTTATTTAAAAATCTTTATATGCCGGTACTATAAACTCCTGATTTATTCCTCCAATAAATCCTAAAATCTCCTCGCGTCCTAAATGTAACTCGGCAGAGGTGATAAAGTATTGCGGGGCCTCTTCAAAAGTTGTAAGCAGCGCTTTTTTAAACTTAGCTATATTTTGATCTGTTTTTACCGATGATTGCTTATCTGCCTTGGTAAATACCAGTACAAACGACAAGCCTTTTTCGCCCAGCCAATTGCAAAACTCCAGATCTATTTTTTGGGGTTCTAAACGACTATCAATTAAAACCATTACACATTGCAGGCTTTCGCGTTTATCTAAATAGGTATGTATAAACTTATCCCATTCGGATTTTTTGGTTTTGGATGCACGTGCATAGCCATAACCCGGCAAATCCACAATGTACCAGTTATCGTTCACCAAAAAGTGATTGATCAACTGCGTTTTACCCGGCGTTTGCGAGGTTTTGGCCAAACCTTTTTTGCCCGTAAGCATATTGATCAGCGAGGATTTACCCACATTTGAGCGGCCAATAAAAGCATATTCGGGCTTTACCGGCGGCGGCAGTTTAGAAACCTGGGTGTTGCTGCAAATAAATTCGGCAGTTTTTACAATCATAGGGCAAAGATAGGGGTTAAAGATTGGTTATTAAAGATTGGTTGAGAAGATTAAAGATTAGCTATTAAAGATTAGTATAGCTTTGTAATATGATAACCCTACATTCACTAATCTTTATTCTTCAATCTTTAATCTTTTAACAGAATGGAAGACAACTACAAAATCCCCGCACAAACCCGTATTGGCCACGTGCATTTAAAAGTTAGTGACCTGCAAAAATCATTAGATTTTTACTGCGGATTGCTGGGATTTGAAGTTACCCAAATGTACGGCGACCAGGCAGCTTTTATATCTGCCGGGGGTTATCATCACCATATCGGGTTAAATACCTGGTACAGCAAGGGCGGACAACCTGCGCCGCAAAACACTGCCGGACTGTTCCACACCGCTATACTATATGCCGAGCGTAAGGATCTGGCTAAAATTCTGCAACGATTGATACAAGCCAAATACCCCATCACCGGCGCGTCTGATCATGGCGTATCAGAAGCTATTTATTTAGACGACCCGGATAAAAATGGCGTCGAACTATACTGGGACAAACCCAAAGAGGAGTGGCCGCTGGATGAAAAGGGTAGCTTGAAAATGGTTACGGAGCGGTTGGATATTGAAGGATTGTTAACCTTAAACAAAGATTAAAGATTGAAGAATAAAGATTGGTTAACAATATTCAAATAAGCTAAGCACTAATCTTCAATCTTTATTCCCTAATCTTTATTATCTATCTTTGCCCTACAATATGAGCAAAACCGTAATTCCGTATACCGAGGAGCAGGGCACCAAGAAAGAACAGGTGGCCGATATGTTTAATAATATATCCAAAACCTACGATTTTCTGAATCATTTTATGTCGTTGGGTATTGATATCATCTGGCGCAAAAAAGCTATCAACGAATTAAAGAAAGATCAACCTAAATTGATACTGGATGTAGCCACCGGTACCGGTGATTTTGCTTTTGAAGCCTTATCCATATTAAAGCCCAAAAAAATTATAGGTGTAGATATTTCACAAGGGATGCTGGACATCGCGAAGCAAAAAATAGCTAAACGTGGTTTAAGCGCTCAATTTGAAGTTAAGCTTGGCGACTCGGAAAAATTACCTTTTGAGGCCAGCGAGTTTGACGCGGTAACCGTAGCCTACGGTGTACGTAACTTTGAGAACCTGGAGGTTGGCCTGGCGGATATTCACCGGGTATTAAAAGCGGGTGGTAAAGCCGTGGTGTTGGAGTTCTCTAAACCTAAGGCATTTCCAATTAAACAGTTGTATCAATTTTACTTTAATTATATCACCCCCGGCATTGGCAAGCTTTTTTCAAAAGATTCAAGAGCTTATTCCTATTTGCCCGAGTCGGTTGCTGCTTTTCCTGACGGAAATGATTTTGTGGCACTGATGGACAAGGTGGGTTTTAAACATACCAAAAGCCGCCCGCTTGCGTTTGGTATATGTTCCATTTACACCGGCGTTAAATGAGTAAAATTAAATACCTAACCCTAATATTGCTGTTTATTTGCTGTGCCGATTGTTTGGCGCAGAAAGTACCGGCATGGGGTGGTGGTAGCGATTTGAAGGACCTTGGTTTCGGTTTTACCTTTTCATATATAGGCAGTTATTATAAAATAGATAAAGCGCTTGATTGGCAAACCCCGTTTATTGACCCGGTAAATAATACACCTGTAACCAACACGCTAAATAGCATCAGTTCATCATATGCCAGTGGTTTTGGCGTTGGTTTTTTAACACGTTACCGTTTAACCGAGCATTTAGAGGCACGTGTTGCTCCCTCGTTAATATTTGCAGACAGGGTAGTAAAATATACTTATGTAAACCAGGATCCTATAAATAAATTGGTTACCAGTACCGCGGTTGATTTTCCGCTAAGCCTGAAACTAAAATCAGACCGTATGGACAACCTGCGGGTATATTTAATGGGAGGAGTAAAGCTTACACAGGCCATCAGCTCAAAATATAACTCGGATGTTGACCTGCCACCTATTGATAAGATAGTTAAAAATGTAAACCGCTATGGCTCGTACGAAGTTGGGCTGGGTTGTGAGATATACTTCGAGTTTTTCAAGCTTTCGCCCGAAATTAAAATATCCAACTCGTTTGGTAACGTCATGCTGCATGACAATAGTGCCTTTTCAAAACCCATCAGCAATTTGGGGCTGCATACGGTAATGTTTAGCCTGTATTTTGAGTAAATTAATTTCCTGCTTGCAAAAGGAATAAGTGAACACTTGTTCTAAAACTCATTTATAAAACCCGTGTTATATCAACTAAAAACTATAATTTCGTAGCAGATTTTAACTCATACCTATGGCTAAAATTGCATTAATAACAGGAGCAACTTCGGGGATAGGCGAAGCCTGCGCGCATACTTTTGCCCGCGAGGGCTATAACCTGGTACTTACCGGCCGCAGATTGGAACGTTTGGAAAAATTAGCAGCCCGCCTGAATAAAAAATATAACATCGAGGTAGCTGTGTCCGCATTTGATGTGCAAAACAGGGAGCAAACAATAGCTAACCTGGAAGAGCTGCCGGCAAAATGGAAAAAGGTTAATGTATTAATAAACAACGCCGGCCTAAGCCAGGGGCTTGACCCTATACAAAATGGAAACTATACCGATTGGGAAACCATGATTGATACCAATATTAAAGGGTTATTATATGTAAGTAAAGTGGTGTCTAACTGGATGATAAGCAATGGTAAAGGGCATATTATAAATATTGGTTCAATTGCCGGTAAAGAGGTTTACCCCAATGGTAATGTATATTGCGCTACCAAGTTTGCCGTTGATGCTTTAAATAAAGGTATGCGTTTAGATCTTTTATCACATGGCATTAAAGTAACCGCCGTACATCCGGGAGCTGTTAATACCGAGTTTTCAGAAGTTCGGTTTCATGGCGATAAAGAGCGTGCAGACAAAGTTTATGACGGATTTAAACCATTGGTTGCCGACGATATTGCCGAAACCATATGGTTTGCCGCATCGCGCCCGGCACATGTTAACATCAATGAACTAACCGTTATGCCAACCGCGCAGGCCAGCGTAACTAATATATTTAGACAATAGTCGGAAAGTCCGTAAGTCGGGAAGTCCGAAAAATATAAAAGAGTAAATAATCTTCCGGACTTTCGGTCTTACGGACTTCCGGACAAAAAACAAAAAACATGTCATTAACTACACAAATAGATCAGGATATCAAGCAGGCCATGTTGGCTAAACAACCCGACAGGCTGCGGGCGTTACGTGCCATTAAATCGGCATTGCTATTGGCCAAAACCGAGAAAGGCGCTGCTGAAGAATTAACCGAAGAGGCAGAAATAAAAGTGTTGCAAAAGCTGGTAAAGCAGCGTAAAGAGTCGGCTGATATTTATAAAACTCAAAACAGGGAAGACCTGTATGAGATTGAAATGCAGGAAATGCGTGTAATTGAACCCTACCTTCCGCAGCAAATGACCCGTTTTGAAATTGAAGGATATATACAGGACCTGATGAGCCGTATTGGCGCTACATCTGCACAGGATATGGGCCGTATTATGGGCATGGCCAGTAAAGAACTTGCCGGTAAAGCCGACGGAAAAACAATATCAGAAGTAGTGCGGCAGTTATTAGGATAAATATTTGTTATTATTGCCGAAACTAAAGCTTTATAGCTATTTTTATTGCTAACATATACACTTGGTAATTAGTACAAGGGTATATATTTGAAACTTAAACATTTACAATTACATATATGAATTTCGTGCTTAAACAGGAACGTGGTTTTAGTTACATTGACGAAGGAGAAGGCGAGGTTCTGTTGCTATTGCATGGTTTAATGGGAGGCTTAAGTAACTGGGAAGAGGTAATTGAATATTTTAGTAAAAGTTACCGTGTTATACTACCCATGCTGCCGGTTTATGATTTGCCGGTACTAACTACGGGTGTAAAAACGTTATCAAAGTACCTTAATAAGTTTATTAAGTATAAAAAATTGGAGAATGTAACCCTTTTGGGTAATTCATTAGGTGGGCATGTGGGGTTAATATATAGTTTAACTCACCAGGATAATATTAGGGCATTGGTGTTGGCAGGTAGCTCGGGTTTATATGAAAACGCTTTTGGGGGGTCATTCCCGAGGCGCGAAAATTATGAGTTTATTAAAGAGCGTGTGCAATACACTTTTTATGATCCAAATATAGCCACTCCCGAATTGGTAGACGAGGTGTATAAATTGGTTAATGATCGTCATAGTGTTATAAGGTTGCTGGCCATGGCCAAATCGGCAATACGCCATAACATGAAAAAAGATCTGCATAAAATAAAAATACCGGTAGCCTTAATATGGGGCAGAAATGATAAAATAACACCACCCGAAGTTGCTGAAGAGTTTAACCAGTTGCTGCCGGATGTTGAGTTACACTGGATAGATAAATGCGGCCATGCCCCTATGATGGAGCATCCTGCAGAGTTTAATGAGAAATTAAAAGCATTTTTAGATAAAAAAGGTATATAAATGGTTGCAGGTGAGTTGATATCTGATGTTATTCTGCCGGTTCATACTTCTGATACGATACAGAAGGCATTGGACCGTATGATAGAGTTTCGTGTAAGGCACCTGCCCATTGTAAACGAAGACCAGTTTTTGGGTCTTTTAGCCGAAACTGATTTACTGGCTGAAACCGACTATACAACACACATAGGTGCACTTGCGCTTTCGCTGGTAAATCCCTATGTACTGGAAGATCAGCATATATATGATGTTATCCGCCTGTTTTATGAGCAGCAACTAACCATAGTACCCGTGCTGGATATCAAAAAGAACTACCTGGGCATGATATCCATTAATGCTATAACAGAGTACTTTGCCAAAATAACCTCGGTTAGCCAACCCGGTGGTATAATCGTGTTAGAGATCAGTAATAAAAACAATTCGTTGGCACATATGTCGCAAATTGTTGAGTCAGACAACGCGCAAATATTAAGCTCATATGTAAGTACTTATCCCGATTCAACAAGGATGGAAGTTACGCTTAAAATTAATAAGCAGGACATATCAGGCATAGTGGCCAGCTTTTTAAGGTATGAGTATGATATAAAGGCTACCTTTAATCATAATGATAACGATAATTCAATGGATAGGTATGATTCATTGATGAATTATTTGAATTTATAATTGGTCCATCGTCAATAGACGATAGGCCATAGTTGATATTACTTACATTAAAACTATTGACCATTGACTATGGTCTATGGACTAAAACCACCCAATGAAAATAGCAGTATACGGCAGGCAGTTTAATGATCTGGCAGTGCTACCCTTCGTGCAGCAGGTGTTTGATAGCCTTTCTCGGCATAAAGTTGAAATTTATGTTCACCACCAACTGAATGAGTATTTAACCGGAAAGATAAACACCGTAAAATATCACGTGCTTGAAAATGATACCCCAATAAAAGGCTTTATTGATTTGTTTATTACCCTGGGGGGCGATGGTACGTTGCTGGATATGGTAACCTTAATAGGCGATTCGGGAGTGCCGGTAATAGGTATTAACTTTGGCAGGCTTGGCTTTTTGGCCAGTGTAAATAAAAGCGATATTGATGCCGCTATAAATGCAGTAGTTAATAAAGAATATACACTTGATAACCGTGCGTTGTTATGTATCGATTCGGACATGAAAATATTTGGCGACGATAATTTCGCGTTGAATGATATTACCATTCATAAGCGCGACGATTCGGCGATGATCACCGTACACGTATTTTTAGATGGCGAATTTTTAAACTCCTATTGGGCCGATGGTATAATTATAGCCACATCAACAGGGTCAACCGCTTACTCATTAAGTTGCGGCGGACCTATCATCTTCCCGCAATCAAATAGTATTGTTTTAACGCCTGTTTCCCCGCATAATTTAAATGTAAGGCCTATTGTATTGCCTGATAGCAGCCGTCTATCTTTTGAGGTAGAGAGCCGCGGAGGTAAGTATCTAGTATCATGCGACTCAAGGACAGCAACCATTGATGGGGCAGTACGCTTTCATACCCACAAAGCACCATTCGGGTTAAATCTTATTCGCTTAAACAATGAAAGCTACCTGGCAACGTTAAGAAACAAATTAATGTGGGGCCTTGATGCCCGCAATTATTAACTTTGTTTAATGCGCAAACTTTTACCCGTATTTATTTTATTAAGTATTGCCTATAGCGCGCAGGCGCAAAGCTGGGAAGTTGGAGGCTCGTTTGGTGCTGCCGGTTATATGGGCGATCTGAATCCTAACAATCCGCTGAAAATGAGTGGAGGTACGGCAGGGCTAATGGTGAAACGTAATTTTAACCAATATTTATCGGCCAGTATACATTACAGCGTTGGCAGCATTGCCGGGGCCGACAGTACTTCAACCAACCCACAGTTTGTAAACCGTAATTTAAGCTTTAAAACCCCACTTACTGAGCTAAGCCTGGTTGGCGAACTTAACTTTTTAAAGTATATACCATCAGTTACTGCCAACAGGTTTACCCCTTATGTATTTGCAGGAACTGGGCTAACTACTTTTAAACCACAAACCGTTTATAATGGTGTAACGCTTGACCTGGCCCAATTTAGAACTGAGGGACAGGCAACACAATATGGCAATAAAGCCATATCAGCTATTTATGGTGCGGGTATTAAATATAATTTTTCTGACGCATGGAATATTATAGCCGATATAGGATATCGTTATGCGTTTACTGATTATTTAGATGATGTAAGCGGTGTTTACGCGCCGGTAAGCAGTTTTAATAATGATCCTACTTCACTGGCATTTGCACTGGCAGATAGGGGCTTGACACCAGGTTATCCGGGATCGCAACGTGGTGATTTTAGGCCGCATGATAGCTACTTGTTTATTAATTTAACTATATCATTTACGTTTATTACGGCAAAATGTTATTATTAAAATTAGTAATAAGATGTTTTTTATAGGCAATAAATGCAGTATTTAAGCATTATATAAACAATAAACTTTCTTTTCGGTACAATACTAAAAAAGTACCAGGGAAGTTTTACCTTTGTCCGCTGAAAAATTTGGTTTTAATCAGATCAATAATGAGGTAAATGCTATATTGTAAGGCCCTGCCGAATATAGCAAGCTGTAAATAAAATGGAATATAAAGATCAGATTGATTTGTCAAAATTGCCCAGCCACATAGCTATCATAATGGATGGCAATGGGAGATGGGCAAAAGAAAAAGGCAAATTAAGAATATTTGGCCACCATAATGGGGTAATTTCTGTACGGGATGTTGTTGAAGGGGCGTGTGAGCTAAATTTAAAGCACCTTACTTTATATACCTTTTCGTCCGAGAACTGGAACAGGCCTAAACTGGAAGTAATGGCCATTATGGAGTTAATGGTAAGCACTATCCATAAAGAGATTGAAAACTTTATGAAAAAAAATGTGCGTCTTAATGCTATTGGCGATCTGGAAATGCTGCCACCTAAATGCCTTGCTGAGTTAAATAAAGCCATTGAAACTACATCTGTAAATACAGGATTGGTACTTACCCTGGCTTTAAGCTATAGTTCGCGCCGCGAGATTGTTCGTGCAGCCAAAAACATAGCTATTAAAGTGCAAAGCGGAGAGTTAAATGTTGATGATATTAATGAAGAAGTGTTTGAAAATAATTTATTTACCGCAAATATACCTGACCCGGAATTATTGATCAGAACCAGTGGCGAACACCGGATAAGTAATTATTTGCTTTGGCAAATTGCCTATGCCGAATTGTATTTCACTAATAAATTATGGCCCGATTTCAGAAAGGAAGACTTGTATGAAGCCATATATGATTATCAAAAACGTGAGCGCCGTTTTGGTATGACCAGTGAGCAGGTAAACTAAATTTTTGCGTTTAACACTTTTTAACAACTGTATAAATTATTTTTAGCCCACTAAAATATACGAATGAATAAATTTCTTTTTGCTATTCTTTTATCTGTAATGAGTACCCTTGCCTTGGCCCAACGGCAACCGGCAAGACCCGTTATACCGGCTGATAGTTTGAGTTATATGGCTCCTAAAGAGTATACCATTGGCGACATTACAATTAGTGGCGTAAAAAATTTAGATCAGGAAACATTACTGACTATATCAAAACTATCAAAGGGTGATAAAATTACTTTACCGGGCGATGCTAATGCAAATGTTATAAAAAACTTATATGCACTAGGTTTATTTGATGATGTGCAGTTAAATGTAACCAGGCTTACTTTAGATAGTGTATATCTTGAGATTGTTGTGCTGGAGCGTCCGCGTTTATCGCGTTTGCATATTACGGGTATACGCAAAGGTGATATAGAAGATGTGCAGAAAAAGTTATCTGATAAAACCAACAAAATTGTAAACGAAAACCTTTTAAGTACCACTACGGCTATTATTAAAAGGCATTTTAATGAAAAGGGGTATTTAAATACCACTGTTAATATCACTCAAAGGCCAGACCCGGGTGACCCTAATAGTATAATTTTGGATGTTGCGGTTGATAAAAAGCAAAAAGTAATGATCAACAAAATTACTATTGTGGGTAATAAAGCATTATCAGCGGGTAAGCTGAAAAAAGCTATGACAAAAACCCGTACCCGTAAATGGTACAATATATTTGGCTCTAAAAAATTTAAACAGGATAAGTACGAAGAGGATAAGCAATCGCTAATTGAATACATGCAGGAAAAAGGTTATAGAGATGCAGCAATTTTAAGCGATAGCGTTTCAAGGCATAACGCCGAAACTGTTGATATAAAAATCACCTTACATGAAGGCCCCAGGTATTACTTTGGCGATATTAAATGGGCAGGTAATTCAAAATACAGTGACAATGATTTGAACAGGATTTTAAAAATTAAAAAAGGTGATGTATTTAGTGAGGATATACTAAATAAAAGGTTATCCGGATCAGCGCAAAACAGCGACGATATATCATCGCTTTATTTAAATGATGGTTATTTAACTTACAATGCCGAACCAATTCAAACCAGGATATATAACGATACAATTGATTTGGAGATAAGAATGTATGAAGGTCCGCAATACACTATAAACCGAGTTATATTAAAAGGTAATGATGTTACCAATGATAAAGTTGTAATGCGCGAAATAAAAACCCTGCCGGGGCAAAAGTTCAGCAAACAATTATTAATACGTACTACGCGTGACATTGGTGTACTGGGTAATTTTGATGACCAAAAAACCGAGCCTAAGCCAACCAATATTAATCCGCAGGATGGTACTGTAGATATTATATATAACGTTGTTGAAAAGCCGTCAGACCAGGTTGAACTTTCAGGAGGTTTTGGTGGCGGGCAGTTGGTTGGTACGCTGGGTTTAACCTTTAACAATTTTGCATTACGCAACATATTTAATTTGAAGGCCTATAAACCACTGCCAAAAGGCGATGGACAAAAATTGAGCCTCAGAGGGCAATCAAGCGGGAAATCATATCAAAACTTTTCGTTCACTTTTTCTGAGCCATGGCTGGGAGGTAAAAAGCCCATATATTTTGCTGTATCTGCCTACACACAGTTAAGTTCAACCGGATATTACTATGCACCAACCGACCCAAGGTATAACAGGCTGCGTATAAATGGTGTTGGTATAACTTTGGGTAAAAGGTTAAAATGGCCTGATGACCTTTTCCAACTAAATTATTCATTAAATCTTGACCACTATACCCTGGATAATTTTGGCGGGTTTTTATTTACAAACGGTACAGCCTATAATATAAAACTAACCCAGGACCTGATGCGCGATTCACGCGATGCGCCTATATTTCCAACTTCGGGTTCAAACATAAAATTCAGTATACAGGCAACCCCGCCGTATTCATTATTTAACAATATAAACTACAAAATTGCTACACAAGAGCAGCGTTATAAATTTGTTGAGTATTACAAATTTAAGTTTGATGCGCAATGGTTTACCAGGCTAACCGGTAAGTTTGTATTAATGTCGCAGGTGCGTTTTGGTATGCTGGGGCAATATTCATCAGCAGTTGGCCCATCTCCGTTTGAGCGATTTAAGTTGGGTGGTGATGGTATGCAGAGCTTCCAGTTTTTACAGGGTAGCGAGATTATTGGTTTAAGAGGATATACAAATTTTTCAATCGTTCCGGAGGGTAGTAATTATACTTCAAACAACAACCCGGGTAGTACTATATATAACAAATTTACTTTTGAGTTGCGCCACCCGGTTATTTCGGGCCAATCAGCAACTATATTTTTGCTTGCCTTTGCCGAAGGCGGGAATGCCTGGAACAATTTTAACCAGTTTAATGCGTTTAACGTTAGGCGCTCCGCAGGTATTGGTGCAAGGATATTTTTACCTATTTTTGGATTACTTGGCTTGGATTATGGTTATGGCTTTGATGCTATACCGGGCAACCCAACCGCTAATAAAGGGCAGGTACACTTCTCTATTGCACAAAGCATAGGCGGCGGATTTAATTAATTTGTAAAAACATGAAAAAAGTATTTTTAATAGCTTGCTTTACCTTATTTACATTTACCGTTGCATTTGCACAGCGGTTTGCTTATGTAGATTCAGAATATATTTTAAAACACATGCCCGAGTATGCTTCTGCTCAAAAACAATTGGCAGCTTTATCTGAACAATGGCAAAAAGAGGTAGATAGCCGCTACCAGGAGGTAGACAGGCTGTACAAAGCCTACCAGGCTGACCAGGTTTTGATGACTGCTGACATGAAAAAACGCCGGGAGGCTGAAATTGTAGAAAAAGAAAAAGCAGCTAAAGATTTTCAACGCCAGAAATTTGGCCCGGAAGGTGAGTTACCGCAAAGAAGTGCAAACACCATTAAACCTATTCAGGATAAAGTGTCTAAAGCTATACAGGCAGTTGCCGAGGCAGAGAACCTGGACATAATATTTGACAAGAACAGCGAAGTTATTATGCTTTTTGCAAGTCCGCGTTATAATAAAAGCGATGCGGTAATAACCCGTTTAGGATTAAAACCCGGCGTACTTGCTAAATAAAAAATTAATCTATATAATCGTATTAAAATTAAACACAGAACAAAAAAATGAGAAAATTATTAAAAGTTGCTTTAGTTGCATTAGGCGTGGTATTCATGAGCAACTTTGCGCAAGCACAAACTAAAATTGGTTATATAGCTATGGAGCAGATCATACCATTATTGCCGGAATTTAAAACCGCACAAACAGTTCTAACTACGGCTCAGAATGGTTGGATAGAGCAAATTAATAAGTTAAGTGCCGAATTACAAACTAAGGGCAAAGAATATGAGGCAAAGAGAGCAACAATGACTGAAGCCGTTCGTTCAGTGACCGAAAGTGAGCTTGCCGATTTGCAAAAAAGAGGGAATGATATGCAAACTAAAGCGCAACAAGATTTAGAAGCGAAACAAGCTGAGCAAATGGCGCCTTTGGTAACCAAAATAAAAACGGCTATAAGTGCTGTTGCGAAAGAAAAAGGCTATACTTATGTATTAAATACTTCGTCGCCTGAGTTATTATTAGTTGCACCTCCTGCAGATGATCTGGAAGCTGCTGTAAAAGCAAAATTAAATATAAAATAATCTAATTATAAATACATTTGTAAAGCCTCCCGATTTATCGGGAGGCTTTTTTATTTTTGTTAAATATGTCATCCGGTAAACCTATAGGTATTTTTGATTCGGGCATAGGCGGCCTTACGGTATTCCGATCTATTGCCGAACAGTTGCCGGGGTATGATTATATTTATTTAGGCGATAACAGCCGTGCGCCTTATGGTAACCGGTCATTCAATACCATACACCAATATACCTGGGAGTGCGTGCAATGGCTATTTAAAATGGACTGCCAGCTGGTTATACTGGCCTGTAATACGGCATCCGCCAAGGCCTTGCGTACCATACAACAAAAGGATTTACAAGGACTCGACCCCTTCAAAAGGGTACTGGGTGTTATCCGCCCTACAGCCGAGGTGATAGGTGATCTGTCTAAAACCAAAGAAATAGGCGTATTAGGTACAACAGGTACAGTGCAATCCGAATCTTATCCAATAGAAATAAAAAAGTTTTTCCCTGATCTGAAAGTTTACCAGCAAGCCTGTCCGCTTTGGGTACCATTGATAGAAAGCGGCGAATATGAAAAGCCGGGTGCAGATTATTTGATCAAACAATACCTGGATGAGTTAATGGCGCAATCTGCCAATATTGATACGGTATTGTTAGCCTGTACCCATTATCCACTAATACAAGATAAAATACAAGCGCATTTGCCTGATCATATCAATGTTATAGCCCAGGGGGATATAGTAGCCAATAGCCTGGTTGATTACCTGCAGCGCCATCCCGAAATGGAGCAGCAATTAAGTAAAAATAGTGCCAAACAATTCTTTACTACAGATGATACTACCGAGTTTGACCGTCATGCTTCACGGTTCTTTTCTGCGTCGGTTGCATCTTCGCATGTATTAGTTACCGACTTAAAATGTTAATAAAATGGCAATTGACTGTAAACTCTACGTACTTTATGGGCCAATTATTACCAACCATTTATTAAGTTTGCACTCAAAGCAAACTCATTGAATTTTTACCTTACATATATATTGGTTGCCATAGGGCTTTTTAGCTTCGTAGCCGTGTTTACTCTGTTTGGTGTATATGCCGAGCGTAAGGTGTCTGCTTTTATACAAGACAGGCTTGGCCCAACTGAAGTAGGTAAATTTGGCACGCTACAAACCATTGCCGATATATTAAAACTGGTACAAAAAGAATTGATAACCCCAGCCGCTGCCGATAAGCTTTTATTTATACTGGCACCGGGAATTATTTTCATATCGGTATATATGGGTTTTGCCGCGCTGCCATGGGCACCGGGGCTTGTGCCATCCAAGATCAATTTAGGGCTTTATTATATTTTCGCCATTATATCTATGGAAACCCTTGGCATATTAATGGCCGGGTGGGGATCTAACAACAAATATTCTATACTGGGTGCTATGCGCTCGGCTGCTCAGATCATATCGTATGAGATTCCTGCCGGCTTTGCCATCATTGCGGTAGTTATGATAACCCAAAGCTTAAATATGCAAACCATAGGTTTGCAGCAGGGCGTCCTATCATCTGAGCCAACCAAGTTTTTAGGGTTTTATGATGTTACTGAAATAGGAGGCATATTGGCCTGGAACATTTTCAGGGCACCGCATTTAATTATCGCATTCGTTATTTATTTCATAGCCTCGTTAGCCGAAAGTAACCGTGCGCCATTTGATATCCCGGAGGCGGAGTCTGAACTGGTATCAGGTTTTCATACCGAGTATTCAGGGCTAAGGTTCGCGCTGATATTTTTAGCAGAGTATTCTATGATGTTCCTGGTATCAATGATAGGAGTGATCCTGTTTTTAGGGGCTTGGAACACGCCGCTGCCAAATATGGGCTCATTACAGTTAGCCAATTGGACAACAGGCGTGGTTTGGGGGATATTTTGGGTAGCTTTAAAGAGTTTGGGGTTAGTAGGCGTACAAATGTGGATACGCTGGACATTACCCCGTTTGCGGGTTGACCAGCTAATGACCCTATGCTGGAAAGTATTAACCCCACTGGCCTTTGCCTGTATGTTAATATCAGGCATATGGCGGATATGGCTCATGTGATTTCGGATTTCGGATGTTCGATTTCGAATTTAAAAAGAAGTGAAAATTAAATCAGGGCAATCCTGAAATCAAATAAATCAAGGTTCAGACAATAAATGATCAAAAGAGCTTTAAATGGATTTACAACTGCAATGACAGGGTTAGGCCTAACCCTGAAGCACCTTTTTGCGTCAAAAGCGAAAAGGAAGGTTGTGCACATGAGCGCTGATAATTATTTCCACCAGTTAGAAGGTACCAATACCATACAATATCCGGCACAAAAACTTCCTATCCCCGAAGTTGGCCGCTATCAGTTGGATGTAGAAATTGACGATTGTATTGTATGCGACCTTTGCGCCAAAATTTGCCCGGTTGATTGTATAACTATTGAGTCTATCAAGACAACTGAACCTGCCGGTATTGGCCAAACATCTGACGGTACAACTAAAAGACTTTATGCCGCGCAGTTTGATATTGACATGGCCAAATGTATGTACTGCGGCCTGTGTACCATAGTTTGCCCAACCGAGTGTATTGTAATGACCAACCAGTATGACCGAACTGTTTTTGAGTTGAGTAACCTTACTTACGAATTTTCGGATATGTCGCCTGAAGAGGCTGCCGAAAAACGTGCGCTGTTGGAAAAACAACAAGCCGAAAAGCAAGCCGCTAAATTGGCCGCCATGCAAAAACCAAAGGAGGGCGAAGCATGAATATAGTACAGGTGCTTTTTTATGTAATGAGTTTTATCGTAGTAGGTTCGGCATTTTTCGTGGCGGCTACCAAAAATTTGGTGCGCTCTATATTCATGTTTTTTGTAACCCTGTTTGCATTGGCCGGTTTATACGTTTTAGCTTTGGCCGATTTTGTTGCCATAACCCAAGTAGTAATTTATGTAGGTGGAATTTTGGTGTTGATATTATTCGCGTTCATGCTATCCGGCAAAGAAACTTTAACCGTGCTGCAACAAAATACGCGCTTAGTAACCTTAAGTAAATTACCTGCGGTAATATTGGCTTTATTGTTTTTTGGTGTGATGGTGTACACTATCTGCCAGATAGAAGCTAACAACTTTGGCTGGATCAAACAATCTATCGCTACAAAAAATACGATAACGCCTAATGATTTGGTGACAGATAACATCGGCATTAATTTAATGACCCGCTATTTATTACCTTTTGAGGCGATATCCATATTATTAATGGTGGCCCTGGTTGGCGCGGCGCACTTATCACGTAAGGAGGTAAAAGCATGATAACCTTAACCGACTTTTTACTGGTAAGCGCGGCTTTATTTTGCATAGGCTTATACATGATTGTAGCCAAACGCAATGCCATACAAATATTAATAGGTATAGAGTTGATGCTAAATGCCGCTATTTTAAACCTGGTAGCCTTTGGCAAATACGATAAACTCAACAACGGCGGACAAATATTTGCGCTGTTTGCCATAGTGCTGGCAGCAGCCACAACAGCGGTTGCATTGGCAATAATACTAAACGTTTACCGCAGGTATAAAACTATTGACCCTGCAGAAATTATACAACTGAAAGACTAACAATTGGAAACCTACCTGTCATATCAAAATTCGTTAACCGTTAGCTATGCCATAGCTGCGGTGCTTATGCCTTTACTGGCATTTGCGGTTAACTATTTTGTGCCTAAAGCAGCGGGCAAGGTAACAGGATGGGTATCAACCATAGCCATATTAATAAGTGGTGTATTATCAGTAATGGTTTTTGCTGATGTATGGAACCAGCAACCACAGCATGTGCAACAACTTTGGTTTACCATTGGCAGCACCAAACTATATGCAGGTGTCTTATTAAATAACCTGTCGGTATTGATGTTATTGCTGGTGTCGCTTATTGCATTGCCGGTACATGTGTACTCCATGGCCTACATGAAGCATGATGAACGTTACAACCGCTACTTTACTTATCTCAGCTTCTTTTGCTTTAGTATGCTGGCGTTAGTGGTGGTAGATAATTTAGTGCTGTTTTATGCTTTTTGGGAACTGGTGGGCTTTTCGTCATACTTGCTGATAGGTTTCTGGTTCACCCGCGATAAGGCTGTACAGGCCAATAAAAAAGCCTTTATTATGAATAGGATAGGAGACGTTGGTTTATTAATAGCCCTACTTATCCTATTTGCCCAATACCGCACCTTTGATATGGTTCAGCTTTTTGGTGATAATGGGTTGATTGCACAATCATTTATTAAAGACGGCAGCTGGATAAGCCCTATACACACAATACCCGCCACCTGGCAGTATGTAGCTTGCGGTGGTATATTTTTAGCGGTAGCCGCTAAGTCGGCACAATTTCCATTACATACCTGGTTGCCCGATGCTATGGAAGGCCCTACATCCGTATCGGCACTAATTCATGCTGCAACAATGGTAGCCGCAGGTGTATTTTTATTAGGCAGGGTATATGTAATGTTTACTCCGGTTGAGCTAAGTATACTGGCCGGTGTAGGCTGCTTCACGGCTTTTATGGCCGCCACCATCGCGCTCACGCAAAACGATCTGAAACGTATTCTGGCTTACTCTACCATATCGCAATTAGGATATATGATCATGGCTATAGGTGTTCATGCTTATGCTTCATCATTGTTCCACCTGGTAACGCACGCTTTTTTTAAATGCCTGCTGTTTTTGGTAGCCGGTATTGTGATACACCAGGTACAGCATATTAAAGACGATAATAACCTCGATATCGATCCGCAAAATATTTTAAACATGGGCGGCCTGCGCAAAAAACTGCCGCTTACGTTTATTGCCGCCGTTATTGGCAGTTTGGCATTAATTGGTTTGCCGCTTACATCGGGCTATTTATCAAAAGACGGCATTTTAATACAAGCCTTTGATTGGTCTGATGGTAAAAATATTTGGTTTAAATTGATTCCTTATGGTGCCATTGCCACCACCTGGCTCACCGCTTTTTATGTGGTAAGGCTGATAGTAAAAGTATTTTTCGGCAAGTTTAAGCTGGAGCAGTTTCATCCCGACATTACCTACCATATTAGCGATGGGGGATGGAAGTATAAAGCACCGTTAGTTTTTTTGGCATTGGCTTCATTATTCCCGCTATTCTCTTTAAACCCGCTGATATATGAACACGCCTGGCTATATACCGGGTTAACACCTTCAAATTATTTAGAGCGCGTAAATATATACCATACCATCATCCCCGCAGGGGTAAACATAACTAGCCTGTTTGTTATTTACAGCGCCTATGATATTTACTTTAAGCGCAACACGTGGTCGTTCCCGCAAACGGGGTTCCTGTATCGTTTATCCTATAACCAATGGTATATTGATGCTATTTATATGCAGTTTATTGTAACACCTTTTATGGCTATCAGCCGTGCGGTGTTTAGTTTTGACCATAAGATTATTGACGGATTTGTAAATTTATTACCCAATGTGGTTGTCTTTATAGCTAAGATAGCTGCCTGGTTTGATTATTATATTATTGATGGTGTATCGCGTTTGCTTACATTTATAGTTGAAAGCGTGGGCCAGTTTGTGCGCTGCTTTCAGCGTGGTAAAATTCAATATTATTTATTTAGTATGCTGGCTATTGTGCTGGCGCTGTTTATTTTAAAAATACTGATCTGAGCCTGATGAACATATTAACTTTATTAATATTTATACCCATACTGTTTGCTATAGTGATAGCCTTACTGCCATCAACTATGCGGGGCAGCTTTAAGTACATAACCGTTGCTGCTACGTTGGTGCAGTTATGTATAAGCGTATGGATATACCTCAACTTTAAAACCGGTGCGGATTATGGCGGCGTAATACATGAGGAGCAGTTTCAGTTTGTGCATAAACTACCGTGGATAAACCTGGATTTGGGTACCATGGGCAAAATGCAGATAGATTACTTTGTGGGAATAGATGGTATATCGGTTACGCTATTGGTCATGACATCGCTAATATTGGTTATAGCTGCATTAGCCTCATGGGAGATAACCACCAACCTGAAAGGATTCTTCGTGCTGTTTCTGATACTGGATATGGCGGTTGTTGGTGTATTTTGCTCGCTGGATTTCTTTTTGTTCTATATCTTCTACGAGCTAATGCTACTGCCATTGTACTTCCTGATAGGGATGTGGGGTGGCATACGGCGCGAGTATGCAGCTATTAAGTTCTTCCTATATACCTTATTCGGTTCGGTGTTTATGCTGTTGGTGATGATAGGACTGTATCTTTCAGTAACCGACCCGGCAACAGGCAACCATACCTTCAATATGGTACAAATGATGAATCCTGCTAATTTCGGGCACGATTCTATTCTATCATTGGTAGCTAATCAAACCATTTTCGGCGTCTCAGCGCGGGGTATTGCCTTTGTGATATTGTTTATTGCCTTTGCTATTAAAGTGCCGGTAGTGCCCTTACACACCTGGCTGCCTGATGCACACGTAGAAGCACCAACCCCGGTATCTATCATACTGGCAGGTATACTATTAAAAATTGGTGGCTACGGAATTATAAGAGTATGCGTAAGCATCTTCCCCGAGGTGGCCCATTCAGGCGCATTTTGGTTAGGTTTATTGGGTGTGATATCCATATTATATGGCGCATTTAACGCGCTTGCCCAGCGCGATCTGAAAAGAGTTATCGCTTACTCATCTGTATCGCAAATGGGTTTTGTATTGCTGGGAATAGCCTCGCAAACTGCCGAGGGTATGAGTGGCGCGGTTATGCAAATGGTAAGTCATGGTTTCCTTTCCACTATGCTGTTCTTCCTGGTAGGGGTAGTGTATAACCGTGTGCATGACAGGGATATTTATAATTTCCGAGGCTTGGGTGGTTTAATGCCTAAGTACACCGTGTTTATATTGATCGCATTTTTCGCATCATTAGGTTTACCGGGCTTCTCCGCATTTATTGCCGAGGCATTTACTTTAGCAGGTGCATTTAAATCGCCGGCTGTAAATGGTTTATTGCCTTATTGGATGTCGGCTTTAGGCGCGGTGGGTATATTGTTTAGTGCCTGCTATTTTCTGTGGACATTGCAGCGTGTATTTTTTGGCAATCTATCCCTAAAAGGCGGTGATGCCTGGAAAGAAGCCTTAACCGATCTGAACGCCCGCGAAATTATAACCTTAGTACCCATGGCAGCCATCGTATTAGTATTAGGGGTGATGCCTTCGTTGGTGTTTGAAAAGATCAATAGTTCGGTATTATTATTAGTTCAGTTTTTACAAGGATAATGCACGATCTGCTACCCTATATACCGCAACAGCTAACCCATATTTTGGGCGACCTTGGTTTTTTTATGCCCGAGGTTTGCCTGGCTATATTGTTTTTGTTGGTATTGGTTACTGACATGCTATTTGGTAAAAACTCCGAGAAGTTATGCCGCATTATTGCTGTAGCGGGTATGCTGTTTATTGTATTTAAGGATCTGCAGCAAGTCGAATTAATATTAAAGGGCCCCCGGTTTTTGTTCAGCGATATGCTACGGCTTAATTATAAGATCATCGCATTTAAGTTTATTATTGACGTTTTAGCATTTGTATTACTACTCTACTTTGCCTGGGATGAACGTTTAAAGGCACACTCAAAGGGCCTATCTGATCTATACACTATAACCATTGGTTCTATATTCGGGTTACATTTAATGGTGATGGCGGTAAATCTGTTGTCTGTTTATTTAGCTATCGAGATGGTGTCCATAGCTTCTTACCTCATGGTAGCATACCGTTCAGAAAACGCCTTAAGTACTGAGGCCGGTTTAAAATATGTATTGTTTGGTGCGGCATCATCGGCTATGATGTTGTATGGTATATCGTTACTATACGGCTTTAGCGGGTCGTTGAATTTTTATTCGGCAGAGGCGTTACAATCCTTAATAACGGTTGCTCCAATAGGGGTTACGTTGGCTATGGTGCTGGTTTTAATTGGTATTGGTTTCAAACTATCATTTGTACCCTTACACTTTTGGGTGCCCGATGTTTACCAGGGCGCATCAACTCCGGTTACTGCTTACTTATCTACCCTGCCAAAAATTGCCGCTTTTGGTTTGTTGGTTAACTTTTTAACGCCTTTTATCTTCTTAATAAAGGTTTCGGCTTTCGATTTTAAGCTTTATCTGTCTGTTTTAGGTATTATAACCCTAATTGCCGGCAATTTTGCAGCTGTTTTACAAAATAATGTAAAAAGGATGCTGGCTTATTCCAGTATTGGGCATACCGGCTTTGCTTTAATGGCCATAGTGACGTTTAGCGAGCAGGGTATAAGCGCGTTAATTTATTATCTGGCGGTATATGGTTTAGCAAACATAGGCGCGCTGGCACTGGCTTCCTATTTTGCCAATGCTGCCAATGCAGATGATGTTCAAGGCTATAAAGGATTAGGTTTAAAATATCCCGTAGCCTCGGTTTGCTTCATCATTATATTAATATCATTAACAGGCTTGCCCGTTTCTGCAGGGTTTACCGGGAAGTTATTTGTTTTTTCGGCAGTTTACAGCGTTTACCAGGAAACGCATGATGTTTGGCTATTGGCTTTAATGATAACGGGTGCTATTACAACAGTGGTAGCTTTGTTCTATTATATCAAGATCCCTCTTTATCTGTTTTTAAAAAGAAGTGATAATTTATCCCTTCCGGTGTATAAATCAAATTCAATTATCGCTTTTGTGGTGATAATTAGTTTGATTTTGCTTGTACTGGGTATTTTCCCCGATAAATTATTAGCTTTTTTATAAAAAAATTAAATTTTATCCACTTTTTTATAAAACTTTCACATTTATTTCATTTGTATATGATATTAATCATAATTTCGGGGCTCTAATCTAAATTAATGTCAAGTATTCAAATGAAACGTTATTTTCCATTTTTTGTAATCCTGTGTATTCTCGCATTAACTTTTCTTTTTCCATCTGTTGAGTATGATAAAACTGCTCATACAGAATATAACACCGGCGATATAGCCTGGATGTTAATGTCAACCGCGTTAGTTTTAATTATGACACCCGGTTTGGCATTCTTCTACGGCGGAATGGTAAATAAAAAGAACGTGATATCAACCATGCTGCAAAGTATAGTATGTATGGTTATCATCACCGTTATGTGGGGTGTATTTGGATTCAGCTTAGCATTTGGAGATAGTATAGGCGGACTAATAGGTAACCCATCAACCTTTTTTATGATGAAGGGTATGTTGGGTAATAATGCATGGCCATCGGCACCAACCATACCGTTGCTGTTGTTTGCCATGTACCAGTTAAAGTTTGCCATTATTACCCCGGCATTAATAACCGGTGCATTTGCCGAGCGTATACGCTTCAACTCGTACATTATATTTTTGGTGCTGTTTGCCATATTTATCTTTTCGCCGTTGGCGCACTGTACCTGGCACCCCAATGGATTATTATATAAAATGGGAGTGCTGGATTTTGCAGGTGGTACCGTAGTACACATGTCTGCCGGATGGGCCGCTTTGGCATCAGCTTTATATTTAAAGAAAAGAAACGAGCCAAGTCATTCACCGGCCCGTATAACCTATGTATTAATAGGTACAGGTTTATTATGGTTTGGCTGGTTTGGTTTTAATGCAGGTTCGGCATTTGGTGCCAATCATTTAGCGGTTAGCGCGTTGGCAACAAGTACTACCGCATCAGCAGCCGGTGGTATAACCTGGATATTTTTTGATATGTTCCGCAAACGTAAGCCATCTGCCATGGGTACCTGTATTGGTGCGGTAGTAGGTTTGGTAGCTATAACCCCGGCAGCAGGTTTCGTTTCTGTGCCGCATTCATTAGCCATCGGTATTATATCAGCGGTGGTAAGTAACCTGGTAGTTGAGTGGCGCACACGTACTTCAATTGATGATACATTAGATGTGTTCCCTTGCCATGGTGTTGGCGGTATGGTAGGTATGTTACTTACCGGTGTATTTGCTAATACCGCTGTAAACCCTGCCAACACAACCGGCGAAGGTTTATTTTTTGGCGAGACCCACTTATTTTTAGTTCAGTTCTTCGCCATGATCGTGGTATCTATATTCGCGTTTTTTGGTTCATTATTATTGCTTAAGATCACTGATATGATCTCTCCGCTGCGCGTTTCCAAAGAAGATGAAGTTATCGGTTTGGACATAAGCCAACATGGCGAAAAATTATAAAGATTTTGTTCCTTTAGTAAGAGGTCCGGCATTTGCCGGGCCTTTTTTTGTTTTAAATCACGCTGTGACGTATCCGGTCATTGCTTAGTTAAACACCAAAGAGGTGTTTTTAGGGTTAACACAACTTAACACATTTTTGCATATTTTTTTATTAAATATTTTATAATCAATTATTTAATTGTTTACAGTATCAAAAAGTGTAAACCATGATTTTGGACGGACAGCGGGGAGGCGACTCACCCGGTCATCACTACGTCCGACCTCCCTCTCTTCGGCAAGCCGTAAAGAGGAAATTAGAAAAGCAAAGATCCGCAACCCTCTTTCCGCCAAAGGCGAAGAGAGGGTCGACGAGCGCCTGAGCGATGTCGGGGTGAGTCAATAGTGCGCAACCGTCGGTCCGGATCTATGATCCCGGACTTAATTATAAGGGATTTATAATCTCATTCCACAATTATTTATACTTATCCAATTATAAAACTTTGATTAAGCGGATTGCAAATCCGCACATGCAGTAACATTATTGAAGATCATCTCTTCTCCCCCTCAATCCTCACCTCAACCAATTGCATCACGCCTTTATTATCTTTTAAGGTGCATGATACGCGGTACACGCCTTTATCGGTAGTAAGCAATATAACCGCCAGGTTAAACGTGGCGCTTGAGGTTACTTTATGCAGCACTTTGGCAGCAAGCGGTTTGTTTTGGGCAAAGAATTTTTGCAGCATTTGCTCGGCCTGGGCCTTGGTGTAGGTATTTACATCGGCCATTACGCCCATATCCACATTAGCAGGGAAAAGTTTGGCTATCTCCTGGGTGTTACCTTTGCTAAAAAGTTCGGTAACGTGTTCAATCGGGTCGGCAGCTAATGCAAAATTTAACGAACTAAATAATAGCATCAGCGATAAGTAAAGAGTTTTCATAGGATGCTGTTTTAAATTATAGTTATAACTTATACTTAAAGTTATTTATTTTTTATGGATTTGACTAATTTTTAAGTGAATGGTTTATTAAGCTGATTAGGGGAGTGGTTGCCCGTAGTTAAGATCACCTATTCATTACTCGCCTAATAAAACTACTCACTACTCACTCAATCAACTCCTCACCAAATCACTATATTTGCATTGTGGAAAACAAAAAACTTGCATTATTAATATTAGACGGCTGGGGTTACGGCCGTAACGACGCATCTAACGCTATTTTAGCTGCCAATACACCATTTTTTGATTCGTTGATCGCCAACTACCCTAACTCCAAACTGGAAGCTTCAGGCGTAGCCGTAGGCTTACCTGCGGGGCAGATGGGTAACTCGGAAGTTGGTCACATGAATTTGGGTGCCGGCCGCGTAGTTTACCAGGAGCTGGGCCGCATAAACAAAGCGGTTGACGAAAACGAATTGATCAGCAACCCGGTGTTAAAAAGCGCTTTTGACTATGCCAAACAAAATAATAAAGATGTTCACTTTATAGGCTTACTGTCCGACGGTGGGGTACACTCCCATATTTACCACGTAAAAGGATTATGTGATGCAGCTAACCGCTCGGGCCTGACTAATGTATTTATACATGCTTTTTTAGATGGCAGGGATACCGACCCGAAATCGGGTTTAGGTTTTGTGGAGGACCTGGAAAGATATATTGCGCCAACACCTATAAAAATTGCTTCGGCTGTGGGCCGTTATTATGCTATGGACCGCGATAATCGCTGGGAACGTGTAAAACAGGCCTACGATGTAATGGTAAATGGTGTGGGCGAACATACAGAACATATCACTAACGCTATCAAAGCATCATACCTTAAAGATGTTACCGATGAGTTTATGCAGCCCATTGTACATACAGATGCTAACGGGCAGCCTATAGCGGTTATAAAAGATGGTGATGTGGTGCTTTGCTTTAACTTCCGTACCGACCGTGGCCGCGAGATCAGCATTGCGTTAACACAAAAGGCCATTCCTGAATATAACCTGCACCCGCTTAACCTGCGCTATATTACCATGACCCCTTATGACGAAACCTTTAACAATGTAGAGGTGGTATTTAATAAGGAGGACCTGACCAAAACCTTAGGCGAAGTTTTACAGGATGCCGGCAAGAACCAAATACGTATTGCCGAAACGGAGAAATATCCGCACGTAACCTTTTTCTTCTCGGGCGGACGCGAGAAAGAATTTATTAACGAAAAGCGCCTGATGGTGCCATCGCCAAAAGTAGCTACTTATGACCTGCAGCCCGAAATGAGTGCCGAGGGTATACGTGACGCTATTATCCCCGAACTGGAAAGTGGCTGGGCCGATTTTATAGTACTTAATTTTGCCAACACCGACATGGTGGGCCACACCGGTGTATTTGAAGCCGTAGTAAAGGCAGCAGAAACCGTTGATGCCTGTACCAAAGCCGTTGTTGAGGCAGGTATGGCACATGGCTACTCGTTTATCATTATTGCCGACCATGGCAATGCCGATTATATGATAAACGATGATGGCACCCCAAATACCGCGCATACCACCAACCTGGTGCCTTGTATTGTGATTGATAAGGATGTACACCAGGTAAAAGATGGCAAACTGGGCGATATTGCGCCAACGGTATTGAAAATTTTAGGCATCCCTGCACCACCCGAAATGACAGGAAATGTATTGGTGTAAAAATATATACCATACCTTATTGGCAGCAGGTATTGGGATAGCGTTGCTATTACCAGCCTGCAAACCTGCTATAAAAGAGGATGGCGTTAAGGCTAAATACTTTGACCTGAAAGCCTTTTTTAAAGCTGATGCGAAAAGGTTAAGCAGGTTAAATAAGCCTGTACGTAAAACCGTAACCCATAACGGTGTTACCGAAACTAAGGAAGTAAAGATTGATGACTGGTCGCGCGAGTTGAGCTTATTCAGCGAATCAGACATTAACAAACCTGCCTGGCGGGATAGTTATAAAGTACAAACCACGCCAACCATGGTTATTTATACCGCTACAGATGATGATTTGAAAACCAGGGAGATCATAGTTAATAAAACAGGCGAGAGGGTAAAATATATAAGGATATATAATTACACCAAAAATAAACTGTATTATACGTACGAAAAATTAACCTACTGGCCCGACTCGCTCTACAAAATAGAAAAAACCCAACACGTGCGTTTGCTTGGGTTAAATAAATACGTAATTACCGGAACTTTAAATTAATGGTGCCCTACGGCGCTGGCCAGCTTTTCTTTTGATAGGTCAAGTTGGGTAGCTATATCGTTGCGGTTTGGATCAGTGGCCAATATCTTCTCAAAATCAGCAATAGATGCTTTTAAAGCTTTTATCCCTGTTATTTTATCGTAAGTACCACGCAAATTGGCCTGTAATTTAAATATGCCATATTCCCGGTAAGTTATAGCCCTGGTTTGATAAAAACTGATGATCTTGGCGTCATTAGGATTGATATCAATTGCTTTGGACAGGTCCCATATAGCACCCACAAAGTGTTTTTCTCTTTCGGATGGCTGCAATTGCACATCCTTGCCCACATAAGTTTTGGATCTGCCCCGATAGTAGTAAGCCCACGCTTCGGCAGGTGCAATGGCTAACTGTCTGGTAAAAGCGGCTATTGCTTTAGGATAATTATCGCTTTGATAGTAAGAGTATCCCAGCATATACAAAGCGTTAGCATTGGTTGAATCAATATAGTTTGCCTTTTCCAGTTTGGATATGGCTTCTTTATAATTAGCGTCATAAAATGCCTGCCTGCCCAAACGCATATAGGCATTTTGGGCCACTGCGGTTTCCAAAGAGGATAAAATAAGAAAAGATACTACGGCCGATAATCTCATTAAAGTACTACTTGTGTAACAAGAATATAACGTATTAACTGATTTTTACTTTAAATATTATGCCAAGTAACAATTAAATATTAAAAAATAGTAAAATATTTATTAACATGGCATGACTTTTTTGCATATATAATACTATTTATCGCATATTGTTTGGCTATTAATTACCTTATTTATAACATACACATTATCAAGAAATTGCTTATATATTATACAATATTACAGTTTTAGCCTGATATTGGCATACCTCTTGAAACATACTTATAGCGCTGGTAATAATCGTAACTTTACCTGTCTTTGCTATTGTCCGGTATTTTGAGGCTGACAACATGGCGCTTTATTTAAAATTGAGATTTGATGAGTTTTGACCCGTTTGACTTTAATAATGCATTACCCGTGATAAATGAAGATTCAGAATTTTTTCCGCTGATGTCGTCAGAGGATGAAGAGGAAATGAATAATGAGCAGGTGCCCGAGTTTTTACCTATCCTGCCGCTTCGTAATACTGTTTTGTTTCCCGGTGTGGTTATTCCTATTACTGTAGGAAGGGATAAATCTATCAAATTAATACGCGATGCCAACAAAGGCACCCGCATGATAGGGGTTGTGGCCCAAACAGATGTAGCTATTGAGGACCCTACTTTTGATCAGTTATATAAAGTTGGTACAGTAGCATTAATTGTTAAAATGCTGCAAATGCCCGATGGTAATACCACGGTGATATTACAGGGTAAAAAACGCTTTATACTAAAAGATGAGGTACAAACCGAACCTTACTTAAAAGCTACCATTGAGCCTTTTAAAGAGGTAAAGGCAAAAGAAGATAAAGAGTTTAAGGCCATGATATCATCCGTTAAGGATATGGCCATGAGCATTATCCAGCTATCGCCAAACATACCAAGCGAGGCAGGTATTGCTATACGTAATATTGAAAGTACTTCATTTTTGATCAACTTCATAGCATCAAACATGAATGCCGATACAGCGGCCAAACAACAACTGCTGGAAACCGCTAACCTGCGCGAACGTGCTAACCAGGTATTAGGGCATTTAACGCTTGACCTGCAAATGCTGGAGCTGAAAAACCAGATACAAAGCAAAGTGCGTGTTGACCTGGATAAACAACAGCGTGATTATTTTTTAAATCAACAGTTAAAAACTATACAGGAAGAACTGGGTGGTAATACTCCCGACCTGGAGATTGAGAACCTGCGCGAGCGTGCCGCCAAAAAGAAATGGTCTGTTGAGGTAAAAGGACATTTTACAAAAGAATTGGAGAAACTGGCCCGTATAAATCCTGCCGCGGCTGATTATTCGGTACAGATAAACTACCTGGAGCTTTTGCTTGACCTGCCCTGGAACGAGTTCACTAAAGACAACTTCGACCTTAAGCGTGCCCAAAAAGTATTGGATAAGGACCATTTTGGATTAGATAAGGTTAAAAAACGCATTATTGAATATTTGGCGGTATTGAAGCTAAAGCATAATATGAAAGCGCCTATCCTTTGTTTGGTTGGCCCTCCGGGTGTGGGTAAAACATCTTTGGGTAAATCAATTGCTAAGGCTTTGGGACGCAAATATGTGCGTATGGCATTAGGCGGCATACGCGATGAAGCCGAAATAAGGGGGCACCGCAAAACTTATATTGGCGCCATGCCGGGCCGTATCATACAATCTATTAAAAAAGCCGGCGCGGCTAACCCGGTATTTATTTTAGATGAGATAGATAAAGTGGGCAGCGATTTCAGGGGCGACCCATCATCAGCTTTATTGGAGGTATTGGATCCCGAACAAAACAGTACTTTTTATGATCATTACGTAGAGATGGATTTTGACCTGTCGAACGTCATGTTTATCGCGACAGCAAATTCATTAAGCAACGTACAACCCGCCCTGTTGGACAGGATGGAAATTATTGAAGTGAACGGTTATACCATTGAAGAAAAAATTGAGATAGCCAAACAGCACTTACTGCCCAAACAACGCGAGGCGCATGGTTTAAAAACCAAAGATGTAGCCATAAAAAACGATGTGCTGGAAAAGATAGTGGAAGATTACACCCGCGAATCGGGTGTGCGTGGATTGGAGAAGAAGATAGGCTCGGTTGTACGTGGCATAGCGGTAAATATTGCCATGGACGAGGCTTACAATACCAACGTTAGCAAAACCGAAGTTGAAAAAATATTAGGTGCGCCTATATTTGATAAGGACCTTTACGAAGGTAATGATACCGCAGGCGTAGTAACCGGCCTGGCATGGACATCGGTAGGTGGCGATATTTTGTTTATTGAGGCAAGTTTAAGCCCTGGTAAAGGTAAAGTAACCTTAACAGGTAGTTTGGGCGATGTAATGAAAGAATCGGCCACTATTGCGTTAGCTTATATCAGGGCGCATGCGTCAACCTTTGATATTGACCCCAGGGTATTTGACCAATGGGATGTGCATGTACACGTTCCGGCGGGTGCAACACCTAAAGACGGCCCTTCGGCAGGTATAACCATGTTAACGGCATTGGTATCAGCCTTTACCCAACGCAAGGTAAAACCTCATTTGGCTATGACGGGCGAAATCACCCTGCGTGGACGGGTGTTGCCTGTTGGTGGCTTAAAAGAAAAGATACTGGCTGCTAAGCGTGCCAATATTAAAGAGATCATCCTTTGCAGATCAAACCAAAAAGACATCCTGGAAATTAAGGAGCATTATATCAAGGACCTTAAGTTTCATTACGTAACGGATATGCGCGAAGTGATCAACCTGGCTTTATTAAAAGATAAAGTTAAAGAGCCGCTTGATTTAACTGTGAAAGAATTAAAACCCGTTTTGAATTAATGAATAAGGGTTACTTTTTTTATTTTCGCATCGCTATTTAAACCTGATGCGTTTTAAACTTATACTTCTGCTTTGCTTTATTGGCACTACTAACTTACGGGCGCAAACCCATAGCAGCGAAATTGGCTTACAGTCTGACAATGATGCTTATCTTACCCAGGGGTCAGACAAGTATTATACCAATGGCTTTTTTCTGCATTATCGCCACGCGTTAAAAACAGGTGATAATTCACCACTGCAAAATAAAGTGGTGGGGTTTGAGTTGGGACAAAAAATATTTAATGCCCAGGCAGGACGCATACCTGAGGCCAAATATATTGACCGCCCAATTGCCGGGTATTTATATGCAGGGGCAAACCTTAATTTGCTTTACAAAAACGAGGGCAACTTAAAACTGGGGGCACAGGTGGGTGTTATTGGTCCTGCATCATTAGCTAAAGAAGCTCAAACTTTTATTCATAATACCTTTGGCTTATACCAGATAGATGGCTGGCAGTTTCAAATTAAAAACGCGGCACAGGTTAATCTATCGGCAGAATATAATAAGCTGTTAGCAAGAGATTCCTGGATAGATATTTCGTTAACATCATACGCAAATTTGGGTACAGGTTTTACCGGGGCAGGGGCAGGCCCGTTGGTACGTATAGGTAATTTTAACCAGTTATTTAACTCGTTTAGTACGCAAAGTACCGCCATTGCCAATACGGCAACACCACTGCATAAACAAGAGTTTTTCTTTTATTATAAACCGCAATTTAACCTGGTAGTTTATGACGCCACTATACAGGGAGGGCTATTTAACTCACGCGCTGTTTACCCTGAAATTACCGGCAAAATAAAGCCTGCCATATTTTCGCAGGAGTTTGGGCTTGCCTACGCCGGCAGCAGATGGATACTTAATGCTGCAATACATACGCGCGGTAAGGAAAGTAAATACATGCTTACCCCGCATAAATGGGGATCAGTTACTATACTGTACCGCTTTAATTAATATCGAAATTCTTTTTACGGTTATCTTTCTTTTCGCCTTGCAGGCGCTTATCATTTAGCCTGGCGGCTTTAGCTTTTTTACTCAACTTGGTAGGCTTGCGGATTTTGGGCTGATGCAGGGCTCGCGTAAGTAAACCCATTAATCTTTCTACCGCTTTTTCTTTATTGAGATATTGGCTGCGTTCTTCATCGCAAATTACCTGCACATAACCATCCTTATTGAATCGTGATTGTAGTTTGGTGTTCAATAGCTGTTTCTCTTCATCCGTAAATAATAAAGAACTGTTTACATCAAACAACAACTCCACCTTGCTTGATACCTTATTTACATTTTGCCCGCCCTTGCCTCCGCTGCGTGATGTTTTGTAGGTAATTTCCTTTTGCAGTTCGGTTTTAGAAAAATTCATGTTGTGAAATTAGTTATTAGTTGATTAAGTTGGATTAGGTGAGTAGTTATAATTAAAATAACAAATCAACCCAGTCAACTATTTAACCTAATCAACTAAAATAGTAACTTTGTTACCAAATGAGCAATAATATTGTAGTAGCTATTGATGGCTATTCATCCTGCGGAAAAAGCACTTTAGCAAAAGCAATTGCCAAAAAGCTTCATTTTATTTATGTAGATAGCGGTGCTATGTACCGTGCAGTTGCCCTATATTTTTTACGCAATAATATCGACCTGAACAACCCCGGTCAAATCAGTCAAGCCTTAGAAAACATACATCTTAATTTTCACTCACGCGATTACGAAACCCATATTACGCTGAATGATGAGGAGGTATCTGACGAGATACGCCTGATGCCGGTATCCGAATCGGTAAGCACCGTATCTGCCATACATGATGTACGTGTGGAGATGGTAAAACAGCAGCAGCGCATGGGCAGATCAAAAAACATAGTGATGGATGGCCGCGACATTGGTACGGTGGTGTTCCCGGATGCGCAGGTAAAAATATTCATGACCGCCGACCCTAAAATACGTGCCGAACGCCGCTATAAAGAACTGGCCCATAAAAACCCGGATATTAGCTTAGAAGAAGTTTTTGAGAACCTGGCCCACCGCGATTACCAGGACACTACCCGCAAAGAAAGCCCTTTAATGCGTGCCGATGATGCTATTATTTTAGACAATACAGACCTGACCCCTGATGAGCAGCTGGAGTTTGCGTTGGGTAAGATAAAGCCGTTTTTGAAATAAATATTAACGTTTATGCTTGGGTGAAAAGTTCAAGTACTAAGTAGTTGTCTCGTTTCCATTGTATCCATCCATAGTTCCATTTTTTTTCTTCCCCCCATCTAACTTGCAACCAATTACCTTGAGTCTTAACAGGTAAATAAAATTCATCTTTTGTATAAGGTATATGTTCAGAATTAGTTGAAGGATTTACCCGCAATGGATTAATTATAGGCTGAAAGCCAACACAACAAATATTTTTCACGATATAATTTCCCCATGAAACAAAAACGAATGCCTTATCGCTCATTTTAATATACTTAGTTTCCTGTGTTTTCTCATTTATAACAACTTTATAAAAGCCATCCTTTACTCCGATACAATCAAATGCTAATAAATGTGCATCAATATCCTTAGCATAAGGATATACAAATACTATATTCTTTCTTAGATTTCCGTCAAAAAATATAGATTTCCATAAACTACCGTCGCTTTGATATAGATTTAAACCTCGTTTTACCTTGTCTTTAACAACGGCTATAACCAACCCTTTACTATTGCGCAAGTCGCGTTTTTGCTCTTGCTGTATCATTCTTAGAGAATGAGGATAATTTAAATTACTAGTCGCTTTAGATGATATTTTGACTGCACAAGTAAAGAATAGTATTGCAACTATTATGAAGCTGCTTATTGCCTTATTTCTTTTCATTATGTAGTATCTCAAATGGCTTCATTTTATTTATTATTCCTCCACCAACTTTACAGTATTTACCCCAAAGCGATTTAAAAAATCAACTCCTTCATCACTGGCAAGGCCTTTGTATTCGGCGTAGGAGTGTTTAAAGTAAACTTGTGTTATTCCTGCTGAAAATATTAGCCTTGCGCATGCAATGCATGGCGATAAGGTAGTGTACAAAGTTGCTCCCTGCAAATTAGCGCCATTTTTTACGCCATATAATATGGCATTCTCCTCGGCGTGTAAGGCTAAGGAACAGCTCCCTTTGGAGTCGCGGGGGCAACCTGCCTCTGGCCATTCCTCATCGCAGTTATGCGTGCCCTTTGGCGGGCCATTATAGCCTATGGATATGATACGGGTATCTTTGGCTAAAACCGCGCCTACATGCGCTTTAACGCAGTGCGAGCGCTGCGCCAAATCAGTAGCCAGGTTCATGAATATATGGTCGAAGGATGGTCGTGACATAGTGATTAGTGATTGGAGATCAGTGATTAGTTCTATCTCCTTTATTTAATGTGTTCCTGATATTTCTGTATTATCTAAGTCGATTCCCTGTGTTTTTAATTCCTTACTTACTTTCCAGGCAAAAAACGCCATGTAAGCAAAGCCCAGCAAAGGTACAATGTAGGATAGATGTATGCCACTGGTGTCGGCTAAAATACCCTGCACCGGCGGAATGATAGCACCGCCCAAGATCATCATAATTAAAAATGCCGAGCCCTGGCTGGCGTATTTACCTAAACCTGCAATAGCCAACGCAAATATAGACGGCCACATGATGGAGCAGCATAAACCGCCACTAATAAAAGCAAACGTGGCAAGCATGCCGTTAGTTAATAAACCTATCACCATAAAGGCTACTCCCAATAAGCCAAATACTACCAACGTGCGCACCGGTTTTTGCTGGCCGATAAAAAAGCAGGCGATCATTACAACAATGGAAATGGAATAAATAAACAAATGGCCAATATCTTCTCCGCTGGAATAGTTGGCCAGAAGCACTACCGCAAATGCTACAAAAGGCACAATTATGGTCAACATATTTTTAGTGGCTTTGGGCAGATTAAAGGCACCTATTGCTCCGGCCCATCGGCCTATCATTAAACTGCCCCAATACAGGGATATGTAAGGCGATATGGCCGAATCGGCAAAGCTGCCAAATGCCGGGGTTTTTAATAAAGCGCCTAAATTACTGGCAATGGTAACCTCGGTACCTACATAGGTAAATATGGCTATCATACCTAAAATTAATTGCGGGTATTGCATGGCACCCCAACCTGTTGAATCTTTTTTAGCGGCTGATAGAGAACTTATCAGCGTAATCAGGATGATCGCTAACGAAGCATATACAAAATATGGTTTTGGTAACCCTGTCATGTTAGTTAGTGGGTCAGCAGCTAAAATCAAACAAAACGCAATAAAAATGATGAATAAGGGCCTATTCGGCTTTGTGCTTATTTCTATCTTTTCGTCGCTGGTAACTTTAGGCAGGTTTGACAGGTAAAAGAATAACGCAACCACTAAAAATAATCCTGCCAATATGTAATACAAATTATTGATAGATGTAATGTCTACTGTAGATGTCCCTTTACTTAATGCCGTACCGAATAACAATTTACTTACTACAATGGGCCCTAAAATACCGCCTATATTGTTAACTCCCCCGGTAAAGTTTAGCCTGTTGGCCCCGGTTTCCGGCGTACCTAAATTAATAACAAATGGGTTGGCGGCTGTTTGTTGCAAGGAGAAACCGATAGCGATAATAAAAAATGAACCTAATATAAACCCAAATGAGCCCGAGTTTACAGCGGGTATCATACACAATGCGCCCGCGGCAGATATTACCAAACCTACCACTATACCATTTTTATAACCCAGTTTATTCAGGATATCTGTACGGCTGGCTTGCGATGCAAAGTACAATATCATCGAGCCTATAAAATAACCGCCATAAAAGGTAAAGTCTATCAGCTGCGACTCGAACTGCGTAAGGCTGAAATGTGATTTACAGAACGGAATGAATATGCCGTTTGACGCGGCTAAAAATCCCCAAAAGAAAAAAACAGTAGCCAGCGTTAACAGTGCCGACGTGTACTTTTTTGAACTGCTTTGTTGTTGCATATAGGCCAAATTTTATAAATTCAAGGTACTAACTTAAATGAATTTTAATTATAAGTTGTTATGTAATATTGATTTAATATCCACACAATATTAAGTTTGTTTGTTTAAGAGATAAAAATTGCATATTCGCATACTTCAAAGTCGAAACCATAAAGCTATTTAATGATAGAAGCGGTTATTTCGGGGATTGGAATTGGGCTTATACTTACTTTTATAACAGGCCCGGTTTTTTTTGCATTAGTAAAAACCAGTATCGAACGTGGTTTTCATGCAGGCGTTTACATGGCACTCGGGGTGGTTTGCAGCGATGTGGTATTTGTAGGTGCTATTCTTTTCGGCTCACAACTATTTGATATATCTGAAGATACCAAAACCATTGCAGGCACCGTGGGTAGCATTATCCTGTTCACCATAGGCGTTTATTACCTGTTTAAAAAAGCCAACATCAATTATGATAACGTTGCGCCCACCGGACTTAAACGCACCGGATATTTTTTGAAGGGGTTTTTGATGTGCATTTTTAACCCAACCATGTTGTTTCATTGGATAACCGTAATTGGCACCGCCAGTACCATTTACCACCAGGGGGTGCACAACCGCACTTTTAAAATTGCCATTATGTTTTTAACTATACTAATTGTGCAGTTTGGGTTGGATGTTACCAAAGCTTTTTATGCCAATAAACTGCGCGATAAGATATCAGTTAAGCGGGTGCATCGTTTAAACCAAATAGCCGGTATTGCGCTTATTATAGCTTCTGTTATTTTAATGGACAGATTGGTTACCCATATTATTTTTAGCCCGCCTGCGGCTTAGTTTATGTTGTAAGTTGCGTGTTATAAGTTGCAGGTCTTTGTTTTAGCAACTATTTAGCTAAAGTATACTCGCCACTAAAATTAGTTGACGCACCAAACATCATAGTGTTTTTATTGATTACAGAGATAATTTCTGCACGTGCTTTGGAATCACCCCCTGTAGCACTTTCCGTATCAGCCTTTACCGCGCTTTTTGCTCCGTTAACTGTAATTTTATACCCCAATGTGTTGGAGGTATTGATCTGGGTGCGCACCAATTCAAGTGGAATACTTATTTCTACAGTGTAGTTATTAGTCATATCAAACCTACCCACTGCTTCAATGCCTTGGTCATTATATACAGGTACCATTTCCAGATTTTTCACACCGCTAACTTTTATAAATTTATAGTTCCTTTCTAATCTTGAATTGTATTCTCTTATTACCGAATCTGTAGTTATAATTTTTTTACCGGTGTTTTTATGATCCAAAAAGTCAAAATACTCAGCGTCGCCTTCCGTTTTTACAGGGAAGGTAATGCTTACACCGCTATTATTTTTCATGTCTTTGTTTATTAGGGTAAACGTAAGCCCGCCGCCTATCATCCTATTTGCCACCCCTGTAATAACAGGGCTATTTCCCTGTACAGTTAAATACAAACGTTTATCATCATTAGCTATAGTGTAAAATAATTCTGTTGCTGGATTGTAAGCCTGAAATTTATTGTCCCATTCATTGGCTTTGCCGTCAATTTTAACATTGGCAGGCAATTTTACACTGTTTTGCTGTACTTTGGGTAAGCTTTGGGCGTAGGTTTTTCCGAAAGCTGCTAAGGCGAGTGAGAATAAAAGAATTTTTTTCATGTTTAGGTGGTTAAATAGTTTCAAAAGTTGCTAATATTTAGCGCCCATATAAAACTATTTAACACACTTTAACAATTACATATAAGCCCGCTGGTTCTTACCTTCCATCCAGTTTACAAAAGCACGGTTAACTACTTTGTTACCGCCCGGGGTTGGGTAATCGCCGCTAAAATACCAGTCGCCGGTATGGTCAGGGCAGGCTTTGTGCAGGTTATCTAATGTTTGGTATAACACTTCAATTTTACAGTTGATATCCTTTGGGGTAATGATCTGTGCAATACGGTCAGATATCTGCTGATCTGTAAAAGGCTCATAAATAGCTTTTACATAGTTTACTACTTTTTCTTTAGGCAGTTTGGCACTGTCCACGCACTTTTCATAAACTTGGTGTAGTACGTCCTCTTTACCTGATTCTTTTAGTAAACTAACCGCCGCTTCAAAGGCAACAAACTCGCCCATGCGCGACATATCAATACCATAACAATCAGGGTAACGTATTTGCGGGGCAGATGACACTACCACTATTTTTTTAGGCCCTAAACGGTCCAGAATTTTTAATATACTTTGCTTTAATGTAGTACCACGAACGATGGAGTCATCTAACACAACTAAAGTATCTGTGTCTCTTTTAATCAAGCCGTAGGTACTATCATAAACGTGCGCCACCATTTCGCTGCGGTCAGCATCCTGGGTAATAAAGGTGCGCAGCTTAACATCTTTAATGGCTATTTTCTCTACCCGCGGCGCCATCCATAATAGTTGGGTTAGTTCCTCTTCGGTGTACTTACCTTCCTTATTTAATATCGCCTCGCGTTGAAACTGCCTGATGTATTTATGCACCCCTTCTACCATACCATAAAAGGCAACTTCGGCAGTATTCGGGATGTAAGAGAATACAGTGTTTTTAACATCGTGCTCAACCACATTCAATATTTGCGGGCAAAGCAAACGGCCCAACTGTTTACGCTCGCGGTAAATAGAAGCATCGCTGCCGCGCGAAAAATAGATACGCTCAAATGAACATGCCTTTTTTTCCTGAGGCTCGCTAAACATGCTTTCGGTTATTTTACCGTTCTTTTTAACAATAAGCGCGTGGCCGGGTTTAATTTCTTTAATATCGTCAATAGGGATATTGAAGGCGGTTTGTATAGCAGGGCGCTCTGAAGCGGCAACTACTATCTCATCATTATAATAATAAAATGCAGGGCGTATACCTACCGGGTCGCGCATTACAAACGCGTCGCCATGCCCCAGCATACCGGCAATAGTGTAACCACCATCCCAGTTACGGGCCGATTTCTGGAGGATCTTAGCCACATCCATATCATTGGCGATCAGCTTGCTTATCATGCCATTATCGTCTACCCCTTCGCGTTTATATTGATCAAACAAGCCTTGTACCTCGGTATCAATAAAGTGGCCCATTTTTTCCAATACGGTAACGGTATCGGCTTTTTCTTTTGGATGTTGGCCCAGGTCATATAATTGCTGCAGCAACTCATCAACATTGGTCATGTTAAAGTTACCCGCAATAACCAGGTTACGTGTCATCCAGTTATTTTGCCTTAAAAACGGATGACAGCTTTCAATGCTGTTTTTGCCGTGGGTACCATAGCGCAGGTGCCCTAATAATACCTCGCCAACAAAACTTACATTTTCTTTCAGCCATTCGGCATCGGCCATCCTTTCGGGGGTTTCCTTCTGGATGTCGGCAAATTTTTTCTGGATGTATTCAAATATATCAGCAACCGCGTTTGACGCCATGGAACGGTGGCGGCTGATGTATCGTTTGCCCGGCTCAATATCCAGTTTAATAGTAGCAACGCCCGCGCCATCCTGGCCCCGGTTATGCTGTTTCTCCATTAAAAGGTAAAGCTTGTTCAAACCATACAGCGCTGTGCCGTATTTTTGCTGATAAAAAGAAAGTGGCTTTAGTAAGCGGATAAAGGCCACACCGCATTCATGCTTAATCTGATCGCTCATGATTGGTAATGAGCCGCAAAGTTATAAAATTATTTAAGTGTTGTTAAATTGATTGTCATTAATTCGTATTAAAAATGACCTAACGTTTATAAAGTATTAATTGATGGTTGGTTAGTCAATATTAAAAGTCACATAATCATCAATGGCTTCTCCAATTTGTTGCAAAGGCATATGCTGGTTGCCCGGAGAGTCCTCAACATATACCCATAGCCCTGCATCTGTTTTGCCAATGCGGTGATAAGAATTGCCACCTGCAACATCATACAATTTTGGTACGGACGAATGCAGCTTAACGGTATAATCTACATCGTTAACTTTTATGGTGAAGGGTTGACTTTGCATGTGTAAATAACAAGCAGAGGTGAGGAAAGTTTGCCGGAGATATAGTTATATCGCTTGATTATTGCAACCCTCCCGATATTTATCGGGAGGGTGAGTCATTTGGCCGATTTACTTAACCGCCTCCCGCTCCACTAACTCCATTCCGCATTTGGAACAAACCCCCGGTTTATCCGAGCCAACATCTTTATCCATAGTGCAGAAGTATTTGTATTGTTTGGTTTCCTTTTTCTCTTCCTGATGGCATGCACCTAAACTTAGCGCGCATGCCATCATAGCTATTGTCAATTTTAACTTCATCTATTTGTTTTTTAAAAAGGCCATAAAGCCCAGTAAAGCTACTGTCAAAATACCGCCCGCGAATAACATACTTACTATATCTCTTATATCCTTACCGGCCCAGGTCATCCAGAAAAATTTATGTAAAAAGATAAATGATAATCCCTCGGCACGGTCAAGCCCATCCACTTTGGCAGCCAGTTTGGCTGATGTAGTTTCGATATAAACATCCCGGTCAGCATAGCTTAGCTTTTGTACCGGCAGGCGTTTATTGATAAAACCATAATCGTTAGTAAACTGTCCTATGCGGGTAATTGAATCTGGGGCAGTTTGTGTGCCGATATAAAAGTTACTTAAAAGCGCGGCATATTGCACATCGCCATTAAGCAGTTCCTGTCCGGTTTTTGTGTCAAAATACAATACCCGCTTTTTATCGTTGGTTACCTGGTAATAGGTTTTTCCATTAAAATCAGCCAATGCAACTCTTTTTATTAAACTGTCTGCGATAGGTAATTGCAAATTAGATATACCCAATTGCTCACGTTTAATTAATTGCTCGTAAGGTTGTTTGGTTGCATCACCGTTATATAGCCCAATAAATAAATGGAATGCACCGCTGGTAACAAACATTAACATCACGAAGGAAACTATTAACCCAATTTGGCGGTGGTAGCGATGGATGAAACGTTTGTCATCAACTCCGTTCTCTTTCCTTTTTTGCTGTACGGCTTTAAAGTTTTGCCAGTACAAGCCGTAAACAATTAGACCACTTATGAGGGTGAAGGGCATTATACTCACCAGTGTGAGTAATACCGCGATTCTAAACGTTTCGCCGCCTATGGCCGCTAAAAAGTTCCAGGTGTGGAATTGTTCAAATATCCATAAGAAACATTTACGCGTATGGTTATTAAACGTACCCATACGGCTTTGGGCGGTCTCTATATACACATCCATGCCATCGGCACGGTCAAGTGACACCTTCCAAACAGGGAGCAATCTATTTATAGGCTGATATTGCCCGTCAAAACCGGTTTGCAGGCTGATGTTTTTTATGGTTGATGTAGAATCCTGAGTAAAATAGCGTGCCAGGTAAGTTGCGTATAATTTATCCCCATCAGGTAATAGTTTACCGTCCGTTACCGAATAGTAATTAGATATACTATCCTTACCCAAAACCTGGTAAAACGTGCCCTTATCAAACTTAATTAGGTTGAAGTTTCTCACCTCAGCAATTTTGTTTTGATCCATCACCTGCTGAATAGATAGGGCAGGCTGCATTTCATTTTGTGTGCGTAGGTCAAAGCTTTCTTTAGCAATAGTGGGCCTGAACCAGTTTGACATGAACGGATGGGTCACCCCGCTCATAGTAAAAAATATGACCGGTACCAGGGCTATTAACCCTAATATACGGTGCCATTTATAAAAATTGCGTTTGTTCATTGTCTGTTAATATTTGGAGAATGAATAACTGATACCTAAAGTAAATACCCTTGGCGGTGCAGCAGTATAGGTATCGCCATATTGGTTGCTTACTACATTGGTGGCGTATAATGCGTTAGTAATATTTAAAGCATTAAACCAAATACCTGCGCCATTAATGTCCTTATTTTTAAAGTTATAGCCCATACGTAAATTGTAAATATTATAACCCGAATACGTTTTGGTATTGGCAGGATTAGTAAAAAAGCCATCCAAATGCTGCCACTCTGCAGCTATCCTGAAACCTTTAAAATAGTTGGGTTTGTAAGTGATCTCCGAGTTGGCTATCCAGTTAGGGGCATTGTTCATGGTTTTGCCGTTGTAGCTAACGTTTGTACCGCTTACTACCTCGCTATAATCTATGTAAGTATGCCTGGCGTTAGTACCACCAAAACGGAAGCTTAACGAGTTAACAGGGGCGTAGGTTAACGAGTATTCGATACCCCTGTGGCGCGTTGCACCCGCGTTTTGGTTTTGGGTTGTATTATCGGGCAATAATTGAGTGATGATCTCATTTTTACCTTCCAGGCTGTATAAACTCAACTCAAAAAATAGCTTTTTATCTAATGCCGATAACCAGCCGCCAACTTCATAATTGTTAAAGGTGGCCTGCTTTAATGGTGTTAACTGTCTGGAACCGTACAAACCATTTGTTTCCGGTGGTTGAAAACCTACACTGTAATTGGCATATAAGCCTTTATTACTTCCTAAATCATAAGTTAAGCCCAGTTTAGGTGCCAGTATATTAAAGTCGTTAGTTTCCTGCTGCTTGTACCTGGTATTTGATGCAGGCAGACCATTAGTAAAGTTATAATGCACGCGATCATACCGTAACCCCAAAACAACCCTTAAAGGTTTTACAGGGTTCACTTGGTATTGCGTATAAGCGGCAGTGTTGAATAGCTTAATACGGTAATCATCAATATATGTACCTGTATTGGTAAAGCCGGTATAATAGTTATTGGCTACATCTTTGTTGATGTTAAGATACTGCGCGTAAAACGAGCTTGGACTATTATCCACATAAGCCCCAACAATCAATCGCGAATGCAGGAAATCAAAATCCAATCGGTGTTGAGTTAGCAAACCATAGCTGTTAAAACGCTGGTCGTTCACCTGCCCGTTTGAGCTAACGTAAACACCAGCAACCCTTACGTCAGCTATATAATAACTTGGCAGTTGTGCCGTGGTATTGGTACGATAGAACAGGGTAAGGAATGTGCTGCTTTTATCGTTCCAGGTATGTTGCAGGTTGGCGCTTGCTCTAAAAGCTTCAACCCTGCGGTAAGTAAAGCGATTATTGCTGCCATAGTTACGACTATAAAAACGGGTTGCATCTAAACTACCCGGAGTTTGGGTGTTTAGATAATTGTAGGCTGCCGTAGTGGTTAGCTTGGTTTTACTGCTAAAATCATACGTAGTTTTAAAATTGGCCGAGTATTTATCAAAATCAGAATAATCCTGCCAACCATCTTTTTGCTTCGCGATATAACCGCCAACATACATTCCAAATTTACCACTGGTAAAACCGCCGTCGGCATCAACGCGGCGATAGTTGTAATTATCGCTTTGCACCGAAAAATTACCGGCATAACCTGATGGCGGGCCTTGTGTAATAAAGTTAACCGCGCCACCTATTGAGTTACTGCCATATAGCGAAGATGCGGGCCCCTTAATAACCTCGATATCTTTTACGCCCGACATATTGATCTCATACAAAGCATTATGATTAAAAATACCTGTGGGGCGTATAGGTACACCATCTTCCATATACAGGTAAAGCGCATTATAAGTTATAGGCTGACGTATAGCCATAGTATGCTGTTCGTTACCTAAATTAACCATGTACACGCCCGGTACTTTGTTTAATAACTGGTATAGGGCAGTGGCTTTGGTATCCTGTATCTGTACCGAGTTGATCTTGCTGATTGCCATTGGCGCATCTTGCCTGGCTTGTCCCTCGCGGCTGGCAGATACAATTACGGGCTGCAAATCAACCGATGAGGGGGTAAGCGCAATATTTAACCGGCTGAATTTTATTAAGGTCATATCAACCGTATGTGAGTTATAGCCAATCATAGCAAATTTTAAACTGGTAACATTTACCGGTATGGTAAAATTACCTTTAGCATCAACCGGGATATGTGTGTTGTTATTAGTTGTGATAATTGTTCCGGGCAATGACTCGTGTGTAATTGCGTCGGTAATTGTGCCATGCATTAAAGTTTGGCTTTTTGCAGCTATAGAAAGAAATAGAAAATATATGCATAGAATAAAGTATCGGTTCATAATATTAAATGCGGAGTTGTCTCCTTGGTGAAATAGGTTAATTAAAATCCATACGAACGCGAATAACTACACAAGGAAATCACGGTTGTAGATTTGCATGTGCAGAGATTGCTTCGTTCCCCGCGATGACGCGTGGTTAAAAGAAATTATGATAAATTACCCTACCCGCGGAGGCTGGTAGATGCTGCCCGGAAATACGGACTGATCAGAATACTGATACGGGGTGATAACCAACTGTATAAACTGGTTGTAAAATACATTGGTGGTTACGGTTGCGTAAAAAACTTCCTGGAAAAGATTTTTTTGAGCCTGTCGTTCGGCGCTTTTTTCTTTTTCGTTCGCCTGGTTGATCTTTTTCATGAAATAACATTTACCATTACAATGCAATTGTGGTTTGTCACGGTTTTCGCAAAGTGTGGCGGCAATGTATTTTTTATTCAACTCAAACCCCGCATACACAAAAAAGTACGAATAATTGGCTGTTATCAGCGCAATTAATAATACAATGGAAGTAATGCGTTTTACCATGCGGCAAATGTAGGTACTGTATAAACAAATACAAAGTAATGTCAGGTAAAATTATAAACGCAAAAAAGCCCTACCGAATGGTAAGGCTTTCAAATTAAAGTAGTTTAATTATTTACCGCGTTTAAGCGTTATGTGCATATTTTGGCCGCCAAAGTCAGAATCTATACCAATTGAATCGCCATAAAATTTACCTTTATTGGCAATTGACATATCACCAAATGCAATTTTGAACGAGAAGTTAGTTCCGTCAATTTTACCTTCGGTAATAGGGGTGTCACCTTGTGGTGAAGTTAATGTACCTGTTAACTTGTCGCCTTCGGCTTTAAACACATAGGTCAATGGAAATTCGGTATCGCCATCCGGCCCTTTAACACTACCTACCCATTTGCCGGTTAAATCAGCAGCAATTGCAGCTAAACAAATAATTGCACCACATAAAACTAAAGTGGTGGTTGTAAAAAATCTTTTCATAATAATTTTGATTGTTTGTGTTTCAAAAATAAATAATTATTCAATTAAGTTTATATTCACTGTTAGATATTCAACAGAACGGTTTGTTACTGCTTTAAGTATTTAAATTACGAAAGTGTAGTTAGCCAAAATTCTATGGTGTTGTGTAGTAATAAATAGGCGCATATACCCCTTCGCTTACGGTATAATAATTTCTACCATTAGCCGTAAATCCTATGGCTTCGCCCATTTTTTCAGCTTGATAGGTTAATGTCTCAGGTTTTTTTTGCAGGGTTTGCCAAAGGTGTTCCTTACCCTTACGTTTCCAGTAATAAACCTTGTCATAACTTTTTATCAAAACTCTGTCACCATCTTTTGATATATCGCCCGCGGTTATCCATTTAAAGGGTTTGGTGCCTTCAAAAAATAGTTTACCCCTATAGGTTAAGGTTAATGTATCATTAGGCTTATGCATAATGGGCGATGTATACACGTTTACCGTGTCTCCTCTTTTGGTAACTATGTAAAATAACTTATCTACGGGGTCAATCATTAAAGTTTCAGCATCTTTTGGCCCGTCGGGATATTGCAAATAGAGTTTTTGCGCGGTTAGATTTACTATGCTATCCTTCAACCAGGATTTCTTTTCTTCAAACCGGTAAATGGATATTGCGTCTCTATTAGTTCCATTATCGCCAATATCGCCAACATACACATAGCTTTTTCCTTTAATCGGGCCCGGCCCTACAGCTATGTCTTCGCAATCATCATGGCTATTATTACCATCATATTTAAGTACATGGTGTAATTTTCCATCGGGCGATATCATGAAAAAGCGGCTTTCGTCGCCACTATCATTATGTACATAAAACATATCTTTAAATTGGGCCGATGCGGCTATACCGGATGTTTCGCTCAATGCCCGGTCTGATAAGCGGCCGGATATTGTAATCTGTCTCACAAGGTATTTATGCCTGACGTATGATCCGACAAACAATACCAATACCACAATAAGTAATATGTTTCGTTTACGGATACGGCTTTTAGGTAATTGCATCATATTGTAACAGCAAATTTAGCCATATCATATGTATAACTATAAAAAAAGGCCCCTTAATGGAGCCTTAATACTATACGGTCATTTCCGCATCAGGTTTTGAAACATCGGTAAGGGCAACCTTGCCGCGTTCTTTTCTTAGTATGCGGTTAAATAATGATATCTCTTTATCAAACAAAAAGCGGAAGAATAATTTGGTCCATGACTTATGATAGAAAAGCGTTTCATAATATTGTGGAGCTGTTTTTTTGATCTCGGGCAACTTGTTCCATGGGATAGAAGGGAAGTCATGATGCTCATTATGGAAACCCACATTAAAAGCTACTGCATTTAATCCGCCATAATAGCTGTAAGTTTCCTGTTCAACACTATGGGTTAAATAGTGCTCTTGTACCCAGCGTGCGCCAAGTGGGTGCAAGCCTACCGAGAAGGAGAAGCTTAACAATAAATAAGCTAAAGCCGGCCATCCCATAAAATAATAAATGGCAGCGGTAAAGGCTGCACATGCCAATATATTGGTTACTATCCATATATCGAACGTTTGTATCTCGCGTAACCTTGAAAGGCGGAATACCTGGAATAACGGATAAAACAACAACCACAAAGCTTTACCCAAAAATGAATTATTAATAAGTTTAGCTTCCCATTTATTAGGTAAATCGGCATCTAACTCATGTACACCCTGAAAAGAGTGGTGCTTAATATGATAACGTTCAAATGATATGGAACTTGGAAAAATTTGCGGCATATTGGCAAAAATACCTGCCCAACGGTTAGCCGATCTGTTTTTAAACAAAAGCTGATGGGCACACTCATGTATCATTACAAACAGCGCATGGTCTGCAAAGGCGCCTAATAAGTAAGCTGCTCCAAATATTAACCACCATGACTGATCGCGAAGCAACCATGCCAAAACCAATTGAAATGCAACCAGGCCAATTATGGCGAAGATAGTATTTGGATTTTTACCAATAAGGTTACGCAGGTTAGGATGTTCTTTTAATATTTCCTTGGTGCGTAAACGATGCGGTTCAGATATTTGTGAATAAACAAAATCAGTTCTTTTTGCCATAAAAATTTTTAGTCCAGTTTCAATAATTTAAGTTAAAATATAGGAATGGTTATATGGTATTGCTATAAAATTAAATAACTTAATTTTCAATAATAAATATAAATTTTTAAATATGATGATATTATTTGTTATAGTCTAAATACCAATCTGTTATGTAAGCTTATTTATAACGGCTATAAGACTGTGATATTACTCCTAATAATTCTTTTTAACTTGCTGTAGTTTACAACAAGTTGTTTACAATATTATTATTAATCAATAATTACATGTGGTGGATATATGCATTACTATCAGCGTTTTTTGCAGCGCTAACAGCCATTTTTGCAAAAATTGGCATTAAAGGAGTTGACACCGACCTGGCAACTGCTATCAGGACGGTAGTAATTTTATTACTGGCATGGGCATTAGTATTTATAAAAGGCAGCAATCAAACTTTAGGTACATTAACCAAAACTAACTGGACATTTATTATCCTATCAGGTTTTGCAACAGGTTTATCATGGATATTTTATTTTAAAGCTTTACAAATAGGTAAAGTATCCCAGGTTGCACCGGTTGATAAATTAAGTGTTGCCCTGGCCATTATATTGGCGGCCATTTTTTTAGGCGAAACACTTACCTTGAAAAATAGTATTGCTGCTATATTAATTATTTGCGGGACATTGGTTTTAATCTTTTAATAAAAAAGCTATTTGATGAATCTAACCCCGCGCCGCAAAAAAGTACTGACCTATATTTTAGCGTTAATCATAACAGGCTTTTTTTTACTTACCATATTTGTATCTTTTTTTCCGGCATCATACATTGACCGCGAATTTTCTGAAGAGGTACAGGAGTTTCAGTATCCTTTTTTTGACCGGATAATGAAATTGGTAAGCTATCCGGGCTATATGCCCTATGCACCCATTATGGTTGTAACAACAGCGGGTGGTTTTTATATGAAGAAATTTAAAAGGGAGGCGGTAATTTTATTGCTCACCATGCTATCTGGTTTAGTAAGCACCATAGTTAAATACCTGGTAGACCGCCCTCGTCCTGCCGCAGATTTGGTGAAGATAGCCTTGCAAACTCATCAGCAAAGTTTTCCCAGCGGGCATGTAATGTTTTACGTGATATTTTTTGGGTTTATGACATTGCTGATGTATTGGATTAAAACCATAAACAGAACATGGCGAATAGCAGCAGGTGGTTTATGCATGGCATTGATATTTAGCATTCCTGTATCGCGTATATATTTAGGGGCGCATTGGTTTACTGATGTGCTCGGTGGCTTCTTATTGGGTATTTTAGGCCTATATATATTGGGTTATTTTTATTTAAAAAACCAGCAACAAGCTAAATAGTTATAGTGTTATTTTTGCATTTGTGACTAAAATCTCCAACGCCCAATTAAATGCTAAAAAAATACGGTTGGCAAATACCGTATTTTATTTTATATCCGGTTTTGGTTATGCTACCTGGGCATCGCGTATACCCAGCATACAACGAGAACTTAAATTAAACGAGGCGGAGTTAGGCGCGCTGTTATTTGCTATGCCCATAGGTTTAATGTTTACGCTGCCTATAACCGGGCGCATTTTGAGCACTTATAGCAGCCGGGCAGTAATGCTTTTTGGCGCTTTGTTTTTTAGCATAGTATTAAGTTTAATTGGTTTTAGCAATACCATGTGGCAACTGGGTATAATGCTTTTTTGTTTGGGTTCGGCACGTAACCTCTTAAATATTTCAACCAATGCGCAGGGTGTAGCTGTGCAAACCTTATATCCTAAATCTATTATGGCCACCTTTCATGGGGTTTGGAGCCTGGCCGGTTTTGCGGGCGGGGCGGTTGGTTCAATAATGGTATATTATAATATAGCCGCCGCCTATCATTTATTGATGGTAAGTATTTTAATGGTGATATTTTCTGCCTGGTTTTTTTCAGGCACCATGTACCAGGAGCCAATACCTCAAACTAATAAAAAACTGATATCATTACCCGAAGGGCCATTGTTGAAGCTGGCTTTTATATGTTTTGCCTGTATGGCCTGCGAAAATACGATGTATGATTGGAGCGCTATTTATTTTGAAAAAGCGGTAAACGTACCGCACGATACTGCAACGTTTGGCTTTGTGGCGTACATGATAGCTATGACCACCGGCCGTTTTTTAGGCGATACCGCGGTAAATAAATACGGAGTTAAATCAGTATTAAACTATAGCGGCATTTTTATTTTTAGCGGATTGATGATATCGGTTATTTTGCCTTATACTATAGCCGCCGGGTTAGGTTTTATTTTAGTTGGTTTAGGTGTATCATGCATTGTGCCTACGGTATTTCAAATAGCGGGGCGGTCAACAAAAATGAGTAGTGGTACGGCATTGGCCTCTATGTCAACCATCGGATATTTAGGTTTTTTACTGGTACCGCCGTTAGTTGGTTTTGTGGCCCAGGCAGCCAGTTTAAGGTGGTCATTTGGTATAATAGCTTTGCTGGGTGCATTAGTTGTTGTTTTAGTAAGAACCATTAAAGATTAAAACTCAAAAATCCAAACATTTTAAGTATAAATCCGTTAACTGATCATAATCATTTTTGTTATGGGGACCGGTGCAGTTAAACACTATAAATTTATAAATAGTAAAACGGGCAACGTGATCTATTACCACTCGTTAAGCATTACGTTAACGGCTGAAGAATTAAAGGTTGAATTAGAAAAAGTAAAAAACCGCGTAGCTACTGAAAACTCTATTTTTGGCGGCACCATTTATTGGGAAGAAATAAAACCCGATACTAAGTAATATGCTTATTTTTTTGTATTAAAAGCATAACTTTGATCTATACCTTCCAACCAAATAAACTACTATGGCACTTATTGAACCGGTTAAACAGGATATTTTGCATCCTGTAAAAACAAAAAAATATTCAAGTTCGTTGCGTTTTTGGCATTGGGCAAATGCTTTAATAATTAGCGGGTCGTTGTTAACAGTGTTGTTAAATTCAACTGTTTTAGATGATCATAACACTGCCGGGTTTATGAAGGAAAGCTTTTTAAAAGCAGGGGCTAACCTAACTGACAAACAAACCAATAGTGTTGCACATGCACTTAGTGACAGTGTATGGGGTATACATATTTATTTTGGTTATGCTTTAACCTCGCTATTATTATTCCGCATTATTTTAGAGTTTTTTCAACTGGCCGACCAAAAGTTTATCCGGGTTTTTAAAAGTACTTATCAACATTATATAAAAACCAAAAAGCAAAGAGAATTGGCCCGGCATGATCTTGTAGTGAAAACTATTTATGCTTTATTCTACATAGTACTTATTCTTTTATCAGTAACCGGTTTGTTTTTGGCCTTTGAAGACTTTTTTGAGCCTTATAAAGCGTACAGGCACTCAATAAAAGAGTTTCACGGGTTTTGCATGTATCTGGTATTAGCATTTATTGCCGTGCACTTAATAGGCGTATTTTTAGCCGAACGAAAGGATAGCAAAGGCATTGTATCAGATATGATAAACGGCGGTGGAAAGTAGAGATATAATACTTTGTGTCTCATTTTATAAATATCATAAAAGAAGCAAAGTATTGCGTCTTTATTTTTTTATGAGGTAAACCTTATCCAACACTTTATTGCGATTGGCATAATTTATAAAATCAGGCAAAATCTGCTCCTGCGGATAGTTAATAAAATCCTTTACAATTTTAAAATCTACATGATTTTGGTTTAAATAATCCAACGATGCCTGGTTAACATAAAACAGGGCATCGGATGAATTTAAATCGCCAAATTTTTCTAATGGCATATAACCAACAGGTTTATTACAGTAAAACTGGAAAACGTTATTTTGCATTTTAACAGAATAAACCGGGATGGCTGATGGAAGTTTTTTGTTGATGAATTTAGCTGCCTTTATTTGTCCGTTGTAAGCCGAAACCTCTTTATACAACACCGTATTCAAATAAAAATTAGCAAATATTGTTACCGTACAGGTTAACATAAATACTTTTTGTGGGATGAATTTGATTTGGGTAATTATTAATAATATCAACCCAAAAAGTAATACACAATCTATATTAAATAGCAGGCTGCTATCAGGCTTTGAAAAATAGTTGATAACCAATATGGCTATAGGAAGCAGGGCAATATATAACCATTGGCTTATCAATCTTAATTTTGATTCTATACCTTCCAGTGGCATAGCACAATAGGGTGCCAAAATAATAGCAAACAGGGGGAAAACAGCATTAGTATAAAAAGGCAGTTGAAACCGCGATAGCGAAAAAAGGATAAGTAGTAACAACCCGCCGCTCAGGGTATAATATTCGGCTAATGTTTCTTTTTTAATGATGTTTTTTATCCGCTTATAAAGCGCGAAATAAAACAGCAGGCACCATGGCGCAAAAGCCCATAATAGGGTATGGACATAAAAAAATACATCGCCACCTGATTTATGGATGATGGGCCCATTATTAACAAAACGCCCAAACTGGCTATCCCACAAAAACCATTTAATGCCTGATACACCGTTGCGTTCAAATACCAATTTTTCGGGATGCAGGTCAAACTGGATGTAAAGCGTATATAATTCGGGTAATACAAAAATTAAGGTGAGCAGGTATAAGCCAATAAACTTTAAACTAAACAACTGCTTCAGCCTTTTTTGAAATATTAGCTGACCTAACAAAGCGCCGTAAATAGCCACAATTACAAATATACCCTTGGTCATGATTGCGCAGGCAGTGAGTAGGGCGGCCAACAGTAAGTCGGTTAATTTAAATCGGTCGTGCAGGTTAGCTATATGGTAAATGCTGCCAATTATTAAAGCCAGCAAGTAAGGCTCGGCACGTACATCCACATTACCCATAAAGGCATATTGTGCGGTTATTAGTATGAGTACCGCCGTAGCTGCAGTATTAACTGTATAATATTTACGGGCAAACAAAAAGGTATATAATAAGCCTAACGCAAAAAATAATAAAGCCGGCAGGCGGTAGGCCCATACGCTAACGCCAAATACCTTAAAGCCAATGTACGCCATCCAAAAAGGGAAGTGGGGTTTGTCCAGCCAATCCTGCCCATAGGTAAATAGCTGCAAAAAATCATTTTTATACAGCATATTTTTAGCTATTGATGCATAAAGTCCGGGGTCGTCGGTAAAAAAATCAACGTTAATACCGATTAGGTTTACCATTATTGCCGTGGCAAACAATACGATATAAACCAGCTTAGTGTTATCCTTCATCAATTAAAATAAAGTGTAATAATAAGTGTTTTGCATGAGGGTATAAACAAAAAAAGCCCCTGTCTCTCGACAAGGGCCAAAAACTCACAACAATTGTTTAACCTTTCGGCTATTCCTAATTGCAATGTGAATTCAGGTATATAACATGGTAACTAACCAATTGGTTTTATATAATTAAAAATTTAGTGTTAGGTAATATTATTGTGTAAATATATGGTAGTGTGAATTTTCACGTTATATTTGTTTAAAACCAATCAATAAAAATATTTAATCGATCATGAAAAAATCATTTCAAATTAAAGCATTAGTGGGCTTTTTAGTGGCCTTTTTTGCAGTAACAGTAGCCTTTGCTCAAGAACCAGTTAAAATAAAAGGTGCCGTAAATGAAGTTGCTACAGGCAAAATAGGCAACGCAGATGTTACTATAAACTACGGCTCTCCATCGTTACAAGGGCGTAAAATATTAGGCGTTAAAGAGCCTTATGGCAAGGCATGGCGTGCTGGTGCAAACCAAGCCACTAAAATTACTACCACAGCTGAGTTGAACGTTGGCGGACATAAATTACCTGCAGGCGTGTATAGTGTATATATGGTTCCGGGAGAAACAGATTGGAAAGTTATCTTTAACTCTGCAATCCCTTCGTGGGGTATTAATGCCGGTGGTGTTGCTAATGACCCAACTAAAGATCTTTTTGCTGTAAACGTTAAAGCAAAAAAAGCGGGCCCAACTGAAAAATTAAGATATGAAGTTAGGCCAAACGGTATTGCCTTAGTTTGGGAAGACGTAGAGGTTTTTGTACCTGTTAAGTAAGTAAAAAATTATATGAAGAAGCCTCCCAACCTGGGGGGCTTTTTTTATGGGGTAAGGCTATATATTTGTAAACCATGCGCTATCGCTTTAATAAAAATACTTTGCAGGGTAGGATATTTATTATTCTGCTTTTGACATTTGCTATTTATTTATTGATGCTGTTTGCCAACTATCCGCAAGCCGTTGAACGGTATTATTCAACAGGCCTATATCCCGCTATAAGTTGGGTAATGCATCCGGTTTTAAATTTGTTTCCCTTTAGTATTGGCGATATTATATACCTACTGGTTATTGGCTACCTGCTGTACAGTTTTATACGCTTTGCTTACAGGATTTTTAAAGGAAGGTTTAAGCTGATAGCTTTATCCTTAACAACTTTAGTAATAGGAATACAATTAGGTATTCTGGCTTTTTATCTTTTTTGGGGGATGAATTATTTTCGCCCATCAGCGGCTGAACGGCTAAACCTGCGCGATACCAGCTATACTACCGCGCATCTAATTAATGTTACCTGTATGCTTATTGATAGTGCCAATGCAACGCGTGCCCGTTTAACTACTGCGGATAGCACCCAGAATAATAAGGCGATTTATAAAACAGCAATAAGCGCGGTGAAAAATATATCTGATGACTCAATAAATTTTCGTGCTTATAGCCCCCGCATAAAATCATCATTGCTCACGCCGTTGCTCAATTATATAGGGACATCGGGCTATTTTAATCCCTTTACCGGCGAGGCGCAGTTAAACTACCAGATGCCCTATTTTGCACGGCCCATGGTAGCCTGTCATGAAATGTCGCACCAAATGGGTTATGGGCCCGAAGATGAGGCCAGCTTTGCGGGCTATATAGTGGCATTAGGGTCAAAGGATAGGTTGCTGCGCTATTCGGCATTTAACAATGCGGTTAATGAATGTATGCATGCCCTGCGTGGTAGAGATACTTTGGCTTTTAAAGAATTACGCACCCACATATCTGCCCCCGTTCGTCATGATTTTTACCGGGAGCGTTTTTACTGGTTATCCTTTCACGGCAACGCAACACTATTAAGCGGTTATTTGTATGACGATTTTTTAAAAGCCAATAACCAGCCGCAGGGTTTACGCACCTATAACCAAATGGTGTTGTTATTAATGAACTGGTACAAGGAATAACTACAGGTACTGCGATATAATTTGCTGCAATGGCGCGGCTTGTACCACGCCGCTTTGGCGCCACTTGGTTTCGCCTTTTTGAAATATCATCAGTGTAGGTACACTTTGTACATTGTAGGCACGGGCCGCAGCAGGGTTTTTATCAATATCAATTTTAATAATAGTAACCTTATCGCCTAAATTACTTTTTACTTGTTGCAGTATAGGCGGCATCATTTTGCACGGCCCGCACCACTCGGCCGAAAAATCAACCAGTACCGGTTTTTCTGATGCTATGATTTCCTGGAAGTTTGCCATAATAATATGTTTATTGTATAACTACAATCAGGAATAACAAAAGTGTTAATAATTTATTGTTATGAAGTAAACTTTTTGATCTTGGTCAACAAGTCATTCATTTCAAACGGTTTGGCCAAAAAATCATCGGCACCGGCCGCCAGGGCCGATTCTTTAACATCCTTGCTGGCCGATACCATTATAACCGGTATGTTTTTAGTTAGTTCTGATTGCTTTAATTTTTTGCAAATATTTCTGCCATCTTCTCCCGACATCCATATATCTAACAATAACAGATCAGGCAGTTCCATTTTCATATCTAAAACTGTTGATCCATCAATGGTTGAGGATACCTGGTACCCTTCAAATTCTAATAGTAATTCAATCGCGTCTACAATACCCGGGTCATCATCTGCTATCATTATTTTTTTAGATGTGTGGCTCATGTTATCAGATAGTATCTTGTTAAAATGGTCTGGCTTAAATAATGTTGTTTAAACACCAGGTGTTGCAATTGGTTTTCTGAAAAAAAGCAAATTTAGTAATCTAACTATGATGTACTTACGCAATTTTAAAATTTATAGTTTTAGGATAAAATATAAATTTATAGGATAAGTTTAATTATTTTAGTACGCGTTTCAAAGTGTTAATAACTAAAAATAGCACACATTTAAAACAATTTTATTTTTTTAAATATTTATAGTCTGTATTAAGGCGGATAGCCTTTATTAGACGATACTAAACTAATTTATTGAATGACGAAATCAACAAAAAAGGTTGTAACACACCCCTTATCGTTATTGCCAAAAACACTTACCGGGATAACCGGGTTGGATGAGATCACCTCTGGCGGTTTACCTAAGGGCAGGCCTACATTAATTTGCGGAGAAGCCGGGTGCGGTAAAACGTTAATGTCGCTGGAGTTTATTATACGTGGTGCAATTGAGTTTAATGAGCCCGGTGTATTTATGGCTTTTGAAGAAAAAAGCGATGAATTGGCTATGAACGTGGCTTCGCTTGGATTTGACCTGAAAAAATTACAAGACCAAAAGAAGGTACGTATAGACCATGTACATATTGATCGTACTGAAATTGAAGAAACCGGCGAGTATGATCTGGAAGGCTTATTTATTCGCCTGGGCCACGCTATTGATAGTATAGGCGCTAAAAGAGTAGTACTGGATACGCTGGAGAATTTATTTTCGGGTTTAAAAAATCAAACCATATTACGTGCAGAGTTACGCAGGCTTTTTGGCTGGTTAAAAGATAAAGGTGTTACAGCCATTATAACCGGCGAACGCGGTGATGGCACAGCTTTAACCCGCCAGGGATTGGAAGAATATGTATCTGATTGTGTGATACTGTTGGATCATAGAGTAACCAACCAGATATCAACCCGCAGGCTACGTATTGTAAAATACCGCGGATCTATACATGGCACCAACGAGTATCCTTTTTTAATTGATGAGGAAGGAATATCGGTATTGCCGGTAACTTCATTAAAACTTGCCAAAGAGGTATCATCTGAAAGAGTAAGTACCGGTATTTCGGCTTTAGATAGTATGCTGGATGGTAAAGGCTTTTTTAGAGGGAGCAGTATTTTAGTTTCGGGCACAGCCGGTACAGGTAAAACCAGTATAGCTGCATATTTTGCCAATGATGTTTGTGAGCGTAAAGAAAGATGCCTGTATTTTGCTTTTGAAGAATCGCCACAACAGATCATCCGTAATATGAAATCTATCAGCGTTGACCTGCAAAGGCATGTTGATAAAGGTTTATTGGAGTTTCATGCTTCGCGGCCAACCTTATATGGCCTGGAAATGCACCTGGTGTCTATGTATAAACTGATCAAAAAGTTTAAACCATCGGCAGTGGTGCTTGACCCTATAACCAATTTAGTCACTGTAGGATCAGTAAGTGAGGTAAAATCAATGCTGGTACGTTTGATAGACTTTTTGCAGGAAGAGCAAATTACCGTAATGTTTACCGCTTTAAGTTTAAACAATATTGTAAATGAACAAACCGACGAGGGTGTATCATCATTGGTTGATGCCTGGGTACTGGTAAGAGATATTGAGTTTAATGGCGAACGTAACCGCGGCATGTATATCATGAAATCGCGCGGTATGAAACACTCCAACCAGGTAAGGGAGTTTGTTATTACGGATAAAGGGCTTGATTTGGTAGATGTTTATTTAGGCCCTCAGGGGGTATTAACCGGCTCGGCAAGGGAAGCACAGCAACTGCATGAACAAACAGGTGCCGCATTACGTGATAATGCCATGAGCCGAAAAGACCGTGAAATATCGCGTAAACGATCAGTACTGGAAGCCAAAATAGCCAGTTTGCGAACCGAGTTTGAATCTGTTGAAGAAGAATTAAACAGAGTATACCAGGAAGATGAGCTGATCAAACAAATAGCGGATAAGACCCGCGATGAAATAACCCAAAGGCGTAAATAAATCCTGATAACTATGAAAGCAGAAGCAAAAGCATACGAGTTAAGGTTATACGTAGCAGGTAAAACGGCAAAATCAGTAACCGCGTTAAATAACTTAAAAAAGTATTGCGAAGAGCATTTAAAAGGACGGTATAAAATTGAGGTAATAGACCTTTTAGAGCAACCCCAGTTGGCCGAAGGCGACCAGATTTTTGCTATACCAACATTAGTACGCAAAGTGCCGGAGCCTATACGCAAAATTATTGGCGACCTATCAAACGAAGAAAAAGTATTAGTGGGATTAAACATAATACCTACAAAAAACATATAAATGAGCGAGCAAGAACCAGTGCCCGAAAGTAGCGAAAGCTTTGATGCAGATACCTATAAACTTCGTTTGTTTATTACAGGCGCGTCTACCAATTCAACACGTGCCGTAATAAACCTGCGGGAGATATGCGAAACGTATTTAAAACAGAATTATGAATTAGAAATTGTTGATGTGCACCAGCAACCGCTGCTTGCTCAAAGTGAAGAAATAGTGGCCCTTCCTTTGTTGATTAAAAAATCGCCCGGACCCGAAAGAAGATTAATAGGTGATATGTCAAATACCGCGAAGGTATTGCGGGGCTTAGGAATAGCAACAGATAATTAATGGAAAAGGCTAAACCAACATATGATGAATTGGTAAGCGAAAACACAGAGTTGCGCTTTCAATTAGAGGAGGCTAATGATACTATTGAAGCCATCCGCACCGGGCAGGTTGACGCGCTTATAGTACAGGGCGATAACGGCCATCAATTATATACGCTAAAAACCGCCGACCAAACTTACCGCATGTTCATTGAAAAAATGAACGAAGGCGCGGTTACACTTAACCGCGAAGGAATTATACTTTACAGTAATTTCCGTTTTGCCGAAATGGTAAATATGCCATTAGAGAAAGTAATAGGCCTAAGGTTTGATACATTTATTCTGAAAGAAGCACGTGAAGAGTTTTATAAATTGATTGAAACTGGTTGGGAGAAGGAATGTAAGGAAGAGATATTATTAGTTCACAATAAACGCTATACACCATGTTTGTTATCATGCAACACTTTGGAGTTGGATGAGGGCACAGCGCTAAGTTTGATCTTGACCGATCTGAGTGTTCAAAAAGAGGCAGAGCGTCAACTAAAAATTAATAATGAACAGCTAATTATAGCTCAAAATGCTACCGAAAAGCTGAATGATGAATTAGAAGATACTGTTAAAAGCCGTACGGCTGACCTGTTATTAAGCCGGGAACACTTTAAGCTATTGGCCAATAACATTCCGCAAATGACCTGGACAAACCTGCCCGATGGCAAGGTGAATTTTTATAATCAGCAGTGGTTTAATTATACGGGCCTTAGTTATGAAGATACACAAAAAAAAGATTGGAGAAAGGTTGTTAATCATCCGGATGATTACGAACTCACTATACAAAGATACAATGCCGCAATAAAGGCAGGAACTGTTTTCGAGATGGAAAACCGTTACAGAAGATATGATGGCACCTATCGCTGGCATTTAAACAGGGCAGTGCCCTTGCGTGACGAGAAAGGCGAGATAGTTTTTTGGGTAGGTACGGCAACTGATATTGAAGACCAAAAGCAGGAAATGGAGCGTAAAGATGAATTTATAGGTGTTGCCAGCCATGAGTTAAAAACGCCGTTAACCAGTTTAAAAGGGTACCTGCAATTAATAAGTTATAAAAAAGGCGAGTTGTCGCCTGCTGTTAAACAATATATAGATAAAGCCATAGTAGCTTTAAACAAATTGCAAAACCTGGTGAATGACCTGTTGGACGTAAGTAAAATAAACGCCGGTAGGTTAGAATACAATATGGAGCCGGTTAATTTGACGGAGTTGCTTAAGGCTTGTATTGAAAATGCTAAACATGTTTTTCCATCTTTTGAATTTATAAATAATGTTGAAGGTGAATTTATGGTAAATGGAAATGCCGAGCGTTTAGAACAAGTTGTGATGAATTTAATAAACAACGCGGTTAAATATTCGCCCACCAGCCGCACGGTTATAGTTAAAGCCAGCCAAAATGATAACAATGTACGTGTTTATGTAACCGACTTTGGTATTGGTTTATCTGACAAACAACAGCAACGTATTTTTGAGCGTTTTTACCGTGTGGAAGATAAAAAATACATGTCAAGCGGGTTGGGCATGGGCCTGTATATATCGCAGGAGATCATCAAGCACCACAATGGTAAAATAGGCGTACAAAGCGAATTGGGCCAGGGCTCAACTTTTTATTTTGACTTGCCCTTAATCAAATAATTACTCTATCGTTTGTGGTATAATAGCGCCAAATTTCGCCTCGTAATCTTTGTGTTGTGCCTGCAGCTTATTGAATAAGGCTGATTGTCCATATTGTTTTGTTGAATCTATCATCCAGGTAAGCAGTTGCATTCCATACTGTATCTCGCCTGTATTTAGTAACCTGCTGTTTTTTTGAAGCAGGTAGTAGTTGTAATCTAACTGCTCAACAATAAAATTATCAATACTGTTCATCATTTTTGTTGCCATCACATGATCATGTAGTTGCAAAGCGGTTCGGGCAATAAAATATTTGTTAGCGGTAACATGAAAATCAATGTCAAGGTCGGGCATTACTTCATCATATTTATGCAGTACTTTAAGGGCCATATCATTTTTACCTTCTTTAATAAGGCTTTTAGATAAACTATAAAAAGTCGACATTAAAACCGGGTAAAACATGGTTCTTGATTCATGGTCCAAATACCGCGCATTTTTATAGTTGCCAAACTTAAACTTGTTCATCACATTGTTATACATTACAGCAGTATTGGTTTTTTCTAACTGGTCCGTCAATGCTGTATCGGGCCTTAACGGTAATAAGCGATAGGTAAACCCTTCTTTATATAAGTAGGGCTGTAACCCTTTTAAATTGCTGAGACCCAAGGTAGTTGTAAAGCAAATGGGGCGTTTCCAGTTGTTATGTGCCAATATATCCAAAGTAGCCAGGTCGTCTTTCATTAAAAAATTACCTGTAAAAGTCCAGTTAACAGTGTCAGTTATTCTGTCTTTTTGATCAGACGTTACTACGTTGTTTTTAAGCACATCGTCTTTATTTACCGTTATCTTAAATTTTTTGGTAGGTAAAAAGTTGGCGTAATTACCGCTTTGGTATTGCACCATGGCGCGTTCATCATCAGATGTTATAAAGTCAAATACCTCTTTAAGTTCTGTATATCCGGGTAGGTTGGAGTCATTAAAAGCTAAAAAGTCGCGTGTGCCATCCTTATATTTTTTAAAAGGCATGGTAATAGGCAGCGGTTCAGATTGGTTCATTTTATACTGCATCTGGTGTATGTACCAATCGCCGGTAAACAAGCTCAGGTTCACAATGCGTACATCAGGACGTATGTTTTCTACCTCCTGAACATACCATAATGAGTAGGTATCATTATCGCCATAGGTAAACAAAATAGCGTTTGGCGGGCACGATATTAAGTAATTATAGGCCATATCATGTGCGGTCCATTTGGTTGAGCGGTCGTGACCCCGCCATTCTTGTTTAGCCATTACAACAGGTGCTGTTAATAAGCAAACAACCGTTGCCGCAATAGCAGCGTTTTTAGCGGATAATCTTTTCATCAGGAAATCGGCTATGGCAATAACGCCCAGGCCTATCCATATAGCAAAAGCATAAAATGAGCATACGTACGAGTAATCACGCTCACGTGGCTGTACCGATGGCTGGTTTACATATATAACAATAGCTATCCCGGTAAAAAACCAAAGCAGGGCTATAATTAAGGCATCACGTTTTTTACGTTTAAAATGATAGATCATTCCTATCAAACCAATAACCAATGGCAAGCCATATAGCGGCATATAATTGGTGCCGTTTAAAATATATTTTGGTACCTGGCGGGCCTTGTCAAAAAAGCCCGTGGTCCAGTCGCCATCTACATAACCATATAAAAACGAGCTAAATACTTCCTGTCCCTTCATTTCATTGATGCGGCCGGCAAAGTTCCAAAAGAAGTACCTGAAATACATTTGGTAGGTCTGCCAGCTAAAAAAGAAACCCAGGTTAGTAGCAAAGGTTGGGCTCTCGCCTTCACCAATTTGCATCCATTGGCGGTAAAACATCGGGTCCTGTCCATCATCGCTATACATACGCGGAAAAATCGTAGTCCTGTCGTATTGTAATTTTTGCTGTTTACCGGCTAATTCATATTTGGTTTCGCCTTTGCGGTATATATTGGCACCCTCTTCCTGGCCGGTAACTTCCGAGTCAAAGTACGGGCCGGTAAATAACGGGGTTGAGCCGTATTGATCGCGGTTTAAGTAGCTATTAAGTGTAAAAGCGTTATCCACATGGGTGTTATTTAAATTGGTATTTGCCGTAGCGCGGATAGGGATATACACAAACGAGCTATAGCCAAAATAAATAAAGGCCACACATAAAAAAGCCAGGTTAAGTACAGGTTTATTTTTACGTATGCTAAATATGATACCCGCAACCAATACCGCAACCAGCAGTACAAAAAATACTATGGCGCCTGTATTAAAACCAAAGCCCAAGGTATTAACAAAAAACAGGTCGAAATAAGCAGCCAGTTTAATAGTAAACTGCCTGATACCAAATTGAACAGCACCCAAAATGGCTATGCTTATTAAAAATGCTATAAAAGCACTTTTTTTATTAATGTTGTTGCTGCGCCTAAAGTAATATACTAAAGTAATAGCAGGAATGGTTAATAGGTTAAGCAAGTGTATACCTATTGATAAGCCTACGATATAGGCAATAAATATCAGCCATTTATCGGCACCCGGTTCGTCAGCATGCGCATCCCATTTTAAGATGGCCCAAAATACAATGGCGGTACATAGTGCAGATAGGGCGAATACTATAGTCTCCACCGCCGAGAACCAAAACGTATCTGAAAAGGTAAAGGCCAAAGCGCCCACTAAACCGGCACCCATTATTAAAGTGGTGCGTATATTTTCGGGAAGATCATTACGGTCACGTAATAGTTTTTTGGCAAAGGCGGTAATGGTCCAAAATAAAAACATAATGGCCGCCGCGCTTGCTATGGCCGAACCCATGTTGGTGAAATAAGGTATTTTGGTATTATCGCCAAATGATAGCAGCGAGAACACTTTACCCAGCATAGCAAACAATGGATAACCCGGCTGGTGCGATACCTGTAAACGATAGGCGCAGGATATAAACTCGCCGCAATCCCAAAAACTTACAGTAGGCTCTAAAGTTAAAATATAGGTGATAGCGGCTATTACAAAGCAAAGCCAGCCCAGCAGGTTGTTAATTTTTTTGTACTCCATTGTATGCGATAAACGGGTTTTTAAACGCCGTAAATATCATTGATTTTTTACAACTTGTATTACAAATTAACACCTAAGGCCAAACTTTAACACAATTTAACGCGGAATGTTAAAAAGGTGTAATTACCTTTTCTTTTTCAAGGTGATAACCGTAATCTCCGGCCATATACCCAGCCTGCCCGAGAATGCCAGGAAGCCAAAGCCACGGTTTACATACAGGTAACGGTTTTTCTCATTCACCAACCCCGCCCAATCCAAATAGCGGTATTGTACCGGGCTCCATCTTACACCGGCAACTTCAACACCAAATTGTGCGCCATGTGTATGGCCCGATAGCGTTAAATGTATATTTTCTTTATGATAGCGCACCTGTTCTTCCCAATGGGTAGGATCGTGCGATAACAGTACTTTAAAAGCATTGCTGTCAACTCCACGCAAGGCTTTGTTTAGATCACCCTCCTGTTTAAAGCCGCGCCCCCAGTTTTCTATACCGATCAAAGCTATTTTTTGGCCATCTTTTTCAATTTCTACATTTTCGTTCAGCAATAACCTCCAGCCCAATTTACCGTGCATGCTTTTTAGTTTTTCCAGATTGGCGGCTTTAGCCTCTTTGCTGTCCCATTGTATATAGTCGCCATAGTCATGGTTACCTAATATAGAAAACTGCCCGTAGGGCGACCTTAATTGGCTGTAATTGGGAATGTATTGCTCTATCTCTTCTGCCACGTTATTCACTACATCACCGGTAAAAACAAACAGGTCGCTTTTTTGGGCTTGTGCCAGGTCAATGCCGCGCTGCATGGCATCTGCATTATCAAAACTACCCGAATGGATATCTGATAATTGAGTTATGGTAAAGCCGTCAAACGCATCGGGCAGGTCATCATAATATAAAGTGGTGCGGTGTACTTTATAATCATACTTGCCCCGTACCATAGCATATAAAAACCCGAAGAATGGAAAAGCGGCAATAAGTATGGCCAACTCACTAATAAACTTACGTCGGTCTGGAAAATAAGGGTGGCTAACTTCAGCACCCGACTTACCAATATTAGTAGCTATCCCCACAACAAACCGCCCAAAATCGCCCAGCGATAATACCATCACGAAAACAACTTTGGTTACAAAGAAGGTTAAAAACAAGCTCAGCATCCATTCATGGAAAGGCAACATGCCCTTGGCCGTGCTAAAGCTGCCAAACCCGCCTATGAATAAAACAGTAATACCAATAGATATAATTAGATAGCCGTATAACACAGCCAACCTTGCACGTTGCGATTGCCAGTCGGCAGTAAACGTTTTAAGACCCTTAAAAACGTACCAATCCAATAGCAGGCTTATTACTGCAATAATTATAAATACCCTAAAAAAACCACCTCTGTGCATAGTATTGCTTATAAAGCCCGCAATTTAGAAAAGGAAAGGTAATTGCAGGGTAAAATTTAAAGGACAAACAATTACTTTTTCTTTTTTGCCATAACAGTTTGCCAGGCAGTGTGCAAGGCATCTTCCAACATTTCGCGGGGTACTTTATCTAATTCAACAAATGTACAGCCCTGCAGGCCCCATTTATTGGGTACGGGGTAAATTATAGTTGGGTCAAATGCAGAAAATGCGGATTGATCTATGAGCGATAATTTTACCATTACCAGCCTCTCTTTTTCCCACAAGGTAGCAAATATGCGTTTGTTGGCTTTAAAGGCCTGTTTGTCAAAATGAGGATGCTCGGTAGTACCGGGCAGGGCCAGGGCAATTTGGCGGGCTGTTACTATATCAATCATCAAATCGAAGATAAACAAAAAAGGCCCCGATTTTCGGAGCCTTTGTATTTATTACCGACGTTTATAATGCGGGCGGACATAAACCACCCTGTGACGTACAGGTATATAATGCCTTCTATATACTACTACCGGGCGCCTGTATACTACCGGTGCAGGGGCATAAACTACCGGGGCAGGCCTATGTACAACAACCGGACGATATACAACCGGGGTTCCAATATTGATACCAACACCAACCCTAACCTGTGCATTTGCTACTTGAAATGAGCAGGCTACTATTAACGCGATTATGGATAATTTTATAGTTTTCATAGTCTTAAATTTTATTAAATAACGCTAATCGTTATTTGTATTGGTATGACATTTTACCAATTAAATAGTTTAATAAAAATTTAAGATTTATGTATAAATTATAGCTAACTCGTTATTTATCACCCTCATAAAATAACAGTTTGTTCCGCATGTTCCTGATATCTTCATTTAATGCCTCCACCCGTTGCAATAAATGACTAATAGCCTCAATGCCCGCAACGTTTATTTCAAGGTCATGGTGCAGGCGTATCATACGTTCCAGTTTTCGCAGTTCTGTTTCGGGGATGTAGGGTGTTTCATCCACGGTATCTATCTTTACCAGCCCCGCCTCATGTAAGGAGTGGATGAATGTGTGTTCAATTTGATGATAGCCACAAAAATCTTTAATTGTTATTAAATGCCTGGTTGCCATAACAGTGGTTTTTAAGGTTATGATTTTGCTATTTCTTCAAATAGCTTTTTTTGTTTGTCGGTTAGGTTGGCAGGTATTTGCATATCATAGGTAAGATACAGGTCGCCAAACTGATCTGCTTTTTTATAAACTGGTAAACCTTTGCCTTTTAGCTTTACTTTAGTACCATTTTGAGTTTCGGGTTTTACTTTAACTTTTACTTTTCCGGTTAGGGTTTCGGCTGTTATCTCGCCACCCAAAATAGCGGTGTATAAATCAAGCTTAATGGTTTTATATAGATCGCTGCCCTGCCTTTTAAATCTGGGATCATCAGTAACGCTAAATTTAATGAATAGGTCGCCGCTTGGCCCGCCATTTACACCCGGGCCACCATGCCCGGCAATTTTTATGGTTTGTCCGTTCTCTATCCCTGCGGGGATGGTAATACGAATGTTTTTACCATTAACTGTAAGTGTTTGCTTATGTGTTTCGAGCGTATCAGTTAAATTGAGTTGCAGTTGCGCATTGTAGTCCTGTCCGCGGTATCTTGATTGCCGCCCACTGCCGCCTTGCCCACCAAACATCGACTGAAAAAAATCTGAAAAATCACCACTGCCGCCGTAATCTTCAAATCCGCCGCTCTGACCACCGTAGTTATACTGTTGGCGACTTTGCTGCTGCCTGGCCTGTTGTTCATAAGCCTCGCCATGCTGCCAGTTCTCGCCGTATTTGTCGTATTTTTTGCGCTTTTCAGGGTCGCTTAATACTTCGTTGGCTTCGTTCAATTGCTGGAATTTTTTATGCGCCTCGGCATCATCCGGGTTAAGGTCCGGGTGGTATTTGCGCGCCATTTTGCGATAGGCGTTTTTAATGTCTTTATCAGTTGCGTTTTTATCAACGCCTAAGGTTTTATAATAGTCAATAAAGGCCATATTGTTTAGTTGTATATACTAAACTTTAAAGATAGGAGAATGGTTTTATAAATGTATGACGGTGGTCACACTTAGCACTATAAATCGGTTACACGTGTGCGCCGGCGCTTAACAAAATTGCGGATATCCAGTACGATACCTGCAAATAAATAAGCTATCAGCGGGAAACCAACCGCCAAAAAAGAAGAGTAAATAAAAAACAACCTGATCTTAAAAATGGATATGTTTAAACGCTCGCCCAAATAGGTGCAAACCCCAAAGGAATATCGTTCAAAAAAGGTAATTATACGCTGTAACATATTACGCTAATTTTAGTATCTGATTACCAACGCTGCATTGCAGGCATTTCTTATAATTACAATAATAGTTTTTTAATTCCAATAATGCCTGCGTTTCAAAAGCCGAATTGGCTTTTATGCCCAAATTATCAAAATCAGCCACAATATTATTCTGTTCGCCGGGTAAATTTTCTAATAATTTCAAGCTCCTGTCCATAAAGTGTTGCAGCTGATGATGCTTACCATAGCTGAACAAAAATAGTACCAGTGTATTTAACAACAGGATATCAATAGATGCCGTGCCCAGGTTTTTTGAGGAGGGTTTAGATGGTTTATCAAATCTATAATGATCTTCCCAGTAAGGGTTAACCTTTATATCAGCAAATAAATGGCGTAAGCCTGCAATATCACGCGTATCCAATACTTTTGAGAGCAGGTGATTACTATTTACTATCAGTGCGGCAAACTGTGCCAGCCTAATGGTAGGGAAATTTTGCGGGCGCATGCGCATAAACTTCCATAAATGGGTTTCAATAGGAGTAAGGCTATATTTTTTCCGCAGGAAATCATACTCTGTTTTGAGCGATCGCGGATACACATCTTCAAAATCCTCATTTAAAAAACCAGCCTGCCCAAATACCAGTGCCTCAATTTGCAACGGATTGTTTTTATGTTTAGCCAGGATATTTTGAGGTAATGATTTTGCCATCAGCTCGAAAGGGATAGCATTCACTTTAAACCCAAAGTTAGCCGCCAGGCTTTGATAGAAAGTTTCTTCCCAATCTCCCCGGTTGTTTTGCAAAGCAGCGTTTACCGCTTCCGATCGTTTCTCTAACCTGTCAATTAATATCCGCGTAAACCAGGTACGCAGGGTAAAATCATCTACGGTACGTATGCTGTTTTCGCAGGGGATAATGCTTTGATTGCCGTATATTAAATGATGGTAACGGTTATACAGATCAGCCGGGATACGGTCCTTCAACTCTAAAGTTGGCACTCGTCTGCCATCCGCTAAAACCAGTGGCATATCATCCCGATAAACCACATGCAATATCACATTATCATAAGCACTGTCGGTAGAGTGGTTATGCTTTTGCCAATCTGACGAGGAAAGATGCAGCTCCACATTGCCTGCCCAGGTAGTGTCGCCAATTTTTAGCCTTGCATTATGAAAATCGGGCCCCGAATCGGTATTATGCAATCCTGCCGAATATACTTCAATGGCATCACCTGTAGTAGTTTGTAAGTCCACCCGGTCAAACAACCGGAACTTCCACACGTAATGCAAAAAATCTTCGGTAAAAAGCATGAGCTAATTTAGTGATTAGTTAATTAGAGAATAGTGATTAGTTGTTGAAATTTTTCAGGGTCAGTCAAACTTACATCAACCCAGCTACTACATTTATGCTCAATGCTACTATAGCTGTATTAAAAATAAATGATATGATAGAGTGGAATAGCGCAAGTCTGCGTATTGAGCGCGAAGATATTTCTACATCTGATACTTGGAACGTCATACCAATTACAAAAGAGAAGTACACAAAGTCCAAAAAATCAGGTTCTTCTTCGTCCGGAAAATTAAGGCCCTGATTAGGCTTAGTTTTACTTGTTGCTTTATCAGTACCATAATATAAATGAGCATAACGTAAAGTAAATATGGTATGCACTAACCACCAGGAAACTATTACAGAGGTAAGCGATAATATCACCGGGAATGCCACTCCATCTCCTGATTGTCCTTTGGTAGATTGAAGCAATAGTATTATAGCACCCAAACTCATTATAGCGGCTACAATTACAAATAAAAATATGAGTGTGCGGCTTGAATCTTCAAGGCCGGCTATTTTGCGTACTTCTTTGGGGTGCGAACTAAGGATAAGAATCCAGTCCATAATTAAAACAATGAGCGCAAAAGCTTGCCACGTCAATAATATAGTTGCCGGGGTTTCATTATGCTGACTGGAAAAATAGCAAGCTATGCCGCTGGAAACGGCGGCAATTAATAAGCGGTAATGCGCGTCAAGCCTGAAAAATACCTGTTTGTCTGATCTGGCCATTTGTTTTGATTAACCATAGCAATATACTTAATCCTCTTCAACAATTTCGGCCACGCGGCCAACTTGACCGTCCTCTAATCGCACCTTGATGCCACGCGAATGAAATGCCGAACTGGTAAGCAGGTCCTTTACAATACCACGCGTTAATTTGCCTGAGCGTTGGTCTTTTTTCAGGATGATATCAACCTCTAAGCCGGGGTATATATCTTTTCTGTTTTGTCCGTTCATTTTGGTCCTAATTGTCATTTCGAGCGATAGCGAGAAATCTATACATAGATATTAACGATTGCATAGCGAGTGTATAGATCTCTCACTATGTTCGAGATGACAATTATAATTATTACTTGATTAACTTCGCTACCGCCCAACTCACTTTATCAAAATTAAAGCTATTAACCAACGCGGTCATAGCAGCGCTAATTTGCTCATTGCCCAAGTTGCCTATACTACCTTCATGAGTGTGGTTAACTGTTTTATAAGGATTAAATTCGCCTTTTTCAATAGCTAAACCCACTTGTTTATAAGCATCACGGAAAGGGGTGCCGCTTAAAACCAAACGATTCACTTCTTCTACGCTAAACAGGTAGGCATATTTAGGGTCGTCCAGTATATCCTCTTTAACGGTGATATTTTGCAGCATAAAGTTGGCCATATGCAGGCAGTTCTTTAAATCTGTAAACGCCGGGAATATTAACTCTTTCAATAACTGTAATTCCCGGTGATAGCCTGACGGTAAGTTAGTGGTCATCATAGCCACATCATTAGGCAGGGCCTGCAAACGGTTGCACTTACCGCGCATAATTTCCCAAACATCCGGGTTCTTTTTATGCGGCATAATACTGCTGCCGGTGGTTAAGGTATCCGGGTAGCTTACAAAAGCAAAGTTCTGACTCAGGTACATGGCCTGGTCCATTGCCATTTTGGCTAATGTGGCGGCTATACTTGATATAGCTTGGGCGATAACCCTCTCGGTTTTACCGCGGCCCATTTGGGCGTAAACTACGTTATAATTCAGGCTGTCAAAGCCCAATAACTCCGTGGTCATGGTCCTGTTCAACGGGAAGGATGAACCATAGCCCGCAGCTGAACCTAATGGGTTTTTATTAGTGATCTTATAAGCCGCCAACACCATTTCCATATCGTCAATAAGGCTTTCGGCATAAGCACCAAACCACAACCCGAATGATGAGGGCATGGCCACTTGCAAATGCGTATAGCCGGGTAATAGAACGTGTTTATGTTTTTCGCTAAGTTCTATTAACGTTTTAAATAACTCTTCCGTTTCATGAACTACTAATTGCAGTTCGTGCCTGAAAAAAAGCTTCAAATCAACCAGCACCTGGTCATTACGCGAGCGGCCGCTATGTATTTTTTTACCGGCATCGCCAATGCGTTTGGTTAACAGCATCTCTACCTGCGAGTGTACATCTTCTACACCCGGCTCAATAGTAAAGTCGCCTTTTTCAATATCGGCATAAATGTTTTTCAACTCGCGCTGTACCTGTTGCAGTTCATCAGCGCTCATTAAGCCAATGCTTTGCAGCATTTGGGTGTGCGCCAACGAGCCCAGTACATCAAACGCGGCCATTTGATGGTCAAACTCCGTATCACGGCCAACAGTGAAGTTTTCTACCAGTTCATTTACATTCGTAGTTTTTTGCCAAAGCTTACTCATAATGCAAATATGGTGATATTTTTTATTTAGCTGGGCGAAGGGTGTTATTATTACAACTTTCCTTTATAAACTGAAATTTTTGGAGTTATCGAGCCAATGTTGCTAAATAAAAATTTCTTGTCCTGGGCATCTAAAACAAAAGAATCCGTACTCAACCATTTAACAAATTTTAATCCTGCAATCTCACCTTTTAAATTAAAAGCATGCCAAAAAGCATCTATATCAATTTCTCGTTTATCAACAATTTTAATATCACCACCTTCTTCGCCCATTGTTAATGTTTCAATAATTAGGTCGTCATATATTTCGGATGTCACAATTATCACCCTATATGCTTTATATATTTTACCACTTTCGCTAGTACTACCAGCAGTAAGATATGTGATATAGTTATAATAATTTTTATTTATTACGTTTTTGGTTTTGATGTTAATGCTTTGTCCTGTAGCAACCACAGAAGAAATTATTAAAAAAAGAAAAAGGGGCAGTTTTTTCATATCAAGCAAATCAGACAATTTTTTCAAGCATCGCAATATACCCCTCAATACCCTCCTTAATCTCCTCCACATACACAAATTCATCCGCCATATGTGACCGTGCCGAATCGCCGGGGCCGATTTTAATGGAAGTAAAATCCATCAGCGCCTGGTCGCTCATGGTAGGTGAACCGTAGGTGGTTTTGCCTAAAGCTAAACCTGCCTGTACTATAGGGTGGTTTTTATCTATGGATGATGACCGTAACCTTGTCGAACGTGGCGTTACGTCGCAACTTACTTTTTCGCGGATAGTAGCTAATACTTCCTCATTGCTGTAGCCGTCAGGCACCCGCACATCAACCACAAAGCTGCAGCTGGCCGGCACCACGTTATGCTGCGAACCAGCATTAATTACCGTAACCGACATTTTCACCGGGCCAAACAGCTCCGACTCTTTTGGAAAACGATAAATACGGAACCATTCAATATCCCGCATGGCTTTATAAATGGCATTGTCGCCTTCGTCGCGCGCGGCATGGCCTGCTGTGCCGTGGGCAACACAATCCAACACCATTAAGCCCCGCTCGGCAATAGCCAGATTCATTAAGGTAGGTTCGCCTACGATGGCGAAGTCTATGTTGCCTAATTCGGGGATAATAGATTCAATACCATTAGCGCCTGATATTTCTTCCTCGGCGGTAGTAGCCAGACAGAAGTTGTATTTTAGATTCGTTTGTTGGTTGAAGTATAAAAACGTAGCTATCAATGATACTAAACATCCACCCGCGTCATTACTGCCCAGACCGTATAGTTTACCATCCTCAACTTTAGCATCATACGGGTCGCGGGTATAGCCTGAATTTGGCTTTACCGTGTCATGGTGCGAGTTAAGCAGTATAGTAGGTTTATTAGCATCAAAATGTGCATTATACATCCATAAGTTATTCCCTTTACGCTTGGGTTTTATGCCATGTGTATGGAAAAACTGTTCCAACAGATCAGCCGTGCGGTCCTCTTCCTTACTGAAAGATGGGGTGGCAATCAATTGTTGAAGCAGCGTAATGGCTTGCTGGTATAAGGCGTTAGTATCGGTCATGATTGTTGTAAAAATAGGGAATTTTAACCTTTTATTGTCATTTCGAGCATAGCGAGAAATCTATACATATGCCTGGACGGATTAGCGTGTGTATAGATTTCTCCTCGTACCTCGTTCGAAATGACAATCATTTAATGAGTGTGATCAACCAAACAACCCTTTACTCTCCTCAATAAAATGAGGACGCGCTAAATTCAATCCCAGTTTGATATTGAATTGCTCCGATACATAATCAGCCAGTTTGGGCGAATAGCGTTCATCATGCTGGTGCATAAAAAACCAAACGGATTGCAAACCCATATCGCGCCATTGTTTAATGCGGTCTATCCATTCATCTACACGGGCATAGTCTGACGGGTGCAGGCCATTGCCTACAAAACGTATAAACGCGTGTGGCGTTGACAGGTGCATATGCACGCAATCCCTGCGACCGGTAGCATCCGTTATTACCGCACCCATATTGAGTTGTTTTAACAGGTTAAATAAGTTATCGCGATATTCAGGTATGGCAAACCAATCTTTGTGGCGCACTTCTACATAGACAGGTACATCTGTAGGTAGTTGCTCTAAATAGGCTTTTAGCTCCGGGAAACTCTTTGGCGTAAAGTTATCGCTCAATTGTAAAAACAATGGGCCCAGCTTATCGCCGAAGGCTAAAATACCTTCATAAAATTTGGTGGTGGCTTCTTCAGCATTTTTAAGGCGGCGGATATGGCTGATGCTTTGCGAAAACTTAGGACAAAATTTAAAATCAGGACGTGTATCGGCTTTTGCTTTCCATTTTGCAATGGTTTCGGCGGGGTAGGAGTTGTAGAAAGTGGCGTTCAACTCTATGCAGTCGAAATGCTTTACATATTCATCTAAAAAGTTAGCGTCTTTCGTTTTAGGCGGATAGATCTGGCCCACCCATTCCTTGCGGCCCCATTTGGCGCAGCCAACATGTACCTGTAAAGGTTGTGCGTTCTTTACTGCTGCAAGTGTTTCAATAGTTAATGCAGGATCGGGCGGCAGCGTAAAATCTACCGTCATCAATTCTTCTGGGTTTACCCGGCCAAATTCCATAGTTGCAAAATTTATATATCCAGTTTCAATCCGTCATAAGCTAACTCAATACCCAGCGGAAGGTCCTTTGATATATCCTCGTGCCTGCCTAAACGGTGGCTGATGTGCGTAAAGTAAGTTCTTTCGGCACCAATTTCCTGGGCAAAGGCAATAGCTTCCTCCAATGTAAAATGCGAGATATGAGTTTGTTTTTGAAGCGCGTTGATTACTAATATACTTGAGCCTTTTATCAATTCCTTTTCGCTTTCTGATATGGTTTTGGCATCGGTTATATAAGTAAAATCATTAATGCGGAAACCCTTTACCGGCAGCTTATAATGCATTACCTCAATGGGGATGAACTTGACATCGCCAATTAAAAAAGGTTCGTTAGTAATCGTATTCAGGTTAACCTGCGGAATGCCGGGGTACTTAAACTCGGTAAAAATATAATGGAACTCTTTTTTTATAGCCGCCTGCACACGCTCCTCTGCCCAAACATCAATGGGCGAATTTTGCTTGTAGTTAAACGCACGTATATCGTCCATCCCGGCCACATGGTCCTTATGCTCATGGGTAAACACCAATGCATCCAGATGCTGTACGTTTGCCCGCAACATCTGGTACCTGAAATCGGGCCCCGAATCTATCACCACCGTTTTATCACCATCCACCAAAATAGACGAACGTAACCGCTTATCCCGCGTATCGGCAGAGGTACAAACCTCGCATCCGCAGGCAATTACAGGCACGCCCTGTGATGTTCCGGTTCCTAAAAAAGTAATGGTCACAGTTGTAGTTTGGTTTGTTTTAGCTGCTGTAAAAAGGCTATCTGTTTTTCATCCAACAGGGTATGGTCTATTTCCAATTCCCGTGCCAGTTCAACAATGGATAATATTTTGCTCTCCAGGTTGGAGAAACGGTTGATCACAATGATCTTACTGTTTTGCAGCAGGCAGGCCCCGGTTTTAAAGTTCCCTTTTTCATAACGCACTTTGTAACCGCCGGTTTTTAGCAGCAGTTCCAGTTTTTCGAGCGTATGCATAGTTAGGGTAAGCATGAGTTCAAAAATAGCTTTTTAAGCTGAAAGCTGAAAGACCAAAGCGGAAAGCTTTATGCCTTTAGCTATTTGCTTTAAGCTACCTCAAATCCACCACCTCAACACCCGGGTGTGCTTTGGCATCGTAAGTAAAAGTTGCCGCTGTTACAGCTGGGTTAGGGGCAAAGTTTTTTATGGTGTAGGTATAGCGGTTGCCGTTCTTGTCAAATATCTGGGCACTATAAATTTGCTTTTTGGCTTTGTCAACCTGTAGTTTTATCTTAAAAAAGTTGGTTTTGTCATTTTCGGCGGTCAATTCAATTTCGTGGTATATTTTGCCACTAATTTTTTTGGTGCCGGTGAACAGGTATTTATAGCCTTTCTCATAAATGGTAAATATATCTGCCGGGTTAAATCCTTCGGTGCTTTTGCCCGAGTTACTAACTTGAACTTCCTTATCGGCCTGGTTATATAACCACTGGGTTTTACCATCGCTGATAATCTCCTGCTCAACCTTGCCATCCGGAGCATATAAAGCCATTTTAAACTTGTTGGTTTTTGGCTGGGTGATGATGGAACCGGTTTGGGTTGATCTGCCTCCCTGGCCAACAGTAACCGTCAATGTAAAATCGCTTTTAATGGCGTTATAACTGCGGTATTGTTTGCTTATAGGGTTGAGTATAGCACGTGCATCAGCATCTTTTTGGGCAAAGGCAGTGGTAATAGTGGTAAATAATATTAGGGTGTATGTTAGGATGTTTTTCATGGTAAATAAACAGGTAATGGTACTAAGTGTTTTTTTAATTGTCAGCTCGAACATAATGAGAGTTCCATACATTTCGGTTTCCTTGTGTATAGATTTTTTCGCTTCGCTCAAGAGATAGTTCTCGTTATCACTCGAAATGACAACTGTTTATTAGAGTGGTTAGGCTATAGATGGTTTAATCCTTATTTTCCAGGGTTTCCAAATACTGCAACAATGAATATTCGTCCGGATACAACACTTCACGCGCCTTACTGCCCTCAAATGGGCCAACAATGCCTGCGGCCTCCAATTGGTCAATAATGCGCCCTGCGCGGTTATAACCCAGTTTAAGCTTGCGTTGTATTAATGAGGTTGACCCTTGCTGGTGCATCACGATCAATCGCGCTGCTTCTTCAAACATCGGGTCGCGGTTGTCGTTGTCAAAATCTTTCATGCCGCTGCTTTCGCCTTCACCCACATATTCGGGTAATAGCATAGCCGTAGGGTAGCCTTTTTGGTTGCCTATGTAATCAGATATTTTTTCCACTTCAGGCGTATCCACAAACGCGCATTGCAGGCGTATAAGGTCGCTTCCGGTTGACAATAACATATCCCCGCGACCGATCAATTGGTCGGCACCACCTGCATCCAATATGGTACGCGAATCTATTTTAGACAATACCCTAAACGCCAGCCTGGCGGGGAAGTTAGCTTTAATTGTACCCGTAATTACATTAACCGATGGCCTTTGTGTGGCAATAACCAGGTGAATACCCACCGCACGGGCCAACTGGGCTATACGGGCTATTGGCTGCTCTACCTCTTTACCTGCTGTCATCATCAAATCGGCAAACTCATCAATAACCAATACAATAAAGGGTAGGTAGCGGTGCTTTTCGGGGTCGCTAATTTTGCGGTTAATATATTTGGTATTATATTCTTTTAGGTTACGTACCTGCGCATCTTTCAACAAGTCATAACGCTGGTCCATCTCAATACAAAGCGAGTTAAGGGTATTTACCACCTTTTTGGTATCGGTTATAATAGCGTCAGCCTCATCTGGCAGCTTTGCCAAAAAGTGACGCTCTATTTTGCGGAATAAGGTAAGCTCCACTTTTTTAGGGTCAACCAATACAAACTTAAGTTCGGCAGGGTGCTTTTTGTACAGCAATGAAACCAATATGGCATTAATACCTACCGATTTACCCTGCCCGGTAGCACCCGCAACCAATAGGTGAGGCATTTTAGCCAGGTCGGCAATAAATACTTCGTTAGATATGGTTTTACCCAGGGCGATAGGCAGGTCCATGGTAGTATTCTGATACTTCTCTGTAGCTAATACCGATCTCATAGAAACCATCTCGGGGTTTTGGTTGGGCACTTCAATACCAATTGTACCTTTACCCGGCATAGGGGCTATTATACGTATACCCAAAGCAGCTAAACTTAAAGCAATATCATCCTCCAGGTTTTTAATTTTAGATATACGCACCCCCGGTGCAGGTATAATTTCATACAGTGTAACCGTTGGTCCAATGGTGGCCTTTATCTTATCGATCTCGATATTATAATGGTTAAGCGTTTCAACAATTTTGTTTTTGTTTACTTCCAGCTCTTCGGCACTTACCGAAATTTTATTGGAGCCGTGATTTTCTAACAGATCCAACGGCGGATATTTATAGCCTGCCAGCTCCAGTTTATGGTCATAAGTTCCAAATTGGTCCACCAATGACTTGGCCTTTTCATCGTCAGATTGTTCAATGCCCAAAATAGGGGTTGGCCTTTCAACCTCAATACTTAATGGTATTTCGGTGCCTTCGTCAGCATCATAAGCAGGGGTAGGGTCGGGTGTTAATGTTACGGCCTGGTGTGCTACAGGTTCGTGAAATACCGGTTCGGGTACCAGGTCTTCCGCCTTTAATGGCTCGGGTTTTACGGTGTTAAAACCTCTTGGCCATTCAACGGGTAGTGAAATTTCCTCGTCCACCAATTCTACAGGTTCAGTTGGTAATAAAGGGTCGTTACTATCCTCTGCTGTTTTAGGTTTACGTTCAGGTATTTTAAAGTCGATATTATAAGCTATGATCAGTGCTGTTAATCCGGCAAAGACTAATAATCCGCCTGTTCCTGCCTGGCCTATTTGTGCATTAAGTAACAGGTTGGTCCAGTAGCCAAATTCGCCCTCTAAAAAGTGAGGGTAATCTATCATAAAACCATGTACAAAACCTATAGATACGGATAAGAATATGATACCAAACAAGCCATAACCAAAGGTTTTGTTTAACGAGTACAGCTTTACTTTAAACAGCAGGCGATACCCAATAACAAAAAATATAAACACAAATATGAATGATGCTATACCAAACCATTGATATATAAACTGATTAGATAACAGCGCACCAAATTTGCCGAGCCAGTTATCCACCATTGGGTCCTTTATACCATTTTCAAGTAACTCCTGCTGGGTTTTAAACAAGTTATCCCAGCCGCCATTGGCAGGCGATACATAGCTTTGGTCCTGTTCCCAGGTAAATAAGTAGGAGGTAAAGGCAATTAAAAAGTATAAGGAAAATATCAGGAAAAACAATCCTATAATTTTAACTAAACGGCCATCGTTTAAATCAAAAACAGGCATTTTTTCTGTTTTTAATTTTGACGGGCGCTCGCTTTCGCCTTTTGTTGATGATTGTCGAGGTGTATTTTCCTCCTTGAAATTATTAGATCTAAACTGGTTTCCTTTGATCGGCATCCCTATACGTACGGTAATAAAGTACAAATATAAAGTTAATAGATTAAACAACTTATTTGACAGTATTTTTTAATTTTTTAGTAATATTGAATTATGAGCATGCAAAAACTAGAAGAATATATTACTAATGGTGATGCAGGTGGCTTGATGGACCTGCTGATAGAAAACCCTGCTTTAGCTACAGGAACTACCAGCCATCAAATATCGCCGCTAATGCTTTCCTGCTATTACAAAATGCCACAGATAACCGATGTGCTGTTAAAGGCTATTGATGATATCACCCTTTTTGAAGCGGCTGCTGCGGGGCAATTTGATAAAGTTGTTCATTTAGTTGCTGAACAGCCCAATAAAATTGATGATTATACCACCGATGGTTTTACCGCTTTGGGTTTGGCTTGCTACTTTGGGCATTATAATGTAGCCAGGTATTTGATAGAGCAAGGTGCCGATATCAATCTGCCATCAAAAAATGGTTTTAACGTATTCCCTATACACTCGGCAGCGGCGGGTAATTATACCGATATTTTACGTTTGCTGATTGAAAGCGGCGCGCAGGTTAATGTGAAACAGCAGGCCGGCAGTACCCCGTTACATGCTGCTGCGCAATATGGTAACCTGGATATGCTGATCATACTATTAGAGCACGGCGCGGATGTGAATGTGCGTATGGAAGGCGGTAAGCTACCTGCAGATATTGCACGCGAAAAAGGCTTTAGCGAGATATCTGAAATATTAGCTTAACAGCCTATAAATGAAAAAGGCCAACCCTGTCCCCAGGCTAGCCTCTTCAACAAAACTATTTAGTTAATAATATTTTACCAGTTACCGGCATATATATATGTTGGTGTACCTAAGTTGGCAATTTTTGATGTTGAAACAGCCAGGTTTACTACTTTGTTCTCACCGTATCTTCTATTTAGGTCCTGTACATATAACCATTGTTTATATTGTTGCGGAACTGCAGTTTCTTTCTTTTGTTTAAAGAATTCCGGATCAGTAGCAATCATAGCAGCTACATCTTTTTTAAATTCTTCTGATTGAGGTACTGCAGCAGTCAAGGTAGGATATTCGTTACCCCATTTTTGATAAAAATCTATGAATAATTTTTCTTTCTGCGGGTTAGTATGGAATATCCATGGGCGCGAGTGGTTGTATAAAAAATCTACATAAGTTTTAAAACTTTGATATTCAGGGTTGTGGGTTAGTGCCTGCTTAATGCAATCTGTATTGGCATCAATCATGTTGGCAACGTTCACAATGTCTCGGGTAGTTAAAATTTCATTAATAGGGCATTGGGCTTTGGTAGTTGCGCTGATGCCGAATGCTAACGCGCATGCAATTAATACTTTTTTCATAACAATTCTCCTCTGTTTTTAATTGGTATTGTAAATATACAATAATTATCACAACAATGTTACATTTTTTTTAATTTTTTTTACAGAGGTAAGTATTTGGTGTTATTTTGATAATAGTTGTTAAATTATGTGGCTAAATAATGTCAAATTCGCAATTATCGTATGGCGCTCCATAAGCCTATAACGAAAAACTTAGGTAATTTTTGATTGCAAATTGTAACAATTGTTATACATATAGTTGCTGGCATTTGGTGCAAAAATAGGAGTGCCTTTTGGTTTTGCCGGTGTCTTTCTTATGAAGGGGAATATGGTTACGCGGGCAAATATCCTGCTCATAAGCTTCCAGGTGTTTGTTTAATATGCCCTCACTGCGCCATTTTAAAAAATCGAAGCTAAAATCAACAACTTTATCTATGAGCCCTAATAGTTTTTTATCGGGTATATCACCAATTATACTTTCGGGATGTATTTTGGCCCTGAACAAGGCTTCATTTTTGATGATATTACCAGAGCCGGCAAACAGCTTTTGATTAAGCAAGGCATCACATATCATTGTTTTGGGTTTTGCTTTGAGTTTGGCTAAAACTTTGTCAGCATCCCATTTATCACTCATAATATCCGCGCTCCAGTCGTAAACTTCATCAAGCGGTCGCTCTATTAACTTAACAGCAGCTATATAAAAATTAACCTCGCCATTGGTAAAGCGCATATGTAAAGAAGCATTTTTTTTACCGCGCTCGTTTATCTTGTACGAGCCAAACAGCATCATGTGCACCCGTACCGTAAACTTAGGGAAGCATAGTAAAGTGTGTTTGCCCCATGTTTTGATATCCTTTAAGGTTTTGCCAATAAGCAATTCAGCGTTAAAGCCTTTAGCGTAGCCATTGGCATCAATTACTTTTTTGCCTTTAAATGGCTTAAGTTTTTCTTTTAAAATAATTATGGATGGTCCCTCGGGCATGATGCTGCTGTTTTAGTAAAACAGGCAAAGATTAAGCCAAGTTGAGCAACGATAAAAATGTCAGCAAAATTGCTTTTTCTTCAATATGTTGATATTCAAATAATTATATAGTATTTAAGTTCAAAAATCCTGACGAATAGTAGGTTAACATTTTTTCGGCTATAAGTTTATTAACTTACTCATTGTCAATGATATGAGTTTTAAAAAACTTAAAATGTGTAAACCTTTGTAAACCTAAATTGCCGGCTTTATATGGTTAGAAATTGCAATACCGTTTATAAGTAGGATAATCCCTGGAACCCCGAACCATCATAAGGTATAGGTTCAAAAGTTTCGCCTTCTGATAACTCGCAGCTTACTTTCATGGAGTTAAAGGTAACATCGCCAAAAATATTGGCTATGGCGGTATCGGCGGCATCACGGCCGGTGGCTATTTTAACCAGGCCATTAAGCGGTACCAGTTTGGTGGCATCAAACAATATCCATTGTCCGCCTAAGTAGGCTTCAAAGCAGGCATGAAAATCCTGGGGGCGTAATTTATAGGAGTAGCCGGTAAAATATCTCGCCGGTATAGTTAACGCCCTGCATAAGGCAATTCCCAGGTGTGCAAAATCGCGGCATACGCCGGCTTGCTCGGTAACGGTATCATAGGCCGATGTTTGCGAATTAGAGAAACCGCTTAGGTATTGTACATTATTATATATCCAATCAGTAAGTGCCACTACCTGCGAGTACGGGTTTTCAATATGCCCAAACATGTTTTTTGCCAACCGGTATAATTTATCTGCCTGGCAGTAACGGCTGGGATATAAATAGGGTAATATGGAAGGATCAAGCTGTGCTACAGGTATATCTTCTTCATCCTTATGATTAGATAAGGTATAACAGTTATCAACCGTAGCGTTGTAGGTTACTTTAATTTTACAGGGTTCGGTAATTTCAAAGCGCATTAACCGGTTTTCGGCATAGGGCGATACCAGTTCCTCAACCTTTAAATAAGGATCAATAGTAAATGTCTCGTTTAAAACCGCCTGGTGTGGCGTGCGTAAAGCGTTGATGTTTAAAATCAATGTACTTGCCGCCCCCGCTGTATATTCCATCTCGGTAAATACATCAAATTTCATAGGTGTTATTTTTTATTTAAGTTACTTTATTGAAGGTAGCATCCATCCACTCTTCAGATATATTTTCTAAAGCTGCCTTTAATTCTTCGGCCCATTGTATAGATATATTTTCCAGGTCTTTTTTCTCGTAACGTTGTTCTATTATATGAAAGCTGTCCTTTTTATAAACCGCTACGTCAATAGGAAAGTCAACATTATTTGAACTTACCCTTGTTGAATCAAATGACAAAAATCCTGCCTTTAAAGCCAGTTTTAAACTGGAGTTTTCATTTAAAATTCGGTTTAAAATAGGTTTACCATGGCCCGAATTACCAATAATAATAAAAGGCGCACCCTGCCCCAATTCAACCCAGTTACCTTCCGGATAAAGCAAAAACAGCTTATGTTCCGAGTCGTCCTTTAATTGGCCGCCAATAATGGTGTGCAGGTCAAAATTAAAGCCCGCTTTTTCTAAAGATGCTTTATCTTCATTAGCTACACGCTTAATCTGTTCGCCAAAGGCATTTACCGCTTTATACAATTTATTATACTCTGTAGTTTCCAATAATTCATTAAAGTAGACAATAGCCTTGTCGCGGGTTGACCGCAGGCCGCTGGTCATTATAAAAAGCGAAAAACCGTCCTTTTGTTCTATGGTGATCTTCTTTTTTACAGTTGTATCGGTTCCTGATGTGATACGGGTATCGGCAATGGCTAATAATCCTTCTTTAACTTTAATTCCTAAACAGTAAGTCATACTTTATTACAAGAGAATTTATAAAAATTTTTGAAGCCGCCAAAGTAATTAAATTAAGGCATAATATAATAAATTTATATGTATACCAAACGTTATTTAACCGATTGTTAGTAATGCATAATTAAATTTACTAAGTAGGTAATTTTTAATGGGATTGAGTATATTTACCCATCTCAAATATTAAAATATAATGAGGTTACATTTTTTTTCAAGTATCGATCCGCCTTATCGATCATCTTTCAGGAGTTTTTACATCCTTCAAAACTTGCAAACAGTTAAAGCTGTTAGCACTGTTTACTTTGTTGCCAATTTATTTTTACGAATTATTGGGTACGCCAATGACATACCTAATAGCTCAATACCTAACATCCATGAGTATGATGTTGCTAACTGGTTCTCGTTAGCTATATCACCTATATTTTATTTTATAAGCGTGGTACTCATTAAACGTTTTTATGATACCAAAAAAATGTTAACAATTACGCAATGGTTTGTAATTGTGTTCGCATTGTTTGCTATACTTAGTAGTATGCGCTCAACATTTTTTGTGATGCATAATCCCCGTAATTCCATGGTATTATATTTTATGGGATTAATAATAACCAGTGTGTTTTTTACTTTTGAGTATTTACAAACACTGTTTATTGCATTAATTACAGGTGCTTGTTTTGCTCTGGTGCTGCCTTTTTATCAAACTGCTTTTAACGAGATAGTGATGAATAACTTGGCGTCGATTGTTTTATTGATAGCGTTTTTTTGTATTTCAAGATTTTGTTTTTCATACCGGGCCGATAATTTTTTAAAAATACGGGCCATTGAAGAAAAGAACCAGGAGATTGAGAATGCCAGTATTATAAAAAACGAAATACTGGGCATTGTAGCTCATGACCTGCGTAATCCGCTTGCTGCAATTAAGACCATTGCCATGGTAATGGAAGATGATGAAACTATTAATGCCGATAATCAGGACAACCTTCAAATGATCAAATCAGCATGTGATAAAGCGGTCTCTATTATAAACGATCTGCTGGAAACCGCCCAAAATGAAACATTAGAGTTTGACATTGAGGCAACAGAGTTAAACCAGTTTTTACAAAAAGTAGTAAATGATTGGAAAAGAAATACCAACGCGCGTGTTAATCTGTTATATTATGGCACTGCCGAACCGGTATTTAGTGGTATAAATGCCGAAAAAATGCAGCGGGTAATGGATAACCTGATAAGTAATGCCATCAAATTTTCAGATGATAGTAATGTGGAAGTTTCTTTACAGGCTTTAAACTCGCAGGTAATTATTCATGTAAAAGATTTTGGAATGGGTATACCTAATGACCTGTTGCCTTATATTTTTGACCGTTTTTCAAAAGCCAGCCGTAAGGGTGTCCGCGGTGAAGAATCTGTTGGGTTAGGGCTTAGTATAGTTCGCCAGATCATTAAAAAACATGGAGGCGAAATTGAGGTTGATAGTGTTGAACAACACGGAACCACCTTTACTATTACGTTGCCAGTAGCCGCATAAAAATTTAACTTATTTAAAATATCTATTGGCAATAAATAATTATATTGCAATCGATTACCCTGTAATTACGCTTGTTTGTGGCGGTATAATTGCACCTTAGGATAATCAATAACCAATTGTAGTTCCCGTATTGCCAATATAATTTATACATTATGGAAGAGTCTCGTCGTGATTTTATTAAAAAAACAGCCATAGTAGGCAGTGGGTTGGCATTACCCAATGTAGCCTGGAGCGCGCAAAGCTATAAGCGTATTATAGGCGCAAATGATAGGGTACGTGTAGGTGTTGTGGGTTATTCTGACCGACATAAGGGGGCGCATATGCCTTGTTTTATGAACCATTATAAAGAGTTGAACTTTGACATTGTAGCTGTATCAGATATTTGGAGCAAACGCCGTGACGAAGGCACAGCAGCATGGAAGGCTAAAATGGGGCATGATATTGTGGCGTGTCGTAATAATGAAGAGTTATACGATAAAAAGCTAACCGACGCCGTATTTATAAGTACTGCTGATTTTCAGCATGCATTGCATGCAATTGAGGCTGTTAAAGCAGGGCAGGATGTATATTGTGAAAAGCCATTTGCCGAAACTATGGAAGACAACCGCGCAGCTTTAAAAGCGATCAAGGCATCCGACCGTATTGTGCAGATAGGATCGCAAAGGCGCAGTGGTGCCAATTACCATGCCGCTAATGATTATATCCGATCAGGCAAGTTTGGTAATATTACCATGGTTGAGCTGGCCTGGAACGTAAATCAGCCGGGACGCTGGCGCAGGCCCGAGTTGGTGGCCCAGCTAAAAGAGCAGGACATCGACTGGAAACGTTTTATAATGAACCGCCCGTTTGAAAAATTTGACCCACGTATATATTTAGAGTACCGTCTGTTTTGGCCATACTCATCGGGCTTACCGGGCCAGTGGATGAGCCACCAGATTGATACCGTACACTGGTTTACCGGCCTGAGCCATCCGCGCAGCGTAACTGCAAATGGTGGTATTTACCAATGGAAGGATGGCCGCCGCAACTGGGACACCATAACCGCCGTGTTTGATTACGGCCCGGCTAACGACCCAACTAATGGCTTCCAGGTTTCGTTCCAGTCGCGTATGCATAATGGTACTGAGAACCCTACAGAGATTTATTACTCTATTGGTGGCGAACTGAATTTAGATACCAACAAGGTATCGCCTAAAGGTGGCTTAACGCAGCGTTTTGCAGCTGCCATGGGTATGCAGCCGTTCCTGTTGCCGGAGAGTACATTAGCATCAACCGAAAGGGTAGTGGCCAGTGCCAATACCGGTGCCGATGCGTTAACATCAGCCCACGTACGCAACTGGATGGAATGTATTCGTAGCCGTAAAACGCCTAATGCACCGGTTGAAGCAGGTTATAGCCACTCTATAGCCAACATCATGACCACCGCTGCGGCACATACCGGCATGAAAGCTACTTTTGATGAAAAAACACAGGAAGTGATGGTAGGCGGCAAGCCGTTTAAATATTAGAGATACAAACCCGTTTGTCATTTCGAACGAGGTACGAGGAGAAATCTTAAACGCTTTATAGGTTTTGAGGTTTCTCCTTTTTTGTTTTAGAGTGGAACCTTATATTAGTATATGTTTATCAAATTGCATAAAGTCGACCTAAACCTTTTAAAAGAAGACTTAAGTCCGGGATTATTTAACCAATTGACATTGACTTTAGAGAGGGACAATTATCTTATTGAAGCATCAACAGATGTAATGATAAATCTACAAGACGAATTATCAGACTTATTAATGATAAAGGGGTTTGATGAAGATTATAAACCTAACTCGTATGGAAATCGTATAGAAAGTATAATTGACAAAGTTACAGCAATCTTGAATGATTAACCTTCTCGGATTTATAAGATTTCTCCTCGTACCTCGTTCGAAATGACAATTGTTTATTAAGCTTTACCCCGTCGCAGCACAATTATCCGGCTGAAATAAACAATTATTCACATTATATACAATCTCCTCTAAGGAGAATGGCTTGGCAATAAACACATCTGCCCCATAGGTAGTGCCTAGTGATTCTAACACCCGCTGATGACCCGATACCATGATAACCGGGATATGTGAAGTTTTAGGATTGGTTTTTACCTGGTGGCAAAACTCGCCGCCGTTAATGCCCGACAGGATGTAGTCAACAATTAACAGGTCGGGTTTAATATGGCTGATGGCCTTAAAAATATCATCAGTATTGGTCAAACATTCAACTTCGTGTCCTTCGTCTTCAAGGGCGATCTTCATCATTTCAAGGATATCCTCATTATCATCAAGGATAAGAATTTTTTTGGCCATAAAGTTTACAATTGGTGGTTAAATAACAAACGCAGGTGTATATTTGTTTAGTATTAGGGTGGAAAAAATCCCCAAAAAGATACCCGTTTGATATACAAACAATTATGGCAGGGCAGGCAGAAATATTAAATCTGGATGATATTAAATTATTGGTAGATACCTTTTATGACAGAATAAGAGAAGATAAATTGCTTGCCCCTATATTCAACGAACGCATCCAGGACAGGTGGCCCATTCATTTGGAAAAAATGTATAAATTTTGGCAAACGGTTTTACTGCAGGAGCATACTTATTTTGGCAGCCCGTTCCCGCCACACGCACAATTACCTGTAGGGCATGAGCATTTTGCTGCATGGCTGGCCCTATTCAATAAAACCGTAGATGAATTATTCACCGGCGAAAAAGCCACCGAAGCCAAATGGCGCGCCGAAAAAATGGCTGAGCTGTTTGAAGCTAAGATCGCTTACGCAAAGAGTAATCCTTTTAACATTCAATAGTAAAAAGCCCATTTGTCCTCTCGAACATATTGAGAGATCTATACACGCTTAACCTGTTTGTGTATAGATTTTTTCGCTATGCTCAAGAGATAGTTCTCGTTATTACTCAAAATGACAAGAAGGGTTTGCCAAACAAAAAAAGGGCAAGCATAAATGCCCACCCTTTTTACAAATTAACAAATCAACTTTAGTTACCTGGCGCATAATCAGGAGTGCCCACAACTTTATAAACTTTATCATTATTATTATCACGTGTTTCCTGGTAGTAATAGTCATCAGGGCTTACCATATATTTTTGTCCGTTGATATTTATTTTACGGGTATCATTAGGGAGTTGAGATACGATATCGCCAATTTGAGGCGCAGGGCCCATGTTATATGAACCTGCATCGCCGTAATCACCATTATAGTTTTGTAAAATAGGCTCGTCTGTTTCTAAATGGCCGTCTTTACCTACTACCTGGTAAACGATAGTGCCGTCGTCTCTGACAATCGGTTGGTAATACACACCATTTAGTTCATAGTATTGAATACCGTTGATCACAATAGATTCTGCACCGCTGGGTAAAGCATTTACTGCCGCGCCAATAGGTGGCTCAACTATGGTATATTGGTTGTTGTTGTATTGATAAAAATAACCATTGCCGTAGTAAAATTGCATATCTGCCCAATAAAATGGGTAGTATCCATAAGGCAGGTAACCATAGCTTAAACCTAAACGAGGATAGTATAAACTGCTATAAAAACCGCTGTTATAATAAAAACCGTTGCGCACTGCCCAGGGGCTATAGGTTGTATAACCACGGCCATAATTGGCACGGCCGTTATAATAATAGTTACGGCCATAATAAGAGCGGCCATTGCTATAATAGGCACGGTTTGCACCTGTACGGCTTGGGGTTATACGTGTAGCGCCACCAACACTGGGGCGTCCGCCTGTACTAACCCTGTTATTGTTATTATTATAGTTACGTGTATTTCCTTGTACAGATTGCGTACGGCCGGAGTTTACTCGAGAACCAGATTGTACGCTACCAATTGATTGACGGCCCGCACCGGGATTGGTACCTGTAACAGACTGACGGTCGTTACCTGGATTAACCCTCACGACAGACTGACGACCAGAATTAGGATTAGTACCGCCAAACGATTGACGGCCCGGATTTACAGTACCCATAGATTGGCGACCAGCGCCGGAATTACCACCACCAATAGACTGACGTGCACTGCTACTACCACCGGGACTAACGCTTGGGCCGCGGCTACCGCCGCCACCGGAGAAGCCACCGCCACCACCACTAATACGGCCACCGCCGCCGCCACCACTACCGCCGCGCGCACCGCGTTGGGCATCAGCAGGTAAGGCCAAAGCCAAACATAATAGTCCGCTTAAGCCTGTAAATGTTAAATTTCTGATTATATTTCTCATGTTATATCTTGAATAGTTGCCAGCATTAATTGCTGTTATAATATAATAGACTAAAAAAACGCAAACGGTTTAACGCCGTTATAAATATTATAAAAAAAGTCAACTAACATTACCGGGAGTTGACAATTTTATACTTAAATAATAAGCACAAAAAAACCGGCCCTGAAATCAGTGGCCGGCCTTTTATAGGTAGACGGTAGTATTATTTTACAGCACCAGGAGTAGTGTAAGGCATAGTTTGAGGATCAAAATGAGCCCAACCGGTAGTCCAGTTAGTAGTACCAAATGCACCACGATAAGCAACTTTATCAAAGAAAGTATCAGTAGCTATTTTAGCATTGGTAAATGCTGCACCGGTTTCGGCAATTGAACCCGCTTTAACAGTAAAGTCAGGAGTACCAGCGTTTGCAAAATCAGATGAATATTTAGACGGATCGTTAAGCAAAACACCTGCGTATAAAGTAGTGTTGAAAGTGTTGTTTGCTCTAATCAATGCGTCAAATACAGTTAAGTTCTCGCCTTTAGTTTCGTTTGTTTTGGTTCCGTAAACAATATTATTAGCAAATACCAAACGTCCTGCAGTGTAGTTGGTTGAAGTAGCTTTAGCAGTTACCACTTTTGAATCGTCAATATAAATACCTTGGGCAAAACCTGAGAAAATAGAGTTAAATATGCTTATTGCAGAGTTACGACGAATTTGTGCAGCATGCTGGTGATTGGCACTTACGTTTGAAGTATTAGAAGCGGCATAAGGGCCTATCAGCGTCATGTTTGAAAATATAGCTGATGTTTGAGGAACAAGATCTGAACCTGAAGCATCATTATCTGATTCAAATGCATTTGAACCAGAAACGTCTGCAATGGTATTGTATCGCTGCGCTACACCATACTGCACTTTACCTGAAAAGCCAAAGTCGGTATCAAAGTCATCATCTAAAGAACCGATAGCCAATAAGTGTTTTGCAGTAACTGTACCACCAAACCACTCGTAAGCATCGTCACCCGAACGGTAAACTTCTATATAATCAAGTGTTGTACCTGCGCCAACACCACCCATGGTTAAACCATTGATCTCGTTATCAGGTGAAAATGGTACACCTGCGTACTCAATACGTACATATTTTAATGTACCAGAATTGTCATTAACATCGGTACCACCATATTGAATGTATTTCGCTGCATCGCCTTTAGCGTCCAGGCCGCCTTCAATTTGTACGTTTCCGCTTTGGTTTACAGGTGCTTTACCTAATAGTATTATACCTCCCCAGTCGCCTGAGTTACGAGTGCCTGCAGCAAATGATGATGTAAATACAATTGGTTTATTAACTTCACCAATAGCTGATATTTTAGCACCACGAGTAATGATCAAAGTACCTTTACTCGCTTTATCACCTTTAATAATGGTACCGGGCTCAATAGTTAAAGTAGCGCCGTTAGTAACGTAAACAAAACCTTTTAAAAGATAAATTTTGTCTGCTTTCCAGGTAGTGTTTGTTGCAATGTCGCCTGATACCTCGGTAGTGTTGCCACCGTTAATAGGAGGCTCAACAGGGTCAATAGTTGCTGTTTTTGAGCAAGATGTAGCAAAAAGTGTCACACCTAATGCTAATAATAATAGTGATTTTTTCATTGTTTTATTATGTTTTTATAGTTAAAATGTGTAGTTGAATGATAATGAATAGGTTGATCCCGGACGGTAAGCTCTGAAAGTATTACCTGTACCAGATTGTACAAAAGGTTTTCCGTCAAGCTCAAACGCGAAATTGTATTTCTCGTTAAATATGTCGCTTGCACTTAATTTGATCTCGCCTTTATTTTTTAATACTTTGTAGCCTACTTGCGCATCTACAACATTACGTGATTGCTCATATATGCTGGAGAACCTTTCGCCACCTGCATAAAAAATCCTTTTACCTAAGCGGTTATAAAGTATGTTGATAGATAGTTTATTATCCAATTCTGAATGTTGTAAACCCGCATTAATAACATAAGGCGATTGGCCCACCAATGGACGGGTAGTTTCTATGCTTTTAACACCGGCAGGGTTGGTGATTCTTGATTTGGTTATAGAAACATTGGCATAAGCGGTAGTGGCCTTAAAAAAGGTGCCGCCGTTTATAAAGTCAAGCGATTTACGTATCTCCATTTCTAAACCATATACATATGCCGATTTTGAATTAAAGTAGCTGATAGTGGTTGATGAGTTTATATCGTCAACTTTTGGCTCAATAGCGTTTTGGAAATTTTTATAAAATGCAGATATTGAAAATATCTGGCCAGCCGATGGGTAAAACTCATAACGCAGATCTGCATTGTCAATCACAGTTCTTTTAAGAGATGGCTCACCTTGTACGGTAGATAATAATTCATAATCATAGAAGGCGAAAGGTGCCAGTTCCCTAAACTCAGGGCGGGCCACACTACGGAAGTACGATGCCCTAAAGTTTGCTTTAGGTGTTACGCTATAAGTAAAGTTTACTGATGGCAGGAAATCGGTATTATTTAAAGTTACCCTGGGCTGGGTAACATTTGTTTCAGCAGTACTTAATTTTAGGTCAAATTTTTCAACCCTTAAACCGTAAACTACTCTTAGCTTCTCGCCCAATTTACTGTCCAGCATCGCATAAGCCGCATTGGTAAAGCTATTGGCGCTGTACCTATCGGTTGGGTTTGATAACTCTTCCAAATCATATAAGCCTGCATTAATAGCATTACGGCCAAACAAAGTTTCAATAGGTCTTTGTGCAACCGCGTCAGCATTAGGATCGTTTTGATTTAACACTAAACCCAGGAAACGTGCATTAAAATTCCTGTCGCGGTATTGCGAGTTAACACCAATTTTTAAAGTGCTTTGTTTAAACAGGTTTACCGGCACGGTATAATCAACCCGGCCCGAATAAATATTTTCATTAAGTTTTGAGAATACACGGGCGTTCTCTCTACCTAAAGTACTTACGGTAGCATAGTATGGGTCGCCCGCGCTGTTTTGTTTGTAATTTGTTTTTCTTTGGTCAGGCTGATCGTTTATCACATTACTGTAACCCAGGTTCCATTTGATTTTTGACTTTGATGAACCTAATTGGTGCTCACCCTCAAGAGTTGATTTCAACAATGATTTATATAGTGGGTCAAACGCGTAAAAACGGTTATCAGACGAACTTGTACTGGTATTAGGTCCTGTACGGTAAGTAAACCTATCATCAAAAATACTATTGTATAAATTTTTAAAGGTGATTTTGTTTTTGCCAAAGCTATATGCAAAATTAGCTAACGCGCCCACATTGGTTGAGAAGGTATACAACTGGTTACGATAATCATAGTTATCATATTGTTGTATCAACTCCGGAATGATATTTTGCGAGTTACGGTAAGTTAAGGCCACAGTAGTACCAAAGCGGTTATTGTTTTTACCTATCTCCTGTACGTTACCTAAAGTAAACTGGTAGGTTTGTGTAGGCAGGGCCTTGGTGGTATAAATGTTAAAATCGTTATTCAAGCTGTTTATGGCTTGTTTGTTTTGCGTTGGACCCAACTGGTTATTTAATATCTGGCTGCTGGTTGGGAAGTTTGTAACTAACGAGCGGTTGCCATCATTAAAAGCAAAATAATCGCCGGTAGTACGGTAGCCTGATTTGAAATCTTTAAATGTACTTTGCGTATTATAGCCAAAGCCCACACCAAAGTTTATAAAGTTTTGGTCAGGAATATCTTTAGTTAATACTTGTACATAACCGCCCGAAAAATCGCCCGGCATATCAGGGCTGGCGGTTTTATTGATAATGATATTATCAATAAGGGTTGCAGGTACTATATCAAACGAGAATGCTTTACGGTTAGGTTCGGTACTTGGAAGGGGCGAGCCATCTAATGACGCGTTATTATAACGGTCGCTTAAGCCGCGCACAACAACAAATTTATTATCCTGGATGGTTGCACCGCTTACACGCTTTAAAACATCACTTGTGCTTCTATCTGGCGATTTTTTGATCAGTTCTGACGATATACCATCAGATATAGATATACTGTTTTTTTGTATAGCATATAAAGCGTTAACAGATTCCTGTCGGTACGATGATTTAACCATTACCTCGCCAAGTGTTTGCGAGGCAGCTTCGCTTAAGGCTACATCCATTGTAGTAACCACGCCGGCTTTAACCTCAATATCGGCTATTGATTTGGTTTGGTAACCCATGTAGCGTATCTCCAGGGTGTATTTACCCGGTTTAAGGCCGTTAATTATATAGCTGCCTTCAACATCAGCAGCGGCGCCTATGGTGCTGCCTTGTATCATGGCCGATGCGCCAATTAAAGCTTCGCTGGTTTTTTGGTCGATAATTTTACCACTTATTTTGCCTGTAGTTTGCGCAAATGACTGGGCACTTATAATTAAAATAAGGCTTAGGGGAAGAATAAATTGTATAAGTTTTTTCACGTACTAATTATTTTTTGACAAAGTTATCCCGCCGCTTTTTTAAAGTCGATTTTTCGCGGTTATTAAACCATTATATGTTTTTAAATGAAATGTTAACAATGGTTCAGAAATACAACCATTGTTTCCCGGGGGAAATTAATCCTCTGTTACGTCCGTATCAGACGAGATCAGGGCTTTGAATTTATCGTTAACTTTAGTCAATACACGCAGGCAATTATATAATTCCTGCCAGGATATATCTTCAATTATTGTTTGTTCCAGGCCGGCAAGAGACTGGTTAAGTTTTGTAACCATATCGCCGCCTTTGGGAGTAAGTGATATCAATTTACTGCGGCGATCCTTATAATTAATATCCCTTACTACATAGCCTTTATCTATCAGCAAGTCAATAATACCCACCATGTTTGACTTTTCAATAAGTAGTTCGGTGCCCAAAACTTTTTGCGTGCTTTTGCCGCCCATACGGCTTAGCAATAATAAAATGTGGTAATGCTGGTAAACCTCTGTTTTTTTAAGCAGGTTGTTTAAATACGATTGATATGATTTATGTGCCAGCATAACCTGCAGGCTTAGGTCTTCGCCAAAATTCATATGCTTAAAATGATGGTAACATTAACTTCATATCACAAAGATTTTTAAAAATTACCTCAGCATCAATGCAAATTAATTTGATTACCAAAGCTTAATAATTACTTAACATAGTTGCGACTGTATAGCTAAAAGAGAAATACGGGTGTTTTAGGCCGCGTAAAACTTCAAACCCATAATGCCCGCCATGATCATGGTAATAAAAAGCATTTCGGACCAGCTAATGGCTTCATGGAAGAATAGTACATCGCAAAGCTTAAGGGTAATGATGCTGGCACCCGTCCATGCGGCAAAGGCCATACCTGTAGGTATAACTTTAATAGCCATAGAGAAGAACCACGCATTAGCCAATCCGAATATTAAATAGCCGGTTATAGGCGTGAGCAGTATCAATCCATCTACTGTATAAAAGTTGCCCCAGGTTAACAGTTTAAAATCGCTTAGCTTAAAAAACTTAACGCAATAGGTCCAAGCGGCTTCAAACAACGCGGCTATGATGATGTATATCCAGGCCAAAATATTTTTTTTGTGGCAAATTAGGAGTTGAATATTAATAAACTATATGCCACGGGTTAATTTTAAAACAACATTTGTTAATATGCCGAAATAAACGGAAATTGGCTTAACAAGTTATGCAACAAATTCTTACATGAAAAAAGTAACCGGTATTGGCGGCGTTTTTTTTAAAAGCGAAGATCCGAAAGCGATGAATGAGTGGTATGCCAAAAATTTAGGGTTGGAAACCAGCGAATACGGCACCACGTTTGAATGGCAACAGGCCGATGACCCATCAAAAAAAGGGTCTACATCATGGTGTGCGTTTCCAAAAGATAGCAAATATTTTGATCCGTCAACCAAACCTTTTATGATCAACTACCGGGTAGAAAACCTGGTTGCGCTGGTGGAAGAACTAAAAAAAGAAAAGGTTACTATTGTTGACGAGATAGCCGAATATGACTACGGTAAATTTATACACATCCTTGACCCCGAAGGAAACATTATTGAACTTTGGGAGCCAAAAGATGAATAACCTGCGAAGAAATTTACTGGCGGTACTATTATTAATTAGCTGCACGGCTTTTGCCCAAACCACCACCATTTGGATAGTGCGCCACGCCGAAAAAGCCACCACACCGGTTAATGACCCTGATCTGACACCTGAAGGTAGAGCCAGGGCTGCGGCTTTGGCCAAACAGCTTAAACAGCAAAACATAGCTGCTGTATTTACTACGTTATATAAACGTGCTGCAGAAACGGGTGAGCCAACTTTGAAAAAGGCTAATCTGCCTGAATTGCAAATTTATAACCCGTCAGACTTATTGGCATTTGCTAAAAAAGTGCTGCAAAATTATGCCGGGAAGAACGTATTGGTGGTAGGGCATTCTAACACCGTTATACCAACACTACTGGCATTTGGCGCAACCAAGCCTTTTGATACGCTGGACGATGAAGACTATGACCAATTGTTTAAAGTAACTATCGGCCCGGATAAAAGGGTCAGGTTAGTTATTAAGCGTTATGGTGCAGCGCATCATAATAATAAGGCAGTTGCCGAAAATAAAATGCAGTAGGTTAAAATGTTTTGCGCGGCTATTCGTCTAAGCCATTATGTACTTAACCTTATTAGCCTTACATTCCTTAACCCGCTGGCTGGTGTTGGTCAGTTTGCTTTATGCCATCATTAATAGCTACCGCGGTTGGTTGGCGAATAAACCTTGGCTAAAGTCCGATGATATCATAAGGCACGCTACCGCTACCATAGCCCATGTGCAGTTGGTATTAGGCATTGCGCTATATTTCATAAGCCCGATTGTAAATTATTTCCTGCATAATTTGAGTACGGCCATGCACGAGCGCAGCATCCGCTTTTTTGGGATGGAACATATTACCATGATGCTGATAGGCATAACCATGATAACCATAGGCTCGGTAAAAGCCAAACGCAAAGCCACCGACTACGAGAAATTTAAAACTATGGCCATTTGGTTTACCATAGACCTGCTCATCATATTAAGCTCTATACCATGGTCGTTTTCACCGTTAATAAGCCGGCCGAATTTTAGGGGGTTTTAGATAAAAAAGCCGATAACTTTTCAGCTATCGGCTTTTGTGCTCCCGACGAGATTCGAACTCATATCGATGGTACCGGAAACCATAATTCTATCCATTGAACTACGGGAGCTTCCCCCAAACCCCCTATAGGGGGCTTAGAATGACACAAATATAGATACTTCCCACCAAAGTTCCCCCTTTAGAGGGCGGAGGGGGCTATACGTTAAACCTAAAGTGCATAATATCGCCATCTTCCACAATATAGGTTTTACCCTCAACGCTTAGTTTGCCTGCTTCTTTACAGGCGGCTTCTGATTTGTATTTTACAAAATCATCATACTTTATCACCTCAGCACGTATAAAGCCTTTTTCAAAATCGGTATGGATAACGCCTGCCGCTTGCGGGGCGGTAAAGCCCTGCGTAATGGTCCAGGCACGTACTTCCTGTACACCTGCGGTAAAGTAGGTAGCCAGGTTAAGCAGTTTATAAGCTTCTTTGATGAGCTTGTTAACACCCGATTCGGTTAGGCCCATATCATCCAAAAACATTTGGCGCTCTTCAAAACTTTCCAGTTCGGCAATCTCGGCTTCTATCTGTGCAGATATGACCAACACACCTGCGTTCTCCTCTTTAGCTACAGCTTTTACTTTCTCTACATAAGCATTGCCGGTGTTAACGGCTGCTTCGTCCACATTACAAACGTATAGCACCGGTTTGGCGGTTAATAGTTGCAGGTCAGCAAAATACTCTTTATCCTCTTCGGCAACAGGCGCGGTACGGGCAGATCTACCCTCCAGCAAATGCGCTTTTAAAACCGTTAGCACTTCAAAGGTTTTTTTAGCATCCTTATCGCCGCCGGTTTTGGCCATTTTCTCAACCTTCTGTATCTTTTTTTCTATCGATTCCAGGTCCTTTAACTGTAACTCGGTATCTATGATTTCTTTATCACGTATAGGGTCAACACTGCCATCAACGTGTATCACGTTATCATTATCAAAACAGCGTAATACGTGCAGTATAGCATTGGTGGTACGGATGTTACCCAAAAACTGATTACCCAAACCTTCGCCTTTGCTGGCGCCTTTTACCAGGCCCGCAATGTCCACAATTTCTATTGTATTGGGTACAATAGCTTTGGGCTGCACTAATTCGGTTAAAACAGTTAACCGCTCATCCGGAACGGTTATTACGCCCACATTGGGTTCAATAGTACAAAACGGAAAGTTAGCCGCCTGCGCCTTGGCGTTTGATAAACAGTTAAAAAGAGTTGATTTACCCACGTTTGGCAAACCTACTATACCACATTGTAAAGCCATGTATTAGTTTATTAAGTTGATTGGGTGAGTGGTTTATTAAGTTTAGGGTTGATGTAAAATAACTTAATCAACCTAATCAACTCAATCAACCCTTCACTCAAAATTTGCGCAAAGATAACAGAAAATACTGCCTTATAATTTGAAAAAATAAACGACTTTTGCGGGAAGTAACAGAATTGGCAAAATATGTAAAAGCGGAGTAGTATGGAAGAAATGGTTGAGCAAATTGAATTGTTACTGGAGGAGGATAATATCATCCAACTGCAGGAATACCTGAACGACCTAAATATATCAGATGTTGAAGAACTGATAGGTGAACTTCCTGAACATGGTCCGCTATTTATAAATACCCTTTCTATTAACCGCGCGGTAAACGTTTTCCGCATATTAGATTTCCCTACGCAGGAGCGTATCATCAAAAAACTTCCGGGTAATAAACTTTCTGAGATCATAAATGAGCTGCCGCCTGATGACCGTACGGCACTATTTAGCGAGTTGCATGGCGACGCGGTGAAGGCATTGATCCTGCAACTTTCGCCTGCCGACCGTAAAGAAGCTTTATCCTTATTAGGTTATAAAGAAGACAGCGTTGGCCGTTTAATGACGCCCGATTACATTGCGGTTAAAAAAAGCTGGGATGTAAACCGTGTGCTAACCCACATACGCCAGTTTGGTAAAAACTCCGAAACCATTGATGTAATATATGTTTTGGGCGACAAAGGGGTGTTGCTGGATGACATCCGTATACGCGAAATATTATTAGTTGACCCGGATACCAAAGTAAGCCAGCTAATGGACGGGCGGCTGATATCATTAAAAGCTACTGATCCGCAGGAAGAAGCTATTAACGTGTTTAGGATGAATAACCGGGTTGCGCTGCCGGTTACTGACGATGAAAATATACTATTAGGTATTGTTACTATTGATGATATACTTTGGATAGCCAACGAAGAATACACCGAGGATATTCAAAAAATTGGTGGTACCCAAGCATTGAACGAGCCTTATTTGGATATTAACCTGCTTAAACTGGTCAAAAAAAGGGTAGGATGGCTCATTATTTTATTATTAGGCGAAATGCTTACCACTGTTGCTATGGGCTATTTTCAGCACGAGCTGGAAAAGGCGGTTATACTGGCCTTATTTATCCCGTTGATCATATCAGCCGGGGGTAATACAGGTTCGCAGGCATCAACGCTAATTATACAGGCTATGGCGCTTGGCGAAGTTACTATTGAAGATTGGTGGCGGGTAATGCGCCGCGAAATTATTTCGGGTTTGCTATTAGGCCTTACCCTGGGTATAATAGGTTTTTTACGCATAGCTATATCAACTGAATTTACCAATATTTATGGCCCGCACTGGATATTCTTAGCGCTTACCGTAGGTTTCTCTTTAGTAGGGGTGGTATTGTGGGGATCATTAATGGGATCAATGCTGCCGCTATTGTTAAAAAAACTTGGTGCCGACCCTGCAACTTCATCCGCCCCGTTTGTAGCTACGCTGGTGGATGTAACCGGGTTGATCATTTACTTTAGCATAGCCGTAATACTGATGCAAGATTTGCTGATTTAAAATGATTAAGGCATAAAAAAACCCGCTTTAGGCGGGTTTTTAGGTTTATAATAAGTTTTGGGTTTGATTAGTGACTATATTATATTTCGAAAGAAAAATCCTCGTCCGCTGTTTTAGCAATCGGAGCTTCCTGTCCATCATATTCGTAGCGTTTTTCAACTACTTCCTGGTGTTCTTTAATGTAATCAATGGTTCCCATTAATCCTTCCGCAAATTTTTCAAAATCTTCTTTGTATAAAAATATTTTGTGTTTAATAAAAACCCCATCTTCCAAACGTTTTTTGCTCTCGGTAATAGTAACATAATAATCGTTTGATCTGGTTGCTTTTACATCAAAAAAATAGGTACGTTTTCCGGCCCTTACCTTCTTTGAAAAAACCTCTTCGCGCTCTCTATTGTCAAAATCTCCCATGTTTAATATTGTGTTGTATTTAGTTTGATTGGCATAAATATAAATAAATTTTCAAACTGCAAGTATTAAAACAAATATTATTGTTGTTTTTTAACACTTTTTAATATTAATTAAGTATTAACCACAGTTTCAGGCATTTTCTTCTTCTTCTAACAATTGCTTTTCGTATAATTCAAAATAATTACCTCGTTGCTGCATTAAAAAGTCATGCGTTCCTTGTTCAACAATCTCGCCGTTATCTATTACCAGAATCTTGTCAGCATTTTTTATGGTGGATATACGGTGCGCAATAATTATACTGGTTTTACCCTGCATAACCCGCCCTAAATTATTTAATATCTCTTCCTCGGTACGCGTATCTACTGCCGAAAGGCAATCATCAAAAATTAATATCTGCGGCTGCTTAACTATGGCACGGGCTATAGATACCCGTTGCTTTTGTCCGCCCGATAAGGTAACGCCACGTTCGCCTATAAGGGTTTCAAAACCATTAGGTAGCCCTTTAATGTTATTATATACCGCGGCATCTTTAGCGGCCTGCTCAATAGTGGGCATATTGCCTACATCGGCACTAAAAGCAATGTTGCGGGCAATGGTATCCGAAAATAAAAAAACCTCCTGCGGTACAACACCCACTTGTGCGCGATATCCCCCCAGGTTAAGTTGTTTTACCGAAGTGCCATCAATCAAAACATCGCCGCTGGTGGTATCATACATCCGCATTAATAAATTGGCCAGGGTTGATTTGCCCGACCCGGTACGCCCAATAATAGCCACCATTTGCCCGGCTTTTGCTGTAAACGATACATTTTTTAAAGCCTGTATACCGGTATCGGGGTAGGTAAACGAGACATTGTTAAATTCAATATCGCCGCTTATAGGTTTTACGGGTACATTAGGCGATACAATTTCGGGATGCTCATGTAAAAACTCGTTAATGCGCTTTTGTGATGCCGCTGCACGCTGTATCAGCGAAGTAACCCAGCCCAGCGCCATTACCGGGAAGGTTAACTGGTTCAAATAAACCAAAAACTCGGCTATATTACCCGTGGTTATGTTACCCTTCATTACCTCTACACCACCAATGTATATGGTAATAATATTACTTAACCCTACCAATAGTAACATTAATGGATAAAACAACGCTTGCACCCTTACTAACGCCATGGAGTGGGTTTTATAATTATCGCTTTCGGCAGCAAATTTTTTACGAACGTAGCCCTCGCGCACATACGATTTCATGATGCGTATGCCCGAAAAATTTTCCTGCACAAAGCTTGACAGGCCAGATAACCGCTCCTGTATCTTCTCGCTGCGGAAGTTGATGATATTGTTAACGTAATATATAATTACAGATAAAATTGGCAGCGGTAAAATGGAGTAAAACGTAAGCCTTAAATTAACAAAAAGCATAAACCCAACTACCATTACAAATAGCACAACGGTATTAATGGTGTACATGATACCCGGGCCCAGGTACATACGTACACGGCTCACATCCTCGGTGGCACGGTTCATTAAATCGCCGGTGTTGTGGCGGCGGTAAAATGCCAGTGATAATATTTGGTAATGATTATATATCTCGTTCTTTAAATCATACTCAATATGGCGCGACATGAGGATGATAGTTTGCCGCATAAAGAATAAAAACAAGCCGCGTAGTAATGCCAGTATCAATACCAATATACCAAACAGCAACAGGCTCGATCCAAAAATGTCATAGATCAGCTCTTGCCGGTTAAAACCCGCAAATTGTTGGTACAAGCTAATGTTTTCGGTAACCAGGTCAAAAGCTATACGTATAACCTGCGCGGGTAATACACTAAATACGTTTGATATAATTACAAAAAGCACCCCTGGTATTAAGCGCCAGCGGTATTTAACAAAAAATTTATTGAGGTATGCGAGGTCCTTCATTTTGGTATAGCAACAAAAATACAGTAAAAAGCTTTACCGCGATAATCTAAAAAATGCCAATTCCAGTCCGTCCTCCTCTGTGAAATTTTCTCCGCGTTTAAAGCCAGCTTTTTCCAATACCCGTTGCGATGCTATATTAGGTAACTGTGTGCACGCAACTATTGCTTTTATATTTGGTGTAGTAAAGCCATAAGCAACAAGTGCTTCCACCATTTCTGTAGCTAAACCTTGTCCCCAGTATTTTTTTTCCATGCTATAGCCTATCTCAAATATATTTGAATCATTATGAAACGTGCGCAACAGGCATCCTCCAATAAATTCACCATTGCTTTTACTAAACATGCCCCACATGCCATTGGTTTTTGTTGTTTGATATTGAATAAAGGCATTATTGAAAAAACCTATGCGTTCTTCTCTACTTCGCTTGGGGATGTATAGGGCAACCTCTTTATCTGTAAAGTGATTTAAATATGTTTCCAGTTCATGCGGTAAATATTCGCGAATGGTTATTCTGTTGGTTTGGGCAATAAGGTGCATAGCCAAATATAAGGCAATTAGTACTGCGTATAAGCTAAACGCGTTGGTTTTTTAATGTAAATGCTTTGTCGCAATAAAAAAATAGCTACTTTTGACCTACCTTAAAACACTCCATGCCGATCTCAACCGCTATCGATTCTATATTTAACCAACTGGGCGCGTTTGGACATAAAAAAGTTGTTTACTGCAGCGACCCTGATACCGGGTTAAAAGCCATTATAGCTATTCATGATACTACCCTGGGCCCTGCTTTGGGCGGTGTGCGTATGTGGAACTACAAAACCGAAGCTGATGCTTTAAGCGATGTATTGCGCCTGTCAAGAAGCATGACCTACAAAGCCGCAATATCGGGCCTTGACCTGGGTGGTGGCAGCGCGGTTATCATTGGCGATTCGCATAAAGATAAAACCGAGGAATTGATGCGTAAGTTTGGCCGTTTTGTTAAAAATTTAAACGGCGAGTTTATTGCAGGCGAAGATGTGGGTACCAATTTGCGCGATATGGAATATATCCGCATGGAAACCGAGCATGTAGCCGGCTTGCCCGAAACCATTGGCGGCAGCGGCGACCCGGCACCCATAGCGGCAATGGGCGTCTTCATGGGTATAAAGGCATCGGTAAAAGAGCTTTTCGGTACCGATAGCCTAACCGGTAAATCAGTTATTGTGCAAGGCATAGGCCATGTGGGCGAGCACCTGGTAAAATTGCTTCGTGATGAGAATGTTAAAATTTATATAAGCGACATCAATGAAGAACGCACAGGGCAGGTATCAAAAAAGTATGGAGCCGAGGCTGTAACCCATAATAGCATTTTTGATATTGATGCAGACATATATTCGCCATGTGCTTTAGGCGGTACTATTAACACGCAAACAATTAATAAGCTTAAATGCGGCATCATTGCCGGATCGGCCAATAACCAGTTAGAAGATGAAGCCCGGCACGGCAAAATGCTGCTGGATAAGGGTATTTTATTTGCACCTGACTATGTAATAAACGCAGGTGGTGTAATTAATTGCTACTCAGAACTAATGGGCTTCAGCAAAAAGCGTTCGTTGCAGTTGACCGAAAATATTTATGAAGCAACCCGCAATATTTTAAAACTTTCTAAGGCCGAAAGCATTTCTACCATAGAAGCGGCTAATAAAATTGCCGAAAAACGTATTGCAGCTATTAATAAAGTAAAATCATCCTATTAAATAACAATATCACAAACCCGGGAGTTGATCCCAAAATCGTTCTTACTAATGTTAAACAGAAGGCACCTAAGAGTAAAAGTATTACAATCATTGTACGCGTACCATCAATCGGATGTGCGTGATTTAAAGGTTCACGAGAAAAATTTACTGCTGAGTATTGATAAGGTATTTGAGATGTATATCTGGATGCTTTCATTAATATCAGAAGTGGTAGGCTATGCCGAAACCGATGCTACCGAAAGGGCCCACAAACATTTACCTACAGCCGACGACTTAAATGCCAATCTTAAAATTTTAACTAACCGTTTTGTTTTATCACTTAACCAAAACAAGGAATTTTTAGCCGCGCTAAAAAAATATAAAGTATCGTGGACATTTGAGCCCGAGTTGACAAAAACCCTGTTCAGTATCTTAAAATCATCACCAGAGTATGCCGATTACCTGCAGAAAAAGGATGATAATATCCACACTGATAAGGACATTATTAAATTTATCTTCAAAAAAGTTATACTAAAATCATCATTAGCCGACCAGGTTTTTGAGGATATGTTTATTGTTTGGCCGGTTGATAAAGATGTATTGCAGGCACTGATAGCTAAAACCTTTAAAAACTTTGCATCAGATGATGATTACAGCAAAAATGAGTTGGCCGAAGTAACAGGTAATTGGACTGAGGACAAGGAATTTATAATAAGTTTGTTTCAAAATACCATCCGTTATGATGAGGAATACCAGGAACTGATAAGCGCCAAAACCCAAAACTGGGAGCCCGAGCGTATAGCCATGATGGATACATTGCTGATGAAAATGGCTTTGGCCGAGTTTTTAAAGTTTAACTCCATACCGGTTAAAGTAACCATTAATGAATACCTGGAGATATCTAAAGAGTTTAGCACACCCAAAAGCAATTCGTTTATAAACGGTATATTAGACAAGATTTTGATAGAGCTAAAGGCTCAAAATAAAATTGTAAAAATAGGCAGAGGATTAATAGAATAATTATGATGAAAAAACTGTTTTTAGGTTTATTACTGGCAGGAACTACTTTGGTAGCTTGCAACCAAACCCAATCAACCGACACTGAAAAAACTGATGGCGAAGGCACAACTACTGTAAATGCCAATGCCCCGGTAATGAAATTTGAATTAGAAAGCTATGATTTTGGTAAAGTAAAAGCGGGCGATAAGGTTACTTATGATTTTAAGTTTACCAACACCGGCCCATCGCCATTAATCATAAGCACTGCTACCGCATCATGCGGTTGTACTGTGCCCGAGTGGCCTAAAGAACCTATACAACCAGGCCAGGACGGCAATATAAAGGTTACTTTTGACAGTGCCAATAAAGAAGGTTTACAGGATAAGCAAATAACCGTTACCGCCAATACCAGCCCCGCGCAAAATGTGGTACATTTGGTTGGCGAAGTACTTACAAAATAAATTGAACAAAAAATGATAGCAACTATTTTATTACAGGCTGGTGGTTTTGATAGCCGTATGTTAATTATGTACGGCCTTATTGCGCTGGTATTTTATTTCTTTATGATACGCCCGCAGTTAAAAAAGCAAAAGGATCAGAAGAAATTTACTGAAGAACTAAAAAAAGGCGACAAGATTATTACCACAGCAGGTATGCACGGCCGTATAGCCGAAGTTGCCGATACTACTTTTTTAATTGAAACAGAGGGTGGTGGTAAAATACGTTTTGATAAATCAGCCATATCATTAGATGCATCAAAACCATTAAATACGCCGCCTGCAGCCGCTAAGTAAGCTTAAAGCATAAGGCTTAAAGCGAAAAGCTTATGAAGAAATATACATAAAGCGGAGAGAAAAGCAATAGCTTTCACCTTTCCGCTTTCTGCTTTTAGCTCAAAAATATGCCTATAATAAAACTATCAGCAACAGAAAGGAGACGGGTATCGGTATTTTTTACCTGCCTGGTGCTGGCTATTATTGCATGGGTGGTAGTTACCCTGTCGCGCACTTATAATTTCAGCGTAAAACAGGTGCTGGCTTATAAAAATACTCCAAAAAAGCGGGCCTTTCATTCTTTACAATCAGATACAGTTGATGTTACGGTTAAAGGCACAGGCTGGGAGATGCTTTTTTCAAAAATGAATAGCATGAGCCCGGCTATAAAAATAGACCTAAGCTCGTTAGAATATGAAGACTACGTATTGTTAAGCGAGCAGGTTAAGGCCATAAATAAGAATAAGCAGTATCCGCATGAAATTGTATCATTTAACCCGGATACACTTTATTTTGATTTTTCGCACCGCCGGGTAAAACGCGTGCCGGTAAAATTGGCCATGAAGTTAAAATACCAGCAGCAGTTTGCCCAATCAGATAATATTATTATAAACCCCCGCTACGTTACAATAAGCGGGCCCAGTAGTGTAATTGACAAGATAACCTCCTGGCAAACCGACTCGTTAAAAGCAACCGATGTAAGCGAAAGTATAAATACGCGTGTTAAATTAGTGCCTGTAAAGGAGGGTAATATTGGTATATTTCCTAATAGTGTGCAGGTGAAAATACCCGTAGCTGAGTTTACCGAAAAAACTATTGAGGTACCTGTTAAACTGGTTAATAACACCAGTTATTATAATGTAAACTTGCTGCCTAAAAAAGTTAGTGTGACCTTTACTACTGCTTTAAACAAGTATGCGGGAATGAACGATGAGTTTTTTGAGGCCGAAGTTGATTTAAGTATGTGGAAAAATTATGGGTATAAAATACTGCCTGTTAAAATTACACAATTGCCCAATTTTTGCAGAATAGTAAAAATAGAACCACAAAGTGTAGACTTCATTATCAAAAAATAATGCTTAAAATAGGTATCACCGGTAATATTGGCAGCGGTAAAACTACCGTAAGCAAGTTATTTGAACTGATGGGCATACCTGTTTTTTATGCCGATGATGCTGCTAAAATATTAATGGTTACTGATGAAACACTGATAGCCGGTATAAAGCAAACCTTTGGCCCCGAAAGTTACCTGGATGATAAAACCTTAAACCGAAAGTATATAGCCGATATTGTTTTTAATGATGAAATACAATTGGCCAAATTAAACGCGTTGGTGCATCCTGCCGTATTTAGGGCGTTTGATAGTTGGGCCGACCAGGAAGTAAAAGATGGCGTGCCTTATGTTTTGAAAGAAGCAGCTGTTTTATTTGAAAGCTCATCCTACAAATTTTGCGATAAAACCATAATGGTTACCGCACCATTAGAGTTGCGTATAAAACGTGTTATGCACCGCGATAACATTACCCGCCAGGAGGTACTGAACCGCGAAGCGCGCCAGTTTACCGAAGAAAAAAAAATACAACTGGCCGATTATGTGATCAAAAACGACGAATCGGAATTGGTGATACCACAGGTGTTGAAATTGCATAATATTTTTTTGTCATTAGTCAATGGTCACTAGTCATTAGTGCATATAAGTAATAAAAGAATCTAATGACAACTGACCAATGACCAATCCCCCAATAATAGATGATTTTGTAGCCTTTGATGCCAATGGTTTATACTGTAAATACGGCGATTTTTATATCGATCCGCAGCAGCCGGTAAAAAACGCGGTCATATCGCACGCACATGCAGATCATGCGGTTAGCGGTAACACCAATGTATATGCTACACCAGCTACGTTGCAGTTTATGCAATTACGTTATGCTAAAAGCACAGGTAGGGTTTTAAATAAAGTAACCTACAATGAGCCGTTTAATATTGGAGGCGTACAGGTTACTTATATATCCGCAGGGCATATATTGGGGTCGGCGCAGGTTTTAATGGAATACGGGGGCGTAAAATACCTTTATACGGGCGATTATAAACTGCAACCTGATGCCACTTGCGAACCTATTGAATGGGCAAAAGCCGATGTGCTGATAACCGAAAGCACCTTTGCCGACCCGGCCGTAATACACCCAGATCCGGTTGAAGAGATAAAAAAACTAAATAACATACAAAGCAATATCCTGTTAGGTGCCTATAGCCTGGGTAAAAGCCAGCGTTTGATACAAATGATAAATGAATATGCTCCGCAGAAAAAAGTATTAGTGCATCACCGTATTATGGCTATTAATGCTATTTATGAGCTGATGGGGTACTCGCCGGGCAATTACCAGGTATACGGCCGTAAATTAATGAAGGAACAAAAGGAATACGTATACATAGTACCCCCTTTTACTTTCGACAGCTATTTTAAAGCCACGGGAGTAAAGCGCCTTTTTGCTTCGGGATGGAAAAATTTGCAGGTAAATAAGGATGATACCCTTTTTATATCAGACCATGTGGATTGGAACGATATACTGCAAGCCATTAAAGAAGTGCAACCCACCCAGGTTTGGACACTGCATGGCAACGGCAATCACCTTAAAAATCATTTTGCTGATAAGCTTTTTGTAAAGATGTTATGCTAACTATACGTTTAAATTAGTTTCAAGGTGTAATTTGATTATATTGTCGGTCCTTATCAAAACCAATATGAGAGCGTATTTTTTAATAATAATTTTATTTATTGCTGCTTGCAGTAAAAAAGAAACTGCACCTGTTGAAACTGCACTTGTTGAACCTTCGTGGGTAGTAACAACATTTGCGGGTAGTGGAGAAAAGAAGATAGCGAACGGAACAGGAACTGCAGCATCATTTTATAGCCCTTCAAATATAACAATCGATGCGGCAGGTAATCTTTATGTAGCAGAAGGTAGTTTAATACGCAAAATAACCCCGGCAGGGGTAGTTACAACTATAGCTGGCAGTAGTACAACTGCCGGTTATGCCGATGGCATTGGTACGGCGGCGTTATTTCAAGGAATAACTGGGATTTTTTCAGATAAAGCCGGCAATATATATGTTGCAGACCTAGGTAATTACAGGATACGTAAAGTAAATACAAATGGGACTGTAACCACTATAGCAGGGAGCGGAGCTAAAGGTACAGCTGATGGTACAGGCACTGCAGCCAGTTTTACTTACCTTGCCGCTATTACGCTTGATGCAAATGACAACCTTTATGTAATTGATGACTTTACAAAAATAAGGAAAGTGACCCCTTCTGGTGTGGTAACTACCTTATCGGTACGTTCAGCAACAGGCACAGGGGCTCCATATTTTCTGTTATTTGGACTTACAACCGATTTAGCTGGTAACATATACGTATGTGATTCAAATAACAATTTGATAAAAAAAATCACTCCTGATGGGGTAGCTTCCACTCTTGCGGGTACCGCTAACGTCCGGGGTTCGGCAGACGGTGTAGGTACGGCTGCTTCATTTGACGGGCCGTTTCAAGTTGCAACTGATGCTGCAGGTAATGTTTATGTTAGTGAAGCATTTAATAATAAAATACGCAAAATAACACCTGGAGGTGTGGTTACTACTATTGCCGGTAACGGCATGGCGGGGGCAACTAATGGTTCTGGTGCTTCAGCATCTTTTAATCATCCCTACGGTATAGCGGTAGATATGGCGGGAAATATCTATGTGGCCGATGCTTACAATAATTTGATTCGTAAAATAACTTTCAAATAATACATTGATAAACATAGCTAGTTGAGGTAAAAATTTAACGCATATTTTTATATTAGCATATTCAAAGGAACCAATTACCTTTTAAACCATTTTATTAAACCATGAAATTAAAATTCACATTTATTGCCGGTATTGCCTTGACTTTACTGAGCATACAAAGCTTTGCGCAAGACAAAAACTTTTACATTTTTTTAGCCATTGGGCAATCAAACATGGAGGGCAATGGCAGGGCCGATGCGCAGGATACCACAGTAGACAGCCGTTTCCAGGTTTTACAGGCTGTTGATTGCGATGGCTTAAACAGGAAAAAAGACAACTGGTACACTGCAAAACCCCCTATTAGCCGTTGTAGAACCGGCTTAACCCCGGGTGATTACTTTGGCAGAACGTTAGTTGCCAACTTGCCTAAAAATATTCGCGTAGGTATTATTAATGTATCAGTAGCAGGCGCCAAAATTGAGGTTTTTGATAAAGACAACTACCAGGCTTATGTAAATACCACTGCCGATTGGTTGAAAAATATTGTTAAAGAGTACAACGGCAACCCTTATGCAAGGTTAGTGGAGTTAGCTAAGATTGCGCAAAAATCGGGTGTTATTAAAGGTATATTACTGCACCAGGGCGAATCAAACAATGGTGATACGCTCTGGACAAAAAAGGTGAAAGTAGTGTACGATAACCTGATGAAGGACTTAAGCCTGAATCCTAAGAATGTACCATTATTGGCAGGTGAGGTGGTAAACGCCGATCAAAACGGTGCTGCCGCGGGCATAAATAAAATAATGGCTACACTGCCTCAAACTATTCCAAATTCATACGTCATATCATCAGCAGGTGCCCCTGCCAAAGGCGACAGGCTGCATTTTACAAACGAAGGTTACCGCATATTAGGGACACGTTACGGCGAGAAGATGCTTGACATATTAGGTGTTAAAAAGAAATAAAAAACAATTCAAAAATTATAGGAGAAGCCCGGGTAAGCAATTATCCGGGCTTTTTAATTTTATAAATAGCCCGAAGGGCATTACCAAAAAATTATAGCACAAATGGTTATTATTTAAACAATTAGAATAATAAGGTGTATTTTATAAGGAGAGTATTGAAATATACGACTAAATATTGCACTTATTAATTTACCGAAATGAAGACCAATAGCTATAAAATTTTCTTTATCACCCTGGCAATATCATTTATATTGATGTATGCGGTGATGTACCTGAATGTGGAGCAGGCAGACCATATCTATATTAGTATGACAAGGCTTTACATGACCACTATGATGATAACTGTTATGGCCGTACTTATGCTGGTAACTATGGGCACAATGTACAAAAATAAGCGGCTAAATCTGGGTATAACCGTAGTAAGCATTGTTGTTTTCGCGTTATCATTGGCAGGGGTACGGGCACAAACCTTTATTGACGATGTACAATATATGAAGGGTATGATCCCGCACCATTCTATTGCTATTTTAACCAGTAAAAATGCCGATATTAAAGATCCCGAAGTCAGGAAACTGGCAGATGGGATAATTGCTGCTCAAGAAAAAGAAATAGCAGAAATGAAAAAGATATTAGCACGTATGGACAATCAATAACTTAATTTGTTACCAACCAAATAGTAAGCGTCCACAAAAGGCCAGCAACGGTAAACGAACTGATTACTGATGCATATGTACAATATTATCAAACCTTTACCTCAATTTTTAAAACTTTTTAGCCTGTTTTATTATTGTATATAAAGGATAAAGTGTGTATGCCACTCCTTACGACGTTGTTTTCATGGTGGCGTACAGCGTTCAGAATGAAAAACTTTAAATACAATGTCAGGAATAAATAAAGTGATCCTGGTGGGGCACATAGGTACCGACCCGGAGTTAAGAAAATTAGCAGGAGATATAAGCGTAACCAGTTTCGCGCTGGCTACTACCGAATTCATCAAAAAAAACGGTGTAAAGGTTGAACAAACCGACTGGCACCAAATTATATTGTGGCGTGCTTTAGCCGACATAGCAGTTAAGTTATTAAAAAAGGGAAAGCTGGTATATGTAGAAGGGAAACTCAAAACCCGCTCGTACCAGGATAAAGAAGGTATAAACCGTTATACTACTGAAGTTGTTGCCGAAACATTTAACCTATTGGGCCGCAACAGCGATTTTGAGGAACATGTAGAAAACACCACCTCTCACAACTCGCAGCAGTTTGAAGAAATTCATACTTAATGAGCCTGATAGTTACTTATCAGTTAATTTTAAAAATGTAAATTAAAATATAAAACTGGGGGTTGGTTTATTATAGGTATATTTAAAAAAGTTCATTCCTTCCTATCTTCCCTAAATGGCCAAAGTAAATGTTGTCGATCCATTACAAAAGCAATTTCCCGTAGTTGGTATTGGTGCTTCGGCCGGCGGGTTGGATGCTGTTAAAACATTTTTAAAAGCATTACCCGCTAAAACAGGGATGGCATTTGTGTTTATACAACACCTCAGTCCCAGCCATGAAAGTATATTACCCGAGATATTAAGAAAGATAGCGCCATTCCCTGTTAATTTAATTACAGACAATATACACCTGGAACCCGATAACCTATATATCATACCTCAAAACAAGGTGGTTACGGTAATTGACCATAAGCTTAAGTTAACGCCACTAACCAGCCAAAATAAAAAAAGCACTATTGATCTTTTCTTTTCATCCTTAGGCATTATTCACCAAAGTTATGCCATTGGTGTAGTACTATCAGGAGCTTTACATGATGGTACACATGGTCTGCAGGTAATCAAATCATATGGTGGGTTAACTTTTGCCCAGGATGAAGGCTCGGCTGCTTTTGACAGTATGCCTAATAGCGCTGTTAAGGCCGGCGTGGTTGATTTTATTTTGTCACCCGAAAACATAGCCGAACGTATAATTTCCATTAATGATCATTTTCATAATGATGATGCGCCAACTGAAAAATTACCGTCTGTTTTACCTAAAACGGATAACGAGGTATTTAAACAAATATTAACCATACTACGTGTACGCCGCGGGGTTGATTTTACTTATTATAAGCAAAGCACGCTTAAGCGTCGTATCATCAGGCGAATGGCATTTAGTAAAACAGATAAATTGGTTAGCTACCTGGCATTTTTACGTGAAAGTAAAGCCGAACAGGATACTTTGTATAATGATATGCTGATATCGGTAACTCACTTTTTTAGAGATACCAAAAGTTTTGATGTTTTATGTACCAATATATTACCCGAACTGATACACAAAAAAGAAGAAGATGACACTTTAAGGATATGGGTAGCAGGTTGCGCTACGGGCGAAGAGGCTTATTCAATGGCCATTTGTTTGCAGGAACATCTGGGGGATAAAACGGCTGCTATGAAAATACAGATTTTTGCTACTGATATTTCAGAAACAGCCATTGCCAAGGCTCGTACAGGGATGTATCGCCTGACAGAGTTGGAGGGTATTTCGCCTTCGCGTTTACAACAGTTTTTTACTAAAATAGACGGCAATTACCAGGTAAATAAAATTACACGCGATATGTGCGTATTTGCGCACCATAATTTATTAAAAGATCCCCCTTTTTCTAAAATAGACATGGTAAGCTGTCGTAATGTTTTAATATACCTGGAGCCTGTTTTGCAAAAGCGGGCGTTAACTACTTTTAATTACTCGTTAAATCAGGATGGGTTTTTGATGTTGGGTAAATCAGAAACTATAGGCAGCAACACCGATATTTTTACTCCTTATAACAGTACCGAAAAAATTTACCATCGTAAAGGGGCAGCAGGCAGGTTTATGGCAGTGAGTACGACCGGCCGCGAAAAAACATTCAGAGAGATAGACCAGGGTATACAAAAGGAAAGCATTAACCGGGATATTTTTAAAATGGCTGATGATGTAATGCTGGCTAATTTTATGCCGCCTGCGGTATTGGTTAATGAAAAGTTTGATGTGGTGCAATTTAGGGGATCAACAGACACATGGTTAGTACCGCCAATTGGCAAACCAAGTTATAATGTGTTAAAAATGGCACGCGAAGGTTTGGGGTTTGAGTTGCGTAACCTGCTGCATTCGGCCCAAAAAACTAATGGCGCGGTACGCAAGTTTGCCGTATTTTTTAAGGTAAATGATGTGCAACAATATGTAAATATGCAGGTGATACGTATAACAGAATACGCAGATCCGCATTACATGGTCATATTTCAGCAAACCAACTCCGGTGGCATACAACCTAATTTGTTTGAAACCAGTATGCCTGACGATCTAACAAGTCATAATGCTGCCGAGTTGCGTGTTGACCAACTGGAGAGAGAACTGGTACAAAACCGGGCCGACATACGCATCATATCCGAAGAACAGGAAACTGCTAATGAAGAATTGCAAAACGCGAATGAAGAGTTGCTATCGGGCAGTGAGGAATTGCAAAGCCTGAATGAGGAACTGGAGACTTCTAAAGAGGAACTGCAAAGTACCAACGAGGAGATCATGATAGTGAATGAAGAATTGATTGACAGAAATGTGCAATTAAATAATTCGCGATTATATGCAGATGGTATTATCAGCACCATACGCGACTCTTTGGTTATATTAGATAAAGAGCTTAGAGTTAAACGAGCTACCAGTGGCTTTTACAACAAATTTAAACTTACCGAGGAAGAGGCAGAAGGCAATTATATTTACGAGATAAAAAATAACCAGTGGGATATACCCATATTAAGGAAGTTATTGAATGACGTGTTTTTGGCTAAAAAGCCCTTGCCGGATATAGAGGTGGTAAAGGTTTTTTCGGACATTGGCGAGAGAACATTATGCGTTAATGCACGTGTAATTGATAACATTCATAGCGAGAATCTTATTTTATTGACATTAGAGGATATCACTGACAAGCGAAAAGCCGAAGAAGGATTAACGGAGGTGGAATATTTGCTGGCTGAAAGTAAAGAGCGCCTAAAATTTGCTGTTGATTCGGCAGGGTTGGGTACCTGGGATTACGACCCGCAAACCAGGAAGGTAGTATGGGATAAACGCTGCAGGGAAATATTTGGCTTAACAAAGTCGGATATTTTCGATATGGAAATATTTTTGGCCACCATAAACGATGACGACCGGATACGTGTTAAAAATAGCATTGTCGAAACATTGAATGATAAGGATTCGGGTGAGTTTGATCTGGAATTTCGCACTGTGCCCATCAACGGAAAAATTAAATGGTTAAAGACAAAGGGAAGGGCTTATTTTAACGAAGATGGTACAGCCGTGCGCTTTATAGGTACCTTGCTGGATATAACCGTGCAACGATTATTAGACGAGGCTACAAGCGACTTACTAAGTAAAAAGGATGAATTTATAAGTATAGCCAGCCATGAGTTAAAAACCCCCATTACCAGTTTAAAAGCGGTGCTGCAAATGATAGAACGCATCATATCCCAAAAGGAGGAGATGAAGCAGGTAACTACATTTGTTCAAAAAGGTATTAAACAGGTTGATAAATTGGTGGTTTTGATAAAAGATCTGTTGGAGGTTACCCAAATACAGACCGGAAAACTCGAACTGAAGAAGACACATTTTAACCTGGACGAGATCATTAAAGACTGTTGCGAAGATTCGCAGATATTATCTGAAAAACACAGCATGACCATTAACGGCGAAAAAAATATTACTGTTTATGCTGACAGGAACCGGTTAGAACAAGTAATTATTAACTTGATATCCAACGCCATTAAATACTCGCCCGCTGCTGACAAGGTAGTTGTTAACGTTTCTAAAGCAGGTGGTGCCATAAAAGTAGCTGTTACAGATTTTGGTATAGGCATACCTGCAGATACCTTGCCTTTTTTGTTCGATAGGTTTTATAGGGTTGATGAGGTATCACAACGTTACTCGGGCCTGGGCTTGGGGTTGTATATATCTGCCGAGATAGTAAAACGGCATAAGGGTGATATCGGCATAGATAGTACCCCGGGCAAAGGATCAACTTTTTGGTTCACCATCCCGCAGGGTAATAACTAATCGCGCAGGCGCATGCTACACGCTATCAGTTTATTTAATACCAGGGTGCGGTTGCTGGCGGGTTCGTTCAAATTAACTTCAATGGCACCATGGTTATTAAAAACATCCACGGCTTCCTGCGCTTCGCGCGTATCGACGGCGTGTACAGTAACCACAGTGCCGTTACGTGCCAGGGTAGCGTAATGCTCGGCTTCATGCTCATCATCAAACAAATGCCTAAAAAAGTTGCCCAGCCGGTCGGTTTCGGCTGCGCCATCGGCTTGCGTGTGTATATCCACATTTTCCGGCTCAAACTCATTGGCCAGTAAGTACTCGCTTGCCTGCTTGGCAAGGTCAATATCAGCAAAAATGCCTATTACGGTTATCATAAATATATAATGATTTGAAAGACGAATTGTTTTATAGGTATGATATTAGATATTATAAGCTAAATTTTAACTTGTAATATCAAAAACAAATTGTTAGGTTTAAATAAAGCGTTTTAAACCAACCACTATACTTAAATTATACACACCACTTATTTTTAACTGCTAATTATGACTTTAAGGTCCGGTAAAGGTATTTCCGAAAAGAGAGATTTGTTACAAGTGGTCGGTGATGATGTACCCTTTAAAAAGCTTACCGAAAATAGTTTTTCAGGCATTAGCTTATTAGATGGAAATTTAAATGTTATCTATCTAACACCATCTGCCGAACGTATAAGCGGGTGGGATATAAAAAGTGAGTTTGCAACTAAAATTACTGAGCTAATTCATCCCTCAGAACAGGCCATGGTAAATGAATTGTTGCAGGATGTATTAGCAAATCCGGGAACGCCAAAAACCTGCAGTTTTCGTTCGCTACATTTTAAAGGCCATTATATATGGCTGCAATTCACCTTTACCAATATGTTAAACGAAGGCGACGTAAAAGCTATCGTATGCAATTTTATAAATATATCTAATCAAAAAAAATCTGAAGATAAGTTACAGCAAACCGTAAATGAGTTATCAGCCTATAAATACGCTTTAGATGAAGCGGCTATTGTGGCCATTACCGACCAGAAAGGCATCATTCAGCACGTAAATGATAACTTTTGCAGGATATCTAAATACAGCAAAGATGAACTAATTGGTCAGGACCACCGTATCATTAATTCGTCATACCATAGTAAGGCTTTTATAAAGGATTTATGGGTAACAATAGCAAATGGTAAAATTTGGCGTGGCGAATTAAAAAATAAAGCAAAGGACGGAAGCCATTATTGGGTAGACACCACCATTGTGCCTTTTTTAGATGAGAATAACGGTAAACCTTACCAGTACGTTGCTATACGATCAGACATTACCGAACGAAAATTAGCGCAGGAAAAAAACATTGATTTACTGGAAAATATAACAGATGGCTTCATTTCATTGGATGAAAACATGTGTTACACCTATGCTAATAAGCGGGTAGGTAAAATGGTTGGCATTGAGCCCGAATTGTTAATTGGAAAAAATATTTGGGAAATTTTTCCTGACGCTGTAGGGTCATTAACCTGGCAAGCCATACAAACTGCTGTTAACGAAAAAAAATATGTTTGTAATGAGGATTATTATGAGCCGCTTGGGTTATGGCAGGAGAACCGGGTATACCCATCAGGTAACGGGGTATCTATGTTTATAAGGGATATAACCCAAAGGAAGCGGGAAGAACATCACTTACGCTTGTTAGAATCAGTAATTACAAATACAACTGATGCGGTATTAATTACGGAGATTGAACCGCTGGATGAACCCGGGCCGCGAATTATTTATGTAAATGAAGCCTTTACTACAATGACCGGTTATTCTGCAGAAGAAGTTATAGGTAAAAACCCCCGTATGTTACAAGGACCTAAAACTGATAGCGGAGAATTAAAACGATTAAGTAAAGCTATACGCAACTTTGAGCCATGCGAAGTAACAGTGATAAATTATAAAAAGAACGGTGAAGAGTTTTGGATAAATTTTTCAGTAAGCCCAATAGCTGATGATGAGGGTAAATACACCCATATGATAGCCATTGAAAGGGATGTAACTGATCATAAAGCTGAAGAATTGCAAAAGAGTTTATTAGCCCAACAGGTTACCAACGCCTTTAAGGAGCGGAATACGATACTTGAAAGTATAGCCGACGCTTTTTTTGCAGTAGATAAAAATTGGGTGGTTACTTATTGGAATAAAACGGCTGAAGAAGTTTTAGGCAAATCAAAAGACGAAATGATAGCTCATAATTTATGGGATGTATTTTCAGATTCGGTAGGGTCGACGTCCTATAAGCAATATCACCAGGCTATTAAAACCAATACTTCTGTTCATTTTGAAGATTATTATGAACCGCTCAATAAGTGGTATGAGATAAGCGCTTATCCCACAGGCAAAGGATTATCAGTTTATTTTAAAGATATAACCGACCGTAAGTTATACGAGATAAGGCTCACAGAACTAAACCAAAGTTTACAAGCGCAAACCAAAGAACTGGCTATTTCAAATGCTGAATTGGAACAATTTGCTTACGTAGCATCACATGATCTGCAGGAGCCTTTGCGCATGGTAACCAGCTTTTTAACCCAAATTGAAAGGAAATATGCTGCTATAATTGATGATAAGGGAAAGCAATATATCCATTTTGCAGTTGATGGCGCTAAACGTATGCGGCAAATTATTTTGGATCTGCTGGAGTTTTCAAGAGTTGGACGTGCAGAAGAAAGTGTGGAGAGTGTCGATCTCAATACTTTGGTAAATGACATTATTGTTTTATACAAAAAAAAGATAGGAGAAAAAAAGGCGGTAATGATGGTTGAAAAATTACCTGTTATACGTACATCAGCAGTACAGATAAGGCAGGTTTTTCAAAACCTGATAAGTAATGCCTTAAAGTATCATAAACCAGGCCATTCGCCGCGACTCAATATCTCATTTATGGCTGATGGTAAACATTGGCAATTTGCAGTTAAAGATAACGGCATAGGGATCGATCCCGAATATTTTGACAGGATATTTATTATTTTTCAACGGCTGCATAATAAAGACGAGTACTCCGGTACAGGTATGGGTTTGGCGGTTACCAAAAAGATAGTAGAAAATCTTGGCGGAAAAATTTGGGTAGAATCGGAAGAAGGAAAAGGGAGCACATTTTATTTTACCATTTTAAAAACTTAAGCTATATGAAATCGATACACATTTTATTAGTAGAAGATAATGAAGGGGATATTTTGTTAACTACAGAAGCATTGCAGGAAAGCAGGATAGTTAACAAAGTAACTGTTTTAAAAGATGGTAAAATGGCCATTGATTTTTTTAGAAATATGACGAGTAAAGAGGCTATTCCGGACCTGGTTTTATTAGATATCAATTTGCCCAAAAAAAATGGACTTGAAGTTTTGCAATATATCAAAAGCAGTGATGAGTATAAACAAACACCGGTGATCATGTTAACTACCTCATCCTCTGAAAAGGATATCCTTAATTCCTATAAAAATTACGTAAATTGCTATATAACCAAGCCAATTGAAGTACATGATTTTATAACAGCTATTGCAAAAATTGAAGATTTTTGGATCAATATTGTTTCTATCCCTAAAGAATGATCGATAACAAAGCATATAAAATTTTAGTTATAGAGGATAACGCCGGCGATTATACCCTGGTGGAGGATTTTTTATTTGAACAAATTGCTGCGCCTGTTATTACCCACGCCAAAACTTATAAAGCCGCCTCCGAAATTCTTAGTGACGATTGTGACTTCGACGTTGTTTTATTGGACCTTTCATTACCGGACAAAACCGGTGAATCTCTCATTAAAGAGGTAATAGCTTGTAGTAATAATATTCCCATAATTGTTTTAACCGGTTACGCCGACTTTGATTTTGGCGTAAAATCATTGGCTTTAGGGGTGTCAGATTATATTTTAAAGGAAGAACTAACGGCTATATCGCTGTATAAAAGCATCATTTATAGTTCTGAACGTAAGAAAGCTACACGCGATTTGCTGGAGTCGGAAAAAAGATATAGTGATCTGTTCCATCTAAGTCCGTTACCTATGTGGGTTGCCGACTTAAATACGTTGGAATTTTTAGATGTTAACGCTGCAACTTTAAAACACTATGGTTATAACCGCGATGAATTTTTATCACTTACCCTAAAAGACATCAGGCCCCCTGAAGAAATACCCAATATGATTAAAATGGTAGCAGAGGGAAGGGAAAAAACTGATCAACCTACTACTAGGTTATCAGTCCATAAAAAAAGTAGTGGCCAATTAATGAATGTTGAATTGCAAATTGCACCAATTATTTATAAAACTAAAGCAGCCAGTATTGTAACAGCTACCGATATAACAGAAAGATTGAATTATATAAAAGCTATTGAAGATCAGAATGAAAGGCTAAAAGAAATATCTTGGATACAATCCCATATTATAAGGGCGCCACTGTCAAGAATAATGGGTTTGGTGCCATTGATAACTGATATAGAAGATCCGGCTGATCGGGAGGAAATGTTAGGATATCTAATGCTATCGGCTAATGAACTGGATGAAGTAATTAGAGGCATTACCGAAAAGGCACATAAAGCCGATTATCAATTCCCATCAAATTCTGGCGATAACGGTTAATATTAAGCCATTTATTCCTGTTTCTTAAAGCAGATTATCCAAAGCAGATAAAATCGCCTAAATTTTTTTTATCAATTAAAATATATTTATAGCTTTAGCAATAATGTTATCTTGACATTTAAAAGCCAAATATTACAACCAATTTTATAATTGCCTTTTATGCATAATTTATTAAAGAATGTTGTTGCTACGGTATTTATTGCCGGGCTAACCGTTACCACAGTATTAGCACAACCCAGAAAACGCCCAGATCCAATTTATATTGACGCTACAGAGAACACTATAGTGCGCAGCTTTATTGATCTGCCCGGAGGAAACGGCAGGGTAACGCATAGTGTTAACGTGGGTAGCCCTACTACGGTTCATTACACTTATGATATGGACAAAGGGATGATAGTTGCTTTATGGAAAGGCGACTTCTTAAATGCCTCAAGCATGTGGATAGAGCGCGGCGACGGTTCATCAAAAGTACGCGGTAAAGCAACCTATTTTGGCAAACCGGCCTTAGTGATCAATAAATTAAGTACTGACCAGGCTGTTTGGTCGGCCGACACTGCCGGTACACGGTATAAACCAACAGGCTATAAATTGGATGATACCGGCCTGCCAACATTTATGTACCAAATTTACGGCGCACAAGTGAGCGATGCCAGCAGAGTATTACCTAACGGCGAAGGCATAAAACGCGAGATAACCGCACAAGGCGCAACCACAGGCATGTACGCGCGTTTAGCCTCGGCCAGGCAAATTGTAAAGGTGAGCGAAGCCTTATATAGCATTGATGATAAAGCTTACCAGGTACACCTGGATGATGGGGTAGTACCTGTAATACGCTTATCTGCCGAGGGCCAGGAACTGATCGTGCCTTTTAAAGGTAAATTAACTTACTCTGTTATTTTTTAAGCTGATAGTTGATGAAAAATATAATATCAAAAACATACAGGAATTTATTACCCGTGCTGGCTGTGTCCTATCTGTTAGCAGGCAGCAACCAGGCTTTTGCACAGGCCGAATCACCTAAGGAAGACGACTACTTTAAAATAAAAAACATTACAGCACCTGCCGGTAGTATTTTAGAAGTGGGCGGTTTATGTACACTGCCTAATGGTACACTGGCGGCAACCACCCGCCGCGGCGATATTTTTATGATAAAGGATCCGCATACTTTAAACCCGGTGTTTACCAAATTTGCATCAGGTTTGCATGAAGTGCTGGGTGCCGAGTGGGTAGACGGTTCATTATACGTAGCGCAGCGTGGTGAGTTAACCAAAATAACCGATACCAACAACGATGGCAAAGGCGATCTGTTCGAGACCGTATATGCCTGGCCAATTACCGGTAACTACCATGAATATAGCTTTGGCCCTAAACTGGCACCTGACGGCAGCTTTTTTGTAACCCTTAACCTGGGTTTCCCTGACGAGTGGTGGCACCCGCAAAGCATGGCACCATGGAGAGGCTGGACATTAAACATCACCAAAGACGGTAAAGTAACCCCATGGGCAGCAGGTATGCGCTCGCCATGCGGAATTAGCATGATCGACGGTGAATTGTGGTATACCGATAATCAGGGCGACTGGGTAGGTTCGGGTAGTTTGATGAAGGTGCCTAAAGGCGGCTTTATGGGCCATCCCGCCAGTTTGGTATGGACCAACCTGCCAAACTCACCCGTTAAATTGACACAGGAGCAATTTTACGCTAAAAATAACCCGCGTGTGGAGCGTGATGAAAAAGGCAAACCCGTTAAGCCAGAAAATATTGTGAACGAGGTTTATCAAACCAAGTACGACGAGAAAAAACTATTCCCCGAATTAGTGATGCCTGCTGTATGGTTGCCACATGCTATTTTGGGTATATCCAATACGGAAATTGTAAAAATACCTAAAGGTTCATTTGGTCCGTTTGAGGGCCAGTTATTGGTGGGCGACCAGGGCCAGAGTATGCTGAGCCGTGTGTTTTTAGAGAAAGTTAATGGCGAATACCAGGGAGCAGCAATGGCTTTCCGTAGTGGTTTTAGTTCAGGCGTAATCAGGTTATCGTGGTTAAAGGATGGTTCATTAGCTGTTGGCGAAAGTAACCGCGGGTGGGGATCAGCAGGCGAGGCTACCATGGGCCTGCAACGTTTGGAGTGGAACAACGATATACCTTTTGAAATGAAGGCCATACGTGCCAAAACAGACGGCTTTGAAATTGAATTTACCAAACCTGTCGACCGCAAATCTGCAGAGGATTTGGCATCGTATGCTATTGAAGGATTTACTTATAAATATCACGGCGTATACGGCAGTCCGCCGGTAGCTACCGAGAAATGTCCGGTTATAGGTGTAAAAGTGTCTGACGATGGCTTAAAAGCGCGTTTAATAGTAAATAACATGCGCAAGGAATACATCCATACCATCACTATTGATGGCATACGCGAGAAAGAGCATTATTATAGCCTGGTACATCCAACGGCTTATTATACGTTAAACAACATCCCGTCGGGTACAAAGTTGACCGGATCAGGCATCAGCAGGAGGAACTCGGCATTGGCGGCGGCTAACAGATCTGTATCAGCAGCAATAAATAGGGAAATAGCTGAGGCAAAAACTACGGCTACGAAAGCTACTACTGCTGCTAAAGCTACTACTGCTGCTAAAGCTACTACTGCTGCTAAAGCTACTACTGCTGCTAAGTCAACAACCGCTAAAAAAGCTGTAGTTGTTAAGGTTAGCAAAGCGCCAACTTACGAGGAAGTAAAACCGTTATTGCAAAAAAATACCTGTTTAGCCTGTCATGCACCAACTACCAAATTGGTTGGTCCGGCGTATAGCGAAGTTGCTAAACGTAACTATACCGTAGCACAGATATTAGAATTAATAAAAAATCCAAAGCCAGAGCACTGGCCGGATTACTCGACCCCAATGGCGCCAATGCCGCAGGTTAGCGTGGCCGATGCAACCAAAATTGCACAATGGATAAGGTCATTAAAATAGATCAAATTATTTAACACTGTATTGATCCCGCTTTAACCAAGCGGGATTTTTTTTGGTCCGGTGCGCCACCTATTTGCAATATCTGTTAAAAATACTACATTTAATCTTCCAAGATAAACCGCTTAGTATGAAATGTTTTCCAATAATCAATGGCGCAGCCGTAGTGTTGGCTATGTTAGTGAATGTAAATGCAGTAGTTGCCCAGGGGCCTCAAATCCCCATTCGCGATCCGCTTACACCCGGTTACGTAAAAAAAATTGCATTAGACGATGGTAAACTGCCGCCGCCAACCGCTACCGGTAATTTCATCATAGGCCCAACGCATACCCCTTCGCCGTATAGCGTAGCTTACGATACCGTACCCAAGGGTACCATATACCGGTTTACCATTAACTCAACCGATAGTAAGATTTACCCCGGCATAGCTAAAGACAGGGGCACCTTTGGCACGCCCGACCCGGACAATCCTGCTAAATTAAATGTAACTACCAGCCATCCGCAACCCTATACCCGCCAGGTAGCAGTGTATGTGCCCAAACAATATGTAGTGGGTAACGTCGCGCCGTTTATAGTAGGCATGGATGGTCCTGATAATTTATTGTTTACCGTACTGGATAATTTAATTAATGCCGGGAAAGTTCCACCAATGATAGCCATATCCATAGGTAATGGTGGCGGCGACGCGCAGGGAAGCCAACGCGGCCTGGAGTACGATACCATGAACGGTGTATTTGCCGAGTTTGTTGAATACGAAATATTGCCAATGGTGGAAAGTAAGTTTAATGTGAAATTGAGTAAGGACCCTGATGCTCGCGCCGCAATGGGTGCCAGTTCGGGCGGTTCAGCAGCGTTGGCCATGGCCTGGTACCATCCCGAGTGGTACCATAGGGTGTTAACCTACTCGGGTACGTATGTAAACCAGCAGTGGCCCTATAACCCTAAAATACCGGGTGGTGCCTGGGAGTTTCATAAAAGCCTGATACCTAATAATCCGCGTAAACCTTTACGTATATGGATGGAAGTAGGCGACCAGGACTTGTATAACCCCAACGTAATGCGCGATGAAATGCACGATTGGGTACTGGCTAACGAAAACATGGCCCGCGCACTGGCCGATAAAAAATACACCTACCAGTATGTATTTGCCAAAAACGCCAAACATGTGGAGGGTGCCGTAAAAAGGCAAACCTACCCCCTGGCGTTGGAGTGGTTATGGAAAGATTATAAACCGAAGAAGTAAGTAATAGTATTTGGACGTTTGATGTCCCCGCAGGGTCTCTTGCATAGGATCCTGCGGTAGTAAAAATAGGAATACTATATTTACATCACTGTATTACCACTATTGATTATTGTTCGGTACGGTATATTTTATCAATAATGTTCCCAAACGGTTATTAAATCCCATAATGGGACTGGTCATGGTTAGTACATTTGCGGCAGTATCAACTTGTGTGTTGGCAATATTTACATCAGCATCTGTTATAACTTCTGCCCAGGGCCGTCCTTCATCTTTCTTATTGGTAGATGCGATTATTGTCCCCTTAGTATCTGCTACTATAATTCGCTGTATGTTTTGCTCTTTAACCATGTCGGCCATATAAAGATTTACCTGGTTTAAATTGCCTTGCATCATTTCGGTTCTTAATGCCCATACAAAAGGTTTAGCCAATAGTTGCAAATGCTGACTATGCGCCTGTAACAGTTGTTGGTTGGCTTCCGCTTTTAATGCAAGCTGTTCGGTTTGAGCTTTATCCTTTAAGTTACTAATTTCAATAGCTTTCCATATCCAAATGGTGGCCATTAATACCACTGCTATTGCTATGGCAATAAGAAATGGTTTGTTGTGTATTAAAGACGGGGAATTTGAATAATTATCATTATTTGCAGCCATAATTACAAAGATTAAATGTTTAAAAGTGAAGTATGGGCACCAGTATCAGGTAGCCCCTTGTTATACAAGGAATAGCCCACTGTTTAGTTTTAGAAAATATGAATTACCGGCCAACACCGTAAACTGGCACTATTATGGTACATTTATTAACCCATGAAAAAAGATTCCACCGACAGTAAAGAACAATTAACATTCCAGCAGAAGTTAGGGTTAACCACCTTGCTTATAGTGGTGGTACTGATAGTTAAAACAACTTTTAATGTATTTTTAATGGTCCTGGCTGCATCCTTGATTGCCTTATATTTTCACGGCCTGGCCGATTTTATAGAAAAAAAGACAAAGCTTGCACGAGCATGGAGCATGACTATTTCTGTATGCGCAAGTTTTATACTGTTAATTTTACTGTTGTTGTTGATAGGCAGTAAGGTGCAATCGCAAATTGAAGAATTAAGCTCCAATTTCCCATCAATGGTACAACAGGCTAAGGACCGTTTAAACGAAACAACTATTGGCCAAAAAATTCTGGAACAGGTTTCGGGTACAAATTCAACCCAAATTACAGATCAGGCTAAAAAGTTATTCAGTTCAACCTTTGGTGTGCTTGGCGACTTATATGTTATTATATTTCTGGGGATTTTTTTTACCGTGTCGCCAGGCATATATGTAAAAGGTATTGTTGCCCTTATACCAGCCAAAGGCGAGGCAAAGGCACAGGATATTTTGCATAAACTTGATAGCAAACTGAAGAGATGGCTGGCAGGAAAAATATTCGCTATGGCAGTTGTAGCTATTTTAACAGCCGTGGCACTGGCAATTTTGGGTATCCCTATGCTATTTGCTTTAGCCCTGATTGCCGGTATACTTAATTTTATACCCAACTTTGGGCCTATTATCGCCATGATACCGGCGGTGCTGGTGGGGTTGTCTATGGGGATTGATACTGCGCTTATAATTGTTGGCGTATATACCCTTATACAGGTAGTTGAAAGTAATTTTATTACCCCCATGGTTCAAAATAAGTTGGTTAGCATTCCCCCGGCAATGATTATTACCGGCCAGTTAATAGTAGGATCGCTGACCGGGTATTTAGGTATCATACTTGCTACACCGCTGGTGCTTATTGTAATGGTGTTGGTACAGGAACTTTACATCGCAAAAAAGCATCCAACAGGAAATAACTAAAAATTCATAAACAATTATATATATTGTTCAAAATTTAACCACAACCTAAATAATAATAGCCGGCACTTAACATAAACATGAACGAGATATTTCGCAGCATTAAAGTTTTCCTGGCTCGCCGCTTTAGCCTGCTGGAAGATAGGGCAGACGAAGCCGACATAGTTGATTCTATACGTAAAGACGTTGATTTTAAGGGTGTGCACCTTTGGGCACTCATCTTTGCCATCTTTATTGCTTCCATTGGGTTAAACGTTAACTCTACAGCTGTAGTTATCGGAGCGATGTTAATTTCGCCCATTATGGGCCCGGTTATGGGTATTGGTCTGGGTATTGGTACCAACAATCTGGATCTGGTAAAAAAAGGTGCCCGAAACCTGCTGGTGGCAACCATCATCGGTATATTGACGTCTACACTGTATTTTTCCATTTCGCCGCTGCATGAGGCACAATCCGAATTGCTGGCGAGGACATCCCCATCTATATGGGATGTATTTATTGCTTTTTTTGGCGGACTGGCGGGAATGGTAGCAGCATCAAGAAAGGAAAAAAATAACGTAGTGCCCGGGGTAGCTATTGCTACCGCGCTAATGCCCCCGCTTTGCACCGCGGGTTTTGGTATAGCTACGGGTAACTGGTATTTCTTTTTAGGCGCGTTGTACCTGTATTTTATTAATAGCATTTTTATTGCTATTGGTACCTTTTTAATGGCGCGTTACCTTAAAATGACTAAGTTTCATGCCGAAGATGCTCAAACGGAGAAAAGAGTAACCAGGTATATTGTCATTATAGTTTTAATTACCATTGTGCCGAGCATATTTATGGCATACCGTATAGTTGACAAAAGTATATTTGAGGCCAATGCCCACAAATTTATAGATGAACAATTTAAATTTAAAAATACGCAGGTAGTATCGCGTAACTACATTTATCGCACCAACGAGAAATCTATAGACATACTTTTATTAGGTGAAGAACTGGATAAGGCAATGATTGATACACTGAACAGGCGGCTTAACAATTATAAATTGCAAAACGTTAAATTAAATATACGGCAGGGCTTAAATGCCAAGCAACAAATTGACCTAAGCCAAATTAAAGCCAGTATACTGGAAGATGTGTTTAGTAATACTACCTATAATACAGCCAAAGAAAATGAGGATACGATAACTGCTGATACAGCCGTGCTGGCCGAATTGAAGGTATTATACCCGGCAATAAGGTCTTTTGGGTTGAGCCGTATGGTACTATATCGCAAAACCGACAGCCTGGTAACAGACACTGTTGAGGTTGCACTTGCCGATTTTAAGTCAACATTGCGGAAGGCAGATAGGGATAAGTTACAGAAATGGCTAAGGGTGCGTTATAAATCAACGGCTATAAGGTTAGTGGTAGAGTAAATCCCTATGGTAATAACAGCCGCTTAGCGAGTTTTCCTACTGACAGTCCCTGCACTATGATAGAGAATACTACAATAATATAAGTGATCAGCACCCATTCGTTACGGTGCATATTCTCTGGCAATGATAGCGCTAAGGCCACAGATATTCCACCTCTAAGGCCCCCCCAGGTAAGTATAACTATTGCATTTTTTTCGAGGTGCATACGCTTACGCAAAATCTGCACCGGAAGAAAAACAGAAATATAGCGAGATGCTAAAACCAACAAAATAAGAATAGCACCAAGTATAACTATGGTTGATTCAACTTTTATTACCAGCATTTCAAGCCCTATCAACATAAAAAGTATAGCATTAAATATTTCGTCAATCAGGTCCCAAAACTTGCCGAGGTAATCTCTTGTTTGCTCAGAAAGTGCAGATTCCCTGCCTTTATTGCCAATAAGGATGCCGGTAACTACCATGGCAAGAGGGGCTGAGACGTGAATAGTATTGGCCAGCGAATATCCGCACATTACTACAGCCAGGGTTATTAGTACCTCCACCCTATAATTGTCTATTGATTTCAAAGCTAGAAACCCTGTATATCCCAATAAACCGCCAAACAAAAGGCCGCCAATGGCTTCGCGCATAAAAAGCAACCCTACATCAATAGCCGAAAGCTCGGAAACACCAACAGTTAATATTTCAAGGATAGTTAAAAAAACAACAACAGCAACACCGTCATTAAAAAGTGATTCGCCCGCTATCTTCAATTCAAGCGATTCAGGAATGCCTGCTTTTTTTAAAATGCCCAGCACCGCAATAGGATCGGTAGGCGAAATGAGTGCCCCGAAAAGCAGGCAATGAATAAAAGGGGTATGCACATTAAACAGTACTAACAAATAATAGGTCATTCCGCCAATAAGTGCCGTTGATATCAACGTACCAACAGTGGCCAGTACAATTATGGGTATAAGCTGTTTTTTTAGTTTTTTATAATCAATATGTATGGCGCCGGCGAAAAGCAGGAAACTTAACATGATCTCCAATAACACTACCTTAAAGTCTATGGCACCTACTAAATTGGTAGCATTGTTTGCCAGCCAGGGCACTCTTGCCCCAAATATAGCCAGCAAAATAGAAGTGATGAGCGAAAGTGCCATTATGCCTATAGTGGATGGCCATTTAATAAACCGGGCATTTATATAAGCAAATACCATGGTAAGAAATATAAGCGCAGCGATAATATGATATATATCCATTAATTTAAATTAGATAAGTTAAGAGGGTGCCTAAAAACCAAAAATACATAATCTTACCTTATTAATTGGTTATGCCGTTTAAATACCATTTTGAGTTGGTGACAGCTATTACGGTTAAAAAATGTTTTCTTAACTTTGCGCATCGGTGCCCGCCTGTTTTGGGTACATGCTTGTAAAATATTCAAGCCATCACACGGTGTCTGTTCAGACAGCCGGCAATTAATCACAGTACTTTTATCTACCGGGTGAAGTGCTATATTATTTACTGCCCTAACGGGATCAAATCTTCTACTATTATGAAGGAAATATGGAATAGCTCATTTTTTGGAAATACCACCTTGGTTTGGCTTACCTGCTTGGGTATTTTAATCGCATCATTTATAGCAATTGTTATATTTAAAAAGATCGTTCTAATCAGACTCAGAAAATGGTCGGCTCAAACAGTAAACACTTTTGATGATTTCCTTATAGCCACGATTGAAAAATCGGTGATCCCACTTCTTTATATAACAGTCGTTAATTTTGCCATTAAAGTATTGGTGCTGCCTGCTGTTTTAACCAATATAATTGATGTTGCTTTTCTGTTTGCGGTAACCTATTTTATATTGCAGATCATATCTGCAGTGATAAAGAATTTTGTTTTTTCTTTTCTGGAAAAGCAGGAAGATAGCGAAACCAAGGAAAAGCAGGTCAAGGGGATGCTCATCATTATCAACGTGGTTATCTGGCTTTTGGGAATCCTTTTCCTGATAAGTAATTTGGGGTATAACGTTACCACTATTATAACGGGTTTGGGTATTGGAGGTATTGCTATAGCACTTGCCGCACAAACCATCTTAGGCGATCTATTTAGTTATTTTATCATTTTCTTTGATCAGCCATTTGAGATCGGCGACTTCATAATTGTTGAAGAAAAAATGGGTGTGATAGAATATGTAGGTATTAAAACCACCCGTTTAAGGACTTTGAGCGGCGAACAACTGATATGCTCAAACACGTATTTAACCAGCACACCTGTACACAACTATAAGCGTATGGAACAACGCCGTATTGTATTTAATATTGGTGTTGTTTATCAAACCCCGTATGAGCAATTGAAACAAATTCCCGAAATGATCAATGATATAATTCGCTCCAAAGCAGATGTTCGTTTTGATAGGGGGCATTTTTCAGGTTTTGGTGATTCAAGCCTGGATTTTGAGTTTGTTTTTTATGTGGAAAGCAGAGAATATAATTTTTACATGGACAGGCAACAGGAAATTTACTTTGATATTTTTGCTGCCTTTGCTGCCCGGGGAATAGAATTTGCCTATCCAACCAGGACGTTATGGGTGAGCAATACGTCCACAGCAGCAGAAGGGGCGGGCAATGATCAGCCTTCTCTTGATAATAACCTTTAGTAAACAGGTAGTTAAGTTATTTAACTATTAAAAGGAAACAAAAGCCCGGTAGTAATGTAGTATTAAAAGGATGGAATATCTGAGCATTTGCCATCCCGAATTTTATTAAATCACTACACATGAAAATCCCGTACCGTTTAGTATTGTTTCTTAGCATTGCAGTTGCCATTACTTTAACTTCCTGCTCAAGGAAATTAAATTTTGTTACCTCGGCGGTAGTGCCCGCGGCACAGGGTTCCGCTAAGATCAGCAAAGACGCTAATAATAATTACGCTATCACCGTTAAGGTTAATAACCTGGCCGAGCCTGACCGCCTGCAACCCAAACGCGAGCTTTATGTGGTTTGGATGGTAACAGAAAACAACGGTACCAAAAATATTGGACAGTTAAAAAGTTCAAGTGGTTTTTTCTCCAGTGCATTAGAGGGCGAATTGCAAACCGTTAGCGCGTTTAATCCACAACGAATTTTTATCACTGCCGAAAATGATGCAAACATACAGTATCCCGGCAGCATGGTTATTATGACTACTGAGGGTAAAAACTGATCTTATTTCTTATCCCTGCAGCGTATCTAAGGGAACTAACTATGCTATGTTGAAGAGTAGCGGCAACACATCAATGCATAGTATTACCTACTTAAAGATGTAACACTACTTTGTCAGTGAAGCACCCAGCTTAATCATGTTTAGTTTAATTTTTATTTAATTATCTGCAATTTAAGTGGTATGTGTATATTAATAATTGAATATTATTTCCCTTTGTTTAAAAATTTTCGTAAGATATTGTTTCGTAACGAAATAATTACCTAAATTAGCCTAACCAATAATTAATAACCTAAAAAACAACCTTTTATGAAAAGAAATTACCTGTTGATGGGATTGGTATGCGTTGTGGCATTCAATTCCTGCAAAAAAGATGAGAAAAATCCTGAGGATGAGTATGTAGCATCGGACATTGTTGATCCCGGAAGGTTAGTTGCAGCCAGTGCAAAAGGAAAACTGGATACCCTGGCCCGCGATTTTGCCTTTAGTGAGGGCCCCGCGGTTGATAAAGAGGGCAATATTTTCTTTACCGATCAGCCTAATGATAAGATTTTTAAATGGGACGTAAAAGCCAAAACAATTTCGACCTTTTTGGTAGGTACCGGCCGCTCAAACGGTATGGCGTTTGATAAGGATGGTTATCTAATTGCCTGCGCAGATATGAATGGCGAGTTGTGGAAAATTGCCCCAAATGGTAACCGTACTATATTAGCAAGTAAGTATAACGGCAAATTGCTTAACGGACCTAATGATGTTTGGATAAACCCGGTTACCGGTGGTTTATATATAACTGACCCAATATTCCCGCGTAATTACTGGGCCATCGGCGATCCGCGCCAGCAGCCATGGGAGCCAACACATTCAGAGCAGGCAACAACAGGTAAAGGCGGCCATGTTTATTATTTGGCAAAGGGTTCAAAAACGTTGGTTAGGGTAACATCCGACGCTATGGGCTGGGATTCAGACTCATGGCCAAATGGCGTAGTAGGTACCCCCGACGGTAAGAAACTATACGTAAATAAATGGGCCGGCAATAATATGGGAGGTACCTGGGTATTTGACATTAATACCGATGGTACCCTTACCAACATGAAAAAATTTGCTGATATGGGCGGCGACGGTATGTCAATGGATGAAAAGGGTAACATTTATATCAGTAATGGTTTAGGTATTACCGCTTTTGATCCTGCGGGAAACCAGGTATTAAAAATCCCAATTAAAGGTGGCGCTACCAACAACGTATTTGGCGGCCCGGATAATAATATTTTATTCATAACCGGCCCGTCAGACAAACTGACCTCTGTAAAAATGAATGTAAAAGGCGTAGAAAAATTTTAAATACCTAAACTTAATTATATATGCCAATAGCGGTGGGTGTAACCCATCGCTATTTTTGTTTTATATCATATTAATTTCCACAGTTAAAGGGCAGAAATTCCCCATTCTAAAGTTTGTGACATGTGTTCTTAATGCCTCACAACATAGGCACTAAATTTGTAATTATTACATGTGTTAAAATATGTTAATAATATACTACATTTGCCCGCCCAATATTAATTTTGCATCGTAGATGAAAATTGCTTATTTGTATATCCTGTCCCTTTGCTTCCTATTGTTAGGGGGGTATTGCGCTGCATACGGAATTTTGCCCAATGATAATAGCCGCCCGGCAACCAAACGCATTGGCAAAACGCAATTAGTAAAATTACCCGTTGTTAACCAGGATCCTGTTATAACACATAACACTTTACCCTTAGACGATAAGCAAACTATTGTTAGTGTTGTAAATGATGATGACGATTTTGGCTTCCGGCGCAGGTACGTATTGCTAGTTACTAGCCTGGTAATACTGGCCTATGCTTCATTTTTAAATTACCTCTATAAATACTTTAAGAACCGGCTTTACAGCTATAAGCAATTATTAACCGTCGGGGCCTATAAATACCTTCTTCAAGGCGCGTTGCGCATTTGATCAATACCCCTTAAGCATTAGTTTAGCTCAATAATTGCTATGCCTTTTTGGGATATAATATTCTTTTCGCGTGCAATTTTTAGATGAAAACTGGTGCTGTTCCGCGCACAGGAGAATTGCTTATTCTCCATAACTAAAAATTGTTAAATACTAATTACATCATGAAAAAAATTGTAATGCTAATGGGCTTAGCCGCAGTATTATACGCGTCAAGCTGTACATCAAAAGCAGAAGAAAAAGAAGAATCCTACAAATATGTGGTTACTAGTCCGCTACAGGTGGATACTTCCTATACTAAGGAATATGTTTCACAGATCAAGTCTGTACGAAATATTGAGATAAGGGCGCAGGAGAAAGGCTTCCTGCAAAACATTTATGTTGATGAGGGCCAGTCGGTAAGCGCCGGCCAATTGCTGTTCAGGATAATGCCAAAGGTATATGAAGCCGAGTATCAAAAAGCACAGGCCGAAATAAAAGCGGCAGAAATTGAACTATCAAATACCAAAGCTTTGGCCGATAAAGACATCGTTTCAAAAAATGAGTTAGCTATGGCACATGCCAGGCTTGACCAGGCAAAAGCCGAAGCATCGCTTGCGCACATCCATTTATCATTTACAGAGATACGTGCTCCGTTTGCGGGTACTATTGACCGTATCCCTTTAAAAATAGGAAGTTTGATTGATGAAGGAGCGCTGTTAACCAGCCTGTCAGACAACAGCCAGATGTTTGCTTATTTCAACGTGTCTGAACCTGAATACCTGGACTATCAAACTAATTTGAAGGGACGTGCCAATAATAAAGTGGGGCTGCTTTTGGCAAACAACCAACCGTTTAAATACACAGGCGAAGTAGAGACCATTGAAAGTGAATTTGATAACGAGACCGGCAATATTGCCTTCCGCGCACGTTTTCCTAATGCCGATAGGTTGTTAAGAAACGGCGAAACCGGTAAAGTGCAAATGACTGTTCCGCTTAAAGGAGCCCTGATAATTCCGCAAAAAGCTACCTATGAGATACAGGATAAGACCTATGTTTTTGTGGTGGGTAATGATAATGTGGTAAGGTCAAAGCAAGTCACTATTTACAGTCAAATGCCCGATTTATATGTAATAAGCAGTGGCATCTCGTCATCAGACAAGATATTGTTAGAGGGAGTGCAAAAAGTAAAAGAAGATGATAAAATAACCAGCGAGTACCGCGCCCCAAGGGAGGTTATTGCTCATTTGCAATTGAGAACAGAATAGTGGACCAATCCCAAAATAAGAAATTAAATGTTTAATAAATTCATACATAGGCCGGTTCTGTCTATTGTAATATCGCTATTGATCACCTTTTTGGGGATACTGGCTATTACGACATTACCGGTAACGCAATTTCCATCCATATCGCCGCCGAAGGTGAATGTAGTTGCAGAATACCCCGGAGCAAACGGCGAGTTGATGATCAAATCGGTTATTATCCCGTTGGAGAGAGCCATAAATGGTGTACCGGGTATGAAGTACATGGCATCAGATGCAGGTAATGATGGCGAGGCCGGTATACAGGTAGTATTCAATTTGGGTACTGACCCTAATCAGGCATCCATCAACGTACAAAACCGGGTAGCCTCTGTGGTAAACAAGTTGCCACCGTTAGTAGTACGCGAAGGGGTAAAGATTACCCGCGAAGAATCGAATATGTTAATGTACATCAACCTATACAGCGATGACCCGCATGCTGATGAAAAGTTCCTGTATAATTACGCTGATATTAATATTCTGTCGGAGTTAAAAAGGGTTAACGGTGTTGGTTCGGCCCAAATTTTAGGTACCCGCGAATATGCCATGCGTATATGGCTAAAACCCGATCGTATGCTGGCCTACAAAGTATCAGCCGATGAGGTTTTGGAAGCTATTAATGAACAAAGTTTGGAAGCTTCGCCCGGTAAAACCGGCGAAAGCTCGGGTAAACGATCAGAGGCATTTGAATATGTGTTGAAATATCCCGGCAGGTATAATACGCCGGAGGGATACCAGAACATAATTATAAAATCAAACCCCAATGGCGAAATGCTACGCCTGAAGGATGTGGCTGATGTGGAGTTTGGCAGTTCTTACTATGACTTGTATTCAAACCTAAATGGTAAGCCTTCTGCAGCAATTGTGGTTAAGCAATCATACGGTAGTAACGCCAGCCAGGTTATAAAGGACATTAAGGAAAAACTGACAGAAATAAAAGGAAGTTCGTTCCCCAAAGGAATGAATTACGAGATCAGCTATGATGTTTCCAAATTCCTGGATGCGTCTATAGAGAAAGTGCTGCATACCCTGGTAGAAGCATTTATACTGGTAGGATTAGTAGTGTTTTTGTTCCTGGGCGATTGGCGGTCAACCCTTATCCCGGCTATCGCGGTGCCCGTATCGCTTATAGGCACGTTTGTGTTTATGCAATTTTTTGGCATTACGCTTAATATGATCACCCTATTTGCGCTGGTACTTTCCATAGGAATAGTGGTTGATAATGCTATTGTGGTAATTGAGGCGGTACACGCCAAAATGGAAGAGAAGCACCTCTCGCCGGTAAAAGCTACCGAGGAAGCCATACATGAAATCAGCGGAGCCATTATAGCCATAACTTTAGTAATGGCAGCCGTATTTATACCGGTTGCATTTATGTCTGGACCGGTAGGGATATTTTACCGGCAGTTTTCCATCACTATGGCAACTGCTATTATTCTTTCCGGTGTGGTTGCGCTTACCTTAACACCTGCGCTTTGTGCGGTTATGCTTAAGAATAATCATGGTAAAGCCAAAAATAAAAACTGGATATATAAAATACTGGATAGCTTTAATAACTGGTTTAACCGTATTGCCGGCAGGTATCAAAACCTATTGAAGACAATTGTTAACAGGCGGGTAATAACTTTTATTATGCTAATAGGGTTTTGTGTGGGTACATGGCTATTAAACACTACTATTCCCTCAGGATTTATACCTAACGAGGATCAGGGTATGTTTTATGCCGTAATCCAAACCCCTCCCGGCTCGTCATTAGAAAGAACTAACCAGGTAGCCGAACGGTTACAGGAAATAGCGCAAAAGATGGAAGATGTGCAATCTGTATCATCATTGGCAGGTTACGAGATATTAACTGAGGGAACAGGTGCTAACTCAGGTACGTGTTTGATCAACCTTAAAAGTTGGGAAGACAGGAAACATTCAGTACAGGAAGTGATAAAGCAGTTGGAGGAGAGGTCAAAAGAAATTACCGGAGCTACTATTGAATTTTTCCAGCCGCCTGCTGTACCCGGTTACGGTGCTGCCGGTGGTTTCGAGCTGCGCTTGCTGGATAAGGAAGGAACCAACGATTATAAAAAGATGGAAACCGTGAGCCGTGATTTTGTGCACGAGTTAGAGAAACGTCCTGAGCTATCATCCGTATTTACTTTTTATAGTGCCAGTTTCCCGCAGTATATGCTGCATGTTGATAATGATATAGCTCAGCAAAAGGGAGTGACTATTGAGAACGCAATGAATACACTCTCAACCCTGATAGGAAGTAATTACGAAACCAGCTTTATTAAATTCAATCGCCAGTATAAAGTAATGGTACAGGCCCTGCCTCAATACCGGGCATTGCCGCAGGATGTATTAAAGTTATATGTAAAGAACGATCATGATGACATGGTGCCTTTTTCCTCATTTATGAAAATGGATAAGGTATATGGCTTATCAGAGATCACCCGGCATAATATGTATAACGCGTCAGAAATTAGCGGTGCCGCCGCCCCTGGTTACAGTAGCGGCTCGGCAATTAACGCCATTAAGGAGGTAGCCAAAAAAGCGCTCCCTCGCGGGTATGGTATAGACTGGGCCGGTATATCGGCAGACGAGGTTACCCGGGGTAATCAGGCTATTTATATATTCCTGATATGTTTGGTGTTTGTGTACATGCTGTTATCTGCCCAGTACGAAAGCTTTTTGCTGCCATTCCCGGTTATTCTGTCATTACCGGCGGGTATTTTTGGAGCATTTTTATTTTTAAAGCTATTTGGGCTGCAGAATAATATTTATGCCCAGGTAGCCATGGTAATGCTAATAGGATTACTGGGTAAAAATGCTGTACTTATTGTAGAGTTCGCGGTACAAAGACACCGTGCCGGAGATTCAATATTCAAAGCCGTTATTGCAGGCTCAGTAGCCAGGTTTAGGCCAATCCTCATGACCTCGTTTGCCTTTGTGGCAGGGTTAATACCACTGGTAATTGCTACCGGGCCGGGTGCTATTGGTAACCGCACTATTGGTTCGGCAGCGGCCGGGGGTATGGTGTTTGGTACCGTTTTCGGGGTGATCATTATCCCGGGGCTATATTTCATATTCGGCACCATAGCCGAGCGTTTTCAGCCTAAGCATGAAGACGAAAATCCGTTAACTGAAGATCTGAATAATAATGTATAATCGCACCGTATATAAAAGTATAGCCTTACTGGGCTTGTGCCTGGGCTATGCCAGCTGTAGTATTCCGAAGATCGCACAGCGTGAGGAAAAAATAGAAGTACCAAAAGTGTACACCGATGTTAGCGATACTACCAATATAACATCTGTGCAATGGCGCCAATTTTTTACCGATAAGAATTTGGTGAGCCTGATTGATACTGCGCTGAAAAACAACCAGGAGCTGTTGATCACCCTGCAGGAAATTGAAATGGCGCAAAATGATGTTAAACTTCGCCATAGCAAATTGCTGCCAACCGTTGGGGCACATGTAGGTGCCGGAGTTGAAAAAGTGGGCCGTTACACCAGCCAGGGTGCCGGTGATGCCAGTACCGAGATCATGCCGGGTAAGGAGTTTCCCGACCCATTAACCGACTTTGGCGTTAACTTATACGCCAGTTGGGAAGTTGATATCTGGAAAAAATTACGTACCGCTAAAAAAGCGGCTATTGTAAGGTATTTGGCAACGGTTGAAGGGAAGAATTTTGTATTGACCAACCTGGTTGCAGAAGTAGCAAGTTCCTACTACGAATTAATGGCGTTGAATAACCAATTGGCCGTTGTAAGGCAAAATATCGAGCTGCAAAAAAACGCGTTGGAGATTGTTAAAGTGCAAAAAACGGCTTCACGCGTAACAGAGTTGGCGGTGCAAAAATTCAGGGCCGAAGTGCTGAAATCGCAAAGCCTGGAATTTGATATTTTGCAGGATATAAAAGTGACCGAAAATCGGATCAATCTTTTATTGGGCCGCTACCCGCAGCCCATAGTAATTGACCAAACCGACTTTTTAAGCTTATCGCCTGCAAGGGTTAATACCGGTATACCATCGCAACTCATGTCAAGCCGACCGGATATCAGGCAGGCCGAATTGGAGTTGGCCGCTTCTAAATTGGATGTGAAAGTTGCCCGCGCTGAATTTTATCCATCGTTTGATATTACGGCTACCCTGGGTTTGCAATCATTTAAGCCAGCATATTTGGTTACGTTACCTGCATCGTTGATCTACTCGTTTGTGGGTGATATGGCGGCACCGCTGATCAACCGCGCCGCTATTAAAGCCGAGTTTAGAAATGCCAACGCACGCCAGCTGCAGGCCATGTATAACTACGAGCGGGTAATTTTGAATGCCTACCTGGAAGTTTCTAACCAGCTATCGGGCGTAACGAACTTGCAAAGGAGTTATGATCTGAAACGCCAACAGGTGGATGCCCTGACACAGTCTATTGACATATCAGGCGACCTGTTCAGGTCTGCACGTGCCGATTATTTGGAAGTATTAATGACCCAGCGCGATGCATTAGAAGCCAAACTGGAACTCATAGAAACCAAGCAAAAGCAATTAAATGCTGTGACCAGTGTATACCGCGACCTGGGCGGTGGCTGGGCACAATAAATACTTAATAAAATACTTAATACCCCTAGTAAGAGCCGGCTATTAGCTGGCTCTTTTTGTTTTATTAGTTATACAGCTAAGGTTTAGGATTTATCAACAATAATTTTCATATTTAAACACCAATTGTAAATCTGATCAACCAAAAATGAAAAAATATCTAATCCTATTTTTAGTATTCATTGTTATGAACACTTATGCCCAACAGCCTGACCCTAATTTTGAATTATACATTTTAGCGGGCCAATCAAACATGGCGGGACGTGGTGAGGTAACTGATGCTTACAAAGCCGCGGGTAATGCCAATGTGCTCATGTTAAACAAAGAAGGTAAATGGGTGCAGGCAACCCACCCGATGCATTTTGACAAACCTAACGCGGGTGTTGGCCCGGGATTGGAGTTTGGTGTGCAAATGGCAAAGGCCAATCCAAAGGTTAAAATAGGATTGATACCTGTTGCTGTTGGTGGCTCGCCTATTGAAAGCTGGCTGCCGGGGGCTTTAGACCAGGCTACCGGTACCCACCCTTATGATGACGCGGTGGCCCGTATTAAACTGGCTATGCAAACAGGTGTTGTAAAAGGCATAATCTGGCACCAGGGCGAATCAAACAGTGGCCGTCCCGCGCAGGTAGCTAAGTATTTAGATCAATTGAAGGAACTGATTACCCGCTTCCGTACCATGGTAGGTAATGATAACTTGCCCTTTGTAGCCGGGGAGTTGGGCCGATATGCCACATTTGGTAATATAAACGCGGAGATAAATAAACTACCTGATGCATTGCCGAATACAGCTGTTGCTACCACCGAAAACTTAGTACACAAAGGCGATAACCTGCACTTTGATAGTCCATCGGCTGATGAATTAGGGAGAAGATACGCGGCTAAAATGCTATTGTTGCAAAAGAAAAATAATGAGTAAAGTGCTTTTTGAGGAAACTCAAAGGAATATTCTTTTAATTATTGTACCTATACCAATTGCGGTAGCTTTTGGTGCAATGGCTGCGGTTCAAATAATCTCAGGAAAACCCATAGGTAATCATCCAGCATCAAACACCGCTTTGGTAATTATATTTATTGTACTTGTTGTTATGGCATTAGTAGTAGGGTCGCAAAAATTGAAAACAAAAATTACACCTGATGAAATAGCCTACGGTATTGGCATATTTTCGGGAGAAACAGTTACCCGGTTTAATGATGTAAAAAGTATTTCTATAAGAAAATACAACCCTTTAAAAGAATTTTTAGGTTGGGGTGTAAGATATAATTCAACAACTGATTGTTTCACCATGTCTGGCGATGACGGATTAGAGTTGACTATGACCAACAACAAGAAAATATTAATAGGCACCCAAAAGCCCAATGAACTGCAATTGGTATTGGAAACTTATTTTAAAGATAAGTTGGTATTGACAGATGAAAATAAATCCTGAAATTATTTAAAAAAATCAGGACCTTGCACCGGCAAAACATGAAGCCCGTTTAATGAAGAAATTAACTGAAGCTAACGCCCGGTCGTTTACCATCCAATTAATCATAATCACCTTTTTTATCCGCCTGCTTATTGCCGCATACACCGGCTTAGGGGTGGGCGAATCATACTATTTTCGTGGTGCCCTGCATTTAGACTGGAGTTATTTTGACCAGCCGCCTTTGTTTTTTTGGCTGGGTGGTTTAAGTATTAAAATATTTGGCCTCACCAATTTAGGCCTTCGCTTCCCTACCGTTTTATTATTTGCAGGGGCAGGCTGGCTGCTATACCTCATTACGCAAAAATTATTTAATGCCAAGGCAGGCTTTTGGGCCGTGGTATTGATGAATTTAAGCGCGGTATTTACCATAGGTATAGCCTGCTGGTACCAGCCCGATTGCCCGTTGATATTTTTCTGGCTTTTAAGCACGTATTATGTCATAAAGGTATTAGGTGTAGGCGAGGATAAAAAAGTTGATCCTGCGAGCCGAAAAGCTTATCTGTTGTGGATCATCATAGGTATATGCATGGGCTTTGCCACACTAAGCAAATACCATGTGCTGTTTATATTTGCAGGAGTGTTTTTATTCGTAGCGGTTAATAAAAACCAGCGTCATTGGCTAAAGCACCCGGGTCCATATTTGGCCATTGTTATTACTATTTTGATGGCTATGCCTGTTATCTGGTGGAACTATAAAAACAACTGGGCATCGTTTGTTTTCCAGGGAACAAGGGCAGGCACCAGGCACGAGCCTTTTCAAATACATATTGATTGGTTTTTACGAAGCATAGGAGGGCAGGCTGCCTGGTTATTACCGTGGATATGGTTCCCAACCATCAGGCAGTTATTTGTTACTTATAAACTGCGTGCACAGGAGGCTTTTGGTTTTAATTTCTGGATGTCGGTACTGCCCATAGTCTTCTTTACGGTTATTACCTTATGGGCCGACCTACAATATCATTTCCATTGGCAGGCACCCGGTTATATGATGCTATTTATGCCTCTGGGCTTCGCTATAGATAAAGCTTTACATGGTGCGGATGAAAAGCGCAAACGCCTAACCCGCAGGTGGCTTAATTTTTCTATTTACTTTACTATAATCACCATAACCGTATTAGGTTTACACATGGTAACGGGCTTTTGGCAAAGTTATGGTCCTAAATGGGTGGTAAGCCTGGGTGGTGGTAAAACCGACCCTACTATGCAGGGTGTTGACTATGATGATATTATGACCCGCTTTGAAAAGGAAGGCTGGCTCAACAACGATAAAGTATTTGCGGGCAGTACCCGCTGGTGGCTAACCGGTAAGGTAGATTGGGCATTAAAGGGTAAAAAGGATATCATCTGCTTTAACCGTGATTCGCGCAATATGGCATTTTTGGTTGATCCAAATAAACTAATTGGTAAAGATGCTATAGTTATAGGTGAGGATCATCAGATAACTGTCGATGATGATGTAAAACCGTTTTTTAATAATGTTAAGCAATTAGCCGATATCCCGGTGATACGTAATGGCGTTATTGAAAGCTATTTGCAGGTATACTATTGTACCAATTTTCATGAAGCGCCACAATCGTCTGCTTATGATGATTATCCGTTGTACAGGCAGTTAAAAGGTTTGCCTGCATTTGGGAAATAAATTAATTTACTAACCTGCCAACAATTTGGTGGATATGGAGTTATTATTTTGCGTTTAGAGTGCCCATTACGCTGATTGCTGGTAACCTAATTAACTTTTTTTGATTAACCATTATCACAAAATATGACTACACCAATTAATGGAGACGGCTACCGGGAAATTTTTGAAAATAGCCCTACAGCTATGCTTATTATAGCTACAGATGCCCCGGTATATACTATGTTGGATGTTAATCCCGCTTATCTTAAAGCAACAAATAGTACCCGTGAGGCATTAGTTGGTAAATCGGTATTTGCTGTTTTTCCGGGTAACCCTACTGATGAAGAATCGAAAAATATTGAAAGGACCTATTATTCTTTTGAACAGGCAATAACTAAAAAACAGCCTCATACCATGAGTAATTACCGGTATGATATTCCTGTTCCGGGTACAAACCAGTTTGAAGAACGTTATTGGACAACTACCAATACCCCTATATTAAACGAAAAAGGCGAAGTAAAATATTTTATCCATTCGCCCCAAAACGTAACAGAGCTATATAAGTTAAGCCAGCGGGAACAAGCAGGAATAGAAGCGTTAAATAAGCAACGCGGGCAATTATATTCAACTTTTATGCAGGCGCCGGTAGGTATAGCCATTTTTAGAGGGCCCGAATATATTGTTGACCTGATAAACCCACCATTATGTGAAGTGTACGGGAAAACGGCCGAAGAAATGCTGGGAAGATCAGTTTTTGAAACCCTTCATCATGCTAAAGGGATGGGTTTTGAAGAGTTGATAGATAATGTACGGTTAACAGGGGTTTCTTTTAAGGGGCAAGGTATTGCTGCGCCTCTTGAGCGAAACGGGGTATTAGAAACTGTTTACCTCGATTTTGTTTATGAACCTTTTAGAGAAGAGGATGGTAGCATTAGCGGCGTAATTGCCATTGCCATTGAAGTTACCGAACAGGTAACCGCTAAAAAGAAAATTGAAGAAGCAGAAGAAAGAGCAAGGCTGGCAGTAGATGCTGCTGGTTTGGGCACATTTGACCTTAACCTGTTAACCGGGCAAACAATTACTTCAAAAATATTTGCCAATATTTTTGGTTTTGATGAGCCGGTATCAAGGGAGGAATATGTAAAAGCATACCACCCTACGGATATGAAGTTACGCGAAAAGGCTCATGCAGAAGCTTTAGCTAATGGAACGTTGTTTTATGAGGTAAGGATAATACGTCCTGATCAAACTACGCGATGGGTACGGGCAGAGGGAAAGGTATTTTATGATAATGGAAAGCCGGTGAGGCTATTAGGTACCATGTTAGATATAACCGAGCAGGTATTGGCTAAACAGGAGCAACTTAAACTAACAACCTTGGTGGCTAATAGTGTAGATCTGATGTCGTTATTGAGAATGGATGGAACTAATTCATACATTAATGAAGCGGGAATGAAGATGCTGGGCTTTAAAAATGCGGAGGAAGTATTACAAACACCTATTGCCAACTTACACATGCCCGAAGATTTTGAGTTTGTGCAAACAGAAGTATTGCCTACAGTAATGAGTAAAGGGCGCTGGGCGGGAATAATGAAGGTTAAACACCTGCAAACAGGTGAAGTTTTTCCTGTATACAATAACTGTATTCGCATTGATGACGAGGAGGGTACACCAATTGCGGTAGGCGCTGTGATGCGCGATATGCGGCCCGAGATAGCATCAAAACAAGCACTTGAGAACAGCGAACAATTATTAAGGAATATTACGTCAGCTGCGCCTACCGGCTTATGGATGACAAACGAAGAAGGTAACTTAATTTATGTAAATCAAACCTGGGTTGATTGGACGGGCTTTTCATATGAAAAGCAACTGGACACCGGATGGGCAGATGCTTTAGTGATTGAGGACAGAGAAAAAACAGCCGATAAATTTTCTAAAGATCAAGCCGAACGAAAATTGTATGAGGCGGAGTTTAGGATAAACCATGTCGATGGAACTGTGCATTGGTGTGTGGCAACCGGAAGTCCGCAATACCGAAAGGACGGTAGTTTTGCCGGGTATATAGGTGCCTGTGTTGATATAACCGAGCAAAAGTTTCTGCAACAGCAAAAAGATGATTTTATAGGCATTGCCAGCCATGAATTAAAAACACCGGTTACCAGTATTAAGGCCTATACCCAGGTATTAGAGAAAATGCTTCTTAAAAAAGGGGATGAAAAGGAAGCCGGGATGATAAACAGGATGGATGTACAGCTTAACCGTTTAACCAGCCTTATTGGTGATCTTTTAGATGTTACTAAAATTAACTCGGGTAAACTGCAGTTTAATGATGCCGACTTTGATTTTAATGAATATGTTAAAGAATTAATTGAAGATCTGTCACGCACAACCACCAAGCATGCCTTGATTGAGAAACTTGCCCCTGCAGGTATTGTATTTGGTGATAAGGAACGCATTGGGCAGGTAATAACCAATTTAATTACAAATGCTATTAAATACTCGCCACAGGCTGATGAGATAATAATATATACTGATGTTAAGGATGAAGAAGTAACGCTTTGTGTTCAGGATTTTGGCATTGGTATATCTAAAGAAAACCTGGAAAAAGTATTTGAACAGTTTTACCGGGTAAGCGGTAATATGCAGCATACTTACCCCGGATTAGGGCTGGGCTTATATATATCGTCAGAAATAATTAAACGCGAGGGTGGCAGGATATGGGTTACCAGTGAGGAAGGCAAGGGATCTACTTTCTGTTTCGCCTTGCCGCTAAAAAAAGCCGATAATGATTAAAGAAGTTAAATAAGCTTACGGTAGGGTAACTTGATGCCTTGACGAGCAATTTACAATAGGTAAAACTAAATATGATAACCTTCTAACTGTTCGGCAACCAAATGCAATAAACCCTCATCTACCACGCCTGGATTTTTGCAGATATGTAAAATTTTATGATGATCAGGCTCAAAACTGCCAATAAATACATCGTCGTTATAAACCTCATACTTACATTGATCGTCCTTATGGTGCATATAATCGCGCACTTCTAAATGATAGTTCTGCTTATTATGTGTTACTGATATTTCAAATTTTTCCATGACATAGCTTGTTTAAGCAATAACCATATCGCAAGGATATTGTTGTAGTTTTATACTATAGCTGCTATAAATTATTAATATTTTTTTGAATTACCTGTTTATCTGCCGACGTTTTGGCTAAAACCAATGCTTTTAAAAAGTTTTCTTTAGCTTTTTGAGTATCGATGGGCTTATAAAGTTCGCCGAGTAACGTGAAGTAAAAAGGGTTATTATTCAGCTTCAGCGCCTCAGCCTCTATAATAGCAGTTGCGTTACCCTTAACCTTTGCCAAAGCGTAGGTTCTGTTCAATGCTGCAATGGGCGAGTATTGTAACATCAATAATTTATTATATAACTGTAATATACTATCCCATTTTTCCAGGGTATCCGTTTTGTTCGTGAGCCAGTAAGCAATACCTGCTTCCAAATGATACTTGGTTAAAGTGTCGCCATTGGACGCCTTGTGAAGATGATAAGCGCCTTTATATATCAATTCCTGGTTCCATAATGTCTCATCCTGCTCATGGTATAAAATCAATTGTCCGTTATTGCTTTTGCGCGCCTCAAATCGCGATGCATGGAAGCACATTAAGGCAAACAAGGCATTTACAGCGGGTTTATTTGTTGATTCATTTTCTATCAGCATATACGTTAACCGCATAGCTTCCAGGCATAATTCATCTCTTAATATAATATCTTTACTTTCAGAGTAATAGCCTTCATTATATAATAAATACAACGTAGTTAAAACGGTTGATAACCTGCTGTCTATGTCTTCCTGAGCCGGGAATTCGATTTTTACCTTTTCAACGCGCAGTTTTTCTTTGGCCCTAAAAAGTCGTTTATTAATAGCTTCCTTATTAGACAGAAAGGCATTGACAATCTCATCAATGCCGAAACCGCAAAGTATACGTAAAGCCAATCCAATTTGACTCTCAACAGGAATGGAGGGATGGCATATCGCAAATAGCATTTGTAACTGGCTGTCGGCTATATTTTCTTTTGAAAGGTCAATTTCAACTTCTTGTACAATGGCAGATGAATTTTTTAATTCTGGCACTATCTTTTCAGTAAAAACCAAGCTGCGGTTAAAATGATTTTTGGCTTTGTTTTTTGCAACGGTGTATAGCCATGCCGTGGGGTTGGCGGGTACACCTTTATATGGCCAGTTCTCTAATGCTGCTAAAAAGGTTTCTGCAGCAATATCCTCTGCCAAATCTATCTGATCAATACCAAGCAACTTGCAGAGCACAGTTGTAATTTTACTAGCCTCAGTTCTAAAAAGGTGTGGTATGAGTTGATTATGATCCATAATAAGAAAGCCTCTCAAATATTGAGAGGCTTATAAATACTGCTTATACTTTAGTATGGCTATTAATTTCCCTAACTTCCACACTGTTGCCATCACCCTGTAAAACCGGGCTGCCTTTAGCAAATTCAACAGCCTCATCAATGCTATTTGCTTTAACAACGATATAACCACCAATTGTTTCTTTAATCTCGCCAAATGGACCGTTGGTAACCACATTATTGTGCCATACCACTTTGGCACCTTCAAATGGTAGCCCGTTACCAGCAACAAATTGGTTTTTGGCGGCTATGCCACCAATCCAGTCCATAGTTTGTTTCATCCAAACTTGTATTTGCTCTGGCGATGCTACTTTCATCCCATCCTCATGCCTGAAAATTAAAATGTACTCTTTCATCTTGTTTAAAGTTAATGTTATAAAATGTACGAATTACTTTCATAACAAGTGATATAAATCAAATTGGACATTACCTGGTAATTAATTTAGTGATTTCCTTGTCGTGCCATTTTGAAAATAATACAACCATACAAATTGCCCCAATCATGGCAAAAAGCATGTCCGACTGTGTATCCCATATGTAACCTTGTGTTCCTAAAAATGAATCTCCCGATTCGCCTGATTGTAGAGAAACAAACCACTCTAAAAATTCATACACGACACTAATTGTTGTACAAACGCATACCGTTAAAAACGCTATCCATCTTTTATTTTGAATAATATTTAGTCGGATAAAAAGTTCGCGTGTTATAAATGCCGGAACAAAACCCTGAACAAAATGCCCTACCTTGTCGTAGTTATTACGGGTTTGATGAAAAGTATCTTTTATCCAATCAAATAAAGGTACTTGCGCATAAGTATAATGGCCACCAATAAATAAAATGTAACAATGGAATAATATCATTGCATAAGTTAAACTGGTGAATTGAAATTTTTTATAAGTTAGTATTAAAGCTACGAAACCTAATATGGCAGGAAATACTTCTAACACCCATGTAAAATAATCGTGCGGTTTAATTGCCGAAAAAAGCAAACCCAAAAAGAATAAAACAATAAGTAAGGTTTTTTTCATCGTACAATATAAAGGCTTTTTAAATAATTTATTTAAATTAACCACTTTATCGATCATCATGAAAACATCAAACAGAAGAAAATTTATTGCTACTTCAACAACTTTAGCTATGGGAACAGCCGCTTCAGCATTGCCTTTATCAAATAACCCTGCAGATAAATACCCGGTCGTGCACCATGTATTATTTTGGTTGAAAAACCCGGATTCAAAAGCAGATCGTGATAAATTGATAGCCGGTGTAAAAACTTTAGCTAAAATTCCAACCGTGCGTGAGTTAAGAGTAGGTATAGTAGCCAGTACCGAAAAGCGCGATGTGGTTGATAATAGCTGGGGGGTATCTGAATTAATGTTTTTTAGTGATCTGGCCGGGCAGCAAGCTTATCAGGATCATCCTATACACTTAAAATTTGTTGAAGATTGCAGCCCGCTTTGGGACAAGGTGATTGTATATGATGCTATTGAAGCTTAAAAAAATCTTTATGTAACAGATACATTACAAAATAACAAACATATTTGCATATTTGTGATTATATAGCAAATGAGTATAGAAGACGACATACAAAGTACAAAGTTTGAAGATAATTTTCAAAAAGTAGCCATCAATATTGCTTATACCGATGGTTGGCTGCAGAATAATTTTCGCGCGCACTTTGAAAAATATAATCTTACCATTCAGCAATTTAATGTGTTGCGCATATTACGTGGGCAATACCCTAAGCCTGCTACGGTAAACCTGTTAAAAGAGCGGATGATAGATAAAATGTCTGACGCATCGCGTATTGTTGACCGTTTGGTACAAAAGGAATTGGTGTCCCGTTGTACCAATACTAAAGACCGACGCGCAGTTGATGTGCGGATAAGCGATAAGGGATTGGATATCCTGTCAAAAATGGACGCGGAATTTAAAGTGAAAGATATCCTCCAAAAAAATCTATCAGCTGAAGAAGCAGCTACACTAAGCGATCTATTAGATAAGCTAAGAGGATAATTACATCTCAGCCAAAAACGCGGCCAAAGCAATCCCAATACCCAGTAATACCGCTATCAATTTTCGCATGGTAAATTTATGGTCGGAGCTTGACTCAAACAGTATAGTGGTTGATATGTGTAAAAATATACCAATAACCACACCCATTATCCGGTTAAAATATTGTTGTAAGTTGCCTATACCGCCATTGCTTAACGCCATGCTGAAATAGTAACCTAATGGAGACATTGCCGCAAATAAAAATATGTAAAGTATGGTATTGTTACGGCTTTGATGATTAGCTAAGAAAACACTTCCTAAAGCAAAGGCGGCAGGTATATGGTGCAGACCAATACCAAACACTAATTCGTTTTGATAGCCCTGTGCCAGCGGCATCCCCTCTAAAAAAGCGTGCAGGCACAAACTTACCATAATACCTAATGGAAATATGGCATGAGTAGCCGAGGGTTTGTGCATGTGTCCATGCTCAATACCTTGTGAGAATTGTTCTAATACAATTTGGAATAAAAAGCCCACCAAAATAAATACCCCAACCAGGTTATCGCCACCATGGTAAGCGTCAGGTATTAAATGCAGAACGGTAATAGCGAAAAGGTAAGCACCGCTAAAAGATAATACCAGTTTAAGGGTTTTATGGTTATCACCTTTAAACAAAAACACAGACGTTCCACCAAAAAAGGCGCAGGCAAATAAGAATATGATTTTCCAGATCTCCATTAAAATTTGGGTTGTAATTTTTTAAATAAAACGGCAAACAGGCAGCCAATTAATATACCATAAATTGCCCCGCCTAACACATCAATGGGGTAATGCACCCCTACATATACTTGTGCAAAGCATATTATGCCTGCCCATAAGGTGGCCCATAGCGCTATCCACGACCATTTTTTGTAAAATATCAATATTAAAAAAGCCGCCATAGCAAAATGATCAGTAGCATGGGTAGATGGAAAGCTATACCCTGTGCCGCAGCCCACACGGTTAATATCTGTGTCGCCCAATGCAACTTCGCGGCAGGGTCGTATGCGTTTAACAGCGGGCTTAATTAGGCTTGCGCTGGTAAAATCGGCCACACCTGCAGTTAAAGCTAAAAGTATGATAATAACCGCCCCGGGTTTTCTATATCGCCATAGGCAAAAACTTATAATAAATATATATAAGGGTATCCAAAAACTTGGGTTGCGCAAATAAGGCATTATCCAGTCGAAAAACACATTACCCAGTTCATGGTTAATGAAATAAAATAGATGCCGGTCAAATTGTAAAAGGGCTTCGGGCATTGGATAACTATTATTAATATTTTTTGTCATCTCGAACGTAGTGAGAGATCTATACATATGCTACGAACGAGTGTATAGATTTCCCCCGTTGGTCGAAATGACAAGTGGTAAAATAAACCAGTCAAACTTAAGGCTTTTATTAATTTTTATGCTCAGGTTTTTGTCATTAAAAAAGTCGTGTAACATTGTTATCAGTTTAATAATTATTTTTGCACGCAAACAAACACTACTTTGACACTTATAAAATCAATTTCGGGAATCAGAGGCACTATAGGTGGTGCCGCCGGCGATGGACTTACGCCGATGGACATTGTAAAATTTACCTCGGCATTTGGCACCTGGGCCATTCAAAAAGCGGGCATTAAAAAAATAGTATTGGGCCGCGATGCACGTATATCAGGCAGTATGGTAAATAACCTGGTTACAGGCACTTTACAGGGCTTAGGGATAGATGTAGTTGATTTGGGACTATCTACCACGCCGACTGTTGAAATTGCTGTGCCGTTGGAGGATGCTGCCGGTGGTATCATATTAACTGCAAGTCATAACCCTAAGCAATGGAACGCCTTAAAACTATTAAATGCCAAAGGCGAGTTTATAAGCGATACCGACGGTAAAGAAGTACTGGATATTGCCGAAAACAGCAGCTTTACTTATGCCGATGTAAATGAATTAGGTAAAGTTGTATATGATGATAGCTATATGCAAAAGCATATTGACCAGATACTGGCACTGCCACTGGTTGATGTTGATGCCATTGCTAAGGCGGATTTTAAAGTAGTTATTGACTGCGTTAATTCAACAGGTGGTATTTTTGTACCTGCTTTATTAACCGCGTTAGGTGTAAAAACTGTACATAAATTATTTTGTGAGCCCAATGGCGAGTTTCCGCATAACCCGGAGCCATTGCCCGAGAACCTAACGGCTCTATCAAAAGAAGTAATTGCTAAAAATGCCAGCTTAGGCATAGCTGTTGACCCGGATGTTGACCGTTTATGCTTTGTAAGCGAAGATGGTAATATGTTTGGCGAGGAATATACACTGGTTGCCGTTGCCGATTATGTATTGAAAAATAACAAGGGTAATACGGTATCTAACCTGTCATCAACACGTGCTTTGCGCGATGTTACTGAAAGCGCCGGTGGCGAATATCACGCGGCAGCGGTAGGCGAGGTAAACGTAGTTAACCAAATGAAAGCAGTAAATGCCATAATAGGTGGCGAAGGTAATGGTGGTGTTATTTACCCGGAGTTACATTATGGCCGCGATGCTTTGGTGGGGATAGCTTTATTTTTAACGCATCTGGCTAAGTACGGTAAGACTATCTCTAATTTAAGAAGTTCATACCCTAACTACTTTATATCTAAAAATAAAATAACACTTACGCCCGAAATGGATATTGACGCGTTATTGGCAAAAGTAGAAGAGAAATATCAGGCTCAGCCGCATTCTACCATTGATGGTTTAAAAATAGAATTTGATAAGCAATGGGTACACCTGCGCCGCTCAAATACTGAGCCTATTATTCGTATTTATTCTGAAGCTGATTCGGAAACAGCGGCGAATGGATTGGCTAATAAGATCATTGCGGATATAAAAGAAATTTTGCAGTTGAGTTAGGGTTAGCCTGTAAGTCGGAAAAGTCAGTAAGTCCGGAATATACTAATCACCAATTCACAAATCACTAATCAACTAACTCATGCGTGTTTACCTCGATAATGCTGCTACTACACCACTTGATCCTGAAGTGATGCAGCAGATGTGCGCGGTGATGGAGAGTACCTATGGTAATCCATCGTCCATACACGCGCATGGACGTGAGGCAAGGACGGTGATTGAGAAGGCCCGTAAAACTGTTGCTAACCTGCTGCATACTTCGCCGGCCGAGCTGTTTTTTACCAGTAGCGGTACCGAGGCTGATAATACGGCTATACGTTGCGGAATTATTGATAATAATATTACTCACGCTATATCTACCCGCATAGAGCACCATGCTGTTGTGCATACGCTGGAGGCTATGGAAAAGGCCGGTAACATCAAGTTAAGCTTTGTTGATGTAGATGCTAAGGGCAACCTAAATTATGAGCACCTGGAGCGGCTATTGCAGGATAACGAGCGCAGCTTTGTATCATTAATGCACGCCAATAACGAAATAGGTACTATTAACGATATTGAACGTATTGGCGATATATGCGAGCAGTACAACGCTATATTTCATTGTGATACGGTGCAAACTATGGGGCATTATCCGCATGACCTAAGTAAGCTTAAAGTCCATTTTTTGGTGTGTGCCGCGCATAAATTTCATGGGCCAAAAGGTGTTGGCTTTTTACATGTGAGCCATAAAATAAAGATCAAGCCATTTATATACGGCGGCGCGCAGGAGCGTAACCAACGCGGCGGAACCGAAAACGTTTATGGTATTGCAGGTTTAGCAAAAGCAATGGAGTTAGCTTATGCCAATATGGATGAACATGCGCAATATATACAGGGATTGAAAACCTATATGATGGAGCAGCTAAAGCAGCATATAGCCGGCGTTGAATTTAATGGCGAAACTGATGAGGACAAAAGCCTGTATACTGTATTAAACGCCTCTTTCCCGGATACAGAAATAGCCGATATGCTGTTGTTTAATTTGGACATAGCCGGAGTCTCCGCATCCGGCGGTAGCGCCTGTAGTTCGGGTACGGATATTGGTTCGCACGTATTAACCGGTATTGGTGCAAGCACTACAAGGCCATCCGTAAGGTTCTCATTTTCAAAATACAACACTAAGGATGAGATTGACTATGTTGTGGCAAAATTACTGGAATTCTTCCCTGTGAAAGTGTAATTATTACACGATAAAATATTTCTTTTATCGAAATTAATTTAAGTTTTTGGCATGGTTATCGTAGTTGTATATATACAATTAAATATGAAACCTATGGAAACTAATAAGAAAAATTCCGGCAACGGTAACCGACCAAACGAAATACCTGAAAAAAGACAATCAGAACAAGAAGGTTCAGGATATTCACCACAAAGGGAGCAACAACAACAAAATAGCGGTAATGATGCTTCATATAGCGAGCAAACCGATGTTACTCCGCCAAATCAAAAAGAATTCCCTGCAGAAGGACCTGCAAAAGGCAATTTTGAAAGCCGCCCACACGGACGTACTACTGCCCGTATGGTAGGCCATGAGCCGGGAACAGAAGGCAATATTTAAGATTTTATAAACTAAATTTTAACCTATAAAGGCTTTCATTTTTGGAGGCCTTTATAATTAAACCTAATGTTATGGAAAATTATAATGAAACTTCCGGAAACGGAAATCGCCAAAATGACCAAATGGACCTACAAAGGGCCAACAGAAATCAAATTAGAAACGAACAGGAAAATCAATCTCAATCCAACAGGGATATTTCTCAGCAGGAGGGTCAACATGATCGTGAAGGTCAACAACGGGCAAATCGAGAGCAAAATAGAAGCAATCAGGAAAGCCAATCAGGCTCCAACAGGCAATCTTCTCAACAAGAAGGCCAAAATGACCGTGTAGACCAGCAATGGACCAATCGGGATCAAAACAGAAATAACCAGGAAAGTCAATCACAATCTGGTAACATGTCTAATCAGGAAGGTCAAAATAAAAGACCTGTATATATAAAGGACATGCCCGAAATTAAACCCGAAACTAACCAGGGTGGGGTATAAAGGCATAAAAAAAGGGAGCTAATAGTAGCTCCCTTTTTTATTAATATCTGATTAATTAGTTCTTCATCATCTTTAAAAACGATGATAGTTCCTCTTTCATTTCCCTGCGGTCTACTATAAAATCCAGGAAACCATGCTCCTGCACAAACTCAGCAGTTTGGAAACCTTTAGGTAGATCTTTCTTAATAGTTTCTTTAATTACACGCGGGCCTGCAAAACCAATTAAGCTGCCCGGCTCGGCAATGTTAATATCACCCAGCATAGCATATGATGCAGTTACGCCACCTGTTGTAGGGTCGGTTAATAAAGAAATATAAGGTATTTTAGCTTGTGCTAATAAGGCCAGTTTAGCCGATGTTTTAGCCATCTGCATTAATGAAAATGCCGCTTCCATCATACGTGCCCCACCTGATTTTGAGATCATCAAAAATGGGATGTTATTTGCGATGGAATGATCAATAGCCCGGGCAATTTTTTCGCCTACTACTGATCCCATTGATCCGCCTATAAAGTTAAAATCCATACAGGCAATAACCAGGCCCTGCTCGTTTATTTTGCCAACGCCTACACGTAAAGCATCTTTTAAACCGGTTTTAAGTTGGGTTTCGGTTATACGCTCCGTATATTTTTTGGTATCCGTAAAGTTTAATGGGTCGCCTGATGTTAAGTCGGCAAAAAGCTCTGTAAATTCATTATTATCAAACAGAATAGAAAAATATTCTTTTGAACCAATACGCAGGTGGTAACCGCAGTAATGGCAAACATATTGATTTTCGACCTGTTCAGAATAGTGCAGGGGTTTTTTACATTGAGGGCATTTGTTCCAGATTCCGTCAGGGGTTTCTTTCTTTTCCTCAGTAGTCGTAATTATCCCTTTTATCTCTCGTTTAAACCACGCCATATCTATATCTAGCTCTTTCAATTAAATGCAAAGAAACAAAAAAAGTTTGTAAAGGATATAAAAGTTGGTGGAGTTGTAATTATTACAGCAATTTTTAAATAGTGTTAAATTTACAATAACTACTAACTTTTTTCGGCCTAAAAGCAAGGAAAATTAGTAACTTTGAGTATAAATTAAAATTCATGGATTTAAAAAATTATAAAGGCGTACTGCATGGTGATCAGGTGCAGGAGCTATTTGAAGCAGCAAAAAAGCACCAGTTTGCTATACCTGGGGTAAATATAATAGGTACTAACTCTTTAAACGCTGTATTAGAAACAGCTAAAGCGGTTAACTCGCCGGTTATTGTACAGTTATCAAACGGTGGCGCGCAGTTTTACGCAGGTAAATCATTAGATAACTCCAAACTGCAAGCTTGCATTTTAGGAGGTGTATCTGCTGCAAGGCACGTGCATTTATTGGCCGAGCATTATGGGGTAGCTGTTATTTTGCATACCGACCATGCCGCTAAAAAATTATTACCATGGATAGATGGTTTGTTAGAGCATGGCGAAAAGTTTTTTGCCGAAACTGGTAAACCATTATTTTCCTCACATATGTTAGATCTATCAGAGGAGCCTTTAGAGGAAAATATAGAGATATCTGCAAAATACCTTGAGCGCATGGCTAAATTAGGTATGACGTTGGAAATTGAATTAGGTGTTACGGGTGGAGAAGAAGATGGAGTGGATAACAGCGATGTAGATAGCTCACGTTTATATACCCAACCCGAAGAGGTTTCGTACTCGTACGAGCATTTATTAAAGGTTAGCCCGCGCTTTACTGTGGCTGCTGCTTTTGGTAATGTACATGGAGTTTATAAACCAGGTAATGTTAAATTACAGCCAAAAATATTACATAACTCGCAGGAGTACGTTAAAAAGAAATTTAATTTAACTGCCGAAAAACCTATAAACTTTGTATTCCACGGTGGATCGGGTTCAAGCCAGGAAGAGATACGCGAAGCAATTAGTTACGGTGCTATTAAAATGAATATTGATACCGATATGCAATGGGCATTTTGGGAAGGTGTAAAGGATTTTTATCTGTCAAAAGAAGCCTACCTGCAAGACCAGATCGGTAACCCTGAAGGTGAAGATTCTCCAAACAAAAAATATTACGATCCAAGGGTTTGGTTACGCAAAGGCGAGGAAAACTTTGTTAAAAGGTTAACCGCAGCGTTTGAAGATCTGAATTGCTTGAATGTTAATGATAAACTTTAATTTCGATACTCAAAATGATATAAGCGTCAATATAAAACATTGGCGCTTTTTTTTGGTTTAGATTTAAGATATTTAACAAAAAATGGCCAGGAAAAAACACAATTTGTTCGAACGCTTCTCTAATTGGGCAACCACCGCTACAGGTAGTTCATGGGCTTTTTTTATAGCCCTGTCTATTATTATTACATGGCTTGTTACCGGGCCAATATTTGATTATTCAGATACCTGGCAACTTATAATTAATACGGGAACTACTATTGTTACTTTTTTAATGGTGTTTTTGATCCAAAAATCACAAAATAAAGACTCAAAGGCGGTACACTTAAAATTAAATGAACTATTAGCATCGCATCAGGGGGCCAGTAACCGTATGGTTGATATTGAGGACCTAACTGAAGACGAACTTGATCACCTGCACCGGTTTTACGTGGAATTAGCCGATTTAGCTGAAAAGGAAGATGACTTAACTTGTACCCATTCCATTGACGCGGCACAGGAAAACCATAACCAAAAAATAACCGGTTATCAATCAAAAAGCTATTATGCCCATGCTAAAGCCAAAAGAAATGCAGGTAAGGCAAGTAAATAATGCTAATGAACTTGAAAATGTTTTTGCTATACGTCGGCAAGTGTTTGTAGTTGAGCAAAAATGCCCGCCTGAGTTAGAGTGGGAGTTTGAAGATGAATCCACCCATTTTTTGGCAACTGTTGATGATATCCCCGCAGGGGCGGCACGCTGGCGTAAAACCGATAAAGGTTACAAATTAGAACGTTTTGCCGTATTGCAAGATTTTAGAGGATTGGGTGTAGGACAGAAACTGGTAAAAGCTGTATTGGCGGATCTGCCTGCTGATGCCAATTACATTTACCTGCACGCGCAAATACAAGCTATAGGTTTATACCAAAAATTAGGTTTTGAAATAACCGGGCCCGAATTTGAAGAAGCGGGTATAAGGCATTATAAAATGGTGCTAAAGTAATTTCGGATTTCGAATTTTCAATTTCGGATTTATTACCTTAGTCAATTTTTGAGGTTTGTTTGTCCTTTTTAACCAACTCTTCTCTTTTAAAATTGCGTATTATAAGCCTGCTGCCGCCATTATTATTTACATAGCTGGCAACCCAGTTAATAAACACAATAACCTTGTTACGGCCTCCTAAAAGCGAAATAAGGTGCACAAACATCCATATCAACCAGGCGAAGAATCCCTGGAAACGTATTTTACCCAAATCAGCCACCGCTTTGTTGCGGCCTATGGTAGCTAATGAGCCTTTGTCATTATACTTAAATGGTTCAGTTGGTTCCCCTTTGATAATATGAACAATGTTTTTACCCAACTGCTTGCCCTGCTGTATGGCCACTTGCGCCACACCCGGATGACCCTTTGGGGTATCATCGGTTATCATGGCGGCTACGTCGCCAATAGCAAATATATTTTCTGTGCCTTTAACACGGCTTATAGTGTCAACACTGATGCGGTTGCCCCGCTCAATACTATCTTTGTCAATACCTTCCGGTACAACGCCCATTACTCCTGCAGACCATATAACATTTTTTGTTCTGATGGATCTGCCGTCCTCAAATTTTATTTCATTCCCATCGTAGCTTTCCACCTTTACATTCAACAGCACTTTAACACCCATATTAGTTAAAAATTCTTTTGCCGCGTGTGATGCACTATCTGAAAATGGCCCTAACACTTTTGGTAAAAAATCAACCAGGTAAACTGTCATGTGTTCTTTGCTCAGTTCGGGATAATCTTTGGTGAGGATATGATTACGTAATTCGGCCAGTGCACCGGCCAGTTCAACACCAGTAGGGCCTGCACCCACCAATACGAATGAGAGGTAAGGTTCACGTTCATCTTTGGTAGTTTTCAATACCGCTTCTTCCATGTTTTGCAATATCAAATACCGCAGATTAAGTGCCTCTGGTATCGATTTCATGGGCATGGCAAAGCGTTCAATGTCTTTATTGCCAAAAAAGTTGGTGGTCGACCCGGTGGCTATAACCAAATAATCGTAGGCAATCTCACCCACGGTAGTATCTAATGTGCTTTTATCAGTATTAATTTTAATTACTTCGGCAATACGGAAACGGAAGTTTTTTTGATCGCTAAAGTTTTTCCGTAATGAAAAAGCTATTGCTTCGGCTTCCAAACTGCCTGTGGCAACCTGGTATAACAGAGGTTGAAAAGTATGGTAATTATGCTTATCCAGCATTAAAACATCTACAGGTTTATCTTCTAACTGCCGGGCAACTTCCAGGCCGCCAAAGCCGCCGCCAATAATTACAACTAATGGGTATTTTGAATTATGAGTTGAAGCCATAATGGGTTGTTTTAAATAGATATTTTATAATATTTTATAATTAAGTATAAACAAAAAAGGCTCCAAATGTTCTTTGGAGCCTTTAAATATTGAAGATAATATTATCTCAAATCTTTCTTTCCAAAGTCGATTATAACCGGTGTCGCTACGCAAATTGACGAATAGGTACCAAAAAGCACCCCTATCAACAATGCGAATGAGAAACTCCTGATAACATCACCACCGAAGAAGAATAATACTACTAATACAAACACTACAGTTAAAGCAGTAATAATGGTACGGCTTAAAGTATTGTTGATAGCGTTATTAATTACCTCTTTAGGCTGGTCGGTTTTAGCACGGTGTACCTCTAAGAACTCGCGGATACGGTCAAATACAACCACCGTATCGTTGATAGAGTAACCTATAACGGTTAATATAGCAGCTATAAATGCCTGATCAATTTCTAAGAAAGGCAATATGTTTTTAAATAATGAGTAAAATGATAATACCATTAACGCATCATGAGCAGTAGCTACCGTTGCACCCAGACTAAACTGCCACTTACGGAAACGTAATAGGATATATGCCGCAAGCATTATAATAGCGAATATTACTGTCCATACAGCTGATCTTTTTAAACCTTCAGCAATAGTAGCCTCCACTTTTTGTGATTGCACTATATCTTGTTTAGATACTTGTGTTTCTGCTTTTGTGTTAAGCGCTTTTAATAGTTCCGTCTCAACCTTGGCATCAGCAGTAGTTGAATTATCATCAATTAAATAATTGGTGGTAATGTTGATCTTATCGCCCAGGGTTTTTATCTCGCTACCATGGCCAAATACGCCTTCTATCGCATTCCTTACATCTTGTGTGGTTGCATTTTTATTTTGAAAATGGATAGTATATGAGCGTCCACCCTGAAAATCTACACCGTAGTTAAAGCCTTGTGTAAACATGGATACTACACCTGCTCCAATAAACAAACCAGAGAAAGCATAGAATTTGAAACGATTTTTAACAAAACCGTAGTTGGCATTTTTGAAGGTATGTGAACTCCATGGGTGAGAGAATTTAATATCCCAGCCTTTTTCAAGCATCCACTCAAATATAACTCTTGATATTAATAATGAACAGAACAATGAGGTTATAATACCAATCATTAAGGTGGTGGCAAAACCTTGTATTGGGCCACTACCAAAAACAAATAGAATGAAACCGGTTAAAAAGCTACTGATGTTTGAGTCAAGAATAGAAGGTAACGCATGTTTAAAACCATCATTAATAGCTATACGCAATGATTTGCCTAATGCCAACTCTTCACGTACACGCTCATATATCAATACGTTAGCATCAACCGCTATACCCAAAATTAATATAATACCTGCAATACCCGGTAACGTTAACACAGCGCGTAAGCTGGTTAATACCCCCATCAGGAAGAATACGTTGATTATAACGGCAACCACAGCTACGGTACCTGCACGATTATAATAAGCAACCATAAATATCAATACCACTATTAAGCCCATTATACATGAGGCCAAGCCATTATTGATAGACTCCTGGCCTAAGGTCGGACCTACTACATCCTCACCTATTATTCGGGCAGGTGCATCTAAACGACCAGCTTTTAATACGTTGGCCAAATCCTTAGTATCTTCAATAGTAAAGCTGCCTGATATAGATGATACTCCACCGGCTATTTCGCCTTGTACGGTTGGTGCCGAATAAACATTGTTATCTAAAACAATAGCTATTGACTTTTTATTAACGCCGGATGAAGCTTCGGCAGTAATAGCACGCCATTTTTGGGCACCTTCCGAGTTCATGCTCATAACCACTTCCGGGTTTCCTTTTTGGTCAGTGCTTGGGTTTGCATCATTAATCACATCGCCTGATAATACAGGGCCATTCTCGGCACCTGCTAATTTAATGGCATACAACTCATACACCTTGGTTTTATCCATAGGTTTTACACCCCAAAGAAATTTCATGTTTTGAGGGATAACCGACTTAGCTTCGGCACCACGTAAATACCCAGCAACTTTGGCAGTATCTTTTTCGGCCGCCCAACCTGCTACCGGGCCCGGGCGTAACTGTTGCTGACCTGTTTGGTCCTGGTAAATAGCAGGAGACAAGATGGAAATAAGTGGGTGTTCGGCAGCTAAAGCGGCTCTGTTTGCTAAAGCTGAAGTATCTTTTGCGGCACTTTTTTGAACTTTATTTAATAAAGCTGTGCCTCCTTTTGCAGCAGTAGTGTCTTTTGTATCAGTAGCGGTTTTTGATGTATCAGTGAGCTTGCTTTTTGCAGCTAATAACTTATCAAGGCTATTTAATATAGGGTAAGCTTCAAGGTTATCATAAGTTTGATAAAACTCTAAATTAGCCGTACCAACTAATAGTTTACGTACACGTTCGCGATCTTTAACACCAGGCAACTCAATTGTTATACGATTGTTTTGTTGTCTTTGTATATTAGGTTGCGTTACTCCAAATTGGTCAATACGGGTATTTAATACTGTATAGGTTTGCTCTACAGCTGCATTCGCTTCTTCTTTTAAATAAGCCTCAACATCGCTGTTTGATGCATTAAATTTAAGATGCGCCTGGTTGTCTTTAGTCGAAAAGATAGAAGCTAATCTTCCGTTTGGATTAAGCTTTTCATACTCGTTAACAAATACGGTAATATAATCTGATTGAGATTTACCTGATTTAACAATGGCATTAGCATTTGCTAAAGCCTGGTTAAATACCAGATCAGGGTTGTTGTTTGATAATGTTTTTACCAAATCAACCAATTCTACCTGCATCGTAACATTCATGCCACCTTTAAGGTCAAGACCTAAAGCCAACTCCCTTTCCACACAATATTGATAGGTGTGGCCCAATACCGGATAAGCCGGTAATTCTGATACAGAATCTAAATAACTTTTTTCTCTCGCTGTATCGCCGTTGGCATATATCCTCGCGTCGTTTTCAACTTTTTTCGCTACCCATGTAAACGAAAGCTGGTATATACATACAATACCCAGCAGTATAGCGAAAAATTTAATAACCCCTTTACCTTGCATCGTGAATTGAAATATTTAATTAATTAGTTTATAAGCGTTTTTAAACAAGACGGCAAATCTAATAAAATTTTACAAGCATAAAATTTTATATTCAAACAAAATAATTGTTTTAAATGTTAGCGCCGCTCAAGTGTGATAAATGAATATGGAAACAAATGTTTTTCGTCTGTTTCATGATCTTGCCTTGCGGTTTCTTTCCATACATTTTCCTTAATTTCAGGAAAATAAGTATCCCCATCAAATTCCTGATGAACAATAGTTAAATATATTCTATCTGTTAAAGCCATTGCCTGTTTATAAATTTCGGCACCGCCAACAATAAATATTTCATCCTCGCCGGCACATAGTTTTAATGCTTCGTCAATAGAGTTAACAACCTCGCAGCCATCTATAGTGATGTTTTGGCGGGTGATGATAATATTACGGCGATTAGGCAACGGCTTACCAACAGATTCGTAAGTTTTACGTCCCATTATGATGGTATGGCCGCTGGTTATCTCCTTAAAATGTTTAAGGTCCTTTGGTAAATGCCAAAGTAACTGGTTGTCTTTGCCGATAGCGTTGTTTTTGGCTATGGCTACTACTATAGATACGATCATTACACTGCTACCTCGCCTTTAATATGTGGCCATGGATCATAATTCTCCAATTCGAAATCTTCAAACTTAAAATCAAAAATATCTTTTACATCAGGGTTAATTTTCATAGTTGGCAGTGGACGCGGCTCACGGCTCAATTGCAGCCTGGTTTGCTCCAGGTGGTTGTTGTATAAATGCGCATCGCCAAACGTATGTATAAAGTCGCCGTATTGTAATCCACATACTTGTGCCACCATCATAGTAAGCAAGGCGTACGAGGCTATATTAAAAGGTACACCCAAAAATATATCAGCGCTCCGCTGATATAATTGGCACGAAAGCTTACCATCAGCCACATAAAATTGGAACAGGCTATGGCATGGAGGCAAAGCCATTTGGTTAACGTCTGCCACATTCCATGCAGAAACCATTATACGGCGCGAATCAGGGTTGTTTTTAATTTGATTAATAACCTGGCTTATTTGGTCAATATGCCCTCCGTTAGGTGTAGGCCATGATCGCCATTGGTAACCATAAACCGGGCCAAGGTTGCCATTTTCATCGGCCCACTCATCCCAAATGCGCACACCATTATCTTTTAGGTATTTGATGTTGGTATCGCCGCTTAAAAACCATATCAGTTCATGTATAATTGATTTCAGGTGCAGTTTTTTAGTAGTAACCATCGGAAAACCATCCTGCAGGTTAAAACGCATCTGGTAACCAAATACGCTGATAGTGCCTGTGCCGGTACGGTCATGCTTTTGCGTGCCGTTTTCCATTACATGGCGCATAAGGTCTTGATATTGTTTCATTTTTTTGGAGTTGATTAAGTTGATTGAGTTAGATTAGGTTAAATAGTCAAGCGATCCGTTTTTCAACTTAATCAACCACTCTCTTATTCAACTTAATCAACTTATCGATTACAAATAAAAATAATCTATTTTTGGTATCCTACGGATGTTTATAAATATAGGCCGTTGTTAATCTTTTTATGATATTATTCCCCAATGCCAAAATTAATATTGGCCTAAATATTACCGAACGCCGCACAGATGGTTACCATAATCTGGAAACCGTTTTTTATCCTGTTAAAATTAATGATGCTTTAGAGGTTATTCCTGCCGATAAATTGAGCTTTGAATCCTCAGGTTTAGAAGTTCCGGGCAGGATGGAGGATAACCTTTGTATTCAAGGTTATCATTTGCTTAAAAAGGATCATGATCTGCCTCCTGTAAAAATACATCTGCATAAAAATATACCCATAGGGGCAGGCCTGGGAGGAGGATCGGCTGACGCGGCATTCTTCATTAAGTTGATGAATACGCAGTTTAATTTAGGTTTATCGGTTGACGAAATGCAGGATCATGCCCGCACCCTTGGTGCCGATTGCGCTTTTTTTATTGAAAACAAACCAGTGTTTGCTTTTGAAAAAGGGGACGAGTTTGAACCTATCCGGCTTGACCTTTCTAATTACAGCATTGTATTGGTTATGCCGCCTGTTCAGGTGTCAACATCCGAGGCTTACCGGGGGGTGGTAAGGCCCATGATGGTCAAAGATTCGTTAATGGAGCTAATTCAGGCCCCTATTGCCGAATGGAAAAAATACATCAAAAACGATTTTGAAGAAACCATTTTTAAAAATCACGCGGAAATAAGAGGGGTGAAGGCTGCCTTGTATCAATCGGGGGCGTTGTATGCCAGCATGAGCGGAAGCGGCTCATCTGTATTTGGGATATTTGAAGAAACGCCTGATCTGTCTTTTTTAGAGCAAAACAACCAGGTGTTTTATAATATATAACTTATTAGTTTATATAGTCTCTATCTTCTTCACTTAGTGTATTGGCTTCGCCTTTGTGAATCTGATCATGATAGGCCTCAATATCATATTCTTGTTTTTTAGGTCGACCCACCAGTATGCCTAAAATAAATGCTATAACAGCCACAACTCCCAGTACTACCAACTTGGATAAATAAACATCGCCAAACAAAATGGTGAATTTTACCTGGTCGGTGTTTTGCATTAGTACAGTTGTAAGCAATACGGTTATAACAATGATAATGATAGTTTTTATGCTCATGATTTTTGGTTAACTGTTTTTATACAATATCGACTTTTTATTGGGTTTATAAAAATTGCTTCTGTTATATTTTTCTTTTTTCAGGGGGGGTAGGGCAGTTGCAGTTAATTTTTTATTGCCTCATTAAAGGTATCATTTTTGGGAGCTGTGTTTTGAAAAAAAATTGCCTTCAAAAATTTGGAATCAAAAATTGCTTGAAATAATTATATCGAAAACCAATTTTTTTATTGGCGTCAAAAAGGAGGGTGTTGCCCTGATTTTTTGACGAAAACGGAAAATGTATTTTCATTACACTATCCTTCCAAAAAATGCCCCGATTTCCATATAGTAAATTAAAATTTTATTTAATGTAGTATATTTATCTGAATATAAGTTGTTTATGTTATTTTAATGTGTACCATATGTTTGTTTGCTAAATTATTTAGTATATAATTTTTAATAACCAATTTTTTATTTATATTTTTTGTTTTATTGATTTAAATAAATATTTGATTAACAATTTATTATGATAAATAATATATGTTAAATAATTGTCTTATGTACCTTAAAATTGCTTGTAACTTGCTATGTTTTTTACAAAGATTTAGGTGGAAAGCAATTGTGAACTTAATACACCATTTGATTTTGCGAATTTTGTGTCTTTTTAATTAAAATATAGCTAAAGCACTGTAGCTCTGTTTAATTATTATAATGGCTTAAAACGGCTTAAATTGAGTTGTGTGAGCGGAGTTTTCCTCCCCTACTCGCATACAAATTGTAGAAATAAAATAATTTTTGAGCAAGAATACGGCAATTGGCAACGATATTTTGATGGAAGCGCTAACGATTTTTACGTTTGTGTAATTGTGTTTGAGCTACGGGAAAAAGAAAAATGGTTGACAAAATTATTGTGGCGCCCACCCAAAAACCGGTGGTCATTTTATGGATATCATTAAAAAACAGGAAAGACATCAGGATGCCGTATACCGGCTCCAGGTTGGTGATTAAAGCCACACGAAAAGCCGAAAGCTCGCTCATTACTGATACCCCGGCTACATAAGCCAGCGATGTGCAAACCGTGCCCAATAATATCAAGTAGCCAAGGTCTGTAGTTTTTAAATACATGTTTTGGTCAAAACCGCCAACGGCTAAAAGGTAAATTGATATCCATAAAAAGGCACCCGCTAATTCATAAAGAGCAATTACCGGTGCGGTGTTATGTTTAATTTGTTTGCCATTAATGATAGAAAAAATGCTTGCACTGGCGGCGCTAATAATGCCGAATGTGATACCCTTAGTGTATTGAGTTTCAAATTTGAATATTAATCCAATACCGGTGATAATTAGCAAGCCGGCAATGATCTCTATTTTTGAGATACGCTTTTTGTTGATCAATGGCTCTAAAAACGCAGTGAATAAAGTAATAGATGACAGGCAAACCAATGCCACCGGAACAGTAGAAAATTTGATAGACGAGAAGAAAAATATCCAATGGCCACCTACTATTGCACCCGTGAAAAGTAATTTGAAAAGGGTTTTGGTAGTAACCTTAAATGCTGTTTTATTAATAGTAAAGTATAAAAAAAGCGATATAGCGGCTATTAAAACCCTGTACCAAACCAATTGTACAGCTGCTATTGATATCAACTGGCCCAAAATGCCCGTAAAACCCCATATAAATACGGTAAAGTGAAGTATCAGCAGGTTTTTATTGATGCCTGCAGGTATTGCTTTATTAAGTGCAGCCATTTATTTGGGGGCTTTACGCAACAAATACAACCCGAGTAAACCAAACAATCCATTGGGTAAAAATACTGCAACTAATGGCGAGAGATTACTTTTTATCGCAAATACCAGGGCAAATTTATCAACTACAATATAAGCAAAGCATAAAAATAACCCTATCCCCAGCGGCAAACCAATGCCACCACGTACTTTACGAGATGATATGGAAACACCTATCAGCATAAGGACGAACGACGATAAAGGATGTACAAATCGTTTGTATTTTTCATATTCCATATCTTTTAAATCGCCTGCACTACGTATTTTTTCTTTTTCTATACGTTTATTCAACTCCTTTAATGACATGGCCGGATAAGCATTATTTACCACAAAATCTGAGGGTTGCAGATCTAATACGGTGTCTTTTTGATTGATATCCATTTTTAAGGTTTCCCTTAAGCCGTTAACATACCGTACAGAATAGTTTCTAAAAGACCATACGCGTTTAACCGAATCATAAATAGCATTACTTGCAACTAATTTTTCTCGTAACACATCGCCATCAAATTTCTCTAAAACGAACATATATGCAGAATGCGAATTGTTATCGTACGATTGTGCATATACATATGTGTTTTTATCTAATTGTAAATGCACGTCGTTTTTAGAGGCATCACCATAAAAGCCATGCGTATTTTCAAAATTTATTTTTAACGCGTTAGTAAATGGTATTAAAAAAACGCTGGCAAAAAACGATATAACGAAAATTATTGCTGCAGATACAAAATATGGCCTTAAAAAGCGACTAAAGCTAACCTTTCCGCTTAAAATAGGCACTATTTCGGTTTGGTTAGCCATTTTAGCGGTAAAAAAAATCACTGCCAAAAAGTTAATAAGCGGAGATAAAAGGTCCATATAAAATGGAATAAATCCTGCGTAATATTTAAAAGCTATTTCATATAGTGTGGCGTTTTTAGTCAAAAAATTATCCATGTGTTCGGATATATCGAACACAACAGATATCACTATGAACAGTATTAGTGTAAAAAAGAAAGTGCCCAGGTATTTCTTAATAATATACCAGTCCAGTATCTTTAAATATCTGTCTAAAAAAGCTTTCATTTATAGTCGTTGCCCCAGGCGGTTAACCATTATTTTTTTCCAGTTATAAAATTCGCCTGCAATTATTTTTTCGCGAGCCTGGTTAACCAGCCATAAATAAAAATGCAGGTTATGTAAGGTAGCTATTTGCGCGCCCAATATCTCGCCCGAATGTATTAAATGGCGTAAATAAGCCTTTGAGTATACGGTATCAGTAAACAGATCACTATCAGCCTCGATAGGCGAAAAATCATTTTTCCATTTTTCGTTTTTGATGTTGATGATACCATCTTTGGTGAACAACATACCATTACGTGCATTACGGGTAGGCATTACACAATCAAACATATCAATACCTAATGCAATATTTTCCAAAATATTTACAGGCGTGCCTACACCCATTAAATAACGTGGTTTTTGCTCGGGTAATATATTGCAAACAATTTCAGTCATGGCATACATTTCTTCGGCAGGTTCACCTACTGATAAACCGCCAATGGCATTACCTTCTCTTTCAAACGACGCAATAACTTCTGCCGATTTTATACGCAGATCTTTATATACCGATCCCTGTACAATCGGAAAAAAGGTTTGGTTATAGCCATATTTGGGCTCGGTACTGTCAAACCTGTCGCAGCAGCGCTTTAGCCAGCGGTGGGTCATTTCAATAGATCGTCGTGCATATCCGTACTCACAAGGGTAGGGTGTACACTCATCAAAAGCCATAATAATATCGGCACCAATGGTGCGCTGTATGTCCATTACATTTTCGGGTGTAAACAAATGTTTTGAGCCATCAATATGCGAGCGGAAGGTTACGCCTTCTTCTTTTATTTTACGCACTTCGGTTAATGAGTATACCTGGTAGCCGCCGCTATCAGTTAAAATAGGGCCATCCCAGCCATTAAATTTATGCAAGCCACCGGCTTTTTCAATGGTATCTAATCCGGGCCTTAAGTATAAATGATAGGTGTTGCCCAATATAATTTGGGCTTTTATATCATTTTTTAACTCGTGTTGGTGTACTGCTTTTACCGTGCCTGCGGTACCAACAGGCATAAATATAGGCGTTTGTATATTTCCGTGATCGGTAGTTATCTCGCCTGCGCGGGCTTTTGAAAGCGGATCTTGTGCTGTTAAGTTAAATTTCATTCAGGTTGCAAAATTAGGCTTTTTTGTTGTAGATGTGGTAAAGGTTATACGCTATAAACCGCCTTACTTTATTTGGTGAGTTTTTAACACAGATTAATTGGTAATAACTTTATCACATCTGCACCCTTTACAAGTTTTTTTAACAACTTTGCTTCAAAGTTTTAGCCCGGTTTGGAATATTATATACAAGTAGTCTTCTTCGTTTTATTTTTACTGTGTTTTATTATTCAGTTGTATTTTCTTATAACAAACCATAAGTCGCTGGTGGCATATGTGTCGGATGATGAACTGCCCCAAATTAAGCTACCTATATCAGTTATTATTAGCGCACGTAATGAGGCTCAAAACCTGCGCGAGAACCTGCCGTCGATATTAACACAAAAATATCCCAAGTTTGAGGTTGTAGTTGTTAATGACTGCTCATCTGATACTTCGGATTTAGTTTTAGAGGAATTTCAAGCTAAGTATAAAAACTTAAAAGTTGTTACCATAACAGAGCATGTCCGTTTTAAAACCGGGAAAAAATTCGCGCTTACTTTAGGTATAAAAGCGGCTAAAAATGAGCATTTGTTATTTACCGATGCCGATTGTCAACCGGCCACTCCCAACTGGATAACCCGTATGGCAGCCAAATTTACCGGTGATACACAAATAGTGCTGGGCTATTCGCCTTATTATAAAACTGGCGGATTTTTAAATGCGCTCATCAGGTTTGAAACATTAAAAACAGCAATCAACTATTTATCTTCCGCATTAAATGGCGATGCCTATATGGGTATAGGGCGCAACCTGGCCTATACCAAAACCTTGTTTTTTGGAGCCAAAGGTTTTGCAGCGCATATGCATGTATTATCGGGCGATGATGATCTGTTTGTTAATCAAAATGCTACAGCTACTAATACAGCTATTGAAATACACCCGGATACATTTGTTTTTAGCACTCCAAAAACTACAATGTCATCATTATTCAGGCAAAAAAAACGGCATATGGGTGTGGGTAAACTATATAAGGCCAAACACCGTAAAATTTTAAGCTTGGATGCGGTAAGTGGTTTATTATTTTATACCCTGCTAATAGGTTGCTTGTGCTGGCGGTTTGAAGCCTTTGCCATATTACTCATTTTGTTTGTAGTTAGGTGGATAATACAGCTCATTATCTATCGTAAAACATTTAAAAAGTTGGGCGAGGCTAGATTTTTGTGGTATTTACCCTTATTTGATTTTGTTTATTACCTTTATATAAACGTGTTTGGATTGATTGGGACCTTTATAAAAACCAGACAATGGAAGTAAACGCCAATTTTACCGAGAATGCTAAAAACGATTTCTACCTGGTAGTAAAGGCACGCGAAGGAAATCAAAAAGCATACGCAGATTTGATGCACCGCTATAAAGATTCGATATACTTTATGGTGCTCAAAATGGTAAATAATAAAGAGGACGCAATGGACCTAACCGTTGAAACCTTTGCCAAAGCATTTGAAAAGTTAGAAAAGTATCAACCTGAGTATGCTTTTAGTACCTGGCTTTTTAGGGTGGCTACCAATAACTGTATTGACTTTATCCGTAAAAAAAAGCTGAATACCACTTCTATTCACAGCATGGTCGATGGTGACGGAGAAGAGCAAACTTTGCAGATTAGGGCAGATAGTTTAGACCCCGAAGAGCAATCCATCAAAAAACAAGAAACCGAAAAACTTAAAGTATTGATTGATGGGCTGCCGCCCCGTTACCGTAACCTGATTACCTTGCGTTATTTTGATGAGCTGGCTTACGAAGAGATAGCCCAGCAGCTTGACCTGCCTTTGGGTACAGTTAAGGCACAGCTATTTAGGGCCAGGTACTTACTGTCAAATATTATGAACCGAAAAACAAGGGATGACATCTAACAGGCTATTCACTTATTTTCCTGATCTGACCGACCACCAAAAGCAGCAATTTGAACAATTGCCTGAGTTATATAATTTTTGGAACAACCAAATAAACGTGATATCCCGTAAGGATATTGACGAGTTATTTGAGCGCCATGTGTTACACTCATTAGGTATTGCCAAAGTAATGCCGTTTTTACCTGGCGAAAAGGTACTGGATGTGGGTACAGGCGGTGGTTTCCCGGGGATACCGTTAGCTATATTATTTCCTGAAACGGATTTTTATTTAGTTGATTCTATCGGCAAAAAGATAAAAGTGGTACAGGAGGTGGCGAAGGCCATCGGTTTAAAAAATTTACGTGCCGCGCACTTGCGTGCCGAGCAGGTGAATGAAAAATTTGATTTCGTAGTATCACGCGCTGTAACCCGCCTGGGCGAGTTTTATCCCTGGGTGAGGGGTAAGTTCAATAAGAACTCCAAAAACACCTTAGCCAACGGCATATTGTACCTTAAAGGCGGTGATCTGCAGCAAGAGATAACCGAATCTGGTTTAAAAGTACAACAGTACTATCTTAAAGATTACTTCACAGAAGAGTTTTTTGAAACCAAGCAGGTTATTTACGTTAAGGGTTAATTAATCCCTTCCCGGTAATGGCGGTGGCGGCGGTACTTTTGCTGACCCGCTTTTTTTCTTAAATAAATTTAATGGGTTTGGCGGTGGTGGCGGACCACCTGCAGGCGGCGCAGCCAATTTTGGCCTAGCCGGAGCTTTGGCATTCTTTTTAAAAGGATTGATCTTTTTTAAAGCATCACCTGTACTTTTTAAAACCTTTTCGGGCGGTGGTGGGGGTGGCGGTGCGCTTTGCGCAAATGTTTTTGACGATGGTATAAGTAATCCCAGGCCAAGCATGCCTATTGCCAGGTATTTTATGGGTTTTATTTGGGTCGAATTTGGTTTAATAAGCATAATGTATAGCTTTTAATTGCTGACAGTAAAAGCAAATTATCGGCAAAATGTTTTATTAAACGCAAAAAAATCCAGTAAATTACTTTTAGACTTTAATGAAAAATGCCAGATCATTTAATAACCTGGCATCTAAATTAATTGGATGTTAAAAAAACCTTAGTTTTTACCATAACTGTAGGCCGTTATTACAACCTGGCCAAGGTTTAGCCCGTCTTTTTTAGGCAAAGGCTGCATCGGATTATTTTTATCATTAAAGTCGGCCAAAGTAAATGCTATAGACATTGTATAGATACCGGATTTAACCTGCATTTTGCTTTTGTATAAATTTAAAACCCGTAAAACTTCTTCGTCACATCCGCTGCCAATTCCGTTTACTATCCGGCTATTAGTTATCATATAGTCATCAATCTTTACTTCGGCAGTTACATATCCCCTGGTTCCATTTTGCCTTGCTTCTGCCGGGTATTTAACATTGTCACCTATGAATTTTAAAAACTCACCGGTAAATGGGTTTGGTTTTACAATAGGCGGCGGAAATTTAACCTGATCTGTTTTAGTTTTAGGCGCAGATTTATCTGGTCTTACAATCGGCGGCGGAAATTTAACCTGATCTACTTTAGATTTAGGCGCAGATTTATCCGGCTTTACAATAGGGGGCGGAAATTTTACCTGGTCTACTTTAGGTTTAGGCGCAGATTTATCCGGTTTTACAACCGGCGGCGGGAATTTAACCTGATCTGTTTTAGGTATACTGTGTACATAAACTCTTTGTTTTATATTGTCAAAACCAACGGCAATAATATAATTTGTTTTTCTCAATAAATCCAGGTCAAAAGTGGCACTAGCGCCTCTATGCTTACCAAGTTTAGGCGAGGTTTCTAACGAGATTTGCAGTTGGTTTGAACCATTTGTTTTAGCGTCTTTATACGTCATTATATAATTAGCATCTTTAAAATTTGTGGCAATTTGGCTCAGTTCTGCGGTGCCATAATAGTTATTAGGATCAATATAATGAGTAAGTTGTTTGTAACCTTTAGTGTCAGGCTTAACTATAGGCGGCGGGAATTTGACTACGTCAATTTTAGGTTTGACGCGCTCAGGTGGAGGCGGCGATAATTTGACCTGTTTTTTGGCAACAGGTGTTTTTTGCTGTGGCGGTGTTTGGGTACTTTGTTTAAACGTTTGCGGTGCCAGATCTATCCAGCCATAAGTTTTACTGAATCCCAGGGTTGAGACACATAGTAATGCCGCGCCTATAGGCACAGCTACCAGGTATTTTAGCCTTGCTAAATTGCCCGAGCGTTGTTGATGTAACATAATAATTCGGTTTTTTAAAAGGTTTAGGTTGTAAAATGAGTGTGTAATGGCAGGCCCGCTTAATCCATACGCATTGTTAACTAAAAAGGACGAGTAGGAGGTGGCATCAGCTTCATGGGTAACAGTTTGTTCATCGGCAATATATTCGTGTTGGGTTTTAAGGCTGTTTTGCAGCAGGTAAACCAAGGGGTTAAACCAATTGATGATCTTTAAAAATTCTAAAAATAGTATATCAGCCGAATGTTTTTGGCGGATGTGCACCAGCTCGTGCCTTAAAATAGTGCGCTCATTGTTGGCTGCGGTACCAATAAAAAGATAATTAAAAAATGAAAAGGCGGTATTTGAATCTTTTAGATACACAACTTTGTAATTGTCCTGTACGGTCACTTTGTTTGTGCGGATAAGCTTATACAAACTAAATAGTTTGATCATAAGGTATACGGCACATACAATAGCACCTGCTAAGTACGCATACCATAAGCCATCCTGTAAAGTAAATGCGGGTGCTGTTACTTGGACCGGCACAGCTATAGGTGCCGGTCCATTGGTAACTTGCTGCGCTACGAAATAGCTTGCGGTGGGAGGTTCAGGTAAAGGGGGTAGTAATATGCCCAGTTGTAAAACGGGCAGTACAAATGATACTATGCTGCTTAATACCAGGTAAAGGCGGTTTAGCAGGTAATGGGTTTCTTTATTTAAAAACAAACAGTAGGCCACATAAAATACACCCAGGTATATATTAGCCTCTAAAAGGTAGTGCAGCCAGTTCATCGTTTTTTATTTTTAAGATTATCAATCAGTTTGGTTAGTTCGTCAAGCTCCTTTACGCCTAATTTCTTCTCATCAGCAATAAACGATACCAGGCTCTCGTACGAGTTACTGAAATAGTTGCTCATCATCTTATCAAAAGTGAATTTCCTGTACTGTGCCTCGCTGATCAGCGGGTAGTACACATGCGAGTTGCCGTAGGCTTTATGGTCAATAAATCCTTTACCCTCTAATACCCTTACCACGGTTGATACTGTGTTATAAGCGGGTTTGGGGTCGGGCATTAGGGCTATAATGTCTTTTACAATGGCTTCTTCCAGTTGCCATAATAATTGCATTACCTGTTCTTCTGCTTTTGTTAATTCTTTTATTTTCATAGCAAACTATTTTTGTAGTTAGGTAAAGGTAAAACTATTTTGATAGTTTGCAAACTATTTTTGCAGTTTCGCGAAAATATATTTTTAAACACCTATAAATAGGGTGTTTACCGTTCATAAAATCAATTATATTTGTTGCCCTGCACATCACAATATGTCATTACTACACCGCGTTGCTTTAACATTTGTAAAAAATATCGGCCCTGCGTCGGCTAAGGCAATGCTTTCTTATTTGGGTGATGCTGAAGAAATATTTAATGCCAGTAAAGCAAAGCTGTTAAGCGTGCCCGGCATTGGCGAAAAAACCGTAGCGCAGCTTGATTTTGACGATGCGCTTGAAACGGCGGCAAAAGAGCTGGAATTTGTAGAGAAGAATAATATCGACCTGGTTTTTTATACTGATCCTGCTTATCCTAAGCGATTAAAGAATTGTTTTGATTCGCCTATTCTATTATACAGTAAGGGTAATGCCGATTTGAATAATCAAAGGGTTATAAGTATTGTAGGCACACGTAACGCTACCGATTATGGTAAGCAACTATGCAGGCAATTGGTAGAAGAATTGAAACCTTATAATACCTTAGTAGTAAGCGGACTGGCACATGGTATTGATGTTGCCGCCCATAAGGAATGTTTAAAAGCCAATTTACCAACTATAGGCGTACTGGGCCATGGTTTGGATAGGATATATCCCAGTCAAAATAAATCAACAGCTGATAAAATGCTGGAGAATGGGGGGCTGTTAACTGAGTATCCATTGGGTATTATACCCGGCCCTCAAAACTTCCCGCAGCGTAACCGCATTGTAGCAGGCATGGCCGATGCTACCGTGGTAATTGAAGCCAGCGTAAAAGGCGGCGCGTTAATTACTGCCGAAATTGCTAATGGCTATAACCGTGATGTATTTGCCTTCCCGGGCAGGGTGGGCGATGATTATAGCGAAGGATGTAACTTCTTGATACGAAATAATAAAGCTGCGCTGCTAACCTGCGCCGCAGACCTGGCTTATAGCCTGGGTTGGGAAAAACCGGATGATTTAAAACCTGCAGAGCAATTTATGTTGCCGCTTGATCTGAATCCGGAAGAACGTACCATATTTGAAATTATCAACCAACATAAACAGCCGATAGCCATTGATGACCTCACCATTAAAACCAATATGCCCATGAGCCAATTGGCCATGAATTTATTGAATATGGAAATGCAGGGTTATATACGCTCTCTACCGGGCAAGACATACCAGGTTTCTTAGAATCAAGAATTAAGATGCGAGAATCAAGATAAAGATAGATTTACACTTGCTATCTTGTTTCTTGATTCTTGCATCTTGTCTCTGTTATCAGGCTCTTCTAATTAAGCCTAAAAGTAAAGCTACAACAGCTATAACTAATAAAACGTGTATAATTCCTGTTGCTGAATAGTAGAAAAATCCTAATGCCCATCCTATAACCAGGATAACTGCAATGATGTAAAGTAAGCCTCTCATGTTGGTAGTTTTTTAGTGTGTGATTTATTAAATCAATACTAAAACCATTCCAAAATGGTGTATACACAAAAAAAAACCCCGCTTAAGCAGGGTTTTTAATATATTTTGAGTGATTAATACTCGTCTTCGTTGAAAAAGAAATCGTCTTTTGTAGGGTAATCAGGCCATATTTCTTCTATATTTTCGTACGGTTCGCCATCATCTTCTAAGGCTTGCAGGTTTTCAATAACCTCTACCGGTGCCCCGGAACGTATAGCATAATCAATTAATTCATCTTTAGTTGCAGGCCATGGTGCATCTTCTAAATGCGATGCTAATTCAAGTGTCCAGTACATATTTTTCCAGTATTATTGTTTAAAAGTCGGTAAATTCAATTTTCGCAAAAGTATAATATTTTAGATTGTTAAATCATATATTTTTTTAATTTTTTTTAAAGCCTCGGTATCCAATGGTTTTCAGGTATGTTTTGCTCATTTCCCAGCTTGCGCGCTAAGGTAAAAAGGTAGTCGCTTAACCTGTTTAAATAAATGTTCACTTTTTCATCAACTGTGCTTTCTTCAGCCAAATGAACGGTAATGCGCTCGGCCCTGCGGCACACGCAGCGTGCCAAATGGCAATAGGATATTGTTGTACTTCCGCCAGGCAAAATAAAATGCTTTAACTCGGGCAAATGCTCATCCATAGCATCCATTTCTTTTTCCAGCAGTTCAATATCCTCTAAATGCAGATCAGGTATAACCATTCGTGATTTTTCAGGATCAGCTGCCAACAATGCGCCTATGGTAAACAACCTATCCTGTATTTGTTTTAATATTTCGCGGTGATGATCGGCAATAGGCTGGTCGCGTATTAAACCAATGTAGGAGTTCAATTCATCCACCGTACCATAGCTTTCAATACGTAAATGATGTTTAGGAACGCGTGTCCCACCAATTAATGATGTATAGCCCTGGTCCCCGGTTTTGGTATAAATTTTCATTCAGCTAAACATAGTTAATAATTACAGTAATATAAATCATTAGTTTGTTAATTTTAAAAAACAAAACTTTAATACGCAATGCCCGATTTTCCATTTGATACCGTTGGCTTAAAACCCGAAGAAATTGACCGCTTGCAGCAAACCTATACTGCACTAAAAGATAAATTCGGTATTCAGCTTACCGGGAACATCAATTTCCATTTGAAACAGTTTGAAGTATTTAAGCATTGTTTTGATGTGAACGTTCGTGATTCATACGTAATTAAGGAAGATGGTAATAGTAGCTATGTGCTTTTTGTAGAAACACATTTAAAAACATCAAACATCAAAGCCGGGGTAACTGACCATTGCGATTGCCAAACCTGGGCGCTGGCTTACTTAAAACATAATTTTGGCAGGGTAGTTATCCGGCCGGAAACGCTTAGAGATAAAATAGTTGAACTGATACACCCCTTAGAAATAGATTTTAAAGAAGATAAAGCCTTTAGCGATGTCTTTTATGTAATAGCTAATGACCATGATAAAGCGGTTAAAGGAATCAACCGCAACTTTCGTAATGCGGTGATGGATATTAGGGAAGATGATTTTGTAATTGAAATAGTAGAGCATACCCTCATCATCGGCAGCAAAAAAACAATTACACCTGATAGGGCAGTACATTTAGCAGAGTTTGTGGCAAGGGTTGCTGAGACGTGTTGATTGAAAGAATATAGAATGATGAATAGTGAACTTCGAATTTCGAAGTAACTTCATTATTTAATATTCGTAATTCGGTGTTCGATATTAAAATCTACACCTTAACCGCCCCTTTTCTTACCGTTTGGATATCCGTATTCTGGTAATCTTTTTCAACCAAACCATCGCGCATACGTACAATACGGTGGGCGTGCTGGGCAATGTCTTCTTCGTGGGTTACTAATATAATGGTGTTGCCTTTGGCGTGGATGTCCTCTACCAAACCCATAATTTCAATAGAGGTTTTAGTATCTAAGTTACCGGTAGGCTCATCCGCTAATATAATTGATGGATTATTTATTAAGGCACGCGCCACGGCAACACGCTGGCGCTGCCCACCCGATAATTCATTTGGGCGGTGGTCAATACGGTTGCCTAAGCCAACATTCTCTAATGCTTTTTTTGCGCGAGACTGCCTATCTTCTTTGTTAACACCGGCATATATTAATGGCAGAGCCACATTATCTAATGCACTATTGCGAGGCAATAAGTTAAACGTTTGAAAAACGAAGCCAATTTCAGAATTACGCACTTCGGCCAGTTCGTTATCCGTCATGTGGCTTACATCAATGCCATTCAAAATATATTCGCCATGCGTAGGGGTATCCAGGCAGCCTAAAATATTCATCAGTGTTGATTTGCCTGAACCGGATGGGCCCATTAAAGCCACAAACTCACCTTTATTGATAGTTAACGATACCGATTTAAGTGCGTGAATAACCTCGCTGCCTATAACGTATTTACGACCTATATCTTTAATGGTAATTAATGGCTCCATGTATTATTTATTGATTTGACTGATGAGTTAAGTTAAATGTTACAACTACCATCAAAAATTAAATCCGAAATCGAAAATCCGATATTCGAAATCAATCCCGATAGCTATCGGGACTCAATAACCTTAGCCACCAAAATGTATTTGTCATCGTGTTTAGGCGCGTTTTGTAAAGCCTCTTGGGTAGTTATTTGCTGTTTCACTACATCCTCCCTAAATACATTCACTTCTTCCGACATATAAACTAACGGTTCAACACCTGAGGTATCTACCTCATTTAGTTTGGCCATAAAATCCAATATCTTATTCATGTCGCCAATCATTTCCTGCTTTTCGTTGTCAGCAAGTTCAAGGCGGGCCAAATGAGCTATTTTATCTACGGTTTCGCTATCAATGTTCATTCTTGTTCAAATTTTTGTTTGATGATGTTATATACCTTATCGCGTAAAGCATCGGCATCATCAATAGTTAATTGTGATGTTTCAATGGGTTGATGTACAAATATATTACAAATACCCGGTTTGCTGCCTTTTTCTATCCCGGTATCCCACAAAATCTGCCATGTATCCGGCGAAGTTACAGGAATAATAGGTATTTTCAATTCAATAGCTAATCTAAACGGTCCATTTTTAAAATCATGCAAACGTGGTGGGTAATTGTCAGGTATTTTCCCTTCGGGGAATATGATAACTGTAGTGCCGTTGGCTAACCGCTCTGCGGCCTGTTTAAATGCCCTGAATGATGACATTTTGCTTTCACGGTTAACCGGAATATCCACTGTTTTAAAAAACAGGCGGGTAACAAAACTTTCCAGTAATTCCTCCTTACCCATAAAACAATAATTGTTTTTTACCAACAAGCTTATGGAAGTAATATCCAGGTTTGAGGTATGGTTTGGGCATACTATATAGGTTTTGCTCCAGTCGATAGGTTGCTCAAAATGGAATTTGTAGAATATGCCGGTAACGGATGAACTTAAAAAGCCCCATAAACGACGCACGTGGTTCATTTTTGGGTATCGCGATGGCTTGCGTGAAAAGTAATACAATAATGGCCAAAGCAGGATATAGAAAAAGCCCACACTACAGTGATAAAAATAACAGTGCAGTTTTTTCAATATCATTTTCATCGCCTTCAAAAATAGAAAAAATACTTACTTTCGTCGCTATGGAAACTGTTGTTAGTGGCATCCGGTCAACCGGGAACCTGCATTTAGGTAATTATTACGGAGCGATACAAAATTTTGTAAAAATGCAGCACCAGTATAACTGCTATTTTTTTATTGCCGATCTGCATTCGCTAACCACCCACCCAACCCCGGCCAACCTGCATAATAGTGTTAAAAGCGTATTGGTAGAGTACCTGGCAGCGGGTATTGACCCTGAAAAGGCTACCATATATGTACAGTCGGATGTGCCAGAAATATCGGAATTGTATCTTTATTTAAACATGAACGCCTATTTAGGTGAGTTGGAGCGCAGTACTTCTTTTAAAGATAAGGTTCGTGATAATCCCGAAAATGTGAACGCCGGGTTATTAACCTACCCGGTATTAATGACGGCAGATATATTGATACACAAAGGTACCAAAGTGCCTGTGGGTAAAGATCAGGAGCAGCACCTGGAAATGGCACGTACCTTTGGTAACCGCTTTAACCGTTTGTACAATACCGAATATTTTAAAGAACCCTTCGCATTTAACTTTAGCAATAACCTGGTTAAAATTCCGGGGCTGGATGGTAAAGGCAAAATGGGTAAATCAGAAGGGGAGGGCAATGCCGTATATTTGGCCGATGCTCCTGAAGTTATCCGTAAAAAGGTTATGCGTGCGGTTACCGATAGTGGCCCGACTCAAGAAAATCAAACCAAACCAGAAGAAATACAAAATCTGTTCGACCTGATGAAAGTGGTATCAACAGAAGATACTTATAAGCATTTTGATAATCTCTACAACACCATGCAGGTGCGTTACGGCGACCTGAAAAAGCAATTGGCCGAGGATATGATCATCGCCACAGCACCAATCCGCGACCGTATCAATGCCATTGCTGCTGATACAGACTACCTGCGTAAGGTTGCTCAATTAGGAGCTGATAAAGCCCGGGAAAGTGCTTCAAAAACTTTAAAAGAGGTTAGGGAAATTATTGGTTTCAGGAGTTTTTAACGGTTCATAGTTGATAGTTCATAGTTCATAGTGTATATTAGTCGGTAAATATTTGTGGATGTTTGGCTATGAACCATCATCCATAAACCATGAACTAATTACGCAAATGCACATAGCTATAGTAGGAAACATAGGCGCCGGTAAAACCACCCTTACAGAGATGCTGGCCAAAAATTATGGATGGGATCCATTGTATGAGGCCGTTGATAATAACCCGTACCTGGAAGATTTTTACAGTGACATGAAACGGTGGAGCTTTAACCTGCAGATATACTTTTTAAATAGCCGCTACCGCCAGATCATCGAGATACAAAAAAATGGCCGCAATATTTTGCAGGACCGTACCATTTATGAGGATGCCTACATATTTGCCGAAAACTTGCATGATATGGGTTTGATGACCACCCGCGATTATGAGAACTACCAATCCATTTTTGATAATATAACCGAGTACATTAAACCACCGGATCTTTTGGTTTACTTAAAAGCTTCCGTTCCAACTTTAGTAAATAACATTCAACGCCGGGGCCGCGAGTATGAAATAGGTATACGTATTGATTACCTATCCAAACTGAATGAGAAGTACGATAAATGGATAAAGAACTATAAGCTGGGTAAACTATTGGTGTTGGATAAAGATAATTTAGATTTTGCCAACAATCCTGAAGACCTGGGTAATATTATCCAATCCATCGAAAGAGAAATAAACGGCTTATTTTAATTTTAGAATTACAATTTACGATGTACGATTGATCGGTCAATCTAAAATCGTAAATCTAAAATCGTAAATCCATGAACATCCTCGGTATCATACCTGCACGTTATGCTTCCAGCCGTTTCCCGGGTAAGCCGTTGGTGGATATTGCCGGTAAAAGCATGATACAACGGGTTTATGAGCAGGCCAAAAAATGCCCGCATTTAAACGAGGTTTTGGTGGCTACTGATGATCACCGCATATTTGAGCATGTAAAAGCCTTTGGCGGCGAGGTAGTAATGACTGCTGATACCCACCAAAGCGGTACCGACCGTTGTGCCGAGGTAGCTTTAGCTTATACCCATTACGATGTTATCATCAATATACAAGGCGATGAACCCTATATTGATCCGGAGCAGATAAGCAAGTTGGCCCAATGTTTTAATTCGCCGGATGCACAAATTGCCACTTTGGTAAAGCGTATTAAAACCGAGCAGGAACTGCATAATCCCAACTCACCTAAAGTGGTGGTTAATAAACTGGATGAAGCGGTTTACTTTTCACGCTCAGCGTTGCCACACATCAGGGGAGAGGAGCCGCAAAACTGGTTGGAGTTTTATCCATACTATAAGCACATAGGTATTTACGGTTACCGAGCCGATATTTTACAACAGATAACCAAGTTACCTATATCCCCCTTAGAAAAAGCCGAGAGCCTGGAGCAACTACGCTGGATAGAGAACGGCTACCGCATCAAAGTTGCCGAAACCGACCTGGAAACCTATGCCATCGATACGCCGGAAGATTTGGAATTGATCAAATAGATCGACACCCCTTTATTTTTTACGGGCGTTTAACAGGTCGTCAATTATATAAGCTATATCTAAAAAGTTATTAGCCAAATTGGATATGTTATTTTCTAAGTTATCATCAAGCGAAACCCATCCCTCCATTAAAGTAAGTGGGCCATAGTTGGTGCTAACATTTGGCCATTTATTGGCATGATCTTTAAATTGTTTCCTAAATTCTTCGGCAAATCCACGACTTTGAATGCGGAAGCTTTTTAACTCTCTTAACTTCAAAGCATGAATATTATAATATAGTCTATTCTTTTGCAAAGTATCATCATTTACCCAAACTGAAAAAAACACCGACTCCACGAAAGGTTTTGCCTTAGGCGATTGATTTAACCAGGCTTTTTTCTGAATTTTTAGCACAACCGAACTCAACCAAATATCAACTTTTAATTCCAGATTTTTTTCAGTAAAAGCAGACACGTTTATTAACGAAAGGCTTTTTTTAAATTTATCTAAATAATAGGTTGTATCCATTTAAATGAAATTAAAAAACCTTTTCGACAATTACAATTTACCCGGATTACTACGCTGTTTGGTATTACTCTTCGGCTGTATTTTTCATTTTCATTAATAAAGTATAAGCCCCTTTAGTTACAAACGTTTGGTTGCTGATGTCCTTGCCCTCAACGGAAACTTCTGTATATCCATCCTGCGTTACGCCTGTTTTAACCTCGGTTATTTTATATTGATTTGGCCCCTTTACTACAAATGCAAAGGTTTTATTTTCATAGTTTACAATGGCGTCTTCAGGCAAGGTTAAGGCTTTGCCTTTTGTAACTTCAATTTCGGCATTCATAAAAGTACCGGGCAATAATGACTTATCGTATTGTTCAAAATGGCAATGTACCACCGTTCTGCGCTGGTCACTTAAGTCCCGCCCTATCAATACTATTTCGCATATGTATTTTTTATCTGGCCTGCTGTTGGTATAGGCAATTACCTTTTGTCCTTCATGTAATAAATTAACATCTTTCTCGAATACATCTAAACCCAGGTGTATATCCCGCGGGTCAACAATTTCAAAAAGTACATCGCTGGGGTTTACATATTTGCCTACGTTTACATTTACCTTGGTTACATAGCCGTCAATAGGTGAGTGTATAGCCGCGCTGCGGGTAATGGTGCCATCAGTAACCCTGGCAGGGTTCATTCCTATCAGCCTTAATTTTTCAGCTAATGAGCTTACTAATATTTTTTGTCCCTCATAATCAGATTGAGCCTGTTGGAAAATTTTGTCGCTATTGGCTTTGCTTTGGTTCAGATCGCGCTGGCGCTCAAAATCTTTTTGCGTATAAATTAGTTTGGCTTTTGCAGTAAGATAGTCTTGTTGTAGTTGTATAAACTGTTGATCTTCCATTATGGCAACAACCTCGCCTTTGCTGATATGCATACCGGGTAGCAACTTGGTCGATTTTAAATAACCACCCATTGGGAAGCTTATACTCACCATGTTTTGTGGGGGTACATCAATAGCCCCCGTTACTCTCAATGTCGTAGCTAAACCACGAGTCGTTGCATGACCTGTATCGATCACCGCATTTTTTGCCTGCTCGGGTGTTAAGGTAACCGTGGTTACGTCTTCAACAGCTGCAGGTTCAGTTGCCTGATTTTCTGTTTTATCAGTTTGGCTGCCACATGAGTACAAAACAATGGCACACAGTACCAAAATATATTTTTGCAGATATGTCTTTAAAGTAGTTTTCATCTTATTGATTTTGAAGAGAATTTAATTGGATAATGGCCTGGTTCAGATTGTTTACTGCATCGGTGTATTCGCTTCTTAGCGAGGTTGCCTGGTTTATTAGTAATACATACTCCAGGTAATTAATTTGGCCCGCAGTAAATTGCAGGTTAGCCGTTTTGTATATCAAATCGGCGTTGGCTAAGCCTGTTTTTTCGTAATAATCTGCCTGTTGCTGGTATTTGGTTATTTCAGCAGCCGCCTGTTTGTAGCGGCTTTGCAGGGCTTGTAAACCTGATTGATAATCAACCTGTGCCTGTTGCTCTTTTATACGGAACGCGCTTACTTTATTTTTTTGCGCGCCGGCAAACAACGGTATTGAAACCCCCAATTGAACGGATGAGAAACGGTTACCTCCGGTATAAGTTTGGTTAACACCATTTACCGTTTGCGTACCATTAAAGCTTTGATTAATATAGCCCAGGTTCATATCAGGTAGTAGTTTTGCCCGTTCCAACTCGGTTTGTGCTTTACTTATTTGTTGTAGTTGGTTTAAGTATAACGATTGCGGGTGGTTAGTAAAAACGGTATCAGCTATTACCGGAGGTGATAATTTAAAGCTTACAGACTCCGGCTGGTAGTTTTGTTGTGTGTTTAATAAAACCTGGAACCTGTTATAAGCAATGTCAATATCGGCATTAACCATTTCTATTTGGCGGGCTATCTGTGCCCGTTGAGTTTCGGCGGTGGTTTTCTCCAAAATATTGCTTTCGCCTTTTTCAAAACGCAGATTGGCGTTTTTAACAAACAGGGCATAGGCACTATCCGCGCTAAGCAATAGTTGCAGTTTTTGTTTCAGGTAAAGTATATTATAAAAATTTTCGGTTACCAGTCTTTTCAGTTCGCGGCGATACAAGTTTACATTCAATTCGCCTGCCTGGTATTCGGCATTTAGCAATGCTTTTTGACGGGTATAAACTGTTGGGAAGTTAACCGATTGCACTACAGATAAGCGGTTGTCGCTATAGGCACTGTTAATATTTCCATACTCTCCGGTTATACCGGTTTTAGGTATGGTTACACCGGTGGCCGTATTCTTTTTAAGGTATTCGGCATTTAGTTTTTCGCTTTTTAGGTTGAGGTTGTTTTTTATAGCGGTATCAATAGCCGCGCTTAAACTGATATGGGTTTGTGCCCTGGCGTTACCCGTTAACAAGAAAAAGATGAATAACACAGGTACAACAGTTTTAGCTGATGTTTTTACAGCCTTTATTTTTTCAAACAACATATACAAAATTGGTAATACAAATAAGGTTAAAAAGGTGGCGGTAATTAGTCCGCCTATTACTACGGTAGCCAATGGCCGTTGTACTTCGGCACCTGCGCCATTACTCAAAGCCATTGGTAAAAAGCCAAGAGAAGCAACACTCCCCGTCATTAATACAGGGCGTAAACGCTGTTTGGTGGCTTCAAATACAATATCTTTCAAATTGGTCCAGCCGCCTTTTTTTAGCCGGTTAAACTCAGATATTAAAACCAATCCGTTTAACACGGCTACGCCAAACAAAGCTATAAAACCTACCGCCGCACTAATACTAAACGGCATGCCGAATATGAGCAATGCAAATACACCACCAATGGCTGATAAAGGAACTGCCGAGAATATGAGTAAAGCATGTTTAATTGAACCCAGTGCAAAGTAAAGCATCAACAGTATCAATAGGAGCGATACCGGCACAGCAACAATTAAACGGGCTTTAGCCTCATTTAAGTTCTCAAACGCACCGCCATAAGTAACGTAATAGCCGGACGGTAATTTTATTTGTTTATCTACCTTTTGCTGCAGTTCTTCAACAATACTTTGTACATCGCGCCCCATTATGTTAAAGCCAACTATGATGCGCCTTTGCGCGTCCTCGCGTTGTATCTGGTTTAGCCCTTCTTCAATATTTACTTCGGCAACCTGTTGGAGTGGTATTTGTCCGCTATTAGGGGTGGATATCAATAACTCCTGTACATCACTTAATTGTTTTCTTTGTTCGCCTGCCAGCCTTACTACCAGGTCAAAGCGTTTTTCTCCTTCGTAAACTGTACCACTGCTTTGCCCGGCAAACGCGGTGTTAATGGTTTTGTTGATGTCTTCTATATTCAAACCATATTCAGCAATTGCGGCTCGATTGTAGTGTATTACAATTTGCGGCATACCGTTTACTGTTTCTACATAAACATCACGCGTACCTTCAATGCCACCTGCTATTGCCCCTAACTTTTTGGCATAGGTTGAAAGTTCATTTAAATTATCACCGAATATCTTACAAACTACATCCTGCCGCGCACCGGTCATCAGCTCATTAAAACGCATTTGTACAGGGTACTGGAAACCAAAAGTTACCCCAGGGATAGCATCCAGTTCTTTAGACATTTTAGTGCTTAGTTCATCAAAGGTTTTGGCACTTGTCCATTTACTTTTGTCTTTTAAAATCACCATCATATCACTGGCATCAATAGGCATGGGGTCGGTCGGGATTTCGGAACTACCGGTTTTGCCTACTATTTGTTCCACTTCAGGGAACTTACTAAGCAATATTTTTGATCCCTGCCGTATGGCTTTAACGGATGTTTCTAAACTGCTGCCGGTTAATACCCGCGTATCTACGGCAAAATCGCCCTCTTCTAATTTGGGTATAAACTCGCTGCCTAATTTGGTAAGCGTAAATATGGTTACTATAAATGCAAGTGACGTTACACCGATTACCATTTTAGGATATTTGATAACCTTCTCTAAAGCGACATGGTAATGCCTTTGCAAATAACTCATCATTTGGTCAGACCAATTAGCTGTATTGTGCGGTTTGCGGCTTAAAAACAAGCTGCTCATTACAGGTACATAGGTAAGCGATAAAATAAAAGCACCTATTAACGCAAAAGCAACGGTTTGGGCCATTGGTTTAAACATTTTACCTTCTATACCCTGGAGTGTGAAAATTGGGATATATACGATTAAAATGATCAGCTCGCCAAAAATGGCCGCATTACGCATACGTGCCGAAACGCTAACCACTTCCCGGTCCATTTCATCCTGGCTAATTTCTTTGCGTTTTTTAAGGTGTATCTCATGCATTATGGCTTCTACAATAATCACGGTTCCATCTACTATTAAACCAAAATCAAGCGCCCCCAGGCTCATCAGGTTGCCTGATACACCAAACAGGTTCATTAAAATTACGGCTATCAGCATAGCCAATGGAATAACTGAAGCAACTATTAAAGCCGCCCGAAAATTTCCCAGAAAAATGATCAGCACAATAAGTATAATGGCTATTCCTTCCAGTAAATTATGCTGTACGGTATTAATAGCATTATTTACCATTTTGGTGCGATCCAAAAACGCGTCTATCACTACACCTTCGGGTAAGGTTTTTTGTATTTGTGCAACCTTGTCTTTAATATCCTTAATAACCGCGTTACTATTGGCTCCTTTAAGCATCATTACTACAGCTCCGGATACTTCCTGTTTGCCGTTCCAGGTCATTGCGCCAAAACGTGTGGCATGGTCTATGCCCACTTCGCCAATGTCCCTGATAAGCAACGGTGCCCCGTTGGATAAACTTTTAACAACAATGCTATTAATATCATCTACAGAACCAACCAAACCCTCGCTACGGATAAATAATGCCGTTGGGCCACGCTCAATGTATGCACCACCGGTATTGCTATTATTTTTTTGCAACGCGGTAAATACATCCGAAATAGTAACATTGTTAGCTTTTAGCCGGTCGGGGTTAATAGCTATTTGATACTGTTTAAGATAACCCCCAAAGCTACTTACATCAGCAATGCCGGGCAGCCCCAATAATTGCCGGCGTACTATCCAATCCTGAATGGTGCGCAGTGCCATGGCATCATATTTCTTTTCATAACCGGGTTTTGCTCTTACGGTGTATTGGTATATCTCGCCCAGTCCGGTGGTTACAGGTGCAAGCTCGGGTTTGCCATATTCAGCAGGGATTAAACTGATCACATTATTTAACCTTTCGGCTACCTGCTGCCTTGCCCAGTATATTTCGGCGTGTTCTTCAAATACAATGGTTATTACCGACAAGCCAAAACGCGAAAAACTGCGTATCTCTTTTACGTCAGGTATATTACGGCATGATTGTTCAATAGGGAACGAGATCAACCGCTCTACATCGGGTGCACCTAATGATGGCGTACGGGTAATAATTTGTACCTGGTTATTGGTAATGTCAGGTACGGCATCAATAGGTAAGCGCTTAACCTCATATATACCAAAGCCCATCAGGCTAAAAATTAATAAGCCGATAATAAGTTTGTTCCGTACAGAGAACTCAATGATTTTATTTAACATGAATAGGGGAAATAATTGTTAATGTTCAGAAAAAAAACATAGGCATAGCCTTGCACTGTAAGTACAGTGCACTAACAATTAACAGGAGGGCCGCGAAGTATTGTTTGATCAGTAACCCAGCCCGGAGGGTAAGGCTCGTCAGGCAAAATTATAGGTTGGTTTATTTTAACGGGGAGCGGAACTATATGAAATTTATAGCCAAAAACTATATCCGGAATTATTGCTTGAAGATCATTTGAAAAAGCGTAATCGGTATAAAACACATGGTCCATCCTAACACGCTCCAGTATGTTATAATGGTTGTCGCGGAAACCGTAGCCTTTCTCGTCGGCATGGTGGTGCGCAACAATATTGTGCACCAGCACTAATATTAGTGCCGTGAACAAGAAAAATTTGCTTATACACCGTATACACCGTTTCATGATAACAAATATATAGTATTGGGTAATACTAAACAATTGATTGAATGTATCAAATATTTGACATCCTCATAATTCTATAGTTTTAACAAAAATTTCTTCTTTAAAACTTTCCAACAATTCTATTTTCTTATCAGCAAGCCCAAATATTTTCTTACTTTTGTATCCCGTACACAAACATTTGGTTTCGGCTTAAAACCGGCTCCATTTTCAAAACAAAACATGACTAAATATATATTTGTTACGGGCGGTGTATCCTCGTCGTTAGGCAAGGGTATTATATCGGCATCTTTAGCTAAGTTACTGCAATCTCGTGGCTACAGCGTAACCATTCAAAAGTTTGATCCCTACATTAATATTGATCCCGGAACATTAAACCCATATGAGCATGGCGAATGTTATGTTACCGAGGACGGAGCCGAAACCGACCTTGACCTTGGCCATTATGAGCGCTTTTTAAATACGCCTACATCCAAGGCAAATAATATTACTACCGGCCGTATTTACCAAAATGTGATCAATAAAGAACGCGAGGGTGCTTTTTTAGGTAAAACTGTACAGGTAATTCCGCATATTACTGATGAGATAAAACGTAACATACGCATATTGGGCGAAGACGGTAAATACGATATTGTAATTACCGAATTAGGTGGTACCGTAGGTGATATTGAATCGTTGCCTTATATTGAAGCTGTACGACAGTTTAAGTGGGAAGTAGGTTCAAGCAACGCAATAGTAATACACCTTACATTGGTGCCTTTCCTGGCTGCTGCGGGCGAATTAAAAACCAAGCCTACACAACACTCTGTTAAAATGTTATTAGAGTATGGTATACAGCCGGATATATTGGTTTGCCGTACCGAACATCACCTTACACAGGATCTGAGAAAAAAAATCGCATTATTTTGTAACGTTAACCTTAATGCCGTTGTCGAATCAATAGACGCATCAACTATTTATGATGTGCCATTATTGATGTTGAAAGAGCAACTGGATAAAACAGTATTATCTAAATTAAAACTGCCTAATAAAAGTGAACCGGATCTTGAAAATTGGAAAGATTTTTTGGGCCGCTTAAAAAACCCTACATCCGAAGTTTGTATTGGTTTGGTAGGGAAATATGTGGAACTGCCCGATGCTTATAAGTCTATCATCGAATCGTTTATACACGCCGGTGCTAAAAACGAGTGTAAAGTAAAAGTACAGTATATACCGTCAGAACAATTAACCCCGGGTAATGCTATTGAAAAATTAAAAGGCCTGGATGGGGTATTGGTTGCACCGGGATTTGGTGAACGTGGTTTTGAAGGCAAAATTGAGGCGATACGCTATGTGCGCGAAAATAATATTCCCTTCTTCGGTATATGTTTAGGTATGCAATGCGCCGTGGTTGAGTTTGGCCGTAATGTTTTAGGCCTAAAAGATGCCAGCAGTACCGAAATGAACCCTGATACCAATAATCCGGTTATTGCCATGATGGAAGAGCAGAAAAAAGTAGTGAACAAAGGTGGTACCATGCGTTTAGGTGCTTATGACTGCGACCTAAAAAAAGGAAGCAAAGCTGCAGCTATATATGGTAAGTTGCATATAAGCGAGCGCCATAGGCACAGGTATGAGTTTAACAACGATTATTTAAAAAAATATGAAGAAGCTGGTATGATTCCATCTGGTTTTAATCCTGATAATAATTTGGTGGAGATAGTTGAACTTAAAAATCACCCATTTTTTATAGGGGCGCAGTTCCACCCCGAATTAAAATCAACGGTTGCTAATCCGCATCCACTTTTTATTAACTTTGTCGCCGCTTCACTGGCTTACGCCCGAAAAAAATAGTACTTGTACGATAAAATTAAGTAATGGATAGAAATACGTTTACAGGATTATTCCTGATCATGCTCATTATAGCCGGCTCGGTATATTTTTTAAAACCGAGCGAGACTGAGTTGCAAAAAGAGAGAGAGAAACAACATATAGATTCGCTAAAAAGAGCCGGTATTGCACCCCCTGCTGAAATTAAGATCGATAGCTCAAAAGCCGCTCAACCAGCGGTTGATTCGGCTGCTTTAAAAAGCCCGTTCGGTGGCACTATAAGTGGCACCGAAGATTTGATCACTGTTGAAAATAATGACCTGCGCATTAAATTAACCACCCGTGGCGGCCGTATTTATTCGGTTGAGTTGAAAAAATTTAAAACCTACGATAAAAAACCGTTAATATTATTTGATGGCGATAAAAATAAATTTGGTTTTACTTTCTCTGCTGCAGGCACTGCCAACATCAATACCAACGACCGTTACTTTACGCCAAGCGCGACCGAGTTAAAAGTTGCCGGCACAGATTCGTCGTCAATCACAATGCGTTTAAGCTACAGTGCTACTCAATACATTGATTATATATACAGTTTAAAAGGCGAAGGATATAAAGTTGGTTTTACTATAAAAGCAACCGGGTTAGATAATGTAATTGCCAACAGTAACTCAATTACTTTAGATTGGTTAAGTAATTTAAACAGGCTGGAAAAAAGCCCGGTGTTAGATCGTGAGTATTCCATGATCCAATACCTTGATGCGGAGAATGATTTTAGCACTTTAGGCGATACTAAAGACGATCAAAAGGAAATAACTGATCAAAAATTACAATGGGTATCATTTAAACAACACTTCTTTTCAAGCGTATTATTAAGTAAAGAAGGTTTTAGTAAAGCTAAATTCGCGGTAGTTACTGATACCGCTATACATAATGAAATAAAGCAATTAAAAGCTAACCTGGTAATTGCACGTAGTGCCGATGGAAGCTTCCCGATGGAGTTTTACTTTAGTCCTAACCGTTTCAATACTTTACAGGCTCAGGGCCATGATTTAGAAAAGCAGATCAATTTGGGTTGGGGACCGTTAAAATATATCAATCGTTATGCTGTATTACCCATATTTAACGCGCTAAATCATTTTAACTGGAACTATGGCTTAATTATTTTGGCATTAACCATTATCCTTAAATTGGTTTTATCGCCGCTTACCTATAAGTCATACCTTTCAATGGCTAAGATGCGTGTTTTAAAGCCCGAAACCGACGAAATTGAAGCCAAGATTGGTAGTGATAATCCTACACTGCTACAGCAGGAAAAATTAAAACTCTATAAAAAAGCCGGGGTTAATCCACTAGGCGGTTGTTTGCCTTTACTGCTGCAAATGCCTATAGTTATTGCCTTCTTCCGTTTTTTCCCAAGTTTATTTGAGTTGCGCGGACAAAGCTTTTTATGGATGAATGATTTGTCGACTTATGATGATATCATCAAATTTGGCTTCTCTATCCCGTTTATCGGCGACCATTTAAGCTTAATGTGTGTGTTGATGACTATATCGACCTTGATATATACCTATTTTAACAACCAAATATCGGGTGTAACCGGCCAGATGAAGTATATTGGATACATTACCCCAATCATATTCTTAGGTGCGTTAAATGGCTATCCATCAGGTTTAAATTATTATTACTTCCTGGCAAATATGTTTACGTTTTTACAGCAGTATTTAATTCGCTTGATGGTTGACGATAAAAAAATACATGCTCAAATTGAAGCAAATAAAAAGCGCCCTGTTGATCCTAAAAAGAAAAAATCAGGCTTTGCCGCTAAAATGGAAGAAATGATGCGCGAGCAGCAGAAAGTACAGGCGAAGAAGGGAAAGAAGTAGAGATTAGCGGTTAATTAGAGAGTAGTCAAAACATGAAGGGGCCTTATTGGCCTCTTTTTTTGTGGTAATTAACAACTAAATGTAAATTAGGAACGTGAAGCCTTTAAGATTTTATTTATTCTGGATTAGACTTATCATGTTTTTTGTGATAAGTATTCCAACAGTTTTAAAGGCGCAAACTAGTCAAACGGTTAATGCTAGTAGTCAAACGGCAGTTGTTAATTTCCCGGTAACTACGTGCACATATACTTGGACTAACAGTAATCCTGCTATTGGCCTTGCTGCCAGCGGTACTGGAGATATTGCCGCGTTTACAGCAACAAATATTACCGGAAGCCCTATTAATGCTACCATTACTGCTACGCCAGTTGGTCCTTCGTCACAGCCGCCGTTATTGTACGTTCCCCTTACTAATAGCAATACTGTATCAGTAATAAATGCGACAACTAACGCATTGATTACTACAATACCAGTGGGTAGTAGTCCGTGGGGAGTTGCCATAAGCCATGACTATAATAGGGTTTATATTGGGAACTTTGCTTCTAATAACATAAGTGTTATTTATATGCCTACTAATAGGGTGATAGCTACAATACCACTTAATTCGAGACCGGAGGCGATAGCAGTTAGCCCAGATAATTTAAGGGTTTATGTATGTGAGTGGTCTACTAACACTATAGCCGAGATAGATGCTTTAACAAACACAGTAATAGGCAGAATTGCTGTTGGAAATAAGCCAATGGGACTATCTTTAAATTTTGATGGAAGTAAAATGTATGTATGTAATACAGATGGAACAATATCAGTGATAAACACAGTAACAAAAACTGTTGTTTCTACTATAAATATAGACCCCGAACCGCTATATACATTATTGAGTAATGATGATAAAACTTTGTATGTTATTCACCGTACTCTACATGAGATAGAGGTCATTAACACAGCAACATCTACCGTTACAGCGCGTATCAATATTGGCGCTAATGCTCAAGGTGGAATGGTGTTAAGTCCGGATGGAACTCGTCTTTATGCATCCAATTGGGGGGATAAAACTGTGTCTATAATAAACACAACTACTAGCATGATCATTGGAACAATACCTGTTGGGCCCGGCCCTTTTGGTTTGTCAGTAAGTGATAATGGTAATTTACTTTACGTTTCCAATTCAGGCGATAACACTATGTCTGTTGTTAACACAACTTCATTAACAGTAACATCAACATTTAACTTGGGGGGGCTACTATATTCAACAGGTAATTTATATGTACCACACGCTGACTGCAGTCAACCAATAACTTTTAATATAACAGTTAACGCTGCAGCTATAACGCCGGTTATAACTACTACCAGTAGCCCGTCCACAGTAAGTACTACTTATGGTACACCGTCTTTACGATCAAGTTTTATGGTATCAGGTGTAAATATAGTATCAGGTATATTGGTTACCCCACCCGCCGGATTTGAAGTGAGCATAAATGGCAGTAATTTTTTTAACACGGTTACCGTTCCAGGTAGCGGCATAATAGCACCAACACCTGTTTATATCCGGCTAAAAGGAACTACAGCTGCGGGCATTCACTCAGGTAATATACTTTTAAGTAGTTCTGGCGCACCGGATGTAAATGTAACTATGCCCAATAGTACAGTTTCCCCATTTCCTATAAACATTAATATCTATGCTCTTATAAATTATGGCGATGTATTAAATGATATGACGCTTATACCTTCTAATTTTGATTTTAGTGTAATTAATGCGAGCCTAAAAAATGGGGAAACAGCAACAGCCATAGATGTTACTTTAACCGGTGGAAATACAGGGCGAGACCCGGTTGGTATATATAACAATGTAATTCATTCATCAAACCTAAGGGGTAACAATGGTTTTTTATTGAGTAATTATACTATCAACTATAATAGCGGGCCTATAACAATAGCTCTGGCCCAACTAATCATCACCGCTAATAATATAAATAAATCTTTAGGAAATACGCTTACAGGCGGGCCCGGTTCAACCGATTTTACGGTTACCGGTTTACAAAATGACGAAACTATAAACACGGTAACAATAACTTATGGCAATGGCGCGGCGGCAAATGCTCTCTCCGGTACTTATAGTGGATCAGTAGTACCATCTGCAGCGGTGGGTGGTAATGGATATTTGGCAAGTAACTATGCTATAACGTACATGCCCGGCAATATTGTTGTAGCTGCTGCGGGTCCGGCTATAACTACATCCGGTACATTACAACCACTTACTACCATATACGGTACGCCATCATTATCAACAAGTTTTACAGTTTCGGGCAGTAACTTAACCGCCGGAATTTTGGTTACGCCACCGGCAGGTTTTGAGGTAAGTGCTGATAATATAATTTTTAGTAATACCATAACGATTGGTTCGGCAGGTACTGTTACTGCAATCCCGGTTTATATTAGGCTAAAGCAAACCACATTTGCGGGTAGTTATTTTGGTAACATCAATTTAACAAGTGCCGGTGCTGCTTCCGTTAATAGCCCAATGCCCACAAGCACAGTAACACCTGCTCCATTAACAGTAACTGCAACTAACGTAAGCAAAGTTTATGGGAGTATTCTTACAGGCAGTACAGGCTCAACGGCTTTTGTAGTAACTGGTCTTCAAAATGGAGAAACTGCTGGTAGTGTTAGTATCACTTATACAGTAGGTTCGGTAGCAACGGCCAACGTGGGTACTTATAATGGCTCGGTTATAGCGTCGGTAGCTACAGGTGGTACATTTACAGCAGGAAATTATGATGTAACTTACCAACCAGGAAGTATAACCGTTACACCAGCGTCACTAACAATTACTGCAGATAGTAAAACAAAAATTTATGGGGATGCCAACCCAACCTTGACTATTACCTACCAAGGTTTTGTAAATGGTGAGAGTACAATGCAGTTAACCACACAGCCAGTTGCTGCTACAACTGCTACGCAGGCTTCTGATGTTGGCGTATACCCTATAACCGTAAGTGGTGGCTCGTCACCAAATTACACTTTAAGTTATGTTGATGGTACGCTTACTGTTTATAAAGATATTAGCATACCCAATGCTTTTACCCCTAATGGTGACGGTATAAACGATACCTGGAAAATCAGTAATTTAAATCCTAGTCTTAAAATTACAGTAGAGATAATGAACCGTTATGGTACACGTGTTTATAATTCAATCGGTAATTCAGCGTCATGGGATGGTTATAGCAATGGCGTGCCCGTTCCGTTTGGGGTGTATTATTATGTTATTAAAGGGGTGAAAGAAAAGCCGCTAACCGGATATATAACGGTTATACGTTGATCAATTAAATAAAAAATCAACTAAAAATATTAGCAAAACTTACTACATTTACATCCATGTATGCAATTGTAGATATTGAAACGACGGGAGGGCATGCCAGTGCTAATGGTATTACCGAAATAGCTATTTGCATACATGATGGTAAAAAGGTAACCCAGCGTTACAGCACCCTTGTTAATCCCCGCAGGGATATTCCTATTTACATACGCGCGTTAACCGGCATCAGTAATGAAATGGTAGCCACGGCGCCCGATTTTGAAGATGTTGCAGCCGATATATATCACCTGCTGCACGGCAAAATATTTGTCGCCCATAACGTAAATTTTGATTACTCGTTTGTACGCCACCATTTAATGGCAGCGGGATATACACTACACTCCAATAAGCTTTGTACGGTAAGATTAGGGCGTAAAATATTGCCCGGTTTGCCATCCTACAGTTTAGGTAAGCTATGTAAACAGTTGAATATAGACAATGATAGCCGTCACCGCGCCATGGGCGATGCGGATGCTACTTCAAAACTATTCTCGTTACTACTACAAAGCGATACCAATAACCATATAAAAGCCGCCTTAAAGCAAAACTCAAAAGAGCAGGTATTACCACCGCATCTGCCTAAAAAAGCTATTGAGCAATTGCCATCCTCGCCGGGGGTATACTATTTTCATGATGCCAAAGGCAAGGTGATATATGTTGGCAAAGCCAAAAATATCAGGAAGCGTGTATGCAGTCATTTTACGGGGAATAACACAGGCTTGCAGCGGCAGGAGTTTATGCGCAATATTTACCAGATTACGCATCAGGAATGTGGCACGGAACTAATTGCCTTTGTCCTGGAAGCGGTAGAGATCAAACGCCTGTGGCCAAAGTATAATCGCTCGTTAAAACGTTTTGAGCATGCTTATGGTTTGTACGCTTTTGAAGACCAGCGCGGCTACCTGCGCCTGGCTATAGATAAGTACCGTAAAGGCAACGAAACGTTGTACACCTGCAACAGTATGCTGGAAGGTTATAACTTGTTAAACAGGCTTATTGTGGATTTTGGGCTATGCTCCAAGCTATGCTTCATTCAAAAAAATAACCAGCCCTGCAATAACGGCGATGGCTGTGCATGTACCGGGAGTGGAGCGGTTGAGGATTACAACCAAAAAGTAACTTACGCGCTAAATGAGTTACGTGAGGCATTACCAACATTTGCCATACGCGATGAAGGCCGTACCGACGATGAGCATAGTTGTATATTAATTGAGAAGGGACAATTTTATGGTATGGGTTATATATCACACTATTTTCAGGTAGAGGATATACATCAACTTAAAAATTACTTAACGCCATACCCTGGCAATGATTATATAAAAACCATGGTGCATAATTATGCCACCCGCTACCCCGAGCGTAAGGTGATGTTTGCGGGTTAAAGCAAATGTCATTTCGAGCATAGCGAGAAATCTATTCACAGATAGTAACCATGTGTATAGATTTCACCTCGTACCTCGTTCGAAATGACAAGCGGGTTTTGGATAGATGTACATCATTTGTATCTTGCCCTAAAATCAACCAATAAAAAACTAAATATTATGTCAGGAAAATTAACAGGTAAAGTGGCCATTATTACCGGTGCCAGTGCGGGTATTGGCCGTGCAAGCGCATTGGCCTTAGCTGCTGAAGGCGCCCATGTTGTTATAACCGCCCGCCGCGGCGAAAGGCTGGAAGAACTAACCGCCGAAATAAAAAAATTAGGATCAAATACCACCATAGTTGTAGGTGATGCCCGCGATGAAAAAACTGCCGAGGAAACCGTTAAAGCCGCGTTAGCGGTAACCGGCAAAATTGATATCCTGTTGAACAATACCGGTATGGGTATTTATAAAGATTTGGTTGATACCAGTTTGGAAGATTATGAAACTATGGTGGACACCAACGTACGCACCACCTTTTTATTTAGCCGCCACGTAGTGCCGCACATGATCAAACAAAAAAGCGGAACTGTTTTGATGTTATCATCAATGGCAGGGATGTATGGTTTTGCAGGTGAAGCGGTTTATTGCGCAACCAAATTTGCGCAAGTAGGCTTTGCGCAGGCATTGGATAAAGAATTACGTCCGCATGGTATTAAAGTAGGCGCTATTTGCCCGGGCGGTGTTAAAACCGAGTTTGCTTTAGGCACAGGCCGTACCAAGGAAGGCGTAGCCCAATCGGGAATGTTGGAACCGGAAGATGTAGCAGGGGCGGTGCTGCTGGCTTGTACGCAATCGCCTGGATCGCGTATCATCGAGATACAAATGCGTACTATGGCTGAAGCGTTAGCTTAATAAAGATTAGTTATTGAAGATTAAAGATTAGGTTTGGCAGTTGTGTCCAAACCTTTTTTATTTAATGTTATTCTTGGCATGTTATCTGCTTTGGTTAGGTACATCATTTACCAATCAAAATCAAACCATGAATAGCATTAATCAACAACAACCCGAAGATAATTTTGAAAACTTAAATGGCACCGAAGCCATAACCAAATTAAAAGCATTGGCAGAAGATGCCAAAACCTGCTTTTTTACTACCAATATTAAAACCGGCTTGCCATCATCAGCCCGCCCAATGACCGTACAGGAAGTAGACGACGAAGGTAACCTATGGTTTTTATTAGCTAACGACAGCGGAACTTACCAGGAATTGGAACACGAACCATTAGCACAATTATTTTTCCAGGGATCAAAATACTCCGACTACCTGAATGTGTATGGCATCGTAAGCTTAAGCCGTGACGAAGAAAAAATTAAAAAATACTGGAACCCAATATTAAAAACCTGGTTTACCGAAGGGCAGGACGACCCACGTATTGCGACAGTTAAAGTTGAACCTACAGAAGCTTATTATTGGGACAATAAACACGGCAATGCTGTAGCCTTTATTAAACAACTGACCGGCGCAGCCATCGGTAAAACGTTGGATGATTCGGTAGAAGGGAAATTGGACGTTTAATAGTCAGTTGGGAGTAGTGAGTAGTCAGTGATGAGTTTGTTAAGGATACTGACTACTCACCACTATATAATCCCCGCCTTCTCCAACTCTACCTGCATTTGCTGTTGAATCTTCAATGCTTCGGCACGTGCGGCATCTGCAAAATCTTCACCATTACCGGCATATATGATAGATCGGGATGCGTTTACGATTAAACCACAATCTTTGGTCATACCATACTGGCAAACATCAGCTAAACTGCCGCCTTGCGCGCCAACACCGGGTACCAGTAAAAAATTATCAGGCGCGTATTGGCGTATGGCAATAAATTCGGTGCTTTTGGTGGCACCAACAACATACATTATTCTATCGGCACCTGCCCAGGTATTGGCTTTTTTAATTACGGCCTCGTATAAAAAACCATTTTCGGTAGTTAAGTATTGAAAATCCTTACTGCCTGCTGATGAGGTAAGCGCTAATAGAATTATCCACTTACCATCATAAGCCAAGTATGGCGTAACGCTATCATTTCCCATATACGGTGTAATGGTAATAGCGTCAAAGCTCATCCCTGATGAGGCTTCATCAAAAAAAGCGCGGGCATATTTATCCGATGTGTTACCAATATCGCCACGTTTGGCATCAATAATATTTAAAGTATTTTTCGGCAGATATTTCCACGTACCTATCAGGCTTTGTAAACCTTTTACCCCATAAGCCTCGTAAAAAGCAGCATTGGGCTTGTATGATACGCATAAATCCTGTGTGGCATCAATTATCCGTTTATTAAATTCAAAAATAGGGTCGGGGTAGCTTTTTAAAAAATCGGGTATTTTGTCAATATCGGTATCCAGGCCAACGCATAAAAATGATTTTTTTTGTTTGATCTGATCTATTAACTGCCGGCGCGATATCATGAAAGGATATTTTAATTATTTGAATGGTCAAAAAAACTAAAAAATAATTTAAGTGTAACAGTTATATAGATATTTTTTTAAAGTTTTGATAATTTAAATTAATTGATTAAAATTGTATCGTTTTCCAAATGAATTTTTCTTGCGCTAAAGAAACAATTTAAGATCCACGTTATTTTTTAGTTACTGGTTTAGATAGTCCGAAGCAAGCTGCAAAATAAATTTCTTTCAAAAATTTTAATAAATATTTCTATTCAAAACCAACAGGATAGGTTAAGCAAAATACAAATGGGCTTACTGCCATTTAAACATAACATTCTAAGTAAAAAATCTTTTTGAAATATAATTCATATCATGTCTGATACAACCGAATTGAACGACAAGCTCGTTTCTGAGTTGCGCGAAATTGCCAAAAGTTTAGGTATTGCCGAAGCTGACGAACTACGAAAACCACAGCTAATAAGCGGTATAGTTGAACAGCAACAATTAATTGAGGCCGCCCGGGCTCAGCAAAGTACTGTTGAAAACAACTATGCCGAGAAAGGCGCGCCAGCCGCTGCTGAGAGCAACGATAAAGCACGGAAACGTATACGCACCATAAAAAGTAGCAATACACCACGAGTGGAAGTGCCGTTGGATGATACCAACTTATTTGATCTGCACGATGAGCCGGTGATTGAAGAAACTGATAATGATGAAATAATTACTCCGGTTCAACCGGTAGCTGAGCAACAGGAAGGTGAGCCGGGTACTAAAGCTGAAGAACGCGTACCTGAGGCACGTCAGCCTAAGTTTGAGCGCCGTGTTAACAATACAGGCAACGGTACCGCAAAAAGTCAGGACCCCGCCATTAACATGGATTTTGATAATGTTATTGTAAACGAAGGTGTATTAGAGATAATGCCCGATGGTTACGGTTTCCTGCGTTCATCTGATTATAACTACTTAACATCGCCTGATGATATTTATGTATCACAGTCGCAAATAAAATTATTTGGTTTAAAAACCGGCGATACCGTTCGTGGTAGCATACGTCCGCCAAAAGAGGGCGAAAAATATTTTCCATTGGTACGTGTAGAAGCCATAAACGGCCGTATACCCGCCGAGGTGCGCGACCGTGTACCATTTGATCACTTAACACCTTTGTTCCCGTCTGAAAAATTAAGCTTGTTTACTGATCCGGGTAATTATTCAACCCGTATCATGGATCTGTTCTCGCCGATAGGTAAGGGGCAGCGTGGTTTAATTGTGGCACAGCCTAAAACCGGTAAAACCATGTTATTAAAGGATGTGGCTAACGCAATCGCCAAAAACCACCCGGAAGTTTATCTGATCATTTTATTGATAGATGAGCGCCCGGAAGAGGTTACTGATATGGCCCGCAGTGTACGCGCCGAAGTAGTATCATCAACTTTTGATGAGCCCGCAGAGCGTCACGTGAAAATTGCTAATATCGTATTAGAGAAAGCTAAAAGAATGGTAGAATGCGGCCACGATGTAGTTATCTTGTTAGATTCTATCACCCGTTTGGCGCGTGCCTACAATACCGTAGCGCCTGCGTCAGGTAAAATATTATCCGGTGGTGTGGATGCCAATGCATTGCACAAACCTAAACGCTTTTTTGGTGCCGCCCGTAACATTGAGGATGGCGGTTCATTAACCATTATAGCTACCGCGTTAACAGAAACCGGTTCAAAAATGGATGAGGTGATATTCGAAGAATTTAAAGGTACCGGTAACATGGAACTGCAGTTGGATCGTAAATTATCTAACAAACGTATATTCCCGGCTATTGATATTACAGCTTCAAGTACCCGCCGTGATGACCTGTTGTTGGAGCGTGAAAATTTACAGCGTATATGGATACTGCGTAACCACTTGGCTGATATGAACTCGCAGGAGGCAATGGAGTTTTTACAGAGCCAGATACGTGGTACAAAAACCAACGAGGAGTTTTTGGTATCAATGAATTCATAAAAAATATAATTAACTAACTGTAAGGGTTGTAAAACGACGAAATTATTTGAATTTCACACTTTTACAACCCTTGTTACGTTATAGCAGTTATAAGTCTTAAACTATCCTTATTGATTTATTAATATAATACTAATACCTTGCACGCTAAATGAGGAAGCGAGTAAAAAAACATGTTCCAAATGCCATTACCTGTGCTAATTTGTTCAGTGGCTGCGTAGGTATTGTTTTTGCTTTTCAGGGTGAGTTGATATTTGCCGCCTACGCGGTATTGCTGGCTGCCATTTTTGATTTTTTTGATGGATTTGCCTCGCGCGTTTTACAGTCATTTTCGGGTATAGGCAAGGAGTTGGATTCGCTGGCAGACATGGTGAGTTTTGGTGTTTTGCCATCCGTAATATTGTACCAGTTATTTTTGCAGGCACCTCAAATTGATAAGGTTAGTCCCTATTTAAATTTTATTGCCTTTTTAATACCCGTTTTCTCGGCCCTAAGGCTGGCAAAGTTTAATACCGATACGCGGCAAGCCGAAATATTTATCGGCCTTCCTACACCCGCAAATGGTATGCTGATAGGGTCGTTCCCACTTATATTGGATCAATATCCTAATTTAAATAGGTACATCCTTAATCCTTATGGTTTATCGGCGTTTGCCCTTATAATGTGCATTTTGCTGGTAGCAGAAATGCCTCTGATGTCGCTTAAATTCAAGAACAAAGATTTTAATAAAAATATTTATCGGTATTTACTGCTGTTGTTTTCGGCAATACTGATACTATTTTTTAAATTTGCCGCAGTACCGGTGATCGTATTCTTCTACGTTACCTTATCTATAATTCAATTTAAAATAGCAAATGACAAAGTTCCAGGCTGAAATAGACGTAATGCCAAAAAAAGAGATACTTGACCCACAAGGAAAAGCAGTAACCGGAAGTATGAAAAATTTAGGTCTTGCCGAAATTCAGAATATCCGTATAGGCAAACATATTACGCTGGAAATTGAAGCCGAAAATGCCGAGATAGCTCACGCTAAAGTTGATGAGGCCTGCAAAAATTTGCTGGCCAACCTCATCATGGAATCTTATACTTTTAAGATAGCGCAGGTTTAAAGCTTCGCTTTAGCTTCAGTTTGAATTTGCGTTAAAGCCGGCATATTTGCCGCTATAATGGTATTTACTTCTGCCAATTTTGCTTTTGCTTCATCAGTACTTATACTTCCCGTTTTACAGCCACTTTCAATTTGCTGAATAAGGGCTTGTGTGTTTAGCATACCAAAAAAGCCAAGTGTAGCTTTTAATTTATGTGCTGCCGCACCCGCGGTAGGTAAATCATTTGCAGCAAGTGCAGTTTCAATCTCCTGTAATATAACAGGCGTTTGCTGCATAAACATATCAATTGTATCTACAATAAATTCATCGCTGCCATCGGCAATTTCATTTAACAGGGATAAATCAAGATCTTGGTTGGTATAGTCTGCCATGTATATTAGAGTTAGCCAAAATTAAAATTTTTTAACAATCAAGTTGTCTTTTAGTTCGTTTTTTAGCTGTAAAATTTTTTTATTTAATGTAGGATGAATAAAGTCGGGCGCAATTTCTGCCAAAGGTTCAAGAGTAAACTTACGCTTATGCAGTTCAGGATGGGGTACTTTCAATTCAGGTTCATTAATTAAAGCATCGCCGTAAAATAAAATATCTATGTCAATTAACCGTGGCCCCCATTTTTCCTCGCGTACACGGCCTATTACCCACTCAATATTTAATATTTTTTGCAGTATAAGTTGTGCCGATAATGCAGTTTGTATTAATACAACCTGGTTCAGATAATCAGGCGAATCCGTTTTACCCCATGATTGTGTTTCGTAAACGGCCGACTGTTTAATTACAGGTGATATTTCGGCCTCAATGCACCTGATTGCTTGTTGTAAAAGCAGGTTTCTATTACCCAAATTGCTGCCCAATAATAAAAAAACCTTAACCATTTGTTGTAACAATTATTATATAACAGGCTCTTAATAGTATACCTATGTATTGTTAAGTTTGCATAGTTATAAAATATTATAATATTAAATGAAACAATTCTTCAAATTTGTTCTGGCTACTATTGTCGGCTTATTTTTTACGATGATAATAGCCTTCTTTTTTATTGTAGGGATAATAGCGGCAGCGGGTGGTGAAAAGACTACAAATGTTGAAGCAAACTCCATATTACATATACAGTTTACTAAGGAAATAGCCGAGCGTACACCTGAAAATCCGCTTAAAGGTGTACCACTATTAGGATTAAGTGATGATAAAAATATCGGGTTAAATGATATTTTGGCTAATATTAAAAAAGCTAAAACCGATGATAACATTGAGGGTATTTTTTTAGATGAGAGCCAGTTAAACGCCGGCGAAGCAACCGTTGAAGAGATACGCAATGCATTGATAGATTTTAAAAAGTCGGGCAAGTTTATTATTGCCTACTCTGAAATATATACCCAGAGCTTTTATTACCTGGCATCAGTAGCTGACAAAGTTTATATCAACCCTAAAGGTATATTTGATTTTGGCGGGTTTAGCTCGCAAATAACCTTTTTAAAAGGTGCGCTGGATAAGTTGGGTATCGAGGCCCAGATAATAAAAGTAGGTACCTATAAAAGCGCGGTTGAGCCTTATGTGCTAACCAAAATGAGCGATGCTAATCGTCAGCAGGTAACATCTTACGTAGGTTCATTATACGGCCATTTTTTAACCCGCATAAGCACCAGCCGTAAAATAAATAAGGATAGCTTGTTTAATTATGCAAACAACTTATTGATACAGGAGCCTGAAGATGCTGTAAAGTATAAATTGGTTGATGGTTTGAAGTATAAAGATGAAATACTGTTAGATGTAAAAAACCGGTTGGGCATGGATGTTAAGGACGATATAAAAAGCATTGAAATTGAAGACTATACTCATACCACTACCAAAGATGATGTAGATAAAGCCAGCCCGGCTGAAGGCCGAATTGCGGTTATATACGCCTCGGGTGATATTACAGGTGGTGAGGGTAATGATAATATTATAGGGTCCGAAACTACATCAAAAGCCATACGCAAGGTTAGGCTGGATAAAAAAGTAAAAGCGGTGGTATTACGTATAAACTCGCCGGGTGGCAGTTCGCTGGCTTCAGACGTTATTTGGCGGGAAGTGATGCTTACCAAAAAGGTTAAACCTGTTATTGTATCTATGGGTGATGTAGCTGCCTCAGGTGGTTATTATATAGCATGTGCGGCCGATTCTATCATCGCGCAGCCAAATACCATTACGGGTTCAATAGGTATATTCGCTGTGATACCTAACTTGCAAAAACTTTTTAACGATAAACTGGGTGTAACCTTTGATGGGGTAAAAACCGGCAAATACGCTGATTTAGGTGATATGACCCGCCCGCTCACTAACGAAGAAAAAGCCATCCTGCAAAAGCAGGTTAACCGGGGTTATGACGATTTCACCAAAGCCGTAGCTGCAGGCCGTAAAAAAACACAAGCCTATATTGACAGCATTGGCCAGGGCAGGGTATGGACAGGCGAGCAAGCCCTTAAAATTGGTTTGGTTGATAGGTTAGGAAACATAAGCGATGCGGTTAAATCAGCCGCTAAAATGGCTAAGTTAAAAGACTATAAACTGGTAACCTATCCCGAGCAAAAAAGTATGTTTAGTGCTTTGGGTATGGATATCAGCGCACATGTAAAAAGCCGCGTCCTGCAATCAGAACTTGGTGATAACTTTAAATACTATCAACAAATAAAAGGCATTACCCAAATGATGCGCACTCCGCAGGCACGTATGGAGTACGATGTGGTGGTTCACTAATTGATAATTATGAATTATACATATTTATTTGGTGGTATTGCTTGTCTAATATTTGGTGGATGGCTTACTATTCATCAAATTAGAATTTTTAAAAAAGGCAAGCAAGATCGATTAGGGGTTGATATTAAAGGTTTAAGTGTCGGAACTCTATTGTTAATTCTAGGTGTGTATTTGTTAACTCATCTTTAGTCCTCTCCATCCTCTATCAACTAACAAAAACCTTTTGTATTTTTACGGGGTTAAACCATTATGGAAAATAAACCCATTGCCCGCGCGCTTCGCCTGCTATCGCAACTCATGGAACTGCATGAGGTAAATCCGTTTAAAATAAAATCAATAGCCAATGCTGCTTTTAAGGTAGATAAGCTGCCATTTAAAATATCCGGTAAAACCGTTGAGGAAATGGAGAAGATAGACGGCGTAGGGAAAAGTGTAGCCGCCAAAGTAAGAGAACTGGTGCAAACAGGCACAATGGCCGAGTTGGAGGATCTATTGGCCGCAACCCCTCCGGGTGTGGTAGAAATGATGAAGATAAAAGGCATAGGCGCTAAAAAAGTAGCTACCATTTGGCGCGAAATGGAGATTGATAATGTGGGAGAGTTGTATTATGCCTGTAATGAGAATCGCTTAATAGAAGCCAAAGGCTTCGGTTTAAAAACACAGGACGAGATACGTAAAGCCATTGAGTTTAGTATGGCCAGTAATGGCAAATTTTTATATGCTCAAATTGAGCAAGACGCACGTGCTTTACGCAACCTGTTAAAAAGTGTTTTTGTGGGTGCATTGGTGGGTTTTGCCGGAGAATTTAGGCGTTTATGTGAAATTGTTACGGAATTGGTTTTTGTATTAGGTAGCCGCGATCAGGAAATGGCGATTAGTACGGTCTTAGAATCGGACTTTATATTTAAAATGAAGGATGAAGGTTGCGGGCATATCAGTGGGGAACTGGAGAGTGGCCTGAAAGTGAGCATTTACTGCGTGGAGAAGAGATATTATTACAGGGAATTGTTTATCCGCACAGGTGATGAAGAGTTTACAACCACTATTTTAAGGGATATAGATGAAGGCGTTGACCAGCCCGAAAGCGAAGAATTGATATTTGTTAAAGCCGGTATAGATTTTATTTTACCTGAACTGCGCGAAGGAACTGATTTTATTGAAAGGGCTGCAAAGCACCAATTACCCCAGTTAATAAGCGAACATGACCTGAAAGGTACGCTGCATAACCATAGTACCTGGAGCGACGGTGTAAATACGATAGAAGAAATGGCACTGTATTGCCGTGATGAGTTAAAGTTGGAATACCTGGGTATGTGTGATCATAGCAAAAGCGCCTTTTACGCTAAAGGCTTAAGTATTGAGCGTGTATTACAACAGCACGAGGAGATAGACCACCTGAATAAAAACCTTGACGGGTTCCATATTTTTAAGGGAATAGAATCAGATATTTTAAATGATGGATCGTTGGATTACCCGGATGAAATATTGAAACGATTTGATTTTATTGTGGCTTCGGTACACTCTAATTTAAAAATGACCGAAGAGAAGGCCACTGAACGGTTGATTAAAGCTATTGAAAATCCTTACACCACGATATTGGGCCACCCAACAGGCCGGTTGTTGTTAAGCCGAAATGGATATTCTATCGACTACAGAAAGGTAATTGACGCCTGTGCAGCAAATAATGTGATCATTGAAATTAATGCCAACCCGTTGCGTTTAGATTTGGATTGGCGCTGGCACCAGTATGCTTTGGATAAAGGTGTTTGGTTATCCATTAACCCGGATGCACACCGTAACGAGGGCTTTTTGGATATGAAATATGGGGTATTAACTGCCCGAAAAGGTGGTTTATACAAAGAAAGATGCTTAAATGCTTTATCATTGCAGGAAATTAAAAATGTATTTGACTTGAAAAGGTCAAACGGGTAGATTAATATTAAAACAAATTAAATTGTCATCTCGAACATAGTGAGAGATCTATACACACGATAATCCGAAAATATGTATAGATTTCTCTCTGTCGCTCGAAATGACATTATTATATAACACACAACATGGTTATTGAGCAACTGCACGATCATCAAAATACACTGCAAAAGGTAATTGACATATTAGTGCCTGATATTGAAGCGGCATGTCAACTAATTACCGACACCATAAAAAGTGGTAATAAAGTTTTACTGGCAGGTAACGGCGGCAGCGCGGCAGATGCTCAGCATATTGCGGCCGAGCTAACCGGGCGATTTGTAAAAGATCGTAAAGCGTTGCCTGCGATAGCTCTTACTACTGACACATCGGCCATAACATCAATAGCGAATGATTATGGTTATGATTTTGTTTTTTCGCGACAGGTAGCCGCTTTGGCACAACCCGGCGACTTGTTTATAGCTATATCTACCAGTGGTAACAGCCAGGGTATTATCAATGCTATACAAACTGCTAAGGAAAACAATTGTAAGGTTTTGGGCCTTTCGGGCAGAGATGGTGGTAAAATGAACGGGCTTTGCGATTTGAATGTCGTGGTACCATCTGACACGACTTCACGTATACAGGAAATACATATTCTGGTTGGCCATATACTATGCACCGCGGTTGATAATTTATTTTAATTATTAAATGAGAAACAACCTGGAACAATCCCTTTTAAATAAAATAATCGATCTGCCATCGCTTAAAAATCAAATGAGCGTATGGAAAGACGAGGGTAAAAAGGTGGTGTTTACCAATGGTGTTTTTGATTTGTTGCATATAGGCCATATTACTTATTTAGCTAAAGCGGCAGAATTGGGGGATAAATTGATCATCGGTTTAAATTCCGACACATCCGTAAAACGTATTAAAGGCGATGACAGACCAGTGAATGACCAAAATAGCCGTGCTATGTTATTGGCGGCCTTATTTTTTGTTGACGCGGTAGTTGTTTTTGAACAAGATACACCGCAGCAACTAATTGCCACTTTATTGCCTGATATTTTGGTGAAAGGCGCTGATTACGCCGTTGAAAATATTGCAGGTGCTAAAGAAGTGATGGCAAACGGGGGTGAGGTTAAAACCATTAGCTTTGTAGATGGCTATTCCTCAACCTCAATTATTCAAAAAATAAAGGATAGAGCAGGGAAATAGGGTATCTTTGAATTTTATAATTTATCATGTTTAGTAAGCAGTGCAATACCATATTTGAACAAACCGTAGCCGATTATCACCAGTATAACGATATTGATAAGGTTTGTCCTAATCCTTTTGATGCCGCAACCATCGATAATGTACTATATGCTAAATGCTGGATAGATACGGCCCAATGGCACATGGAGGACGAAATACGGAACCCCTCCATTGACCCCGCAGAGGCTTTGTTATGGAAACGCCGCATTGATAAATCAAACCAGGATCGTACCGATATTGTAGAGGAAATTGATACTTATTTCTTTGAAAAATATAAAGGTGTACAACCCAAATCATCAGCCCGTATCAATACAGAAAGTCCTGCATGGGCGGTTGATCGATTATCCATTCTGGTGCTGAAAATATGGCATATGCGCGAGGAAACCCTGCGTACCGATACCAATGCCGCGCAATTAGAAAAATGCAGCCAAAAGCTGGCTATATTACTTCAGCAGCAAATTGATCTGTCACTAGCAATAGATGAACTGTTGGCCGATATTGAACAGGGTGATAAGTACATGAAGGTTTACCGCCAGATGAAAATGTATAACGACCCGGCACTTAACCCGGTTTTGTACAATAAAAAGTAAATGGAAGGCAACAAGCACCTGCTGGTTATGCGTTTTTCGTCAATGGGCGATGTAGCCATGACGGTGCCTGTAATCAAAGCCCTGCTTGATCAAAACCCCCAAGTTACCGTCACTTACGTTTCGCGTCCTGCATTTGCCGAGTTTTTTGCAGGTATACCACGGCTTAATTTTTTTGCTGCCGATGTAAAAAATGAGTATGATGGTTTTACCGGCCTTTTAAATTTAAAAAGCCATCTTCAAAAGCAAGGAAGATATGATGCCGTTGCCGATCTGCATAATAGTCTGCGTACTAAAATACTGCGGAGGTTGTTTCGTTTTTCAGGCATCAAGGGTAAATATGTTGATAAGGGCCGTACCGAAAAAAAGCTGTTAACCCGTTTCCCATATAAAGTATTAAAACCCTTAAAGCGCATGCATGAACGCTATGCAGATGTTTTTAGGGCGTTAGGTTTTAAGGTAGACCTGGATTATCAATTGGTAAATGATCCTCAACAAGTAACTGCAGAAATAACCGCAGTTACGGGTGTAAAAGATATAGCCTGGATAGGTATAACTCCCTTTGCTCAATATAAAGGCAAAACCTATCCTATGGAAAAAATGGAGGAGGTGTTTGATAAACTAAGCACCCAAAACGTTAAAGTTTTTTTATTTGGGGGATCGCCGCTTGAGCAGGAAATATGCGCGGGATGGGAAGCAAAATACAGTAACGTGATTTCAGTAATACAAAAACTCAATATGCAGCAGGAACTGGTGTTAATTAGCCAATTAAGCGTAATGTTAAGTATGGATTCGGCAGGTATGCACCTGGCATCTTTAAAGGGCATCCCGGTGGTATCCATCTGGGGTGCAACGCACCATTACGCTGGCTTTTTGGGGTATGGGCAGTCGGAAGACAATATCGTAGCTGACGATATCGAATGCCGCCCATGTTCGGTATATGGTAATAAACCTTGTTTCCGTAAAGATTACGCCTGTTTGTATAATATACAGCCACAAGCTGTGGTTAATAACTTGCTTAAATTTGTTTAGTAAACAACGGCTGGTAATTACTGTTAAATAATAAAATCCTGCTATGAAAAAGTTATTACTCATTCGCCACGCTAAAGCCACTCACGAAACCGGGTTTATAGATTTTGAACGCCCTTTGCAAGAATCAGGTTTACATGATGCCGCTATTATGGCTGCACGGTTGAAAGAAAAAGGCTTAATACCCCAAATACTGGTTGCCAGCCCGGCTTTGCGCACGCTATCAACCGCTAATATTTTTTCGCAGCACCTGGCTGTACCGCAACCCCAAACCAATAAGGATATTTACGAAGCTACGACCTTAGCGCTAATGAAGGTAATCAATGCCTTGCCCGATGAGCATGATTTTATAGCCTTAGTTGGGCATAATCCGGGCATGAGCGACTTGCTTTATTACTTAACCAGGCAATTACAGGATGTACCTACATGCGCCATTATGCTGATAGAATTTGATGTAGATAGCTGGATGGAAATTATTGAAGATGCCGGCAAGCTGGTTTACTATGATTATCCTAAAAGCTAATTATTATTGTTCTGCAGTTGCTTTAACAATAATTCAGCAATAGCAATATCTTCGGGGAAGGTAATTTTGATATTGCGGTAATCACCATCTATCAGCCTAATGGCTACGCCTGTTTCTTCAACCACGCTGGCATCATCAGTAAACTTAGTATCGTAAGCTTGCTCATAGGCTTTTTTAAGCTGCACTGATTGGAAGGTTTGCGGAGTTTGTACCAGGAATATCTCATCGCGTATCAAACTGGCTGATACATCGTTTTTTACCTGCCTGATGGAATCACGGCTTTTTACGGCTACAACCGCGTTACCGTGCTCTGCTGCCTGAATAAAGGAGTTATCTATAATTTGCACGCTTGTTAATGGCCTTACAGCGTCGTGTACTGCAATTACTGCATAGCTGTCAGTAATAGTATCTAAACCGTTTTTAACTGAATGAAAACGGGTTTTACCACCATTAACTACTTTATGTGGCGTGTAAAAATTATATTGCTTGCATAGCTCATCCCAATAGGAGGTAGCATCAGCAGGAAGAACTAAAATAATTTGGGGTTGCGATTCAGCATCGTAAAATGCCTGTATGGTATGCATCAAAACAGGCAAGCCATTCAATAACAAAAACTGTTTGGGTATGGTGGCCTGCATCCGGCTGCCCGTGCCGCCCGCTACTATGATGGCGTAGTTTTTTAAATCATTAGTCATTGTGTCATTGAGTCATTGTATGACTATCTCTAAGCTAATCTAACAAATAAAACCAATGACTTAATGACTAATGACCAAATGATTATATAATCAGCATGGCATCGCCATAGCTGTAAAAGCGGTATTTTTCTTTTATAGCAACTTCGTAAGCGTTCATCACATTTTCGTAACCACCAAATGCCGATATCATCATTAGCAAAGTAGACTCCGGCGTATGGAAGTTAGTGATCATGGAGTTAGCTATGCTAAAATCATACGGCGGGAAAATGAACTTGCTGGTCCAGTCGTTAGCTGCTTTTAAAGTTTTATTGGCAGAGACAGCTGACTCAATAGCACGCATAGAAGTAGTGCCCACAGCACAAATACGTTTTTTACGCTCAATACCTCTGTTTACAATATCAGCTTGTTTTTGCTCAATAATAAATTGTTCAGAGTCCATTTTATGTTTGGTCAAATCCTCTACCTCAACCGGGCGGAAGGTACCTAAACCAACATGCAGCGTAACCTCAGCAAATTCAACACCTTTCAATTCCAGGCGTTTCATAAGTTCGCGGCTAAAGTGTAAACCAGCGGTAGGGGCCGCAACAGCGCCTTCATGCTTAGCAAATATGGTTTGGTAACGTTCTTTATCTTCTTCGGTAGCTTTACGTTTGATGTATTTAGGCAGTGGTGTTTCGCCTAATATTTCTACATTACGACGGAACTCTTCATCGGTACCATCAAATAAAAAGCGTATGGTACGGCCGCGCGATGTGGTATTATCCACAACCTCGGCAATTAAAAGGTCATCCTCGCCAAAGTATAACTTATTACCAACGCGTATTTTACGTGCCGGGTCAACCAGCACATCCCATAAACGAAGCTCTTTATTCAGCTCTCTCAATAAAAACACTTCAATAGTAGCGCCGGTTTTTTCTTTATTACCGTACATACGTGCCGGGAACACTTTGGTATTGTTAAGGATCATTACATCCTTGTCATCAAAATAATCAAGTACATCTTTAAATACTTTATGCTCAATTTTACCTGAATCGCGATGCAGAACCATTAAACGTGATTCGTCACGAACGTCAGAAGGGGAGTGTGCAATTAATGATTCGGGTAAATTGAATTTAAATTGAGATAATTTCATGTTAATATATATGAATTTTCAGGGCGCAAATGTATGCAATTTTTTTAGCAATAAGTTAACAGATGATTAGGGTATTTGTGTTGCTTTGCCAATATATAATTAATTTTTTGCACCTTGTAACGTGTAAGGCAGATTCATGTCTAATATACACACGATATGATATTTTTAAAACTTTTTAGGGAAAGCTTTTTATTTGCGTATGATGCCTTAAGGCAAAACAAGCTGCGTACCTTGCTTTCTTTATTGGGTGTTACCATTGGTATTTTTACCATTATAGCTGTTTTTTCGGCAGTTGATACGTTGCGTGATAACTTGCAAAAAAGCGTAAATAAACTGGGCAGCAACAGTATATACATTGAAAAATGGCCATGGGTTGCTGATGGCGAATATCCGTGGTGGAAGTATATGCAGCGCCCGGTGCCAAAATTGAGGGATTTTCGCGAATTGCAGGATCGCAGCCAGGCCGCCGAGGCTATATCCTACGAGATAAGTATTGATAACCGTACTGTAAAGTATAAAAGCAATACGGTTGATGGTGCTCAAATTTTTGCCGCTACACAGGATCATAACAAAACCTGGAACTTTGATTTTGATGATGGCAGGTACTTTACAGATATTGAATCGCGCACGGGTGCGCCGGTAGCCATATTGGGCTATGAAATTTATGATAATTTGTTTCCCGGTGTTTCGGCCGTTGGTAAGCAAATAAAGGTTATGGGCAAATATGTAACCGTAATTGGTGTGTTTGCCAAAGAAGGGGAAGATATGTTGGGCTTATCTAATGATAAGCAAGTGCTAATACCCCTAAACTTTGCCCGCACCGTATTGGATGTGCAAAGCGATAGATATAACCAGTCAATTGTGGTTAAAGGCAAACCCGGTGTACCGGTGGATGAATTGGAGGGCGAATTAAAAGGCGCAATGCGTTCCATTAGAAGTTTAAAGCCCGGCGAAGATGATAATTTCTCTTTAAATAAAATTACCCTGTTATCAGACCAATTGGATATATTATTTGCGGTAGTAAATATTGCAGGAGCAATTATTGGCTTGTTCTCCATATTGGTAGGCGGCTTCGGCATTGCCAATATTATGTTTGTATCGGTAAAGGAGCGTACCAATATTATCGGCATTCAAAAATCATTAGGCGCTAAAAATTATTTCATATTATTACAGTTCCTTATTGAGTCTGTTATTTTATGTTTATTAGGCGGATTAATAGGTTTGTTATTGGTATACGGCGGAACATTTGTAGTTAAATGGGCATGGGATGTAACCATAGTTTTATACCTTAAAAATGTAATTATTGGTATAGGTACATCAGTTGCCATTGGTGTAATATCAGGTATTATACCTGCTTACTCGGCATCCAAACTTGATCCTGTTGAGGCCATAAGAACTAATTAGTTTATTGGTTCATTAGTTCAATGGTTCATTGGTGGGTAGTTCATTATTGCGTGTATTATATTAACTTATCCGCTTGCAAATACTAATGAACTAATGAGCAAATTAACTAATGAACCAGCTAAACCTGCGGTTTATAATACTTCGATATCTTTTCAAAGAAAATTCCAGGTACGAAAGGCTTGGTTAAATAATCGCTCATGCCTGCTTCCAGTGCTTTATTATAGGTTTCGGGCATAGCGTCAGCTGTAAGCGCTATAATAGGCAGGTCAGGATATAGCGCCTTAATAATTCTTGACGCTTCAAAGCCATCCATTACCGGCATTTGCAGGTCCATAATAATAACATCGTATTGTTTGTTATTAACCATGTTTACGGCAATACTTCCATCCAAAGCTTCATCAACATTAGCCTGCCATTTTTTCAAAAATTTAGAAGCAATAAACAGGTTCATCTTATTATCATCAACAATTAGTACGTTCATACCATACAGGTTAAGCATGGTTGAATCATCTTTGACAGGCTCGATATCTTTTTTTTCAGGGAGCATATACGATAGCGAAAAAGTAAATTGGGTCCCTTTATCCAGTTCGCTTATCACATATATATGGCTTTTATGCAGTTCAATTAATCGTTTAGTAATGGCCAGCCCTAAACCTGTGCCGCCCGTATGACTGTTAATAAATTGGCTTTCCTGCATAAAAGGATCAAATATCATTTTTAGGTTTTTTTCGGCAATACCTATACCTGTATCAGCAATAGTGAATTTAATAGTAACCTGCGTGGTATCTTCCGACTCTTTATCCAGGCGAAAAACTATTTTCCCTTTATTGGTAAATTTAACCGCGTTGCTTATCAGGTTATTTAATATCTGGCTTAGCCGCATCTGGTCACCCAATACAAATTGAGGGATGGCCTCGTCAATACTTAATTCAATATCCAGTTGTTTTTCCAACGCCTTAGGCGAAAACGATTTCCTGATTTTTTGTGCCAGTAGATGAATATCAAACAACATATCGTTTAACTCCAGCTTGCCGGCCTCTATTTTATTATAATCTAAAATGTCGTTAATAATAGCCAGCAGGTTCTCTCCCGAGAACTTGAGAATATTCAAATACTCCAATTGTTCGGGTTTCGGATTTTCGCTTAACAATAAGTTAGTTGTGCCTATCACAGCATTCATTGGTGTGCGTATCTCGTGACTCATGATGGATAAAAACTCAGATTTAAACTCTGATGATTTCTCGGCCATTTCCTTAGCATATATTAACGCTTCGGTAGCCTTTTGCTGATCAGTAATATCTTCGCCAATACTGGTAGTTTCTTTGATTAGGCCATATTCATCGTAAGTAACTGTGTTTTGCCAGCTGATTATCCGCTGCTCACCACTACGGCATATTACCGGATTAATGTATTGCGGTTTAACAGCATTGTCAGTCAACCAACCGGTAAGCACGGGTTTTTGAGCTGCCGGAATAAAATCAATCCAGTTTTTACCTACTATTTGATCTTGTTCATATCCCAGCAAATTTGCCAAATATTGGTTACAAAAAGTAACTGTGCCATCTTTATCCACTGACAGGGCCACCAGTTTTATGGTTTCCAACACCAGTTTGTATTTACTTTCTGAGAGCTTAAAATCTATTTCGGCTTGTTTACGCTCGGTAATGTCCTGTAATGTACCTGCAATTTTTCGTAAGCTACCATCATTACGTGTAATTAATTTACCAACTATTATACTTACGTATTTTATTTTTCCGGTATGGGTAACAATCCTAAAAACGCAGGTGTAATTATTAATAGTGCTAACACTTTTTAAAAAATGCTGCAAAATAAACTTATCATGTTGATGAGTGTATTTTAATAATAGTTTAACAACACCAAACTCGCCTGCAGCTTGCTGATCAATTTCAGCAGTACGTGCTATCTCATCAGACCATTTTATTATTTTTGATGATGTATCCCAGTTCCAATTACCAATTTTGGCTATAGTTTGGGCTTCAATTAATTCGTTACGGCCTATTTTAATCGCTTTTTCAGCTAACCTGGTTTCAGTAATATCTTGTACTATACCATGAATGCGTGTAATCTTACCCTCGCCATCTAGTAATAAGTCGCCGGTAATAACTTTAATATATTTTAAATCTCCGTCAGGGGTAATTAAACGGTGTTCATGTTGCTTAATAGGAGAGGTGGTAATATTTGCCAGGAATTGTATATAACTATCTGCATCTTCGGGGTGCAACAGGCTTATATAATAATCATATTTATTTATGCCGTTAGGTATAGTTGGAGTACCCAAAATAGAGAATAAACTTGCTGACCAATAACTATCTCCTGATTTGAAATCATACCACCAATTGCCAATTTTGGTAATGTGTTGTGCTTCAAGTAATAAAAGTTCATTTTGCTTTAAAGCATCTGCATATTTTTTCTGTTCGGAAATGTCTGATACCGATGCAGAAATGCGTGAAAGATAATTTCCATGGCTATCAAATACCGGGGCTAACTTGGCTAAAAAAAACCTGTCTGTGCCAAAAAGTGATGCAAACTCAATAGACGTGGGTTTGTGGTATTTAATTACATAGTCAAGTGCGTTATTGAATTTTGTGGCTCTTTTCTCACCTAAAATATCAGCGGGGGTTTTACCTATAAAGGTTCTTACATCAACAACGTATGAATTTGTCTCATTAAACCACGCATTTAGGCATACTTTGTCTTCATTGCACTCAAATATGATATCATTTAATGAATTTAATAAAGCATTAAGCTCTAAATGGCTTTCAGGAAAGGCTTTATAATGATTGCCAACAGATTTTTTTAGCTGTTTATAATGTTTGACAGCTAAAACTATCATTATTATGGTGAGCACTAATGCTAATAGCAAAAGGTATATGTAAAAACTATATCTGTATTGAATTAAAAATGCAAACCTGTACGTGTTGGCCATTATATTAAATCACTTTTTAATAGTTTTTGCATTAAAGTGTTGTAAAATGTTATAAAACGGATGAATTTAATACATTTTTTTTACAATTCCTTAATCATAGTTAAGGGTAATAGCCCGCATATTTACTATATTTGTTGGATATTTTTTTTTATCTATGTCATCTACAGCGCAACTCACCATTGAAGGTAAAACATACGAATTTCCGGTAATTGAAGGTACCGAAGGAGAAAAGGCAATTGATATATCAAAATTGCGCGATCTTACCGGTCATATTACACTTGATATTGGTTATAAAAACACCGGTGCAACCAAAAGTGCTATAACTTTTTTAGATGGCGAATTGGGTGTGCTTAAATACCGTGGGTATCCTATTGAGCAATTGGCAGAAAAATCAACCTTTATTGAAGTTGCCTATTTGTTAATATATGGCACGTTGCCTACAGCAGATGAACTGCAGAGTTTCCGGATGGAGTTAAGGCGCCATACACTGATACACGAGGATATGAAGAAGTTTTTTGATGGTTTTCCGTCAAAATCACACCCGATGGGCCAATTGTCATCATTGGTCTGTTCCCTGTCAGCTTTCTATCCGGAATCTTTAGAAGCTAATCAAACTAAAGAGGAGGTTAATCAAAGTATTATTAAGGTATTGGCTAAAATGGCCACCATAGTTTCATGGATATATAAAAAATCATTGGGCCACCCGGTTATTTATCCGCAAAATAAATACGACTATGTGACCAACTTTTTAAATATGACGTTTGGCCAGCGTACCGAAGAGATCGAGATCGATCCGGTTGTAGTGAGCGCCATGAACACTTTGCTAATATTGCATGCTGATCATGAACAAAATTGTTCAACTTCCACAGTGCGTATTGTAGGTTCGTCAGAGTCAAATATTTATGCTTCGGTATCTGCAGGTATATCTGCATTATGGGGCCCGCTTCATGGTGGTGCCAACCAGGCAGTTATTGAAATGCTGGAGCAAATTAAAGCAGATGGCGGCGACACCGATAAATGGATAGCTAAAGCAAAAGATAAAAACGATCCTTTCCGTTTAATGGGATTTGGACACCGTGTTTACAAAAACTTCGATCCACGTGCCAAGATCATTAAAAAAGCCTGTGATGATATCCTTGAAAAGCTAGGTATTGATGACGAGGTATTGGAGATAGCAAAACGCCTGGAAGAAGTAGCTTTGAAAGATCCATATTTTGTGGAGCGTAAATTATATCCAAACGTTGACTTTTACTCAGGTATTATCTATCGTGCATTAGGTTTCCCTACGGATATGTTTACAGTATTGTTTGCTTTGGGCCGCTTACCGGGATGGATAGCGCAATGGAAAGAGATGAAAGAAAATAAAGAGCCTATTGGCCGCCCGCGTCAAATTTATACCGGCGATGTTAATAAGGATTACGTTGAAATTGAAAAAAGGTAATATCTTTAAATGATATATGAAACCGCCTCATGCTGCATGTGGCGGTTTTTTTATGCCTGCTAAAACTATCGGTGCTTTTTAATAGTTTTGAAATTACCCAACAAATGACCATACAGGAAATATTAAAACAATATTGGCGCCATGATGCCTTCCGCCCAATGCAGGAGGATATCATACAATCTGTACTGTTGGGGCATGATACACTGGCGCTGTTGCCTACAGGTGGAGGTAAATCGGTTTGTTTCCAGGTGCCTGCGTTGGCCAAAGAGGGGATATGTATAGTTGTATCGCCCCTGATAGCCTTAATGAAAGACCAGGTAGAGAACCTGAAAGCTAAAGGCATTGAAGCCATTGCCATTGTATCCGGCATGGGTAAGCGCGAGGTGGATATTGCATTGGATAATTGCATATACGGTCCAATAAAATTCCTTTACCTATCTCCCGAGCGTTTGTTATCCGACTTGGTGCGCGAACGTATCAAATACATGAACGTTAATTTAATAGCGGTTGACGAGGCGCATTGTATATCCCAATGGGGATATGACTTTCGCCCGTCATACCTGCACGTGGCTGATCTGCGCGGACTGCATCCACAAGTACCTGTATTAGCTTTAACGGCAACCGCTACTGAAGAGGTCAGAGACGATATACAGGAAAAACTGCTATTTAAAAATCAACAGGTATTTCAAAAAAGCTTTGAGCGTAAAAATATAAGTTACGTAGTACAGTATACTGAAAACAAGTTTCGTAAAATGCTGGATATTGTACATGGCGTAAAAGGCAGTGGAATTGTATACGTTCGCAGTCGAAAGGATTGTGCCGAGATAGCTAAATTTTATACAGATAATGGTATCGCTGCCGATTATTACCACGCCGGTTTAAGCAGCGATGAACGGTCTAAGCGACAGGAAAGCTGGAAAACTAATAAAACCCAAATTATTGTAGCCACTAATGCCTTTGGGATGGGTATTGACAAATCCGATGTGCGTTTTGTGATACATAAGGATATGCCCGAAAGCCTGGAAGCTTATTATCAGGAGGCGGGCCGTGCCGGGCGCGATGAGCATAAAGCCTATGCTGTTTTGCTATATAACCATCCCGATAGGTTAAGGCAGGAAAAAATGTTTATGCTCAACTTTCCGACGGTGGAGGAAATCAAACTGGTTTATCACCAGTTAGCTAATTATTATCAACTGGCTTATGAGACAGGAGAGGGGCTGAGTTTTGACCTTGACCTGGGCGATTTCTGCTCGCGTTTTAAACTGGAACCGATTAAAACTTTAAACGCGTTAAAGTTTTTGGAGCAGGATGAGTATTTATCATTTAACGAAAGTGTGTTTCTACCTTCACGATTACGGTTTGAGGTAGAAAATGAGGAGTTATATAATTTCCAGATACAAAATAAGGGCTGGGATAAGTTTATTAAAACTCTATTACGTTCATACGGTGGGGCTTTTGAAAACTATGTACGCATACGCGAGTTTGACCTTGCCCGCCGTAGTAATATGAGTGTACAACAGGTTATAGAAGGTTTAAAGCAACTACAGGAGTTTAATATATTAAGCTATTTGCCCCAAAACGATAATCCGCAGGTTACGTATTTAAAACCCCGGCAGCATGCCAATAACTTATATATTAACAAAGGTTACATTGAAGACCGCAAAGCCACTTATTTGAAAAAAATGGAAGCGGTTTTTGCTTATGCCCAACATAAAAAATGCCGCAGCCAAATGTTGCTGGCTTATTTTGACGAACCCAATGCCCACAAATGCGGTGTATGTGATGTATGCCTGGAAGAAAAGCGGCAAAAAAATGCCGTAGAAATTGGTGATGATATTACTACCGAACTGGTGCAATTGCTAACCGCCTCGCCAATGGATCTGGATGATCTGGTTACCTCGTTGAATACCGGCACCGAAAAGGAACGTATAGAAACTATCCGCCTTTTGCTTGATGCCGGAAAACTTAAATTTAACGGCGAAAAATATTACCTATAATCGCCCCATTCTCTTCTTTTCTCTCCCTCTGTTACAAAAAACCGCAAGCCATTGGTCTATAAAATACAGGCGTTGGTAGCCGGTTACAGGTAGTATGTCTATTACACCAAAATTTGGATTAACAAATTGTAATTCACGTAGTCATAAGGGTGTAAATAACAAACAGAGACATTAACAACAATTAAAATATTATATCATGAAAGCAACAATATTAACCCTTATCGCAGCTGTAATATTAACAGCAACAACTGCAACTACTAAAGCTACTGCAGCAACAACTACCCAGCCAATCACTTTAACCGGCATCAACAACATCAATAAAATTGAAGCACATGGTAACGTGGAAGTGTATATCGTTAACGGTACTAAAGATGCGGTAAAAGTATATGATACCGCTTACTATGCCAGCAGCGCATTGGTACAAGAGCAAAACGGCACTTTACGTGTAACTAACTATGATAAAGCAAAAAAACTATTGGTTGAAGTAACCGTAACCGACTTGCGCAATGTAGTTGCTTATGACAACGCAGTGATCAAATCTGATAAATTAGCCTTGATTGGCTTAACAGTAGACTTATACAACAATGCTTATGCAGGTTTACAATTAAGCAACTATGCAGCCAGCATTAATGTAAATGACCAGGCTAAAGCTGACCTTGCTGGTGATGTTATGGAGTACAACTTAACTTACAGCTACGCTGCAACAGTTAACCGCACTGCACTTGTTGCCATGAACACTACCGAGAACAGGGTTGCAACACCGGTAAGCCCGGCGTTCCGCAATGCTCCAAGAGTGATGGCCAGTATTTAATCAAAATACTAAATACCCCTAATATCCCTATTACAATACCCTAAACCTTTTCTATAATTATAAGTATGTTTAAAAGTCGTTCGCCTGGATCGCGAGCGGCTTTTTTTTGTTGTTACGCACAAGCCGTATTGTCAAAATCAATTTGTAACTTTAGTTGTTAAGTTAGCGTCTAATTACAACAAACAAACCAACTTGCAATGAAAATATTAAACATAGGCGTACTGACTGTAGGTATCGCGTTAACCCTATCTTCATGCGACAATAACTGTATAATTGGCTCGGGTAACCAGGTTACTGAAACCCGTAAAGTAAACAACTTTACAAAAATTGATATCTCTGGAGGATATATAATCAAGCTGGTACAGGATAGCAGCTTGTCATTAACGGTTACTGCTGATGATAATATTCAAAAATATATTAAAACTAATGTCAGTGGGGATAAACTACGCATATCAAACAAAAATATTTGTACAAATAGTGGCGATGTGATTGTAATAGTTGGCATACGTAATTTGGAAGAGCTAAAAGCCTCGGGCGCGGTGGAAGTATCATCTGACGGGAAGATCAACGCAAAGGACGTGAATATCAGCCTTTCAGGGTCAACAAAACTTACCTTAGACATTAATGCTGCGCGTTTAGTTACTCATGCCAGCGGATCATCAGAAATAAATTTAACCGGCCAGGCCAGTGAGCATGATCTGGAATTAAGCGGAAGTAGCAATGTTAATGCTTTTGACCTGGTGACGGGAGTTTATAATATCTCTACGTCGGGTTCAAGTGACTGTGATATTAATGTATTGCAGGAATTGAATGTGCATAGTAGCGGTTCATCAGGCATTAAATACCGTGGCAATCCGTCATCGGTAAATAATCATAAATCTGGTTCATCATCAATAGAAAAAGTTAATTAATCTAATCATAAATCAAAAAATGGCGAAAATGCTTTTTTAGGCTTTTTCGCATTTATTTAAACCTATCACACATCATGAAAAAAGCAACTAAAATAATTGCTTACCTTGTTTTGGCTATCGTTCTGGTAGCTATTGTAGCAGTATCATATGTTACATTGGCCCTGCCCGATGTAGGTAAACCCGAAGATATTAAAGTACAAATAACACCTCAACGAGTGGAGCGCGGTAAATATTTGGCCATGAACGTTTCAGTTTGTTTAGATTGTCACTCGCCGCACGATTGGACAAAATTTGGTGGCCCTGTTGATACCACCCGTTTAGGTGCGGGAGGTGAAAAGTTTGATGCCGGCGTTGGTTTTCCAGGTAATGTTACCGTGCCTAATATAACTCCTGCAAACTTAAAATCATGGACGGATGGAGAATTATTTCGTGCCATTACTACTGGTGTTAAAAAGGACGGATCAGCCATATTTCCATTAATGCCGTGGCCATACTATTCAAAAATGGATAGAGAGGATGTATACTCAATAATTGCTTATTTGCGTACACTTAAGCCTGTTAACACCAATCACCCCAAGGCTGAGCTAGATTTTCCGCTTAACATTTTAGTAAATACTATGCCTAAAAAAGCAGCATTGGGTACTAAACCTGCAGTGAGCGATACTATTAAATATGGCCAATACCTGGTACAGTCTGCGGCTTGTATGGATTGCCATTCGCAGAATAATAACGGGGATTTATTACCTGGGTTGGAGTTTGCAGGAGGACGGGAGTTTAAAGTTAATGGCAATTCGGTTTTTTCGGCAAATATTACTCCTGATGCTCAAACAGGTTTAGGCAATTGGACCCGAGAAGCATTTATAGCCCGCTTTAAATCGTACACCGATATCAGTTTAGCGCCTGTGGTTAACAAAGCAGATTTTCAAACCGTTATGCCGTGGGGGCAATATGGAAGAATGAGCGAAAGTGACCTATCGTCAATTTATGCCTATCTTAAAACAGTTAAACCGGTAAATAATAAAGTAATCAAATTTCAGCCTGCTACGGCATCTGTGAATTAAAAATAAATTCGTATTTTTGCGCCTCGAAATTTATAGCATCTACAACCATTTAGCTATAAACTAGAAGTACATATATTAAATACACCGTTAAAGATGAATATTTCACAGGAAAAGATTGATAACCTGAATGCAGTTGTAACTATTAACATGAATCCTGAAGATTATCAGGCACGTGTTGATAAAGCTATTAAAGATCACGCTAAAAAAGCTAAGATACCTGGTTTCCGCCCGGGAATGGTACCGCCGGCACACATCAAAAAAATGTACGGCAAAAGCATTTTGGTTGATGAGGTTAACAATTTACTGTCAGATACTTTAAACAACTACTTAACCGAACAAAAATTAGAGGTATTGGGTCAGCCGTTACCGAAGATTGACGATAAAAAAGAGTATAACTGGGATTTTGCCGACAACTTTGAGTTTAATTACGAGGTTGGTTTGGCACCTGAGTTTACTATTGATCTATCATCAAAAGATAAATTAACTCAATACGAGATTAAAGTTGACGATGAGACCTTACAGTCACGTATCAAAAACATTCGCAGAAGCTATGGCAAGATGACAAATCCTGACGTATCGGCAGATGATGACGTATTATATGCGCAATTAACGCAGCTTTCTCCTGATGGTGCTGTTTTTGAGGATGGTATTGTAAATACAACCTCTGTTCGTTTAGACCAGGTTATTGACGAGAAAATTAAAAAATCGTTGATAGGTTTAAAAAAGGATGATGAGTTAGTATTTGATATTCAAAAAGCCTATAATAATGACGCGGTAAAAGTAGCGGCCCTTTTAGGTATTGATGATGCAGAAGCAGCTGATTTAAAATCAAACTTCCGCCTGACAGTTAAAAACGTTAACCGTTTAGAAGAAGGTGATTTGAACCAGGAGTTCTTTGACAAATTATTTGGCGAAGGTGTTGTAACCGACGAAGCTGGCTTTGTAGCTAAAATTACCGAAGAACTGGAAAGCATGATGGTACAGGATGCAGACAGAAAACTGCAGAATGATATTTACACTTACGCTTTGGATAAGGTTAATTTTGAGTTGCCTGACGACTTTTTGAAGCGCTGGTTAAAAGCTACTAACGAAAACTTATCGCAAGAAGATTTAGACGGTGGTTACAATGATTTTGCAAAAAACCTTAAATGGACACTTATTGAGAACAAGATATTAAAAGACAATAATATCGAGATCAAATATGAAGAAGTTTTCGCGGCAGCAAAACAAAGCCTGGCTCAGCAATTTGCCATGTACAGCCCGCAGCCTATAGCCGAAGAGCAATTGGCACAATACGCTGTACAATACATGCAAAACAAAGAGAACGCCAACAAAGTATTTGAGGAGGTAAAAGCACTTAAAACATTAGATTATATTAAGAGCGTAATTACTTTGGATAAAAAGGAAATAAAGTATAACGACTTTAAAGCGCAAGTAGCCAAGTAATTATAGTTTAAATATCTTTTATCAAAAGCATCTGCCTCATAGCAGATGCTTTTTTGTTAGTAATTATTTTACTTTTAAAAAACTTAATATTAAAAATTGTATTCAACTAAAAACTATATTTATCGCGATACAAAAAACCGCGACATACACATTTAAATAACTATCATGAACAATATTGATAAAAACGAATTCAGAAAATATGCTGTTAAGCATCACCGCATTAATGGCCTTAACGTAGATAGATACATGGCCGGGGTTGACAGGAACTTTTCTCCGTCAGGTATAGCAACCGGTCATGGTATTACTGGCATGACGCCTTATATTATTGAGGAGCGCCAGCTAAATATTTCGCAATTAGACGTGTTTTCGCGTTTAATGATGGACCGTATCATCTTTTTAGGTGAAGCGGTTTACGAAGGCATGGCCAATGTTATACAGGCACAATTGCTTTTCTTACAGTCAGCAGATGCTAAACGCGATATCCAGATATATATCAACTCTCCGGGTGGTTCTGTTTACGCAGGTTTAGGTATTTATGATACCATGCAACTCATATCAAACGATGTAGCTACCATTTGTACGGGTATGGCTGCTTCAATGGCCGCTGTATTATTATGTGCAGGTACCGAAGGAAAAAGGGCAGCGTTGCCACACTCGCGTGTAATGATTCACCAGCCATCAGGAGGCGCGCAGGGCCAGCAGTCTGATATCGAGATCACTTACCATGAGATCACCAAACTGAAAAAAGAATTATACCAAATCATAGCCGACCATAGCGGTCAGCCGTTCCAAAAAGTTTGGGATGCTTCGGACCGTGACCATTGGATGATTGCCGAAGAAGCCAAAGAATTTGGTATGGTTGACGAAATTTTACGTGGAAATAAAACAAAAGCTAAGTAAGCTTGGTATAGTGAGTAGAGAATGGTTGATTAGGTGAGTAGTGCTAATATGAACTGTCCACTTAATCAACTTAAGCAACTACTTAACCAAAAAATGCGTAATTTTGTAAATTAATAATATCACAATGAATAAGAATAGTAAAGAGATCAGGTGTTCATTTTGCGGCGCAGGCAAGCAAGATTCCCTGATGCTTATAGCGGGGCTTGATGCACATATTTGTGATAAATGTGTTAACCAGGCTAATGAGATATTAGCCGAGGAGTTAAAGGTGCGTAAGGTGAAATCATCACCATCGGCGCCATCATTACTAAAACCATCAGAAATAAAAGTACACCTTGACCAATATGTTATTGGTCAGGATGATGCAAAAAAAATATTATCAGTTGCCGTTTATAATCACTACAAGCGTTTAAACCAGCGTATTGATAAGGATGAGGTAGAGATTGAAAAATCAAACATCATTATGGTGGGCGAAACCGGTACAGGTAAAACTTTACTGGCAAAAACGCTGGCCAAAGTATTAAATGTACCTTTTTGTATTTGCGATGCTACCGTATTAACCGAAGCCGGTTATGTAGGAGAGGACGTGGAGAGTATATTAACACGTTTACTGCAGTCTGCAGATTATGATGTTACGCTTGCCGAAAAAGGTATTGTATATATTGACGAGGTAGATAAAATCGCGCGTAAAAGCGATAATGCTTCTATAACCCGTGATGTATCTGGCGAAGGTGTACAACAAGCTTTGTTAAAAATATTGGAAGGAACCATGGTTAACGTACCACCACAAGGCGGCCGTAAACATCCCGACCAAAAAATGATAACCGTTAACACCAGCAATATTTTATTTATATGTGGTGGCGCTTTTGACGGTATTGATAAAAAAATAGCCAATCGCTTACGTACCCAAACAGTAGGTTACAGGTTAAAGGGCAACGATGCAGAGGTAGACCTTAAAAATTTATACAAATATATTACCCCGCAGGACCTGAAATCATTTGGTTTAATACCTGAACTGATAGGTCGTTTGCCGGTACTAACTTATTTAAACCCATTGGATAGGGAAGCCTTACACAATATTTTAACTGAGCCAAAAAACTCTTTATTAAAACAATACAAAAAACTGTTTGAATATGAAGGTGTAAAGCTTGATTTTGAAGACGATGTTTTAGAGTTTATTGTTGATAAAGCGATGGAATTTAAGCTGGGCGCGCGTGGTTTACGCTCAATTTGCGAAGCCATCATGATCGACGCTATGTTTGAGTTTCCATCTAAAAAAGATGTTAAAAAATTGAACATTACTTTAGAATACGCGCGCGAAAAATTTGAGCATTCGGACCTTAAAAAGTTAAAAGTAGCTTAACAATAAATATATAAGTTAACCTTATATTTAGTAAAACCTTGCAGCCCTGGCCATTGTGCCGGGGTTTGCTGTATAAAAAGAGCACTTATTGACACACAATAAGTTGTATATTAGATAAAAGACGAAAGAAAAGAGGAAAAAAGATGAACGAAGAATTAAATGTAAAGAAAGACGGAACTGCACACGTTGTTAAAGAAGTGCAAAGCCCTATTAAATCGGGCTTAAAAACTAAAGATGCTATTGTAGCCAACTGGCTGCCACGCTATACCGGGCGCCCGCTGGATGCCTTCGGCGATTATATTATACTGACCAATTTTTCCAGATATATACAGCTATTTTCAGAATGGAACGATGATGCGCCTATTATGGGTTTAGATAAGCCCATGCAAAGCGTAACAGCAAATGGTATTACCATTATTAACTTTGGTATGGGTAGTCCGGTAGCGGCAACCGTAATGGACCTGTTAACAGCGATACATCCTAAAGCAGTTATATTTTTGGGTAAGTGTGGTGGTTTAAAAAGAAAGAACAATGTAGGCGACTTAATATTGCCAATAGCGGCCATTAGGGGTGAGGGGACATCAAATGATTACCTGCCGGCTGAAGTGCCCGCATTACCTGCATTTGCTTTACAGAAAGCAATATCAACCACCATACGTGACTTCTCGTTAGATTACTGGACAGGTACCTGCTACACCACCAACCGCCGTGTTTGGGAGCACGATAAAAAGTTTAAAAGCTATTTAAAAGAATTGCGTGCTATGGCTGTTGATATGGAAACCGCTACCATATTTACCTGTGGTTTTGCTAACAAAATACCAACGGGCGCGTTATTACTGGTGTCAGACCAGCCGATGATACCGGAAGGGGTTAAAACCAGCGAAAGTGACTCGAAAGTTACCGGTGCTTACGTAGAAACGCACTTAAAAGTAGGAATAGAATCATTAAAGCAATTAATTAATGGCGGACTTACCGTTAAGCACTTGAGGTTTTAATTTGAGGTTGATTAAGTTAGATTGTCAAATAGTTGATTAAGTTAAAGGGATGTTGTTAATTTTGACAACTACTCACTTAATCAACTCCATCAACCAATACACCAAACATGTGGTACAATAATATATTAGAAACCATTGGCCATACACCACTGGTTAAGTTAAATAAGATAGTAAAGGACATCCCAGCGACGGTTTTAGCCAAAATTGAGACCACCAACCCCGGCAACTCCATTAAGGACCGTATGGCCCTTAAAATGATTGAGGACGCCGAGAAAAGCGGTAAACTAAAACCCGGCGGAACTATCATTGAAGGTACATCCGGCAATACCGGTATGGGTTTAGCAATTGCGGCAGTAATCAAAGGCTATAAATGTATTTTTACCAGTACCGATAAGCAGTCAAAAGAAAAGTTTGATGCCTTGCGTGCCTTTGGTGCCGAGGTTATTGTTTGCCCTACCAATGTTGACCCTGAGGACCCGCGTTCGTATTATTCAGTATCATCACGCTTGGAGCGCGAGGTACCTAATTCATGGAAGCCAAACCAATATGATAACTTATCCAACTCGCAGGCACACTACGAGCAAACCGGCCCCGAAATATGGGAGCAAACCGAAGGTAAAATAACGCACCTGGTAGTAGGAGTGGGCACTGGCGGTACTATATCGGGTACGGCCAGGTATTTAAAAGAGCAAAATCCTAACATACAGGTATTAGGTATTGATACTTATGGCTCGGTATTTAAAAAGTATAAAGAGACGGGCATATTTGACAAGAATGAAATATACCCATACATCACCGAAGGTATAGGTGAAGATTTTTTACCTGCCAATGTGGATTTTAGCCTGATAGATCATTTTGAAAAAGTAACCGATAAGGATGCCGCGCTAATGACGCGCGAGATAGCCCGTAAGGAAGGTATTTTTGCAGGTAACTCCACAGGGTCGGCCATTGCAGGCTTATTGCAGATGAAAGACAGGTTTAAAACGGGTGATGTGGTGGTGGTGATATTCCCCGATCATGGTACCCGTTACTTAGGTAAAATGTATAACGAGGATTGGCTGCGCGACCGTGGATTTATTAAAGACGAGAAACTCACGGCACGGGATATCATCAGCAAAAAAGAAAACCAGGAAATTGTTACTATTGATAGCGAGAAATCGGTTTTAGAAGCTATAAATACCATTAAGTCATTAAATATTTCGCAGATACCGGTTACCCAACAGGGTATGGTTATAGGTAAAATTACCGAAAGCGATATTTTAGATGCGCTGTTAGACAACCCATCACTAAAATCTCAACCGATTAAAAATATCACCACCCCGCCGTTCCCGTTTGTTGATCTGAATACTTCTATCGACAGGATATCAGGGTTGATCAATAAAGATAATATAGCGGTATTGGTAGAGGATGAGCAAGGTAAAATAGAGATCATTACCCAGTATGATATTATTAATGCGATATCGGCTTAGTAAAGGTTAAAGCTGAAAGGATAAAGGTAAAAGGTGTTGTGTGAGAGTATGACACCTTTTTTGTTTAGTTATTCTTCAACGACTATTTCGTCAGTAAATAGTTTATTAATTTCATCAACTATTTGATCTACCAGTCCATTGTGGCGAATAAAGTTTACTATCCAATTTATGCCACCAAGCCAGCAAAAAGCTATTAGCCCAATCCACCAGTCACCAGTAGATAAACCACCAAATAATCCAGCTATTACTCCAACGGAAGATGAGAAAACAAATAGTTCAACACAAAAATATTTATAAATTAGGAGGGAATCTTCTTTGCTGAATGTAAATGTGCCGGTGATTCCTCCAAACAAAGAGTGTCGGCTACTAGATGTTGAGCCTTTATAGCTTACTTTCCAACCATCGATAATAATATTGTCAGCCGATTTCTCATAAAGTGTTTTTTGTATGCGTTCCATTATCAAGGACTGCATTTCACTAGTTATTTGTCTACTTAGCTTCCTTTTTAATGTTACAGAAATTGGGAATACTTCTTTTATGGCCGATATGTGCATTCGTTTTACCATTTTTTAAATATCACAAACACCGCCAATATTATAAGCGCGAAGCCAACTAAATGATTCCAGGCAAATTTTTCTGTTTTGAAGAAGATGATGGAGAATATCATAAACACGGTAAGCGTGATAGCTTCCTGGATGGTTTTTAGCTGTACCAGGGTGTAGGGGCCGCCATCGCCTTTAAAGCCTGCCCGGTTGGCCGGTACCTGGAAAACATATTCAAAAAACGCCAGTCCCCAGCTGATGAGGATGATGGATATTAGCCCCAGGTTTTTGCCCCATTCATAATCTTTAAATTTTAGATGCCCGTACCAGGCAAAAGTCATGAAGGTGTTGGACATAATGAGGAATAGGATGGTTTTTAAGCCGCGCATAAGGTATAAAATATTATAGCTCAAGATACTGAAATTGCAGATTATACTAAAACCCGGTTTAACTGCGTTTAAACCTTATAGTAAAAATATACTCTAATAAATGGTGTAACTTTTTATATGATTATTTCGTAAAAGAAAGTGTTAAATTAATAATTGAGAAAATTGTTTTACTTTTGTGATAATTGATTGACAGTAGCCTAAACATTAATAGGTATATTTGTAAATAAACTCACCATTGCTTAAATTACTAATTGAATTATTTTACCAACTGAACAAAATATGAGAAAACATTTTTGGTGGATATTATGCGTTTTTTTAGCGTTTGCAACCAGTTTCATCAGCTGGACACCGATTGAAAAAACCAATACAACAAAAAATAACAAAGCAATATCTTCAGCAAAAGAGATATTTCAGCAATATGTATCAACCGTATACCAAACTGCTAAATTACAGCAGGCAGGTTTAGATATTAATGTTTTTCAAAAAGCCCTTACCGGTTATATCAATTTAAAATTGGCTAATAAACTGCCTCAAAACAGTTCGGTTATTACCGTGGTTGATTTCACCAAATCAAGCCGCGAAAAACGTATGTGGATAATTGATATGGTAAATAACCAGTTGATAATAAATACTTTGGTTGCTCATGGACAAGGAAGTGGTGATGATATGGCTAACCGTTTTTCAAATACTAACGAATCGCACCAAAGCAGTTTAGGTTTTTACGTAACAGATGATGTTTATTATGGTAAACATGGCCGTTCATTAAGACTAGATGGACTAGATGCCGGCTTTAACAGTAATGCACGCGCACGCGCGGTAGTACTTCACGCTGCAGATTACGTTAGCCAGGGTACTATTGCTCAATTAGGCCGCTTAGGTCGTAGCTTTGGCTGCCCTGCAGTTGCTCCTGAAGTGGTTAACCAGATCATTGATACTATAAAAGGAAAAAGTATGCTTTTTATAAACGGTAACGATACCCGTTATACGTCAAAATATTTAAACGAAGAGCTATCAGCCAATTATATCGCAGCTGATATGAAAACCGCTTCGTTTTCGGCAAGCCTATAATTAATTAACTTGATAAAAATGAGAAAGCCTCTTATGCTACAACATAAGAGGCTTTCTCATTTTTATAACTAACTATATAAACTTAGTCAACCAGTTTTTCCAGGTTGGCATATAATACAATATCCAATCCATAAACATCTTTACGTACTTCAACTTTACCATTTTCAGCCCATGCAGTTACATAAGTAAGGTACACAGGCACTTTTGGCGATAAACTAACTGTAGTAGGCGCAGGGTTGTCTTCGCTCATTTTCTCTACTATCATATCATATTTTTTGCCTTCGCCAAATAATTTAAGTGCCAACCCCTGCGGGTCGCCCACACGTACACAGCCGTGGCTTACAGCCCGCATAGGTTTGGTAAAGGGTAGTTTTGCAGGGGTATCATGCAAATAAACACTGCTTTGATTATTGAATAAAAACTTGATCTTGCCTAAAGCATTTGCATCTCCGGGCCTTTGTTTAAATTCGTATGTACCATCCTTACTTGCCGATGACCAGTCAATATCTTCAGGGTCATCAATTTCATTACCGTCTTTATATACCCTTATATTCTTATTGGCTAAATAATAGCGGTCCTTAGCAGCTTCTACCATTATCTCTTTATTGGCAATGCTCTTAGGTATGTTCCATATAGGGTTAACATCTGCGCTATGTATCAGGCTGTTAAGCTGCGGTGTTTCGTGCGAAAATGGTCGGTCAACCGCATCACCCGCGTCATAGTTTATCAGCGATTTAATATCCTCTTTATTGCGTCCTTCGCCCACACATACCTTCATGCTGATTACCGATTTACCATCTTCAACCACATTCAGCATATATGCAGGTATATTAACAATCACATATTTCTTTTCGGTTGGCTTGTTTTTCCATCTTAATCGTTCAAGGTTCACAATAAAAAAGCGTCTTGTCTCTTCTTTTGACATGCCCGGCGCCTGTATACCCTGCTTTAATGCTTTTTGTATAGCTGTGTAGCTAACATCTTTGGGTTGTATACTATCTAAATAATTTTTAAGGTTAACGGCTTTAAAAACAGCGGTCATATCGCTGCTGTCAGGACGTTTGGTTTCAACATAATAACGGGCATATATTTTTTTAGGATTGATAACGCCATATTTTAACGCGTTTGAATATTTGATCAACGAGTTTGCCGTAAGTAGTTCCAATTCGGCTATAGTGCGGTAGGCCTCATCTAAAGTTTTAACTTCCTTCTTAGCATCAAGCTTTTTAATCAACGCATCAATTTCCTGCGCTTTAAACATTTGCGGTTCAAGGCCATGATCGCCTGCTGTTAAGAAATAGTTGGCGGTTAATTCGCCATTTATAATATGGTCCATCACAAAAACAGGGTCATAGCCGTTTTGCTCATAAAATTCAGTGATTGTACGCGGATTGTCTAATTTGTCCCTTTCTTCAGCCAGCATTTTTTTAAATACCGGCTCAAAACCTTCAGGCGTTACATCTTTATAAACTTTATTTTTGGTTTCTTTAAACAGGGTTTTACCCATGTCTGACCGACTTTTTTTACAGCTTTGAAAAGCAAATGTTACAGCTAAGCATAGTAAAATAATAATCGGCTTTATAACTTTTTTGGTATTGGTTATCATAGTTTAGTTAATTTGTTTAGCTATAAATAGCAATAGCTATACCATAAATGCTATTTTAAAATAATAAGTTTGAACATCAATAATATTTAATAAAACTAATGGCAGCAAATAATAAACAGGAAGTTTGGTTGCGGGGCCCTTTGGAGAATATACCACCACTACTACAACCCGTAGCCCACGCTTTATTACAGGCAAGGGAAGAAATAAACGAGTTAATGATTGGTTTCCCTGAAGTATTGTTATGGGTAAAACCTATGGGTATGGCCTCTGCAGGTTTTCATTTGCAGCATTTGACTGGAGTTATAGGCCGATTATTTACTTACGCAAGGGGTGAGGCTTTATCACAACTCCAGTTGGATTATTTGCAAGCCGAGGGAAAAATGCCTGAAAAAGAATACACTATTAATGATTTAGTAGGTCGTTTTAATAAACAGGTGGATAAGGCGCTTAAACAATTGAACAAGGTTGATGAAGCCACTTTAACTGATGCAAGAGGAGTGGGCCGCGCGCAAGTACCATCAACCGTAATTGGGCTTTACACGCATACTGCAGAGCATACTATGCGGCATTTGGGGCAGTTGTTGGTTACTGTGGGCATTTTGAAGAGTAAGTAAATAATTTTGTATTTTTGTGTATGAAGTTTGTATTAGAAGTTAAGGAAAGTAAGGCGGCGGCGCTATTAGCGTTGTTAAATGATTTACCGTACGTAAAAACTAAACCACTTACACCTTATAAAGCCAAAGTGTTAGAAGATGTTAAAGAGGCTGTAGATGAAATGAAATTAGTTTTATCAGGCAAGCTAGAGGCCCGCGACGCAGACGATTTGCTGAATGAGTTATAGGGTAAAATTTATCCCCAAATTTGAAAAAGAACTTAAGCGACTTTCCAAAAAATATCCCTCGCTTAAGTCAGACTTCTCGTTACTTCTAAATTCTCTCAAAGAAAATCCGTCGCAAGGCACATCGCTTGGTAATGAATGTTATAAAATCCGTATGGCTATTGCAAGCAAAGGGAAAGGGAAGTCCGGCGGTGCGCGGGTTATTACCTGTTTCAAGGTAGTTCACTCCACAGTTTTCTTGCTTACCATTTTTGATAAAAGTGAGCAGGAAAATATTGCTGATAAAGAACTTAGGGAGTTATTGAATTTTGTAGATTAGTCAAATTCGATTGAATTAATTAATTGTTGCGTTTGATGAAATGCTATAATTTTTTCATCTGTAATTATATCTTCCGGTGTTATTTGTTTTTTTAATGCTAAACCATTTAATGATTTGCATCTGCTAAGGGCAGTATATAATTGTCCATTGATAAATGCACCCCTACCTAAATCTATGGCAACTTTTTCGAATGTTAAACCTTGGCTTTTATGTATTGTAATTGCCCAAGCAAGTTTAATTGGAAATTGTGTGAAGGTTCCTTTTAATTCTGATACAATTCTACCGTTGCTATATTTATATTCTCTGTTTTCCCAAACAGCTTTTTCCAATTTATGAAGGCTGTTATCTTGTAATCTTATTTCTAAGAAATCATCAGCAATAAATTCAATTTTAGCTATTGTGCCGTTAACCCATTTTTTTCCTAAATCGTTTTTAACAAAAATGATTTGTGAGTTTTTTTTAAGCTCTAAAATTTTGTTTGTAGGATAGCGGCTTTCCTTAAATTCTCCAGTAATTACAGCCTCAAATTTAAAAGAGGTATATAATAATTCATTTAACCGTCTAATATTTTCAGAATTAGCAATATAGTTACTTGCAGCCAGGGTAATTACAAATTCATCGTTTTTAGGAATGTAATTAGGATAGTGTCTCGCATTTAATTTTGAAATTATATTGTCGTTCCTTTCACAAAGACGTATGCTATCTAAGATTTCTACGAATTCAAGATCTTTATCTTGTCGATAAGATTTTTTAAACTCAAAATAACCAGCGTTGAGTCTTCTATATCCGTGCGAGTCAAAAAAGTATTTACTTTTATAATACTCTGAAAAAATTTGGCTGTCTAATTCATCTGATTCATCGGTAACAGGAGGTAGCTGAAAAATATCACCAACAAATAAAATTTGTTTTCCACCAAAGGGTTTATTGGGATCTCCACCATTTTTTTTAAGCGAATAATCTATTGCTTCTAATATATCTGATCTAAGCATTGAAACCTCATCAATCACTATAGTTTCAGTCTGTTGTATGATTTTATATCGTTCAGAATTTTTGTCAAATTTTTTAATTTCAGGATCTTCTGGAAGTAAGACTTGTGGTGGAAACTTAAAAAAGGAATGGATGGTCTGACCTTTAATATTAATTGCCGCTATTCCTGTAAAAGCACACATCAATAGTTTCTTCTTAGTTTTTGATGCGAAATATTGAATGAATGTTGATTTTCCTGTCCCAGCTTTACCTGTAATAAAAAGACTGCAATTGTTGTTCTCTATTTTGTTAAATAATTGATTTACAATAATATCATCTTCATATCCTTGAGGGAAGTCAGTAAATCTACTGTATAGAAAAGGCAATTCAATAGGCTTGTCAAAAATTGTTAATTGGGAAACATCATCGCAAACTATTCTAAGTAAATAAGTAATTTCAATTAGGTTGTCTTTGTATGGATTTTCAATAGTTAGCTTTTTATCATAATGGGCCAACATTTTAAAGATGTTATTACAAGTGTTAGCAAAATTCTCATAGTTTTCTGGACTATCATTAATATGATTAAATAAAAAAGACTTATCGAATTTGATACCTATAAAATCTAAAAAGGAATGAAATATAGTTAAGGAACTATCTTTTTCAAGTTCTAAATAAGAATTATAATGGTTGAAAAAATTGTTAGGGAAATTAATAGGGTATAATTCGTTTTCTCTACCATGATATAGTTGAAAAGCATAACTGCTATTAAAAGTACCTGTTGATCGTTCAACCAATGGGGAACTTTTAAAATTTTCAATCCACTTCTTTTCTGTTTTTTTTATATCGGACATGGTTTAGATTAAATCCGATGTAAATTAACCAATTATAGAATACTTAGCAAAATATGCTATATCTAAATAATGTATTCATAATTCAAAAATTGAATGGTTATGGCAATATTGAATTCCTGTTCCTCAACCAATGGTCTGCTACAACCAAAGCAGCCATTGCCTCAACAATAGGTACGGCGCGTGGCACCACACAAGGATCATGGCGGCCCTTGCCTGATATTTCGGCAGCGTTGCCATCACCATCTACAGTAGCCTGGTTTTGCATAATGGTAGCCACAGGTTTAAAGGCTACCCTAAATTCAATAGGCATACCGTTGCTGATACCGCCCTGTATACCGCCCGAATAGTTAGAGATGGTTTTAACCTTGCCCTGCTCGTCGGTTATAAAAATATCGTTATGTTCTGATCCGCGCATCTGGCTGCCAGAAAAACCTGAACCAAATTCAAAACCATGTACCGCGTTTATGCTTAACATAGCCTTACCTAATTCGGCATGTAGTTTATCAAATACCGGCTCACCTAAGCCAACCGGGCAATTCAATACATGGCAGCTTACCACACCACCAACCGTGTCGCCTTGCTTACGGATATCATCAATAAAAGCTATCATTTCATCCGCAGTAGCCGGGTCGGCGCAACGTACTATGTTTTTTTCTCGTTCGTCAATAAAATCCTGCGCTTTAGTTATTTCTACATTTGGCGCATTTATCTTGCCTACGCTGCTTACATGGGCAATTACCTCAATACCCTGGCTTTTCAATAAAAGTTTGGCTAATGCGCCCGCAGCTACCCGTGCGGCGGTTTCACGGGCTGATGATCTGCCCCCGCCACGATGGTCGCGTATACCGTACTTGGTTTGGTAAGTATAGTCAGCATGTGATGGACGGAAAACATTGGTATTATGGCTATAATCTTTTGAGCGCTGATCTTCATTAGGTATCAGCATGGCAATTGGCGTTCCGGTAGTTTTACCTTCAAATAAGCCCGACAGTATTTTAACCGTATCGCTCTCTTTACGCTGTGTAGTGATCTTTGACTGGCCGGGCTTGCGTTTATCCAGCTCGCCTTGTATATAGTCCAGATCAACCGGTAATTGAGCCGGGCAGCCATCAATAATTACCCCAATAGCTTCGCCATGCGACTCGCCAAATGTGGTTATCCTGAATAATTGTCCGAATGAATTGCCTGCCATAATTTATATTGATGTGCAAATATGCGTATATGCAAATGTGCAGATTGTTTAATTTTATAATTATAAAAGCTTTCGCCTTTTAGCTTTAACCTTTTATCTCAATTTCAAATCCTAACTGCTCCAGATCGCTCCAGAAGGCCGGGTATGATTTTTCAACTACTTTTTCTTCTTCCAGTTCAACTTCCGGTATAATCAATGCCAAAGGGGCAAATGCCATAGCCATGCGGTGATCTTCATAAGTGTTTACAAACAGGTGCTGCGGAATAAATTTTTCGCTGCAGTCCAGTTTGTACATCAGGTTATCCTCAATCAGCTTAACACCCATTTTGCCAAGCTCATTTTGTAAAGCTTTTACACGGTCTGTTTCTTTTATCTTTAAAGTCTCTAAGCCGGTAAATGTAGCCTCGTGTCCTAATGCCGCGCAAACTACAATAACGGTTTGTGCCAAATCAGGGCACTTTTTCATATCAAACAGGTCGCGGCTGATAGGTTTGTTTTCCTTTTTTAAGTAAACACCACCATCCTTAAACTGCGAGGTAATACCAAAATTGGCCATGAGTTCGGTGATAACGCTATCGCCTTGTAAGCTATATTGGGTCAATCCTTTTAAAAATATCTCTGCATCATCGGCTAAGGCTGCAATAGCGTACCAGTAAGATGCCGCGCTCCAATCCGGTTCAACAGGTAAAGTAGTTTCTTTAAACTCCTGGTGTGCAATACTAATGGTATTGCCCGCCCAGGTATGCTTAATGCCCGCCTGCTCAAGCATAGCTAAGGTCATCTCTACGTATGGGCGTGATGTTAACTCGCCTTCTATATTTAGTTGTAAACCCAAAGGCAATCGTGCAGCAATTAGTAATAAGGCGGTAATGTACTGGCTGCTGATATCACCTTTAATGCTGATGGTATCAGTAACCTGTTGTAAGTTGCCTTTTATTTTTATCGGGGGAAAGCCATCATTCTCCTCGTAATCAATAACAGCACCCAACTGGCGCAAAGCATTTACCAAAACACCTATTGGTCTTTGTTTCATGCGTTGGCTGCCGGTTAAAATAACAGGCTCGTCCTGCAATGTAAAATATGCCGTTAAAAAACGCATAGCCGTACCCGCTGGACCGATATTGACAGTGGTGAGTGGTGAGTGGTGAGTAGTGAGTGGTTCTCCCGCAACTTGCAATTTACGCTTTAAAATGCTCGCCAAAGTCATCGTGTCGGCCGCGTCCGAAACGTTTTGTACCATTACTTTGCCTTCGCTTAATGCTTCAATAATCAAGGCGCGGTTACACTCACTTTTTGAACCGGTGAGGTTAACCGTACCATTTATTGATCTGCCTTTTTTAGTAAGCAGTATGTTATTACTCATGTTTGTATTAAGCGTGCGTGGTAACTTTATCTTCTGCCGCTCCGGCTATATCCGTATTCATTACCTCTGTTTGTTTGCGGATCGACTCGCTATGGATCAACTCTAATAGTTTTTCCGTGAAATCAGCATGTAATTTTAATGCTTTACCGTAGTTAATACGTTTGTTTAATATCTCATCCCAACGGTTTACCTGTAAAATGGTAATATTGTTATCGCGTTTGTAAGTGCCAATCTGCTCAGCAATATTCATGCGCTCAGCCATTTTCTGGATGATCAGGTCATCAATTTTATCTATGTTGTTGCGCAATTCGCTCAGTTTATCATTTACTTCAGCGTCACGGGTTTCCGGTTTGCGTAAGGTTAAACGGTCAATAATATCAATTAAGGCTGATGGTGTAACTTGTTGCTTAGCATCTGTCCAGGCAACACTTGGGTCGATGTGCGATTCGATCATTAATCCCTGCATATCCAGATCAAGCGCTTTTTGTGATACGTAACCAATTAACTCACGGTTACCCGAAATATGGCTCGGATCGCAAATTAGAGGTAGGTGGGGAGCCAATGTTTTTAAGTGGATAGCAATATCCCACATTGGTTCGTTACGGAAAGCAGTTTTTTCGTAAGATGAAAATCCACGGTGTATTGCAGCTAATTTGGTGATACCTGCATTATTGATACGCTCCAAAGCGCCTATCCATAATGATAGATCCGGGTTCACCGGATTTTTAACCATTACCGGAATATCAACACCTTTTAAAGCGTCAGCAATTTCTTGTACAGTAAAGGGGTTAACTGTTGAACGGGCACCAACCCATAAAATATCAACACCTGCTTTTAAAGCTTCTTCAACGTGTTTACCTGTAGCTACTTCAACAGTAGTTGGTAAACCTGTTTCTGCTTTAGCGCGCTTTAACCACTCTAAACCAATGCTGCCTATACCTTCAAATTCTCCGGGACGTGTACGTGGTTTCCAGATACCGGCACGTAATGCGGTAACACGACCTGTATTAGCTAATAAATGTGCAGTTGCTACCAGCTGATCTTCTGTTTCAGCACTGCATGGGCCTGCTATTAAAAGAGGTTCTTTTCCTGTTTTTATCCAGGAGTTTAGGGGTTGTATGTTTAAATCCAGTTTCATCTTATTTTAAAAATTCAAATATCGGTAAAAAGTATAGTTTTTAGTTGGTTAATTTTTTAATGCTAATGTATTTGCGGGCAGGTTTTGCTTTAGCTAAATTTAGTTTCTTTTCAATGTCGCTATCGTCTTCGTGCCTTTTGTATTCGCCCAAAATATTAAAGTTTTGAGTGTATTTAAGTATCTGTTTTACAGCTGTATCATATTGTTTGGTATCTTCCCACTCTACATCAACATAAAAGTTGTATTCATTACGGCGCCCAAGTACCGGCATGGATTGTATTTTACTCATGTTTACACTTTGCGCAGCAAAAATATTAAGCACTTTAGCCAACGCACCAACCTGGTTACCCACCTGGAAACATAGCGAAGCCTTATTTGCCGCTTGTTTTTTGGCAGCGTTTTCATGCGTGGTTAGTATCAAAAACCGGGTATAATTCTTTTTGTTTGATTCAATGCGGCGTTCTAAAATATCTAACCCATATAAGTTGGCCGCCAATGAGTTGGCAATAGCTACTGTATCAGTTAATTTTTCGTCATGTATCCGTTTTGCACAGGCCGCGGTATCATTGCTTTCTACAATTTTTAAATTCGGATAATCGTCAAAAAAGTCAATACACTGGCGTATAGCAATAGGGTGTGAGGTTACGTATTTTACATTTTCAAGCACCACCCCGGGCAAAGCCAATAAATGCAGTTGGATAGGCAGGTAAATTTCGCCCACAACCGGAAAGTTATAATTAAGTAACAAACTATAGTTGGGCAATATGCTTCCGGCAATGCTATTTTCAATAGCCATTACTATATAATCAGCCTCGTTTTTTTCTAAGGCTTCAAATGTTTGTTTAAAAGAGTTACACTCAACGGTTTGGATATTTTCTCCAAAAAATTTAAAGGCAGCCTCTTCATGGAACGAAGCTTTTATGCCCTGTATGGCAACTCTTGGTTTTTCTTTCTTCATAACGTATTTAAAGCAAAAAGTCCCGGCTATTATGCCCGGGACTTTTCAGTTTCTTTATATGATTATTAGTGCATATTAGTCCCGGCTCTCACTGTTAAAGTAAAAGTAGTAACCATAAAAATATACACTTGTTAACTTCATTGTTTTTTATTTCGCTGTAAATGTACAGCATAATATTGATTTGTCAAAAAGAAAAATTATTTTTTTGAACTTTATAATTCGGCGTAATAAGCCAAAGCCTCAAATAATTCCTCTTTAGTACAGTTATTATCAATATTAAACTGGCCTATAGCATCTAATAACGTACAGTTTATTTGCCCGTTTTGGTTCTTTTTATCCTTTAACATATACTGTAATAAAGTATTGTTATAAGTATCTTTTAGTGGATATCTTGGATAAAGGTTCATCAATACCTCGGTTATCTCTGTAAGTTCGGCAGCCGTTAGTTTTGCTTTTTTGTGCGATAGGTAGGCCTCGCATATCATACCGATGGCTATAGCTTCGCCGTGCGATAATGAATCCTCATCATTTAATAAAGAATAGGTCTCAACCGCATGCCCAATAGTATGCCCAAAGTTTAATGATTTGCGGATATTTTTTTCGTGCGGATCCTCCATCACCACCTTGTTTTTTATACCTACTGATATATAAACCAATTCGGCTGATGGATTTTTAAGGTCGCTGGTTTTAAGTTTGTTCCAATACCCGGCATCACAAATCAAACCATGCTTCAACATTTCGGCATTGCCTGATAGTATCTGGCGTGCAGGTAAAGTTTGTAAAAAACGGTAGTCGATAAAAACAGCTTTAGGCTGGGTAAACGTGCCTATAATGTTTTTAATGCTATCAATATCAATGCCTGTTTTACCACCCACAGAAGCATCTACCTGCGAAAGCAGAGTAGTAGGTACATGCACAAAATCAATCCCTCGTTTAAAGGTGGATGCTGCAAAACCACCCAGGTCGCTAATAACACCACCGCCTAAGTTAACCAGTAGACTTTGCCTGTCGGCACCAAAATCTATAAGCATTTTCCAAACACCTATGCAAAAATCAATGTCTTTGCTTTCTTCGCCGGCGTTTATTTCAATAATATCAAAAGTGCGGTCGCCTATGGCATCCTTTACTAAAGGCAGGCAATGTTCGCCGGTATTCTCATCAGTTAAAATAAAAAATTTGGAGTATTTACCCTCGTCAATAAACTTCACCAGTTCATTAAGGCTGTTTTCAAAATATATATTGTAGGTATTGCTTTGTATCGTCTCCATAATTTCAATAGCGCAATTATCGCTATAAATTGTATCAGTATCCATAAAAATTAAATCACCTTTATTGTATCGCCATTAAACTCCACTATATCGCCTTTCTTAACTTTAAGGCGTTTGCGGTAATCAATTGCGCCATTATACTTAACTTCACCCTCGGTAACTACTATTTGCGCTTCGCCGCCGGTTTGTACCAGATTGGCTGCTTTTAGTAATTGTATCAAATGTATAAAGTCGCCGTTAAGTCTAAATTCGATCATTGTGCGGCAAAAATAAACTATTCATACAATAATGGGTTATGTTGATATAATTTTGTTGATAGTTCATGGTTATAGTCATGTGCGGATAGGCAAATAAAATTTATGGATATAAAGAAACTATCATTTGAAAATACCGAGATCGCCTTTAAGCATTACAGCAATGCCGCGTTAAACAGGGCATACTGGTTGTTCAAAATAATCAGCAGTAATTTTTTGGTAAAGATCGGTCCGCCCATTACCAATTTCGCGGTTAAAATTGGCTTACCTATTAAGGGATTGATAAAAGCGACCATATTTAAACATTTTTGTGGCGGGGAAACCATTATAGAATGCGGCTCAACGATCCGCACATTGCGCCAAAATAATGTATGCACCATACTGGATTATTCGGTAGAGGGCGAAGACGATGAACAAGTATTTGATAATACCCGCGATGAGATCATCCGCACCATTAAGCGTGCTACCGAAGACGATGCCGTACCTATAACCGTTTTTAAAGTAAGCGGACTTGGCCGTAATGAGCTTTTGGAGAAACTTGATGCAAGGTTACCACTAACGCCTGCTGAAGAGGAGGAATGGGAAAGGGTGCAAGACAGGGTAGCAACTATTTGCCTTGAGGCGCATACTGCCGGTATCCCGGTTATGATAGATGCTGAAGAAAGCTGGATTCAAAATACCATTGATTTACTGGCCCTAACTATGATGCATAGCTTTAACAAGGGCAAAGCTATTGTGTATAATACCTACCAGTTATACCGCCATGATAAATTGCGATCATTGATTGACGACCATGTAATGGCGGTTAAAGAAGGCTTTATTTTGGGTGCCAAATTGGTACGTGGTGCATATATGGAAAAGGAGCGTGCCAGGGCAGAGGAGAGGGGATACCCATCGCCCATACAGCCTGATAAGGAGGCTACCGATACCGACTATAACGACGCGTTGATCTATTGCATTGATCATAACGGCGAGATAGCCATAGTCGCGGGCACCCATAATGAAGAAAGTTGCCGCTTGCTTACCGAGTTAATAGCCGAGAAGGGTATTGATCCTAAAAACCCTCATGTATACTTTTCCCAATTATTAGGCATGAGCGATAACCTTACTTTTAACCTGGCTGATGCGGGTTACAACGCAGCCAAATATGTGCCCTATGGCCCTGTTAAAGCGGTATTGCCTTACTTATTCCGTCGTGCGCAGGAAAATACCGCTATAGCCGGGCAAATGGGCCGTGAGTTGAGTTTGATCGTAAAAGAAAAAAAACGTCGTAAGTTGGGCTAATCTAACAATCCGTTAGTTTTAAAATACTGCTGTATGTTATCAGGCGCGGTCATTAAATAGGTTTGCATACCCAGTTTTTTTGCAGTCTCTAAATGCTGTGGGCTATCATCAATAAATAAAGTCTCGGCAGGTTCAAGGTTGTTTTCGCACAGGACTTGTTCAAATATCTCAGAATCGGGTTTGCGTTTACCTACCAGGTGCGAGTAATAAACCTTTTCAAACAGATCATCATTGTTGCCCATGCCAAACTCTTTTTGCAGGTAGCTGTGCACATAATCGTAATGAATGGCGTTAATATTACTCAGCAAAAAAGTACGGTATTTAGCCTTAACCTGTTTTAATAATTCATGGTTTCCCAGCGGGATATCCAAAAATATCTTATTCCATGCGCCGTCTATTTGTTCGTCGGTAAGGTCGGGTTTGCCTGATAACTCTCGTATCCGGTTCCTGAAATCTTCAACACTTATTTCGCCACGTTCCAATAAATTAAATACCGGGTCCTGTTGGCGGTGGCCATAAAATTCGGCTGCATTATTGATACCCAGTTGTTTCCATGCTTCGGCAACTTTGGCGAAATCAATATTGAATATTACGTTCCCGTAATCAAAAATAATGTTTTTAATATTTTGCATTAGCTCTTTGTAATTAGCGCACAAATATGTAAAATTGCAACCTGAAATTTTTAGAAATTTCAACCGCGCCTATAGCTCAGTTGGTTAGAGTAGAAGACTCATAATCTTTTGGTCCCTGGTTCGAGCCCAGGTGGGCGCACAAACCTCTCTTTGGAGAGAATTAAAAACCCTCTAAGTCGCTGATTTAGAGGGTTTTTTCATTTATTCTCCCCTCAACAACCGTCAAGAAAGCCAAAGTTCTCGTTACCTATCCGACTACCTGTTTATAATTTTTAACTTAGGTAACACAAACCTATTCAATGAATTGACATACAGTTAATTACAGCGATAAAAGTTTGTTTAAATCAGTCTTTTTAGGCGATTCTGTGTTACCTTTTTGTTATCTAAAAACAGGGTGTTTATTGAGCATTTTAAACTTAAAAATTAAATTTTATGCAAACATCACAGTCATTCGGTATCCATTTTACCACGCGCCCGGACAAAGCCAGGGACGGAAAAGAACCAATTTACGCTTGCGTAACCGTAAATAAGCAAAGGGCTTACATTGCACTCAAACATAATGTCGATCCAAAAAATTGGGATAGCGGTAAGGGAACGGCTAAAGGCAATAAGGATGAAGTTAAATCCATTAACAATTACCTGGGAGAGGTTCGTAACACGATCAGCAATAACTACAAGCAGCTACAGCTTAAAGGTAAAATGCTTTCCGCAAAAGCAGTGAAAGATCTGTATTTGGGAGCAGAAGAGGAAGTTTATACCCTCAGCCGCCTTTTTACCTACCATAACGAAACTTCCACTACAGATTTGAAATGGAGTACCCTTAAACATTATTATGTCACCCAGCGCTATTTAGTGAAGTTTTTGGAGGATCAGCACCAATCCACTGATATTTACCTGCATCAACTCGATTTTAAATTTGTAAAAGATTTTGAAGTTTATTTACGTAACCATAAACCAAAAGATCACCAAAAGCAGATTAATAACAACGGAGTGATGAAGCACATCATTCGACTTAAAAAAATGGTCAACCTGGCGATGAACCTGCAATGGATCGACAATGACCCTTTTGCAGCTTATAAGTTGAAAATACAGAAGGTAAACCGGGAGCAACTATCCGAAAAAGAACTGGCTGATATGGAAAAGAAAGTATTTACCATAGAGCGCCTTGATATGGTTAGAGATTTGTTTGTTTTTTGCTGCTATACGGGACTGTCCTATGTAGATGTTATCAATTTAACACCAGGCCATATTGTTGCCGGTACAGATGGCGAAAAGTGGATCAGGACTTGCCGTGAGAAAACAATGATTCCGGTTAATGTGCCCCTTTTACCGCAAGCACTAAAAATATTGGATAAATACAAAGCCAATATACGATCACTATCAGGAGGTAAAGTTTTCCCTGTAATGTCCAATCAAAAAGTAAATAGCTATCTAAAAGAGATTTCCGAGGTATGTAACATTGCAAAAAATGTAACCTTTCATTTGGCCAGGCATACTTTCGCCACTACAATTACACTTTCAAACGGTGTACCCATTGAAACAGTAAGCAAAATGTTAGGGCACACAAAAATCACGACCACGCAGATTTATGCGAAAGTGGTCGAAAGGAAATTGAAGGAGGATATGCAAAATCTGAAAAACCGTTTAGCTTCCAAATAACTGATTATCTTATTGATAAATTCAATCTTATTACAAAGCGTTTTTTATAATCAAATTTTTGATGCACCGGAACTAAGAAATACAACTCAAATTTCAACAGACGAAGCATTTAAATTGCCATGCAAGTTACTTTGAAACGGGCTTTAAATGTGTAAGAACTATTTTTAATATTATGAAAACAAGCAATTTATTGAAACATAAATTGCTTGTTTATAGCAAATATTTATGATAAGTTAATTTGAAAACTTTTAAGACCGGTTTTAATTTTTTCACCATTTAGCATTTTAAAGCCATCCAAAATATCATCAATTAAATTAGGGGTAAATCGATAAACCTTATTTCTTACAAAAGCAGCCAATTGGCATTTATTATTTTGCTTAGAGTTTAGTTTATAAAATGTGCGGTAACCACGTAGCTCCATTGGTGCTCCTGCGAGTTCTATTACAGGTTTATCAAGTAAAATGGCTAAAATTTCTCCAAATGACCCTTCTCCGTCAATATTTTCGATCAGTACCCATTGCCAGTACCAATTTAAAAACCTGTTCATGGATCGAACCTGAATTATGTTTAACTCGGCACCAGTATCAACAAAACTCCACATGGTTTCTATAGCCGTTTCGATAGCATTACAAAAAAATTGTTTTAAACCCTTTTTGAGTTTTGAATTTTCGTAAATAGAAGCGTACTTATATTCTGTTAATAGGCCCCACACATCTGCCTGGTAATCTGCCTCTTCAATAACTTTTGGGAATTGCCCGATACCATTGGCAACTTCTTTTGTTAATCGGTGGCCGTCCTTGCTATAATGTAAAGCTTCATGGAAAAAGAACAACCGGCTTGCTTGCATAATATCTGTATCAGGCGATTTATTCAGCCGTTTTTCTAAGCCAAATAAAAAACCATCATCAAGTAACCAGGTGTTAGATTTCTCAATATATTCAAATCCATCTTCAACGTCAACGGTTTCAATATCAATTTTATCATTTTTTAAACTGGTTTTATTTATGTCCGTTACAGACGACCAGGGATGTTTCAACTGCTTTGATACCTTTTTATATTCCGCATCAGTAGCGCAAATCATTTGTAACCAATTTTCTGTCTTCTTTCCTGCAATTTGTGTTATAAATGGTTTTAAATTATCGTCCAATTGGTTTTGCCATGCTATTCTTATTTTTTGCGCCGCTTTTCTATCATCCTCAGAAAGTATTATCCGGCTGTCTACTTCTTTTGTAACCAAAATAGCTTCTTTATATTTCGGACTTTCATCCCGGCTAAACTGGTAGGTTTGTACAAACGGGTAGATGTTCGTATTAATACGAGTACCCAATGCAAAGGGCAGACCAGCAGAAGACGCAATAAATAACTGTATTTTGTCGCGGTCGCTTAACTTGTTAGCATAGGTATCTAAAACGCTCTGAAATGCAGTAACTACTTTTTCTATGCAGTTCTGATCGTATAGTGAATCAACATTTGGTGTTTGTAAAACGATGTCAAATTCGTTAGACGGGTTTGGCACTACCTCGTATGTAGCCTGTTTATCAATATTAAAAGAAGTAGCAACTCTGATACTAACATCACCCTTCCCTTTTTGAATTTCAACAGGTAGATCAAGTGGTAAAATTGAAAATAAATATTCTGTTGATGGCTTTGCGCTTTCTTTTAGCCATTTATGTACTTTATGATGATACTGATATATAACATAGGGGTGAGTATTACCGATCAAAAACCCGAAATGAAATGCAATTGGGATGGGTGTTAAGCCAAAATATGCAATTAAAGCGTCTGGATTTTCGTCTAATACAGGTTTTACTACCTCTACAAATTTCCTTTGTTGATAAAGTGCTAAATTATCAAATGATAAATTATAAAGTTCACTCAACTTAGCATTGCCGGCTTCAAAATCGATAAACTTATAGTTCTCAATTTCGTCATTACCTAAAGCAGATAAACATTCTGATTCAGTGATTTTTCTATCTAAGCCGTAATGAGCGATTACTATGGTTAGTCTTCCTTTCATGTTTAGTTAATTAGTGGAGATGGTTTAACCGTTTTCAATAGCTCCAGGTAAATATCAATCGAAAAAGGAGTGTTGGTTTGAATTGCTAAAAATAAAGCTTGTTTGCCTACTTTTTGTATCAGGTCTGAAAAACTATAAGGTGTTTTATTTTCACTGGCTTTAACAAGTTTATCTAACTCGTCCGCGTTCAAAGCAGTGCCCTCAAATAAACTTTCAAATACCAATTTTCGGGCCTCAGCATTTGGCCTTTCAAATTCAATTATTTGTACTGCTCTTCTTATAACCGCTGGATCTAAAACTTTTAACCTGTTTGTTATTAAAATGACCGCCAGTTCAATTTTTTCCCGGGAAACTAAATCAATCTGTTTAATTAAAACATTCAAACCTGCACGGTCTTCATGATGGGCTTGATTTTGATCTCTATCTGTTGCTAAATCATCGGCTTCATCAATGATAAGAACACCCATCTCACCGGCTTTTAAACTTTTTTTTATTTGTGTAAACGCATCGGTAATACGATTGCCTATGTCGCCGACAAGGCCACCGCCGCGTATATTTGATGGGGTTTCGTAACAAACAACCCTTTTATTAATTAGGTTACTTAAAGGCGTTCCAATACTATGGGCCAAAGCTGTTTTTCCGCAGCCCACATCACCAGCCAAAATTATTAATGGGGTGCCCGATAATATGTTAGAAAAAAAAGCAAGTTTGTTAGCATGGTGTGTTTTGTGCCATTTGTTTACTTTATCAGTATTAAAAAAAAGTTCCAACGAGTTTAATAATGCCGCCTTTTGGTTATCTATGGCAATAAGTTGATCATATGCTTTTTGTGAAGCGGTATCAGGGTGTTTATTTTGTTGAAGTTGAACGTCCATATATTATTTTGTAATTACTGATCTCGATAATTTTAAACTATTACTTATATAATCCCTTTCTGAACTTTCGTTACCAACCAAAGGAGATCCGTTGTGGCCCCAGCCCCTGCGTTCTAATTCTTCATTAACAGAAGTTGAATTTGGCTTACCAAAATCCATATCAGCAAACAAACCAGCCGTAGAACCGGCAGGAATTGACCAGAAATTTATTCCGCCAGATAAACTGCCGCTTGAGAGGTGACCGCCCACACTAACGGTATATTTATAAGATTGAAATTTTGTACCAGCTGAATTATACAACTGAATTTCAAACGATTTTAGTAGTTTCTCATTGAGAAGATAGGTGATATCATTAATCCAGCCTTTGGCTCTATCGTATGATATAATTCCTTTGTTGGCAAAACCAATTATGTCTTCATAAGTGTTTTGCATGACTGCCTTAACATCAGCTACGGTGTAAGTGTCTGTTCCTGTAAATGTAATTGCGCTCATATTTTTTTGTTAATCGCAGTGTGATGAAAATATTTTACCAAATAGTAATTGTAATTGTGCAAGGCTATCTACATCCCTACCATCAAGATCAGCTACTATTGCCCTATTCATAATCTCAGCAGCTTCCTGTAGCCATTCAGCGAGGTCGTCAACCTGATACCAAGACCAACTCTTTACAATGTTATTGTCAGACATTACGGGGTCAAGAACAGTCCAGGTTTTTGAGGTGTCAGGGGTTACGCTCTTATAATAATCTTTAAACCATATCGTTTCTTTTTGCTTAACAATATGGGCTAAGTAAGAGAACCAATTTGCTAAAGTTTGCGGATAAGTAGTATCATCGCCACAGGTTTCATAAGCTTTGGCTGAAAGCAGGTTTATTAAGAAACTGGGAATACTTAATTTATCGTTTGTTTCATGCTCTTTATTAATACGCCACCATTTTAGTAGACGTATCATATCATTAAAGGTAACAATACCATCAGTGTTTTTTGTTACCGCGGTCCTCGTTCTTATAAACTCCCGGTGTTTTTCAATACCGGTTCTAATCTCCTCGCCAGTATTGCGAATCAAAACTTGTTCTCCGCTTTTACTGCCTTCAAACATAGGCACGATATCAAAGGTCAATTTTTCGTTATCAAAAATGATATTAACAGAACTTTTTGTCTCTTCGATTTCGTGGTCAGGGTAACACTCCTCCGCATATTTTTTAAACCTGCGAATGAGAGGCTCAAACTCTGTTTCTTTGTCCTTTTTCACAACAAAAGGTAAATCAATATCCTGACCTTCAGTTGTCGTGTTGCCGTACATATGCCTACGCAATCCAGTGCGTGTTGCAAATGAACCGGAATGCGGCATATCAACAATGGTAAGGCCATCGGCTTCAGCTTTGGCTTTAATATTGGCCCTTACTTCATCAGATTTTATTTTAATGGCGTCCCGACTTTCACGCGGCGGGGCTATCCAAGCAACGAAATTTTTTATCCTTACGTGTAAGGTGCTTCTATGGCTGTATGAACTCATGTTATATTAATTTATGTTAACGTATAATTGGATATGCTCCATAAAATATATTTTTCGCCACATGGCAAAAAAATAATATTTAAGAGCATATATTTATGAGTACCAAATAAACCTATTACATGATAGAACCTCGGACACTCGAAAAACTTGAAGCTATTGATGAAAGATCATGGCGGCTGATTTATAAACAGCTTGTGTTATATTCCAATTTCAAATTAAATAAAGCGGGTTTTGAAGTCAGAACTGAAAAAGATAGCGTAGATGCCGAACATTTTGTTGCTGATGCAGTTGAAAAACTCTTTGACGGTACAAGAAAGTGGGATTTTGAACAATATCCTGATGTAACCATTCACTTAAAATTGATCATCAAAAGTTTAATTTCAAATCATTTTAAATCGTCTAAGCGTTCCGTTGTCAAAGCAGGGGGCGATGCTGATAATATAATTAATGCCCAGGATAGTTTTGATGATCCAATAAATGATGAACTTTTAAGTGATGATAGCCGTACTACCGAAACAGAAGAAGTATTAATTGATGATGAGGACTGGAAAAGAATAGAAACCGCTTTTGGTGAATTTAAAGATGATTATGCCATTTTTTCAGAATGGCTTGAGGGTAGCCCACCCCGGGTTATTGCAGAAAGTTTTGAAATATCAGTTAGTGACATAAATAATGCCATTAAAAAAGGAAAAAGAATTGTGAAAACATTATTTAATAAACAATCATGAAAAACATTAAAGTAAACATTGACCAACTTAATGATGACTTGTTCATGATGGTACGTAATCAACCCGATTTGCTTGATGAGTTTTTAAAGGAAGAGGGATACAATCCATCTGAAGTTGAAAAAAAAGGTATTGCCCAAATTAAGGCACTTCTATTTAAGCATAGGGTTGCATTAAAACAGGCTCAACAAGAAAGTTTATATACAAAAGCTATCGCTGTTTTTGTTAGCGCACAGGCAAACACAAAAGAGATAATATTGCAATTGCTTCATCAGAGAGCTCCTAAATTGCAATTTAACAATCTCGAAAAGATGGATGAAACCGACTTACGAGAAATACTGGACGAAACTGACTTACTTGATCTAATGAACAAAATTGAAAAGGGCGAACTGCAATGAAAATTAATCCGGGTTTTGTTGCAAAAAAACTTTTAAATAGTTTAGGCATTGAAGATACATCTTCAATAAATATGGCTGACCTAATAGTTTATCATGATGGCATCGTAAAAGAGGTAAACCTAAATAATTGTGATGGTCGATTAGTGATGAAAAATGGTCGTTCTATAGTTTCAGTTGATTCAAAAATTGAGTTTGCTCAACGGAAAAGATACGTATTAGCACATGAGTTGGGCCACATATTGATGCACGCGGACAAAGACGCTTCATTTACAGACGATGATTCTACATTAGATGGTTATAAGAATGGTCCTCAAGAAAAGGAGGCTAATGATTTTGCGGCTGAATTATTAATGCCTGAAGAGTTATTTAAAGCCTCCTGTTTTAAGAAAAAATTTAGTCCCGACTTAATCAGAGAACTTGCTGAAAAATTTAATACCAGCTTGACATCAACAGTATATAGATTTATAGATCTTGGAAATCATCCAATAGCAGCATTCTATAGCAAAGTAGGCAAAATTCAATATTGGAAAAAGTCTAATGATATGAGGTATTGGATACCTGATAAAAATAAACTGGATGTGCCGAGTGATTCGGTGGCTAATGAGTTTTATGTTTATAATAGAGTTTATAGAAAAGAAGACTCGACTCAAGAAATATCAAAATCTACCTGGTTTGATTTAGGTAAATATGATGAGGACTCTCCGATGTATGAGTTTTGTATTATTACTCCTCGATATAACTCAGTATTGAGCGTTGTTTGGGAGCAATAGATAATGGACTTTTGTGATGTGCCTACTAAGGCTCAATAAAATTTATATTGCGCAGACTTTGTAGAACTCTTCCATTTTGTCATTTAATTCTTTAGACAGATGATACCAGTCGGTCATTTCAATGCTCTTCATCATTAAGTACAACGTGTCTATTATATGTTATTTCATGCCTTTGCTGATAGTTGAATTTATGTATAAAGATGAAGTTGTTTATTATAAGGGTCCCAGATAATATAATATAATAAAAAACACCTACCTCATACATGAGGTGTGAAAAATATATTTTGGCCTTCACCACATTTGCCACAGTAAAATTTAAGCTATGGCAAATTACAATGAAACTAAGAACGACTTTCCAAAAGTTCACAGGGATCAGTTGATAACTGTTCAGGACTTGATTGATTTTAAACAGCAACTTATAGGCGACATTAAGAAATTGCTAAAAGAACAATCCGGGCATCCGGGCCACCAATGGCTCAAAGCTTTTGAAATTAAAAGGATGTTACGCTTGTCGGAAAGCAAGCTTCAAATCCTGCGGGATAAAGGCGTTATTCCATTCAAGAAATTGGGTGGTGTAACGTACTATAACCTGGAAGAGATCGAAACCCTGATGCACTCAGGGACATTAATTGATCAGATGAAAATGGCATGAAGCGGAAGGTAAAACGGATCATTCCGAAACAACCAAAAGCCCCCCAGGCTAACCTTAAAAACAAGGGAGCAGACCTGGACGGATTTGGTGTTAATGTGCCCCCGGACAGATTTGTGGTACATATCTATTTTGACCAAAAGGATTTGGCGGAATTTGCTGATGTGTTCTTAGCGGAGCAGAAATCACTGAAATGGAAAACGGGAACTGGTACGCCAATTCGTAACTGGAAAGTTTGTGCGGCTGACTGGATTTTTGACCATCTGCAACGAATTAAGCGAAAATCAAGGCTATCGCCATATTGCAGCGAATCAATTTGAGTATGGATGTTTTAACAAATCCAATCGAGGACTTTGAAAAAGGAGGAGATTGCCTCTTTCAGCAATCAGCAAGATAAACGTTTGTCCGACAAACGAATCTTGCCCTCTCTTCCGAAGTCAGTCCGGGGGCATAGAAAAAATCCTCCAGGGTCGGATTTTTTAAAGTATAGAGCAATGGAAAACGAAGAAGAAAACCGATTAAGAAAAGTCACAACGAGGTTCAAACCGAACGAATTTAAGGTGCTTGACACACGCTTTAAGAAAACACGGTTTTTGAAACTAAGTGAGTATATCAGATGTGTTTTACTCGAAAAACCGATTACCGTAAACTACCGTGATAAGTCAATGGATGATATGCTGGAAGAACTGGCGTTGCTGCGGAAAGAACTGAATGCTATCGGAAATAATCTCAATCAGGCAGTTCGTCAAATCAACAGTGCCCACGGAAATGCTGATAACAGATTATGGTCAAATCTTCTTTCCATTATTGGGAGTAAGGTTGATCCGTCAATAGCGCAAATCAAAGAACATATGCAAAGTTTCTCAGAATTATGGTCGCAAAAATTAAAACCGGAAGAAGTATAATCGGTGCAATAAATTACAATGAACATAAAGTACGGCTGGGTAAAGCAGAATTGATTTTAGCACAAGGCTATCTCAAAGACCCGGTTGAACTAACGTTCAATGATAAGTTGCTAAGGTTAACAGATTTGACGAAACGCAATGAGCGCACTCTTGTCAACACTTTGCATGTTTCGTTAAACTTTGCTGTTAGTGAAAACTTAGGCAAGGATGTCCTTCAGCAAATTACAGATGATTACATGGAGGGTTTAGGTTTTGGAAAACAGCCATATTTAGCTTATCAGCATTATGATGCAGGGCACCCCCATTTACATATTGTAACGACTAACATCGAGCCGGATGGTAAACGCATCAGCTTTCATTTGCTTGCCAACAGGGCATCAGAAGATACTCGTAAGCAAGTTGAATTAACTTATAATCTTGTTAAAGCGGAGGATCAGGGTAAGCAACAAAACATCATAAGCAAGCCCTTGGAGGAGGTGGCTTATGGTAAATCAGAACTAAAAAGATCGATCACAAATATTGTAACCGAAGTGGTTAGGGCTTATAAGTTTACCAGCATCCCAGAACTAAACGCTGTACTCAATCAGTATAATATCACCGCAGATCGTGGGTCTAAAGATTCAAGAATGTATGAAAAGAACGGCTTGGTTTATTGGGTATTGGACGGAAAAGGCAACAAAGTTGGGGTGCCTATCAAGGCAAGCAGCATCTATGGCAAGCCAACTTTGAAGACACTCGAAGACCGTTTTCGGTTAAATGAAATGCTCCGCAAGCCATTAAAAGAACAGTTGAAAGGTGCAATAGAAAAAGTTTTATTGAAACCAATATCGAAGTCAGCTTTCCAAAAGCAACTGAAAGAGCAAGGTATTCAAGTCGTATTCCGGCAAAATGAAGAAGGCCGTTTGTACGGAATAACATTCATAGATCATAAATCTAAGGCCGTATTTAACGGTAGCGATTTAGGCAAAACGTATAGTGCAGCTTCACTTTCTGGCTGGTTCAAAATCGAAAAGACAACCCAACATCAGCCTACAGTAAAGGCCGCAAATAAAGATATTACGTCTTACAAACTCCCTGACAATATTTCAGGTTTAACTCCTCCCGACGGTAACGGTGAATCTCTGATGGATATGTTATTTCAGGAAGAGCATCAGGATATGTCTGCTTTAGGACGGCTACAACAAACAAAAAGGAAGAAGAAACGAAAGGGACACTCACTATAAATCAATTATTATGCAAACAGGTGAAAATGAACAAGCCCTAAGAAAGATCATTGATTTTACAAGGCTACTGAGTTTAGGCGTATTACTTATCCACTTCTATTTAAGTTGTTATCCGGCATTCATGCAATTGGGGCTAACAAAACCGATAATAAATCATGTACTACTACCCATTTCTAAAATGTTGATTTTTAGGCAGGTTATGTATGTGAAGATTTTTGCCCTATGTCTGCTACTGGTTTCATTAGTAGGCAGTAAAGGTAAAAAGGATGAAAAAATCCGAACAAAAACGATAATTACCTATTGCGTCACCGGTTTGTTGTTATACTTCATCAGTAATTTAATATTGACATTAGGTTACCCTGCCTATACCATTGCCATCCTTTATATCGGTTTAACTTCATTGGGGTATATTCTATTGCTTTCAGGTGTAAGCCTGCTTTTTAGAATTTTAAAGCTGACATTAGGTAAAGATATTTTCAATAAGGACAACGAATCATTTCCACAAGAAGAAAGACTGCTTGAAAATGAATACTCCATTAATCTACCAGCCATCTATAACCTAAAGGGTAAAAGCCGCAAAAGTTGGATCAACATCATAAACCCATTCAGGGGTACGTTAATTGGCGGTAGCCCAGGATCGGGAAAGTCATATTTTGTGATACGGCACGTTATTACACAGCATATTCAAAAGGGTTTTACCATGTTGGTATATGATTTTAAATATGACGACCTTTCTAAGATAGTTTACAATGCCTTGCTAAAATATGGGCACCTGTATAAAGTAAAGCCATCCCAATACATCATCAACCTTGAACAGATCATGCACCGCGCTAATCCATTAGAACCGCAAACCATGCTTGATATAACCGATGCGATAGATTCCAGTCGTACCATTATGCTGGGCCTTAACCGGGAATGGATAAAGAAGCAAGGCGACTTTTTCGTGGAATCACCTATCAATTTTATTACTGCCATTATGTGGTTTTTAAAGAAGTATGAGGGTGGCCGCTATTGTACCCTGCCCCATGTTATTGAACTGGCACAGGTTGAATACAAAGAACTTTTTGAAGTTTTATTACAAGAGCCTGAAATTGAGGTGTTGATTAACCCCTTTGTTTCAGCATGGAAAAATGAAGCTTACGAACAGTTGGAAGGTCAGGTGGCCAGTGCGAAGATCAGTTTAGCCCGATTGTCATCACCACAATTATACTACGTATTGAGTGGTAATGATTTTTCATTGGATATTAATAACCCCGAGGAGCCTAAAATAGTTTGCCTGGCGAATAATCCGGTAAAATCACAGGTCTATGGTGCTGTACTATCTTTGTATATCAACAGGATCAATAAGCTGGTTAATCGTAAAAATCAGCAAAAGTGCAGTATGATCTTCGATGAGTTCCCTACAATTTATTTTAACGGGATAGATAATCTCATCGCGACCGCAAGATCAAATAAGGTCGCTGTTACGTTGGCGGTACAGGATTACAGCCAGTTAAAAAAGGATTATGGGCGTGAACAGGCGGAAGTGATTTTAAACATCGTTGGTAATGTGATTTTTGGTCAGGTAACAGGCGATACCGCGAAACAACTATCAGAACGCTTTGGCAAGATCAACCAGGAGAAGGAAAGTATTTCTATCAATAGTTCGGATACCTCTGTTAGCAAATCTGTACAATTGGATTATGCTGTGCCTGCTTCTAAAATATCAGGTCTTTCATCGGGCGAATTTGTGGGGATGGTTGCCGATGACCCGGATAACAAAATTGATCTCAAAACTTTTCATAGTGCGATTCAAAATGACCATGATGCCATAAAAAGGGAAGAAGAAGCCTATAAGCCGATCCCTTCGGTGAGAGAAGTAGATCAAGCGGAGGTATTAATGAACTACCACCAAATTAAAGAAGATATTAAGGTTTTGGTGGAAACTGTTTTAAGTCAGCTTTGTTGAATTAAGCAATTATTTTGCTTATTATTTACAAATAAGCAATTTTACAACGCATCTTTCGTTTAAAACACACTTAGTTTGCTTTTTTTGTGCTTGCTAATTATTTTTTCCATTATACCATAGTAATCCTTTTATTTTTAATTAGTCCGTATTTAACAATAGAGCCTATAGCGTAAGACCTTACTCCATATAATATTTCTTTTACCTGAAATAAGTGTCTATGAGAAAATTTGCGGAGCGGTTAAACAGCGCACTTGAAAACCAATTAAACGAAGTTTCTTCCAACGGAGAAACATTAGCAGAGCGATACAGGGCCTCTATTATGCTTTCCAAAAAAGCGATGGCCAAGCTTAAGAATTATATCCATAGCTATTCCTTTGAAAATACTGAGGATGAGATTCATTTCTTTAAAAAAGTGAAACCACAGTTTTATAACCGGTACATTTATTTCATAAATGTATATAATCTCATTATGCAAAAGCCGCTTGGTGGGGATGACATATTAAAAGAATACATCAACATTGAACTGACTGATTTAAAACGGTTTTTCGACCACAACCAAGCATTTTATCAATATTACAGGTCCGGGTCATGTAAAATGGATGAGATTTATTTTACTCGTGGTGGATTTGATGTTCATGTAGAATTAGATGATTTTGAAGATGATGAAGTTTATTCAACCAGTCATGATTATAAATTATCTAAGATCATTGCTAATGAAAAATACCAGGATTATCTCAACCTTGAACTGGTGAATATAGATAACAATGTCAATCATGCACAGGATATCGCTCTTGAACTTCCCCTGACATGGACTTCTAATAAAACTGATATGGTAGAGCTGATTTATGCTTTGGTTGCTTTGGGGGTATTTAATAACGGAAATGCTGAAATTAAATCAGTGATCAATTTCTTTCAGCATATTCTACAAGTGGACCTTGGAGCCTATTACCATAAATACACAGATATTACCCGTAGGAAAAAGGAACGTACTTCCTTTTTAGATAAACTCAAAGTCGCACTTTTAAGGCGCATAGATGAAAAATTCGCGCTCGATGAACCTATGCAACAATCTATGCACTTTAATTAAGCCATAATAGACAAAATATAGCTGGGTTTAAATTTTAATTTAAAAACAACTCCGAATAACCAATAAAAAACACCTACCTCATGTACGAGGTGTGAATTTTAAATTGTTGGTACCCTCACCTTTGTTTTCAGGTTACCGCATGGAGTGGTAACTTTTAAACTAAAATCCTATGTTGTCTTCAATTTCCTGGCAGCACTATTTGGCAGCCATAATTATTCTATCCCTTATTTATTACGGGTACGTAGTACTTCGTTATTACCAAAAAGAAATTAGCAACCTGTTTAACCGTAAGCAAGATGCCACGGTATTATTCTCAAATGTTCAATCCGGGCCCTATCAGGTAATGGGCAATGCGAAATTAGATAATGGAGTAACCATCACCGAATCTCAGGACTTGGTTTTTTCCGAATCATTAGAAGATCATCCGCCAGCAGGTGCAATCATTGCAGCGGACATTACCCCATCGCAGGAATTAACGGTTGAGGCCGGTAATTTAATAGATGCTTTTAAACAGATTGATAACAAGCCGGAGTTTATAACCCTACTTCGGATATTGATCGGATCTTATAAAAGATATAAAGATGAAATTGATTTGCCAGTAACACTAAACCGTGTTGTGGAATTATCCAAAGGAAAACTAATGTTTCCCATTGCCTTAACAGATTTGCAAGTTAACTGGGCATAAAGCTAATTAAATCTATAACCCATTTTAAATTAATCATGATGGAATTTCAAAAAACAAACCTCCGTTTAAGAACGGTAACCTTTTTCAAACAGGTAATAGCAGTAATCTCCTTTTTGTTGATTAACCCGTCCCTTTACGCCCAAGATGGCAACGCTGGTATAACAGAAGCGACCACGCAGGTGAAAAGCTATTTTTCAACCGGCACCAGTTTAATGTATGCCATCGGGGCGATCATGGGATTAGTCGGTGCTATAAAAGTCTTCAAAAAATGGAATGACGGTGAGCATGATACCGGCAAGGTAGCATCCAGTTGGTTTGGTAGCTGCATATTTCTTGTCGTCGTTGCTACAGTGTTAAAATCATTTTTTGGAGTATAGGCTAAATAAAAGATTATGTCAATGTATCAGATTAACAAGGGCATTAACAAACCCATAGAGTTTAAAGGGCTTAAAGCACAATATATTGGTTATCTCGCGGGCGGCCTGGTCATACTATTAATTGGTTTTGCAATCATGTACCTGATAGGTGTACCTGTTTATTGGTGCATTATTATAGTTGCCGGATTAGGATGCGCCTTATTTTATCAGGTATTCAGATTAAGCCATAAATACGGTGAGCATGGCCTAATGAAAAAGGCAGCCAAACATTATCTGCCCAACCATTTAAAATTTAGCTCCCGGAGGATTTTTTTACGATTAAAACAATAATCATGGCATCACATAGCAAAGCGGAACAAGTATTCCCCATTTATAAAGTTGAACATCAGTGTATGATCTCAGCGCAAGGAGATTTGACAATTGGTTACAAAGTCAATCTGCCGGAGATATTTACATTATCTAATGACGAATACCATGCTTTTCATGAGGTATTGATAAAAGCACTAAAACTCCTTCCTAAAAACAGTATTTTTCATAAACAGGATTGGTTTATAAATGACCAGTATGAAGCCGTCTTTGCACAGGATAACCAGGAAAATGTTAAAACATTTTTATCTCATTCGAGTGAGCGGTATTTCCATGAAAGGGCGTATTTACATCATCATTGCCATATCTATTTGACTAAAAAGCCGGATAAATTTAAGCGGTATTCAAGCGGGGTAAGTTTGCTGATGCGTAAACGAATTGTTCCTGTTCAAACAACTTGTGAGGAGTTGTTTAGGGATTTTGAAGACAGCGCGGGTCAATTCATAAGAGTTTTAGAAGATAGTGGGTTAATATCGTTAACCAGGTTAAATGATGATGAACTGGCCGGAACGATGAAGGTGCCCGGAATTTTAGAGCAGTATTGTTTCCTGTTGAATAAAAATCAATCCCCGGTTTTAAAGGATATTCATATCGAGGACGAAATCAGGATCGGCGATAATCACTGCCAGCTTTATACGCTAAGTGATGCGGAAGACTTGCCCGCGCTTTGCGGTCCCAGAATAACCTATGACAAGTACAGTACGGATAAAACGAAATTTAGCACAGGCTTTGCTACACCTATTGGCACCTTACTAAGATGTAATCACTTATATAATCAATACATCTTTATCGGGGATAGTAAGCAAACCTTAAAAAAACTGGAATCTAAAAAGCTTCGGCTTCAATCCCTGTCAGCCTATTCGCGGGAAAATGCGATTGGCAGGGATGCTACTCATGATTTTTTGAATGAAGCAATTAGTCAGCAACGGTTACCTGTTAAAGCACACTTTAATATTTTAGCATGGACGGATAACCCGGACAATTTAAAAGATCTTAAAAATAGGGTGAGTTCTTCGCTGGCTCAAATGGATGCGCAGCCGAAACAGGAAACAGATGGAGCAGCGCAGATCTGGTGGGCGGGATTACCAGGGAATGAGGCCAGCTTTCCAATGAATGACACCTTTGATACGTTTGTTGAGCAAGCTACCTGTTTCCTTAACCTCGAAACTAATTATCAATCCAGCATTAGTCCTTGCGGTATTCGCCTGGGCGACCGCCTATCAGGTAAACCTGTTCATGTTGATATTAGTGATGCCCCCATGACCAAAGGGATAACCACCAACCGCAATAAGTTTATTTTAGGTCCATCCGGTAGCGGTAAATCATTTTTTACCAACCACATGCTGCGCAGCTATTTTGAACAAGGCTCCCATGTGGTTATCGTAGATGTTGGACACAGCTATCAGGGTTTATGTGAATTTGTGGGGGGCTATTACTTTACCTATACCGAGGATGAGCCGATCAGCTTTAACCCATTCTATGTTCCCGAAGGTGATACCCTGGACACGGAAAAAAGAGAAAGTATAAAAGCCATGATCCTTGCCTTATGGAAAAAGGAGGACGAGGATGTGCAAAGGTCTGAATATGTAGCTATATCAGATGCGCTGTATCATTATTATGTAAAGCTAAAAGTCGAAACGGACATATTTCCGTGCTTCGACAGCTTCTATGATTTTTTATCAAATGAGTTTTATGAAACCATGAAGCAATCTAAAGTGAAAGATATTCGTTTTGATATTGACAATATGTTGTTTGTATTAAAACCGTACTATAAAGGTGGGGAATATGCCTATCTGCTAAATGCGAAGGAGAATCTCGATTTATTACAGAAACGCTTTATTGTCTTTGAATTAGATAATATTAAAGATCATCCAATTCTGTTTCCAGTTGTTACACTAATTATCATGGAAACATTTGTTTCTAAAATGCGGAAACTCAGTAAGGATACTCGTAAAATGATATTAATTGAAGAAGCCTGGAAAGCGATTGCACGAGAAGGTATGGCAGAATATATTAAATACCTGTTTAAAACAGTTCGTAAATATTTTGGTGAAGCCATCGTGGTAACACAGGATATTGAAGATATTATAAGTTCACCGGTAGTTAAGCAAGCCATTATCAATAACAGTGACTGTAAAATATTGCTTGACCAGCGTAAATATCAAAATGACTTTCCTAAAGTTCAACAGCTATTAGGTATCACGGATAAGGAAACAGCGTTAATAATGAGTATGAACAGGAACAACGATGAGAAATTACAATATAAAGAGGTATTTATTAGCCTGAATGGCCAATTATCTAAAGTTTACCGTACTGAAGTAAGCCGGGAAGAATACTGGACTTATACTACGGAATCGTCTGAGAAAGCAAAGGTACAGGCCTACACTAAAAAATTTGGTAATGTTCGCCTGGCTATCGCAGCAATTGTAAGAGAAGAATTAGAAAAAGCAGCTTAATTAAAACTAACCATTATGAAAAGATCAACCATTTTAATCGTCCTTACAACATTGTTATTTTACAGTTGTGGCAGTAACAATACAGCAACTGACATTTCGGGCACTTATGTTACACATTTCAAAAATGAGTACAGTATTACTTCTGATACCTTAGTAATAACATCGGAATCAAATTCGCAAACTTATAACGTTGAAAGACGAACTGGCTTTAATAAGGTACGGGATAGTAAAACACTTCCAAAGGAATTTAAAGTTGCAAAGTGGGTATCTACATATAATATAGACAAGCAATTGCTACAGGAAACTGAATTAGGCAAACAAATTTCCATATTACCAAACAAAAAAAGTTTAAAACTTGGTGATACCGAATACCAAAAAGTAAAATAATAGTTCTTATTTCTTAACATAATTTACCTGGTCAAATGACCAGAATGGGAGGCCTTATGAAAAAAATTAAGCAATCAATGATTCTGTTTTCTGTAACAATAGCCCTTTTGATACCTACAAAAACTGCTAATGCTCAATTTATTATTGGTGAAGTTATCAAGCTGACCGTAACTAAAGTTATTAAAGCCATAGACCTGAAAGTACAGCGTATGCAGAATAAAACAATATGGTTGCAAAATGCTCAAAAGGTCATTGAAAATCAGTTGTCTAAAACAAAACTGAATGAAATATCCGGCTGGACAGATCAGCAAAAACAACTATATAGTAACTATTATACCGAATTAGGGAAGATCAAATCTGCCATTGCAAAATACCAGCGAATTAAGGATATAACCATGAAGCAAGCAGCTTTGGTCGGTGAATATAAAAAAGCCTGGAGTTTGTTCCGGCAGGATAGCCATTTCAATCCCCAGGAATTAAGCTATATGCAGCAGGTCTATTCAGGGATTTTGGATGCCAGTATTAAGAATTTAGACGAAATCATGCTGGTTGTTAGCCCCACTAAAACCCAAATGACAGATGAACAACGTTTGGAATTGATTAACCACGCCAGTGATCACCTTGATGAAAATTATAATGATCTGCACCAGTTCAATAATCAGGGCATTCAATTGAGCCTGCAACGCAGTAAGGATTTAAACGATACGAAATCAATTAAAAAGCTTTATGGAATCAATTAACCGCTTAAAAATTCAGGCAGATGAGATCCGCCGGAAAAGTAAAAAATTACTCGCATTTGTAATCATGACCGTAACGGCATCAGCCTTCATTACAAAGGTAGAGGCACAGACTTTTGCAGAATGGTTCAATCAAAAAAAAACGCAAAAGAAGTATTTATTACAACAGATAGCCGCCTTACAAGTGTACTCCGCCTATTTAAAGAAAGGTTACAATATTGCTCACAATGGGTTAGGTTCAATATCCGGCTCATTGAAATCTGAAAATGGTTTGCACACAACCTATTACAACAATAGGATGAATGTTAACCCTGTCGTCAGAAATAACAAGCAGGTGAGTGATATACTGCAATGGCAAAAGGATATTCTTACCCGTATGGGGGATTTAGATAAAACAGCTAATATATCCGATGATGAAAAGAAGTACATCATACAGGTAAAATCTGCCCTGTTTAAGGATTGTGACGAACAGATCACCGAGTTGCAGAATGTGATAACGGACAGCAAACTACAAATGACCGATGAAGAGAGATTGACCCGTATAGGCAAAGTACACCTTGCGATGCAGGATAACTATCGTTTTTCCTCCACTTTTTCAAATCAGGTAAAAGTATATGCGGTGCAACGGGTGCGGGAAAGTAACGATGCGGCAACTACAAAAAGTTTATATGGTATTCAATAATAAAGCAGGGTTATGAAAAAGCATTTAAAATATATTATTGGTGTGCTGGTCGTACTTGTTGCTGTTAGCAATACTGTCAAATGCAAGGCTCAGGCACATGAAATGCAGCAATTGATTTTAAACATCGAAAAGCTTACCCAATTAAAGGGTATCCTAACCGATATGAAAACAGGGTATCAAATCTATCAGCAAGGCTATGGGACAATTTCATCCTTATCTAAAGGCAACTTTGACCTGCATAGCGTTTACCTTAACGGCCTTTTGTCTATTAATCCGGCAGTTAAGAATTACGGAAGGGTTGCGGAAATTCTTATACAGCAAGCCAGCCTGATCAGTGAATATAAAAGTGCTTACAGTAAGTTTAAACAAAGCGGCACATTCAGTACAGGTGAATTGAACTACATGAGCAATATTTATGTACAGTTGGTCAAACAAAGCCTTCAAAACCTGGATGAGTTGGCCAATGTGCTGACTGCCGGGAAACTCAGAATGTCCGACGACGAACGGCTGCGGGCAATTGATCGCATATATGGCAGTAGTTCAGACAAGCTTCAATTTCTGCGGCACTTTAACCGGCAAGGGGCCATGCTTAGTATCCAGCGAAGTAAAGAGATAGGCGATACGCGAACGCTCAAACAGCTTTATGGTATAAATAACTAATCCGAATTTTTATGAAAACCAAGGTTTATTTAACTGCAATTATTGCGGTAACGGGGATCGCTTTTCCCTTATTTTCTAAAGCACAAGGACTTGCGACTGATATTCAAGGCCTTCAGGGAACACTAAACGGTGTATATAATGATATGCTGCCGATGTGTAGTCAGTTGATCGGTGTAGGCCGGGCAATAGCAGGTTTCGGTGCATTATGGTATATAGGCAGCCGTGTTTGGCGGCAGCTTGCATGTGCCGAACCCATAGATTTTTATCCTTTAATGCGCCCCTTTGCCCTGGGGCTGGCCATTCTTTTATTTCCGACAGTGATCGCCGTTATTAATGGCATTATGCAACCGACTGTTAGCGCGACAAGCGGCATGGTACAAAATTCAGATAACGCTATCGCTGCCTTATTGAAAGCAAAAGAGGATGCAGTTGAAAAAACGAATACCTGGCAAATGTATGTAGGTGCTGATGGGGATGGCGATAGGGATAAATGGTACAAATACACCCATCCTGAAGACAAGGATGGAAGTGGTGAGGGTATGCTGGCCAGTGTAGGCAATGATATGAAATTTGCCATGTCCAAAGCATCGTATAATTTCCGCAACACGGTTAAACAATGGATGTCAGAAGTTCTGCAGGTGCTCTATGAAGCTGCCGCCCTATGTATCAATACCATCCGAACGTTTTATTTGATCATTCTCGCCATTTTAGGGCCCATCGTGTTTGGGCTGGCTGTTTTCGACGGTTTTCAGCATACACTCACCGTATGGTTGGCAAAATATATCAACGTTTTTCTTTGGCTGCCCATCGCTAATATTTTCGGTGCAATCATTGGCAAGGTGCAGGAAAATATGCTCAAACTCGATATTTCACAGGTTCAAAATGCAGGTGATACCTTTTTTAGTGCAACAGATACGGCCTACCTGATTTTTTTAATTATTGGTATCATCGGTTATTTCACCGTACCAAGTGTAGCAAACTATGTAGTTAACGCGGGTGGTGGCAACGGGTTACTGCAAAAGGTAAACAGTATCGTAAGCAGTACCAGTCATTCCGTTGTTGGCGCGGCAAGTGCGGGTGGTAGTATGGCCGCTGATGCTTTTGGTAATCAAAAGGAAAATACCAGTCAAAGCATGGCATCTGGGGCCGTTTCAAAACCTTACTTCCAGGATAAAGGGCAGGCAGCAAATAGCTATCAGGCCTCAAAAATTGACCCTCAAAAATCTTAATTAATTCACCTCTTAATCTCAGTCTTATGTTCGCACATCTTAAAAATATTGATACAGCATTTAAGCATATAAAGCTGTTTAGTTACCTGCTCATAGGGGCATGTATCTTAATTTCATGCTTTGCACTTTTTAAAAGTTATCAGGCGGCAGATATTGCCGGAAGCCGAATCTACATATTAGCCAACGGGAAAGCTTTAGAGGCTTTTGCGGCAGACCGAAAAGATAATATCCCTGTAGAAGCGCGGGATCATATCAGGATGTTCCATCACTATTTTTTTACGCTTGACCCGGATGAAAAAGTCATTGATGCCAATATTGGCAAAGCTTTATATCTCGCCGATGAAAGTGCTAAAAATCAATACAATGATTTAAAAGAAAAAAGTTATTACAATAACCTGATTTCCGGAAATATCAGCCAGGAGATAATCGTAGACAGCATTCAACTGGATATGAACCAATATCCTTATTATTTCAAATGCTTTGCTACGCAAAAGTTGATCCGTTCCACTTCGACAGTAAACAGGAGCCTAATTACACAGGGATACCTACGCAACGTTACCCGTTCCGATAATAACCCCCACGGTTTTTTGATCCTGCATTGGGAAACATTAGCTAACAGGGATACCACTATTCAACACTAATGATGATGAACTTATTTAAAAATAACAGATCAAAAGAGGCCAGCGATAAAGTCAATGATCAATTAGCGGCAGTATTGGCAAACAGGCTTATTAAAGTACAGTTCCGCATAGCCCAATATCTGAATGCCTGGTTTAATGCGTATTCGGTTAAGCAAAGGAAATGGATACTGCTGTCATCGGGTGTCTTGATAGCCGGGCTTTTAATAGCCGGTGTATTCAGCTCATTTTATAGCATCTCGCTTTGGTCGCAGGGCAATTATACATCCGCTCATATCGGCATGGCTTCCGAAATACCCAAGCCAAATTTTAGTAAACATCAATTAATAGATTCTTTAACCATAAAAAAGTAGATCATGGAAACACAACAGGTAAGCGGTCAAACGCCGCAGCACTCGCAGGAGTTCTTAAAAGAACGCAAATTTTTAATGATAGTCCCTTTATTGATCCTGCCATTCTTAACAATGGGATTTTGGGCTTTAGGAGGTGGTAAACAGGTAAACGGCCAGTTTGATGCCTCAACTACTAAAGGGCTGAATACCTCGCTGCCCCAGGCACAGTTTAAAGACGAGAAAGCTGAAAATAAGATGGGTATCTATCAAGATGCCAAAAGGGATTCAGCAGGATCGGAAAATAGCGGCGTTAATCAAAACTTCGTCCGCTCAATGGGATTTGATGCCGCGAAAGCCAAACCTATAGATTCTATGGGCAGTGCGATCAACCCCGGCGAACCACAAAATATGGCAGATGCAAACGAGTTGAAAATTCAAGCCAAACTTGCGCAGATCAACCGCCAAATCAGTCAGCCGGAAGCACCGCAATATTCAGGCGGCGGAACACATGGCCAGCAATCGGGCCCGGATGTCAAAAGGTTGGAAATGATGATGAAAACAATGAACAGCGGCGGTAACGACCCGGAAATGCGGCAACTCAGTCAAATGTTGCAGCAGATCAATGATATTCAAAATCCGGAAAATGAAAATAGCCGCGTACGTAGCCAATCTTTAAAAAATCGTCAACGGGCATATCCGGTAATCGCCGCTAAAGACGAGGACGAAGATGATAACGGAGTATCAAACGATCAGCCATCTGTCCGCTATGCTTCTTATGAGGGCGGCCGTAAAGACAAAAAACGTCATACCGCAAATACAGGGCAAGCACCGGGTAATACGATTCAGGCGGTAGTGCATGAAGATCAGACACTGGTAAGCGGCGCGGTTGTAAAACTACGTTTGGTAGACGGTATTTATGTTAATGGCCGCATGATCCCCAAAGGCAGCTTCGTATATGGCACTTGTGGATTGAATAATGAACGGCTGATCATTAAGATCTCAAGTATTCGCTACTTAAATAATATTCTTCCGGTTGCACTTTCTGTATATGACCTGGACGGCATGGAGGGTTTATATGTGCCGGGGTCTATTGGCAGGGATGCCGCTAAGAACGGTATGGGCGATGCTGTCCAATCCGTACAGCTAATGTCAATGGGTCAGTCCGTAGGCACACAAGCTGCCGGAGTTGGTATTGAAGCCGCTAAGGGGCTTTTTGGCCGTAAGGTAAAACAGATCAAAGTTAAAATTAAAGCAGGTTACGAAGTATTGCTAAAGGATAGCAACGAAAGAGACAATTAAACAGATCATCATGAAAACATTAATCATCATCATATTTCTTGCCGCCATAGGGACAGTTTCCTATGCACAGGACACCGCATACATTAGCCGGGATAAAACAACGGCCTTGTTTTTCAAATCATCGGTTAAAGTCATTGGGAAAACACCATCTGATTTTGAAGTCAGGCAGGTTGAAAACGGCATAATAACGCTAAAAGCAATCAACCCTGATTTCAAGTCGGTCATGCTGAATATACAGGATCAAAATACCAATGAGGTTTATCATATACCTGTGCAATATTCTTATGGTCGGGCTGGACAGAGAATAGAAGTTGGAGGTAGCAGAGCCGTTATTACCGTTATCAGATCACCAGTGAGTAATAATGCAGCCATTGGTAGTCTGCTTGCATCCGGCAAACGCTCGGATGTGGTTGCCAGTAAGAAAACAGGAGGTGTTAAAGCTTGGGTAAACAAATTATCGCTTGCGAGTAACAAGGTGTTTTTCAGACTGGATATTCGCAACCGCTCAAACCTGCCTTACGATGTCGATTTTATTCGTTTTTATATCAGGGATTTAAAGACGGTTGCCCGCATGGCAACCCACGAGCAGGAAATAGTCCCCATATATTCAAACCTGATTAAACACACCACCATATCAAAAAGCAAGGAGATCGCTAAAGTATTTGGTTTCAATCGTTTTTCCCTGTCGGAAGATCAGGCATTGAATATTGAACTATACGAGCGGAACGGTAATAGGCACCTCTATCTCCAAATTAAACAAAAAGACCTGGATGATCTGAAAACGATCAATTCGGCTACACCAGCAGCAGTTATACTGGCTGCAAACCAATCAATTAACAGTAAATATTAATTTAAAACAAGTAATCATGAACGAGCAAAATTCTGAATTTTTGAAAAAAAGCTTGCTGAACCTGGGGTTCGGCGACAAATTAAACGCTGAACTGGACAAAGAAATGGAGGCGAAAACGCCTGAATTTATGTTGGGTATGCAGCATGAGTTTAATCAGAAGACCATTGATTATACGCTTCATTTTAAGGCTGGCGATAACCAGGATATGTATTTTTTTAATAAATACGATGCGACGATCAGCCACAAGGATGATCCGGCCAAAGATGTGAACCAATCATTTTTTATCAATAAGGGTAGCGGGATCACCGCTAAGGAAGCCTTTAATTTAATGGAAGGCAGAGCGGTTCACAAACAACTATACAACTTGGAAGGGCATAAATACCAGGCCTGGTTGCAACTGGATGATAAGAACCTGACCGATAACGGCAATAAAAAAATTAAGCATTACCATGAAAACTATGGCTATGATATAGATAAAGTGATTGCCGGTAAAGGAATAAAAGAACTGGACGACCCGAAAACTAACGAGGAATTGATGCGTTCCCTGAAAAAAGGGAATGCCCAACAGGTTACCGTAGATCGTGATGGCTCCGAACAAAAATATTTTATAGCCGCTAATCCGCAATTTAAAACAGTGGATCTGTACGACCATCAAATGAAAAAGATAAAACGGGAAGAACTATTGCAGCCGGAACAGAAGGCTACTAAAAGTTTAAAACAACGGGAGCAGCCAACGGAGGAGCAGCTAAAAAAAAAGCAGTCGCGAAGAACTAAATTAAGTGTATAATAGATTAAGAAGAAACAGGCTCAGTGAGCCTGTTTCTTCTTAATCTATTTAATATGCTTATTCTTACTTATCAAATTTTATATTTTCTATATTATGTTCTATTAGCCATTGTTGAAATGAGTTTTTGTCCAGAGCAGTAAAGTGAATAATTTTCCCATTTTTTAATAGGATGGTAAATATATCCGTGGAAGCCAGGAACTTCCGAAGTTCATCAGCTTTATAGTCGAAACCTGGATAACTGGAAGTCATATTGTTGATTTAGGTTGCTTACAAACTGATATAAAATTTTGTCCCGGTTCCTTCAATGCTTTTAAACCAAATGCTACCGTTGTGATGCTCCAGGCATTGTTTGGTAAAACATAGCCCCAGGCCAGTTGAGGTTTCGCCGTTTGTCCCTTCCCGTTGTGCAGAAGTGAATTTTTTAAACACCTCGGATTGTAAAGGCAAAGGAATACCTATACCAGCATCAACTATCTTTAAAACAAGTTTTTCACCTTTAAGCTTACTTGACACTTTTATAGTGGTGTGCGGATAAGAAAATTTTATAGCATTAGAAATAACATTTTGAACTGCTCTTTTTACCTGATTGCGGTCAATTTCTTTAATGACTTCTTCCACACATAATTCAGAAATAATTTCAATGTGTTTTAGGAGGCTTAACCCCAATTGTTCATCGATGCACTGCTGCTAAAAGCTGTTCATTTCTGTCGAAATTTTATTCAATTTTTTACTTTCGTCAAGTTCAACAAAAAGCAGATCATCCAATATATCAATAGCGTGTTTGCAGGAAAGGTTGCAAAGTTGAATTAATGTTTGATTTTCAGGATCTGTTATTGATTCATGTAAAAGGTTCGACAATCCGTATATATTGTTAATAGGGTTTCTTATATCATGGATTACCTTTTGATAATTTTGCTTTGTTTCACTTACAACCTGTGTTAGCCATTCTGTAATCGTTATTAAAGCGATCACACCAATAAATTCATTTTTATTGTACACCGGCAGGAAATCGGTTTGGAAAGATTTCATGAGATTGAAAACTTCAAAGATGGTTTGATCGGGCCCAGCGTGCGGTTTAGTGATGTTACAGTCAATCACCCTGCAATGGCAGGAATTACGCTGTACATCTTTAAGGGTAACAATGCCTATCGCTTTAAATTCTTTACCAATTACGGTCAAGTAATCGTTTTCTTTAAGCCATTCAGAGACATCCAGCATATCTTCCAGGGCAGATACACACAGGTAATCGCTGTCAATAAGATTAGTAATTTTCATCCGGCAGGTTTAAGCAACTCATAATTAATGGCGCAGGCAAAGCTTATCTGTCCATAGAGGTACTGGTATACCCGAAGTACGAAACAAGCCCGCCCACACCATTGGCATGAGCGCTCCGCTTATTCTCGTACTCCCAAAAATTACCAGTTTCCTATGGACGAGTTTTGCAAACGCAATATTTTCAAAAGAAATAAATCAATTTAAATATCTCCCTGGGAGACATAAATAAATTAGGTAAAAATAAGTAATTTTTTACTTAACTTACAATTAAAGATAATGGCTATTAAATTGATTAATAGATTTTCAAATAGCTATGGAAAGTAATAGCTATAGAATTAGGAATGTTTTTGAAATAGCCAATAAAAAGCACTCACAATTTAAAATACGTGTTTTTTTATTAATGTGGGCTACCGGGCCTAACCTAACCCTGTATATTCATACCCAATTTTTGAGTTAGATAGATTAACGAAATGTATTTATAAAATCGGTGTTCTTTAGCAATGCTGATTCTAAAATACTCTTCCAATAATTAAAGCCAAATGCTATTTTATCTTTTTCCAATCTCTCAATCCCAGAAAGGACAATTTCCTCAATCGAAGTTTTCCAATATAGGATTCAATATTGTTCCTTAATGGAGAGATAACTATATCGCTATTCTCACTAAACCTTTTGAAAAGTGATAGGTTAGCGTAGTGGCTTTGAATGATATCAAATAAGTCTTTATCAATTCCTACATGGTTATCTAAATAGAATTTAGTTTCAATGAGGTCTTTATTTATTATAATGTCTACAAAAAGAAATTGCTCTTTAGGTAATTCATCCAAATATAAGTTTAAAAACATACGTGATCCGTCTTTTAACCACGCCTTGCTTTTGTAACCATTACAAATTGTGCAACTTGGGAAAAGGTTTTTCGGGTGAACAACAAATTCACTAAATTCCGCTTTTGGTAGAAGATGGTCAAAGGAATTAATCTCACTTAAAGTGCAATTTTGACAAGTAGCGATTATTCTATTCGTTTCAGTTGTCGTAATTTTCGTCTTTAAAGCCTGAATCACACTACTTTGATAATTATACAGTTTAAGAAGATCTATTTTTTCTTTTTCGTCAAAATTAAAGCTAGTCAAGTGCTGTAATTTATTTAAGCTGAATTTTGTATCGAAGGTTTCAAATTGACCCTTAACGTTTTCTCGTAATAAAGTCAGGCGGGTTTTTAAATCGGGGTCTTTGACAGTATTTTTCTTTCGCTTGACAATGTTGTCATGGAAATTCAACGCATTCTCATCGAAGTGTTTAAGATTACGCATTTTGATTATTTATTAAACTTTTAATATACAAGCGAATATTAAGACTCAATGGCATTTCATCAAATTCTAAAAGCGTGATTATATCTTCATAGGTTTTACCTTCCTGAACCAACTCTTGAACAATTTTTTTATATTGCTTTGGAACGCTTTTGTTTCCAAAAACCTCATCTGTTAAAATAGTCAAGTTTTCACCAAACGACTCTATTCCAATTCTTCTAATTGATGGAATATTTCCGTTTTTCTCAATAATGAAAACATTTTTAGACATTAACTCACGAATTATCAGCGGTGAATGGGTAGCTATAATACAATAGGATTCAAACTCATCTACAAGTTCATAAATCGTATTCATCAATTCCGTTATAGCATTTGGATGTAAATGTGTTTCCGGTTCGTCATAAAGTATTAAAGAATCAAAGCGTATATGAGAGATAATTTCTGATATAATATAAAAAATGATTTTTTGGCCGGAGCTTAGCACACTTTTTATTTTTAAGAATTCAGCTAAATTAAAATCAAAGTTATTTCCTTTTTCGACCACAATCCTACCTGTTTTCTTTGTTAAAAAAAGGTCTATAATATCATCCTGAATAAAATTTAACAAAATTGATCTCCATTGGTCTATCCTTTCTCTTTGTATAATTCTTGACAAAGTGTCTTCAAAACGGATAGTTAGTGCAGCATCAGAAAGCAATTCATTATTGGAGTCTCTTACTCCGCAATAAACATAATTGAATGAAGCAGTTTTTAATGGGATTTGATAATTATCAAACGCACTATATGAAACGGCAATTACCTTGCTAAAAATAGGTACGAGTGGTTTAAATAATTCAGCATTGTTGTTAGAAATATGCATTGGCAACGATGTCATAAATTGAGTCTTCCCGGTACCGTTTTTCCCAATTAACGCATAAATTCTATTTGGCAACTCTTTGTTGTTATTGAAATTAAAATCGACATCGGCTGGTGTGGTTGAAAAATTGGGCGTGAACTTATATTGAAACTTGTATAAGTTTGAAAGGTCATGCCCGTTTAATTCGTATTTAATCGTTCTTAAATTTCTTTCAACGGCATCGTGCCTAATTAATGAATTAATAAAATACTTCTTTCTTTCAAACCTTTCATGAATTTCGGGGAAAAACGCTGCATCTTTGATAGCAAAAAGGACACTTTCCAACTCAAGACCTAAGCTTTGATTTAAATTTTTATAGTATTGAGCATTTTGACCGACCGAACAAAAATTATCGCTAAGCATGGTAAAGATGTCGGGAATGTTATCTAACGTTGTTGTCTCATCGGATGTCATTATTTTGACCATACCAATATTTTTACAATCATTTTTAGATTTATAATAGAAAAGCGAAAATTCACTTTTAAAATCATAATCGTTCCAGCCGGGGTTAAAAACCAAAGAAAAAGATGGAAAAACATCTGGTGTAGGGTGGGAATTCATACGGTCGGACCGCCCATTTGGAACCTTTATTAAATGAAATGGAATGTTATTCCGTTTTATTCCAATTGGTAAATTACTTACTTCTTGGGTTGGCTGGATAGAATAAATAGCGGTAGCGTTGTTATTGTAATCACTTTTTACGACCTTATATCCTTCCGTTTCTAAAATCGAATTAATCAATTGAATAATAACGTAGATTTCCATTTGGTCTTTTCGAAATTCAGGAAGCAGTAATCTTGTTATAAATTTCTCGAATGAATCGTTGTCTTCAACTAATTTGAATCGATGAATAAACGTTTGGTCGTAGTCCCAATCGCTGTTATTTACTAAGTGTTTTATTGCATCTTCATAGGCATTATCGTATCTTGAATCAGTTGAGGGCATTGTATGCAAATCCCATATTCCATTTAGAAATTCAACTAATTTTTCGGAATCGTCATCGCCACCAAAAGGGTTTGGTTGTTGGATTATAGTTTTGAAAACTTCATATTTAACTTGCTTAGATATCGAATACATTTGTTGAATTGGATTTAGTGCTTACCTTATTTTATGAGCTTTGTCAAGTTTTCTTAAGCAGAGTGAACCGATTGTCATAATATCCAATGCATCCGCTTCCGTTATTTCCCATGAAATTTTAGGCGAATGAGCCACTGTATTTCTGAACATTCCAAAAAAGCCTTTTAAAAGATTTGCAAATCCTTTATGTTCACTAATTTCTGTTTCTGAAGTAAAGTTGTTAATAATAATTATAGGGTTTTTTACAGCAAAGCATTCGTCGATTAATTCACCTCCGTCTTTGTTAACATCGGATAATGCTCTCAATTTGTCAGCTACGCTTTTTGTGGCTTCAAAGACAGCATGAAAATAGTTATCAACCAGCAATTCAGCTTTACAAAATTTAAAAATATCATCATGAACATTTCTATCTTTAAGTTTATTGATAAGCGTTGACGCTCTATTTTCTGCATCATTAATTGTTTTTGATTTTTGTACTGGTCGAAAAACAGCATCATCGCCATATTCTAATTCTATAAAAGATAACAATTGATTCACCTCAACCCTAAAACTATTAAACTGATCTTTTCTATCGCCCAAAAATCTTGCGGGGTGCAGTGCGACTTGAATAAATCTCAATATATCGTTTGATCTGTTTGTTTTATGCTGGATGTATGAAAATGCATTATACAAACGTTTCCACTTTGTATTGTCAGGTGTCGGATTGCTTATCAAGCAATCGTTTAAATATTTATTAATCTCGCTTCCAGTCATTATATCGCCAACTTTCATAGAAATACCTTCAAGTACATACGGAGCAATAACCGGAAATTCTTTTGATGCCATTGTTCGATGGAGATTATAGGTTGAGGGTTACTTCAGGTCTAAATACAAATGTAACAACGTTTTATTCTACTTACTATATTATATGTCAAATAAGGTGACTTTGATAGCCTCTTTAAATTGCAAATAAATGTTAAAGATGGCATGATTAGGGATTTTTAATTATTAATGCTTTCTGATTTGTTTTTATGCTGTCCCTGCGGCCAGGCTATACGCTATATCTTTCTCTGAAAGGATGCCGCTGCTATCCTTGACAGGGGATTTTAAAAGATCGCCTGTCTAAATATTCTGCTACTGCATTTTCGCTATGCTGCAAAAGCATCCGCTTCGGTAACCTGCCGGAAGGTGCAATTAAGAGCATCATTCAGGACCTCACTTGTTTACCCGCTCCATTTCATTACGCCGGGAAAAGCTGCGCTTGCCTTTACTCTGTACTTAATTTATTGCTAAAAGATCAGACACTTTAAGTAGCTATTTTCCAATCGAAACGGAGAAAAAGGCAGCTAAGGTTTTGCCCGCATTGCCTCAAGACTTCTAAAATATCCACAAAAGACTACGGCATAATGAATTAGCTCGTCCCTCGCCAATTCACCCTGCGGGACTTATTCCGTTTCCTTTTGCCTGCTGCGGGCACCTTTTAATTGCTTTCTTTTTTTCCGTTTTTTCTTTTGAAAAATAGCTTTTTAGGAAAGTCTTCGGGAAAAGAGGGAACAAAAAAATAAATTTTTAACCCTTTAAAAGCAGTAAAAAATGAAAACAGCAGAAAGAAATGCAAACGGTGTACAAGGTGCAACCGCAAAAGCAAACGAAGCAACCAACAAAATTCAAAACCGCTCGAACCTGACCCGTAACGAAGCAAAAGATGAAAAAGTTAACGATCAAGCACCTGCCCAAACGCCGGAAGTTGAGGCAACCCACAACGCCGAAATTAAGAGCGATAGCCCCGCTACAGTGGATAACAAACTCGCTCACGTTAACGGGCAACCCGAAAAATCCGAACTGAAAGAAGAACCAAAGGCAGAGGTTAAAGCCGAGCCAAAAGCAGAAGTTAAAGCTGAACCTGTAAAACCTGTTTTGAATTTAGAGAGCACATTAAAATTGGTGGAAGAACTGCACCGCCGTAAGGTGCAACGGGATAAATTATTGGAAACTATCCAAAATTTGGAAGCTTTTGAGGTTAACCAAAAGGATGAAGCCGAAGAAAGCGGGACAACTAACTATTCCCGTTGTGAACTGACCATTGAAGATGATAAGGGCAAAAGCTTTAGCACTAAAAACCCTGTAATCATTTTTCATGTAACGCAGTATGTGAACGCCCTTTGTATAGACAAACTGGCGCAGATTGAAGCAGGTATCATTATTCCTGCTTAATTAAATGGGAAACGCCCCTTGTATCAGCGTACAGGGGGCGTTATTTAAGACATTTCTAATCTTAAAATCTAATACAATGTTAGAGTTATTTATCGAATTAACCAACCAAATATTTTGGGATGGTTATGCACAACAGTTAGCAATTGAAAACCCGGTAAGGTTTCAATTAGAGTTAAACGATTTTATAAACACCTGTCAAAATTAAGGCGATGGAAGATACAATCTTTTTGCTTCTGAAAATAACCATCAAAACCACCCATAAAAACATACACGATGCTATACAAGAACTGCAATCCAAAACGGAATTAAATGTAAGTAGTACCAAAAACGTCAAGGTTTTGAAAACAGAGATTATGCAATTAAAAACTAAAACCCATTAAAATTAAATTATCATGGCACATCAAATAAATTTCAATCAGAAAACAGGCAAAGACAGCTTTATGAGCGTAAAAGAAAAAGCCTGGCACAACCTCGGGCAGGTCATAGACCGTTACCCAACCAGTAGCGAAGCGATACAACACGCAGGACTGGATTATATCGTTGAAAAACGCCCTTTGTTTACTTATGATACCAATAACCATGTTTGGGGCAATCCCGATGCGATGCCGGAAATAGAAGTACCAAATTTCTTTGCGACCGTTCGGGCCGACACGGAACAGGTTTTGGGTGTAGTGGGCAATGATTATGAAGTGGTACAAAACCGGGATGCTTTTTCTTTTTTTGATGCTATCGTAGGCGGTGGCGAGGGCATTTTATACGAAACAGCGGGGGCGTTAGGCAATGGCGAACGGGTATTTATAACCGCTAAGCTACCCGATTATATCAAAGTAGGCAGAAAGGATATGATTGAGCAATACCTGTTTTTAACCACCTCACACGATGGTTTAGGGAGCATTACAGCCGCTTTTACCCCGATAAGGATAGTTTGCAACAACACGCTAAACGCAGCCATGCAGAGCAATAGCAACGCCATTAAAATACGTCATACCGCATCAGCAGGGGAGCGTTTAAAACAGGCGCATACGCTTATGGGGATTAGTCATGTTTTAGCGGGTGAAATGGAGGGGTTATTTAATCAATGGGCGAAGGCACGAATCACCGATACCGAAGTGAAAAAATTAATACAGATTGCTATGGCACCTAATAAGGAGGTATTGACAAACTTATCCGAAGGTAAAACCGAACTGTTATCCACCCATTATACAAACATCGTAGATCATGTGTATGAATACGCTTTAGCAAGTCCTACCCAACAATTAGAAACAACAGCCGGAACGGTATTTGGTGCATACAATGCGGTAACGGGCTATTTTCAGAATGTGCGCAATTTTAAAAGTGATGAAGCCAAGTTTAAATCTATTATGGATGGAACTGCCAAGCAACGGGCGCAAACTACTTTTAACCTTTGTAGCGATTTTGTAAAGCACGGAGGCGAGGCGCTGATTTATAATTGATAACCAAGGGCGAGCGATCCCCCTTTAATTTTTATAGCATGAGTATTTTAGCAGATAAAACAGATTTTAAGGTTTTGAAAATCACATCAAAATGCCTTAAACAGCTTGATGAAATAAACAATCTGAATTTAAAAGTGACCAAGGTGGATGATTTTGAAATTAGCCTTGCGACAAATATGCTAAAGAGCGTAATGGACAATAACCAGCAGACGATAATCATAAACCCTGTTACATAGATCATTTTCCTTAAACCTATTAAAAGGGGGAGCAATCCCCTTTATTTTAAATTGCCCGGCGGCGGGCGTAGCCCGCCTGGAAGAACACCCCTTGTTTTCCTATTGTGTGATGATCTTTGGTGAAAACATGGGGTGCTTTTAAGATATTTTGGAGGTGCGTGGATAACCAATACCATCGATGCATTTTCCTATGGTTATAATAGTAGCGTTGTCCAATTGATCTTCGTTATGCTGTACCCATCCATCACCACATTTAATAAAGCATAGCTTCCTGCCCATCTACAAATTGAATCCTATTAACCTTCAATGCTTAAAAAGTAGCTGTGTTGATCTGTAGAAGTAATATAGCGTTTAGCCTTATGGATGGGTTATCATTTGGTTGATGAAGTCCAATGCGTAATGATGAGTGCCACAATGATGGAAATGCCGATGAAAAAAGGCATGATGGATGACAAAATGAAAATGTGGTTTCATTACTCCTAAAATCCGGTTTATAAATATGCCGGATTTATTATTTGAATTTTTACAAATGTGTATCGAAGAATAATGGTTTATTTAAATTAAGATAAAAAACTCTTTTAATATATTAGATAGTTAGTTACTTTTGTTTTAAATGGGATTATTTTCAAAAACGTGCGAATACGCTATCCGGGCCGTATTCTTTATTTCGCAAAAAACTTCTGAAGGCGGACGGGTAAGTATCAAAGATATCGCCGTAGGGATAGATTCACCGGAACATTTTTTAGCAAAAATATTGCAGGACTTAAGCAAAAGAGGTTTAGTTCAGTCAGCAAAAGGTCCGAATGGCGGTTTTTTTGTAGATGAAATTACCTTAAGACGACCTGTTGCAGAGATTGTAGAGGCTGTGGATGGAAACGGGATATTTGTGGGTTGCGCTTTGGGCTTGAAAGAATGTTCTGAAAAGGACCCCTGTCCATTACACAATCAATTTAAAACAATTCGCGACGAAATTCATTCTTTATTAAGGACAACCAATATTGGTGACTTTAACGAAGAATTGATTTTAGGGATCAATTCATTAAAAAGATAATTTTTTTAAATAAAAAGGATAAAAAGGTATTAATATCAATAAAATGAAACGATTTATTAGTGCAATTCTTTTAATATCGCTGATGCTTGGAAAAGCCAGAGCAGAAACAATTGTGATATCCCAAACGGAGGATTCATCCTGGGGTGTAATGCTATTATTAGCCGGAGGTTTATTAATCCTGGTCTTATTGGCGCTATGGCTTTTAAAAAATAGTTACCGTTTAAAAGATACCATCAATGATGTTGATACCGATGGTAAAAATTGGCTCAACAGCCATTTGAAAGATCTGGATAGCCAACAAGTTAATCAATTAATTAACCGTCAGCAGGCGATGCGGAAGCAAGTAATGTCTGTCGGAAAATCACAATAAACAATGAAAAAACCTTTCTTATTATTACTGCTGCTCATTTCAGCTACGCCATTGTTTGCGCAAGCGGCTGAAGCGGGTTCAAGTGTTTGGTTGGACCCGGGCGTACTGATCACGGTTACTTTAATCCTTATTCCGCTCCTTATCGCCGTATACCTTGTTGCTGTAAAAGTTAACAACCTGGCCAGAAGGATCAAAGCCGGTAAAACCAGGCATGATGCCAGGCAATTAGCACAGTCCTTACAAGAATTGGATTTAGAGGCAATGAGCGATGAACTTACCAAACGCAAACAAGCCATCGAATTTGAATTAAGTAATACAGAGTTGGGGGGAGCGGATGCGCCAGAAGATAAGAAAGGGTTGTTACATAATATTGCCGAAGTAAACAGCCCGCGATTTCTCGCCCCGAAAAAGAAAGCTGTTAAAAGACCCGATATTGATCCTGCATTGACCAGATTAATTCTTTGGTACATTGGGACAGCAACTTTTTGGCTGGTATTAGGCACTTCAGTAGGCGAATATTTAGGGATAAAATTTGTGGCCCCTGATGTTGATCATGTGAGCTGGCTAAGCTTTGGCCGTTTACGCCCCGTGCACACCAATATGGTTTTTTGGGGCTGGTCCTCGCTGGCCATGATAGGGTTGGGTTATTACGTGGTTTCAACCGTAAGCAACACGGTTGTGGCTAGTTTGAAAAGAGGATGGTATGCTTTATACCTGATCAATACCTCGGTCATTTTAGGCAGCGTTTCGCTGATGGCAGGCATAAATAATGGGGGCGGCGAATACCGGGAGTATATCTGGCCGATCATGTTATTGTTTGCTATTGGCATAGTTATTACGCTGATCAATTACTTACAAACGGTAGCACGACGTAAAACCAGGGAGATCTATATTTCCAACTGGTACATCATAGCTGCCACCATGTTTACTATTGTAATTGCACTTGTGGGGTATTTACCCTTTTGGCAAAACGGCCTGGGCGAAAGTATAGCACAGGGTTACTATATGCACCAGGGCGTAGGCATGTGGTTTATGCTTTTTAACCTTGGATTGATCTATTACTTTTTGCCACAGCAATTAAACACGCCTATTTATTCTTATAGCCTGGGTATCCTTGCTTTCTGGACTCAAATTTTATTTTACACCTTGATTGGTACCCACCATTTTATTTTCAGCGCTATTCCCTGGTGGCTGCAAACAACCGCTATTATAGGGAGCATGGGCATGCTGGTGCCTGTTTTTGCCGGAACAACTAATTTCCTGATGACCTTACGGGGCAACTTTAATAAAATAGGTTCTAGTTATACGTTACCATTTTACCTGGTGGGTATTATATTTTACTTTACCGGTTCTTTTCAGGGTACCGCCGAGGCTTTCCGTTCAACGAATCTGTACTGGCATTTTACCGATTTTACCACGGCCCATTCGCACATTACCATGTATGGTATCATCGCTTTTATGCTATGGGCATTTATATACACCCTGGTACCCCGCCTTACCGGGAAAGAACCGCGTCAGGGCTGGGTAGGTGCTCATTTCTGGATGGCGCTTATCGGATTAATGTTTTATACGATCCCCTTAATGATCGGTGGTACACTAAAAGGGATAGCCTGGGTAGATGGTAAGCCATTTATTGATTCAGTCGTGCTTATGGCACCCTATTGGCTTTGGCGGGCCATTGGCGGATCGTTGATGTGGGCCTCGCATCTGATCTTTGCCTATAATCTTTATTACATGATTGCCAACCGGGAAGAAACAGATCTGCAAAAGACCGTTTTTGAAGAATTGAATAAACTACCGGCTAATACCTCTAATCAATAACCTGATGGATATTTATAACAATCATAAAAGACTTTTTGGAGCGGCCATAATTTTATTTATTGTCTTAACCATGTTTGCTGCTATCCTGCCCGCTTTGAATTCACAGGATAATAATGCGCCCCTTCCGGGAAGCCATGCGCTGAACGCTGATGAAATAGCGGGTAAGGGTATATTTATAAGAGAAGGCTGTATCGCTTGTCATACGCAGCAGGTTAGAAATGTAGATATGGATAAAATGTGGGGCACACGCCCGAGCATTGCGGCCGATTATGCCAGGAACGTTAGAACAGATGTTTGGCGCAATACAGCAAATCTCCTGGGTTCAGAACGTACAGGACCGGATTTGATGAACATTGGTAACCGCCAGCCCAGCCAGGATTGGCACCTGTTGCACTTATATAATCCAAGATCAGTAGTTGAACAATCTATTATGCCAGCCTATTCCTGGTTGTTTGAAGTAAAGGATTATCCTTATCCGGATGATGTGGAACTTCATGTTCCAGATCAGTTCCGTAAAGGGGTAACAGGCCACATTGTAGCAACCAAAGAGGCTTTGCAATTGGTCGCATACCTCAAATCATTTAAGCAGTATAAACTTCCTGATGGCAAACCAACACCAATTTTTCTATATGGTAAGACCTTATCGAAAACGGAGCCGGCAGGAACTACCAGTAAACTGAATACAGAATTAGACGGGGCAGCTTTATATGCTACCAATTGTCAAAGCTGCCACCAGGAAAACGGAGAAGGGTTGAAAGGAGCCTTTCCACCCTTAAAAGGTAGCCCGATTGTTTTGGATAAAGATCCCAAAGTACAGCTCACCGTTATCATGAAGGGATATAACGGAAGGGCTAGTGAAGGTTACGGCATTATGCCGGCTGTTGGAACCAACAATAACCTGAAGCCAGAGGAAATTTTGGCCATCATCAATCATGAACGCAGTAGCTGGGGTAATAATTCTCGAAAAATTACCCTTACAGAAATAAAGGAATTATTTAATCAGATTAAGTCAGGACCTATAGCTAAGTAGTATGGAAAAGAATAGGAAACTCAAAATGAAAAGTCTAATCACTATGTCCATTACAATTGGGATATTGATAGCAGCCTACGCACCCGCAATTGCTTGTGATGCTTGTAAGGCGCAGCAACCAAAATTTTTACAAGGGATAACCCACGGCCCCGGCCCAACCGGTTACTGGGATTATATTATTGTAAGCATTATGACGGTGATCACCTTATATTCGGTGTATGCTTTGATCAAATGCCTGGCAAAACCCGAAACCCCCGAGCATCAGGATATAAAAAAAATCATCTTAAATTCTTAAGGTTATGGAAGACAGAAGCATCGTGACACTGTTCATGGACGAAGATCCCCAACCCATCGGAACATTTCCGGCTCCGGTATCCTTTAACCTGGATACCAAAAAATTAACAGATGGCAAACATGTGCTAAAGGTTGTCAGTAAGGATCATAAAGGAAAAGAAGGCATCAAAACCATCCCTTTTATCGTGCGTAACGGTCCTGCCATTGCAGTTGAAGGTATCAGAAAAGATGAAGTGGTTGATGGTATCCTGCCGTTAATGATCAATGCTTATAGCAAGGGAGATCAAAAAACATTTTTGCTGCATGGCAGTGAGACGCCCAAAAGCATTCCTTTTTGGATTATTGTTCTTTTAATCGCATTTGCCGCCTGGGCTGTTTATTATCATATTACCTCTGGTGAGATGACTTTATTTAAATAAAAAAGTTAATTACCATCAATCTAAATAGTATATATAACCCCAATGCAATAAAAGATATAAAACTCTTTTATTATTGATTATTGTGTATCTTTCGTTACCTGGACATTCCGGAGCCATTGATCATCTCGTTCAGGAATAGCAAACTGTTAATTCCGTAGCACTTTGATCATATTAATTTATTGATTATTAATTGCGATTTTCTTAATTGCTTACACAACTCGGTGCTCCAAAGCGCACGGAATAGCCTCGTCAAGCCTTCCGGAATATCCACTTCCCTTTGTAATTCTTTTTATCTGTAGAAAATTTTCGTCGATTGTTTTGGAAAAGAGTTCCAGCCAGCGGTCAAAATGCACCGGACCGATTTTTAGCGGCGCATGTTTAGCAAAAGGGTTTTCCCGGAAACCGGGAACGCCAAACAGCGCGGCATTCCAAAAGGCATACATTTTTTCGAGATGTGGCCCCCAATTGTCTTGTATAGCCTCGTCGAAGATCGGGCCCAGCACTGCATCCTGGCGGACTTTGCCATAAAAATCATCTACAAAAAGCCGGATAGACATTATGTCTTTGATATCTTTCTTATTCATTCAAGTATCGTAAATAGTATAAAACATTCCTGTTTGTTTATAACCTTAATCGGATATAAAGATAGTTGGATGTTTAATAATAAAAGATATTTTTATCTTTTATTATATTTTGAGTTATATTCTTTTTTGAAAGAATCCAACGACAACTGATTAAATATTTATTAAATTGGGAAATTGAGCGGAAATTACAGGATAGTTAACGTTAACTATTTGAGATGAACATATTTCCTTTTTTCATTTCATCGGCAAGAGATTGGATAGTCATACTATCAAACATTTGTATCGTTTGGACTTTTATGAATTTATATTTTGCATGCATTGGGCAGGGCTCTTTTTCTGAACATTGAGCTAATCCGATAATGCACTTTTCAAGGATTTCATCCTCTTTCATTGCTGTCAGGACACTGCGAATGGGCATTTTTTTCATTTCCTCCGTAATGTAAAATCCGCCATTGGGGCCCCTGGCTGAACTAATAATTTTATTATCCCTGTTAAGCTTTTGGAGAATTTTCGCAGTAAAAGACTGGGGAGAATCAATCGCTTTTGCAATTTCAGCAAGCCCAAGCATTTTTTCCTCCGTGCCTTTTTGGGATATATAAATAGTTGCCCGGAGTGCGTATTCAGTTGCTTTTGAAAACATCTTCTTTTATAAAATTTAATAACAAAGCTTAATGCAAAATAAACATAAAAGCAGGAAATAGCCTCAATTTATACCCGCTAACCATTCAGCATAAGAATCTTTTGTTTCATATAACTTTAATCCCCGCAGGGACAGCCCTGGCGGAAGTATTTTACAAATAGCTTTTCTTGAAAAGAGCAACAAATTTTCTACAGATGGCTCGACTTCCAGATTTTCCATATTTTCCTGTAACATAACAGCAGGGAATTTAGACAGATAAGCCCGCGATAATACAGTTTATGATCAAACTTTTCAATGATGGCCAGGTTTATGATTTTTTTTAATTCCTTAAAATCAATTATAAATCCTGGAGAATGAAGATAAGCATCCTCTGCTTTGACTGATGCAATGGTCACATGTAACTCATAAGAGTGCCCGTGTATATTCCTGCAGGCGCCATTATAGCCGTCCAGCGCATGGGCCATTTCAAAATGAAATATTTTTGTGATCCTGATCATTGTACAAATAGAATATGAATCCTGCACGTGAATAGTGTCCGGCCCTGTTTAGTTAAAGTTTATCCGGGTCATCCTGCTATTAGCAATGAATAATACATGGGATTTAGAATGATAAAGCCATGGTTAATCTTCGTTTGCACTTCAAGAATTTTATTTTTCAAAAATAGTTAATTTAATAATAATTAAGGATTAATTTGTCCTTAATTATTATATTTACCAAAAATTCATGTTATGGCTAAACGAAATTTCATAAACCGCGCATGATCAAAACAGCATTCTGGTCTATAAATATAGGTTTACTGCTTATGGTATTTCTTGATCTGTTCCCGGCGGGTATCTGGCAATTTAAAACAGTGACCGAACATGGGCTTTGGTATGCGCGAAGCCATACGTTTATTGAGAGTACCGGATTTCAGACCTTACCTGGCTGCGAATGTTCGGGGGTGCTTTGTTTACCCTGGGCGGTGTAATTCCGCTTACATGGTTTGTTATCAGCAGGAGAAGGGGATTGAAAAAAGTTAACCCTAAAGTGGGAGCTCCAATCTAAAACCAGGAAGAACCGGTGGTATCTTACTAATCATAAAGCACTATGAATACAAATGAAATAATGAAACCAATTGTTTATTCCTGTTCCGGTTGCTCCAGCGCGGCACAAATGTCAAATTACCTTGCTGTTCAAATGGATAGAAATGGAACGGCAGAAATGTCGTGCATCGCAGGCGTCGGCGGCAACGTCAAAAAACTTGTTCAAACGGCGCATTCCGGACGGAAAATTATAGTTATCGATGGCTGCCCCCTGGCCTGCGCCAAAGCTTGTTTGAGTAATCATTCAATCGAGCCCGACGCTCATATAGAACTTACCAGTTTCGGTGTGGCCAAGTGCCAGCACCAGGATTTTGATAAAAAGCAGGCAGATGAAATATTGAAGATAATAGAAGAAATAACAGATCAGCAATTAACACTGCAAACCTTATGAATGATGAAATTCTGAACGAGCATATCATTCGATTTTTCCAGCAACAAACGTGTGCAACGATTTGCTGCACAGATACTGAGGGAAACCCTTATTGTTTCAATTGTTTTTATGCATTTAACCAGGATGACAAATTGATGTATTTCAAATCATCACCTAACGCATATCATTCTGCGCTATTGGTTAAAAACCCGGTAATTGCGGGAACCGTGCTGCCGGATAAATTAAACAAATTGATGACAAAAGGTATACAGCTGCATGGAAAAGTGTTGCATCACCTTCACCCATTGGCACTTAGTGCTTCTGTTGATTATCATAAAAAGCATCCGATCGCGCTGGCGATGAAAGGCGAAGTATTTACCATTTTTCTTGATAGCATAAAGATGAAGGATAGCCATTTAGGATTTGGCAACAGCATGGTATGGAAGAGGGGGTGAATATGAATTTGCTTCGGAATGTGCAGTTCATGCACCTTGAATTCCTCTTTCTAAAGTGTAATTACAAATTGAGTGCCCTTGTGTACTTCACTGGTGTATTGAATAGTACCATTCATTAATTCAACATATTTGCTGACAATATACAGGCCTAAACCCGTGCCTCCTATATTTATTACATTTGGAGCCCTGTAAAACCGTTCAAACAGATGTTTGCGGTATTCGGGCGGGATACCGATCCCATAATCTTTTATTGAAATCGACAACCGGCTGTTCAGCCATTCCGTCCTGACCTCCACGGGCGAGTTGCCGATAGAGAATTTGATAGCATTTGATAAAAGGTTTACAATAATTTGTTTCAGCAAAAGAGGATCGTGTACGACTGATTTCTTACCGGCATGCCGATAGAAAATTTCTTGCTCGTTTTTCTGATCCGCTTTTATTTCTTTGATAATCATGCCGATAAATTCTTTTATGTCCAGTTTTTCCGGATTAACAACTACTACGCCGCTTTCTATTTTCTCAACGGACAGAAAGTCGCTCAAAATGTCCGTAATTAAATTTACAGACGACACAATCCTGCTAATATGCTTATCCCTGTTAGGCTGGGCATCAACCGCAGTATATTTTTTTAATAACTTTGCTGACAACAAGACATTGCTCAATGGTGTCCGGAACTCATGGGAAGCCATGGTTAGAAACCGGGATTTCAAATCGCCAAGTTCCCTTTCTTTTTCCAACGATTGTTTTAACTCATTCTCAATCAATTTTAAATGAGAAATATTTCTAAAAATTACGCCTGCATATACAATAGATCCGTCTTCCTCTTTCAATGGGAAAGCATCCATTACGTATACCTTACTTTTTATCGGATAAGGAAGCTCAAACTCCAATATGTTGTTCCCCAGAAAAACTGTATTTAATTGCCTCCTGATTACATTTCTGACTTCTTCTGGAAATTTTGGATATATTTCATGACCAATTAATTCGCTTGGAACTACATTCATGCGTTTATGTAATTCTCCTCCGGTGAATATGAAATTGTAATTTCTGTCAATTATACTTATTGCGCCATCCGGATAGTTGTGCAATAATTGAAGAAATAATTGACGAACGTTGGATACGTCTCTTTCAGTCTGTCCTTTTTCAGTCAGCGGTTCTTTTTGTACTTGCATCTGCCGATGGGTAATGGGTTAACTTAGTTGCCTGTTTTAAGATCAGCCATGCCTTAATGATACTCTCGGCATTTTTTAAAACTCAAAACTTTCGGCAAATTAGCTATTGTTATCAGCCTGATTATTGACAATGATCAGCGCAGTAAGTGATATGCGTCACTTCGTACTTCAAAATCTCCTGGTAAAATTTAATTGCCATCGGCCAGTCAGATTTACCAGGAATTTAGGAAATAGTAAAAAAATGTGACTCATCTAAATAAAAAAGGATAACTTTGTCCTTTATTATTAAAGAGGCAAAAAAAGGCGAAAATCTTTGACATCGTACAGGCACAAAAGACCTTTTTGCGTTGAAAGTATATTTTTTACGACTTAATTTAATCTTCATGAATCATACCTTCCATATACCAGTACTCGGCTTAGCATTTTCGATTGATACACCGTTGAAAGTAGCCCGCTATGGGATTTCATCAGTAGTTTCTGTTGTCGATGATATCCTGATAGAAAGAATGCGGAAATTCCACACTGAAAAAAATAGGGAAGCATTCATTCCGATCGATCAGAAAGAACCCGATTTTCGTGCCAGGCGGATCACTGCTTACCTGAATCTGATGGAAAAGATAGTTGACAGCCAGTTCACATCTTTAAAACAGGAACCTTTTGAACCCGGCAGCGATATAACCCGTTATTTTGAGCTATTACCTGAAACAGCTTCTTTAAAAGTGACATATAATCAAATGCTGGAGGTTCCGGATGAAACAAGAAAGCAAAAAATGCAAAATGAGCTACGCTGGGCCATGCAGAAAGGAGCTATTAATGTAAATATCATGTCCAAAGTGGATAAGCTGAATTTAAATGAAGATGGAGGTCCTTTAGGTGATCAATTCAGCGATGCTTTGTCTGCTTTGCGAGGTTTTGCCCAAAGTAACCTGCGAACATCTTTAATACTTTCTGCCGGAATGAATCCCCGCCTGTACAGTTATCTGGAAACTTTTGAAGATTTTTTTCCGGATAGTGATCAAAAAATCAAAAAGAACGTTATTTTAAAAGTAAGCGACTTCCGCTCGGCATTCATTCAAGCTAAATTCCTGGCGAAAAAAGGAATTTGGGTGTCAGAGTTCAGAATTGAATCGGGACTAAACTGCGGAGGTCATGCTTTTGCCACTGAAGGGTATTTATTAGGTCCGATTCTTGAAGAATTTAAACAAAAGCGCGAGGAGATGATTCAGGAACTCTTTCAACTCTACCAGTCGGGGCTTGAAGCGAAGGGATTGTCAATTATTAATAAGCCTGCGATGAGGATCAGCGTCCAGGGCGGAATTGGTACCGGAAAAGAAAATAGTTTTCTTTTAAATTATTATGGAATGGATGCGACAGGTTGGGGGAGCCCTTTTCTGTTAGTTCCCGAAGCGACAAATGTAGATGAAGAAACATTACAGAATTTAGTCAATGCAAAAAAAGAAGAGTTTTATCTCAGCAACGCTTCGCCGCTGGGGATTCCTTTTAACAATTTTCGAAATTCTTCGTCAGAGAAATTGCGTCTTGAGCGCATTGTAAAAGGCAGGCCGGGTTCTCCCTGTAAAAAAAAATATCTTGTTTCTAATACTGAGTTTACGTCGATGCCAATCTGTACCGCTTCCCGCGAATACCAAAAAAAGAAGATCGACCAGTTAAAGTCCTATAACCTCCAGGAAGCAGATTACCAGACTCGTTTTGACGAAATAACTGAGAAAGCTTGTCTTTGTGAAGGCCTGACCACTTCTGTATATCAAAAAAACAATATGCTACAAGTCAAAGAGAATAAGGCAGTCGCTATTTGCCCCGGACCAAATACTGCATACTTTTCGGGCATCTTTTCTTTGGACGAACTAATAAAACACATTTATGGCAAATTTAACCTGCTTTCTGGGATAGAACGGCCGAATATGTTTATCAATGAATTAAACTTGTATATAGACTATCTTAAAAAGGATGTTGAAAATCATTTTAAAGATTTAAGTGATAAAAAGGCTAAATATTTTTTGAATTTTAAAAATCAACTTCAAAACGGTATTGCCTATTACAAAGAACTGATTCCCCGTCTTAACGATCAGACAGAGGTATATCTTAATAAAATGTACCAGCAATTAGCTGAAGCAGAGATTAAATTACAGTCACTAAATTTCGCTGAGGCTATTTAATTTGATTGTACCTGAAGTAATGAGATATTTGCTTGAAATACTTTACAGGGCAAGATACATGATAATTGATGCAAGCACACAATGGCGGGTAGACTGATTTATAAAGTACAAAGTATTTTTTAATAAAAGATACCCTATGAATAATAGCATTCTGGATTTACTGCACAAATACGATGTGCCATCGCCCAGGTACACGAGTTACCCCACTGTTCCGTATTGGGATTTTTCAACGATAGATGAAGCAAAGTGGAAGAATTCTGTTGTTAACACATTTACAGCTGAAAATGGGGAAATGTGCGTGTATGTTCACCTGCCATTTTGTGAGAATTTGTGCACATTTTGTGCCTGCAACAAACGGATCACTAAAAATCACCACGTCGAAGACCCTTACATTGCAGCCGTCCTTAAAGAGTGGGGTATGTATCGTGCTTTATTTTCAACGATTCCGGTAATAAAAGAAATTCACCTCGGAGGTGGGACGCCTACTTTTTTTAGTGCGGATAACCTGGTGCAACTTATTAATGGCATTACCGCTGACGCTATTGTAAAAGACAACCATGAATTCAGCGTAGAAGTACATCCTAATTATACAACCGAAGAACATATTGCAAAACTTTCGACAGTTGGCTTCAACCGGATCAGTTTGGGTATTCAGGATTTTGATCCTAAGGTACAGTTTGCAATAAACAGGATTCAGACCTTTGAAAAAACAAAGGAAGTTGTTGACTGGGCAAGGAAATACAACTACAATAGTATAAACGTCGATTTGATTTATGGCCTTCCTCATCAAACGATAAAAAGTATAGAACTTTCTGTCTCGCTCGTTAAGACGCTTGAACCAGATCGAATCGCCTTTTATTCTTATGCGCACGTCCCGTGGAAAAGTAAGGGGCAAAGACACTATACCGAGGAAGATCTGCCGGTAGCTTCAGAAAAATGGGCAATGTATAACAGAGGAAAGGAATTACTGGAGGGAACCGGATTTGAAAGTATAGGAATGGACCACTTCGCATTATTGAGTGACACGCTTTTTGTTGCTGCCAAAAATGGGAATATGCATCGTAATTTTATGGGTTATACGACAACGAAATCAAAACTTATAGTCGGTCTCGGGGTCTCAAGCATCAGCGACTCCTGGGACGCATTTGCACAAAACGAAAAAGTAGTCGAAGTCTATGAAAAAAAAATCAGCCAAGGAAAATTACCTTTGGTAAACGGTCATTTACTGAATAGTGAGGATTCTATTATCCGAAAAAATATACTTGAATTGATGTGTGAAGATAAGACCAATCTGGAGAGTGAACGGCTGGAGAGTGATTTTGTCAAAAGCGCCCTTTTGCATTTGCAGGAATTGGAATCGGATGGCCTGGTTACGATAGATGGGACAAACATACACGTGACCTCAAAAGGCAGATCTTTTATCCGGAATATTTGTGTTGCCATTGATGCCCGGCTATGGCGGGAGCACAAAAATGTCAACACATTTAGTAAAGCCATATAAATATAACCTAAATATTCATCCGCAATCCGACTTGAAATCTTCGGCGTCACTCAATACCCAAAGTTTTACGTGGATTCTTTAGAATGTCGGCATAGCGGATCCACCATTTGAAGGATCACACTCGTTATTAGTCTATTGCTTTGCGATAGGCATTAATATACCACTATTGCAAACAACTAAATTTTGGATAATTAAAGAACATCTTTCGCTATTGCAGATATTGCAAAACTTAAAACTTAAAACTTGAAGGTGAAGTACAGCTTTACTGGATTATGCTTTGTTTCACTTTTTTTATTCCAATATTAAAGATGATTGCAATGTCGTGCGATATTTTTATGTCAAGGACCAATGGAAAGAAAAATTTCATAGTGTCATTATTAAGCAAATGGGCAATGTTGGATGTTTTAGTAATCGGCATTTTAGTTGCTTCAATGAAGTCAAACAGCGGAATTGTCGAAATGGCCACGGGGGCTGGGCTAACCTTTTTTGTAGCCTCTATTATTTTATCAATGATAATATCGACTTGCTTACCGTACACAAAAAACAATTGATGTTAATGAAATATCTGAAATTGCGATAGTTAAAATTAACACAATTCAGTGCTCACCTATACGGATATAATCGTGCAAGCCTTGTACTAATTATGAGGTTATTTTTATATTTTGTGATAATGCAAAGTTAAGCTTTACAGCATCAATAGGAGACATGATTTATTCAATTTTTAATTGTGATAAATAGTTATTACCTTTACAACAAGGATAAGACCCAATTTTTAGGTCTTATCTCCGAACAAGAGGTAGAATGGCAACCAGCGTATATATATCGAAGAATTTAACAGAAACCCAGGTGACATTTCTGAAGTTGCTGGATGAATATGAAATTCAGCTATTCAGGTTTGATGAAATTGAAAAGCAAATTGAGCAACAATTTGATAACCTGAATGAAGTGCTTGAAAATCTCGTTCACAAGGGGCTACTGGCCAGGATTGAGCGCGGTAAGTTTTGCCGCCCGAATTTTACTGATGAAAACGTGATCGGGACATTTGTAGTAGCGAATAGCGCTGTCGCCTACTGGTCGGCATTAAATCAACATGGATTGACGGAACAGTTTTCCAATACCGTCTTTATACAGACGACCCAGGAAAAGGAGGACAAAGTTATTTTTGGCACCTCCTATAAGTTTGTGAAGATTATTCCCACAAAGCGTATTGGAATTATGTGGAACGGACAAGGAAATTTTAAGTATCCCATAACCGATGTAGAAAAGACGATCATTGATTGTTTTGACCAGCCACAGTACTCCGGTGGCTATGCTGAACTTTTACGGGCATTCGTACAGGCTGATTTAAAGGCCGACAAAATGATCGCCTATTGCAGAGCAGCAGCAAACATTGCGGTAACAAAGCGTATCGGCTTTCTGGCTGGATTTTTTGAAAAGAAGTCACTTAGTGCATTCGTGGATTATGCCCAAACGCAGGTCAATGAAAAGTACAGCCTGGTTGATCCTTTAGGTAGCGAAACAGGCGACTTTGTATCAGCCTGGAGATTAAGATTAAATATCAGCAGACAACAATTGGAGGGCATCGCCCAAAAGGAATATTAGTGTGATACTAAAAAGAGAAATAGATAATAAAGCCAAAGAACACCTGGTTTCCAGGAGTACCATTGATAAGGATTGGGTATTAGGCCATTTTATAGACGCCATTTTTTCCATACATCGGTGCAGAAACAGTATCGTGTTTAAAGGCGGAACCTGTTTGAGAAAGTGTTACATCAATGATTACCGGTTTTCTGAGGATCTTGATTTTACAGTAACCAGTCCTGATTTCATACTGGATAAGGCATTACTGACGGAGATCACAACATTAGTTACCGAACGGACGGAATTACCCTTATATATTGAACAGCTTACCCAACTACGGCATAAGAACACCCCCACGGGCTATGCGGCAATAGTCAAGTTTTGGGGAGCGGATCATTCTAAAGATCAGGCCGTACCGCCACCGGAACGATGGACGACCAGCATTAAAATCGAGATGATACAATATGAAAAATTACTGTTCCCGGTAATAGAGCGACCTGTTACACATGACTATTCAGACAAGCTAACCAATGCAACCGATGGGATACCTTGTTACAACTTACAAGAAGTCATGGCTGAGAAGTTGCGGGCGTTGATACAACGATCCTATACAGCGCCCAGGGATTATTATGATATATGGTACTTGTCCCATAATATGCCAGATTGGGACTGGCCGGTTGTTGTTAACGCCTTTCATGAAAAAATGAAATTCAAAAACCTTGAATTTACGGGAATGGAACAGTTGATCAATGACGAAATTGACCGTAAGATTAAAGCCGCCTGGGCAAATAGTTTGGGGCACCAAATTAACCCTGCTATACTTCCGCCCTATGGGCTTGTAAAGAAGGATTTAACGGAATTGTTTAATAAAATATTTTAATCAAATTCCTGGGAACGCTTATTAAACTTTAGCATTATTACATAGATATCGCCTGCCCATTTGATTCACTATTATTTGTATTATTCTCTTCCGGTTTGACAACAATTCCATTATTTAATTAGAATTAAGCAGCAAATACGTATATTTAAGGTTTTGAAAATTATATCAAAATGCCTTAAACAGCTTGATGAGATTAATGTTTTAAACTTGAATGTCACTAAAGTGGATGATTTTGAAATTAGCCTTGCTACAAATATGCTAAAGAGCGTAATAGATAATAACGAACAAGTAATTAACATTAACGCAGTTTCATAAATTATTTTTCTTTAAACCTATTGCAAAGGGGAGCAATCTCCTTTGTTTTGAAAATTGCCCGGGGGCTCCGGCAAAGCCGGAGCCCGGAAGAACACCCCTTGTTTTCTTGTTGTTGATGAACTTTGGTGAAAACAGGGGGTGCTTTTAAGACATTTTGTAGATGCGTGGATATTTGTTAAATAACGTCAATCCAAAAGCGAATCGTTTTCAAGTTCTTTTTTTAACTTTTCAAAAAAATCCTCTTTGGTAATTAGCTTGATTGACCTATTCCGGATTAAAAGGACTTTTAAGTACTGAAAAAGCCTTTTAACCGCACTCATGTGATATTTATAGATTTCTTAACAAGTACCGGTAACGTTAGAACCATAATAAATTATTGGCTATTTTAAATAAATTAGGGTTAAAATTCACTGGTTAAATGACTTGTGATTTTTTATAGTAGCAATCGGATCTTCGGCGGGAGGATTAACTCCGTTAAAGGAGGTGTTTTCTGCTTTACCTGTTAAAACTAATGCGGCGTTTTGTGCTGGTGCCTCATTTAAGAACGAACTATAAAAGCAATTTAGATATTATCCTTTCAATTTACGTGCATTCCGTTAAATCGAAAGCCTATGGCAATCATTTAAAAGCAACTAAATATAACATCAATGCAATAAAAGATATAAAACTCTTTTATTATTTATTATTGCATATCTTTGTATAGTTAAGCAGAAAGAGATCCGTGAAGCGATGGATTGCACTGTATTGTGTCGAATATGTCTTTAAGCCGACTGCGAAATATGGCCGAGAACAGCGATAAAATAATTGTTTAATGGTAGGAAATGTTATATAAACAAAGAAATAGCAGTATCAGGCACAGTACTCTATATTAATCTGCCACTTATTTAATACTTACAGCCATGCAAGAGATTGAAAAAAACGAACATTATAAGGTAGTAAAAATTGAGTTTCCAGCCGGTATGAATATGCCCCGGCATAGTGCCACCTCAGATGCCTTTTTGATTGTGGAAACGGGCGAAGCCTTACTGGTATACAAAGGCGATACGTATGAATTAGCATCGGGTGCATATCAGACTATCCCTGCATTTGAACCACATCTATTAAAAGTTATATCAGATTTTAAGGCCTATATCATTCTGGCCAAGGATGCAGAGATTAATTACGCCGTGCAATAAACAGACTTAATAAAAAGCAAATGACAGCTCAACCGATCAAGCGCAGTAAGCATCTTTTAACGCTTTCCAAAGACCACCATGCTGGATTACTCTTTTGCTGGAAGATCAAAGAAGGATTAAAGAGAAATGTAGAACTCTACCGGATAAAAAAATATATTAATTTTTTTTGGGAGCATCATTTGAAAGAACATTTCCAGGAGGAGGAAACCTTGTTGTTTATCGATGATCCGTTATGTCAGCAGGCTGGAGTGGAACACCGGATATTGGAGAACCGGCTGAACGGTTTAAATCATTATGAAAATGAAGCAGCAGGAGAATACAGCATATTCGCAGAACAATTAATCAAACATATCCGTTTTGAGGAAAGAATACTATTTCCTCACTTAGAAACAGTGCTACCCTTAACGGTTTTATCAAATATTGGTGAGGTTTTAGCGAGGCAAAATCAGGAACCTTTTAAAGAAAAATATCCGGATGAATTTTGGATTGATAAGAACGATAAAGCAGATTGATATGGTGAGTGCTCCAGTTAAAGATATAGTCATTTTTATTTTTTATGGTGGAGAAAGTTATGAGATTCAAACTTATACAAATGAGTACAGAAGCCTGATGATGCTTATCTATGACAAAATATACACGGAGGGTTTTGGAGAATGTTTGGGTATGGGCAAATGCGGAACCTGCCTTGTTGAAATTATCAGCAGTTGCGGCGGGTTATCTTATTATGAACGTAATGAAGACATAACGCTGCTTCGGGCAGGCCATACAGATAAAAAGGTTCGCTTATCCTGCCAAATATTGGTTGACAGACATCTCGATGGATTAAAAGTGGAGGTTTTACTCTAAAAAATAACAAAATGATTATACAAGATGTTCTACCGAAATTAGAAAAAATTCAACCTTCGCAGTTGTTAAAATATTGCAGCGCGGCAAGCATGTAATCTAAAATGAACATCAAACAAACATAACAAGCAAATTGGTTATTGTTGACAAAAAAACGGCAAATAATGCGGCTTAACGACAAGAAATTATGAAAATAAGGATAAAAGGCAACTCAATTCGATACAGAATGAGCAAAACAGACGTAGAGCAGTTTATAAAAACAAGCTATTTGGAGGAAACTGTTGATTTTGGTACGCAGAAATTGGTTTACGCTTTAAAAAAGTATAGCGGGTCTGCACTTAGCGCAAGTTTTGAGCAAAACACCATAACATTATATATGCCGGAACAAATGGCGACAGAATGGAAAGCACCGGAGAAGGTCGGGTTTGATGGCATTCACAATAAGCTTTCCCTTTTAATTGAAAAAGACTTTCAATGTTTGGATAATGTTGATGAGGATCAAACCGACAATTACCCTAACCCGGCTTCCGTTTGTTAAAGTTACATAAAAAACAAAAAGATGATTATTCAGAAAGTTTTACAACAATTAGAAAATTCAACCTCCCCGGTTATCAAAGTTTTACAGCGCGGCGAACATTTCAAGGTACTTGTATTAGGCTTCAAAAAGGGAATGATTTTAAAAGAACATCAAACAAACATAACAAGCAAATTGGTTATTGTAGATGGAAGTGTCGTTTATCGAAAAGGAAATGTTGCCCTTAACCTGAACAAATTTGATGAAATAGATATTCCTATTAATGTACCGCATTCAGTTGAAGCGCAAGAAGACAGTATTTGCTTTTTAATACAAGGATAATATGATCACGACAGACATTTGCATTGTTGGGGCCGGGCCAGTTGGTTTATTTGCCGTTTTTGAAGCGGGCTTATTAAAAATGCGCTGTCATGTAGTGGATGTGCTGACGCAGGTGGGCGGACAATTATCAGAAATCTATCCTCATAAACCAATTTATGATATTCCAGGGTATCCGGAAATTAAAGCACAGGAACTGGTCGATAAGTTAATGGAGCAAATTAAACCGTTTCATCCTGGCTTCTCTTTAGGTGAACGTGTGGAAACAGTAACCCAGAATCCCGATGGTTCCCTTGTCATCAGAACCAACAATCACACTGAGATTCATTGCCAGGTATTAGTAATTGCTGGTGGGTTGGGTTGCTTTGAACCGCGTAAGCCGGATATTGACCGTCTGATTGAATTTGAAGGAAAGGGCGTAGCTTATATGATAAAAGATCCTGAACTATTTCGTGACAGGGAAATAGTTTTAGCTGGCGGAGGCGATTCAGCACTCGACTGGACGATTTTTTTAGCAAACACGGCAGCTAAGGTAACTCTGGTTCATCGTGGTGATACTTTCCGTGGAGTGCCACACTCTGTGGAAAAGGTTTTTGAATTGGCAAAAGCAGGAAAAATTGATTTAATACTTCAATCTAACGTCATGGCTCTAGATGGAAAAGAACATTTACAGTCGGTTTCCATTTCAGCACGGGATAATGTAATTACAACCTTACCTGCGCATCATTTTATCCCGCTATTCGGCTTAAGCCCGAAACTTGGGCCGATTGCTGAATGGGGACTGATGATTGACAGATCGGCAATTGAAGTAAACACGGTAGATTTTTCAACAAATATATCGCGCATTTATGCAATTGGCGATATCAATACCTATCCAGGTAAATTAAAATTGATTTTATGTGGTTTTCATGAAGCTGCCCTGATGGCGCAAAGTGCCTTTAAATATGTTTATCCTGATAAAAAATTAAGTTTTAAATACACCACTGTTTATGGCGTGCCTACTTTTTAATGATGATTAAAATAACTATTGAAGATAGAAACGGGAAGCAAACTGCTTTGGAAGTCCCTACCGATATGAACTTAAGCCTGATGGAAGTTTTAAAGGCCGCTGAATATGATATCCTGGCTACCTGCGGAGGAATAGCGCTTTGCGCAACTTGCCAGGTACAAGTGCTCAAAGGAGCGGAGAACCTTCCTCCGCCTAATGACCAGGAATTGGATATGTTGGATACCCTTCCTCATGCCGATGTACACAGCCGACTTTCTTGCCAGTTGCGAATTAATAAAGAAATGGATGGAATGATTTTTCAGATAACAGATGAAAATTAAATCCATATAATAAACTTCTGCCACATTCTGATTGTCGTCTAAATATGGGAAAAGTCCATACAAAAATATGATGAAAGAAGAAAATAATACGATCTGGACCATTGGACATTCCACCCGTTCTTTAGCGGAGTTTATTGCTATGCTTAATTCATTCCATATTGAATTAGTTGCGGATATAAGGAGTTTTCCCGGTTCTCGTAAATTTCCGCAATACAATAAAGAAGCACTGGAGATTTCTTTACCTCAACACAACGTCAAATACGTTTATTTAAAAAATCTTGGCGGAAGAAGAAAAGTAAAACCCGATTCGAAAAATACGGGATGGAAGCACATGGCTTTTCGGGGATATGCTGATTATATGGAAACCGATGTTTTTAAAGAAGGAATAATAGAACTTGAAAGAAATGCATTAAAACAACGTACGGCATATATGTGTTCAGAAGCTGTATGGTGGCGTTGTCACCGTTCCATGGTTTCCGACTATTTAAAGGTTCGCGGTTGGGAAGTAATGCACATAATGGGTATTGGAAAAGATGAAGAACACCCTTACACAGCGCCTGCAAGAATAGTAAACGGAGCATTGAGTTATGAAACTATTGGCGCTCCCTAACAGGAACGATTACTGAAAATATTTTTAAATTATTAAGCTCGAATGCAATGTTAGGTCAACTAAATGAATCAGAGATTGAAAATTTATTAAAAGAACAGGTCACCGGAAGGATTGGCTGTCAGTCACAAGGCGAAATCTATATAGTTCCGGTCAACTATGTCTATCGAAAGGGCTTTATCTACGGACATTCTGCGGAAGGAAAAAAGATCAGGATGATGCGCGAAAATTCAAACGTCTGTTTCGAGGTGGACAATATCCAAACGTGTTTCGCTGGCAAAGCGTCATTATTAATGGTACGTATGAAGAAATTACGGATATCGAAGAAAAGCAGCAAGCCATGCAGGGTATTATTCACCGGGTCATGCCACTGGTTAGCAGTCCCAGTGGACATCCCTCACACGGCATCACAGAAAAAGAAAGTGACGTCGGTACTTCTGTTAAACTCATCGTTTACCGGATCAGAATTGATGAAAAATCAGGCCGCTTTGAAAACGGGTAAGCTTAGCGGCAATTAAGCTTTTTAATTTAAGACCTGCATAAACAAACAGCCGGGGGTAATAACGGTTAACACCGAGAAGATCAAGTCATGCTGTTAACTGTTTTAACATGTTTATTCCTGAAAATATTGATTAAAAAGATTCAATTGGGCTATGATTGTATCAAATGATCGTGCCGCTACTGTCGCGTCGGATGCCCGGTTAAGCTTAGAAACCTGTTCCATCAAAGGCTCAAGCCATTTGTGTAAGGCCTGGTGATCTGACCCTTTCATCCGGCATTCACGGATCATTTTGGCTATTCCTTGTTGCAATGTTATTCCTGTTTTTCGATAATCAGGTAACGATTTGGCAGTTTTGCCAGCAGCCGTGCTAATCACCCGCTGAAGGTTGGTAACATTGTTACTGGTCGGCTTGTCCACCTTCCATTTTGCACCGTTATTCAGTACCAGTTTTTCTGAAGCTGGTACCTGTTGATGTAAGCCCTGGGCATTGCCCATAAAAAAAGTGGCAGATAACAGGAGGATTATTGTAAGTTGTTTCATTATAGGTCTTTCTTTTTAAAAATTCTCAGCGCAAAAAATAAGGGAACAATAATCCAAACCGACTGCATCAACAGCGAAAATACGATCCCGGCCCCGCTCCCAAAAAACTGCTGGTATAATGCCCCGGTATAGCCCATTAAAGCAGAAATATCGAGTTGGAGCAGGATCAATATCCGGGCAAGATCGATAGGATTAAGTGCAGTCAAAACGATCATCGCTTTTTCAAGCGGATAATCAGCGAAGGTGTACAGGAATAGTAAAACCAGGCCATCGAATATGATCGAAAAATAAAACCATAGCATTAAGGCCAGGCCTATTCCTTTGGCCTTATCACGGGTAATTGTTGAGGTCAGGAAAGCCAGGGAAACAAAGCTAAGGGTGAGCAAGCATCCGGATACCATTAAGGTGATGCCGGTGGCAGAAAAAGCAAAAAGGCAAATCGGCAAACATACGCCGATAATAAAAGCAAGCAGGATGGAACTGCTGATACCGATAAATTTACCCAGCAAAATATTGCGCCTGCTAATGGGCTGAGATACCAGCATCTCGGTAAATTCAGCAGCATTGAAATAGTAAGTAGTGGCATAAACAATACTTACCAGCGGAACAATGATCAGGATAACCGTTGTGATGCTCACCAGCCCCTTGGTTACGTCCGCATCGGATAGAAAGATGGTAAGGCTGATCGCTAATAACAGCACCGTGTAAGCCAGCAATACTTTGCTGCGTACGATATCGAGGATGATATATTTCGCGATCTTTAACATAATGGTAAGCTTAATATTTGCGTTAATGCCCTGCTTAATTTTTGTTCGCCGGTTTCCTGTTTCAGGTCAGTTAAGGTTTTATAAAATTTGATCTGTCCCTCAAAAAGGTACATGATATGATCGGATATCTCGTCCGCTTCGCTCAAAATATGCGAGGTTACCAGGATTAGCTTACCCCTTGACTTTTGCTCCAGTATTTTTTCCTTCAGCGCCTCGGCAGCAAGCGGGTCAAGGCCCGCAGAGGGTTCATCCAAGATCAATACATCGGGGTTAAACATAAACGCCAAGGCTGCACTTACTTTTTGCAGTGTTCCACCAGACAACGTGCGCATAGTTTTTTGATACATATTTTCCAACTGATAGGCCTTCAGTAAATCGGTGTCCAAAGCTTCCTGCTGCCGGATATCCGCCACCATCTTAAATAGCTGGCCGATCTTCATATTATCGGGGTAATGCCCTATTTGAGGCATATACCCGATTTGCCTTTTATAATCGAAGGTGTTCAGGATGGAACTGCCTTTAAACAATATTTCGCCGCCATCGGGGATAACCATCCCGAGGATGGATTTAATCAGGGTTGTTTTCCCTGAGGCGTTTGGCCCGAGGACAGATACCACGCCGCCGCCATCAAAATCGCAGCTCACATTTTTGAGCACGTCTAACCGGCCAAATGACTTTTTGAGGCCCTTTACTGCGATTATCTTTTCCATGGTTTCATTCTTGGTTTTTCGTCTTTAACAGATTCGGGGGTTATAGAAGGAATGGCGCGTTCTACCTTATCGATCAGGTTGACGATGAAGCTGCGCATCAGCATCACGCTTTGCGGGTTCTGTTCAATGATCTGCGCGTATAAGCTTATCGGGCGATAGGGAATATCGCCTGTGCCGTCTTTATTCAGGTCATACCCTTCATATTTGTCCCAATAGTTGTCATTGAAAAAGATTTCCTTCAACGTGCCGTTAGTGGTCACATCAAAAGAGTTCCCCTTGTAGTTATTTTGTGTAAAATAGTTTTTATTACAGCTGGCCAATATGCGCATGGCCCAGCCATTGGAAACAAAGTCATTGTGCGTGACAGTGATACGATCCGAGTTTTCCATATAGATCCCGGTGGTGTTCCGGATAAAATGGTTGCCTTCGATCCTGGCATCGGTAATTTCTTTCAAAAGTACGCCATAGATTGAGCTTCCCCAGTTTTGGATAAATGTATTATTCAGCATAACAATGCGCCGGGTGTACATTACGGAGACGCCGGATCCATTGTTTTTAAAGGTGTTATGGCGATAGGTATCATCATCAGAGAACATAAAATGTAGGCCGTATCGGATATTTTTTTCACTGAAGTTATCTTCTATCATACATTTTTTGGCAAATTCAAAATATATACCATCCCGATGCCGTGTAACATAATTGCTTCGGATCAGCACTTCTTTACATTTCCACAAATGAATACCGTTTCCGGAGTTTTCGATGTTATTGGAACCGGTAATGCGGTTATGCAATACCTGGATATATTTACAGTTGGACAAATAAATCCCAAAAAAATTATTAATAAGCGTATTGTTACTGATGGTTACAAATTCTACATTACTCAGCCGGATACCGGCAAAGTCACGCATGGAACCTGTTTTAGAATTTTTGATGATAAACCCGTCCAGTTTAACATGGCTGGAACTGATCGTCACTACCTCTTCCTGGAAAAGGGCATCAAGGATGGGGTGGTCCTGGCCTAAAATGGTCACTTCTTTATCAATCAGGGTGTTCATGCACACATAGAGACCTTTTTTTACCAGTATCGTGTCACCGTTTTGTGCAAGCCCTACCGCTTGTTTTAATGAAGCGACCTTAGTTTGGGGAGCCACGATGATCGTTCGCGCCAGTGCCGGTATAGATATCAGCAGCATCAAACCTATTTTAGCGGCAAACAATCTCATTATTTACTTTTTTTTAACAGCTGTGACCAGGTATAAATGTCGGCCGACTTATCCTTTTTTTCGGCTTCCGCTGCTGGCCTGGAGAAAAAAGCCGCCAGGTTACCGCCCATAGGCGAAGCTATTGAACTATCCCAGAGAAAAAAACATTTGCGGGCGTCCGTGAATTGTCCGGGACGGGTAAAGTCGCTGACTAAAAAAACGCTCTTCGCATTGTTAGTAATGGCGGAGTTTTCCTTTAAAAAACTGGACATACATTCAGTCGCATCGAATTTGAATACTTTTCCCTTTACGGTGATCAACTCGGCGGAAAATCGTTTATCCATGATCGTCATTTTGCAATGTGCGCAGGCATCTTTACCATATTGAATTGGTTCGGGGGCATGGCTGCAGGCGGTCAAAAGACAGCACAGCAGAAGGAAGATTATTTGCAGTCTTTTCATTTGGACCTTTTTGGCGATAGACGCGGTTTATAAAACAATGCGGCTGCTGCAAGTAAACCGCCTACCCCTACTAAGATCCCCCCGGTATCGGGTAAGGATCCGGCAGTAAAGTTGAGCAATTGTTTGTAACCAAAAAGTGGTGGCTGGTAGTTCATCCCCTCTACTTTGATAGCAGCATGAGGATTTAAATTGTGACCGTAGCTATATTCCCACATATAAAAATCCCCGAAGCCAACGATGGCGAACAGACACAAACCAATGAACCATGTCCATAAAAGCCCTCGGTTTTTGATGATGCCAGCGGTAATGCCGATCAGCGTCAGTGCGCCGAAAACATACGGGAGGATCTTAAATTCTTTGAAATCGTCCACCGAAATAAATTTCATCCCAATGTAATGGTTCAGGCCGTTGATCTGGGAGATGCTTCCCGATAGTCCGTTCAGCCAAATTTTCATTTCAAGACCTTCCGGATATTGCGGAGCATCTAATAAAACATGCCATAAGGGAAGAAAATAAGCGCTCAACATCAGTAAACAGCTGACGGCGATCAATACTCTTGTGTGCGTTTTCATGATTGAGGAATTAACCTAAGCGTATAGTGTTGTCAGACACTATACGCTGAAGTCATAATTATTGTGTTACCGGGTTCTCACCGATAGAAAATTTAATGGGTACATTGGAACCCGCAGGTGATACCCTGAAATAGCCCTGCATCTCCTGATGAAGCGCTGAACAGAAGTCAGTACAATAAAAAGGAATAATTCCGACCATACCAGGAATCCATTTTAGGGTGGAGGTTTCACCAGGCATAATCAGTAATTCTGCATTACTTGCCCCTTTGATCGCAAAACCGTGCGGTACGTCCCAATCCTGCTCCAGGTTAGTTATATGTACATAAACTTCATCACCAATTTTGATGCCTTCAATATTATCGGGTGCCAAATGCGAACGTATAGCCGTCATATAGACATCAACGCGGTTGCCTTTTCTTACTACTTTTGTATCTTTTTCGGATTTAGTTACATACGCATTTTTATTCTCCTCCAGTTTGAAGAATTTTACCTGGTTTTTAAGGATCTTTTCCGCCGGGATCATTTGTGCGTAATGTGGTTCGCCAATAGTTGGAAAATCAAGCAAAAGCTTCATTTTATTTCCTGTGATATCTATCAGCTGGCATGACTGTGCCAATTCAGGTCCGGTTGGCAGATATCTGTCCTTTGTAATTTTGTTCAGTGCAAGCAAGTACTTGCCAAACGGTTTTTTTGAATCCCCACCAACAATTGATAAGTGGCCGGGAGAATAATAAGAAGGAATCCTATCAATAACTTCAAGATTATCTATCTTCCATTTCACTACTTCGGATGATACGAACATGGTGGTATAAGCATAGCCCTTGCCATCAAATTCAGTATGTAAGGGCCCCAGACCGGGTTTTTTAACTTCACCATGGAGAACATCCTCATACTTTAACACAGGCAATACACCGTCGATCATTCCATCATAATGCTTTTTGTCTATTGCAGCAAGCATTTTTTTGAAGGAAAAAACAGGAATCACAGCTGCAAGTTTACCGCTGGCCGCCATGTATTCTCCATCAGGGGTTACGTCAACGCCATGCGGAGATTTCGGGCAAGGCATGTAATAAACCAGGCCGGGAAATTTGGTAACATCCAATGTTTGCGTCCCTGTTTCCATAACTGACGTAGCGGTATGCGAATTTTCGTTATAAACATTGTGCGCATATTTGGCAGTTATTTTAGTGCCTTTTCCGGCAGCTATTAATTCTTCCGCCTTTTTCCAGTTAACCGCCATTATAAAATCTTTATCTCGCTGACTCGCATTTACCTCTAATAGGGTGTTCGCTTGTTCTGTATTATAACAAGTAAAAAATATCCAATCATGTGAGGGGCCTTTGCCGGCATGCGCGAGGTCATAATTAAACGGTGGTACAATCAGTTGGAATGCAAGGTTCATGTCTCCCTTGTCCTTATCAACCTTAACAAAAGATACGGCTCCCTTGAAATTTTTCTTGTAGCTATCAATGGGTACATCACCGTTACTGTTATCAAGCGGCTCGCTAAAGCGGGTGTTACCTACTACATATTCTGTATTTTCTGTACAAAACGGCGAGGCATGATTACCACCAATATTTGGCAATTCGAGTATTTCTACAGTTTTAAAAGTAGCCAGGTTAATCCTTGCTATACGCGGAGTATTGTTCCCGTTAATAAATAGCCATCTGCCGTCATCTTCACCGTTTGTTTTTGAAAGTTCAGGATGGTGAGAGTCATCCCATGGTACGAAACCGTGTGAAGTATTCAGCATCGGTTTAGTTTCTTCCGAATAACCATAGCCGTTTTCAGGATTTTGAGAAAATACCGGGATTACTTTTAACAAGCGGCCAGACGGAATACCGTAGGCAGCTACCTGGCCGCTAAATCCGCCTGATAAGAAAGCGTATACCTCATCGTATTTGCCCGGGGCTACATATACCTTTTTTGCAGCATCTTCATCCAGTGAAGAATTTACCTTACCCGGTTTACAGCTATAAATGGTACTGCCAGCTAACAATGCTAGTGCCGGTACCAGTAATTTATGATATGAAAATTTCATGATCTTTGAGAGTTAAGGTTATTTACTATCATTTTGTCTAAGGTATTCCAGTAGCTGGCGCGTTTCATCATCCGTTACGTTCTGGAAAGTCATTTGCGTAAGGTGCTTTTCGAGCAATGCTTTGGCAATCGGATCTTTCTGTGTCATTTCAACCGGATTGGTGATCTGGTTCATGATCCATTCAGGGGTACGTCTTTTGGTGACATCCTTCAATCCCGGACCTACTATCTTCTGTTCTGTTACCTTATGGCATGCGGAGCATTTCGCATTAAAAATAGCCTTGCCCTTATCGGCCATTGCCGGATCTATCGCTTCAAGTTTAATGTCCTTGAATTTGCCGATACCTTTACTGTCACTTTTTGCTTCCGGATCAATATCCGCGGTCGCGGCAGCTGCTGCCGGCTCCGCTGAAGTTGACTCCGTCTCTGATCCGCCGTTGGACTGTCCGCAGGCAAACAAAAGGGTCATTCCCGCAAGCAAACCGGCAATAATTAAGGTTTTTGGATTTTTCATCTTGTTGATTTTTTAGTTGAGTTAAAATTATGGCTAATTCCGGGCCAGCCAGGTGACCGCTCTCAGTAATAAATATGATTTAAATCACATTTAATAACCAAATCTACTCTATTAATTACTTATTTTAAGATTTATATCGTATTAATAAAAGATGTCAAAGTCTTTTATTAATACAAATTTTTTATTTTAAAAAATACCCGTTCGCACCGAATCCTGATACCAGTTCGGCCACCGGTTTTTTACTAAATTCGTTCAATAAAAGTTCCCTGATGGGTTTGACCTGCTCATGCATCGGGCATGGCTGCGTTTCCGAGCAGCGTTCTAATCCGAGTACACAAGCTGAGAATAGACCGTTGCCATCGATCGCCCTGACAATGTCGATCAGGAAGAGCAAATGCCCGTTTTCAAGATAAAAGCCACCGGTCGGCCCTTTGGCCGATGAAAGTATCTTTTTACGAACCAGGGTTTGCAGTATCTTCCCGGTAAAATGCATGGGCGAACCGATCGCTTCTGCTACCTCTATAATGCCGACCTTTTCATTCTTTCTGCTTTTTAAAGCAACGTAGACGGTGGCCCGGATAGCATATTCACACGATTTGGATAGTATCATTTTCCTGGAATTGATTTACAAACCTAAAATATATATTTATCCTTTAAGATAATTCCTTTTCTAATTGAATAGCTTTCGGAAACAGGATATTACTTTCGAGGTGTACATGACGGTGAAGGTCGTTTTCATATTCTTCCAGCTTTTTGAATAGGATGGTATAGGAGCTACAAGCATCCGCCGGCAACTGGTAGTTAGCTGTTATCTTCCGTATGGTTTCAAAATCCCCGCCTACCTGCTCATGTTCGGAATCCATTACTTGTATCGGTTCTGAGATCTTTCCGAAGTTTGCTGAAGGTAGTAAAGCCCCGGAATTGTAAACCTGCGCAAGCTCTTTAATGAAAGGAAATAATAGTTTTTCCTCTTTGACCATGTGCAGGGTCAGGTCGTTCCCGATCCGTTCGAATATTTGAGCCACTTTGATAAGTTCAGGGTGTCTTTCTCCATGTACGCGGGCTACTTTTTGTGCGATTTCCAGGATAAACTGGGTATTCTCACGTACGTAACGGTGGTGGGTATTAATAATGTAGTCACTCAGGAAGCCAAGGTCCCAGTTTTGAAAATCATTCTCGCTATTGGTGGCGGCTTCACCTTCAACGGTAGCCAGTTGGCGTTCTACTTCTGCCGGGTCTATACCCTTTTTCTCGCAAACTTCCGCTATCGTCTTTTTACCGCCGCAACAAAAGTCAATGCCCATGTTTTTAAAAACCTGCGCCTTACGATAGTCCTTAGCCACGATCTCACCGATTGTTTCAGTGTTTTCCGCCTCGGTCTTTTTGGCAATCTTAACCTGCCATACTTGCGGGCCATTTTCCAGATAATCCCAATTAAATACCTGTCCTCTTTCAGCTAAAAGCTGATAGTATAACGGTTTAGGGTCATGGTCGTTGTGAATAATAAATGCCTCGCCGGCCAATAGGGAATCGAACTTGTCAAAGATCGTAGGATGTTTAAACCGCGGTTCGATCACGGTTACGTCTAAAATGTCTAATACTTCCATTTTTTTAAGTGTTAAATAATAAAAGACAAATTTATCTTTTATTATTTAATAAAAAAGTGACGCGCGTCACTTTTAAGTAATATTCCAGATCACAATAAAATTTATTTTAGAAATCACCCGCATTTAGAAGATCCGCAATCTTTACAGGTCAGACACCCTTCTTGGTATTGCAGGTTGGTTGAGTTGCAGTTTTGACATTGCTGTTTCTTTGCTTCGGTGCCATCAGGTATATATTTTTTCAAGGCACGAGCAACGCCGTTTTTCCAGGTATTGATCGCTTCGTCAAGCTGTAGGCTACCTACCAGGTCTACTACCTTTTCGATCGGCATGCCATGGCGCAAGGTGCCGGAAATCAGTTTGGCATAGTTCCAGTATTCCGGGTTGAACTTGTAGGAAAGCCCTTCGATTGTAGTTTTGTGGCCGTATCGGTTCTGGTACTGAAAATCATAGCGGGAAATGCCATCGCCGTCTTTGTTCTTGATGATCAGACCGTCATTCACCCACCGCGGGATGAGAATACCATCTTCATCATCGGAGAGGCCTGTAAAGATTTCGTAGGGTTTACTGTCAATTAACCCAATGAATGCGATCCATTTGTCCTTGTTGTTTTGGAATCGGACGATCTCCGCATCCAGTACCGGCGGCCTGTCAACCGGAAATGCTTTTTCTTCTTCCGCAGCATTTTCTGTTTTATCCTTCGTATTGGCGATAAGGACACCCGAACGTGAACCGTCACGATATACCGTGATGCCTTTACAGCCTGCTTTCCAGGCTGCCATATAAAGTTGCCCCACTATCTCTTCTGTGACATCCGCAGGCATATTAATCGTAACACTTATCGAGTGATCGACCCATTGCTGGATCTGTCCCTGCATCTCTACTTTCTTCAGGTAATCAACATCATTGGCAGTAGCTTTGTGATAAGGCGACAGCACCACTAATTCATCCAGTTCCTGCTGCGAATAATTCTTGTTAAGATCATGGCCGTTCACGGTCATCCACTGTTTAAAGCGATGATGAAAAACAACATATTCTTCCCATGAGTCGCCTACCTCATCCACAAAATCAACGCGTGCATCCTTATCACTTGGGTTAACTTTTCTTCTGCGTTTGTAAACGGGCATAAATACAGGCTCGATACCTGAACTGGTTTGCGACATCAGGCTTGTCGTACCAGTAGGGGCAATGGTGAGCAATGCAATATTTCGCCTGCCATGCGCCAACATTTCATCATAAAGCTGTGGATCTGCATCTTTCAAACGAAGTATGAAAGGGTTGTTTTTTTCACGGTCGGCATCAAATAGGGTAAAAGCACCTCTTTCTTTTGCTGTTGTTATAGACGCCCGGTAAGCTTCAATAGTAATGGTCTTATGTATCTGTACGGCAAACGCTGATCCTTTGTCACTCCCATAGCGCAAGCCCATCGCAGCCAGCATATCACCTTCGGCGGTAATGCCGATACCTGTCCTTCTGCCGTCGCGAGCTTTGGTACGGATATTTAGCCACAGGTTTGTTTCCGTACGTTTTAATTCCGTATCCTCCGGGTCCGCGGTGATCTTTTCGAGGATCGTGTCGATTTTTTCCAGTTCGAGGTCAATGATATCATCCATGATGCGCTGCGCCGCGTGGATATGTTTTTTGAATAGTTCCCAATTAAAAGCAGCTTTTTCGGTAAAAGGACGATCTACGTAACTAAACAGGTTAACAGCCAGTAAACGGCAGGAATCGTAGGGACACAAGGGTATCTCACCGCAGGGGTTGGTTGAAACGGTTTTATAGCCCAGGTCGGCATAACAATCGGGTAAGGATTCCCGGATAATCGTATCCCAAAATAACACGCCGGGCTCTGCCGAGCGCCAAGCATTATGAATGATCTTTTGCCATAAGCGTCGAGGGTCAATTTGCTTTTCATATTTCGGCGTAATACTATCCACAGGATATTGCTGTGAGTAGGCCGATCCGGATTCTACTGCTTTCATGAAAGCATCATCGATGCGTACGGATACATTAGCCCCGGTCACTTTGCCCTGTTCCATTTTAGCGTCTATAAAATCCTCCGCATCTGGATGCCTGATAGCTACAGAAAGCATCAGTGCGCCGCGCCTCCCGTCCTGGGCGACCTCTCGCGTGGAGTTAGAAAAACGTTCCATAAAAGGTACAATACCGGTGGAGGTAAGTGCTGAATTTTTGACAGGCGAGCCTTTCGGCCTGATATGCGACAGGTCGTGACCTACACCGCCCCGTCTTTTCATGAGTTGTACCTGTTCCTGGTCTATCTTAAATATGCCACCATAAGAATCGGCTTCGCCATCGTTCCCGATCACAAAGCAATTGGAAAGTGAAGCTACCTGGTAAGGATTACCAATACCCGTCATTGGACTGCCCTGCGGGATAATATACTTAAAGTCACGGATCAGTTCAAACACTTCTTCTGCCGATAAGGGATTAGGATAGTGCTGCTCTATCCGTGCGATCTCGTTGGCAATACGATGGTGCATGTCATTCGGAGTAGCTTCGTAAATATTGCCCCGGGAATCTTTTAGGGCGTATTTGTTTACCCACACTCTTGCTGCGAGTTCATCGCCTTTAAAATATTCCAGTGATCGCTGGTAGGCTTCTTCAGCTGTATAAACGGTAGTTTTTTTTTCGGAGTTGGCGACTTTCATTATAAGTATAGTAAAAAATGATCATTAAACAGAACGACTACAATAAAAGATAAATATATCTTTTATTGTTTACTAAAAAAGTGATTATCATCACATAATGGATATTTAGACGATACGTTGAACCTTAAAAAGCAGTAAAATACCAACTGGGATAAACGAAATGGAAAGTAAAAACAACAGGAACTGATAGCCCGGAATAAACACTAAAAACAGGGACAATACAGGCTGGATAAAGAGGAGACTGAGATAGACCACGACTAGGATGATATAAAGAATGTTCACGGTAGTAATTAGTTTACAGGATTTGATCAGACCTGTTCTGATAAATTGGCCGATTAGCAGTGGTATGAGAATTCCGAGGGTAAGCAAATGGATATAACCAATTATCAGGTTTCGGTTGAGAAAGGTCCAATTGCCTATAGCCGGAATACAGACAAATAACTGAAAAATACATTTGAGGGTTAGGGCTATGAGCGCGGCTTTTTCAAGAAAAGAAAGATGGCGCCAATGACTTTTGAAATAAAAACATAAAACCAGCCAGCTGACCAGGTTTAAACCTGCGCCAATACAAGCCAGTATCCACAGTCCATTACCGGGTTTACCCCATAAGGTGAAAATAAAATACAGCGGTATTGTAGAAAAGATAAAAATGTTTAGCCAACGGCCCTGATTTACAGTTGCGGGCCTAACCGGCAGAGCTGATGCCAATAGCCCCAGCACAGCCAATAACATAAACCCGTTCATTTGAAAATGCAGGTAAAGATAAATAGCATTATGGTAGTGCGGGCTATGTTGCAGCCCTACCGCGGCAAGTGGCCCTAAAGCGAAAGGCCCCAGCGCAGATAGGCAGAGCAAAATGAGGCTGCCTCGTATAATTTTAAAGGCTATCATATTCACGCTATCCTTTAATAAATTGCTTTTAAAGACTAGATAAGTAAAACAAAAGGTCACCAGTACAAACAGGGTCGAAAAACCAATGGAAACCAGTTTATAGCCTTGCCATGAAAAGCTGGCCAGCATACCATAGGCACTTACGAGTGCCAGGAGAAGTATCATTTTGAAGCCGGAACTTAATTTGCCGCCATTGCACAACGTGCCGATTAATAAGGCGATGGAAAAAAACATCCAGCCTGAAAAAGCAAAGTGTGAATGAGCGTGAATGATGAACTGGTAATCGAGTACGGGTACATCGTAAAGCTGCATGTAACGCAGCAGTACTCCGAAAATGCTCAGGACGATAAAATTGACGATTGCCCATCGGGGGTAATTCAGGGTGGAATACCATTTCATTACATGCCCAACAATCGTTTACCTTCATCGGATATATTGTCATAGGACCAAACCGGCTCCCAAACCAGTTCAACGGTGGCTGCATAACCATCATAATGGCCCTCGATACAATTTTTAACCGCGGATACAATGCTTTCGCCCATTGGGCAATACTGTGAAGATAAAGTCATTTCAACTTTAACCAGCTTTTTCGTGGCGTCTATTTCAATTCCGTAAACCAAACCCAGATCAATAATGTTGATATGCAGTTCCGGATCTATCACCAGCCGCAGCGTTTCCATCATTTGCTCTTTCAAAAATGAGAGCGGGTCGGTAATATCAAAGCTCGCCATAAGTTATAGTTTTATGAAATAGTACAATAAAGATGTTAGACAGGTACAGCATGGCGGTAACCATCAACGCAGCTATCCCAATATAGATAAGCGGCAGGAACAGCAGGTAGCAGCCGGGCATAAAAGTCAGGCAAAAAATCAGGTAGGACACGGTTTGTGCCTTTAGTAGGTTATCAGCAAAAAGGTCTGCGGGCATTGGGGTTTTGAACTTACCCGTCAGGTGTTCGTAGTGCTTTACCCAAACAATAAAAGGCAGTGTCTTGAAGGTTTGGCCCAATATTAACGCGGTGATCCAGCCCATTAGCATGAATTCACCATAGATCATCGAAAAGCGAATGGTAACTGGATTGTTTTTGAGGTGGAAGTAGATAATGAATGGAACAGTGAGCGTGGCGATTTTTAACAGGATAAAAGACAGGAAACTGTTCAGCATCGGCAAATCAATATGTTTTCTTAACCGCGACCGAAGGCATTTTAAAATGAATAAAAAATAGCAGGCTATCCCAACAGCCCCGATCGTAAATATCAAATAAGTCCTAAAACTGAGGCCGAAAAGATAAGAATCAACGAGGAAGTATAGCAACGCGCCGACGATGAGGTAATAGCTGAACGAGAGTAGTTTAGTGTTTTGATAGGAAGACACCAGGAACATAGGCACCAATTTTGTACTTACACCAATCAGCATCAGCAGGAACCATCCGATCAGTCCAAGGTGCGCATGAATTTTCAGAAAATGTAAATGATCCTGTGGAAATATAGGCAGGGTAAAATTAAATACTAAAGCCGCACCTAAAGCGACGGTGAGGCAAAGGCAGATACATGCGCTGAAAATAAAATCCTCCTGGATAGTCTCTTGTTTTTTCTTTTTCGCAGTCAAGTACACATTAACTGTAAATAAGCTGACGGCCAAAAGCAATAATATCGCCCCGCATTGCATATGTATACTAGGCACAAATACCCAAAATGAATAGACAAGGGCAATTAGTCCCGGCAGAAAGAGTGCGAAACTAATCCAGGCCAGCCTCTCGCTGTACAGGTCTGTTTCCAGCACAACAGGGATCAATTGGTAAGACGCACCAAGAATGATCATCGTTCCCCAACCCAGGGCTGCCATATGGGTAATAGCCAGAATTTGCGGATGAAAATAATGCCCGGTAAATGCTTTCACCGAAAATAACATCATCACCGTCAGGATTAAAAAGCAAAACGCGGCGGCCACATAATGGGTCACCACGATTTTATAAAGGCCAGGGTTCTGTTTGATCCCGCTCATTTTTTATAGATCAGCATGTTGATATCGGCAGGGCCTATTGTTTTAAAGACATAGGTCAATCCCTGTTTTTCCAACTCTGGGAGCAGGTATACCGGAATCTTTTTGTGATATACAAATAAGGCACTTCCTGAATTCAGGTTCGGAGTATGCTCCAGAATGGCCAGCATTGGTTTTGGCATTTCCAGGTTACGCACATCTATGTATTTAACGCTATCCTCATCAAAGCTTACCAGTATCTGATCAAATTGTTCATCATCGATCGTTGGTTCTGTTAAAGAAACAGTCACTGTCTTATCCAGGGCATTTGCTAATCTACTGAAATAAGTAACGACCATATTTGGATGGGTGTGTTCAACCCGGTAAGAAAACCCCTTGTCTGCTAACAAATGGATCAATGGCAGGGGCTCAAACGTATTGATGAGTTTTAGTCCCTGACCATCCTTAAGTTTCTTGACACTTGCCAAAATTTCTTTTAGGGGGTCTTTGTCTTGTGCTAATATGGGTCGTACATCGAGTTCGAAATAATTTAATGATTCTTGGAATGGTTTGATTAATACCTGTGGCATATTTTCTACTGGTGTCTCTTCCGCGATTTGGAACCCGATCTGTTTCATACTCAACATAAAATCAGCGATGTCGGTTTTTGAGATCTTGCAGGCATCGGCGATACTTATTCTTTTAACCAACAAATTGCGCAGTACTGGGTTTCTTAGTTTGGAAAATTTTTTGTTCAAACCAATCAGGGTATTGATCACTAGGTCACAGTCAACTTCGAGTAGTTGGCTAATTTTTGTTTGCGCGTTGATTGTGAGTTCCATGATACAAAAATGGACACGCGCAGGCGTTTAAAATATGATATAAATCATGTTATAGAATGATCTCAACGCAATAAAGTGGCAGGGAAACCTAATGCCAGATAAATAGCTTATAGTAAATAAGAATGTTATATTATTTACTTGACTGTACCGTTTCGCTTTTTTTCATCACTTGTAACTACCTGATGTCTCCAAATTATGCATATCAAAGAAAGAATACATATAAACATCCATGCACTGGTCCATAAGCCGGTGATACTCAATAAATAACCAAAAAGTATAGGACCTACAAAGCCACCCATACCACCAATCAAGCCCACCATACCACCCACCATGCCTATCTGATCAGGAAAATAATCAGGAATATGTTTAAAAACGGCAATGGTTCCAACTCCCCAGGTCATTCCTATTAGCATAATCAGACAAATAAATACCCACATATTGGCCTGAAAATATATGCGGGTGTTACCCTGAGCAAGCAATTGCTTTTTGGTTACCATATCTCCTGGTTTTACCAAAACTTCGTGCCAACTTTCTTTTGTGGGTAAAATCAGAATTTTTTTATCTGCATTTTCAAACTTATTAGTTTTTCCAATAATAGGATACGATTTATTATCAACCTGAATAGAGGATTTGGTTACAGCGATTACTTTACCGGGTTTTGTAGCCATTAACCCTGATCCTGGTGATGATATTTCCATACGCGGAACCATAAGTAAAAAACCTAAAATGATAGTAAAACTCAAGACCGCGAACATCACCTTTCTTGCACCGTATTTATCAGAAAGCCATCCCCCAACCGCCCTGAAAAGCGCTGTAGGAAGGCTAAAGCAGGCAGCAAAAAAGCCTGCCGTTATTAGATTAACCTGGTATACATTCATGAAATAAGGGACAAGCCATTGAGAAAAGGTAACAAAACAACCAAATACGAGAAAATAATAGAGGCCGAAACGCCATACTCTTATTTCCTTTAATGTAGATAATACTGCAGTAACGGATTTTCCGGAAGTTGCTGGCTTTTTATTGTCGGCAAAAAGCAAAAACAATAAACCTGTTGCCAGCAATATGGAAGCGTAAATAATGGGAAGCCACCTCCACCTTTCTGGATCGGCACCTCCATTTGTCAAACTATTCAATAAAGAAGGACCAAATATCAAAGTTAAGGCGGCTCCTACGCTACCTGCCCCAAAAATCCCTAAGGCCCGTCCCTGCCAATGTTTAGGGTACCAAACAGAAGTATATCCTACACCAACAGCAAAACTGGTTCCCGTAAAGCCAAATAGAAAACTCAAAACCAGAAACATAGTATAGTCGTTGGCCCTCGATAGTAAAAACATTGGAATTGAACAGAATATTAACAAGAAAACAAATACCCACTTTCCGCCAATTTTATCTGTCAGCATCCCTACAGGAAGCCTGAAAAGAGAACCCGTTAGAACAGGAATACCCAGCAGCCAGCCAATCTGAACCATATTCCATTCAAAAATTCCATTATCTGTGAGGTAGGTTACCAATACCCCGTTTAGCATCCAGGCAGAAAAACAAACGGTGAATGCCAGCGTATTTAAAAATAATATCTTGTGAGATTTAGAGCTTACAGTAATTTCCATTTATATGTTTTTAATAATACAATTGAGCTAAACTATTATTAAATTTGATGTAATAACATGATGTTAATCATTTTTTGAGATGACCATCATTATTAATAAATACTCCTTTGATGATATTTTTGTAACCTATTATAATGGTATGAAATTAAACATTGATAAAAAAGCATTAACAATTGCGGTAGTTCTATCCTTAGTTTTGACCATTACTGTATTTTATGGTTCTAGAGAACTGCAAAATTTTGATGCGGCTCTTATCGCTTATCTGTTCGGAACTGTATTCGCCTTTTTTGGAGTAGTTTACAGATACTCTGTCTGGCTTCAGCGTCCGCCCACCTGGATGTATTTTAAACGTGGCTGGCAATTTTTTTTTACGGGAGGTATCTTTTCTTACTTTGTTTTAATAGTTAAAGAAGGGGTACAGAATATTGCTTTTCAAAAATTCATTTATCCTCGCGGAAGAACAAGATGGATAGGACATTTTATGATGGCTTTCGGTTGTACGGCAGCCTTTGCTATTACTATTCCACTAACATTTGGCTGGATACATTTTACTATGGCACCCGGCAGCGGTGTTGATCCTGCATCAACGGCTGTTTATGAGGCGCATTTTTTCGGCTTTAACATGATGAATTTTGAGCTAGGTTCCATCATGGCCTTCCTGATTTTCCATGCCCTAAACTGGTGCTCATGGTTAGTTATTGCCGGTGTATTAATTTTCTTATATCGCAGGTTAACTAAAGGCGGACTCATTGCTACTCAGACATTTGAAGGAGATTTACTGCCGCTTATTATGCTTCTTGCCATCTCTGTTACCGGATTGGGCTTAACGTACGATTACGAATTCATGAAAGGTATTGCCTATGATTTTATGGCCGTGACTCACGCAATAACAGTTATTATTTTTTTAATCTGGATACCTTTCGGAAAGTTTTTTCACATCATACAACGGCCCGCCCAAATTGGCGCTCATATCTATAAACGCGAAGGGATGAAAAAAGGAATGGCTGTGTGCCCTCATACTAATAAAGAATTTGCTACTCAATTACACGTAGACGATTTAAAAATAGTTACCAAACAATTAGGATTTGATTTTACATTAGAAAATGGCAAATCTCATCTTGATTATAGTCCGGAAGGCAAACGATCAATCTTGGCCAAAGCTCATTTAAAAGCACGCCAAGAGAGTGGTAGTTTGTTTGGATAATAACCTTATTAATTAATTTTTATGGCATTACTTCCTGTATCTCCGGATAAGATTATCGAGCAATTTGGACCACACCTTAATTATCCCCCAAGGGAAGGATATGATGGACGTGATGAACCTGACAAAGTTGTTGAAACGCACTGCTGTTTTTGCGGAATGCAATGCGGTATCAAATTGCTAGTTAAAAGCAATAAAGTAGTAGGTTTTGAACCATGGATGGAATTTCCTTATAACGAGGGTCGTTTGTGTCCAAAAGGAGTACAGCGCTATCTTCAAAATAATCATCCGGACCGCCTTATGCAACCGCTTAAACGTGTTGAAGGTGCGGGTTTTAAACCAATCAACTGGGACGAAGCGATGGAAACAACCGTTTCCGAAATACAGCGAATACAAGAGAAATATGGTAAGGATGCTTTTTCTGTATTATCAGGGGTTTCATTAACCAATGAAAAAAGTTATTTGGTAGGAAAATTCGCCAGAGTAGCGTTAAAAACCAAAAATCTCGATTATAATGGTCGACTGTGTATGGTAAGCGCTGGGGCCGGTAACAAAAAAGCTTTTGGGCTTGACCGTGCATCTAATAACTATTCTGATCTTGAACATGCAGAAGTGATCATGGTGTGCGGAGCCAACATCAGTGAAACTTTCCCCACCCTTACCTGGTGGATATGGCGAGCCCGCGATAACGGAGCAAAATTAATTGTAATAGATCCCAGAATAATTCCACTGGCACGTACGGCAGATTTACATTTACCCATAAAACCGGGTACAGATTCGGCTTTATACGGTGCCATGCTTAAGTACATGGTAGATCATGATATGGTTGATCATGATTTCATTAATAATCATACTTCCGGTTTTGCCGAAGCCATAGAGGCCGTTAAAGATTATACGTTGGAATGGGCCGAGGAAATAACCGGAATTGAAAAGGAAAAAATAAAACAAGCCGCTGAACTGTGGGGCAAGGCAAATACTAGTTTTTTACTGCATGCCCGTGGAATAGAACATCATTCGAAAGGAGTAGACAATGTGCTGGGATGTATAAACCTGGTACTAGCAAGCGGACGAATAGGTAAACCTTACTGCGGTTATGGAACCATTACCGGGCAGGGAAACGGGCAAGGTGGAAGGGAACATGGGCACAAGTGTGATCAACTTCCGGGAAACAGAGACATAACAAACCCGGAACACCGAAAATATATAGCAGGTGTCTGGGGAATCCCTGAACCAGAACTACCGGGTAAAGGGCATACTGCCTATGAACTCATTGATGCTATCCACCGTGGTGAAGTGAAAGGATTACTATCTATCTGTTTTAATCCCCTGGTATCGCTTCCTAACAATAATTATGTAAGAGAAGCATTAGAGAAGCTTGAATTTTATGTAGTTATAGATTTTTTTCTGAATGAAACAGCCCGCCATGCAGATATAGTTTTGGCAGGTTCTTTACAGGAAGAAGAAGAGGGAACAGTGACTACGGCAGAAGGCCGTGTAGTACGAATAAGACAGGCGGTAACGCCACCCGGAGAGGCTCGTACAGATACTTCCATTATTTTAGAACTGGCAAAGCGCTTGGGAGCAGAAGATAAGTTTACCTATGAAAATAGTGAGGCGATTTTTAATGAGTTGAGAGTCGCATCAAAAGGAGGCACAGCCGATTACTATGGAATAACTTACAAAAAGGTAGAAGATAATATGGGCATTTTTTGGCCTTGTCCTTCAGAAGATCATCCCGGAACACCTCGTTTATGGGAAGATAAAAAGTTTGCAACTCCTGATGAAAGAGCTCACTTCAATCCGGTAAAATACCGCGATCCCGGAGAAATAACGGATGATCTGTATCCCATAGTATTAACTACGGGACGGGTAGTATCGCAGTATTTAAGCGGTACACAAACCAGAAGGATCGGTAAATTGGTAGAACAATACCCAGAACCTTTATTGGAGATTCATCCGGACCTTGCCGAAAAATATGGGATCCGTCAAAGAGAAATGGTTAAAGTGTCAACCCGTAGAGGAGAGGCGGAATTTCCAGCCAATATTGTGGAAACCATCCGTACAGATACCGTTTTTATTCCGTACCACTGGCCGGGCAAAAAATCTGCTAACCAACTTACATCGGGCACTTTAGACCCGGTTTCAAAAATACCAGAATTTAAAGTATGTGCGTGTAAATTAGAACCTTTAGGTGTGATAGTCCCTTTAATAGACGAAAACAAAGCATATGCAAGTGTTTAATTATCTATGAAATAAAAATAATTTATTATGCCTGTTACAAATTATAAAACGGATCTGGAGTTTTTTGTCGATATGCAACGCTGTATCGGCTGTAAGGCTTGTGAGGTAGCATGTGGAGAATGTGAAACCAATGGGCATGAGTCAATGATTCATGTAAATTATGTAGAACGTGCAGTTACCATCCAAACTACAGTACAGATTTGCATGCATTGTGATGATCCCGTTTGTGCAAATGTTTGTCCAGCTGACGCCATCAGCAAAGACGAGTTTGGAGTAGTGCATACGGCAAATACATCCAGATGTATTGGTTGCTCTAATTGTGTAGTAGCCTGTCCGTTCGGAGTTCCCATTAAAAGCGAGCCTTATGACATGATGATGAAATGCAACATGTGCTATGACCGTACAAGTGCTGGTAAAAAGCCAATGTGTGCCACCGTTTGCCCAAGTGGAGCACTCTATTATGGTACCCGCGAAGAGATAGCGAAAATGAGGCCGAACAGCACACCGATTAACACTTTTCAATTCGGACAAGAAACCGTTACCACGAAAGTGAATCTCATGATGCCAAAAGGAAGTACTTCTTTAAAAATAGATTGAATAATATGAATAACGATGATACTAACAATAAGCAATGGGAACGCGATTTCCCTGTACATGCACTTGAATCTAATCAGGTAAGCAGGCGCAATTTTGCAAAATTTCTGTGTCTGGTTTCCGGGGGAATGGCTACCGGGAGTGCTTATGTTGCCGTAAAAGCAAACTTTTTCCCGCCCGAAGAAGTTACCGGAGCACATTTGGTATGCAAACAGGATGAATTGCCTGTAGGTGGCACCAAGGCATTTGTATTAGAGGGCAGTAAAATTCCGTATATTTTAATTCGTCTGGAGAATAAAGAATGGAGGGCTTATGAGCAAAAGTGTACTCATTTGTCTTGTGCCGTATATTATAAGCCTCAAACCGGAAAGATCGAATGTCCTTGCCATAATGGTTGGTTTGATGCCATGACAGGTGAAGTATTGGCTGGTCCACCGCCAAGACCATTGCCTCAATTAGAAGTATTTATAAAGGGTGAAGAAGTCTTCGTCAAAGCGTTTACGAAGGCATCGCCAGAAGTTTTTTCGAAGGATAATAATATTTAAATTTTACATTACCAGGTCTTATTGCATAGAAACAATATTATGAGTAATTTTAGAGAAACACAGGACCAAGCCCACCCCAACAAAAAAGGAAACTTAATATTTAGTTTGATTCTTGTACTTATTTTGAATTTAAATATTCAAATTTGGCTTCTTTATACGGCTCTCAATAATGCGCTTAATGAAAATACGGACATCGCTTTTCCTGCCTTCATTGCTTCGTTCGTTCTTTTCCTGATTGGTTTTTTCTGGCTTTATTTTTTGCCAGGCAAAAACAGAAATTAGATTTCCACACCTTGATAAGGTATAATACTTAATGAATAATTTAAAAATCGCCATAACCGGCTGGGGTGGAATTTCTCCATTAGGTGTAGATAGCGAAACTGTTTGGGATAAATACCAGGACAACCAACATTACTGCAATAAAATAGAATTGCCTTGTGGAATAGAATGGTGCGCTCCACTTTCTGAAGAAGCCAAGGCGAAAATACTCGATATTAGTTCAGAAAGGTTGCAATACAAACAGTTAGATCGCAGTGTTTTATATGCGATGGCGGCATCGAGGATAGCTATTGAGCAAGCTGGATGGGGTGAAGATGCAGAATTTGGTATTAATATAGGCTCTTCCAGAGGTGCTACCGGTACTTTTGAAAAATATCACACTCAATTTATCGAAAGCGGTAAACGATTTGTTAATCCATTAACTTCTCCAACTACAACCCTGGGTAATATAGCCAGTTGGGTAGCTGCTGATTTAGGTGCAAAAGGCCCGGTTATTTCGCATTCAATTACTTGCTCAACCGCTTTACATTCAATGGCCAATGCAATAGTTTGGTTAAAATCAGGTTTTTGTTCCCGGTTTTTAGCAGGAGGGAGCGAGGCTCCTTTAACAGCTTTTACCATTGCACAAATGAAAGCCATTAAAATTTATTCATCATTGGATGATAAATATCCCTGCCGTTCTATGGATCTCAGTAAACTACATAATACGATGATTTTGGGTGAAGGAGCCGCCAGTTTTTGCCTTGAATTGAAATCCAGTCATTCACTTGCTCACATAACCGGACTTGGTTATGGTACAGAAAAAATTAGTAATGGGGTCTCCCTTTCTGTAGATGCATTATGTTTACAAAAATCCATGCAAATGGCACTCAAAGGACATGATTTAGAAAGTGTGGATGTAATTGTTCTACATTCTCCTGGTACAATTCAGGGAGATAATTTTGAAATGAATGCAATCAATGCGGTTTTTAGCCAAAGTAAGCCTCTTTTAACTAGTAACAAATGGAAAATTGGCCATACTTTTGGAGCTTCGGGGGCCCTAAGTATGGAAATGGCTTTACTTATGTTAAAGTATAATCAGTTTATTCAGCCGCCTTATTTGCCCCACCAATATTCAAACAGACCATTGAAAAAAATATTGATAAACGCAGTTGGCTTCGGAGGTAATGCAGTAAGTATTTTAATTGAAAAATAATTTTAGATACTGATCCGACTTAATCAGTTTTTAATCCGCGTTATTTTCATCAGTTTCCCTCACGTTTCATTCTTCTTTAATTACCTTTATTCCATTCAAGCTTCTTTCCAAAAATGAGCGTATTGTCTGTCATTTTAACCATTTCTAAAGCTATACACCACACATTTCCGGGTTTTGCAATGGCGAAAGGAAATGTTTTATGATAAATATCGCAAGGTTGAATTTGTCCAGGAGCGTTATATAATACTTTGCCTGAAAATTGTATTCCCTTGAGGCATAATAAATCTAATTTAGTTGGTAGGATTGTCCCAGCTATTTTGGAGTTTTTTGAAAGCAATTTTGAATGGAAAGACGTGTCCGAAGATTTAAAAAGCAGTAGATGTGTTTTTTCTTGAAAGACATAAAAACAATTGAAACAGTACGGAAAAGCAAATTCATCTACACAACAAATGGTGGCCACCTTATTTATTTTGATAAAATCAGATATTTTCTCTGGTATAATCCCTGACCCAATATTTGCTTGCATAAGCATTTTAATGATAATGTGTAAAATTCGATGATCTGTGTCTGTTATTCAATGATAATGATTAAATAATAATGTGATTTAAATCATTTTTATACATACCTATTTTGCACAGTTTTGACGCTATGATAATATATAAGCAGTTTACATTCGATTCGGCGCACTTTTTACCCAACGTGCCTGATGGGCATAAGTGTAGGGCCGTACACGGGCATACTTATAATTTCACTGTTTTTCTAGAGGACGATTTGATGGAAAAGCACGGGTGGGTGGTAGATTATGCTGATTTGAAAAATGCTATTCAACAGATAATTAAAATTATTGATCATCAACTTCTAAACAATATACCGGGGTTAGAGAATCCTACCAGCGAAATATTAGTTATATGGTTGTGGAATAAAATTAAACCTCTTCTTACATCGTTAAAAAGAATTGAATTGAAAGAAACTGCCTCTTCAGGAGTGATTTATGAAGGATATTGACGGACAGAAAAACATCAACTGGAATCTATTCTAAGCTATTTATAGCTGATTCATCAATGATTACCTTATTAGCCTTTGCGATGGAAAGATGGTAACGGTGATATCCCAAAGATATTGTCAGCCTGATATTGTTCGGTAAAGTAACCTGCCGGAAAATGATACAGAACCTGGCTTGGGCGACAGGCTATAACGTGGTTACATTGCCATTGGCAACCGGGGTGTTGTATAATCAGGGACTTTTACTAAGTCCTGCGATAGGGGCAGTATTGATGACAGTCAGTACGGTTGTGGTGGCCATAAACGCCGGATTGTTAAAGGTCAAAAACTGATAGGGAATGCGAAACATTTTAAAGCCCGCTCAAAAAAATTAATATATTTGTTTAATGAAGTATATAGCAATATTGCTTATTGGTTGTGTGTTATTCCTGTCCACTTTTCCGGGGATGGCAAACACTGCATCCAATTCTGCAAAAATGGATTGCTGCAAAAAACTGGCCGGTAAGGATACTTGTCATCATAACCCTGCTAAAGATGAGGCCGGTGGTTCCGAAAAACCGGGCTGTACCATGCTATTTTCCTGTAGTATTTGCGGGTTTATCCCTGTTTGTACATTAAGATTACAATCAAACGTTTCATTGATGCTTAGGAAACCAGTTTCTCTTTATATAACCGGTAATTTATCCGATTACCATAAAACTAACTGGAAACCGCCGAAAGCCTGTTAAATAATCTCCGGACAGCCTAAACCGTTCAATAGAAATATTATTTAACTTTTTAAAAAAATCAAAAATGAAAAAGATAATGTTAAGCATACTGGCAATCGCGTTTGCCGCAACTTCTGTAATGGCAAATGTTACTGCACCTGTTAAAAAAGCAAAATCAAAGCAGGCTACCTGTACCAGTTGCCCTAAAGGACAGACATGTGCAAAGACTACCTGTACTAAAGCAGATTGCTGCAAGTAACCCGCATCAATTATAATGAAAAGCCCCTTGCCAATCGGCGAGGGGCTTTTTTTGTGAGTAAATTTGAAGAAAATAAATATCCTTATAACTGGTTCAAAGTATCATTTTAACATTAAATTCTTATATTTGTATAGTCGATAGGGCGTGTTACCTATGTAACTACCTCAAACGACGAAAACTTTATAATTCATTGATTATCAGTCGATAGTAAAGATAGGTTCGAGCCCAGGTGGGCGCACTTCAAAAAAAGCCGTTTCTAATTAAAGAAACGGCTTTTTTTTATTATGACTCAGACTATATATTGCTACTTGCCCAAAGAATAATTTATCCCAAAATTATAAGAAGTAAGCACTATCGCGCCTGCAGCAGCATAATCGTGTATTTTAAAATTACAGAACATAGATTATTTCGCAGTGTAAACATTGTTTTTCAAATCAATATCCGGCAGTTCGTGGTCAGGGTCAAGCACGATAGATGTAATAGTTGATGTTGACGGATATTTAAAGGTCCAGGTACCATTACGCTGCCAAATATTTACCGGCAGATGTATGGTTTCTGTTTTGCCATTTTGCTGAGTAATTTTCAAGTCAACCGGCATAGCCATTTTTTCTTTATTAACCAAGGTGATCAACGCGCCATTTTCAGGGCGGTTGCTTACATATTTCACATCCTGTACGGCCTGGTCTATTTTCCAGGTAGTAAAAAACCACGATTTAAAAAACCAGTTCAAATCTTCGCCGGCGGCATCATTCATCGCCCTAAAAAAATCATAAGGTAAGGGGTGTTTAAATGCCCAGTTGTCAATATATTGTTTAAAAGCATAATCAAAACGATCTGGCCCAAGCACTACATTGCGCAGCATATTTAAACCCAGAGCCGTTTTATTATAATATTGCCCATAATCATTCAGGCCAATAGCTTCTGATGCGGTCATTAATGGATCCTTGCTATTTTTAAACCCCCTTAATATGCTTTGCGCTTTTTTAGCGGTATCGGCATACTCGCCATTATTAAATTCACGTGAGGCATGTTCATTAATAAAGGTGTTAAAACCTTCGTCCTGCCACATGTATTTGCGCTCGTTTGAGCCTACTATCATGGGGAACCAGTTATGGCCTATCTCGTGGGTTACATCGCCCCATAAGCGGCTGCCTTTATAATTACTCAGGCAAAATATAATGCCCGGGTATTCCATACCCAATGCTACGCCCGATACGTTTACAGCCGAGTTCCATGGATATTCAAAATAAGCTTTGGAGTATATTTCCATACTATGTTTTAAATACTCAGTCGAACGGCCCCAGGCATCATTACCCGCGCTTTCACGTGGGTAGGCTGATATAGCAATGCCTTTACGTCCCGATGGAAAATTAACCCTTGCAGCGTCCATAATAAACGCTGTTGACGCGGCCCAAGCTACATCGCGGGTATTTTGCATTTTAAAGTGCCAGGTTAATGTACCTTTAGCGGGACGGGTATCCGGTTTACCAACTTCATCAGGTGTAATAACCATTACTGTTTTATCGCTGTTACGGGCATTGTTTAAACGGCTTTGTTGGATAGGTGTAAGTACTTCCGCACCATTTTGCAAATCTCCTGAACCCACAACTACCATGTTTGCAGGGGCAGTTATGTAATAATCAAAATCGCCATACTCCAGGTAAAACTCACCTAAACCCATGTACGGTAAAGTGTTCCATCCTTCTACATCATCATACACACACATGCGCGGGTACCATTGGGCAATTTCATAGACATAACCTTGTTGGAATTTTTTGCGTCCCATACGGTCGGCACCATAAAAAGGGATAGAGAAACTATAGTTTATTTTTAGCTGTATTTTATCTCCCTTGGCAGTCATTGGTGTTTTTAAACGCACCTGCATACGCGCATCGGTAATTACCGGGGTAACGGTATAGGTTTGATTTTTATAGGTGATTGATACAGAAGCAATTTTATACCCGCCTTGCGTATACCCTTTTACATCAAAGCGGTCGCCGGTGTATGGGGTGGTAGCACCGCCGCGCGAATCGGGTTTAAATAAGTTTTGATCCAACTGCAGCCATAAATAATTCAATTCGTCAGGACTATTGTTGGTGTAGGTAATGCCAACTTCGCCGGTTATGGTGGTGTCTTGTTGAGCTTCATTAAGCGTAGCACGAATTTGATAATCTGCACGGTTTTGCCAATAGGCTGCTCCGGGCTTGCCACTTGCCGAGCGGGTATTACCACTGGTAACAGGCCAGGTTATAGGGCCAAAAAGGTCCTGATGATCGTAAGTTGTATTTTCAGTTGCAGTTTGTGCAAACGTAGTAGGTGCCATAGCCAGCAAACTGCACGCCAATAGCAGGTAATTTTTTATTGAAGACATGTAATTCAGTTAATTAATGAAGCAAAGAAACGAAATATATTTTTGATTTGAATAATTGTAGACCTACACCTGAAGGTCATAATCAAAACTTTTCACGCTCAAATAACTTTAAATTAAAATGCTTATTGCAATTTAGCACTTCATTATGAATAAACTCGCCAACTCTTCCTCACCATATTTATTGCAGCACGCCAACAACCCGGTTAACTGGTACCCATGGGGTGCCGAAGCTTTGCAAAAAGCAAAAGACGAAAATAAACTGATATTAGTAAGTATCGGCTATTCGGCTTGCCATTGGTGCCATGTAATGGAACATGAAAGTTTTGAGGATGAGAGTGTAGCCGCTGTAATGAATGAATATTTCGTCTGTATAAAGGTTGACCGCGAAGAGCGCCCCGATGTTGACCAGATATATATGAGCGCCGTACAGCTAATGAGCGGCCGCGGCGGATGGCCGCTAAATTGTATTTGCCTGCCCGATCAACGGCCTATATATGGCGGAACCTATTTTCGCAAAAATGATTGGAGCAGCCTTTTATTTAACCTGGCTGACTTTTATAAAAATAAGCCCGAAGAAGCAGAAGAATATGCAGTGCGCTTAACCGATGGTATTCAAAAGTATGAAACACTTGACCTGGTTGAAGAGCACCAGGAATATGATAACGAAACCTTAAAGCCAATTATTGATAACTGGAAGAAGTATCTTGACAGGATAGAGGGTGGCTTAGGCAATGCGCCAAAGTTCCCGATGCCTAATAACTGGCAGTTTTTAATACGCTACGCGCATTTATTTAAGGATGATGAAATTGCCGCTCTGGCTAAGCTAACCCTGCAAAAAATGGCCTATGGCGGCATTTATGACCATATAGGCGGCGGATTTGCCCGATACGCCGTTGATGGTGTTTGGCACGTACCGCATTTTGAAAAAATGCTGTATGATAACGCTCAGCTGATCAGTTTATATGCCGAAGCTTATACCTGGAACGCAGATAATTTATATCAGCAAGTAGTTAACGAAACTATTAAATTTTCAGTGGGGGAATTATTATCGCCCGCGGGTGGCTTTTATTCGGCATTAGATGCAGATAGCGAAGGCGTAGAGGGCAAGTTTTACGTGTTTAGCAAAGGCGAGATAGAAAGTATTTTAGGTAATGATGCTAATCTGTTTAATAGGTACTACCATGTCACCTCACGGGGTAACTGGGAAGAGGAACACACCAATGTATTTTTCAGGCGTGAAACTGATGAGCAGTTAGCAGAGCAATTAAATATACCGGTAGCTGATCTGCAAGGAAAAATAAAATCGGCCAAAGCAAAATTATTTGATGCCCGCAGTAAACGTATCCGCCCGGGGTTAGATAACAAAATATTAGCCTCGTGGAATGGCTTGATGTTGAAAGGGTTGTGCGATGCTTATCGCGCTTTTAATAGCGAGGAGTACCTTAACCTGGCTTTAAAAAATGCCAATTTTATTATTGATAATCTGGTTAGCAATGGACGTGTAACACGCGTTTATAAGGCCGATAACAAGGTGGCTTTTTTAGATGATTATGCCAATATTATTGATGGTTTAATTGCTTTGTACGAAGTGACTTTTGACGAACAATGGTTACAGCAAGCTATCCAATTAACGGATAATGCCATCGCCCATTATTACGATGCAGCCAACGGGTTATTTTATTACACCGCCGACGATGATGAGCAATTAATAGCCCGAAAATCTGAAATTATGGATGGGGTTACACCCGCGTCAAACTCGGCTATGGCGCGCAATTTGAAAAAAATGGGTTTGTTGTTTGATAAAGAAGAGTACATTGAAATATCAGCACAATTGCTTCGTAATGTAATGCCTTTTATGGCGAAGTATGCGTCGGCTTATTCAAACTGGGCCATGTTGTTGCTTGATGAGATTGTGGGAGTTAATGAAGTAGCCATTACAGGAGATAATTTTGAAAACTATCGTATCCATATAGAAAATAGTTACATCCCTAATAAAATAATGTTGGGAGGTAAAAAAGGAAGTTTACCTTTGCTGCTCAACAGGTTTGGTAACAGTACGCAAATATTTGTGTGTAAAAATAAAACCTGCGGATTACCCGTTACTAATATTGCAGACGCTTTAAAACAAATTGAATAACACAATACTTAAATATATAACAATGTGCCGAAGGGTGCTAATTAATTAACCAAAAAAGAATAAAAATTCAATGAAGATTGCACCAAACCATGTAGTATCATTAACTTATGATCTATATTCTCCCAAAGACGGTACAGAAGCATTAGTTGAAAGCGCAACACAGGAACAACCATTAACATTTTTGTTTGGAGTGGGCCAGATGCTTCCAAAATTTGAAGAAAATTTAAGCACCTTATCAACAGGTGATAATTATGATTTTACCATATCAGCAGCTGATGGCTATGGCGAGGTTGACGAGAATGCTATTGCCAACCTACCTAAAGATATGTTTAATGGCGCTGATCTGCCTGAAATCGGCTCTATATTGCCTTTGCAGGATAACAATGGTAACCGTTTCCAGGGCCAGGTAGTATCAATTGCAGAAGATGCTGTAATTGTTGATCTGAACCACCCAATGGCAGGACAATCATTACATTTTAAAGGTGTGATATTGAACGTTAGGCCGGCAACTCCAGAGGAATTGTCGCACGGCCATGCACACGGGCCGGATGGACACCATAGTCACTAAAAATTTAAAACGCCTGGCAGCAATGCCGGGCGTTTTTAGTTCATATCAATGGTGTTGTTTTTTGTTATATAACAATATAGCGTAATCTGCGATGATATAGGCTCGCCGTTCAACGTAGCGGGAATAAATTTTTTATCTTCCTCAAATAATCGGTTAGGGCTAACATTTATTACCCAGTCAAAATCGTCGTCAAACGGTGTTTTAATATGAAATTTAAATTCGGCCAAACGCCCTCCCGGACTTATTAATAATTCCATTACCACATAATATATATCCAGATTCACTTCCCGCATATCACGCGGAAGTGTAAAGCATTTTAAATAAGGTAAATATCCATAATAACGCCCGCCAGGTTTCACTGGTTTGGTTAATAGGTCAGTATCTTTTACGGAAGCATCAAAGTCATATATCATATTTGAGTTTTCATCTTCCGCAGTTTCAAGTTGTAATGTATTGGTGTCATAATTATAACGTTGAATTGGCTGGCCCTGTTTATTAAAAAACTGCCATGTTCCGGTTTTTTTATCATCAGTGTATTTGCCGACGGCAATTGGTTTTTTTTTGTTGTAAAATGCCTGGTATATGCCTTGTTTAATTTCCCTGTCGGTTCCAATAATTGCGGTATATTTTTCGGTTACTTCAGGTGTTATTTTACGCGTGCGCTTAATTATATCCTGGGCAAAGCAATTTGATAGGGTTATTAGCGTCAATAAAAATGGTAGGGTAATTTTTATCATATAAAAGGCAATTTAACAATTATTACAACAGCTTATATGGTTAATTATTATTTGTAATGTGGTGTAATAGTTTATTTTTGAAGTTATAATTAGAGCATTATGCCAACACTTTCTGATCAATCAACCTATAAACCTGTTCGTTTTTCTGAAACAACCATAACCGAGTTAATGATACCATCCTACTCCAATTTTGGTGGGAAGATACATGGAGGAATTTTACTATCACTGATGGATAAGGTGGCCTATGTTTGTGCGGCTAAACACGCAGGTAATTATTGCGTAACCGCATCTATTGATACGGTTGATTTTTTGGAGCCTGTTGAGGTAGGAGAATTGGTATCATTATTAGCATCTGTAAATTATGTGGGTAAAACCTCGTTAATGGTAGGCATTAAAGTGATATCCGAAAACGTAAAAACCAACGTAGTAAAGCATACCAATACCAGTTACTTTACCATGGTGGCTAAAGACGATAACAACAAACCGGTACAAATACCGGGGTTGATATTGGAGAACAAAGACCAGGTGCGCCGTTTTATAGAGGCCCGCAGGCGAAAAGAGATCAAACAAAATTACAAGCAGGAACTTTCTGATATAGCCATTCCAGCGGATTTTGAACAGTGCAAACAACTTCTTGCAGATGAGCGATGCGTGGTATCATCCTAGAAATAACAGAAATATTTAAAAATTTTAATAAAAGATAAATTTTTTTAAAATTCAGGAAAAATACTTTTCTTAGATTTAAAGAGTTATATTGGGAGCAAATATGCTATATAAACCCTAATTAATGTCTTTTTTAAATAATGTATTGCATCCGCCGACTTATGGGTGGCAGGATGAAAATGGAGCTCTCTCCAAACCGACCCCAAGTCAAATTTTAAAAGAATTTTTTTCACGCTTAAATGTTTTTAAGGATAAAAAAAACTGGCTATCCTTTATGAGTTGGTTTTTGGTCCTGGCTTTAGCGCCATTTCTTTTTGTATTCATATTCAAATATTTTTCCATTAAACTATTTATAATTGCTTTTGTGTACAGCATGATCATCATGGGCACGCATGGCACTATTTGGCACCATAGGTATTGCACACATGGCGCCTATAAATTCACCAATAATTTTTGGCGATTTTTTACGCAAAATTTAACACTCAAGATCATCCCGGAAGAGATATATGCCATATCGCACCATGTGCATCATGCCTTATCCGATAAGCCCGGCGATCCATACAATGCAGGCGGCGGTTTTTTATACTGTTTTTTGGCGGATGTAAATCACCAGCCTATAGCGCGTGATATGAGCGAAAAAGATTATGCCAGTTGTGTTAAATTAATGAGGCATACCGGCGTAAATACCAATACTTATGCCCAGTATCAAACCTGGGGCACATTGGCTAATCCTGTACGTACCATTATCAGTGTTTTATTAAACTGGACATTTTGGTTTGTTGCGTTATATTTTTTAGGTGGGTTGGGCTTGGCATGTGCCGTATTTGGTTCGGCAGCTGTTTGGGCGGTTGGTGTGCGTACTTTTAATTACGAGGGCCATGGCAAAGGACAGGATAAGCGACGCGATGGTGTGGATTATAACAGGGATGATATGTCTATTAACCAGGTATGGCCGGGCATAGTAGCAGGCGAGTGGCATAATAATCACCATTTGTTCCCTACAAGCGCACGTTCTGGTTTTAAAGCTTTCCAGGTTGATAGCGCTTGGTACTATATAAAATTCATGAGTATGATAGGTGCTGTAAAATCATATAAAGACTCTAAAGCAGAATTTAATGAAAAATACTGTAAAGCCAATACGGTATGTGTGAAAAGTAAAGTAGAAATGCCCTTGCAGCAACATAGGTCTGAAATGTTGGTAACTAAATAGTGCAGTAATTTTACTGCTATAAAAAAGGGAAGCATATCGTACATGCTTCCCTTTTTTAGTTTAACCAACTTAAAAATTTGCCTGTTTACAGATAGAATTTTTACCTTAGACAACCAATTATCTAAAAATCATCAAAACCAACTCAATGAGAAAGAGATCATTTTATTTACTTGCGCTTATATTAGCAGTAATTTCCATTAATTACAGCGTAAGCGCACAATCTATCGGCATCTTTGAGGGTCAGGGAGATGTTGGTAATGTTAAACCCAAAGGAAATGCTACCTACAATGCAACAACACAGCAATACACTTTAACATCATCCGGAGCTAATATTTGGGGCACTACAGATGCGTTTCACTACTTATGGCGCAAAATTAAAGGCGATTTTATTTTACGGGCCAATGTGCGCTTTATTGCACATCCTGGTGCGGCTGATAACCGTAAGCTGGGATTAATGATACGTTCAGGTCTGGATGCCGGAGCAAAATATGTGGATGTAGCCAGGCATGGCAATAATAAATCAGCCATACAGTATAGGCTAAAAGATAATGACAGTACCAGGCAAATTGAATCAAAAGTATTAGGTGCTGATGTTATACAGTTAGAAAGAAGGGGAAACGTTTATACCATGTCGGTTGCTAAGCAAGGCGATCCCTTTACGAATGATATTTTTACTACTGACGAAATTGGCGACGACGTTTATGTAGGTATATTTTTATGTGCTCACAATGATAAAGCTGTTGAAAAAGCAATTTTTAGTAATGTAAGGATAGTTGTGCCGGCAAAGCCCGATTTTAAACCCTACACTGATTACATAGGCAGCAATATTGAGATATTAGATCTGGCTAACAAAAATAGCCGAGTAATTTACCAGTATAACAAATCTATACAGGCGCCAAATTGGACCCGGGATGGTAAAAAGCTATTATATAATCAAGACGACTTGTTATATACTTACGACTTGGCGACCAATAAACCGACGCTTTTAAATACAGGTGATGTTAAACGTAATAATAATGATCACGTGATATCATTTGATGGTAAAATGTTGGCCATTAGTAGCTTTGGTGTACGTGGCGGTCCTGATAACGGGCGATCAATAGGTTATGTTGTACCTATTACCGGTGGTATTCCAAAACGCATAACTACGGTTGCACCATCCTATATCCATAGCTGGTCGCCGGATGGTAAATCTATTGTTTTCATGAGCACTCGCGATGGTAACTCAGATATCTATCGGGTATCCCCTGACGGTGGTTTAGAAACCAGGCTAACAACCGATCCAGCTTATGATGATGGCTGTGAATTTACCCCCGACGGTAAGTATATTTATTTCAATTCGGTACGGTCGGGCCATATGCAGATATGGCGCATGAAGCCTGATGGCAGCGAGCAAACTCAAATTACACATAGCGATTTTAACGATTGGTTTCCGCACGTATCGCCTGATGGCAAGTTTATCGTATATATATCTTTCCTGCAAACAGAGGTGAAACCTGATGACCACCCCTTTTACAAGCATGTATATTTACAACGTATGCCTATAAATGGTGGTAAACCAGAGGTGATAGCTTATTTATATGGTGGGCAGGGAACTATCAATACGCCATCTTTTTCGCCCGATAGCAAAAAAATAGCTTTTGTGAGTAATACGGATTTGTTATTCCCAATATTTCCTATTGAGTATCAAAAAAAGTAATATTGCTACGTCGAATTAAAATATAAAAAATCACCTTGAAACGCTTTGGTAAAGGTGTTATTTGTTTACCATAAATTGAAAAATAATACAAAAATGAAATTACGTTTAGGAATGATTGGCGGGGGTGAAGGAGCCTTTATTGGTGCTGTACACCGTATTGCCGCCCGTATTGATGACGAGTACGAATTGGTTTGCGGTGCATTTAGCAGCAATGCCGAAAAATCAAAAAGAAGCGGTGTTGCGTTGGGTATAGATGCTAATCGCGCTTATAGCTCATACCAGGAGTTAATTGAAAAAGAAAAGCAATTGCCCGAAGATCAGCGTGTACAGGTAATTAGCATTGTTACTCCTAACCATGTTCACTTTGATCCTACTAAGATGGCTTTGGAAAACGGGTTTCATGTTATTTTAGATAAACCTATGACCTTCTCGTTAGCAGAAGCTAAAGAATTGGAAAAAGTGGTTAAAAACACTGATAAGTTATTTTGCTTAACACATACTTATACAGGCTATCCAATGGTTAAAGAGGCTAAGCAATTAATTAAAAGCGGTAAAGTAGGTGCTATCCGTAAAGTTTATGTAGAGTATCCGCAGGGATGGCTAAGTAAATTTGAAGAAGGCGGCGACAATAAACAAGCCGAATGGCGCACCAATCCTGCAAAAAGCGGTATATCCGGCTGCATGGGCGATATTGGTACCCACGCTTTTAATTTATGCGAGTATGTAACCGGCTTGCAGGTTACTAAACTATGTGCCGATTTGAATATTGTAGTTGAGGGCCGTAAGTTAGACGATGACGGTGCAGTTTTATTAAAATTCAATAATGGCGCAACGGGTGTATTAACTGCATCACAAATAGCTGCAGGTGAAGAAAATAATGTTAAAATACGTGTATACGGCGAAAACGCCGGCTTAGAGTGGCAGCAATCAGACGCTAATACTTTAAAAGTTACCTGGTTGGGCAAACCTGCCGAGATATGGCGTACAGGCGGTGGTTATGTTAGCTCATTTGCTACCCACAATACACGCACACCTGCCGGCCACCCTGAAGGTTATTTAGAAGCATTTGCCAACTTATACCGCAATTTTGCTTTAAGCATTAAAGCAGGTATTGAAGGTAAACAAGCCAGTCCTGAAGCATTGGATTTCCCGGGCATTGAGGATGGCGTAAGAGGTATGGCATTTGTTGAAAATGTAGTGGCTTCAGATAAATCGAATGAAAAGTGGACTAATTTTAATATATAAATTGATATGACAACTATTAAAGGACCTGCAATATTTTTAGCGCAGTTTTTAGGGGATAAACCACCTTTTGATACTTTAGAAGATATATGTAAATGGGCAAAAAGCCTCGGTTTTGAAGGTGTGCAAATACCTACTTGGGCAACCAGTTATTTCGATCTTCAAAAGGCAGCTGAAAGTAAAACTTATGCTGATGAAATTAAGGGACTGGTTAATAGCTATGGCTTACAAATAACCGAACTTTCAACCCATTTACAAGGACAATTAGTAGCCGTTAACCCGGTTTATGACAAGTTATTTGATGGGTTTGCCCCGGCACAATACCATAATAACCCAAAAGCAAGGCAAGAGTGGGCAGTACAGCAAATGAAATACGCGGCCAAAGCCTCACAAAATTTAGGTTTAAATGCGCATGTTACTTTTAGCGGTGCATTATTATGGCCAATGGTTTACCCATGGCCGCAGCGCCCTGCCGGATTGGTTGAAACCGGATTTACCGAATTAGCCAAACGCTGGGAGCCAATATTAAACGCTTTTGACGAAAGTGGCGTTGATGTTTGCTACGAGATACATCCTGGCGAAGACCTGCATGACGGTATTAGCTATGAAATGTTTTTAGATAAAGTGAAAAATCATAAACGTGCTTGTTTGCTGTATGATCCGTCGCACTTTGTATTGCAGTGTTTAGATTATCTGGACTTTATCGACATCTATCATGAGCGTATTAAAATGTTCCATGTTAAGGATGCTGAGTTTAACCCAACAGGCCGCCAGGGAGTTTATGGCGGTTATCAGGGTTGGGTTGATCGTGCCGGACGTTTCCGTTCATTAGGTGACGGACAGGTTGATTTTAGGTCGATATTCAGCAAAATGGCGCAGTATGACTTTAAAGGATGGGCAGTGATGGAATGGGAATGTGCCCTTAAACATCCGGAAGATGGTGCAAGAGAAGGCGCTACCTTTATTAAAGATCATATCATCCGCGTTACCGAAAAAACTTTTGATGATTTTGCCGGCACAGGTGCCGATGAACAATTGAACCGAAGTGTGCTAGGTATATAAAAATAAGATCCCCTCCACCTGAGGGGATTTTTTTGTGGGATACTTTTAAAATGTTGAAAATATTTATTAGCCAATTATATATTAAAAATTATATATTAAAAATTATATATTTAAAAACCAATTATAAACTTAAAACCTATTTTCATGCAATCAATTAATCGTTCACAATTATTTATCGCCAGCTGTTTGGCGTTATTAGTAACCGGGCTTTCGTTCGGTATCAGGGCAGGTATCCTCGATAAACTTGGAGTTGATTTCGCCCTTGACAAAACTCAACTGTCATCAATAACTGCTGCTGCTTTTTGGGGTTTCCCTTTGGCCATAGTTATTGGAGGGTTGGTAGTTGATCTTATTGGTATGAAAAGGTTACTGGTATTGGCTTTCCTTTTCCATTTGATAGGTATTGTACTTACCGTTTTTGCAAACGGTTACTGGACACTGTTTCTATCAACATTATTAGTAGGTATAGCCAACGGTACGGTAGAAGCTGCATGTAATCCGCTGGTTGCAGGTTTGTATACCGATAACAAAACAACTAAATTGAATCACTTCCACCTATGGTTCCCAAGCGGAATTTTTATAGGTACATTGGTAGTGTTTTTATTTGTAAAACTTAATTTAAGCTGGCAGGTTCAGGTTGGTACTATGTTAATACCAACTGTAATATACGGATTCCTGTTCTCTAAATTGGATTTCCCGGTTACCGAGCGTGTAGCAGCAGGAGTTAGTTATAGTGGTATGTTAAAAGCTGTACTTGCCCCACTTTTCTTGTTTATGTTCATCTGTATGTTCGGCACAGCCATTACCGAATTATTTACCGGACAATGGATAAATGTATTATTGAAAAACGTATCAGACAATGCTATATTATTATTAACGCTTGAGACTGGAGTAATGATACTGGGTCGCGCGTTTGCCAAACCTGTACTTAAAATGATCACACCACAGGCGTTGTTAGTATTATCTGCGGCGTTGGCAGCATTGGGTATATTTATGTTTACTGTAACAACAGGTCCTATGTTATATCTTGCCGCCATAATATTTGGTATGGGTGTATGTTTCTTTTGGCCAACAATGCTGGGTTTTGTAAATACGTATTTGCCAGAAACAGGCGCATTAGGTTTAAACCTGATGGGTGGTGCAGGTATGTTTGCCGTATCTATCTTTACTTTGTTTATGGGTGATTATTATGACAAGATAGTTGCAGAAGCGGGTAATGAACTTACTGCAGGTAAGCTGGTTTTACAGGCTACACTGGTTATTCCTATTGTATTGGTAGTTGCGTTTATTGGCTTAACCATTTACATGCGTGGCCGTGGCAAATCAGCTGCTGCTGTACAAGTATAATAGCTAAATATTTCATTAATAAAAAAAGCAACATAGTCTCTATGTTGCTTTTTTGCTATATTCACTTACCAATTTTATAAATCATGGCAGCAAAACAAAACCGCAGATCAGCTATAAAAAATATTATTGCAGGCAGTGCCTCGGTAATGTCGGCAGGGGTACTATCTTCATTTACACCATCAGCAACCACTAAAATGAGTTCAAAATTAAAGGGAAATATCAATCACTCTGTTTGTGCATGGTGCTATAAAATTCCACTCGAAGAGCTGTGTGTTGCTGCAAAAGCCATAGGCATTACAGCTATCGACCTGGTAGGTCCCGATGGTTGGCCAACATTAAAAAAACATGGCTTGCATTCTTCTATGTGTAACGGTGCCGAGATAAACCTTACTGATGGCTTTAATGATAAAAAAAATCACGCCAAGTTATTTGAAAATTATTCAAAAATGATACCGATGGTTGCGGCCGAAGGTTATAAAAATTTGATTTGTTTTAGCGGCAGCAGGCGCGGCATGGATGATGAAACAGGGTGGAACAACTGTGTGGAAGGCTTAAAGCCGTTGGTAGCCCTCGCCGAAAAAAATAATGTTATAATAGCCATGGAACTGTTGAACAGCAGATTTGACCATAAAGATTACCAGTGCGACCGCACTTCATGGGGAGTTGAATTGGTAAAACGTATTAATTCGCCAAACTTTAGGTTGCTGTATGATATTTACCATATGCAAATTGATGAGGGGGATGTGATACGAACTATTCAAAAAAATCACCAGTATTTTTCGCATTACCACACCGGCGGTGTGCCGGGACGTGCAGAGATTGATGAAACCCAGGAACTATATTATCCTGCTATAATGCGCGCTATTAAGGCTACTGGCTACACAGGTTACGTTGGCCAGGAGTTTGTACCTAAACGTGATGATAAAATAGCATCATTAAAGCAAGGTGTAGAAATTTGCGATATTTAATGGATGATTGAATTAGCAGACGTACATCAGGTTTACAATAAAGGAAGGGCCAACCAGGTTGATGCGGTTAATGGTGTCGACCTGCAAATTGCGGATGGCGAGTTTGTGGTTATTGTGGGTTCAAACGGGTCAGGTAAATCAACCTTATTGAACTTAATTGCGGGCAGCGTGTTGCCAACATCAGGTACGGTTAGTATTGACGGACAGGATGTAACCAAATTGGCCGATTATGAACGCAGCCAATGGATAGCACGCGTTTTTCAAAATCCGCTAAGTGGAACGGCATCTGAGTTAAGTATATTGGATAATTTCCGTTTAGCAGCTTTACGTACCCAAACCAAAGGATTAACCATTGGCGTTACCGATATATTTAAGCAAAAAGTCAGCGATAGGGTTGCTACACTGGGTATGGGGCTTGAAGATAAACTGGATCAGCCAATGGGCACGCTTTCAGGCGGCCAGAGGCAAGCTTTAACTTTGTTGATGAGTGTTATGGATAGTTGTAAAATTTTGTTGTTAGACGAGCCCACAGCGGCCTTAGATCCACGATCGGCTGAGATAGTGATGCGTACGGCAGATAAACTGACTAATGATTTTAAACTGACCACAATTTTGATCACCCATAATTTAAAAGATGCTTTTGGCTATGGCAACCGCATTATACAAATGGCGGAGGGTGTTATAACAAAGGACATTAGTTCGACAGAAAAATCTCAATTGAAGCAAAACGATCTGTTTGATTGGTTTGCATAGATGTTGCGGTGGGTTGCACCTACGGAGCAAAGCCGTCTTTTTTGTTTTTTCTACAAAGGGGTAGCTCCTAAGGAGCAATAAATGCATTAGTTTATAATGTTTGTAGAGTTAATTTTTAGTAATAAATAATTATGGAGCTTATATGCTCCGTAGGAGCTACCTATTTGTAGCATAATCCCAACCCCCAATTTTAGCTCCGTAGGTGCTACCCATTAACACACATCGTAATTATCCAAGCCGTTTCTTTTGGCACGCTGATTGTATTTAACTAAGCGCTATGAAGAACAACGATTTTCAACACATAACCGACGCGTACCAACTGGTGAGTGGTGCCCGCATAAAAGGTAAAAATCAAGAAGAAATATTTGAATTAGGTGACTATGATGCCAGCAAACGCGGTTATACCGTATATCCATATGAAGAAGGCTTAAAGTTTACCGATTTTAGCGTAGTGATATCTGAAAATGAATTAAGGAATAACTACCTGATAGAAGACCTGAAAACCGTATCCTTACGCAAGGAAACCATCAGCCCCGAAGTGATGCTGGCCACCAGGTATTTAAAAAGTGCTTAATTACTCAGTATAATTGTCATGCCGTAATTGTTTAGGCACACATAAGAAGTGAGATGCTGGAAAAAGTTCAGCATGCCATCCCAACAACATCATTTTGTAATGTTTGTGTTGCACTGTATTTATGTGGCTTTACAGGTTAAACTATTGCCTCACCACCATAGTCATACCTATAAAATTATAACAAAATGAGAAAGCTAATTTTATTATCAGCAATAGCAGCAGGTAGTTTACTAAGTACAACCGCCAATGCACAAATAGGAGTAAGTATAGGTGTCAATTTTGGTGGTCCTGCCGTAGTTCGCGTACCCATCGCTACACCACCCATCGCTTACGATGCCTATTATAACGATTACTATTACCTACCCGATGTAGGCGCATATTACAGCGTAGGCGAACGGGCTTATTACTATAATAATGGTGGCCGTTGGGTGTCAGCCGCATATTTGCCCGGCTACCGTAATTACGACTGGCGTACCGCGCGCAGATATGAAGTGCACGCTAACCGCCCGTACCTAAACCATAATTACTATAGTTCAAGATACGATGCAAGGCGTAATGACTATAATAATAACCGCAACGATTACCGGGGCAATGACCGTTTTGATGATCGTAACGATAACCGGGGCAGAGGACAACAAGGTTTTGATAGAGGTAACGGCTCTCAACGCTCACAAGGTAACTTCAGCCAACCACAACAAGGCAGGGGTGATGATCGTGGAAAAGGAAATAACAACAGTAAACGTTTTGCAGAAAACAATCAGCAAGGCAGGTCAGGCCGCTTTGGACGAGGATAAAATAATCTTTCCTGGATTATATATTGCAAAAGGGCCCCAAATTTTGGGGCTCATTTGCTTTTAATAATTGCTGGCTTTATTTAGAATATTAATTGCTTCATCATCTAAATTAATATCAAGCGCCTTTATAATCTCATCCAATTGTGTAATACTTGTTGTACTGGCAATAGGGGCAGTGATGCCCGGCCTTGCCAATAACCACGCTAAAGCAACACAGGCAGGTGTAGCGTTGTATTGTGTTGCCACCTCATCTAAGGTATTCAAAATTTTAAAACCACGATGGTTTAAATATTTTTTAACACCACTGCCGCGGGCGCTTTTTGAAAGGTCAGCTTCCGACCGGTATTTACCGGTTAAAAATCCGCTTGCTAAAGCATAATAGTTTATTACACCAATATTGTTTTCCAGGCAAACTGGTTCAAGCCCGGTTTCGTAATGCTCGCGCTCATATAAATTATATTCAGGTTGCAGGCATTCGTATCGTGCCAGTCCGTTCCCCTTGCTTATCTGCAAAGCTTCTTTCAGTCTATTGCTGCTATAATTTGATGCACCAATGGCGCGTACCTTTCCCTGTTTGATTAAATCAGTAAAGGTTTCTAACGTTTCAAGCAAAGGCGTATCTCTATCATCTTCATGCGACTGATAGAGGTCTATATAATCAGTTTGTAAACGCTTTAGCGAAGCGTCTACCGCTTTAGTAATATAAGCACGGGACAAACCTTTCTTATCCTCACCCATAGGCTTGCCTACTTTGGTAGCCAGGATAATTTTATCGCGTTTACCGCTTTTTTTGATCCAATTTCCAATTATAGTTTCAGATTCGCCACCTTTATTGCCGGGAGCCCATTTGGAGTAAACATCAGCTGTGTCAATAAAATCTAATCCACGGTCAACAAATGCATCCAGTATATTAAATGAGGTTGGCTCATCAATGGTCCAGCCAAATACATTACCGCCAAAAGCAAAAGGCACTACTTTTATACCTGATCTTCCTATTTCGCGTTTTTCCATTACATCAAATATACAATTTATGTGATCTGCTCGGCTAATTCATCCGTCCAGCCAGTAAGATAAGGCTCCGTTCCTGCTATACGATGCCATTGCCCTTTTTCATCCTGTACTATAATTAAATGCAAAGTGTCGTCGTATGAAATAAATTGATAAGCCGCAGGGAAGCCACTTACATCCAATTTGTCTACAATGCCATCAATACGGCTGTCTGTACCGCAAAGCGCGGCCCTAAATTGTTGTTCCATAAATTCCAGAAATATATAGGGGAATAGTAATAACACTAACCAGGGTACAGGGTTTTAAGAAATTTAAAATTACTATCAACCATTAACTATCCCTACATTTATGGCAGATGGAGCCGGTTAAACCAGATTCGAAAATATTGATTGATATTGTTACTACCCGGATGCCTTATGGTAAATATAAAGGTGTTTTAATAAGTGATCTCCCGTCGCATTACCTGGAATGGTATGCCGGCAAAGGTTTTCCACCCGGTAAAATGGGTATGATGCTATCAACTGTTTTTGAAATAAAAACCAACGGACTAAATAAAATATTGCAATTAGTTAAATCGGCTCATGGCAAGTAATCATAATTACTTTTTAATGACCATCCGTTAAACCGGACGCTTCGTATATTTGATTAAACAATTATAAATTATGAAAAAATTAATTTTATATATAGCCTGTGCACTTCTATTTTTTAGCTGCGCTAACGGACAATCCAAAGATGATGATGCCTTTGCAACTGTACCTGCGCCTAAAGCCGGGCAACAGCTGGCTACTTTTGGCGGTGGGTGCTTTTGGGCCTCGGCCGAAGCCATGTCCGAATTAAAAGGCGTGGATAAGGTAATTGCAGGTTATGCTGGGGGCACCACTAAAAACCCTACTTACGAGGAAGTTTGTACCGAAACCACCGGGCATGCCGAGGTAGTACAGGTTTATTACGATCCTAAAGTTATCAGTTACGAGAACCTGGCTAAAGCATTCTTTTACGCACATGACCCTACACAATTAAACAGGCAGGGTCCTGATGAAGGTACCAGTTATCGTTCAATAGCTTTTTACCGCACACCTCAAGAAAAAGCTACGCTTAATAATTTGATCAAAGAGATAAATGCATCTAAACACTACAATGGTAAAATTGTAACCCAGGTAGTACCGTTTAAAGCTTTTTATGCTGCCGAAAATTATCACCAGGGGTATTACAAACTTCATATGGATAGAGGGTATATACGGTCCGTATCTGTACCCAAAGTCGAAAAAATGCGTAAAGCGGTAAAAGAGTTATTGAAGCCCGAGTTTCAAAAGATGTAATAACTTTTGTCATTTCGAACGTAGAGAGAAATCCATACACGTGCAAATCGCAGCATATGTATGGATTTCTCGTTTCACTCGAAATGACATTTGGATGAGTTCAGACTTACAACTTACTAAACCAACCTTTCCTCCAAAAAATAATTATCTGCACTATGGCTATTAAAAACATAATAGCCAAAACGTAGTAATAACCATGTATGGAGTAAAGTTCGGGCATGTTTTCGGGCATAATTTTATTGGTCACCGGGTCAACTTTGGCAAAGTTCATTCCGTAAATACCGGCCACAAACGTAAGCGGTATAAAAACAGCCGATATAATAGTTAACACCTTCATGATCTCATTCATACGGTTACTTACCATTGATAGGTAAATATCCATAATGCTCGAGCTTATCTCCTTATAATTTTCTACCATATCCATTATCTGCACCACGTGGTCATAGGCATCGCGCAGGTAAACTTTTACGCCGGGATTGATCAATGGGTTATCGCTGCGCAACATCTCATTAAACTTGTCTCGTTCTGGCCAGCTTGCGCGGCGCAGTATGATCATGGTGCGTTTTAACTGCTGTGTTTCGTACATTACGGTTTTATCGGCCGATTGGTATAACCTGTCCTCTACCTCATCTAAACTTTCGCCAATTTGTGCCAATAGTTCAAAGTAACGGTCCAATATAGTATCGGTAAGCGCATAAAACATATAGCTTGGGCCAAGTGTGCGCATGGCTCCTTTGCCGGCTGTTAGGCGGGTTTTAACTGCTTCAAAATACTCTTCATGAGTTTCTTCAAAGGTGATCAGGAGGTTGTCTTTTATCAGCGCCGAAAATTGGTCATTAACCAATTCACTGTCTTTGCCATAATGTATCAGGCGGCTTACCCCGAATAAATAACCATCATATTCATCAAACTTGGGCCGTTGGTGTACGTTGGCAATATCTTCCAACACCAGGGGGTTTATATTTAAATGTTGGCCAATATCTTCTAACAGGCTTACATCGCCTAGACCTTTTATCTGTATCCAATGGTCATGATCGTTGCATTTTTTAAGCTGATCAAGTATAACCTTTATACTTTTACCCTTATCAGTAACCAGTTCCTGTTCATTATACGAATAAATGTTAATACGTGGCTTAACAGCGTCGGGAGCAATTTTTATCAGGCCAGGCTGATCGCCAACTTTACCTCTCCTTTTGGGATGCTTGTATTTTACTCGTTTAATGCGTTTGTCCATTACAAATAATTAATGGTTTGCGGTCCCTGGTTAAACAGCAGGTCAACAATGCTTAAATTTTTCATAAAACCTTTCCGTTCTTCAAAAACCTGGAAGTAAGGCTTTTGTTCCAAATAAGATTCTTTTTTTGCCGACATACTGTTGCGCAGATCTTCTAATTGAGGATATTCCTTTTCATAGGTTTCGGTATAGCTAATATTCAGCGGAAGTTTTATCAGCTTCAGTAGCAATTGTAAAAGCTCCTCATTATAATCAAACAGGTAAGTGTATTGGTTTTGATAAAACTTTATAAAATCATCTTCATAATACTCAAAGTAAGCCGACCGGCGGTAACAGGTTTCCAGGCTCATCCAATGCTGGCGCTGCCATCTAAAGTCGTAGCTTATCTTCACATCCTTGGTAATGGTATGCACCTTTGACCCTTTAACAACCGGTACTACCAACGCTAACATACCATCAGGCGAATAAATATTGGCCCGGTTACGATAGGTTTGCTTAGGGAAAAACTCGTGCTTTTCTATCAGTATATTGGGTTTATAAGCCTTTAGTTTGGTAAAGTACTCAACGGGAGGCAGATAAAACATAGGGAACACAGCGCCGTTTTCAATCATTTATTTATGTTTGCAATTAAAATTCATCGAAAATAATGATAAAAAAAGGGCTTTTCAGATCAGGCATATTCTTTTTATACCTCATCTCATTATTACCCTTTTGGATTTTATATTTAAAAGCTGATTTATTGTTTATTATACTGTATTATGTTGTAGGCTATCGCCGCAACGTTGTGCAGGAAAATTTACGTAATTCTTTCCCTGAGAAAACAGAGAAGGAGCGTAAAGATATTGAGCGGAAATACTATGTTTACCTGGCCGACCTGATAATGGAAACCATAAAGTCCATTAGTATATCGGAAAAGGAAATTAAACGCCGGGTAGTACCAACCAATCCTGACCTGGTTAAAAACTATTTTGCACAAGGCAAAAGTGTTATGGCTGTTGGGGGGCATCATGGTAACTGGGAGTGGGCGGCATTAAACTTTTGTTTTTATAATGAAGAGAAATTCATGATCATATACAAACCCTTGTCAAACCCTTTGTTTGATGAGTTTTTTTATAAAACACGCTCGCGCTTTGGGGGGATACCTGTACCTATGAAACAAACCATGCGTAAAATGGTACAATATAAAAATGAATTAACGGTTAGTGTTTTTTTGGGCGACCAAACACCGGTTAGGGAAGAGGCTAATTATTTTACTAATTTTTTAAACCAGCCTACGCCGATATTTTTAGGGATTGAAAAACTAGCCAAATCTCTGGATCATGTAGTGGTGTTTTATGAAATGAAACGAGTGAAGAGGGGATTTTATAACTACACGATAATACCTTTAATTGAAAATGCCAAAGACACAGCCCAGTACGAAATTACTGAGGCACACGTAAAGCAATTGGAGAAGACAATAAGGAAAGAACCTGAATATTGGCTATGGTCGCACCGCCGATGGAAATTTAAGCCGGAGGACATACATTAATGGAGCATACACCTAAAGTTGCGGTAGTTATTTTAAACTGGAACGGCCTTGATCATTTGCAGCAGTTTTTGCCTTCGGTGATGACCAGCGAGTGGGGTAACCTGGATATTGTGGTAGGCGATAATGGCTCTACGGATGATTCGGTTGAATTTATAAAGCAAAATTATCCTTCTATAACAATCATTTTAAATAATGAGAATTATGGTTTTACCGGTGGTTATAACAGGGTATTAAGCCGGGTGGATGCAGATTATTATATTCTGCTTAACTCGGATGTTGAAGTGCATCCCGGGTGGATAAAGCCGGTGATTGATTTAATGGAAAGCGACCCATTAATTGCGGTTGCCGCACCTAAAATAAAATCGTACCTGCAAAAAGATCATTTTGAACACGCCGGGGCGGCAGGTGGTTTTATTGATATGTTTGGCTACCCCTTTTGCCGTGGCCGTATTTTTTACGAGATAGAAGAGGACAGGGGCCAGTACGAACAATCAGATGAAGTGTTCTGGGCATCGGGCGCGGCCATGTTTATTAAAAAGAAATGCTGGGACGAAGCCGGTGGTTTTGACGACCGTTTTTTTGCCCACATGGAAGAAATAGATCTTTGCTGGCGATTAAAAAATAAAGGCTACAAGGTGATGTACTGTGCACAATCAGAAGTTTATCACTTAGGCGGCGGCACGCTAAATACCGAGAATCCTTTTAAAACCTATTTAAACTTTAGAAACAACCTGTTGCTGCTGCAAAAGAATTTACCTTTTTGGCGGGCATTTTTAGTAATAACAGCGCGATATTTTATGGACCTGCTGGCGCTATTCAGATTTTTAAGTGAGGGTAAGCGTAAAGATGCCTGGGCCGTAAGCCTGGCCCATCAAAACTTTTTGCGCCATATATTTAAAACCGGCCACCGCGATATTGACCCTAAACATAACCTGAATGGCATGTACAAAGGCTCGTTGGTGTTAGATTTCTTCCTCCGCAAAAAGCACAAATTTAGCCAGTTGCATAGGGTTAAATTTTATAAGTAAAGCCCCCTCTAAAAGGCATAGCCTTCATGAATACCTTAAAAAAATAAAACACCTCATGAATAATCTCCCCCGGTAGGGGAGACTTTATGTAATGGCGGCGAGTTCCCCCTGCATAATTATGGTTTACACAACTTAACACATTTTTGCTAATTTATTTTATATAATATTTATAATCAATTAGTTATATAAAAAACACTCAAAAAAGTGTAAACCATAAATTGCCTATATTTTTTACCTGGTACAACTCACTGATTTTGAGGTGCTTTGTCAATTTATCTGCTAATCCACAAGTGGGACGCTTGCGGTAGCAAGGTTTTTTATTAAACTGTCATTTCGAACGAGGTACGAGGAGAACTATTCTCTTGAGCGTAGCGAAAAAATCTATACACTCGTTCATATAGCGCGTGTATAGATTTCTCGCTATGCTCGAAATGACAGGGGATTACTTTGCCAGCAAACTCTCCACCGCTAACCGGTAAGAATCTAACCCAAAACCTGCTATAACGCCTTTGCAGTTACGGGCCAGCATGGATACATGGCGGAATTCTTCGCGTTTATAAACGTTGGATATATGTACTTCAATTACGGGGGTATTAATGCCGGCAATGGCATCGGCAATGGCTACAGAGGTATGTGTGTATGCACCTGCATTCATGATAATGCCATCAAAGCTAAAGCCCACTTCATGCAGTTTGTTGATGATCTCGCCCTCTACATTGCTTTGGTAGTAGCTAATAGTAATATCCGGGTAACGGGCTTGCAACTCGGTTAAATAAGCCTCAAAACTGCTATCGCCGTAAATTGATTTTTCGCGTACGCCTAATAAGTTTAAATTAGGGCCGTTTATAATTTGTATATTCATTAGTTCAAACTTAACTATAAATCATTAAAACTAAAACCAATTGAATTGGCAGTCGGCAATAAAAGGTTTCCAGGCCTATTTAAAACTGGAAAAATCTCTTTCGGCAAATTCAATTGAGGCTTATAGCCGCGATATAGGCCGGTTATATGAATATACCGAAACGTTGCCCAATAAACTATCCCCGCAACAAATTACTTTAGACGACCTGCGCAAATTTATTAACTGGATAAACGAGTTGGGGATGATACCATCCTCACAGGCGCGTACCCTATCAGGCATTAAAGCATTTTACAAATATATGCTGATGGAAGATATGATCGCTTCAGACCCGTCAGAACTGTTAGAATCGCCCAAAATACAGCGCAAACTGCCCGATACTTTAAGTTACCAGGATATCAATAAAATGATAGAAGCCATCGACCTATCCAAACCCGAAGGTGGGCGCAATAAAGCCATATTGGAGGTTTTATATGGTTGTGGGTTGCGGGTATCTGAATTAACACAATTGAAACTATCCAACCTGCACCTGGATATTGAGTTTATAAAAGTAACCGGTAAGGGCAGTAAGGAGCGTTTGGTACCCATAGGCGGCTCGGCGGTAAAAGCTTTAAAAATTTGGATTGAACAGCTGCGGGTACACGTCCCCATAAAAAAAGGGGAGGAGGATATGGTGTTTTTAAACCGCAGGGGTAGCCGATTAAGCCGTATGTATATTTTTATGATAATCAAAGAGTTGGCTGAAATAGTGGGGTTGAAAAAGACCATTAGTCCGCATACCTTTCGCCATTCTTTCGCTACCCATTTGGTTGAGGGTGGCGCCGACCTGCGTGCCGTGCAGGAAATGCTGGGCCACGAAAGTATTACCACTACCGAAATTTACACCCATTTAGACAGGGAGTATTTAAAGGGGACTATCATCCAGTTTCATCCGCGAAATTAATTGATATAAATAATGCCCCTGCTTAAGCAGGGGCATTAAATTGGGGTTAATATTAATAGCAACCCACCCCGGTATAATAAGTTTCGTACCACATCCTGTCGGTTGTTGAATCGTAAAGGCCAACAGTTACATAAAATGCAGTTCCGCCATTTCCGGCCCAATTGTTATATATATATCCATCAAATGATGCAGGTCCGGAATAGTACCAACTATTTGGACTGTTTAAACTGCCGGTAGCATTAGTTACTGTTCCGAAATATTGAGGGGCATACGGGTAAGATGATTCTATCCATGCATCAACAACGTATGCAGTGGCCGATTCGCCATAAAATTGTAAAGTAAAAGCGTTTGTTGGGCCTGTATTGGCAACGCTTGTACCATACTGGATGCTCACCTGTGCCGATGCTAATTTAACTGTAAATAAAAAAGCTAAAGCCGCGATAAAAATTTTTAGTTTCATAACATTTTGATTTTTTAGGTTAATAAATTGGTTAATTAGTTTGAGTACTCATTGGTTAATTAATTTTGATATGCCAGGTTAACCTATTTTTTTTGACAAATAAAATTAATTATTGATTAAAAGTACATAAAAAATTAATCAATAAAACATTTTATTATTGTTTTTTTAAACAATTGTTAATTATTTGCTTTTTTGATAACATTATCATTTCAATAAATATGTTTTTAAAGATGTAGAGATTAGTAGATAAATATTTAATTTAGGCGTTAATAAACCAAGTAAATACCATTCTTAAAATGAAATTTAAAATATTCCGTGTAGCTGCAACTGCATCGTTAGCGCTATTAATAACTTCCATAAGCTTTGCGCAAACCAAAGTTTTGGTTTATACCAAAACTGCCGCGTTTCATCATAACTCCATAGCAGCTGGTGAAGTTGCTATAAAAAAATTAGGTGCTGCCAATGGCTTTGCTGTTGATGTAACAGCAGACTCTGCCAAAATTGTAGAAAGCAACCTTAAAAAATATGCCGCGGTTATATTTTTAAGTACAACCGGCAATATGCTAACCCCATACCAACAGGTTGATTTGGAAAGATATATACAAGCCGGTGGTGGTTTTGTAGGCATACATGCAGCCGCTGATGCCGGGTACGACTGGAAATGGTATGGCCGTTTAGTAGGCGCTTATTTTGATAATCATCCACGCCCGCAGCAGGCTACTATTAATGTGGTTGATAAAAATCACCCGTCAACCACCATGCTGCCCGAAAAATGGACACGCCAGGACGAATGGTACAATTATAAAAGCATTAACCCGGACATTAAAGTATTACTAAACCTCGACGAAAAAAGCTATACCGGCGGCCGAAATGGCGACAACCACCCCATTGCCTGGTATCATGATTATGATGGCGGCAGGGCATTTTATACAGGCCTGGGCCATGCAGACGCAGCATTTGCCGAGGACCTGTTTTTACAACATTTGTTAGGAGGCATTAAATATGCCATAGGTAATAATGTGAAGTTAGATTATACCAAAGTAAAATCGCAACACGCTCCGGAAGCTAACCGCTTTACCAAAACGCAGTTGTTTACGGGATCATTATTCGAGCCTACCGAAATGACCATATTACCTAACCTGGACGTGTTGATAGCCGAGCGCCATGGCAAAATTTCGTTGTATAAAAACACCACCAAAAAAGTATCAATTGCCGCTACCTTAAAAGTATATGACAAAGCCAGTGTAAAAGGAGTAAATGCCGAAGAGGGCTTACTGGGTATACAGAAGGACCCAAATTTTGCTACCAACCATTATATCTATATCTACTATAGCCCTGTTAATATATCGGTTAACCGCTTATCGCGTTTTGTATTTGCTAATGATAAAATTGACCTGGCATCAGAAAAAGTAATTTTGGATGTAGCCACGCAGCGCGAAATTTGCTGCCATACAGGTGGTTCAATAGCTTTTGGTAAAGACCATACTTTGTTCTTGTCAACAGGTGATAATTCAACACCGTTTGATGAGCCTAATGCAAAAGGTAAACCTAATATTAATTCGTTTGCGCCATTGGATGACAGGGAAGGTTATAAGCAATGGGATGCCAGGCGTTCGGCAGGTAATACCAATGACTTGCGCGGAAAAATCCTGCGTATAAATATACAGCCCGATGGAAGTTATACTATACCGGAAGGAAACTTATTTAAACCGGGAACAGCCAATACACGCCCGGAGATATATGTAATGGGTAACCGTAACCCGTATCGCATATCGGTTGATAAGAAAAAAGACTTTTTATACTGGGGCGAAATTGGCCCTGATGCGGCTAAAGATAGTATGGCTACCCGCGGCCCAAAAGGTTATGACGAGTTGAACCAGGCCCGTAAGGCAGGTTACTTTGGCTGGCCTTTGTTTGTAGGCCCTAACTTGCCGTATCGTGCTTATGATTTTAATACCGGCAAATCAGGCGCACCTTTTGACCCTGCTAAACCAATCAATGATTCAAAAAATAATACAGGTTTAAAAGAGTTGCCACCGGCACAGCCTGCTTTTGTATGGTATCCGTATGACGCTTCTCCTAATTTCCCGCAGTTAGGTGCTTCGGGCAGATCAGCTATGGCGGGGCCGGTTTATTATGCAGACGAGTATAAAAATCCTAATATGCCTGCTTACTACAACGGCAAAATGTTTTTTTATGAGTGGATGCGTGGTTTTATAAAACCCATAACCTTACAGCCTAACGGTGATTTCGAAAGAATGGAGCCATTTATGGAAGACACCAAATTTAATGCGCCTATTGACATGGAATTTGGCCCCGATGGTAAACTATATGTATTGGAGTATGGTACAGGATGGTTTACCGCAAATAAGGATGCAGGCCTTGCCCGTATTGATTACAACCCCGGTAACCGTGGGCCCGAGATAACCAAACTAACCGCCAGCAAAGATGCAGGTACTTTACCATTTACGGTTACTATATCAACCGTTGCTAAAGACCCTGAAAAGGATGCTATTACCTCTTACACCTGGAATTTAGGTAACGGTGTTAAAAAGGTAACTACAGTGCCCAGGGTAACTTACACCTATACCAAAAAAGGCAATTATACGGTTTCGGTAGTGGCAAAGGATAAAAAAGGTGCTGCCAGCAAAAGTGATAAAACCGTTAGTGTTTATGGCGGAAATGATGCCAATAAAATTGCAGCCAACCTTGCAGCATTGCGAAGTGCGGCACAGCCGGGTAAAGTATTGGTACAGCAACTGGATTGCAAAACCTGCCATAAAGAAAACGAAAAATCAATTGGCCCATCGTTTACGGATATCGCTAAAAAATATCCTCATGACGCCACTGTTCAGGAACGCTTAATAAGAAAGGTACAGGGCGGCGGTGCAGGTAACTGGGGCGATGTAGCTATGCCTGCTCACCCTGATCTGAAAGCTGATGATTTGAAGAAAATAGTTGATTGGATATATACCTTAGCACCTGGAGCTAAGTAATTATTACACACAAAAAACCCGTAGAAATGCGGGTTTTTTGCTTTTGTAGTTTACTCAGCCAGTCTTATCATACATTTTACATCCTTTTCACTTAAATACCATTCTACACAATAACCCTGCGGATCAAGGTTGGGGTGGGTAAGTAGTTGGTTAAATGCTTGGCCAATGCTTTGTAAATCCTTCATGTAATCATTTACGATCATACTGGTATAGTTGCCTTTTTTAATAATGAGCGAATCGCAATGCAAACTTTCGGCTTCGCCGGGGCTGATCTCGTCTGCTGCAGCTTTATACTGTATTATTCCATTTTCCGGGCGCGATATCCCAAAATACCTTCTTTGTGCCGAGTAGGGAATAAGTGCATGTAACTTACGGTGGGCTTCCATTATTCCTTCGGGGAAAGAAGAAGCTTCTACATAAAGCACTTTAATGTCATTATCAATAATTTCGGTTTCCATAATATAAATATAGGCATTGCCATCAATGGTATATAGGGTTAGTCATGACAATTTGAAGGTGTATATGCGACAAATTATATAGCAGCAAAAAGCCCATCCTGTAAACAAGATGGGCTTAAATAGTATTTAAGATTTTGTTATTTATTGTACGTGCCATAAGCGGCAACCGAAGTTTTTGCTTTTGCCGGATTGGCTTTATTGGCCGCATTAGATTGTTGGTTGCATTGGCCCAATAGCATATATATGATTATAAAAATCACTATAGTTGATAGGCAGCCACCGCCCAATTTTTTAGCGCCCCAGCCTGCAATAAGGAATCTGAAAAACCTGTTCATATAATTTAAGACTTATAAGCCGGGTCCTGCATAACTTCGTCAATTTTTTGGGTGGCAAATTGTTTGGCTTTGTCCATCCACTCAGGTGCTTTTTCGGTAAGGTCATCTAAAATGCTGGTCCCGTCTTCTCTTCTTTTAGTTATTTGTGTGATGCCATAGGCAACTGCCGCGCCTAATAGGGCAAATTTTAATATGCTCATAGTGTATCTTTTTTATTAAGATAATAACAATCATTATGCCACGGGTGCTAAATAATAATATAGGTTAACATCCGTTCATTTTTGTATATATGTATGAATAGTTTTTGTAACTTTTTACCAGAAAAGTAGACATTTACTGTAAAACATACGATATTGTAATCGATTTCAATTATAACCATGAATTATAAACCAAGTACTTTGAAAAGTGCGCTTTTTACAGCATGCACATTTATCCTGTTTGTATTATCAAACCCTGTTTTTGCAAATGATCCGCCTGCTGAAAAGAAATGGGTAGGCACGTGGGGTACGGCCCGTCAATTGGTTGAGCCAAACAATATGCCCCCTGCGCCGGGTTTAACTAATAACACGCTACGCCAGGTAGTAGCTGTTTCTATCGGTGGCAAAAATCTGCGTTTTAAATTCAGCAACGAGTTTAGCAAAGAAGCGGTTAATATGAAATGGGTACAAATAGCCGTTTCAAAAGGCGGCGCTGATATTGATCCATCAACCATAAAAACCTTAAAATTTAATGGTAAAAATGAGGTTACTATGGAGCCCGGTAAAGAGATCACTTCTGATGAAGTTTCATTTAAACTGGAGCCAAGAACATTAGTGGCTATCACCATAGCCTACGGCGAAACTTCGCCAACGGTAACCGGGCATCCCGGCTCACGAACAACCTCGTATATTTTACCCGGCAACCAGGCAGCGCCAAATACCGATTATACCAACGCCGTAAAAACCGACCACTGGTATAATATTGTGGCGATAGATGTAGAGAATAACAATAAAAATGCAGGTGCTGTGGCCACTTTTGGCGATTCCATTACTGATGGACGCGGATCTGGTACCAACAAGCAAGACCGCTGGCCGGATATATTAGCCATGAGTTTATTGAAAGACAAGGCTACCCAAAATGTAGGGGTGCTGAACATGGGTATAGGCGGTAACGCGGTGTTACGTGGTGGCCTTGGCCCTTATGCCCTTAGCCGTTTTGAGCATGATGTATTGAACCAAAGCGGCATTAAATGGGTAATTATATTTGAAGGCGTGAACGACCTGGGCGGAGCTGCAAGAAGGGACAGCGCAACAGTGCATAAAATTTCGACAGACTTAATTGCCGCGTTTGAAAAAATGATAACTGATGCACATGCCAAAGGCATTAAGGTTTACGGCGCAACTATTACTCCGTTTAAAAAGAACGGGTATTATAGCGTACACACCGAAGCAGCCCGTCAACGGGTTAACCAATGGATACGCACCAGCGGTAAATACGACGCGGTTATTGACTTTGATAAAACTGTCCGCAATCCTGCTGATCCTGAAGTGATGATGGAAGAGGTTGTACCGGGACCTAACGCCAATGACTATCTTCATCTTAATGAAAAGGGATACGTAATGATGGGCGAAAGTATAGATACTAAATTGTTTAAATAAAGGTTTGCCGCAATAAATAACACTGGAGCGAATTTCTTTTTTTAAACCATAATTTGTAATATTGATATAACCAATTGATCTAGTTATGAATTCTCGCAGAAATTTTTTACAAAAGATGGGCCTGTCGGCGGTGGCATTAAGTTTAGCGCCAATCATCAGTAAGGCAAATACTAATCCCGAAGCAACAATTACACCTTATGACGGTCCCATTTTACGTGTGGCTATAATGGGTATTGGTACTTATGGTAACATTGTGGCAAGGGCGTTGCAAGCCAGTACAAAAGCCAAATTGGTGGGCGTGATAAGTGGATCGCCGGCAAAGGTTAAAGACTGGCAAACCAAATATGGTATTCCGGATAAAAACGTTTATAACTACGATAATTTTGAGGATATCAAAAACAACCCTGATATTGATGCCATATATGTAATTGTTCCTAACTTTTTACATAAACCCTACGTGCTAAGAGCAGCAAAAACAGGCAAACATGTAATAAGTGAAAAGCCACTTGGATTAAACGGTAAGGAGGCCCAGGAAATAGTTGATGGCTGTAAAAAAGCAGGTGTTAAACTATTGGTAGGTTACCGTATGCACTTTGAACCCAAAAACCTGGAAATTATTGCGATGCGAAAAGCTGGCGATTTTGGGAAAATACAATACTTTACCGGCAACGGCGGTTTTAGGATAGGCGGCCCTCAATGGCGTTTAGAAAAAGACAAAGCCGGCGGTGGCTCCATGATGGATATTGGTATTTATGCTATAAATGGCGCACGTTATATGATTGGCGAAGACCCGATATGGGTAACTGCACAGGAAGCTCCAAAATCTGACCCGGTAAAATTTAAGGAAGGGGTGGATGAAACCATAACTTTCCAGATGGGTTTCCCAAGTGGGGCTGTTGCCCAGTGTTTATCAACTTATGCCATGAATAATGTGGACAGATTTTTATTGATAGGTACAAGGGGCTATGCAGAATTAAACCCTGCAAATGGCTACGGACCTTTAAAAGGCAGAACTCACAGGGGAGATTTAAAAGCAGTATCGCCGCCCATGCAGCAAACCATACAAATGGACGAAATGGCCGGAATATTCCTGGAAGGTAAAACAGCCGTTGTACCTGTTGACGGTGAAGAAGCGGTAAAGGATGCTAAAATAATTGATGCGGTTTACGCAGCGGTTAAATCAGGGCAAAAGGTTTCTTTAAAACTATAATCACTTACTAAGCAATAGCAAAGCCGCCTGGTTACAGGCGGCTTTTGTTTTTTGTATATGCTTTAATAAAGTTTTGGAGCTGCATTTAATTGCGGAAAACCGCGCTGATGCCAGTAAGGATATATGGGGTCTATTTCGCTGGCCGTATCCAGTTTTTTAACCTGCTCGGTGGTTAAGTTCCAACCCACGGCTCCTAAGTTATGTTTTAATTGATCTTCGTTACGGGCACCTATTATCAGGTTAGCTACCGTTGGTCGCTGTAATAGCCAGTTTAATGATACCTGGGTTAATGATTTGCCGGTTTCTTCCGCCACTTCGTCCAACGCATCTACAATTTTGTACAACCTTTCATAATTTACCGGTGGGCCCTGTTCGCCGCCCTGTGCCAGGCGGGTATCTTTTGGCGCTTGTCCACGGCGGTATTTACCTGTCAATAACCCTGCTGATAGCGGGCTCCATACAATAGTACTCACATTATGCTTTACACCTAATGACATCAGTTCCCATTCAAACTCCCTGTCCAATAAAGTATAATAAGCCTGGTGTGCAATATACCGCGACCAGCCATAACGCTCAGAGATAGATAATGACTCCATCAAATGCCAGCCCGAAAAATTGGAACAGGCGATGTAACGTATTTTTCCGCTTGTTACCAAATCATCTAACGCACGTAAAGTTTCTTCCATAGGTGTATTGGCATCAAAACCATGCATATGGTAAATATCGATATGGTCTACACCTAATCGCTTTAAACTGGCATCACATTCCTTAACTAAATGTGCGCGAGATGAGCCATAATCGTTTGGCCCGTCGCCCATAGGGAAGGTAGCTTTGGTAGAAATAAGCAACTTATTTTGTAAACCTTTTATGGCTTGCCCCAAAATCTCTTCGGCCATACCGTTTGAGTAAACATTGGCGGTATCAAACAGGTTTACTCCGGCATCAAGGCATATATTAACCAGCTTTTTTGCTTCCGCAACATCAGTGCTGCCCCAGGCTTTAAAAAAATCATTACCGCCTCCAAACGTGGCTGTGCCAAAACTTAGTGCCGGCACACGCAGGCCTGATGCGCCTAATTGTCTGTATTCCATAGTTGTGGTATAGATTAATTATTATAAAGGTAAAGGCTATAAAAAAGCCTTATACACATCTGGTTATTTAATATTTGCAGGCGGTGTACTCATCATGTAACTCAAATCGCGCACGGGGCGTTCAACTTCATACGGAATAGGCATACCGCTAAATGTTTGAAAATACAATATGCTGGCATCTTTCCAAACCTGCGCGTCGCGCACATGTATGCGTAGCCTGCTTTGTACATTGGTAAAACGTTCCTTGTCAACAAACGGCTCGGCCATATCCCAAACAACCTGAAACTGCCTTACCTGTTTTACACCGGTATCGTACTTTATACATAATTCATCCCATAGCGTTCTACCGCTTTTCATTTTATATGTCCACGGTACATGGTGGAACCACAGCAGATATATTTCCGGGCAGTTTTCTAAAGAGCCGAAGGTACTGGCAAGCGGCTCGTGGTATTGGCTAACCGCATCGGTACCGGTTTTAGTTCTGTTAAAGCCGATTCCTTGTTTGTCTGCCTTATGGTAATATGGTGGCGTCCAGTCGGCACGTGTACGTGCCGGAGCATACCATGGTCCCGGGCCATAATGATCATACGAAGAGAACTGATGATGCAAACCCAACGGCATCATATAGTTTACGGCAGCTTCACGACTGTCAAGCATCATTTTCTTTACGGGTGCTAAAAACGCGCTATCCCAGTTTTTGGCTGCCATGGCTGTCTTGCCTTCATCGGTAACCGGCGCAAATGTTAGTTTAAGCCATTCGTCTGCTATTTGCTCGCTGGTTAAGGTATTATCCCAGGCTAAACGGCCAAAGGCATACCAGTTTGCGGCAGCAAATGGGTGGGCGGTCCAGTTGCTATCTAAACCTATGTTTGATACGCCTGCAATAGCGGTATATTTTTGAGGATAGATGCTTCCATCTGTAACCTTACCAACGGTGCTGCCCGTGCCGGCTTGATAAGTATCGCTTTTAAGGCATTCTTCCCACATGGTTGAAAGAAAAACCAGTTGCTTAGCTTGACCCAGGTACTCCTGCATGATCTGGAACTCAGGCATCACTGATGTTTTCTTCATAGCACCAAATAACGGACTAAATGGCTCGCGCGGTTGGAAATCAACCGGGCCGTTTTTAACCTGGATGATCACATTGTCTCTAAATTGTCCATCAAACGGCATAAACTCCTGAACGGCTTGTTTTGCCCTGTCGGGGTCATTAGCTGCATACACAAACGCACGCCACATCACAATCCCTCCAAAAGGTTTAACGGCATCTGCCAGTAGGTTTGCACCGTCAACATGGGTGCGCTTATAGTCCTGTGGACCGGGTTGGCCCTCGCTATTAGCTTTAACCAAAAAGCCGCCAAAATCAGGTATCAAAGCATATATTTCTTTGGCTTTTGCTTGCCAGTATTTAATTACTTCCGGATCAAGCGGGTCGGCAGTTTTTAAGCCGCCCTGGCGTATCGGCGAGGCGAAATTTGGAGCAATATATATCTTCATGCCATATGGGCGCATTGCGTTTGCAATAGCTGCGGCTTTTTTCAGGTACGGAGCAGAAAGCATCATCGGTGATGCATTAACATTATTTATAACGGCACCATTGATGCCCACAGATGCGTTAATACGTGCATAGTCTTTCCATCGGCTGATATCGCCATCATTAACGGTTACTGAGTCCTTCTCGTTACGCCAAAAAATTGATTTACCGGCAAAGCCATGTTCAATACTACCCGTAGGGTTATCCCAATGATTAAGTAAACGGCGTTGGTAAGATGGGTTGCTTAACACGTTGTTGGTTGATTGCCCGGTTGCGGTTCTGCGCAGTAAGTCATATACCCCATATAAAACACCTGCATCAGTACTGGCGGTAACTACAGTGCCATTAATTTTAAAGCCGTCGGGTTTTATGGTTTTATCGTTTTTTATTACCAGTTGAACTGTTGTGTTAGGAGTGCCTTGCCAAAATTGAATAAGCTCATCTTTTGCCGCATCAAGCGTAGCTGATTTTTTGCCTGTTACTACCACCTTTACTGGTTTTGCCGGGCCTTTTCTAAGCCACAAATCATAACCGTCTTCTCCTTTTACAATAAAACTGCATAATACAGCTACTGAAAACAAAACTGTAAACTTTATAATTGCTCTATTCATTTTTTGTGGTTTATAATTTTACTATCATAGCAAATGTGCTATCACTTCTCTTAATTCTGCTCAGGCCAATATCGTCAAATCATAACAATAAAAACGCTGTTATCCATACAAATTACAGAAAGTCTCAATAATAATTTAAAAAAAGTTTAGTGGGTCAGTACGATAGGATGCCCTAAAGCAGAAAAACCTGCAACGTTTGATTTGCAGGTTTTTTGTTTTAATAGCGTTGTGTGCGGAGAGCTAGGGATTCGAACCCCAGGACCTGTTACAGTCAACAGTTTTCAAGACTGCCGCAATCGACCACTCTGCCAGCTCTCCGGGGTCAAAAGTACAAAACCGTGCCGAATTGCCAAATTGGATATTCATTTTTTTTGAAATTAATATTTAGCTGTATAAGTAATTGACAGGGAGTTATTTAAAGCTACATTTCGGATATTTTTGTTTCGCGAAAAGTATTGTAACGTTTCTTAACCTCTTTAATTGACCGCTTAGAAAGGTCGATGCTGGCATTTAATTCAAAGCCAATTAGCAGGATAAGCGAGTTGATGTATAACCATAACATCACCACTATCAGCGTACCAATTGAGCCATATATTTTATTGTAAGATGAAAAGTTGTTGATATAATAAGTAAAGCCCAGTGAAGTTAAAACAGCCAGCGTAGTAGCTAAAACCGATCCCGGGCTCATAAAGTTCCATTTTAATTTATGCGAAGGGCCGTAGCGGTATAGTAAAGATATAGTAGTAAAAAATATAGCAATGATAATTATCCAGCGTGTTAGCGCGATCACATACACCCAAAAATAGCTTTTACTGGCCAAATGACTTTGTATAAGCTTGATCAGGTCTTGTCCGGCTATCATTATTCCTATGGCCAATATTAATGATATACTGATAACCACGGTAAGTGTAAGGGCTATCATTCGCCTTTTTAGCCAGGTGCGTTTTTCAAGAATTAATGATGAATTATTAAATGCTTTCATTAAAGTACTTACCCCGTTGGTAGCAAAATACAAGGCTGAAAGAAAACCGATGGATAATAATGAGCCGTTTTGATTGTTAATAATATCCACAATGGTGTTTTCTAATGCCATATAGGCATTATGAGGTAAAATAGATGCTAAGAGCCTTAACAAAGTACCCCGAAAATCATCTATAGGTATGTAGGGTATCAGTGTAAATAAAAATATAATAGCCGGAAACAGTGCCAGCATAAAGTTAAAAGCCAGGGAAGATGCCTTATTTAACAGGTAATCCTCCGTTACTTCATACATTAAGGCTTCAATAACTTCGTATATAGACAAAGTACCAAATCCAGGTAAAACAACAGATTTGGTCCATTTAACAATTTTGCTGTAAAAGTTAAAATTAAGCAGTATGCGGTGCAGCCATTTCATTTGGCAGCAAATTTACTTAAAATATGGCTTTAACTTATCCAAAAACTCCTGCGATGGGAGACAGGGGCGATTTGTCAGCATATTGACAAAAACCAATAGCGTTTCGGCAGTATGTATCAACTCTGATTTTTCGTTATGAAATTCATACCTGAAATGAATTTTAACACCAGGCATTTTATCCATAATTACCTTAACGCTAATTTCTTCATCGTATCGGGCAGGTTTTAAAAATTTGCATTTCATTTCCAGTACCGGCATCATAATGCCCGATGCTTCCATGCCGCTATAGGTAAGCCCCAAACTGCGCAGCATTTCCACACGGCCAACTTCGTAAAACTCGGCATAGTTGCCATAGTACATATAGCCCATTTGGTCGGTTTCGCCGTAGCGCACCCTTATTTTAGTGGAGTGCTCAAACATTATCTTTTAATGTTTCTTTGGTTTAAATACTGCTGAAATTTGCGCGCATTAGCTTTATGCTCGGTTTCATTGTTGGCAAAAGCATGATATCCTGAACCATCAGCTTTGGCACACATGTAAATATAATCGCTCTTTTTATAATCCAATACAGCTTTAATGGCATTTATTGATGGCATCATTATAGGTCCCGGAGGTAAACCTTTATACATGTAGGTATTATAAGGGGAATTTTTAACCAGATCCCGGTTCAGCACGCGTTTAATGGTAAAGTCGCCTATAGCAAATATTACAGTAGGGTCTGATTGTAATTTTTGGCCTTTTTTAAGACGATTTAAATACAAGCCGGCAATAGTTGGCATTTCATCATCATGCAGGGCCTCAGCATCAACAATAGAGGCTAATACGGATACTTGTACCGGAGTAAGGTTAATAGCCTCTGCTTTTTGTTTGCGTTCTGGGGTCCAAAAATTTTCATAATGATCATACATCCGTTTAAAAAACTTTTCGGGTGTGGTGTTCCAGTATATTTCGTAACTGTCCGGTAAAAATACAGCGTACACATTATCGGTTGTAAAATCGTACTGCTTAACAAATTCTGCAGAATCCAATAAGCGCATAATTGCATTAGAGTCGGGCTCCAATTTTTTACCTACAAAGGCTGCAAATTGTTCTTTTAGCCTAAAATTATGAAAGGATAATTTTACAGCCTCCTGGTTGCCGGCTATCAGCATATTTATAAACTTACGGTTGCCCATACCCGGTGTTAATCGGTATCTGCCCGGTTTTACCCTGCCAATATATTTCATGTTATGGGCGGCCCAGTTAAAAGTGGCGGTATCTTTAACTATCTTTTCATCACGTATATTTTTGTAAACCTCGTCATAACCTGCTCCTGTATGTATGTATAAGTATTCCTTATTGTCGGTAACGTTTGGTCCAAAATACCTTAGGTAATAAAAAAATATGGTACCGCCTAAACCTATAAGAATTATAACCCCCAATGCGATTATAAACTTCCTGGTTAGTCCGGTTGACTGTTTTTTTGCTGTCATGGTAATTGTATTTTTTGTAACGCAATTAATCCGCCGGTCAGATTTTTTACGTTTTCATATCCGTTTTGTAATAAAATATGTTGTGCGGTTTCGCTTCGTAAGCCAACCTTGCAAATAACAATTATCTCATCAGTTTTGTTATAACTCAACTGATGAATATTTTGTTGAAAAGCTGATAGCGGGAAATTTTTACCGCCGATGTTAAAGGTATGATACTCTATTGTTTCCCTAACATCCAGCAAATTTAAAATTTCACCTTTATTTAATCGTACAAGTAGGGTATTGGCATCAATTTGATCCATTAATTAATGTCCTTGTGTTACTTTTAAACTAAAAGGCGTACCAATACTTACTTTGGTCGAATCTGCATATGGAGGAAATTGTTCAACTACAGTAACATTATTTGAATCAGTAATTGCACCCTGGTATTCAATTGCACCAATAGTAAATCCGGCTCCTATGATAGCCATTTTAGCGGCATCCAGGTCCATATTCATTAAGTCAGGTATTGGGAATTCGGCAGCTCCCTTACCATCGCCCAGAATCAATTCAAGTTTTGATCCTTTGGGTATTTTTTCACCCGGTTTAATGATCCGTCCTTCATATCTTACCTCCAGTACCCTGTCGGGAGCAATGTCTGAACGGTAAGTGGTATCAAATTTTAATCCATAATTTTTTAGCACGCCCGAGGCTTCTATAAATAAATTCCCCTCAACATCAGGTAATGAAATAATAGGTGCCTCGGTTTTTACCATGGTTAAATAGATGATGCGATTCTCTTTTACAAAAGTACCGGGGTCAGGATCTTGCTCAATAATGGTTCCGGGTGCCACGTCAACTTTGTAAACAGAATCTACCCGATAATCAAATCCCTGGTCTTCCAGCATTTTTATAGCATTGTCGGCACTTAAACCCTTTAATTTTGGTACAGGTATGCCAGTGCCATGGTTAGTATAAAAGCTTAAGCTGAAAAAGGCTATCAAAACAACTGCAATAACCGACCCTATGGCTAATAGAATGGTTTTTCGGAAATCTTTAGTCTTTATATAGGCTATAAATTTGTTCATCAGCAGTTAGGATAGATCAATGTTTTATTGAGTATCAAACATAAGGTAAAAAAATTAATTAATGGATTTGGTTATGTTAAAAATGTAAAAACATCACTAAAATAAATTAGGATAAAAATTTTTCTGTGAAGCCAAAAAACTATATTTGAAGCTATGATAAATGTTGCCCTTTTAGCCGGTGGTTACACCGGAGAGTATGAAGTATCGCTTAACAGTGCTAAAAATATAGCCGCTAATTTAAATCCGGAAAGATTTAAGGTATATACTATCCTGATCAACCGCGACAGGTGGTTCCATGAAATTGAAAGTGATAGGTTTGATATTGATAAAAATGATTTTAGCCTTACCATAAACGGCGAAAAAATAAAGTTTGATTTTGCATTTATAACTGTGCATGGCACGCCCGGCGAGGATGGTAAGCTACAGGGATATTTGGATATGCTGGGGATACCTTATAATACCTGCGATTCAACCACATCAGCAATTACCATGAATAAAGCTTATACCAAATCGATAGTAAATGGTATTCATGGTTTACGTTGTGCCCGGTCAATGCAATTGCATAAAAGGGATTTTCATGATGTTGGCGCTATAGCTGCAAGTTTAAAGTTTCCGCTTTTTGTTAAACCCAATAATGGCGGTAGTAGCGTAGGCATGAGCAAGGTTTATAAAATTAACGGGTTAAATGATGCCTTAAACAAAGCGTTTAAAGAAGACGACCAGGTATTGGTGGAGCAATTTATACAGGGCCGCGAGTTTAGTGTTGGCGTTGTACGCCTAAACGGGCATATAAAAGTTTTACCACCTACCGAGATCATTAGTTCGAAAGATTTTTTTGATTATGAAGCCAAGTATACTCCCGGCGCATCACAAGAGATTACCCCCGCTGATTTGCCATTTGAAAAAGTTTCGGAGATAAATGATATAGTTACCCAGGTTTATTTGCGTTTAAATTGCCGTGGTATGGTTAGGATAGATTTTATTTTGCTGGAAGCAACCAATGATTTTTATTTTATTGAGGTTAATACAACACCCGGCCAGTCGTCAGCCAGTTTAATACCACAGCAGGTGCGGGCGGCAGGTATGGACCTGGGCGAATTTTATGGTTCGTTAATTACAAATAAATAAATGTTTTTCAAGTATTTAAAGTTTTGAATTTTAACTTTTTAATTTTGAATTATAACACTATCTTTGCAGCCACAAATAATTAATTTATACACGCTTTAATATTATTTACGTAATGTATTTAAGTACAGAAGAAAAACAAGCGATTTTCGCTAAACACGGTAAGGGCCCTAATGATACAGGTTCAACCGAAGGTCAGGTAGCTTTATTTACCTACCGCATTGCACACTTAACCGGTCACCTGAAAAAAAACAAACATGATTTTTCAACCCAGTTATCACTGCAAAAATTAGTAGGTAAACGCCGCGGATTGTTGGCTTACCTTTACAAAAAAGATATTGAAAGGTATCGTGCTATCATCAAAGCTTTACAGCTTAGGGATATCATTAAATAACTTAAACTTATTTTTTACAAAAAGCCGTCCCGAATTTGTGGATGGCTTTTTTACTTTACTGAAACCATTATAATCTACAAAAAATAAACAACGATTATAATAGCTTCGATGCCTTAAAGAGGCAAATAATACTATCGAAAAACAATACACACACTATAAAAAACCGGTGCACTCTAAAAGATGAAAAGTGCATCACAACGACAACACGATGAGTTTAAATGTAATTAAAAAGGTTATTGATTTAGGTGACGGCCGCACCATTGAGATCGAAACCGGAAAACTGGCCAAACAAGCCGATGGCGCTGTAGTAATAAAAATGGGTGATACCATGTTATTGGCTACCGTAGTATCATCACCCGAAGCAAAAGAAGGCGTTGACTTTTTACCGCTATCAGTTGACTATCAGGAGAAATATGCAGCTACGGGCCGCATTCCCGGTGGGTTTTTACGCCGCGAGGCACGTTTATCAGACTATGAGGTATTGATCTCTCGTTTGGTTGACCGCGCTTTACGCCCTATGTTCCCGTCAGATTATCATGCAGACACTCAAGTAATGATATCATTGATATCTGCAGATAAAGACATCATGCCTGATGCATTAGCCGGTTTAGCCGCATCAGCAGCATTAGCAGTTTCAGATATTCCGTTTAACGGCCCTATATCTGAAGTACGTGTAGCTAAAATTGATGGTAAATTAGTTATTAACCCAACTTTAAGCCAATTAGCTAATGCTACTTTAGAGTTTATTGTAGCCGGTAACGAGCATGATATCAATATGGTTGAAGGTGAAGGCGCCGAAATTCAGGAAGCTGAATTGGTAGAGGCCATCAAATTTGCCCATGCTGCTATTAAAGTTCAATGCTTAGCTCAAAAAGAACTAACTATTGAGGTTGGCAAAACCGAAAAACGTGTTTACAGCCATGAGCATAGCAATGATGAGTTAGAGAAAGCAATTTACGCTGCTACTTATGATAAAGTATACGCCATCGCTGGCGAAGCTTCTGGTAAAGACGAGCGTGGTGCTAAATTTAAAGCCGTACGTGACGAATACATAGCTACTTTAGGCGAAATTGATGATGTTACCAAGTTTTTAGCCAAAAAATATTACCATGATGTAGAGTATGATGCTATACGTAATTTGGTATTAGATGAAGGTAAACGTTTAGATGGCCGTAGCACTACCCAAATACGCCCTATATGGAGCGAAGTGGGTTACTTGCCTGCTGCTCACGGTTCTGCCGTATTTACACGTGGCGAAACACAATCATTAACCTCAGTAACTTTAGGTGCTAAAGATGATGAGCAAATGATTGATGGCGCTTTCATCAACGGTTATCAAAAATTTTTACTACACTATAATTTCCCAGGGTTTTCAACAGGCGAGGTTCGTCCTAACAGGGGAGCCGGCCGTCGTGAAATCGGCCATGGTAACTTAGCTATGCGTTCATTAAAACGTGTATTGCCTGCTGATGATGAAAATCCTTATACAATTCGTGTAGTATCTGATATTTTAGAATCAAACGGTTCATCATCAATGGCTACGGTTTGTGCCGGTACATTGGCATTGATGGATGCCGGTATTAAAATTAAAGAACCGGTATCAGGTATCGCAATGGGATTGATCACTAATGAAATGGGTACCAAATATGCTATCCTTTCTGACATATTAGGTGATGAAGATCATTTAGGTGATATGGACTTTAAAGTAACCGGTACCAAAAATGGTATTGTTGCTGTGCAGATGGATTTGAAGATCAACGGCCTTTCATGGGAAGTGTTGACCAATGCTTTAAACCAGGCTAAAGATGGCCGTTTACACATTTTAGGCGAAATGGCAAAAACTATTGCTGCCCCTCGCGAAGATTACAAACCACATGCTCCACGTATCGTTACTATCCGTATTGATAAAGAATTTATCGGTGCGGTTATCGGTCCCGGCGGAAAAATTATACAAGAAATGCAACGCGAAACCGGTGCTACTATCTCAATTGAGGAAGTTGGTAACCAGGGCGTAGTTCAAATATTTGCCGATAATAAAGATGCTATTGACAAAGCGGTATCACGTATAAAAGCTATAGCTTCAAAACCTGAAGTTGGCGAGATATATGAAGGTAAAGTAAAATCAATTATGCCTTTTGGTGCATTTGTTGAGATTATGCCGGGTAAAGACGGTTTATTACACATATCAGAAATTGACCATAAACGTATTGAAACTATGGACGGTATTTTTGAAATAGGCGACGAAGTACGCGTTAAGTTATTAGATGTGGATAAGCAAGGTAAATTGAAACTTTCTCGTAAAGTTTTATTGCCTCGCCCGGAAAGCAACCAATAATAAAAGCCTGATTTTATATGAACAAAAGCCTTTTTTAAGGCTTTTGTTGTTTAAACGCTTTTTTTCATTTTTTTAAAACAAAACCTATATTTTGCAACTTATGGTAGTTAGTAGTTACTGAAAAGCTAAAGCGAGACCCCTTTTATTATGCCATCCGTACCAGACGATCCTTTAGATTTTCTAAAAAACAATAATACATCAGGCTCACCTTCGGGACCAGAAGCCGATTTGATACAATTATTGTTATATGAGATTATAAGGGTTAAAGAATTAATAGCTTACTATGAATCCATCCCTAATGGTGGAGGCAAGCTTGGTGCGTCAATTTTAAATGAGTTGGTAGCAGAGGCATACAACTCATTGGTTAACTATGATGTAGTGTTGATGAAAAAGTATTACGATCTGTTGCAGCATTGTGATTAATGGTCATTAGTCATTATGTCATTGGTCATTAGTTTTTCTACAGTTATCCTTAGTATATAGACACATTAGTATGATGCTTATTTAATATATTTGCATAACTAATGACTACTCACCAATGACCACTCATCTTATAGCACCATCAATTTTAGCGGCTGATTTTGGCAACTTGCAGCGCGATATAGAAATGCTTAATGCAAGCCAGGCAGACTGGATACATGTAGATGTGATGGATGGAGCGTTTGTACCCAATATCTCTTTTGGCTTCCCTATACTAAACGCTGTTAATAAAATTGCCACAAAACCTTTAGATGTGCATTTGATGATAAAGGATCCTGATCGTTACATTAAAGCTTTTGCAGCAGCAGGCGCACATAATATTACGGTGCATTATGAGGCTTGCCCCAACCTGCATCGTACGGTACAATTTATAAAAGAGCTGGGTTGCACTGCTGGGGTTGCTTTAAACCCACATACCCGGGTTGATCTATTGAAGGATATTGTGACCGATCTTGACCTGGTGTTGATCATGTCTGTTAACCCCGGCTTCGGTGGGCAAAAGTTTATTCAAAACACATATAATAAATTGCATGATATACGCGCATTAAGTAACATGAGCAACCCTAATTTATTAATTGAGGTGGATGGCGGTGTGGATATCAATAATGCGAATAAATTGATAAATGCCGGAGCTAATTTACTGGTAGCAGGTAATTCGGTGTTCTCATCGGCTAATCCTATGGACGCTATAGCCCAATTAAAAGCTGTTCGTTAAATGCCTGCAAATACAAGGCTGTTAATAAAAACCCTATATTTTTTTAATATTTAAAATGGAAAGGCGTAATTGTCTTGTTTTTGTATTATTTTATAAAAAGCGTAAATAAAAGTATAATATTTTGTCAAATTGACTAACTTCGCCCCGTCTAAAGACAAAGTTGTCAATTTAGCAAAACCCAATAACAAATTATATGAAACATAATTTTGGTGCCGGACCCGGCATTTTACCACACGAAGTTTTAAAGCAGGCTGCACAAGCGGTAGTTGATTTTAACGGAACAGGACTTTCCCTGCTTGAAATTTCACACCGTTCGGCTGAATTTGAAGCTGTTTTAGACGAGGCGGTAAAACTAGTTAAAGAATTGCTTAACGTACCCGAAGGCTATTCTGTTTTATTTTTACAAGGTGGTGCCAGTACGCAATTTGCAATGGTGCCTTATAACCTGTTACCTGATGGTGGCAAAGCTGCTTATTTAGAATCAGGTGTATGGGCAAACAAAGCATTAAAAGAGGCAAAGTACTTTGGCGAAGTTCAAGTAGTGGCTACATCAAAAGAGAGTAACTTTACTTACATCCCTAAAGATTTTGAAATACCTGCTGATGCAGCTTATTTCCACATTACATCAAACAATACTATTTACGGTACACAGTTACATAAATTTTTAAAATCGCCTATACCTGTTATTTGCGATATGTCATCAGATATTTTTAGCCGCGAAATTAACGTAGCTGATTTTGGAATTATTTATGCCGGTGCTCAAAAAAATATGGGCCCTGCTGGTACTACGCTGGTAGTTATTAAAGATGATATTTTAGGTAAAGTTGATCGTAAAATACCGGCAATGTTTAATTACCAAACACAAATTGAAGGTGGTTCAATGTATAACACCCCGCCTGTGTTTGCTATATATGTATCAATGCTAACCCTTAAATGGTTAAAAGCCAAAGGTGGTGTAGCCGGTATACAAAAAGAGAACGAAGCTAAAGCGAAAGTTTTATATGAAGAGATCGATCGCAACCCGCTGTTTAAAGCAGTAGCTGCCAAGGAAGACCGCTCACATATGAATGTTTGTTTTGTTGCCGAAAATCCGGAATTGGAAAAACCATTCCTGAAACTTTGCGACGAAAAAGGTATAGTGGGTATTAAAGGTCACCGTAGTGTTGGTGGTTTCCGTGCCTCTATATACAATGCGTTACCTATCACCAGCATACACGTGCTGATTGATGCCATGCGCGAATTTGCTGAGAAAAATAAATAATTTATCACGTCATTAAAGTCATTAAGTCATTGGGTCATTCAAAATGGTCAATGACTTAATGACCCAATGACTCAATGACCCAAATAATGATCAAAATATTAGCTAATGACGGTATAGACCCAATAGGAAAAAAACTATTAGAAGATGCCGGTTTTATTATTGATACCAACAACATACCTCAGGACGAATTGCCTGAGAAATTACAAGCTTATGATGGTATAACTGTACGCAGTGCTACCAAAGTACGCAAAGCATTAATTGATGCCTGCCCTAATTTGAAGCTTATTGGCCGTGGTGGTGTAGGTGTGGATAATATTGATGTAGAGTACGCTAAAGAAAAAGGGATAGGTGTTTATAATACGCCCGCTTCTTCATCATTATCAGTTGCCGAATTGGTTTTTGGTCACCTGTTTACAGGTGTACGCTTTTTAGCAGATAGCAACCGCAAAATGCCGGTTGAGGGAACTACTAAGTTTAATGACCTTAAAAAAGCTTATGCTAAAGGTGTTGAACTACGTGGTAAAACATTAGGTATCGTAGGTTTTGGCCGTATCGGTCGTGAAGTAGCTAAAATTGCTATCGGCGTAGGTATGGATGTTATTGCTTATGATCTTTTCCCTTTTAAACCTGAGGTTGAAATTGTTTTAGGTACAGGCGGTACTAAAGTTAATGTAACTGTAAAAACAGCTACTTTGGATGAAGTTATCGCGCAAGCTGATTTTATAACTTTACATACTCCGTTTGTTGACAAAGCTTTATTTGGCGCTGCCGAGTTAGCCCGTTTGAAAAAAGGCGTAGGCTTGGTTAACTGCTCACGAGGTGGATTGATTGACGAATTAGCTTTAATTGACGCATTAAACAGCGGCCAGGTTTCATTTGCTGCGTTGGATGTTTATGATAACGAACCAACCCCACGCGAAGAAATAACTAAACACCCTAAAATTTCATTAACCCCACACATTGGTGCTGCTACTAACGAAGCACAGGAGCGTATTGGTGTTGAACTTGCCAATTTGATCATTGATCATTTTAAAAAGTAAGATTATTAGACCGTAAAAAGGAGGCTTAAGCCTCCTTTTTTTGTTTGTTCATTTTTTTGTCTTATTGAAACGGATATTCTATTGTTTTTACTTGTTGATTGACACCTACGGTATCTAAAAACCACGAATAACCAACATTCTTAATATAGTAATTAAAACCGGCTATAAGAATAGTACCATCATTGGGGATGGTTTTTGTAAAGGTCCATTTGTTTGTCGGGTTGGGAATATCTTTAACCCTCATTGCGGTTAGGGCCGAATCAAAAGCAAAGGTTTGTTCTTGATTCCTTATCGTTAATGAAAATTTGATAGTGTCCTTATCGTTTGAAAAGTCTTTGTTAGTGTAAAGAATAAATTTTATTGTGCGGTTTCCGTAATGTACAGTTTGTATACCTTGTTTTTGACACGATGAAATAATTAGCGGCAGAATAAATGCCAGTAGAATAGAAGTTCTTTTATACATATTTTATTATTTTTATAGGGAATACGGCAATGGGGTTATTAGGTTGCCCCGAGAGAAAAAATAATTGTAAATGTAGCCCTTACCGTTTTTTACAAAAGTTTCCCTCAATCAAAAACTCAATTATAAAATATAACTCACACCCTTTTCCGGTATAGTAACCGGGTAGCCATCTTTCTCCAAAGCATCAGCCAATAATTGCATACTACTGGTTTCACCGTGCACTAAGTACACTTGTTTTAGTTTAGCTTTATCCTGTTGTTTAATGTTGTTTACCAGGTCGTCATGATCGCCGTGGGCACTCAATACATCGGTTTGTTTAATAGTAGCATATACCGCCAGGTCGCGGTCTTTAATATGAACTATAGAATCGCCTCGCAATAAACGATGCCCCAATGTACCTTTGGCACAATAACCAATGAAAAGGATGGTGCAATAGTAGTTTTGTATATTATAAAAAAGATGATCCTGTATACGGCCGCCCTCCAGCATACCTGCTGATGAGATAATAATACATGGCTCAAAGTAATTAGATACCTGCCGGCTGTCCTTCATGCTCTCTACATAAGTCAGGTTATCAAACTCAAACTCATCGCCCTGCATTTTATAAAAATCCTGCGCCTCTTTATTGACCAACTCGTGGTACTTCCTGAAGATGCCTGTAGCCATTGAAGCCATAGGGCTATCTACAAAAACCTTAACAGGAGGTAGCAAGCCACTGCTGAATATCTTATTTAAAGAATAAACTAATGATTGTGTGCGCCCGATACTAAACGCCGGGATAATAATGCGCCCTTGTTCTTTAACGCAAGCCTTATCAATTACTTCCACCAGGGTTTGCTCAACGGTTTTGTCTTTAGTGTGATTTCGGCCACCGTAGGTAGACTCCGATACCAGGTAATCAACAGGGGGGATAGTTTGCGGGTCTTCCAGTACCGGGTAATTTTTACGACCTATGTCACCGGTAAAAGCAATACTTTTTTCTGTGCTCTCGTCGTTTATTTTTAAAACTACAGCCGCTGCGCCCAGTAGGTGTCCAACCGGGATAAACGTCAACTCAATATCCCCATTAATACGAAACGGGCGGTTAAAAGCAATGGTTACCATCCGCTCCATGGTATCCATTACGTGTTTTTGCAGATATAGCGGTTGAATATTATTGCCGTACTTATTTCTTCCGCGGTTATGCTTACGGCCTTTATTGGCTTTATGCATGAATATATTTACCGAGTCGAGTAATAACAGTTCTGTCAGGTCGGCAGTAGGAGGGGTACATAATATTTGCCCGTTAAAACCCATACGAACCAATGTAGGCAAATTGCCAGAGTGGTCAATATGCGCATGGGTTAATATCACCACATCAATGTCGCCGGGGTTAAAAGGGAAGTTCTCATTGTCGTTTAATGGGCGGTCTTTTTCGTAATCCAGCCCGCAATCCACTAAAATTTTATATTGCCCAACTTGCAGTAAATGCATACTGCCCGTAACTTGTTGGGCAGCCCCATGTATAGTTAATTTCATTTAGTAATCAATAGTAACAGGCCCGCAGACCATGCCCTCAATATAGAAAAATTTTAGCTGACGCCAACAGTTTTTCTATTGTATTTACGCCATAATAGCCAACCAATAGCTACTCCCATAAATATGATGATTATGATATAATTTCTTGATGAGTTTTCTTGCTGTAACAGCATTTCATTAGCCTCTTTTGTCAGTTTTTCGTTTTGGCTGCGTAATGTATTTATGGTATTCATGTAGTGCAGGTTTGTCGATTCGATCTCTTTTGATTTATCCACCACCTGGTTTTGTTGAAACGTACGGTAATCCAGTAAAATTTTTAGTTGTTTATAAATGGCGTTGTCGGTTTTTACAATATCCATCAAAATTTCGTTTGACCGGCGGATGTCTTTCTTGGTTTGCAAGCCAAATATCCCGGTATGTCGGCTCAGGCTTTGATCATACTTGCCAAACTTTTGAGAGCGCATAGCAAGCATGTTATTTATTTTTGCTCGCTGTAATTCGTAGGCTAATGAATCGGTATTGGTTTGAGCGAAGGCACTTGCAAATAAAAGACAGGCAGTGACAACTAATATTATATTTTTCATAGCTAAAAGATTATGTCATTTCGAACATAGAGAGAAATCTATACCTATTCAGGTTAACATGTGTATAGATTTCTCCTCGTGCCTTATCGAAATGACAGTGAGGGTGAAATTACGCCTGGAAGTCAATGATCACGCTATCACCCAGGTTCAATCCTAATAACCCGCTGGCGTTGCCTTTGTTTATAGCAATTTCTAAATGGTCACTAATTCCAAATAAGCAAAGCTTTTCTCCTTCGGGTACTTCGCTGTAATGCCAGCTTAAATGATTGATAGATTCGTTACGTTTAAAAGTTAATACAAACTGGCGGCCCTGTTGTATTTGATTAAACAGGTCTTTGGTGATATTGGTAATTACGTTCTGGAACGAATCGATATAAATCACCATACCTTTGATCAGGTTTTTCTCAATTACAGGCTGCAGGTTCATTTTTTTCTCTATCCCGCTAACCGGCAAACCTATCAGGTTAATATCCTTACCGCTTGCTAAGTGGCAGGCGGTTTTTACAAAAATATCAGCAAGCGGGAAGTGTAAAAACTTCAAATCCTGCATAATATTTATTTCAACCACTTCATCAGGTTCATCATTAAACATTAAGGAGAATATACCATTATCGGCCCCAACAAAATAGTGGTTTTTATACCGTATGGCCAGGTATTTGGTTTGGCCGCTGTACACGGTATCAATACCAATTAGGTGTACCGTATCATCCGGAAAATAATGAAAACTATTTTTTAAAATGAAAGCCGCTTGTTGTATATTGAAGGCGGCAACGCTATTGGTAATATCAACAATATTTACCTTTGGCAGTAGCTTATAAATACTCCCTTTAAGGGCAGCCAGATAAATGTCTTTATCGCCCAGGTCAGTAGTTAAAGTTATTATTGCCATTAATTTTTAAAATATTTATTGCTAATCTTGTAAGAAGCTTTTGCTGCTGCAAATATTCAATTTTAATTCATAAAAATCCGGAACAAATTAATCATTTACTATTGAACGAAATTAAGCTATCAATTGAAAACATTAACCCCGCCGTTTTATGGGGACCGAATAATGACCATTTCGAGATCATTAAAAAACAATACCCTAAGCTTAAAATAGTTGCGCGTGGCAGCGAGGTTAAAGTTTTAGGCGACGAGCATGAGCTAACCATCTTTGAAGAAAAGTTCAATCATCTGCTGGAGCATATTGAAAAGTTCGAAAATTTAAATATTACCGACCTGGAAAGGGTGCTGGGTTCAAAACCATTAGACCCATCAGGCACATCAACAGATCAAACTGCCGATAAGTTTGCAAGTGGCGAAGTTATTGTATTTGGCCCTAACGGTGTAATGGTTAAGGCGCGTACCGCCAACCAGCGCAAAATGGTGGATAGCATTAACAAAAGTGACATTCTGTTTGCTATTGGCCCTGCAGGTACCGGTAAAACCTATACTGCCGTAGCTTTAGCAGTAAGGGCTTTAAAAAATAAGGAGATCAAGCGTATTATATTAACACGTCCGGCAGTTGAGGCAGGGGAGAACCTGGGTTTTTTACCGGGCGATTTGAAAGAGAAGATAGACCCTTATTTGCGCCCGCTTTATGATGCTTTGGATGATATGATACCAGCTGAAAAATTAAAATTTTACCTGGAGAACCGTACCATTGAGATTGCACCGTTGGCATTTATGCGTGGCCGTACCTTAGATAATTGCTTTGTTATTTTAGATGAGGCACAAAATGCTACCGATATGCAGTTGAAAATGTTTTTAACACGTATGGGCCCATCAGCAAAATTTATTGTTACGGGTGATGTTACGCAGATAGATCTGCCTAAAAAACAGCAATCGGGTTTACATACCGCGTTGCGCATATTAACAGATATTAAAGGAATTGAAATTGTTTACTTAAGCGGCGAAGACGTGGTAAGGCACAAACTGGTACGTAAAATATTAGCAGCTTACGGGGATATACAGTAATAGTTATTAGAGATTAAAGATTAGTGATTAGTTGATAGGGCTAATCTTTAATCTTTAATCTCCAATCTTTAACAAATGAATGCAATAAAAGAAACCAACTTTAACTTTCCGGGCCAAACCGCTTTTTATAAAGGTAAGGTGAGGGATGTATATACTATAAATAATAAATACCTGGCTATGGTGGTTACCGATCGTATATCCGCATTTGATGTGGTACTGCCGGAACCCATACCCTATAAAGGACAGGTTTTGAACCTGATAGCAGCACGATTTTTGCAAGCAACTGCCGATATTGTGCCTAACTGGGTAGTAACTGTGCCAGACCCAAGCGTAACCATAGGCTTAATTTGCGAGCCTTTTAAAGTAGAAATGGTAATACGCGGATATTTAGCAGGCCATGCATGGCGCGAATACAGCGCGGGTAAAAGGCAGGTTTGCGGTGTAAGCCTTCCTGAAGGTTTAAAGGAAAACGATAAATTGCCTGAGCCTATTATTACCCCAACCACCAAAGCCGCGGTAGGGCATGATGAGGATATATCGCGCGAGGATATATTAAAACAGGGTATAGTATCGGAAGCGGACTATTTGCAGTTAGAAAATTATACGCGCCAATTATTTAAACGTGGTACCGAAATTGCCGCCAAACAAGGTTTAATTTTAGTTGATACTAAATACGAGTTTGGTAGAGCCAATGGCCAGATATATTTGATTGATGAAATTCATACGCCCGATTCGTCACGATACTTTTACAGCGATGGTTACGAGGCCCGTCAAAAGGCAAATGAGCCGCAAAAGCAGCTGTCTAAAGAGTTTGTTCGCAGGTGGTTAATCGAGAATGGTTTTCAGGGCAAAGATGGCCAGCAGGTGCCTGTAATGACCCCCGAGAAGGTTCAATCCATATCAGAAAGATATATTGAGCTTTATGAACAAATAACCGGCGAGACTTTTATTAAGCCTGCAAACCAGGAAATATTGAGCCGGGTAGAAACGGCAATTAAAAATGCCTTAGCTATATTGTAGTTTTATTTATAAAATAAAACATATATTAGCGTATAATTTATATAACAGAGAAGAATGAAGTTTGCTGTAGATAAACACGAAAAATATATTTTAATAAAGCTTAACGAATCAAAATTAAATTCATTAGTTACGCCACAATTAAAATCTGAGTTGATCCTCATTAATACCGAGGGTCAAAGAAATATTATTCTTGATCTTTCGCAGGTTAAATTTGCTGATTCATCAGGCTTAAGCAGTTTGTTGGTTGGCCATCGTTTATGTAAAAATGCAGAAGGCTCATTTATACTTACCGGTTTAAATGATGCAGTTTCTCGCCTTATAACTATTTCGCAATTAGAGAATGTACTTTCAATAGTGCCTACAACCGAAGAAGCTATTGATTTAATTTTTATGGAAGAGATAGAAAAAGAGCTGAAGAAAGAAATCAAATAATAGCAAATATTGTTTACCCGGTATGAAGTTTGAAGTTACCATACTAGGAAGCAGTTCTGCAACCCCCATTTATAATAGAAATCCGACATCGCAGGCATTAAATGTTAATGACCGCCTGTATTTGATTGATTGTGGCGAAGGCACACAACAACAAATGTTGCGTTTTGATATTAAAGCCAGCCGTATTGATCATATTTTCATTAGCCACCTGCATGGCGACCATTACCTGGGTTTAGTGGGCCTACTATCATCAATGCATTTAAATGGCCGAAAAAAGGAGCTGAAACTTTTTGGACCCGAGCATTTGTTAGAGATAATTAACCTGCAGCTTAAATACTCTGAAACTACATTACAGTACCCAATTGAATTTACTGTTACCAATGCCAATAGGGTAGAAGTGATTGTAGATAATGAAGATGTAACTGTTGAGACCATACCACTCGATCATCGTATTGCTTGTACCGGGTTTTTATTCAGGGAAAAGAAGCGCCAGCGAAAATTACTGAAAGACAAACTGGAAGAATTGCAAGTGCCGGTACAGTATTATACTTCTTTAAAAAAAGGTAATGATTATATAGCTGATGACGGTACAGTATATAAAAATGATACACTTACCATAGATTCGGAACAACCTAAAGCTTATGCTTACTGTTCAGATACTATTTTTAACCCTCAATATTTTCAACAAATAAATAACGTAAATCTGCTTTACCACGAAGCCACATTTTTGCACAATATGTTAGACAGGGCCGGCGAAACTTTTCATACTACAGCTTTGCAGGCTGCCCAGATAGCCACGCAAACTCAAGCTAAAAAGCTGCTGATAGGCCACTTTTCGGCGCGTTACAAAAATTTAGACGAGTTGTTGGATGAAGCTAAAAGTGTTTTTCCTGCTACTGAATTAGCTATTGAAGGCAGAACTTTTTCAGTAGTTTAGTTTTACTTGTTATTCTTCCTTCCAAACACCGAGAAGTGAACATATCTTTTTGGATTTGCCTTAATATCAATAAATAATGCATCCAGGTTTTCTGACGCATATTGCAGGTTGCGATATAACGAATCATCGCGCAGCAATAAACCCAGCGTACCGTTGTTGCTGTTAATTTTATTCATAACCTGTTGAAGATCGGCTACCGCTTTATTAGCGTTGTCTAACGTTTGTTTAATATTTGAGTTAGCCAAATCGCCGCTAAAGCGTTGAAAATTTGCAGTAACCCCTGTTAAACCGTTAGTAGTATTTTTTAGGTTTAATGATACAGCTTCAGCATTAGTTAAAATGCCATTAATATGCCCGGTTTGTCCTGCCACCAGTGCATCTATCTTTTTGGTTGTGCTCTCTAATGTTTGTAAGGAGTTGGCAATACTTTCAAAGCTGCGGTCAACATTACGCTCAAAATTGGGGTTCATAATGCGGTTTATAGATGCCAGTGACGAATCTAACTTGGTCATCAAATTCTCGGCTTTGGTTTGAATAGGCTGCAGGCTTTCGGCCAGGCTGCCTGCTACATCGGCGCGTAAGGTATCTTTATCCTGGGCCAGTTCTTGGCCGGTACCAAGTTCAAAAACAATAGCCTTTCCGCCTAATAGATCTGTACTAACCAATTTGGCCAATGTATTGGTCGGTACTTTATATTGGTTGTCTATTTTAAATTCAACAACGGTATGGCCATTATCGCGCAGTTCCATTTTAGATACACGGCCTATTTGAAAACCATTTACCAATACAGGTTTTGATACGGCAAGGCCATCTACACTTTGATAAATTGCATAAAATCTATTTGATCCTGAAAACACATCGTTTCCCCGCAGGTAACTATAACCCAATATAAGTATAGTTATAGCTATAGCGGTAAGTGCGCCTATTTTTGTTTCGTTAGATAATTTCATATGTTAGATATGCCAGTTTGCGTATAATACTTCTAAAATAGCCCTTTTGTTTTATTCTGTTCTTTTTTCGGCATCTCTTTTATAGTTTTCTATACCTCTTAGTATGGCGTTTGCTACTTCTTCCTGGCCCTCTTCGGAGTTTAAGTAATCTTCTTCCTCTTTATTGTTTATATAACCGGTTTCTACCAGTACTGATGGCATGGCGGTATGGTCAAGCACAAAAAGTACTTGTTCTCTTAATCCCTCGCTTCGTCGCCCGTCCATTATAAATTCTTTATTTAATAAATCAGCAAGGTGAATACTTTGTTTCCGATATTTATTTTTTAACAAATTTATTAAAATAACAGATTGCGGGTCATTAGCCTGGGCTGTTTTACTGTCATTTGGACTGCCGCCAATTTCGGCGTTTTCAAGCAAGGCTTCTATTTGTGGTGCAGTACGGTCTGTACTATATAATAACATTAACACGCCTTTGCCAGAACGATCAGGTACCGATACGTTTTTGTATACAGGCTTTCCTTTTTTGCGGCTCACTACCTGGCGCACAGTTTTGTTAGGCAAGGCATTACAATGTATAGAAATAAACAGGTCACCTTTATTTTGATTGGCTATATCAGCGCGTTGTTGAAAAGGTACATCCTCAGGCGTGGTACGTGTCATTACTACTCTTACATCAGGTATGTTTTTTTCTATTGCTTTTTGCAATTTTTGTGCTATAGCAAGCGTTACAGTTCTTTCTAAAGAATAGGTGCCCTCAGCGCCGGGCGAATAACGCCCTCCGCCAGATGGACGCTCGCCATGCCCTGCATCTACAATAATGGTTTTAATTTTAAAGCCATTATTTACCAGGGTATCGTTTTTAACAGAAGCTTGGGATGGAGAGATAAATACCGTAAAACAAAATACAAATGCTGATAAAGCGTAAATCAATGTTTTCAATGCTTTAATTTTCATTATTTTTGAACGCTGTAATATTATATTATTATATCTGCAACAACACTATTTTATAATTAATTTGAAATTCACCAGGCTTTTTTTTCTGATCGTTGTTTCTTTACTGGTAAATTGGTTGACGGCTGCAGGTCAGGGCAACGAGGGTGGTAATAAACCTGTTGCTGATACCCTTAGACGCGGAGTTATAACACCTTCAAATTCCTCTAAAGGTAAAGATTCTTTAACTATTTTACCTATTAATTCTGTTACAGGGCTTGTTGATACGACAAAAAAAAGTAAAAGCCAACTGGATGCTGAATTAAAAACAAACTCTTCAGATTCAACAAATTATTCTAACGATAAAGAGACGATATATTTTTATGGAAATGCCCGGGTAAGTTATGGCGATTTTGAATTAGATGCCGATTATATAGAGGTAAACAAAAAAACACGCATCATATTTGCCAGGGGAAGTATTGACCCTAAAACCGGGAGATATGTTGGGCGACCTATATCAAAGCAGGGTGAAGAGAGTCCCATTACAACAGATTCAATTGCTTTTAATTATGAAACTAAGAAAGCTTATGTTTGGAACCCTTTTTCTGAACAGGAAGGTAATTATTTATCGGGTGGGCGTGCAAAAAAAATAAATGACACAGAAACAGCTCTTAAAGATCAAATTTTTACCACTTGCGATAAACCTGATCATCCTCACTTTGGTATAGTAATTACCTGGGGTATAGTTGAAGAAAAGCGAATTATATCTGGCCCGGCTTATTTGCAAATTGCGGGAGTACCTTTGCCTATTGCTATCCCATTTGGTTTTTTTCCTAAATTGAATACCCGCACTTCGGGTGTCATATTGCCTACTTTTGGTGAAGACCAACGGTTAGGTTTCTATCTGCGTAATTTTGGGTATTATTTAGGGTTAAGTGATTATGCCGATCTAACCACAATGGGTACATATTATTCAAATGGTTCATTTGAAGTTAATAGTACTTTAAATTACAGGGATAGGTATAAATATTCAGGTAATTTATCATTAAGCTACGGTGCGCATAATTACGGTTTGCAAGGCGATCCGGCACAAAAGGATTTTAATATTACCTGGTCGCACAGTAAAAACTCAAACTCACACCCAGGTACCACGTTTAGCGCATCTGTAAACGCAGGTACATCAACCTTTTATCAAAACAATGCAGCTACTTCCAATTTTAATTTACAGGCGTTAACTCAAAATAACTTTCGCTCAAGTATTGCTTATGGCAAAAATTGGGCAGGTACTCCGTTTAATTTAACTGTAAGCCTTTCGCATAGCCAGGATCTTACCAAAAAAACGGTAACTATGGATTTACCTACTTTGAACTTTAGTATGGCAACCATTAGTCCGTTTGATTCAAAAACACGGGTGAACGCACAAAAATGGTATCAGCGTATCACTGTTGGTTACACCTTATCTGCTACCAATAAAATCGCCGGTGTTAAGGAATCTGAACTATTTACTGAAAAAACATTGACTAAGAGAATGCAAAATGGTATGCTCCACCAAATACCGGTAGGTATGAATTTAAACTTGTTAAAATATTTTCAGTTTAACACGAGTTTAAATTACCGGGAGATGTGGTATTTTCAAACTGTAAGAAAGCGATATGCGCGGGCCGATTCGTTAGTGACCGATACGGTGCCGGGCTTTCAGCGGGTTGGAGAGTATAGCTTAGGCGCAGGTTTTTCTACCAAAGTTTATGGTATGTTAAATTTTAAAAAGGGAAGTATCAAAGCCATAAGGCACGTAATGACACCTAATATATCATTTGCTTACAGGCCTGATTATAGTTCTCTTGATCGTAGTTATAACAGGGCCATTGTAAGTAGTGCTACTATACCTTATCCGGTAATTTCACAACGATATTCAATTTTTGAACAAGGTATTTTTGGTTACCCGGCTGGTGGAAGGCAAGCGGGGCTTAATTTAACCTTAGAGAATAACCTTGAGGCCAAGGTAAGAGCCAAAGGTACTGACACAACTGATAGAAAAATACAATTATTGCAGGGGTTAACTTTTTCAACCTTTTATAATTTTGCTGCAGATTCATTTAAGCTTAGCCCAATCAGTTTTTCAGGGCACACATCGTTATTTAAAGGTAAACTCGCCATTAATTTTGGTGGGTCGTTAAACCCTTATTCTGTTCAGGTGCGTGATACTATTGCAAATGGCCAATTGATACGCTATGCACGTAATGTAAATCGTTTTTCATGGCAGGATGGGCGGTTCCCGATGCTGGTGTCATTTAATTTATCTACCAGTATTAGTTTAAACTCATCGGCTTTTAAAGGTAAGGGGCAACCGGTACCTATAGGTAGTACATTACAAACTATGGATCCCGAACAGGCCCAGAGGCTATCCTTAATCAATGGAGATCCAGCCGCCTATATTGATTTTAATATACCCTGGAATGTCAACTTAAGTTATAGTTTTAACTATAGTAATCAGGTAGTTAGCACACAGGTTACCAATACGCTTATGATAAATGGTGATGTTAGCATAACCAAAAATTGGAAAATACAATACAATACTAACGTTGATTTTAGGGCGCTAAAAGTAAGCAGTGCTACATCTTTTGCTATTTATCGCAACTTGCATTGCTGGAGCTTATCAGTACAATGGCTGCCATTTGGGTTTTATAAGTCATATAATGTTACTTTGAGGGTAAACGCAAATATTTTACAGGATCTTAAACTAAGTAAAAGAAGCGATTATACCGCTAATCAATTCAATAACAGATAGTATGCTTGCAGAAATAATTACCATAGGCGACGAAATATTAATAGGCCAGATAGTAGATACCAACTCTGCATGGATGGCCAAACAGTTAAATGATGTTGGTATACGTGTAAAGCAAATATCTTCTGTATCAGATAATAAAGAGCATATTTTAACCGCCTTAACCGAAGCTGCAAAAAGGGCTGACATAATTTTGATAACAGGGGGATTGGGGCCGACAAAAGATGATATTACCAAAAAATCTATAGCCGAATATTTTAATGTAGGAATGGTTGAAAATGCTGAGGCACTGGATAATGTGCTACGTATATTTGCTAAATATAACCGTCCAATGCTGGATATTAACAGGTTGCAGGCACAAGTGCCATCAAATTGCGAAATTATAGTTAATAAAAATGGTACTGCACCGGGTATGTGGTTTAATGAAGGCGGCAAAATATATGTATCAATGCCGGGTGTACCTTTTGAAATGATGTATATGATGGAGGAAGAAGTGATCCCTAAGATCAAAAGTTTATTCAAACTTCCTGCAATAGTTCATAAAACCATACTAACAGTAGGCGAGGGCGAATCATTTTTGGCAAAAAGGATTGAAGATATAGAAGATTCATTGCCTGATCATATTAAACTGGCGTATTTACCCAAACTTGGCCAGGTGCGTATGCGGTTAAGTGCCTACGGTGATAACAAGGCACTGTTAACTGCTGAGGTTAATAACTACGCTGCACAACTGATACAACGTGTAGGCAGCATTGTGATAGCCGAAGAAGATGTCGCCATTGAAAAGGCAATATTGGACATAATGGAAAGGCGCGGCCTTACCTTATCCGTTGCAGAAAGTTGCACAGGAGGATATCTATCGCACCTATTTACCCAACACGCAGGTTCATCAAAAGTGTTTTTGGGTGGGGCAGTGTCATACTCAAACAATTTAAAAGAAGAAATACTTGGAGTGAGGCACGATACGCTATCGCGGTTTGGTGCTGTAAGCAAAGAAACAGCTACCGAAATGGTAGAGGGGGCTTTAGCCAATTTTAAATCTGATTACGCGATAGCAATTACAGGCATTGCCGGGCCAGATGGTGGCACTTCGGATAAACCTGTTGGTACGGTTTGGATAGCAGTTGCATCAACCCAAAAAACAGAAGTTAAAAAGTTCACATTTGGTAATAAAAGGCTGCAAAACATCGAAAGAAGTGCTACTTCGGCCCTGGGAATGTTGAATACTTTACTTAATGATGTTAAAAACTAACCCTAAAAATTTCTAATTTTACCCGTCGAACTATAATTTTTCTATGGCTAAATACCAACTGTTATTACCGAGGATGGGCGAGAGTGTTGCAGAAGCAACCATAGTTAAGTGGGTTAAAAATCCCGGCGACTATATTGACGCGGATGATACGGTAATAGAAATTGCTACAGATAAGGTTGATTCTGAAGTGCCATCGCCTGTTTCGGGGCGTTTGGTCGAACAGCTTTGTAAAGAAGACGATGTAGTACAGGTAGGTGATGTAGTAGCTATAATTGAAACTGACGAACCAGAGGCTAAACCAGAAACAAAACCCGAGCCTGTAATACAGCCTCAACAACCGGTAACACCACCCCCTGCACCTGAAGCTGCAATACCGGGTACAGAATTATTAGGCAACAGGCCGCAATCGGCCGGAACATTTAATGAGACATTTAAAAGTTCAGCAAGGTTCTACTCACCTTTGGTAAAACATATTGCAACGCAAGAAAATATTAGTGTCCAAGAATTAGATAGTATACCGGGTACCGGTGCCGAAGGGCGCTTAACCAAAGATGATTTGTTGAAGTATGTAAATGCTAAACAAAAAGGTGGTACACAGCCTGTGGCGCAAAGCCCGGCACCTACTGCACCAACGCCGGCGCCCACTCCGGTTGCAACGCAACCCGTAGTTGAACAACCTGCTCAGGTACAGCAGCCTGTTACTCAGCAACAAGCGCCGCCTGTACAGCCTAAGCCTCAACCACAACAGCCGGCTCAGGATAGTGCTCCAAAACCTGCTGCAGCTGCAACAATGGGACATGGTGATGAGATCATTGAAATGGACCGTATGCGCCGCCTGATTGCCGATCACATGGTAATGAGTAAGCAAACATCGCCGCACGTTACTTCATTTGTTGAGGCCGATGTAACCGGCTTGGTTATGTGGCGTGATAAGGTTAAAAATGAATTTGAAAAACGTGAAGGTGAGAAAATTACCTTTACACCTATATTTATTGAAGCGGTAGTAAAAGCTATTAAAGAGTTCCCGATGATCAACATCACGGTTAATGGAACACAGATCATTAAACGCTCGGCTATTAATATCAGCATGGCCACGGTATTATCTAACGGCAACCTGATTGTGCCGGTTATTAAAAAGGCAGACGAGTTGAGCCTGATAGGATTAACCAAATCTGTAAATGACCTGGCTAAAAGATCTCGCGCGGGCAAACTACAGCCTGATGATGTGCAGGACGGTACTTTTACGTTTACCAATATTGGTTCATTTGGCAATATAATGGGTGTGCCTATTATTAACCAGCCGCAGGTAGCCATATTGGCCGTGGGGGTTATTAAAAAGAAACCTGCCGTAATTGAAACCGAAGAGGGTGATGTAATAGCCGTACGCCATATGATGTATATCTCTATGTCATACGATCATAGGGTGGTTGATGGTGCTTTGGGAGGCATGTTTTTACGTCGCGTAGCCGATCACCTGGAAAATTGGGATATCAACCGCACCGTGTAATTTTTCGGTAACATTCAAAACAACAATCGGGATTTGTAGGTTAAACAGGTACAACAGTAATAAGCTGTTTGTTTATTAACCTACTACATCATGGAAAACTATGAAACTTTAGTGGATGCCACTAATGATTTAATGAAAAGAGGGTACGAAGCTAACTTAAGCCTGGAAGGCGATACCATACAAGATAAATCACGTCATATTGAAATGACTGCTGATGATTTTGAAATAGATGAATTTTATCGTTTTGAAGGACAAAGTAACCCGGCCGATATGTCGATAGTATATGCGGTACACTCCCGTAAATATAACTTAAAAGGTATATTGGTTAATGCTTATGGTGCTTATGCCAATGATAGTTCATCAGCCATTGCAGCTAAATTGCACCATCACCAGGTTAGCCATAATTTACATGGCGAGGATAGGCCTACGGCTTAATTTTTAATATCGAATAATGAACGTTGAATTTCGAACATCGAAGTACTTCATCATTCAATATTCAGAGTTCATTATTCGATATTTATTTACTTAATCCCTTCAATAACTTCTTCCCCATACTTTGAATCCCCGCCGTACCATCACGCATCATATATCGTATTTGATCAGCTAATTCTTCGGTTACCCATGGGTATCTGTCTCGCAGATTAAAAATGGATTCAGCAACAAAAACCTTAACCGCCACTTTCACTTTAGGGTCTATCATCCAGTCAAAAAAATGTTCAACCACCGGTTCCAGATCAATATCGGCTAATTTTTCCTGTATGGCTTTTGGCGCCTTTGGAAATGTGAGGTTAAGCACAATTCGCGAATAATGTCTTTGGCTGGCTGGATATTTAATAATAGGTATTTGTTGCAGTAAGTATTCTATATCATCCAGGTAATACAAAGGGTCATCAAAATATAGGGTATCCATTAACCATGCCATTCTAAAGGCAACCTGTTTGTCGGGATGAAAGGTGAGATCTATTATATCACGATAAGGGAACTTTTGTTCCTTAAGTTTTTTACTTAAATTAACAACCGTGGTTTTACCCATGCTGATAGCCAATTGTTTAACTATTTCGTCGTGCGTAAGCATAATATAAATGTAATACTCGCTTTATAATTATAGCAACTTATGTAAAAATTATACATTTGCTAACCACATAAATTTGATAATACTACATGGTTAAATTCAACCGATTTACGCTTGATAATGGATTACGTGTAATTGTTCACGAAGATAATACAACCCCAATGGCGGTGGTTAACATTCTGTATGATGTTGGCTCGCGCGATGAAAACCCTGATCAAACCGGCTTCGCTCATTTGTTTGAGCATTTAATGTTTGGTGGATCTGTTAATATACCCAGCTATGACGAGCCATTACAGCGCGTAGGAGGCGAAAATAATGCTTTTACCAGTAATGATATCACCAACTATTATATAACGCTTCCTTCGTCAAATTTAGAGACTGCTTTTTGGCTGGAAAGCGACCGTATGCTTAACCTTGCCTTTGACGAAAAAAGCCTGGAAACGCAACGTAGTGTAGTTATTGAAGAGTTTAAGCAACGCTATTTAAACCAGCCTTACGGCGATGTGTGGTTAAAACTGCGCCCAATGGTTTATAAAAAGCACCCCTATCAATGGGATACCATAGGCAAAAACATTGAGCATATTGCCGAAGCAAAAATGGAAGATGTAAAAGCTTTTTTTAATAAGCATTACAATCCGCAAAATGCTATAATGGTTGTAGGGGGCGATGTGAAAACGGAAGATGTAAAACTATTGGCCGAAAAATGGTTCGGTCCCATCCTGGCCGGTCAAAAATATAACCGCAACCTGCCACAGGAAGATGAGCAGCACGAAGAGCGCCGCCAAACAGTTACCGCAAAAGTGCCGTTAAATGATGTGTACATTGCTTTCCAGATGGGAAGCCGCAGGGATGCGTCTTTTCATGTGGCAGAATTATTGTCTGATATCTTATCTCGTGGACATTCATCCAGGTTATACCGCCAGTTGGTGCAGGAAAAGCAAATTTTTAGCGAAGTACATGCCTACATGACAGGAAGTATGGATAAAGGAATGTTTGTGTTTGAAGGCAAGCCCTTAGATGGCGTAACTGTGGAACAGGCCGAAGCTGCTATATGGGAAGTGCTGGAAAAAATTAAAGCCGAAGTTGTGCCGGATGATGAACTTACCAAGGTTAAAAACAAAACGGAATCGACGATGATATTCTCTGAAATGTCATTACTGGATAAAGCCATGAACCTGGCTTATTTTGAATTGCTTGGCGATGCCGATGGATTGAATCACGAAGCGGAAAAGTTTTTACAGGTTACTGCCGAGCAGATCAAAGCGGAAGCCAATAAATTATTCAGAAAAGATAATTCATCAACGTTAATATACTTAGCAGAATAAATTGTCATTTGGTCATTAAGTCATTAGTCATTGAACAGATGATAATGACCCAATGACCCAATGACCCAATGACTAAAACGAATGATAGATAGAAAATTAGCGCCTGAATTTAAAGGTATTGATAATATAAACCTGATTAAACCCGAGCATAAAAAACTGGCCAACGGCTGCGACGTTTTTTGCTTAAACTCCGGCGACCAGGAACTGGTGCGTATTGAGTGGATATTTAATAACCTGCGTTTTGATCCTGCAAAGCCATTATTAAATATGGCAGTAAATACGATGCTAACTGAAGGTACAAGCCAATTATCTGCCGCAGAAATTGCGGATAAGATAGACTTTTATGGTGCATTTTTTCAGGTTGACTATTCTTTTGACCACTCGCAGGTAACTTTATATAGTTTAAACAAGCATTTAAAAGATACGTTGCCTGTTGTTAAAGCTATTTTGACTGATAGTATATTCCCTGAAAAGGAACTGGAAACATTTGTTCGTAACCAGCAGCAAAAGCTACAGGTAAGCCTTAAAAAAAATGATGTGGTTGCCCGCCGCACTTTTAATAAGGCTTTGTATGGCGATACTATTTATGGTTTAAATACCGAATTGGATACTTATAAAACCCTGAAAAGGGAAGATATGCTGCCATTTTTTAAGCAGATGTATCAGCCATCCAACTGTACGATTTTAATAGCCGGAAAGGTGGGTCGGCAAACATTGGATCTGCTAACAGACACTTTTGATAAAGGATGGGCAAATGCTGATGAACCTGCTGATAACAGTCAGCCTGAATTAGAGCATGCTACTGAGCGTTTTTATTTTATTGAAAAGCCTGATGCATTGCAATCGGCCATACGAATGGGGATGCCTTTAATTAATCGTACACATCCTGATTTTCCGGCTTTACAGGTTTTAAATACGGTTTTAGGTGGTTACTTCGGTTCAAGGTTGATGAATAACATCCGCGAGGATAAAGGTTATACCTACGGCATAGGCTCGGGCATGAGTTCATTTAAACAAAGCGGCGCCTTATTTATAGCAACCGAAGTAGGAGCAGATGTTTGTAAAGCGGCGGTTATAGAAATTGAAAAGGAAGTAAACCTGCTTAAAACTGAGCTAATACCTGATGAGGAGTTGGAACTGGTACGTAATTATATGTTAGGCTCATTATTGGGAAGCCTGGAAAACGTATTCTCACATGCTGATAAGTTTAAAAACCTATACTTTTCAGGCATGGATTATGATTATTACGAACGCTATATCCAAACAGTAAAAACCATAACCGCACCCGAATTACAGGTGTTAGCCAATAAATATTTAAAGTTTGATGAGTTTTATAAGGTGATAGTGGGTAAATACGAGTAAACTATAAAATGTCATTTCGACGAGGAATGAGGAGAAATCTATACACACGTTAGCAGCATTGTATAGATTTCTCACTTTGTTCGAAATGACAAAGTAAATTATACCATCACCCTTTTGTAATTTCGAAATCCAACTTCCGAAATTCGAAATAATTCATTAGCTTTGCCCGGCAAATAATACCTCCAAATAATTATTTGCTATGCAGTTAGACTCATCAAAATTTGTTGCCGAAGGATTAACCTACGACGACGTTTTACTAATCCCCGCTTATTCAGAAGTTTTACCGCGCGATGTTGATACCGGTTCTTTTTTAACCAAAAAGATCAGGTTAAATATTCCGTTGGTATCTGCCGCAATGGATACTGTTACCGAGGCACAATTAGCCATTGCTATGGCCCAGGCCGGCGGTTTAGGTATGCTGCACAAAAACATGAGTATTGCCCGTCAGGCTGAAGAGGTACGTAAAGTAAAGCGTTCAGAAAGCGGCATGATACAGGACCCAATCACCCTCCATGTAGCATCAACCGTTGGCGATGCGGTTAAAATAATGCGCGAATATAAGATTGGTGGTATACCTGTTGTTGGCGAGGATAATCAATTGAAAGGTATTATTACTAACCGAGACCTTCGTTTCCAAAAGGACATGAGTAAGCCGGTGCAAGAGGTAATGACCAAAGCTGATTTGATCACTGCCCCCAAAGGAACTACCTTATCGCAAGCAGAAGAAATATTACAACAGCATAAAATTGAGAAACTACCCGTTGTTGATGCCAACGGAATATTGATCGGTTTGATCACTTTCAAGGATATCCAGAAATTTAAAAACTTTCCTAACGCCTGTAAAGACGATTTGGGCCGTTTACGTGTAGGTGCTGCCGTTGGAGTTACGCCCGATACCCTGGATAGAGTAGACGCCCTGGTAAAAGCCGGAGTAGATGTTATAGCTATTGATACGGCTCACGGCCACTCTAAAGGCGTAATTGATAAGTTAAAAGAAGTAAAGGCAAAATATCCCGATTTGCAGGTCATAGCAGGTAATGTGGCCACCGGCGACGCGGCTAAAGCTTTAGCGGATGCAGGTGCTGATGGTGTAAAAGTAGGTATTGGTCCCGGGTCAATTTGTACTACCCGTATTATTGCCGGTGTAGGCGTACCCCAACTATATGCGGTTTATGAGTGTGCCAAAGCATTACGCGGTACAGGCGTTCCGGTTATTGCTGATGGTGGTATTAAACACACAGGTGATATTGCTAAAGCTATAGCAGCTGGTGCAGGCACCATAATGGCAGGCTCGTTGTTTGCCGGTGTTGAAGAGTCGCCGGGCGAAAGCATTATTTATGAAGGTCGCCGCTTTAAATCATACCGTGGTATGGGGTCAATAGAAGCGATGGAACAGGGATCAAAAGACCGTTATTTCCAGGATGTGGAAGATGATATTAAAAAACTGGTTCCTGAAGGTATTGTGGGCCGTGTACCATACAAGGGCACATTATCTGAAGTGATCTATCAGTTTGTTGGCGGTTTACGTGCCAGCATGGGTTATTGTGGTGCAAGTAATATCGAAAGCCTGCAGCAAGCCAAATTTGTACGAATCACTTCATCAGGTATCCGCGAGTCGCATCCGCATGATATTACGATAACTAAAGAAGCGCCAAATTATACGAGGTAGAGATTAGTGGTTGGAGATTAGAGGTTAGTTAAATTGTTGTAAAATCTGTAATTTCCATTCCTAATAATACTAATCTCTAATCACTAATTAACTAATCTCTAATGCGAAGCATCTGTGTATTCTGCGGAGCCAATTATAACGGCGATCCGGTACTAAAGCAAACCGTTGAGCAATTAGCCGAAGTGATGGTTGCACGCGATATCAGTTTGATATTTGGCGGCGGGCACGTGGGCGTAATGGGTTTATTGGCTGATGCGGTACTGGCCAAAGGCGGTAAAGCCATTGGTGTTATTCCTCAATTTTTGATAGACAAGGAGGTTGGACATACCGGCTTAACCGAAATGCACGTGGTGGAGAGTATGCACCAGCGTAAGCAGTTAATGAATGACCTTTGCGATGGCATCATTATGCTGCCCGGTGGCTTTGGTACATTGGAAGAATTTTTTGAAGTTTTAACATGGTTGCAGCTTGGCCTGCATAACCATCCGATAGGGGTGTTAAACGTAAATGGCTTTTATGATTTTTTATTAAAGCAGATGGATGTAATGGTAGAGCAGCGCTTTTTAAAACCTGCAAATCGTCAACTGGTATTAACTTCTACAGATGCCATTGAATTAGTAGCCATGATGGAAAATATAGACATCAAACCCGATGATGTTTGGTTTAAAGACAGGAACTTAACTTAGCTTACAAGGTGTATACGTATTTGTTTTTTTAATAAAGTGAATCTTATATTTGTAAAAACTCAAACCTATTTATGAAAAAGATCAACTTAACCTTAGCAATGTGCTTAGCCACTGTGTATATGGCATCCGCACAAATAATTCCCAGCTTTCAATTTGGATTAAAGGGCGGTGTAAACTTAACCAGCTTATCTAAAACTGGCACTTTAAATGCTGATAACCAGGCGGGATATTTAGGCGGTATTTACGCACGTTTTGGCGCATTAGGGTTACATGTTCAGCCGGAAGCTTATCTAACCAGCAAGAACGTGAACTTTAATGATAATGGTGTAATGACCAAGGCAAAGTTTACCAGTATTGATGTACCGATTTTAGTTGGTACCAAGATTGGTGCTTTTGGTTTAGGTGCCCGTTTTTATACAGGACCGGTAGTGTCATTCGCAATTAATAAAGATCAAAGTTATAGCAACGCTGTTGGTAATATAACCAAACTTGACTATAAAAATCAAAATTATGCCTGGCAGATCGGTGCAGGTATCGATATTAGGAGTTTGTCTGTTGACCTGCGTTATGAAGCCGGTTTAAGCAAACAAACTTACGGTGCAAATTCAACTAAGATCAACCTGTTTAACCTGACTTTAGGATATAAACTGTTTTAATAACCGAAAACACATTTTCAACGCGCGGTATTAGGCGTGCTTTATAGCATTTTCTAATGCCGCGTTGTGTTTATATCTAAATACAAAAGGGAAAATCACTGCTATAACCAGGGCGTAAGCGGCAAAGCTTAACCATATGCCTTGCCAGTTTTTAGTTTGATCGGCAAGGGTAAAGTATTTATCGATAATAATACCACTAGCCAGGCTGCCAAACAATGCACCAAACCCGTTTACCATCATCATAAATACACCCTGTGCGCTGCCGCGTATTTCGGGCGATGCCTGTGTTTCTACAAATAGCGAACCTGATATATTGAAAAAATCAAAAGCCATACCGTAAACAATACATGATAAAATGATCATCCATAAACCATCTGTAGGGTTACCGTAAGCAAATAAAGCAAAGCGTAGTACCCATGCCAGCATGCTAAACAGCATTACATATTTAATTCCAAATTTGCGCAGGAAGAAAGGAATAGTAAGGATAAACAAGGTTTCAGATGCCTGAGATATAGACATTATTATAGCAGGATATTTCACCGCTATGCTGTCTTTATAAATTGCATGATTGCTAAAGTCGCCTAAAAATGCATCGCCATAGGCATTGGTTAACTGTAAAGCAGCGCCCAATAACATGGAGAATGCAAAAAATATTGCGAATCTTGGGGTTTTAAATAAGGTAAAAGCCCTTAATCCCAATACATCTACCAATAATTTTTTCTCGTTTGTGCGTAAGCGTGGCGGGCATTTGGGTAATGTAAAGGCATATATGCCTAACATCAGCGCAACAGCCGAAGCGATATAAAACTGGTTGGGCGAAGATTCGTTATGTGTTAAGCTAACGGTCCATAGCGCAGCAATAAAGCCAATAGTGCCAAAAGTGCGGATGGGAGGGTAAACCTTTACTACATCAAGCGGGACGTTTTTTAAGGCGCTGTATGCCACGGTAATGGAAAGGGATAGTGTAGGCATATAACACACCATATTAGCTAACATTATCCAAAAAAACAAAGTAGGATCTTTAACCATAGGTACACAAAACAGTACTATCGCGCCTAAAATGTGCAGTACCCCATATAGCTTTTCGGCATTTATAAATTTATCTACTATAATACCCGAAAGTGCAGGCATAAATATGGCCGAAATGCCCATGGTAGAAAATATGGCAGAGAATTGTGTAGCAGTGCCTAAATTATTATCAAACCAATAGCGGCCAATAGTAAGCAGCCAAGCTCCCCATATAAAAAACTGCATAAAATTCATCACTATTAAGCGCGACTTAATATTCATATGGGCGTGGTTTTGACTCAGTTAAAATAAAATGGAAAGTAGTTAATTATTTCGAATTTCGGATGTTCAATTTCGGATTTTGTTGCGAGAACCCAGCATATAATGATAGGCATTAATCTATGAAGGGGATAAATCCGAAATCCGATATTCGAAATCCGACATCAAGATGCTTTACGGCGGTTTAATTCATCGCGTAATTTGGCGGCTTTTTCATAAGCCTCTTCGGCTAATGCTTCCTGTAATTTGGTTTTAATTTCATCGTCGCTTAATGACGAGTAACCTGCGGCAGCTTGTGTAGGTGTAACCTCTTCGGGTGTTTCACCAATATTTTCAAGGTACACAAAATCATTGCCTTCAATTACAATTCCCGCACTCGAAAGGATAAACTCGTAAGTATAAATAGGGCAATCAAACCTAACCGCTATGGCAATAGCATCGGATGTACGTGCATCTATCTCGATGGTTTTTTTACCGTCAGAGCAAAGTAGTTTGGAGTAGAATATGCCATCTACTAAATTATAAATGATGATTTCCTGCACGGTAATATGGTAAGCCTGCGCAAAGCTTTTAAAAAGGTCATGGGTAAGCGGTCGGCTCGGGGTCATTTTCTCTATCTCGATAGCTATGGCCTGCGCCTCAAAACTGCCTATGATTATTGGTAGCCTGCGGCGGCCATTAACCTCGCCCAAAACCAAAGCATATGCACCGGATTGAGTTTGACTATAGGATAAACCCACAATATCCAGCTTTATTTTATTCATGTTATTACCCATCACCGATATCTATTAGGCTACTATTTTTTGTTTTACGGCCGCTATTAATTGCGGTACAATTTCAAACGCATCACCAACTATGCCATAATCTGCCACTTTAAAAAATGGGGCTTCGGCGTCGTTGTTTATCACTACTATATTTTTGGAGGCGCTAACACCTGCAAGGTGCTGTATAGCGCCTGAAATTCCTATTGCAATATACAAATTTGGACTGACAGAATTGCCCGTTTGACCAACATGTTCGCTGTGCGGGCGCCACCCGGCATCTGATACCGGTTTTGAACAGGCAACCGCTGCGCCTAATACTTCAGCCAGTTCCTCAATCATCTTCCAGTTTTCCGGCCCTTTTAACCCGCGCCCTGCCGAAACTATGATCTCCGCATCAGACAATGATACTTTATCGGTTGAGCGTACAATTTCCTTTAGCATAGCTTTAAAGTCAGCAGGGTTGGTATCTATGCTAAAATCTTCTATATGTACGGGTTTGTTGTTTTCGGCAATAAGATACGAGTTAGGCGTTAAGCTAATTACTTTGTTGGCTGATGTTAGTTCAACCATTGCAAATGCTTTGCCCGAAAAAACCGTTTTTTTAACCACAAATTTGCCGCCCGACTGATCGGGTAGGGCAACCGCACCTTCAGCAACTCCTGCCTGTAATTTAGCACCCAGGCGCGGCGCTAATCCACGGCCCGAAAATGTATTTGATATTACAACAATTTCCGTACCCTGCGTTTTAGCGGCTTCAGCAATTACTGAAGCGTAGGCCTGGTTAACAAAGGTTTTTAGGTTATCGGCAGATACATTTAATATTTTATCTGCACCATATTTAGCCAATTCGCCTAACTCATCGGCAGCAACGGCACCGATGGATAGCGCAATAAGATTAGTGTTATTTTGGTCAGCAACGGCACGGGCATAAGTAACCGCTTCAAAAATCGACTTTTTGAATTTGCCGTCGGTGTTTTCTGTATAGATTAAAACTGGCATATTATATCACTTTGGCTTCGGTGTGCAATAGGTCCACCAGTTGCCCGGCATCGGTTACCAATTTAACCTGCCCGCGTGGTTCAGGTAATTCATAACTCAATATTTCCTGTAAAGTATTTACTTCAACCGCTTCAACAACTGTTAAAGGTTTGGTACGTGCCGACATAATGCCCCGCATATTGGGTATTTTAGGTTCGGCTACGCCTTCGGCTGTTCCGGCTACTAAGGGTAAAGGGATGGTTAATATTTCCTTCCCGCCTTCAATTTCGCGTTCAACAATCGCCTGCCGGCCATCAATAGTTATTTTTTTGATGATAGATACTGATGGAATATCCAACAATTCGCCCAGCATACCGGCTACTTTTGAGCCATTGTAATCAATAGATTCCAGGCCGGTAAGTATCAAGTCGAATGGATTGGCTTTAACGTGTTGTGCAATCTGATTAGCTACAAACCAGGCATCATGCGGGTTTGCATTAATGCGTACCGCATCGTCAGCGCCAATGGCCAGGGCTTTGCGTATAGTAGGTTCTGTATGGGCTTCGCCTACATGTATTACCGTAACTGTTCCTTTGCCGCCTTCGGTTAGCTCAATGGCACGGGCAAGGGCTATCTCGTCATAAGGGTTTATGATGAATTGCACCCCATTTGTATTAAATTGGGTGTTATTAGCGGTAAAAGTTATTTTTGTGGTGGTATCCGGAACATTACTTATGCATACCAAAATTTTCATAGTGCAAATCGTTCTTTAATGATAATGAAGGTATACAGTGATAAATTGTTTTATATTGTTTCAATTGTAATTGACGGATGCAAATTTAGTTAAAAAAGAGAGAGTTTAAAATGGAGATGAACAGATTAGCCAAGCTGCTGGAGTTTATACAAAATGAACCTAATGACGAATTTTTAAAATATGCGCTGGCAACTGAGTATCTGCGTTTAAATGAAACAGATAAGGCTTTAAGCTATTATGAGGACCTGGTAGACAACCACCCAACCTATACCGGTACCTATTACCATTTAGGTAAATTGTACGAAGCATTAAATCGTAAGGATGATGCGGTAAAGATATATGAGAAGGGGATGGAAATAACTAAACAAAAGCGCGATAACCACGCTTTTGCCGAATTGCAGACGGTATACCGCGAGGCAATTGGTTATGATGAGGATGACGATTATTAAAAGGATAATCTGGGTTGTGCGATTCCCCTCTTGAGAGGGGCGTAGGGGTGTGTTTGTCGAATAACCCACCCCTGCCATTGCACAATCCAACGCACCCCCTCCAAGGAGGGGAACTATAAACATATAAGTTTGAAAAAACGCGATTTTCTTTTCATGCGGGATGCTTTGCTGTACACCTTTAGTGCAGTAGGCGGTCCGCAGGCGCATATAGCTATTTTGCTGCGCGAATTTGTAGAGAAACGCGGCTATATTACCGAAGAGGAGCTGATGGAGTTAAATGCCCTGGCGCAGATATTGCCTGGTCCCTCGTCAACCCAAACTTTAATTGGCATTGCCTGGAAGGTAGGCGGCGTGCGCCTGGCCATTATCACCTTTTTAATATGGGTTTTGCCATCGGCAACCATTATGGGTTTGGCAGCTATTAGCTATAAAATGTTTGCCAATCATGATAAGGTTACGGATGTTTTACGGTTTATACAGCCTATAGCTTTGGGTATTGTAGCCTACGCCACCTATACGTTCGCTATGCGGTTTGTAGTATCGCGTACCAGTACTATGCTGGCTATCGGCTCATTGATAGTTACGCTGATCTTACAAAATCCCTATGCTTTTCCTATTCTGATCTTATTAGGCGGCATCATATCATCAGCCTTAGAAACTCAACCGCAGGAAAACGAGCTGCGGGTTAAGCTTTTTGCCAATACCAACCCTAATAAGGTGGCTTACTTTTTGGGTATTTTGCTGGCTTTTGCGGCTTTGGGTGCGGTTGTTAACCGTACATCGCCGTTTAGTTTGCCTATACGTTTGTTTGAGAATTTTTACCGCAATGGTATACTCATATTTGGCGGGGGGCAGGTGTTAGTGCCATTGATGTACACCGAGTTTGTGGAGGTGAAACAATACCTCACCAGTTCCGAGTTCCTGTCGGGATACGCCTTGCAGCAGGCTTTACCGGGTCCTACATTCTCATTTACTTCTTTTTTAGGGGGGATGGCATTAGGTAATAACGGTTACAGTATATGGGGACAAGTATTAGGTAGTGTCATAGCTGTAATAGGTATTAACCTGCCGGGATTGATACTGATATTATTCATCGTGCCGTTTTGGAACGACCTGAAAAAAATAACCCGTATCAAAAACTCGTTAAGCGGTATCAACGCTGTGGCAGTAGGTTTTATGGCGACTGCTTTTATACTCATGGTACGCCCCTTTTATAATGATTGGCTGGCCTATGTAATTATGATAGCCGCATTCCTATTGCTTAAATTTACCAAAATAAAAACCCCGATAGTGATATTGATAGGAGTGGTATTGGGGTTAATATTTTAATTTAATGTTTGTATTAAACTCGATAAAGCAAAATGAAAGGCTACAAAAAGTTTAGAGGATTAAAAAGATATTATTTAAACCTTCCTACTGAAAATGATCTCGACAAGATAGATTTCTTTGATTTTGCCAAACCAGAATCATGGCCAAAAGATTGGCACATACATTTCGATTGGTATGGTTTTGGAAATAATAACTTTAAGAAAAGGAAACCTCACTTAGATAAATTATTTCGACATTTCGATATGATTAGTGAAAAAACTAAAGATTCAAATAGTAGAGATTTTCAATTATATGCAATACTGCTTGACAATGATAGTGCACATGATGCGCTATTTTTTCATACTCCAAACGTAAACAATGATCAATTTCAATTCAAAGTTTCAGACTTGCAATTAACATCCACATTGAAAAATAAACCATTAAACGATTATATTGATAATCTGGCCGGCTATGAAAAGCTATATGGACAAGCTGATGAAGCGTTTTGTTTAATATTTAAAAAGAATATTGGGCAGTCATTTTAAAACGGTGGTTCATCATCAATATCATCCATACGTGATGGACGAATAATAAAGTTGCTCGGCTTATCAAAATCTTGTGATGGGGCTAAACCTGCAAACGGACTTGCCGCATCCGGGAATGAGTCGCCTTGGTCCAGATCCTGGAACTTAACGTATTTGCCCACAAATTTCAGGCGTACCCTGCCGGTTTCACCGTTACGGTGCTTGGCTATGATTACCTCGCCAACGCCTTGTGTTGGGTTGTTATCTTCGTCTACATCCAAACCGTAATACTCCGGCCTGTACAGGAACAATACCATATCCGCATCCTGCTCAATAGAACCCGACTCACGTAAATCTGAAAGCATTGGCCTTTTTGAACCACCCGGGCGACTCTCCACCGCACGGCTTAACTGCGATAGGGCAATAACCGGCACATTCAATTCTTTAGCTACCGATTTTAGAGCTCTTGATATACTACCAATTTCCTGCTCACGGTTACCGCCACCTTTGCCATCGGCGCTTTTGCCCTGCATCAATTGCAGGTAATCGATGATGATCAACTGGATATCATGCTGTGATTTTAAACGGCGGCATTTAGCACGAAACTCAAATATATTTAGCGCAGGGGTATCATCAATAATTAACGGGGCCTGCTCCAAACGCCCAATTTTCGAGTGTATCTGCTGCCATTCCCATTCCTCTAAAGTTCCCTTACGTATTTTTTCTTGCTCAATTTCGGTCTCACCGGATATTAAACGATTAACCAACTGTACAGACGACATCTCCAGCGAGAAAACCACAACAGGTTTTGCAAAATCAACAGCGGCATTACGGGCGCAGGTTAGTACAAACGCTGTTTTACCCATTGCAGGGCGAGCCGCGACGATTACCAGGTCAGATTTCTGCCAGCCCGAGGTCATGCGGTCCAGATCAGTAAAGCCTGATGCTATACCTGTTAGGCCGTCTTTTTTATCTTTTAATGCTTCAATTTCCTTTAACGTCTCATGCAAAAGGTCATCCATCTTGCGCGAATCGCGACGAAGGTTGTTTTGAGCGATATCAAACAGGTTTTTCTCTGCTTTATCTAACAGGTCCAAAACATCGGTAGTGTCCTCATAGGCACTATTTATGACCTCTGTGGATATACGTATCAGCTCGCGCTGGATAAATTTTTGGATAATGATACGCGAGTGGTACTCAATATTGGCAGCAGAAGCAACACGGTTGGTCAACTCGGTAATGTAATAAGCACCACCAATCATTTCCAGTTCGCCCTGGCTGCGTAATTGCGCGGTAACAGTTAATATATCCACCGGCGATGTTTTTTCAAACAATACACGGATAGCGTTAAATATCTTTTTATGATTATCCCTGTAAAATACTTCAGGGTTAAGTATATCAATTACTGATGATAATGCATCCTTTTCCAACATCAACGCACCTAAAACTGCCTCTTCCAGATCTGTTGCCTGTGGGGGTAATTTGCCAAGTCCGCTGTAAGGTGTAGGGTTGGTTATCCGGCTTCTACGTTCGTTAGTATTCGGCTTGTTATAAGGGGTGTCATTCTCAAAAGTCATACAAACAAAAATATACAAATTCGTCGCCCATTCAGCAAAAAATGCTCAACATATTATTTAGGCAGGGCTTATTTTTATGTTAATTTGCCATTCATAATTCACATTGCAGTGTTAACAAAATGTTGGTATATAAATAACGCTGCTGATGGTCAAAAAGTTATATCCCTGTTGATAAAGATTGGTTTTGTTAATTAAATAAAAAAACCAAAAGGCACATTTAGTACAATAACCGCTAAATCAATTAATATAGCTACTTTTGTTCCCTTATAAAATAGTTTAAAAAATGGCCTATAATTCAAGAGAGCCCCGCGAAAGTAACCAGGTAGTATTTGGCATACGTGCAGTAGTGGAGGCTATCCGTTCCGGTAAAGAGATCGAATCTTTATACATACAACGTGGCATTGGCGGTGGTTTGCTCAATGAATTAAAAGACCTGCTGAATGAATACCAGATAGTAGCGCAACAAGTACCGGTAGAGAAGCTGAACCGCATCACGATGAAGAACCACCAGGGGGTTATTGCTTTTATATCGCCTATTACCTATCAAAAGGTAGAGGATATCATCCCCACCATTTACGAAAAAGGAGAGGTACCTTTGATATTGGTGCTGGATTCAATTACCGATGTACGCAACATGGGTGCCATTGCCCGTACTGCCGAATGCTGTGGTGTACATGCCATTGTTGTCCCTGCTAAAGGATCGGCACAGGTTAACCCGGATGCTATTAAAACATCCGCGGGAGCATTATATAAAATACCCGTTTGCCGCCATGACAACTTTATGCAAACGGTTAAGTTTTTGCAGGAGTCGGGCCTGCAACTGGTTTGTTGTACAGAAAAAACGCAAGAGTTTATTTACAAACCCGACTATACCGCGCCAACCGCCATCATTATGGGATCGGAAGAGGACGGCGTACGCAACGATATCATCCGCATAGCCGACCACCTGGCCAAAATACCTATGTATGGCGAGATTGAATCGCTAAATGTATCGGTAGCGACAGGAGTTATTTTGTATGAGGCTATCCGCCAAAGGCGGAGTGATTAGAGATCAGTTAATTAGAGATTAGTTACTAATCACTATTCTCTAATCACCAATCACTAACGCCACGCCCCCAAAATAGCACCCATTACCACTAACGAAACAATACTATAGCCGCCATTTATAAAGATATGGCGCCAGCTTCTTTGCTCAAAGATGCTATGTGTAGCTATGGCGCAAAATGTCCATATACCGGCTAAAAAGCCTGCGGTTGCACCCCATGAGGTGGTGGTAGTTGGCTCGGCTAAAAAAGCGGCCAGGTTGGCTGCAGCAATTAATGAAAATACTGCTGTAAAACCAAAGGTTTTTGCCATGTTTGATTTTTCAATTTGTTCCTGGCTAAGGTTGCTGTCTTTCATCCAGGCGGTGCCAAATACAGATGGGTTATACCATACGCCGCCAATAGCGAAGCTTGATAAGGCCGCTACTAAAACAGCAAGCCAGTTGATTAGTGATGGGTCCATAATTAGGTGAAGTTTAAGTTTGTTTAATTAAATTTACAAAGTATTGATTAATAAAACAATAGCTATATAATGATAACCCTATTGGATAACTTTTACCTGCAGCAAAATGAGCCTTATCGCGGTTGTATGCTGGCTTTACGGGATATTATTTTAAAGCAGGATGCCGCTATTACCCAGGAGTGGAAATACGGTATGCCGTTTTTTTGTTATAAGGGAAAGATGTTCTGTTATTTCTGGACTAAGAAAGCCACAGGCGAGTTTTATATGGGTTTTGTAGAGGGTAAACACCTTCACCACCCGGAATTAATTGCAGGGGACAGATCAAGAATTAAAATATTGCCTATTGATCCCGAAGGAGACCTGCCTGTTGGATTGATAGAGGATATTATTCACCATGCAATAGGGTTGTATAAGATGGGGGTAATAAAAACTAAAAAATAAAGCGTCATTGCGAGGAACGAAGCAATCTCTGCACTTGCAAATCAAAACCAAAATGATTTTTTTACTGTCCTATGTAGAGATTGCCACGCTACGCTTGCAATGAGGCTTGGAAATATTATAGACTTAAATATACTTCGTCCCAAATTTTTGCTTCACATCGGCAACCACTTTTTTAACGTTTTGCTCCTGGTCGCGTGGGCATATTAGCAGGGTATTGTTTGATTCCACCACAATATAATCATGCAATCCTTGTAAAATAACCAGTTTATCATCAGGCACGTTAACCATACAGTTTGATGAATCATACATGATCACCTTTTCTGAAGGGATAACCGCGTTACCTACATAGTCCTTTTCGGCAAGTTCATAAATAGATGCCCAGGTACCCAGGTCAGACCACCCAAACTCTGATGGTAATACGTAAACGTTATCCGCTTTCTCCATAATACCATAATCAATAGATATATTGGTGCACTGCTGGTAAGCCTGGTTAACGTGGTTACGCTCGTTATCGGTATTGTAATGGGCTCGTGCTTCGGCGAATATGTCAAACATATCAGGCAGGTATGACCCAAACGCCTCAACAATGGCTTTAGCCGACCATACAAATATGCCCGCGTTCCATAAAAAATCACCGCTTTGTATAAAGGTTTTAGCAATCTCCAACGTAGGTTTTTCAGTAAAGGTTTTTACTTTATGAAAATCATTATTAAGTGCTGTATCCGTATATTGAATGTAGCCGTAACCGGTATCGGGCCTGGATGGCTTAATACCCAGGGTAATCAGGCATTTATTTTCTGACGCTGTTTTAAGCGATTTCTCAATAGTACTAACAAATGCAGCTTCATCTAATATCAGGTGGTCAGATGGAGCCACTACAATAGCAGCATGCGGGTTTAAGCTTTCAATTTTAAAACATCCATAAGCCACGCAAGGCGCCGTGTTGCGCATTACAGGTTCAGTTAATATCTGGCCATCGGCCATGTCAGGTATTTGTTGTTTAACTAAATCGGTATAGTTCTCGTTAGTAACAACGTATATATTTTCTTTGGGGCATACTTTTAAAAAACGCTCATAAGTGTTTTGTATCAGTGTTTTGCCCGTGCCCAGTATATCAATAAATTGTTTTGGATATGATGATCTGCTAATGGGCCAAAAACGGCTTCCAATACCGCCGGCCATTATAATTGCGTAATAATTTTTATTCATTGTAGGTGTAAATATTTGTTTGGCTTAGCCATTGCAAATTTGTATATTAATCTTTTAAATCAACCGTTTTTTTAAATTAAATAATTGAGGGGCTGCAACAATGTTCCCAATAAATGATTAAGCAAGCAAATTGTTTTTTCGCATTAATAACATTTACGTAAAATTTTAAAGTATTTACTGCGTTTATTCATAAAAAATTGTTACTTTAACATTTAAATTAAAAATAAAAAAAGCATAATCAAATAATGGTAGAGGCCCAAAAGTCGCTGTTTGATAATCTTCAGAATTTTTTTGGATTCGATAATTTCAAAGGCGAGCAGGAAGCGATTATAACTAACATACTATCAGGTAACGACACTTTTGTAATTATGCCCACAGGTGGGGGCAAATCAATGTGTTACCAGTTGCCTGCATTGATGAGTGAGGGAACCGCGATAGTAATATCACCGTTAATTGCGTTAATGAAAAACCAGGTCGACCAGTTAAGGGCATTTGGTGGGTCAGACAGCATAGCACACTTTTTAAACTCTTCATTAACTAAATCAGATATTACCCGTGTTAAGGAGGATGTGTTGAGTGGCAAAACAAAATTATTATATGTAGCGCCCGAATCATTAACCAAACAGGAAAATATAGATTTTTTACGGCTTAACCATGTATCATTTGTAGCAGTTGATGAGGCACATTGTATATCAGAGTGGGGACATGATTTTAGGCCCGAGTACCGTAAAATACGCCAGGTTATCAGCAATATTGGCGATGGTATTCCTATTATAGCATTAACGGCTACGGCAACACCCAAAGTTCAGCAGGATATTCAGAAAAACCTGCAGATGAACAATGCCACTATTTATAAGTCATCATTTAACAGATCGAACCTGTTTTATGAAGTACGTGCTAAGCGTAACGTAATAAAAGAGATCGTAAAGTTTGTTAAGCAAAATACAGGCAAATCGGGCATTGTATACTGCCTTAGCCGTAAAAAGGTAGAAGAAGTTGCCGAAGCTTTATCATTAAACGGTATTAAGGCATTGCCTTACCATGCCGGTTTAGACCCTAAAGTACGTGCCGATACGCAGGATAAATTCCTGATGGAGGATGTGGATGTTATTGTGGCAACCATAGCTTTTGGTATGGGTATTGACAAACCCGATGTGCGTTATGTAATACACCACGATGTGCCTAAAAGTATGGAAGGCTATTACCAGGAAACCGGCCGTGCCGGGCGCGATGGTGGTGAGGGTGTGTGCGTAGCTTTCTATTCGCAAAAGGATATTGATAAACTGCAGAAGTTTATGAAGGATAAACCGGTTTCTGAAAGAGAAATCGGTACCCAGATATTAAAAGAAGTTATTGATTATGCCGAGTCGTCCGTTTGTCGTCGTAAACAACTGTTGCATTACTTTGGCGAGAACTTTAACGAGGCAGGCTGTAACAACATGTGCGATAACTGCTGCGGCCCTAAACAGTATTTTGATGGTGAGGAGCATCTGCATAAAGCATTAAGTTTAATTAAGCAGATAGGTGAGAAGTTTGACGATCACCACATCATCAGCATATTAATAGGTGAGGATAACCCGCAAGTTCATAATTACGAACATCATTTGTTAGATTGGTTTGGATCTGGCAAGGAGCAGGGTGCTATTTTATGGAACTCGTTATTAAGACAGGCACTGTTAAATAATTATCTGTCAAAAGATATTGACCAATATGGCTTATTGCGCTTAACCAAATCAGGTAATGCGTTTTTAGATAATCCGCATAGTATCCGCTTCATTATGAATCAGGTTATTGAGGCGCCCGATGATGATGATAACGATGATGGGCCTAAACAAGGTGGTGGCGCGTTAGATACGCAGTTGCTGCAATTGCTTAAGGACCTACGCAAAAAAATGGCTAAGCAAAAAGGCTTGCCGCCATTTGTGTTGTTCCAGGATCCATCATTAGAGGAAATGTGTATACATTATCCTATAACTACGGATGAATTGAAGCAGATATCAGGCGTAGGGGCGGGCAAGGCACAAAAATTTGGCGCGCCATTTATTGATCTGATAAATAAATATGTTGAGGATAATGACATTGACCGTCCGATAGATATGGTGATCAAAAGTGCAGCCAATAAATCGGCACTTAAAGTATTCATTATCCAAAATATCGACCGTCATTTAAATCTGGATGATATTGCCGCTTCAAAAGGTTTATCATACGAGGAAATACTAAAAGAGGTAGAGACCATAGTTAACTCGGGTACCAAATTAAACCTTAATTATTTTATTGATGAGGTGATTGATGAAGATAAGCAGGAAGAAGTATTTGATTATTTCCGTACTGCTGAGGTAGATTCAATAGATGATGCTCTGGTTGAACTGGGAAGTGATGACTATACCCGCGAAGAAATACAATTAATGCGCATAAAATTCATGTCAGAATTAGGAAATTAGGAATAAAAAAGTGAACTTGGTTTACTATTATACCCCTAACCTATTATGAATCAAAAAAATATATGTAAAAGCAACTATAGTTATATGGTTGCTTTTTTTTGTTGGTGTTTTTTATTCCTACATATTGCCGACAGCTATGCACAGGCTAAGCAATCAGCATTTATTGATAGCATGATCAACAAAATAGACAGGTATGGTATTAAGCATCATACCCCTGAGATGTTTGTCCATTTTGATAAAACTGTTTACTCCAATAATGAAAATGTTTGGTTAACCGCCTATCTTTTAGATTCTACAGGTATCAATAACCATACAACATTAATAGTTAGTTTAATTAAGGATGATGCCCGTGCAGTAGTGCTTGAGGATAAATTTGTTATGGATAAGGGCTTGGCTTTTGGTAACTTATTTATTCCTGATAGTGTAACAGCTGGTAACTATACTTTTGTAGCCTATACCAATTTAATGTTAAACGGCAACCCTTATATCCTATTTAAACAGCCGGTAACTATTAAAACCGCAAACCAAGCTACATTTACTGCCCAGCTTAGCCCTGTTGATACATCCATAACTTCAGCCGAAATGAAAGTCAGGTTAATAGCAAATATTTCGGCGGTAGATCTGTTACCGAATGCAGATGTTAACTATTATGTAGGCAGCCCTGCCAATCATCTCATATCAGGTAAAGTTAAAACTGATGCATCCGGCCAGTATGTATTTAGTGTTCCATCAAAAATACTTAGTCCCGGCAATAATAAAATATACGTTAGCGTAAAGCATAAGGGTGAAGAGAAAGAGATTAGTATGGCTTTGCCCGTCGCTTCGCAATTGCCTGTGTTAAACTTTTATCCCGAGGGGGGTAACCTGGTTAATAATTTATCGGGTTATGTTGCTTGGGAAGCTAAAACAGCCGACAACACTCCATTGCAGATTAGCGCAATACTTTATAAAGACGATAAAGTTGTGGATACTATAGAAACCAATGGCTATGGTATGGGTAAATTTATATTTACGCCCAATAGCGGTAGTAAGTATGTAGTGAAACTAAATGGTAATATGGGCAAAAGCTATGATTTGCCTGCAATATTAACCAGCGGCCCCGCTATATCTACGCAACGGGCCTTAGTTAACGACACCCTAACCATTACATTGCAGGACAATAAGCCGGAAAAGCTGTTTGTTTTAGTGCACAATTACAGGCAGCTGTTCTCGGCAACACCTATAGCAATGAGCGGTAATTCAAAACGTGTAAAAATACTTTTAAACGAAGTTCCTAAAGGGATCAATCAATTAACTGTTACTGATAGCCTGGGTCGGCCATTTGCACAACGTACATTTTTTGCCCATTATAACCGTAAGCAATCATTACAGATAGATGTCAATGATCAATTTGGCACTCGTCAAAAAGTAAACATTAAAGTTAAATTAAATAATATAGATACATCAGCAATGGCATTGGTATCAATAGCTGCTGTGCAGGATAACCGGATAGAAATTAAAAGGAAAAATGATATAGAAAGTTATTTTTATTTGAACAGCCAATTAGGAGATTTGCCGGTAAAGGAAAACTATTTAGGCAGCGACGAAGCTGATAAGGAATTTTTAGAAAACGTATTATTAATAAAAGGCTGGGCAAGATATAAGTGGACAGATGTCTTGAAAATTAAAAGTGCTTCTGCCGTTCATCAATTTGAAATGCCCGCTTTTAAAGGTAAGGTTACCACACTTGCTAATAAACCCCTTAAAAATCCGGTAACTGTTATGGTAATGGGCGATGGTCGTATTACGCCCGTGCAAACTGATAATACAGGAAATATTGTTTTTGAGAACGAACACCTGTTTACCATGCCGGAAAAGAAGATACGATTAATGGTGAGCGGCGACAATCCAGATATTTATAAAATACAGGTAACCGATCCATTTAGTACAATAGCCGAAAAAATACCCGCTTTATTAGCTTATAATGATTACAGCACGGCCGCACAGCAAAGTACTTCGAATATGGAATTAGCCGGTAATGAAAAAGCCATTCAATTAAATGAGGTTAAAATTAATTCTAAAAAAATTGATGTGATAGATAATAGTTTTTTTGGATTGGCAAGTAGGTTTGGCGCTAACGAGTGCGGCGATTATGTATGCGAGTATAATATACTTAATTGTCCAAATCATAGAGGTGCTCCTAATAACACGCAGCCTGTAACCGGGAAGACATATCAAACTCCTAACCGAGGAGGTGCAGTGTCTTATTCCGGCTGTATCGTACCCAAAAAGGCAGATGTGAAGAATTCCGTAACTTTTAAAGGTATTTATAATACGGTTGAATTTTATGGGTCTGATTATTCCGAGATCAGTCCCTCTCAACCCGAATACATATCAACCATCTATTGGAAACACCTGGAAAAAATAACAGCCGGTAAGGAAACCAATTTTTCATTTTATACCAGCGATATTACAGGCAGGTTTAAAATAATTATACAAGGGATAACCGATGATGATGTAGTATATGGCGAGAAGACCTTTACAGTATCTAAACCCAAATAATTACTTTCCTATTATTTTAAACTCTGTCCGGCGGTTTTTGCTGCGGTTTTCATCTGTATCATTAGGGGCAATGGGTTGGGTTTTGCCATAACCTTTAAATATAAGCCTGGCGGGATCCATTTTATTGGCTATTAAATAATCATAAACCGCCTTTGCCCGGTTTTCTGATAGGGTTTGGTTAAGCGCGTCATTACCCACGTTATCAGTATGGCCCGATATTTCAATACGCAATGTTGGATTAAACAATAAAAAGTCTATCAATTTTTGTAGTTCTGATGTAGACTCAGGTTTGATATCAAATTTATTAGTGTCAAAAAATATGTTTTTCAATATCACTTTATTACCCACTTCGATAGGCTCCAACAAAACGGATATATTAAACGCGGTACTTGATTGATAACCTGCAAGTGAGAAGTTTTCAGAATAAAATAGGTACCCGGTTTTAGAAATATTAAGTCCATAATTTTTGCCTGCGATAAGGGTTGCCAAAAAATCACCTTTATCTGCCGAACTATAATCCTGGTAAACGGGCAGGTTGTTTTGCAGGTCCAGTATCTCCACTGCCGACTCCAACGGTTGTTTGGTTTTAGCATCGCTCACGGTTCCCTTTACATAGGTTACTACGTTAGGGCGTAGTTTGACTGGCATTTCAAAGGTATAAATATCAAAACCGCCAAATCCTTTTATGTTGTTGGATGCAAAAAACGCGGTTGCGCCATCTGCTGTTAAAGTAAGGGCGGTTTCATCGCCATTTGTGTTTATAGGATAGCCCAGGTTTTCAGGCTTACCCCATTTACCGTCATCGCCTAACCGGCTTACAAAAAGGTCCTGGTTGCCCATGCCTGGCCAACCGTTTGAACAGAAGTAAAGCGTATTATTATCGGCATGTATAAATGGCGATTGCTCGTTAAAGGCCGTATTAATATTGGGCCCTAAATTTTCGGGCTCTCCCCATCCTTTTGATGTAAGGGTTGATTTCCAAATATCATAACCGCCATAACCACCTGCACGGTTACTTACAAAATACAAAGTTCGCCCATCAGGGCTTATTGATGGTTGCGACTCCCATCCTGAAGTATTAATAGGCGGGCTCAAATTAAACGGTTTGCTCCATTCATCGCCTTTTTTTTGCGAGATGTAAATATCACATCGTCCTAACCCATCCGGGCGGTTGCAACCGGTAAAAAATAAATATTTCCCATCCTGCGATATGGATTGCGAACCTTCATTATTGGTAGGGGTATTTATTTGGGCACTTAAGTAAGTAGCGGTTTGCCATTGGTCGGTTTGTTTGGTTGCCTGGTAAAAGTCTTCATTGCCGTTTATCTGGCGTGTAAAAATCAGTGTCTTTACATCCGCAGTTGCCATAGGCGAATACTCGTCAGCGGCTGTGTTGATTTCGCTGCCAATATTAACCGGTTTAAATGGTACAGGGTGCTGCAAAGCATCTATACTAAATTTAGCATCCTTCAACAACTTTTTGGCTGTTGCCAGGTTTGATGCACTAATATTAGGGTAAGTTAAATACTTTTCTAAATGTTTTTCGCCGTTTTTATATTGCCCTTCGTAAACTTCCAATTCGCCAATTTTAATATAGATAGCGCGGTTAAAGTCGGGATCAAGATCAATAACTTTTTGATAGGCCTCAATTGCCTGGATGTTATATTTTCTTAACCGGGCAACATCACCCAGTTGGGCATGGGCTTCCACAAATTTACTGTCGGCAGCTATGGCTTTTTGCAGGTGCATAATGGCCTCGTCATATAAATGATCGTCAATAGCATGGCTGGACTGCACAAAATATTGTATAGCATTTTTATTAGTGGTGCTATACCGGTTTTGTGCATCGACGTTAAATGATACAATAAACAATAAGATAAGCAGAACTATACTCCTCATTATGAACGAATACGCAGGGTTTATACCCTAAGTTACAAATATTAAGGAATATTAAGATACTTATGCGTTTGTAAGGATATCTCCCATTTAGGGTTATTCATTACATAGTCCACAATAAGCGGGGTTATTTCTTTTGATTTTGACCACTCCGGCTGTAAGTATAGTTTGCAATCCGGACCTACCAGCTTGGCATTATCCTCTGCAAATTGAAAATCGGATTTATTGAAGATGATTACCTTTAATTCATCCGCCTTTTGCGAAACCGGCAACATAGGGGCTTTAAATTTTTTAGGTGATAAACATATCCAGTCCCAATGTCCCGAAAGGGGATAAGCGCCCGAAGTTTCAATAAAGGTTTTAATGCCGTTTTGCTGTAGTTGGGCAGTTAAATAATCCAGGTTATATATTAAGGGCTCGCCGCCGGTTACCACAACAGCTTTGCCGGGATGTGGTAGTGCATTTTGTACAATCTGGTCGGTAGTAGTAAGCGGATGCAGCTCGGCATCCCAGCTTTCCTTAACATCGCACCAATGGCAGCCTACATCGCATCCGCCCAGGCGGATAAAATAAGCGGCTTTACCGGTATGGTATCCTTCTCCCTGTATCGTATAAAACTCTTCCATTAAAGGAAGCAATGTGCCATCTTCCGTAACCTGGTGTGCCATAGGCGGCAAAGGTACGTTTTTGAGGGGAAAGGTTAAAGGTAAAAGGGGAAAGGTGAGATTGGGGTGATAGTTGTATTCAACAAGATTTAAAAAATGTTAAAATTCTGATAATCTTATAAATCTTAATTAGATTTACCTTAATGAAAAACCCACGCATCCCTTTTTTGCTTTTGATGATGCTTTGCTTCTCCTCGTGCGTGGATATTGAGGAGCATTATGATTTTAAAGAGGATGGATCGGTTAAGGTAGTTTACGGATTTGATATGAGCCGGGCGGTATCGGTATTGATGAACCTGATGACTGATTCGGTGCGCGAAACCCCACAGTTTGGTATGAGGAAGGACACTACGCTTAATTTTTACAGCGCTCTGCCGGATAGTACCCAACAAAAAATGACACCGGATGAAGTTAAAATGGCCCAAGGCAGCGAACTGGCCGTAAAGATGGACCTAACCAAAAACATGATGAAGGTGAATGTGAATCACCTGGCTAAAAACAGCGACGAGTTGGAGTATTACCTGAAGCATATTTCTAAAATATCATTGAGCAATCCGGTTAATAGCATTGCAAATAATAATAAAAACATCAAATCATTTGACGCGCAACAGTTAGTAGCAGGGCAGGATTATTACGATTATGATGTAACCCCGCATAAGTTTTACCGCATTATTGATAAGGATAAGTTTAACGCTTTTTTAAAGAAAACTTCATCAACCTTTGCTATGGCTAAAGCAATGCTGATAGATATGCCTTATAAATTAGTGCTCAGTTTTTCAAAGCCTGTAAAAAAAGTGGTTAATCCCCGTGCTATTTTATCGCCCGATAAAAAAACCGTAACCATCATAGCTGATATGAATGATGTGATCAAAGATCCATCATTAATGAACATCAAAATAGATTTTTAAACCTGATGCAGTGGTATAAAGTGCCCGATACTATTGATCATAACAAGCCATTCATTAAAAAAATAAAAGTTGGCGGTAAAGGAATTTGCCTGGTAGGGTATGAGCAGCAGGTGTATGCCTTATCCGCGTCGTGTCCGCATGCAGGAGCCGAACTGGCTGGCGGCTGGTGTAAGGATGGTAAAATCATTTGCCCGTTTCATCGCTACAGCTACAACCTGCAAACCGGCAAAGGCGATCCCGGCCAAAATGATTTTGTGAATACTTATCCCGTTGAAGTGCGGGAGGATGGTGTTTATGTGGGAATTGCTTCTTTTGGAGATAAATGGAAGCAGTGGTTTAAATAATGTCGCTCCATTGAAGGATTGAAATTGCCCCAGATTTTTCATATTTGATGTGATTTAAACTAATATTGCAGGCAAATGGATAAATTAAATATTGCTTTTGATGCTTTTGACAGCTATAATAAACAGGATCCGTTTATTTTTACCTGGGATGGTGTAAGTTATCCGCAGGAATATTTTTTAGCGTTAAAACTGCACGAATGGATTTTAAAACTTGATCCAAATGCCGGCGAGGAGCTTTTATTAGCATCGCGCAGTCAACATATAGGCCGTTGGGAAAGCCCTCGCGAAACTTATCCTATGGATAGGGAAGGCTACTTAAAATGGCGAAGAGATCTGTCTCATTTTCATGCGGATAAAGCTGCCGAAGTTATGAAAAGTTTAGGGTATGGTGATGCCGTTATTGATCGTACGCGCCAAATCATTTTAAAGCAAAAAATTAAAGTTGATAAGGATGTGCAAACAATGGAGAATGCTTTATGCCTGGTATTTCTTCAATTTCAATATGAGGAATTTCTGCATAAGCACTCGCCCGAAAAGGTGGTGAATATTTTAAGAAAATCATTGTTAAAAATGGATGCACATGGGCACCAGTTTGCATTAGGTTTAAGCTATTCTGAATTGGGCTTGCAATATATTAACAAGGCTTTGCAGTTGCTTAAAAAGTAGTTATATCAATATTTGTAATATAAACCACCATATACTTACTGTAACAAAACCTAATACCAGGCCAATACCAATTACCAGGTTAGCTAAATTGGAGTTAAGTTTGTATTCGCTGGCTATTATACTTGCCGACATTAGGGGAGGCATAGCCATTTCAAATATGGTTACCTGTGTTATTATACCACGTAAATGAAAGGCTAATGCTATCAGCGTAACTATGGCAGGTGCTATCATGAGTTTATACAATAGGGTAACAGTTATCCGTTTAAGTTCGTCTTTATAACCTTTAAACTTTAGCTGCAGCCCGATAGAGAATAAGGCTAATGGTGCAACTGTAGCCGCCATTTTATCAAAAAAAGAATCCAGTGCGGAAATGTCAATATAGTGTGGTAATGTAAGCGCCAGTGTACATCCCCAAAAAGCAGGAAAAGAAAGTATTTTTTTAAGGAATATTTTGGGTGACGGTTGTTGGGCCTGCGAGGCATTTATAGCTAATCCCACACCCACGGTTGATAGTAGAATAAAGCCCATTTGGTCGCATATTACGGCTATAGCTATTTCCTTTTCAGAAAAAAAAGCGGCAACCATTGGGAAGCCCAAAAACGAGGCATTGCTTATTCCGCCAGATAAGGTTAAACCTGCCGCTGTTGATTTAGATATTTTTGCCGCGGTCGAATAAAAACGGATGTAGATAAATGCGCCTAACCAAACCACCACAGGTGCCAATATGGGAAATAATAGGGACATGCTCCATTGTATATGAGGCAGGTATTTAAAAGAAATTGCGGGCATAGCCAGGTACAATAACCAGGCATTAATACCTTTGTGCGCATCAGCAGGTAAAAGGTTTGATCGCCTGAAAAGTATGCCGGCAGCAATACAGATGCCTATTATTAAAAAGTTGGTCACAATTATTATTAATAATTGCGCAAACCTAATAAATCTCAGTAATAGATATGATTTAGTTTGATTTTAAAGTAACAATTGCAAGACAAAACCCACATTGTAAACATTCTTAATAAGTTATAATTAACTATTAAAAGCGAACTAAAATATAGCCAAATAGCTGTATTTTACGTCTTTTGATGAAAGGTGGGTTTTTATTAGGATCAAAATCAAAATACTGATAGGCAATACCTTGCCTTAATTGATGGAGGTGGCTATTGATTTTAGCATCATATTTATTAAGTTTGTTGCCTATAAGTGTCGTAAGTACACATTAACCAATTAACTAACACGATTATTTTATCATTGATTAAGCTATTTGGGATAAAAATAGTCATACTAACAATAAACTAAATAAAATACTATATAAAAAAGCCATGAAGAGAGCAGTAATTACAGCAGGGATAATGATTTTAACGCTGGCCACCACTTATTCGTTTGCACAAACAAAAAAAGTAACTACAACTAAAAAAACAACAACAGTAAAAAAAACAACTACTACAACTGCAAAAAAGCCAAGTGCTGCAGATATTGAAGCCGGTAAAGGCTTATTAGCTAAATCTGATTGTTTAGCTTGTCATAAAGTTGATACCAAACTTGTTGGTCCGGCTTACAATGATGTTGCTAAAAAATATCCTGCATCAGAAGCTAACTACGATATGTTAACTAAAAAAATAATTGCAGGCGGCAGTGGCAATTGGGGACAGGTGGCTATGTCGCCGCACCCAACATTGGCAGCGGCTGATGCTAAAAAAATGGTCCAGTATATTTTATCACTTAACTAATACCAACAGCCTACCTAACCAATCATGAATAAAAAACTAATATTGGTTTGGCTATTAACGGTAATAACTATAGCCGTTAATGCCCAAACCCTTTTAACCATAAAAGGTACAGTTAAAGACAGTAAAGGTGCAGCTATTCCGGCTGCATCTGTGCGTTTATTAAATACCAATTTTACAACATCTACCGACAACCGGGGTACATTTACTTTTGTTAATGTACCTACCGGTAATTATAAAGTAGAAGTAAGCGCCGTAGGGTACGCTACCACAAGCCAGAATATCAATATTGCTTCATCAAGTACCGAAATTAATGTCCAATTAGCTGCATCAGGTAGCCAGTTAGATGAGGTCGTAGTATCTGCCGAAAAACGTGATGAAGAAGCCCAGCGCTTACCTTTAAGTGTATCTGCTTTATCATCAAAACAAATACGAGATTACCGCGTATGGAACGCAAAGGATATAACCGGTATAGTGCCTAACTTATTTTCTGCCGGCCCCGGCGATAACCGCAATGTTACCTCTATACGTGGTATTACTACTACGTCATATGATCCGGCGGTGGCTACTTATATTGATGGTGTTAGCCAGTTTGGTTTAGATACCTATATAGCTCAGTTATTGGATGTAGACCGTATTGAAGTATTACGCGGCCCGCAAGGAACTTTATATGGCCGCAATGCTACCGGCGGTGTTATCAATATTATCACTAAACAACCTACTAACCAAACCAGCGGTTATGTTAACGTTGATTTTGGTAATTATAATCTGCAGCGTTATACTGTTGGTTTCCGCACGCCTTTAATAAAGGATAAGTTATTTTTAGGTGTATCAGGTATTTACTCATCTACCGATGGCTATTACATTAATACCTTTAACAATACAAAGTTTGATAAACAGCACTATTATTTAGGTAATTATTACCTGAAATATTTGGCCAGTTCGCGTTTATCATTTACGCTGAATGTTAAGCATAATTCAAACCGTAACAACGGGCCTTTTGCTTTGGCAGGCAACCCAACTACAGCGTTGAGCCAGCCATTTAAAGTAAATCAAAACGCTACAACTACTTTATTTGATGATATCTTCGATGCATCGTTAACTGCAAATTATGTTGGCCGTGGGTTTAACTTTACCTCACAAACCTCATATCAGCAAAACTACCGTTATTATGACAGGCCAATAGACGGCGATTTTTCACCGCTGGATATTTTAACTATAAATAATAATTATGGTAAGGCCTGGAACAATGTAAAAACCGGCATACAGGAGTTTCGCTTTAGTTCGCCAACAACATCTGCATCACCATTAAAATGGACAGCGGGTGTTTATGGTTTTATAAACAGCCAGCCAAACAAGCAAAGCACTCATTATGGTGCACAGGCTGCTTTATTTGGCGCTCCGCCAAATGCTACCACGGTCAATATCAATACTGCAAATAATTTTGGCACTGCTGTATTTGGCCAAGCCACTTATACTATATCGCCACAGGTTGATATAACCGGCGGTATACGTTATGATTATGAGCATAGAAAAGCATTTGTAAGTGGTACCTATCAACCTGATGCGTCTCCGGTGGCATTTACAACCGCACCAGATCAAACTGCCACTGCAACTTTTAGGGCTTTTTCACCGAAGGTAAGTATAGCTTACCATCCTGCAGAAAATAATACCTTATATGCTTCATACAGCCGTGGTTATCGCGCCGGTGGTTTTAGCCAGTTAACCGACGACCCATCAACACCGGCTTTAGATTTTTTTAAACCCGAGTATAGTAACAATTACGAAATAGGCACTAAAAATACTTTTTGGGATAACAAAGCCCGTTTAAATGTAACAGCCTTTTATACTTTATTAACTGATGCTCAAGTTCCGTTCCTGGATCAGGTAACCGGTTTTACTTATACCCGAAATGTAGGTAAGTTAAACAGTAAAGGCGTTGAATTAGAGTTTGCCACTACACCGGTAAAAGGTTTGGAGTTTGATTATAACTTTGGATATACCCATGCAAGGTACACTCAGGGTGTTACAAATGGTAATCGTCAAATATTTACACCTGATGTTACCTCGATGTTAGCCGTGCAGTACACTTATGATCTTGGCGGACAGCAGGACTTTAAATTGGTTGGTCGTGGTGAGTGGAAGTATTTAGGAGACCAATATTTTGATTTGAATAATACCATAAAACAGAATACTTACCATTTATTTAACGCAAGGGTAGGCGTTACCAGCAAATGTTTTGATGTTTTTTTATGGGCCAATAATATTTTTAATAAACATTATATTGATTACGCTTATAATTTTGGTGCCGCTCATTTAGGAAATCCGGCAATTTATGGCGTATCTTTAAGAGCCAAATTTTAAACCAAACTATAAACCAATTACTAATCAATAATAAAATGAAGAATCAACGAAAAACCAATTGCCCAATAAGCGTAACTGCGCTGGGTGTTATGGTAATGCTGTTTGTTTGCGGTACTACTATGGCGTGGGCGCAAAATCCTAAAGTGCTTATATTTAGTAAAACTACCGTATATCATCACAATTCAATAGAACCGGGCATTGTTGCGATACAAAAGTTAGGTGCCGAAAATAAATTTGATGTAGATACGACTACTGATGTATCTAAATTTACCAAAGATAACCTGAAGCAATATGCTACTATTATTTTTCTGTCCCCTACAAGCCCTTCAAACCCAACTGATAGACGTATAGTGTTTAAAGACTCATTAAATAAAGAAGCGTTTAAAGATTATATAAAAAATGGTGGTGGTTTCTTAGGTATTCACTCTGCAACCGATTTTGGGTATGAGTGGAGCTGGTATGGACAATTAGTTGGCGGGTATTTTTTGGGCCACCCACGTAAAAACGTACAAACTGCTACTTTACATATAGTAGACAAGAAAAATCCGGCTACTAAGGCTTTGCCTGAAACATGGACAAGAGCTGATGAATATTATAGCTTTAAACCGGGTAGTAATCCTAAAGACCTGCATGTACTAATAACACTTGATGAAAATACAGAGGATTATGGTACACAAACAAATTTAAAAATGGGTGAGGTTCATCCTATAGCATGGTATCATGATTTTGATGGAGGGCGTGCGTTTTATACTGCCCTTGGTCATACAAACGAAAGCTTTTCAGAGCCCATGGTGCTAGACCACATATTAGGTGCTTTGCAATATACAATGGGTAAAAAATTCAAAGGTAAAAAACAATGAAAAAAACCAACAAAATAATATTGGCGGTATCAGCCGTAGCCATGTTTGTATATGCTTGTAAAACAGGATATATAGCTCAATTACCTATCGAACGTGATGCTTCCGGTAAAATAAAAGTTCAGGCTGATGTAAGTGGTGATCCTTTTTCACCGGAGGAAAGTATGAAACGCATTTACCTGCCTAAAGGGTATCACTTACAGCTCGTAGCCAGCGAGCCTATGGTAAGCCAACCGGCAGCAATTGCATGGGATGGTAACGGCGTAATGTACGTTGCGGAATTAAACACCTATATGCTGGATGAGGACGGATCAAATGAGTTTGCTAAAACCAGCCGTGTTAAACGTTTAGAAGATACTAATGGTGACGGTGTAATGGATAAAATGACCGTGTTTATTGATAACATGGTTTTACCACGTATGTTGCTTTGTATTAACCATAAAGTGATAGTTAACGAAACCAATACCTATAACATTTTTAGCTATGAAGATACTAACGGTGACGGTGTAGCTGATAAAAAAGTACAGGTTTATAAAAATGACGCGGTTGATAACAAAAACCTGGAGCACCAAAAAAGTGGTTTAGACTGGAATATTGATAACCGTATTTATGTTACGGTTGACCAGGTACGTTATGAATACAAAAACGATATGTTGGTGCCTGATACATTGGTTGAACCACCGCGCGGACAGTGGGGTTTAACTCATGATAATTATGGCCGTTTGTTTTTCTCAATTGCTGGTAGCGAGTTACCTGCAAGTAACTTTCAGCAAAACCCGCACTATGGTACATTTGATATCAACGATCAGTTTGATGCTGAGTTTCAAAAAGTATGGCCTATTGTAGCTACTCCTGACGTTCAGGGTGGTTTATTTAGGTTGCGTCTTACAGATAGTACTTTAAACCACTTTACCGCTTGTAATGGCCAATCTATCTATCGTGGTGATAAATTACCGATGGATATACGCGGAGACTTATTAATATGTGAGCCTGTGGGCCGTTTAATACGTCGTGCTAAAGTTAATACAGTTGATGGTAAAACAACTTTGGTAAACGCTTATAACGAGCAGGAGTTTATTGCATCAACAGACTTAAACTTCCGCCCGGTAAATACCGCCACAGGTCCTGATGGTTCATTATATATTGTAGATATGTACCACGGTATTATACAAGAAAGTAACTGGACTCGTAAAGGAAGTTTCCTTCGCCCTAAAATTTTAAATAAAGGCTTACAAAAAGTTATTGGCCGCGGACGTATCTATCGTGTGGTATATGATGGTATAAAACCTTCAAAAGTTAAGCCTAATATGCTTAACGAAACCAGTGCACAGTTAGTTCAGCACTTAAATAATGCTAACGGATGGTGGAGAGATGCTGCACAAAAAGAATTGGTTGTACGTAACGATAAATCAGTTGTACAGGCATTAAAAACTTTAGCTGTTTCAGCTAATCCTTTATCGCGTATACACGCTTTATGGACCTTGAATGGCATGAACGAGATGACCGTACAGGTATTGGGCACTGCATTGAAAGACGCTGATGCACAGGTACGTAAACAGGCTGTTTGGATAGGTGAGGATTTGATCAAGAAAGATGCGCAGGCGTTAGAGCAGGTTATAGCATTAAAAGATGATCCAAGTGCCGATGTACGTTATCAATTATCATTAACATTAAGATTTAACTCTTCGCCAAAGGCACAAGCAACTGTAAAGGAACTTATAGAGAAATATCCTGGTAATATTTTAGCCTTATCTAATAAGGATTATAATGATAAGCTTAACCGTCGTGCTGAACAAGCTAAAGCACAGGCTTTGCTGGCACAGGCAGACCGCGAGTTGGTGCAAAAAGGACAAGCTATATTTAAAGAGCTTTGTGCAACCTGCCATGGTGGCGATGCCAAAGGTGTATCAGTTGGAGGTAGTGCAATGCCGGCCCCTGCTTTGGCAAATAACACTGATGTTAGCAGCCAGGCACCTGACAAACTGGTACGTATACTACTACATGGGTTAAGTGGCCCTGTAAATGGTAAAACTTACCCGGATGTTATGCCTGCCTTAGGTGGTAATACAGATAACTATATTGCTTCGGTATTAAGCTATATACGCAGCAACTTTGGCAATAACGCCCCGGTAGTAAGAGACGCTGATGTAGCCCGTATCAGAGAGATAACTGCTGACAGGAAAACCCCCTGGACAGTAGCCGAATTAGATACCGTAAGAATACAACGCCGTGGTTTTGGTGGTGGTCGTCCGCCGCAAGCACCTCCTGCAAGGCAATAATTTAATCAACATTATACTAAGCCGCCCCGATTAATCGGGGCGGCTTTTTTTATGGTTAATGAACAATTACCGGTAAGTGGTGTTATAACATAACACTAAAACAGATTGCTATGAGCAGAACAGTTGGAATTGTATTGGTAATTATAGGTGCCGTAATGTTAATATGGACCGGCTTCACGTATACCAAAAAGGAAAAAATTGTTGACGCGGGGCCTATTGAAATATCTGCCGACAAGGAAAAGTCAGTAAACTGGCCACCATATATTGGCGGGGTATTATTGGTAGGCGGTATTGTAATTATTATGACCGCAAAAAAGACAGCTTAAATAGGTTAGTATTTAGCAGTTTTGGATATTAAGTAAGTTAAAAAAGATAGTTTTTATCTTGATAAGCCGTGATTTATAGGTAATATTGTTACCTGCAATCACCATTTTTATTAGATGAAGAATTTTCTTGACCAGGACTTTTTATTACAGACAGAAACCGCTAAGAAGCTATATCATGATTATGCCAGTGAGATGCCTATTATTGACTATCACTGCCATCTTCCACCTGACCAAATTGCTGCTGATATAAATTTTAATAACCTTACGCATATTTGGCTATATGGCGACCACTATAAATGGCGCGCTATGCGTGCCAACGGCGTGAATGAGGAATATATAACCGGTAATAAAAGCGATTGGGAAAAATTTGAACAATGGGCAGCAACAGTGCCCTATACCCTGCGCAACCCGCTTTATCATTGGACGCATTTAGAGTTACAGCGATACTTTGGCATAAAGGAAATTTTATCGCCTGCTAATGCGCGTAAAATTTATGATGAATGTACCGAAAAGCTGCAATCGTCGGCGTATAGCGTACGGAATCTTATAACCGGTAAAAACGTACAAATGATTGGTACTACTGATGATCCGCTGGATAACCTGGAGTATCATCAGCAACTGCTTAAAGATGGTTTTGCAACTAAGGTCAAGCCGTCCTTCAGGCCGGATAAAGCAATGTTTTCTGAAGATATCCTTGCGTTGAACCATTATATTGATCAGATGCAAGAAGTAGCTGATGTGGATATAAATGATCTGGAGAGCTATTTAATTGCATTAAAAGGCCGTCATGACTATTTTGCAGCCAATGGCTGTACCATATCTGATCATGGTTTGGAACATATGTTTGCTGAAGATTATACTGAGCAGGAAGTTAAATCAATTTTCCAAAAAATAAGAAATAAGCAAACCATTACCCCGCAGGAGAGTGCTAAGTTTAAAACTTTCATGCTGTTAACTTTTGCCGAGTGGGATCATGAAAAGGGATGGGTGCAACAATATCATTTAGGTAGTTTACGTAACAATAACACGCGTGCCCTTGCCGAACTTGGCCCTGATACCGGCTGGGATTCGATAGGCGACTTTAAGCAGGGCAGGGCATTGTCAACTTTCCTGAATAAACTGGAGAAAGAGAACAAACTCACCAAAACGATATTATATAACCTGAATGCTTCAGACAATGATGTATTTGCAGCAATGACCGGAAATTTTAATGATGGATCAGTAGCGGGTAAAATTCAGTTTGGTTCCGGCTGGTGGTTTAACGACCAAAAGGATGGTATGATAGCACAGTTAACTTCCCTATCAAATATTGGCTTGGTAAGCCGTATGGTGGGAATGTTGACGGATTCGCGCAGTTTTATGTCGTTCCCGCGCCATGAGTATTTCCGCAGGATCTTATGTAACCTGTTTGGTAATGATATTGAAAACGGCGAATTACCAAATGATATAGCCTGGACAGGTAAGATCATCCAGGACATTTGCTATTATAATGCTAAGGAATATTTTGAGTTATAAGCAAAAGAGCCGCGAAATGCGGCTCTTTTGCTTATAAAAAGGGATTATATTAATCAATCCTAACCTTTACCACCATTTTTTTGATCAAACCCTCGCCTATCATTGGCGCGTGTACATCTTCGGGGTAAAAAATAACAAACTGCCCACCTTTTAAATTGAAGTACATATCCGGTGTATCAGCAAAAAATAACACATCCTTTTCGTCATTGTAGTCGCCTTTGGGTTGGGTGCAATCGGTACGCGGTTTCCATCCAATGGTTTCATTGCCGCGTATACATACCTGTATGTCGATGTTTTTATTATGGCATTCAAATTTTTCGGTAGCAACTTCGGCAGTTTTGCCTTCATTGTCTGATGCTATGATCATTACACCATCAGCAATATCAAATTTGCCCGCTTCAACTGCGTTCAAATCTGCCGAGGTTAAATAATCAAAAGCAACTTTAAAATTTTTATGCAGGCCGTAGTATTTTTCGGCACTGGCTAATGTATCTATAATCATTTGGTTCATGGTTAACGGTTCATAGTTGATGGTAAAACTGCCATGAACTACGAACCATGATCTATCAACTATCTTTGTACGCGGCCAGAGCCGTCACCTTTTACTAACTCTTGCACTTCGCTTAAAGTAGCGTGGTTCAAGTCGCCAGGAATGGTGTGTTTAATAGCCGATGCAGCCACACCAAACTCGGCAGCATCGCTCATTTTAAGGCCTGTAACCAAACCAAAAATAAAGCCGCTGGCAAATGAATCGCCGCTACCAACACGGTCAATAATACGTATGCTATACTCTTTAGTATGATAAAACTCGGTGCCATCATATACCAAAGCGCTCCATCCGTTATCTGATGCACTATGGCTCTCTCTTAAAGTAGAAGCAATATATTTAAAGCCAAATTTTTCTTTCATTTGTTTAAATACGTCTTTGTAACCATCAAGGTTCAACTCACCTTTGGTAACATCAGTGCCTGCACTTGTAAATCCTAAAGTAGTATCAGCATCTTCTTCGTTACCAATACAAACATCAACATATTTACAAAGCTCGGTCATTACTTCGCGGGCTTTTTCTTTGCTCCATAATTTTTTACGATAGTTCAAATCAATACTGGTAGTAATACCTTTAGCTTTAGCCGCTTTTAATGCAGCTAAGGTTAAAGCAGCAGCCTTATCGCTAAGGGCAGGGGTGATGCCGGTGGTGTGGAACCAATCGGCACCATCTAAAATTTTATCAAAGTCAAATTCACTGGCTTCAACTTCTGATATAGAAGCATCGGCACGGTCATATATTACTTGCGAAGCACGCATTGATGCGCCAGTTTCTAAAAAATAGATACCTAAACGCTTGCCACCACGAGCTACAAATTGTGTATCCACGCCATAACGGCGCAGGTGGTTTATAGCTGCCTGTCCAATAGCGTTTGCCGGTACTTTTGATACAAAGGTTCCGTTTAGACCATAGTTACAAAGTGCCGCCGCAACGTTAGCTTCACCGCCACCATAGGTGACTTCAAAGCTATCGCTCTGTACAAATCTTTTATAATCAGGAGTAGATAACCTCAACATTATTTCTCCAAGTGTTACTATTTTTTTTGACATCGATATCGATTTTTTAGATTGAAAATTTGGCTTTAGTATCTTTTATTGTAGCGCCAAAATTACATATTCCAAATTAATAAAGAAGATTTAGTTGAAAAATCGTAATCGATTGCAATTGTTAATTTTGTGATTATTTTAAATGTGTTATTAAATGTTTCTTTTTAGCTTTACCCCAATAATTACAATGAGATAACATGAGTAAAAAAGCTGAAATTTTAAAATTGATACCGGAACAGGGTATACTACCCTTATATTTTAATAAGGATACAGAAGTTAGTATAAACATTTTACATGCTTTATATAACGCCGGTATTCGTACTGTTGAATACACCAATCGTGGCGAAGCCGCACTAAAGAATTTTGTCAAATTGCGCGAAGTTTGTGATAAAGAGTTAGGTGGTATGTACCTGGGTGTTGGCACTATTAAAGATGGTGCAAGCGCACAAGCATTTGTTGATGCTGGTGCCGACTATATTATAAGCCCGGGATTAGTGGAAGATGTTATACCTGTAGCTAACAAATACGATATGCTTTGGGTACCAGGTTGTATGACGCCTACTGAAATTATAAAAGCCGAATCATTAGGTGCTAAAGTGATCAAATTATTTCCTGGTAACTTGTTGGGTCCGTCATTTTTAGCGGGAATTAAAGAATTGTTTCCAAATACTTTATTTATGCCAACAGGCGGCGTTGAATTAACTAAAGAGAATATTGGGGGCTGGTTTAAAGCAGGTGTTTGTGCGGTAGGTATGGGTAGTAAGCTGATAAGCAAAGATGTTATGGAAGGCAAAAAGTATGACGAATTAACGGCCGCAACCAAAGAAGCGATTGCCATAGTTAACGCAAGCAGATAGAAATTATATGGTAACAAAAAAAAGGACCACTAATTATAGCGGTCCCTTTTTTGTTTATAGGGTTTCTTTTAGTTAACTGATTTAACTTTAATAACCACTTTTTTCATTCGCTCTGCAACTGCAGGGTCAACTTTTAAGTGCGGGCGGTGAAATTCACTTGGGAAATAAACAAAAAAGTTTTCAGGAGTAGCAATTCCATATTTTGTGCTGTCAAAGGCATCATGCTTGTAGTAACCAATGTCGCTATTCTCATTAAAAGGTGTTACAACAGCGGCTTCAATTTCCTTAGAAAAAGGTACGCCTGCAATTTTTTCTTTACCTTCAATTACATAATGTACATCAATATATTTTTTGTGTACCTCCCAGTTTGATGCGGCAAAATCTTTAGGGATATCATTTACAAATATAGCGTAGGCATTCTCGCCGTTTTCGCCGTCAATGTTAACGTGGCTGCCACGCATGGTAGCCAGGTCAGGGTTTGCTAAAAATGCAAATACTTTATCCCAAACAGCTTTATTAGCGTTGTATTGTTTGGCAAATTCAACACTGTTTACTGATGGATCAACAGTAGCTTTGAAATTTGGAGCATAAGCTTTGCTTTTAACCCACTTGTCGGCATCTTTTTTTGATGGGGTTTGTGCAACTACAGCGCAACCTGCTGCAAAAAACAGGACGGTAGCAAGCGTCAAGCCTTTAAGGGCTGATAAATGTTTCATATTTTTATATTGGTTTATAATAGTACGTAAGGTAAAAAGCTTTTTATTTAAAAAAAAGTAAATCGTTATAAATATGCCTTATGTAATTAAAATAATATATTGAAGTATCAATTACATACTTTTTATATAATTTGCTAATTTTAAAAAATTAACTCATTAGCCTCAAATTTATTGTTGTTTATTTGTTTGACATGACTATTGCAGTTTGGATTAATCTATATATAACCGAAAAAAATAAATCGAACAAATTATATCTTAAATGAAAAAGTTTTTCAAAAACAAACTCAATCTATTATTCCTGTTGGTGTTGCTGTTGCCTACCCTGGCATTGGTAAAACGAGACAAGTATCAATACAAATTTCAAGATCCGGCTTTGCCTATTGATCAGCGTGTGAACGACCTGATATCGCAAATGACTTTGGACGAAAAAGTAAACCAAATGATAAACCAGGCACCTGCCATTGAGCGTTTAGGCGTACCGGCTTTTAACTGGTGGAATGAGGCTTTACACGGTGTTGCCCGCGCAAATGGTTTCAGAACAACCGTTTACCCGCAAGCCATAGCTATGGCAGCAACTTTTGATAAGGCATCATTACATACAATGGCCGATTATACTGCCGAAGAGGGCCGCGCAATCAACAACCAAAGCATTAAAGATAAAAAAACAGGTACACGTTATGTAAACCTAACTTATTGGACTCCTAACATCAACATCTTCAGAGATCCAAGATGGGGTCGTGGTCAGGAAACCTATGGTGAAGACCCGTATTTAACAGGATCAATGGGTAAAAGCTTTGTAACCGGTTTACAAGGGGATGATCCTAAATACCTTAAAGCTGCGGCTTGTGCCAAGCACTATGCAGTACACAGCGGTCCTGAATCAACTCGCCATAAATTTAATACCGATGTAAGTGATTATGATTTGTGGGATACTTATTTGCCTGCATTTAAAACATTGGTAGTTGACGCTAAGGTTGAAGGTGTAATGTGTGCTTACAACGCGTTCAAGGGTCAACCTTGCTGCGGTAGCGATTTATTGTTAAATAACATTTTACGTAATCAATGGAAATTTACCGGTTATTTAACTTCAGATTGTGGTGGTATTGATGATTTTTATAAATCAACTGCTCACCAAACTTTTAATGATGCCGCCAGCGCTGCCGCGGATGCAGTATTGCACGGTACCGATGTAGAGTGTATAGTAGGTAGTCTGCCTAATGCCGCTTATAAAGCTTTAACCAAAGCAGTTGCTGATGGTAAATTAACTGAAAAAGATCTGGATGTTTCATTAAGAAGATTATTTACTACCCGTTTCCGTTTAGGTTTATTTGATGCTGCAGACCCTGCTAATAAATACTCACAAATACCTTTGAGCGTTTTAGAAAGCCCAGAGCATCAGGCTCACGCTTTGAAAATGGCTCGTCAGTCAATTGTTTTATTGAAAAATCAAGGCAACTTATTGCCATTAAGCAAAAACCTAAAAAAGATAGCCATTATAGGCCCCAATGCTGATAATCAGAGAAGTATACGCGGTAATTATTTTGGTACAGCTTCACGCTCGGTTACGCCATTACAAGGTATCAAAGCTAAATTGGGCCCTGCTACTGTGGTTGAGTATCATTTAGGTACAGAGTATGTGGTTAACGGCAATGTTAAAGCTGATAACAGTAAATTGGTAGATAGTGTTAAAGATGCTGATGTAATTTTATTTATAGGCGGTATTACTCCTGATTTGGAAGGCGAGGAGATGCTGACCAATAAAGATGGTTTCAGAGGTGGAGATCGTACCTCAATTATGTTGCCTAAAAACCAAACAGATTTAGTAAAGGACCTTAAAGCTACCGGTAAACCGGTTGTATTTGTATTAATGTCAGGTTCGGCTGTTGCTACACCATGGGAATCAGAAAACCTGCCGGCTATAGTAAATGCATGGTACGGTGGCCAGGCGGCAGGTACCGCCCTTGCTGATGTTTTATTTGGTGATTATAACCCGGGTGGTCGTTTGCCGATAACCTTCTATAAAAGCGATAAGGATTTGCCAACTTCAATAAGCGATTACTCGATGAAGAACCGTACTTACCGTTACTTTAACGGCAAGCCTTTATATGGTTTTGGTTATGGCTTAAGCTACACTACCTTTAAATATGATGGATTAACAGTTCCTGCTACTATACAAGGCAGCAAACCGGTTACTGTAAGTGTAAAAGTTACTAATACAGGCAAAAGAGATGGTGAAGAAGTAAGTCAGCTTTATTTATCGCACGCTGTTACAGGTATGCGCGCCCCTATACGCGCATTAAAGGGCTTTGAGCGTACTTTTATTAAAGCAGGCGAGACTAAGGTTATCAAGTTCCAGTTAACCCCTCAGGACCTATCATTGATAACAGCTGATGGCAATGCAAAAATTATAAAAGGTAAAGTTTCCATCACAGTAGGCGGAAGCCAGCCTGATGCACAAACTGCAGCCAGTAAAAAAACTATCACTAAGCAGGTATCGTTGATATAAAAATTGAGACCAATTAATTATTCAATGGCCGGATCGTAAAATCCGGCCTTTTTTGCTTTTTAGATTGTTGTATGGTTAAGATGTTTATTTTTGAACCAATGCAACAAAATAACCCACTGCACGGAAAAACTTTAGAAGCTATAATTACTGAACTAGTAGCCCATTATGGCTGGCCGGAATTGGGATATCGCATACGCATCAATTGTTTTTTATCTGACCCAAGCGTGAAATCAAGTTTGAAGTTTTTGCGTAAAACGGATTGGGCACGTAAAAAGGTAGAGGATCTTTACCTGGAAACTTTTAATAGTTAATGCTATCCTGCAGCATTTTTGTAAAATCTGTACGTGCAGGTATATCTAAATAGGGGTAGGTTACTTTTGATAGATACAGCCCTTGCGGATAGGCGGGAGTGATAATCGCAGGAGTTATTTTATTTGTCAAATAATACTCAAACTCATCAACACTTAATTTGCCCTTACCAATTTCTAATAATCGCCCCATAATTATTCGTACCATTTTGCTTAAAAACCGATTGGCCGATATTTGAAAACGGATTTTATCTTCACCCGGGCTTACGTATAAGCCGGCAGATGCAATATTGCAGATGGTATGTTCATTCCTGTCGGGGCTTTTGCAAAAACCCCGGTAGTCATTATATAGTGGCAGCAAAGCTACTGCCGCTTCCATTTGAGCAATATCCAAATTTTTATAGGCGTAAAATGAGCTGAATCTGCTTAAAAAGGGATCTTTATAGTTATGTATAAAGTAATCGTACGTCCTTTCAATAGCATCAAAACGGGCATGTGGTAAGCCTTCCATGGATATAATATCAAATATGGCGATATCGTTTGGCAACAGCTTATTTAACCTGAACAGGAGGTCAAATTTCCATTCCTTATCCACATCCATATGAAAAAAGAACTGGCTGGCATGCACCTGTGCATCAGTTCTTCCGCAGCCAAATATGGCGATAGGTGTTTTTAATATTTGACTAAGCGCATTTTGTAATACCTCCTGCACATTTAATACTCCCGGATGTATTTGCCAACCACTATAATTAGTGCCGTGGTAGCCTATATGTACAAAATACCTCAAAGTGATATGAAGTGATATTTAAACCTTGCGGGGAGGCAGATCAAATGCTACTGCATTATGTTCAAAATGGCCTTTGTGCGACCCATCACAAAATGGTTTATTGGCAGACAAGCCGCAACGACAAATTGAAACTACTGTACGGCCCTGTAAGCCATAGTTATTGCCTTGCATATCTACAATTTCAAAATCGCCTTCTATTTTTACTGATCCGTTATTGTTAATGGTAAGTTTTGTTGACATAATGATAGTTTGTTATATGGCAAATATAATTCAATGACATTGGGTTTTGCCTATTTGTTGTTATTCAGAATCTATCTTAGCTTTAAGGTTTGTTTTAACACAGTCATACCACTCATCTTTTAAAATACTTAAAACTATCGAGTGTCGGCGGCTGCCATCGGGCAAAGGCAGATGGTTTCTTAAAACACCCTCAACGGTACATCCTATGCTTTTCATGGCAGCAATGCTTCTTTCGTTATTTGCATCAGCCCTAAACTCCACACGTTCCATTCCCAAAGTTTCAAATGCCAGTTGTAATAGTAAAAATTTACAGTGCTTATTTAATCCTGTACCCCTGAATTTTTCGCCATACCAAGTGTATCCCAATTGTAAAGTATGATAACCGGGCTGAATATCATAAAACCGTGTACAGCCTGCATATTGTTGAGTTAGTTTATCATATACAATAAATGGGTACTCTTTTCCTGTAGCTTTGGCTTCAAGCGCTGCATTGATATAGTTAGTCATACCTTCCCTACCAGCCGCGCTAATTAATGAATGTTTCCAGGTGTTGGGCTCATTTAGTGCAAAAGGTAAAAGTAATTCAAGATCAGTTGCTATTAATGGCCTTAATAGTACCGAATCGTCTTGTATTATATAATCTGCTCTAGGGTCAAAAATTTGTTGCATGGTGTTTTTTATAGCTAAGGTGCCATAATATAGAAGCACAAAAAAATTACATGCAAACTTACATGGGTAATTGTTAAAATGCTTTTTTTATTGTTAAAATTGTGAAAACCTACCAGTTTAATAGATTTATATTAATCCCTTATGCGTAAATATTCCGGCCAAACACGTGTTTTGTTGGCAACAGATTGTATCATATTTGGCTTTGACGGGGTTAATATTAAATTATTATTGATCAAAAGAGGATTCAATCCCGCCAAAAACAAATGGAGTTTGATGGGAGGGTTTATACAACCATATGAAAGCCCTGATGATGCAGCAATACGTGTACTTGAAGAATGTACCGGGTTAAGGGATATTTACATGGAGCAGTTCATGGTTTTTGGCAAACCAAATCGTGACCCTGTAGAGAGAACCTTGTCTGTTGCTTATTTTGCATTAATTGATATTCATCAATATGAAAATCAGCTAAATGATAAATATCATGCAGAGTGGTTTTTATTAACTGAAATGCCCGATCTGGTATTTGATCATGCCGAAATGGTAAACCAGGCTAAAAAGCAATTACGTTATAAAGCAGCCCTGCACCCGGTACTATTTGAACTATTGCCCGAAAAATTTACAATTCCGCAATTGCGCACTTTGTATGAAGGGGTGTATGAAACTCAATTTGATGATCGAAATTTTAGTCGCAAACTTTTGTCAACCAATTTATTGGTTAAACTAAATGAAAAGGACAAATTATCATCGCGTAAAGGTGCTTTTTATTTTAAAGTGGATAAATCACATTACCAGGAAAATTTTGAATCGTTTTTGCACTTAGTGCCCAATCCCGAAAAGTTTTTTTAATAATTTTGTAATTGGTTAAAATGTTTTGCCCCCTTGATCGTCTATGATGAATAGGGTAAAGTAACTGCCCTTGTTTTATCATAAAAAATATGCCCCCAAAAAATAGTTCAGCAGATATAAAAAAACCTCCGGGCATATTTAGTGTGCTTAAACCTTATCGTGGTTTAGTTATATTACTCATAGTTTTTGCTTTACTTGGCAATGGTATCAACTTGTTGCTTCCCCAAATAATTTCAAATGGCATTGATGCATATACACACCAACAATTTAATATGCAGCACACTATTATTCAGTTTAGTGCAGCGACGTTTTTGGTGTTTATATTTGGATACCTGCAAAGTATTATACAAACCTATGCATCTGAACGTGTAGCGCGCGATTTGCGTACCCAACTTGCTGATAAAATATCAAAACAAAGCCATGCTTTTATCGAAAAAGCCAATCCTGCAAAACTACTTACCAATTTAACTGCCGATACAGATTCAATAAAGCTGTTTGTTTCGCAAGCTATTGTGTCAATTGCCTCATCGTTGTTTATAATTATTGGCGCCAGTATATTATTGCTGACAATTAACTGGAAACTGGCCCTGACGGTTATTGCTATTATTCCTATAATAGGAGGGACATTTTTTTTTGTATTACGTAAAGTACGCGTACTTTTTAAACAAAGCCGCGAGGTAATTGACTGGTTAAATAAAATTATTAATGAGAGTATACTTGGGTCGGCATTAATACGTGTAATTAATTCGCAGCAATTAGAAACAATAAAGTTTTTAGAAGCAAACAGTAAAGCCCGCGATTTTGGCCTGGCTATTTTAAAAATGTTTGCAGGCCTGGTACCGGTTATAACTTTCACAGCAAATTTATCAGCTTTAACTATACTGGCTTTAGGTGGGCATTATGTAATTAACGGTACCATGAGCCTGGGCGATTTTGCTGCCTTTAATAGTTATTTGATGATGCTGATATTCCCTATAATGATAATAGGGTTTATGAGCAATATTATTGCGCAGGCATCAGCATCATTTGGCCGTATAACCATGATATTAAACGCTCCTGATTTGCAGGACAAAGGCACTATAACTGACCCTTTGCGTGGCGGTATTGAACTTAAAGGAGTAACCGTAATTTACGGGCAAAAGCCTGCTTTAAAAAATGTATCATTAGCTATAAAACCAGGTTCAAAAATTGCCATAATAGGTCCTACGGCAGCGGGTAAATCACAATTATTATACTTATTGACAGGTTTGATTCCTGCAAATGAAGGTGTGATTGAGTTTGATGGTAAAAGCATTGATAGTTATAACAGCGAGGCTTTTCATAGCCAGGTAGGCTTTGTATTTCAGGATAGCATTATATTCAATATGAGTATTCGCGAAAATATAGCTTTTAGCGATAAGGTAACAGATCAGTCTTTGCAAAAGGCTATTGATACAGCCGAATTAAATGATTTTGTGGAAAGCTTGCCCGATAAATTAAGCACTATAGTTTCTGAACGCGGTTCAAGTTTATCTGGCGGGCAAAAGCAACGTATTATGCTGGCCCGCGCTTTAGCTGTCGATCCTAAAATACTATTGTTGGATGATTTTACAGCAAGGGTGGATACTAATACAGAACAGAAGATATTAAAAAATATACAGCAAAATTATCCTGATTTAACGCTGATATCCGTAACACAAAAGATTGCTTCGATTGAACATTACGATCAAATTATAGTGTTGATGGAAGGTGAAATCATTGCTACAGGCACACATCAACAACTATTGGCCACGAGTACCGAATACGTTCAAATATTTAATTCACAACAAAGTACCAGCAATTATGAGTTATAATTTGAACAATAATACGCAGCAGGAGAAAAAAGCTTCCACCTATGCAGGTGTTAAAAAGCTATTGCAATTAATAGCACACGAGCGAAAAACATTGTTTTTAGCCTTAATAGCTATTTTGTTAAACGCCACTATAAATTTATTGGGGCCATATATAATTGGGCATACCATTGATAAGTATGTAGTTACTAAACAATACCATGGTGTGCTGGTATTTTCGGGCATATTACTTGGTATGTATATAGTTGGGTTGTTTGCCAGCTACCAGCAAATGCAATTAATGGGTGGGGTAGGACAACGTATGTTGTTTACGCTGCGTAACGCCATATTTAATAAACTGCAGCAGTTGCCGGTTGCTTTTTTTAATCAAAACAAAGCCGGCGATCTGATATCGCGTGTGAATAATGATACAGATAAAATAAACCAGTTCTTTTCGCAATCATTAATGCAATTTATTGGCAGCATTGTTACCATGACGGGTGCGGGTATATTTTTGCTGGCTATAAATCCTAAACTTGGTGCTGCTGCATTAGTGCCGGGTTTATTTATATTGATTTTTACAACAATTGTATCACCATGGGTTAAAAAAGTCAACGCAAAAAATTTAAAAAGTGTTGGTGGCATGAGCGGCGAGATACAAGAAAGCCTGAATAATTTTAGAGTAATAATTGCCTTTAACCGCCGCGATTATTTTAGGAAAAGGTTTGATGTAGCTAATAAACTTAATTATAAAAGTGCCATAGTTGCCGGGTTGGCTAATAATATATTTATGCCGGTTTATGGTTTATTTGCCAGTATAGCACAGCTAACCGTACTTGCCTATGGTATTTATTTAATTAGTATAGGTGAGTTTACCATAGGCTTATTGGTAAGCTATTTATCATACGCTACTAACTTTTATAATCCTTTACGACAGTTAGCATCACTTTGGGCCAATTTTCAAACAGCTATGGCCGGGTGGGACAGGGTGTCGCAAATTCTTTCAATGGAAACCAATTTGCCTGATTTGGTAAATGCCGCATCAGATGGATCAGGTAGTTTATTGGAATTTAAAAATGTTCACTTTGGTTATGATGATAAAGAGATATTGCACAATGTGAGTTTTAAAATGGAGCGCGGCAAAACTTATGCCCTGGTTGGCCCAACAGGTGGCGGTAAAACTACAACAGCCTCATTAATTGCGCGTTTGTATGACCCCAATAAAGGAATGGTTTTATTAAATGGCCGGGATATAAGAACTTACGATGCCAATGAGCGTAGTAAAAAAATAGGTTTTATATTACAAGAGCCATTTTTATTTACCGGGACTATAAAAGAGAATATTTTATATGGTAATGAACTTTATAAAGACTATAGCAATGAACAATTAGAACAGGTAATTAAAGATGCCAGTTTAGGTAATTTGTTAGCCATATTTGATAATGGATTAGAAACCGTAGTAACATCAGGAGCTGATAGTATTAGCCTGGGGCAAAAGCAATTAATAGCGTTTATGCGTGCTGTTTTACGTAATCCCGAGTTACTTATTTTAGATGAAGCCACTGCCAATATTGATACCATAACTGAGAAGTTATTAGGCGAAATATTAAATAATCTTCCTGCAACTACTACACGTGTAATTATAGCTCACCGTTTAAATACCATTGAAAATGCGGACGAGATATATTTTGTTAACTCGGGCGAGGTAAGCCGGGCCGGGTCTTTAAATGATGCTATGGATATGCTACTGAAAGGTAAAAGAGTTAGCTAATAGCACCCTCGCTCGATGGTTCTTCTTCAAGATTTTTAGGTAATTTAATTATTATGGTAGTACCTGTACCGTAGGTTGATTGTATATCTATAGTGCCCTTGTGTTTTTCAATAATGCCAAAAACAATAGATAGCCCAAGCCCTGTACCTTCGCCAATTTCTTTAGTTGTATAAAAAGGTTCAAATATACGTTGCCTAACTTCGGCAGTCATGCCGATGCCTGTATCGGTTATTTTGATGGATACATGGTCAGCGTGGTCTTCACTAACAATAAGTATGCTCTCATCATTATGCGCCTTCTTAGCTTTAATGGCGTGTATACTATTGTCAACCAGGTTTATTAGCATCTGATCTATCTTGCCCGGATAACAGTTTAAAGGTTCCAACTTATTTAACACCGGCTTAACTTCAATATAGTAAGGGATTGAACTCCTTAGTAATACAAGCGTATTTAGTATAGACGAATTAATATTGGCAGGTGTCAATGTCAATTTATCCATTCTACTAAAGGTTCTTAAACTCAGTATAATCTCTTTAGTACGGTTTGCGCCGTCTTCAATACCGCTAATTAAGCCCATAATTTCAGTTTTTATAAAATCCGGGTCAATTTCTTCTTTGAACTTTTCGGCAGTTTTTAACAATTCGGGGTTTTCAGGATGGGTGGCCGCTTCTTGGTAATATTTAAGCAAGTTAAACAACTCGTTAAAATCAAGCCTTAACGGCGATACATTTGCGCTTACAAAGTTTATAGGGTTATTTATTTCATGCGCCACGCCCGCAGTGAGCTGCCCTAATGAAGCCATTTTTTCGGTCTCTATCAAATGTTGCTGGGCTGATTGTAAATTTTCAATAGTAACTGATAAATTTTGATTGGTTTCAATTAGCGCTTGAGTGCGTTCCTTTACCATGTTTTCTAATAGGATATTTTGTTCGGTAATTAGTCTTTCATTCTCCTTAGCTATTTGAAGGGCCGAATTTTGTGACAGAATATTTTGCTCGCGGTAAAAGCTGATCTTATCTGCTAAAGCGGTTGAAAATAATATTAATTCAATTATGGCGCTATAGGTTAAAAAATTGGCCGTTAAATGGTTGTATGGTATTAATCCTTTATTACGCGCAAGAGTTATTAATATGGCAATTAATGATAATCCCCAACCTGATAGAAAGAATTTAGCAGGCTTAAACCCTTTATAATACATGTAAAACCCAATGTAGAGTAGTGCTATTGAAGTAATAAAGACATTGATGGTGATCAAAAGGTAGGCGCCGCTTGCCCAATGGATAATTGTGGCAACCAATGGTAATAAAAATAAAATGTATAACGCCAAATACCATTTATAATATTTTTTAAAGTTTTGTTTAAGTTGTAAAAACTCATCAGCAAACAATAGCATAGAAAACCCAAAACCTATTCTGATAAATGGAATCGCATACTCGTTTAATAACTGTTTGTTTCCAGAAACCAAAGTGTTACCATACCCCAGCATCAAAATCTGTGAAAGTCCGAAGAATATAATGTATACTACATAATATAGATAACTTTTGTCTCTCACTATGGCAAAAAGTATTAAATTATATAATGCCATCACCCAAAATATGCCTATTAATGCACCATTAATTAGCTGGTTAATGGCACTTTTTTCTAAATATTCGTCTTGGCTGTGTACCTCAATAGGAATTGTGGACGACATATTGCTTTTTAACCTTATATAAATTGTTTGAACAGTATTTGGATCAATTGACCAATTAATAATTGTGCTGTTTTGTGATAAAAAACCGGGGTTTGTTTTTAAATCACTTGGCGATATATGTGTAGTTTGGTGGTTAATGGGATTATGGTAATAAATATCAAAATCATCTATTACGCTTCGTCCGGTAGTTATCGGAATAACAGAACTGTTGGTGTTGTTTTTTATAGTGAATTTTAACCAAATTGCCGATTTTGAATACCTTAAAAAAGGTAGTTTAGATTTAACAGTATGAAACTTTGGATTGTTAAATACGTCCTCAAATTTTAAGCTTTTACCAGGATCCTCCAATTCAGCAAAGAATTGGTTAGTTAAAAACTTTGATCCAGACTTATTAATTACAAGCGTATCCGTTTTTGTTGCAAAAGCTAAAACATATTGTAATATAAGGCATAAGATTAGGGTTATTTTTTTCATTTTTATACAATAGTTTTGCCAAACCAATGGGCATTAAGAATAGCAACGTTTAAATATGCTATTTAAAATTAATAAATTATGGAAATAGGTGTGTTATATGTTGACGATGAAGTTAACAACCTGAATAGCTTTAAAGCAGCCTTTAGGCGAGATTTTGAGATATACACCGCCAGCTCTGCCAGGGAGGGGAGAAAGATACTGGAGAATAATGAAATTGGCGTTATAATAACTGACCAGCGTATGCCCGTTATGACGGGTATTGAATTTCTGGAATCCATTATACCGATATATCCTGACACTATAAGAATATTACTGACCGGTTTTTCTGACATTAATGCTGTTATGGATGCTATAAATCGGGGTCAGGTTTATAAATACCTGGTTAAGCCATGGCAGAACGATGAGCTGAAAATATATATAGAGAACGCGCTTGAGATATACAATCTGCGAAAAGAGAATAAGGAACTCTCTCGCAAACTAGAGTTAGCCAATATGGAAATTGACCGTATCAAAAAAAGTAAAAAAAAGTAGCCACATAGTTTAATTTTAATTTCATGTAAAGGTTTGTATATTAGTCACAACTATTTTACATAGCTAACCTTTTAACTAATTAGCAAACTTGAAACCCCTACTAAGTGTTGTAATAGTACTATTACTATCTGTATGTTTTTTTAATGCCTATTCGCAAGGAACAAGCAATAAAGGGACTGAATTTTGGACCACGTATGGCGATCATAATAGTGGCGTAACTGGTAATGGTGGAAGTAATATGATATTATATATTACTTCAGATATTTCAACTACAGGTAATGTTGATGTGGCAGATGGTTCATATTCAACCTCTTTTAACGTAACCGCAAATGCTGTGAGTTTCGTTACTATACCTGCCAGCGCTTTCTTAGGAAATAATAGCGGACTAACGGGCAGGAAAGGTATTCATATTACTTCTGTAAACCCTGTTGCAGTTTATGCTCATATTTATGCGTCAAGTGTATCTGGGGCAACATTGTTGTTTCCGGTAAGTGCAATGGGCAAAACATATGTATCATTAAATTATACTCAAAATTCTAATGCTAATCCAGCTCAAAATCCCGCATATTCTTTTTTTAATATTATTGGCACAGAAGACAATACTACTGTTTCCATTACTCCTTCTGCCACCTTATTAGATGGTTCCCCGGCTGGTGTAGCTTTTACCAAGGTTTTAAATAAGGGCGAAGTTTACCAGGGATTATCAAATATGGATTTAACGGGTACCAAAATCCAATCAATAAGTACAAACATTGGTGACTGTAAAAAAATAGCTGTTTTTTCAGGGAGTACTAAAATAGGCATCGGATGTGGTGGCGCAGGTACATCCGATAATTTATTCCAGCAAGTTTATCCAACTTCGGCATGGGGCAAAAACTACATAACCGCTCCATTAAAATCACGCCCGTTTGATATTTACAGGATTGTTTTAAGCGATCCAAATACCAATGTAACTTTAAATGGTACCCTACTTACCTCAGGCCAATTTTCGTCTGGGTATTACGAGTTTACCTCTTCTTCTACAAATATTATATCTGCTAATAAGCCTATACAGGTAATACAATATGCAGGTACCCAAGGTTGTTCAACCAATAACACAGATAGGGGTGACCCGGAGATGATTTACTTAAACCCTATTGAGCAGGGGCTTGATCATGTCACGTTGTATTCAACTGGTTATTATGCTATACAGCAAAGTTATATTAATGTTGTAATACCTACCAGTGGTGTTTCGTCATTTACTTTGGATGGTGCTTCATATACTTCATTTACCGCTATACCAAATTCTCTATATTCTTATGCGCAAATACCTGTAAGTTCGGGGCCAACTTCTACAGGTGGTGGGTCAACAACTTCAGGTACTCATACCATTAAAGCATCGGAAACATTTAATGCTATTGCTTATGGCTTTGGTAATGTAGAGTCGTATGGTTACGCGGCAGGTACCAATTTACAAGATCTGACGGAGTACGTACAGTTCCAAAATCCACAAACCAACAATGTACAAACGGCAGGCTGCGTTGGAGTAGATTATAAATTGCAGGTAACAATGCCTTACCAAACTAACAAAATAACGTGGAAGGTGGATGGAACTATTGTTTTTGTAGATAACTCCCCTGTAGTAAAATCAAGCAAAACACAGGGCACAGTAACATTATATACCTATGAGTTTCCAAATTTGGTAAATTATGCGGTAGGTAACCATATAGTTACCGCTACGGTTTTTAATCCTGTTGCTGATGATTGCGGGAATGACGTGGATATATCTTACAATTTCGAAATCACAGGTTTGCCAACAGTTGATTTTACCGTAGCACCCAACACGTGTTTAGGAGATGCAACGGCGTTTACGGATACATCCGTACCCCCTGTGGGCACTACTGTTAAAAGTTGGCTATGGGATTTTGGCGATGGTAATACATCAACGCGGCAAAACCCAACCCATACCTATACTGCAGCAGGTGATTATACAGTAGCTTTAACTATTACTGATGCCAATGACTGTACAACAACTACTACCAAAACCACCCATGTAGCCGAATTGCCGGTAGCCGGTTTCAGTGCGTCTACCCCTAATTGCGAAGGGCAGAATATTACGTTTACAGATAACTCAACTTCATCCGATGGAATTATTAATAAATGGGCATGGGATTATGGGGATGGATCTCCCATAGCACCTTATGATAACGGATTGCCTGTAATTAACCATACTTATGTAAAAGCAGGCAATTACAATGTGGTTTTATGGGTTACAACCGATAAAGGATGTACAACCTCTATTACCAATACTATTATTGTTAACCCCGCCCCGGTAGTTGATTTTACCTTGCCCGAGGTGTGTTTGGCAGATGCATTTGCACCATTTGCTGATAAAAGCACTATTGCAGATAACTCTGTATTAACCTATTTATGGGATTTTGGCGACCCTAATTCTACACCTGCAAATAATAGGTCGACGTTAAAAAATCCACAACATAGGTATACCCAAACAGGTTTGTATACCGCAACCTTAACTGTTACAAGTGCCGCGGGTTGTGTATCTGTAAAATCCCAGCAGTTTACAGTTAATAGTTCTGTACCGCAAGCGGCATTTGCTTATCCATTAGCTATATGCAGCAGTGATATTGTAGTTTTCAAAGATGAGTCGATTGTTGATATTGGTAATATCATTAAAGTGGTTTGGTATTTTGATTACGATAATAATCCTGGTGTTTTTGAAACTTATACAACTGCAAACATGCCCGCAGATAGGATGTATCGTCATATATACCCGTTAAGCCAATTACAAAAACAGTATAAGGTTAGGGTGGAGGTATATTCAGGCCAAACATGCTCAAGCGTGGCTGAGCATGACATAACAGTAAATGCAAATCCAATAGTTACATTAAGCCCCGCAAGTGGATTAATACTTTGCCAGTCTGATGCGCCGGTACAAATACTTGAAAATACAAATGGTTTTGCTGGTACAGGCGTTTTTACAGGTACAGGTATATCATCCACCGGATTGTTTGATCCTAAAGTATCGGGTACAGGGACATTTACCATTAATTATTTATTTACAACAAGCAACACAGGTTGTACTTATGCAACAACTATACAAATTACAGTAAACCCTACGCCGGTAGTTACCCTTGCATCCAACCTGCAATTATTAGAGGGAGGGCAGGTTAAAATAGAGCCCACCGTTAAAATTAGCAGCGGAACGGTAACCTATAAATGGTCGCCCTCAACCGGGCTTGATCAGGACGATATATTAAACCCCATAGCCAGACCAACTGATGACATCACTTATACCTTAACCGCTACTTCTGATAAATTATGCAGTGCAGTTGCCAGGGTTGCCGTGACTGTATTAAAGGCCCCTATAGTAAATAATACGTTTACACCCAACGGCGATGGTGTAAACGATACCTGGGTTATTAAATATCTGGAAAGCTACCCCAAAGCAACGGTTACTATATTTAATCGTTTAGGGGAACAGTTATTCTTTTCTAATGGATACCCCATAGCATGGGATGGAAGGTATAAAGGGGCCGAATTACCCGCAGGTGTATATTACTACATTATTAATCCTAACACCCCCGGGCGTAAAACTTATTCGGGTTATGTGTCAATTATCAGGTAATATGTGCTATGTTATCCCGAATAAAATTATATTCGTAAATTATTTACTTCATAACTTATAAACCTTATTGCTATAGTGCGGTGGCTACTCTCTTAATGAAACGATTATTTTATTTATTAATACTGTTTGCTTTATTGACAACCGCAGTATATGCACAACAAAGGCCGCAGTACACGCAATATGTATTTAATAATTACCTATTAAATCCGGCTGTAACCGGTATCGAGAACTATACAGATATAAAAGCAGGTCACCGTAGCCAGTGGACCGGATTAAATGGAGCGCCAGTAACCAGCTACATTACCATAAATACCCCCATAGGCCGAAATTTTATTGAAAGTAGTGCCAATTCATTTGCCCCCGGTGGTGGCACAAATCCTAATAGCAGGCTTTACACGCAAAACTATATGGCATCAGAACCGCACCATGGCATTGGTGCAATGGTAGTTACTGATAAGGCAGGTCCTATTACTCAAACAAACGTAGCCGCAACCTATGCTTATCATTTAGGAGTTACCGATAAACTAAATTTATCAGTAGGTGTATCAGCCGGTTTTATGCGTACCGCTTTAAACACATCCGAAATTACTTTAGAAAATCCACTTGATCCGGCCATTTCAAATGGCAATAACAGCCAGTTTAAGCCCGATTTGGGAGCAGGGGTATGGTTATATTCATCTAATTATTATTTCGGCATTTCAGCTCAACAATTATTGCCTACGCAATTATATTTTACGACGCAGGCTGCTGCCATAGGTTCAAATAAAACGGTACCTCATTATTTTGTAACAGCCGGGGCTAAGTTTTTTATAGCAGATGACCTGACATTAATGCCATCGTTTTTGATCAAACAAATAAAGCCGGTGCCAATAACTTATGATGTTAATTTAAAACTGGCTTTCCAGGATAAGTTTTGGATAGGCGGGGCCTATCGACATAAAGACTCATTTGGAGCATTAGCAGGGTTTTATTTAAACTCTTTTTTAAATGTCGGTTACTCGTATGATATCACCACATCGGCGTTAAATACTGTAAGCAGGGGTACTCATGAGTTGATAATTGGTATTTTATTGAATAACCGATACGGTGTTAGCTCGCCGCGGTTTACTTATTAATAGTTTATAACTCCTTACGTAGCCTGGCCACGGGTATGTTCATTTGTTCCCGATACTTAGCAACCGTACGGCGGGCAATGTTATAACCGGCTTCTTTCAAAATTTCGGTCAATTTTTCATCAGCCAGAGGATGGCGTTTGTCTTCTTTGCCAATATTTTCTTCCAGTATTTTTTTTACCTCCTTGTTTGATACTTCTTCGCCGCTCTCGGTTTGTATAGCTTCTGAGAAGAAAGATTTTAATAAGAATGTACCAAATTCAGTCTGTACATATTTGGAGTTGGCTACCCTTGATACTGTCGAGATATCCATGCCTATTTTATCGGCAATATCTTTTAATATCATGGGCTTAAGGTTCTTGTCATCGCCCGTTAAAAAAAACTCATATTGATACTGCATAATGGCATTCATGGTTTTTAACAGGGTTTGCTGACGTTGTTTAATGGCATCAATAAACCATTTGGCCGAGTCAAGCTTTTGCTTTACAAACTGTACCGCTTCTTTTAGTTTTTTATCCTTTTGCGATGCCTTATCATAATGCTGGAACATTTCCTGGTATGAGCGGCTTACCCTTAGCTCTGGGGCGTTTTTTGAATTAAGAGTAAGTATTAATACACCATCGCTGTTTTTGATGTGAAAATCAGGAATAACCTGCATTTGCTTGGTGTTCACCTCGTTTGAATCGCCGGGTTTGGGGTTAAGCTTTAATATCTCATTTACCACCGCGCGTAGTTGTGCCGAAGTCATGTTTAATGATTTTTCCAGCTTATCATAATGTTTACGGGTAAACTCATCCAGGTAATGCTCAACCACATTAATGGCTTTAACTATTATTGGATCGTTACTATCTTTTTTTCGTAATTGAATAAGTAGACATTCCTGCAAACTGCGTGCGCCAACACCTGCCGGGTCAAAACCTTGTATAATCCTAAGCATATCCTCCACTTCTTCATCTTCGGCCATAACATTTTGAGAAAATGCCAGGTCATCAGTAAGCGAAGTTATAGGGCGGCGTAAATAACCATCATCATCCAAGCTGCCTATTATTTGCTTTCCTATCCTAAAGTCTTTATCTGATAGGGGCAACATATCTAACTGCGCCTGCAGGCTCTCAAAAAACGAGCTTTGTACAGCAATTGGCATTTCCTTGCGTTCTTCCTCATCATCGCCATTTTGGTCATAGCGTGTTCCATAATCATTTACATTATCATCCTGCAAATAATCATCTATATTAAACTCTTCGGCTTCACCTTTTTCTTCTTCGCCATTATAAGTGTCCTCATCTGGGTCGCGGTCTGGGTATTGTTCTTCGGGTTCGTTTAAATTGGTTAAACTCAGATCTTCCAGCGCGGGGTTTTCTTCCAACTCTTCCTTTATACGAGTATCTAAAGAAACAGTAGGTACCTGCAACAATTTTATAAATTGTATTTGCTGTGGCGAAAGCTTTTGTAAAAGCTTTTGTTGAAGATTTTGTTTTAGCATAGTAAGATAGGTCAAAAATACATCAATTAAGCTAAATTGGAAAACTTAGTTGTGAAGTATGTTTTTATTGATTGTAAATGCAAAAAAATAATTTTTGTTTGGGCAGACATATAGTTTTATTAACTTTATTTAAACCAAAGTTATAATCAATGGCTATTGTAAAAGAATTTAAAGAGTTTGCCATGCGTGGCAATGTAGTTGACCTGGCGATTGCCGTTGTAATTGGCGGGGCATTCAGCAAAATAGTAAGCTCATTGGTAGATGATATTATAACCCCAGCCATACTTACCCCGGCACTTGATGCAGCTAATTTGACTGATTTGGCCCAGTTAGTAATACCAGGTACTGCTATTAAATATGGTAATTTTTTATCGCAGGTAATATCATTTGTTATAGTTGCTATAGCTTTATTTGTTATTGTAAAAGCTATTAATGCTACAAAAAAGAAAGAAGAAATTGCTCCACCGGCTCCACCTGTGCCAACAAAAGAGGAGGTTTTATTGACTGAAATACGTGATATTTTGTCGAAACAAAAAGGCGGATAATCCATTTGCTAAAAAATTTGAAAAAGTTTAAAAATTACGCTACATTTGCGCTCTTGTTTTTTTAAACAACGATAGAAAAAATAGTTATGAAAAGAACGTTCCAGCCTTCTCAAAGAAAAAGAAGAAATAAACACGGTTTCCGTGAGCGCATGTCAACTGCTAACGGTAGAAGAATATTAGCAGCCAGAAGAGCCAAAGGCAGAAAAAGATTATCAGTATCAGACGAACGTCGTCATAAAGCATAAAGCTGGTTACAGCTCCTGTTTATAGGGGTATGAACCGTATGTTTACCTATTATGACCTCAGCTTGTAAGTAGGGGATAACGGTTCAGGAATTAGCAAAATGTATACTTTTAAAAAAGAAGAACGGTTATGTAATAAAAAGCTTATTGATGAGCTTTATCATAACGGTTCTTCTTTTTTATGTTACCCTTTTAAAGTTTCCTGGCTTTTTCCTGCTCACCCTCAGCCTGTTTGTGCACAAATATTATTTTCAGTTTCAAAAAAGCGCTTTAAAAAAGCTGTCGACCGTAATTTAATTAAACGCCGTATTCGCGAAGCATACCGCCTAAATAAGCAACAACAATTGCATGATGTGCTTAAGGATATTGATAAAACCATTGTATTTTCTGTAGGGTATATAGGTAAAGAAATTTTAGGCTATGATACTATTGAAAAAAAAATGCAAAAGCTGTTAACCCAACTTTGCGAGCAGGTAACTAAATGAATGCCATTACTACATTTTTTAAGCAGGTAATAGGCGTTATTTTTATAGTGCTGATAAAACTGTACCAATATTTGATTTCGCCGCTTACAGGGGCATCATGCCGGTATACGCCAACATGCTCGCAATATGGCATTGAGGCTATTAAAAAGCATGGAGCATTTAAAGGCGGATGGTTAACTTTAAAGCGCATTGCAAGTTGTAACCCCTGGGGAGGGCATGGGCACGACCCGGTACCATAAAACACATGAGCCGAATATTACAAATTGAAACCGCTACCACTGTATGTTCTGTTGCATTAGCAACAGATGGGGTTGTTACCGCCTTTAAGCAGGTTGACCAACGTAATGTACATGCCGAGGTAATAACACTATATATTGAAGAACTAATTAATGCAGCGCGTTTAAAATACACTGATCTTGATGCCATAGCCATAAGCTGTGGCCCCGGCTCGTATACAGGTTTGCGTATAGGTGTATCAACAGCTAAGGGATTATGCTATGCTTTAGATAAACCTTTAATAGCTATTGAAACCTTAGTAGCAATGGCTAACGGAGTGATAACAGATAAAGGTTTAAGTGTAGATGACGATACGCTTTTATGTCCCATGATTGATGCCCGCCGTATGGAGGTATATACCGCATTGTTTGATGCTTCAGGCAATAAGATAAAAGATACCGCTGCTGAAATTATTGACGAACAAAGCTTTAATGAATACCTTGCCTGTAGTAAAATATTGTTTTTTGGTGATGGTGCCGAAAAATGCCAGGCAGTTTTGAGCAATAATCCCAATGCTGAATTTTTAAATGGATTTGCCAATTCGGCAATGCATCTTACCCAAAAAGCTGCAGAGAAGTTTGCTGTTAAAGATTTTGAAGATGTGGCTTATTTTGAACCGTATTATCTAAAAGAGTTCCTGGTAACCTCAAAAAAAACTTAGTAATTTTTATCTTTTTTAAAGATCCGCTCATACAGGCGACCAAAAAATCCTTTTTCGCCCATTGGTATATAGCTGGCATTCATTGGGTGCTCAATTACATTCCCAAATTTAAAAGTTAACCCTATGAAAAAATTTGCTCCCGTAAACCTACCAGTTTTACCGGGTGTATAGTTGCCACTTTGAATAGCCTCTTTAGTAAAACTGATGGTTTGATAAAGGGCATCGCTACCAATATAAAAATCAGTATCGGGTGTTTTTATCATAAACTGGCCACCTACACTCAATAGTCGTAAATCATTATATGATGGTGTTAGAGTGACCACATACTTATCGTATTGTACAGGTGCAACCAAGGCCCCGGTAAAACCCGGATAAAATATTTCCTTTGCTAATATAACAGTTGGCGAAAATTTTAAAGTTTGGTTATAATTTAACCAATAATCCTTATTTACACTTGCTTCAATAATGCCATTAATAGGATAGTAAAAGCCTCTTGTAGTTTGTGTTGCCGAATAATTGACTATATAACCTACAGCATCGCTTACAGATTTTTCGGCTGCTGAATTTGATGTTATAGTTATTGGCGCTTTATCGCTTTCGAAATAGGATACCTTAGATCTGCTATTGCTCCAATGAATAACCCCAAGGTCTTTTATGTTAAACTGAAACTTATAAGCATCATCTGTTTTATAAGCTGCGCCAATGCTGATAGCAACTCCAGGGTTCCTGAAATCAAAACCCATATTTTCAATTATAGTACTCCTTCCAGCCCAGCTGGCGCTATAATGTACACCTGATAAAGTTAGTAAAGCCTGGTTATTGGTCCTGTTAAAATCAATTTGCGATTGATAGAAACTGAATTTTTGATAATCAATACCCGATAACAGGCCCATTTTTACACCTATAGCCAATTTGGGCGTAACTTGCTCCCTGAAACTCATGCCTATTTGATGATAAGTCTGATAGGAGAATCTATTATTAAAAATATCGTTGTAGGTATCGTTGGTAAACTTATCAAAACCATTAAATATGGCTAACGACTCGTTACTTATTATTCCCCTTGACTCTGCGCTGGTTTTTATAAAAAAGCCCACTTCGCGGCTACCTTCAAGATTGGTAAACATTTTAAACATGAACAAATATGCACTGGCATTTGCCTGCAAATAATTATACCTGCCGGTACCTACCGGTATAGCAGACGCATCATAGGCATCGGCAAATATCCTTGTTTTAAAAGCAGTTTGTGCGTCACCCGTAAAGCGGAAATTGGCATTAAAATTTGGTAGAAAAAAATTGGATGCGTATTGCCTGCTTGAATCCGGTATAAAAGATCTTTGTGATGGATTTTCAAAAGAATCATATAATGTGCCGGTATTATACTGGGAAAATTGCTGACTAAAAACTTTTACTGAAAGAAAAAACAGAAAATTAAAAAATAATACTTTCTTCATTTATAAAAAAAACCTGCAAACGCCATTAAACAGTTAAAGCCATAAAGATATAAAAAACATCTTATTACGCTGCAGGAAGCCATTTTGTTACTTAATTGAAACACTATCGGCAGGGTTAAGTCGCATGCAAAAATTAGTATAGAATTTTTTATTTACAGCTGTAAGTTGATACGAAGCTGCGTAGAAATTTTTCCATCCGGTAGTGTTAGTGTTGTAAAAATTATAAAAATTTTGGTTCAAATCTCTTTCCAATATTGATTGTGATTGGTTGAAGTTGATATACCACGATACATTACTTTGCTCGGCCACCAGGTTATCAAATTGTTTATACTGTTCAGATTTACTTTGAAATTTGCGATTAACATAGGTATCGTAATAACTATTTAACTCATTTTGGGTATTAGCCAAAATCAAATAATTATCAACTATCATAAACCACGGATGGTTAAATTGTGCAAATGCCTCTCCCAATATAAAAAAAGGGATTTTGTTATAATTTATTTGGCCAATATTATCAGTACTCATAGTAGCAATGTTATACATGGTAGGCTTTAATTGCGAACCATCTTTTAATGATATTATAGCCAACTTTTCCTGATAGCGTGTAGTTACAACAGCAAATTCGGCACCCAATAACTGATTAAATTGATTAAATAGGTTGATGCCTGTTTCGGTTTTAATTTTATTAAAAAGTGAATCCTTTTCAGATTGCAAACCCGCCCCAGTATAGTATTCAGCGAGGTCAGATTTAAATTTTTGAGGATCAGAAACGCCAAAGCTTATGCTGTAGGCAGTAGTTGATGGAAAAATATCCTTCAACTCATTGGTAACCGGCTGTTGCCAGACAAACAGGTTTAAATAAGCAGGCGGTTGATTAGCTTGAATCTCTGAATATCCATTAAACATCAAAGCATCGCTTTTAAAGTTTAAACTCAATACTGCTAATGCAGGGAACGCCTTGAAACACTTGAAAATATCAGTATTCTTATTTTTAAATAGCTGTTCAAATAATGGGGTAAGCTGGCTGTAATTTACATATAAATTGGCTAAAGAATTGGAGTTTTGCTGATCGGGCAGCAATATAAAACTGGATTTATCTTTTTTTGGCAGATACTGCGCGCTTTCAATAACCAGATCTTTTGAAAAACTTCCGGCAAATATTCCTTCCTCTTTATTAACCAGGTAAAAGCGTTTTTTAAGTATTTGGGAATAAATGGTGTATGCTTTTTTAGTGCCAATATTAAAAGGTGTGATCAGAAGGCCGGTATTTTTTTGCTTAGCTAATTCATCAATTGTAGTAGCATCAAACTTTTGTTTTGCTGTTGATGTAAGTAATAATTCGACCGTATTGTTTTTTAGTGGATGTAATGATATAAAAATATTTTGCCCGGTAAAAAATGGCTCAAGCTGTTCATTTAATAAAAGTTGATTACGTAGCGTATCCAGATCGGCTATGACATTTTCACCAATAACATTTGTAAATAGCCGGCTTTCGTTAAAAATATCATAAAAACTGTTGTCGTTATTAAACTCCAATATTAGCGCTGCATCATCAGGAATGTTTTGCAGTACCTGGCGTGTGCGTGGGCCATTCCTTTGCAGGTTTTTAAAATAAACAACTGTTACCAATATGGTAATTACAAGCAATACTATCGATATAATTAATGGCCGTTTCATAATGTTTACATTGCAAGTTAGATTTTTACTTGGATGCATTCAAGTAATACTTTCAATTGGTTAACTTAGCTGTTCATAGCATCTATCAATATGAATAAAAAAATCATCATAACAGCTTCGTTATTTGGTATGTTGGCTGTAGTAACAGGCGCATTTGGGGCTCATGGTTTAAAGGAAAAATTAACTGCTGCACATTTAGAAGTATGGCATACTGCCGTTCAATATCATTTTTACCATGTTTTTGCTTTGTTGTTCCTTTCAACATTCGCACGGTTTAAAAATAATATGATAGTAACCAGTTTTTATTTTTTCGTGTTTGGGATAGTGCTTTTTTCTGGTTCGCTATATCTTATATCATGCCGCGATATTTTAGGATTAAGCTCCGGCCTGGTAAAAACTTTAGGGCCCATAACACCAATTGGCGGATTGTTATTTATAATGGGCTGGCTAACACTGGCATTTGCCGCTTTTAGACATAAGTAACCTGCATGTTAGAATTTACTGATGCACTGTATACCGATAGGAAAACACTTTTTGTTGAAGTGATTTTACCATTGGCCATTTCAAAAAACTACACCTACCGTGTGCCTTTTGAAATGAATGATGTGGTGCAAATTGGCAAGCGTGCAGTGGTGCAGTTTGGTAAAAGTAAATTATATACAGCCATAATTTTTGCCATATCAGAGCAGCCGCCAGAAAAATACGAAGCTAAATATTTAATAGAAATATTAGACGATAAACCTGTAGTAACTACCAAACAACTACAGTTTTGGCAATGGCTGGCCGAGTATTATATGTGCAACCCTGGCGAAGTGATGCACGCTGCACTGCCTTCGGCCTTAAAGCTGGCCAGCGAAACCCGCATAGCTTTAAATAAGGATTTTGAAGTAGATAAGTCAGCCTTAAATGATAAGGAGTTTTTGATAGTTGAAGCATTAGATATTCAGCCTGAACTTACTGTAAGTGATATTGCTAAGTTACTGGGACAAAAGACAGTAATGCCCATTTTAAAGCTGCTTTTTGAGAAGAATGTAATTCATATATCCGAAGAAGTAAGCGAACGGTACAAGCCCAGAAAAAAAACTTTCATCATGTTAAATCCTGTTTATCATGACCAGGAAAATCTGAAAGAGTTATTTGGGATTTTAGAAAAGCGCGCTCCAAAGCAAGCTGATGCAGTATTGGCATATATTAAACTTGCACGTCATCAAAAAAGCATAACCAAAAACGAATTAATTGAAGAAAGCGGAGCAGGAGCGGCAAGCATAGCCTCATTAATTGAAAAGGAGATATTTGTCGCCGAAGAAAAAATAGTAAGCCGTTTGCACAATGAAGATGAGGATGAATACAGCAATTTTAAACTAAGTGATGAACAACAACGGGCTTTAGTTTCGGTAAAAGATCAGTTTGAGGAGAAGGATGTGGTGTTATTGCATGGGGTAACTTCATCCGGCAAAACCCAGATATATATCCGGCTGATTGAAGAAATGATAGCTACAGGCAAGCAAGTGCTTTATTTACTACCCGAGATTGCTTTAACTACCCATATTATAGAGCGTTTACGACAGTATTTTGGTGCCAGCATAGGTGTTTATCATTCTCGGTTTAATGATGCCGAACGGGTAGAGGTTTGGCAAAAAGTGCTGGATAAAGAGTATAAGGTAGTATTAGGCGCAAGGTCATCTGTATTTCTGCCATTTGCCGACCTTGGGTTAATTATTGTAGATGAAGAGCATGAAATATCTTACAAACAATTTGACCCGGCACCACGCTATAATGCGCGCGATGCGGCTATATTTTTAGCTAATATGCATAGCGGTAAAGTATTGTTGGGGTCGGCTACGCCATCGTTTGAAAGCTATTATAATGCACGCACCCATAAGTATGGCTTGGTAGAGTTAACCGAACGTTATGGCGGTGTAGAAATGCCCACTATTGAGGTGGTAAGCATTGCCGAAGAAACCAAGCGTAAAACCATGCAATCGCATTTTACGGGTGTATTAATGGCGGATATGAAAGCCGCTTTAGACAACAAAGAGCAAGTGATTTTATTTCAAAATCGTCGTGGTTATGCGCCGGTTTTATTGTGTAAAATATGTGCTTACACGCCCAAATGTATCAATTGCGATGTTAGCTTAACTTACCATAAGCATACCAATAAGTTGCACTGCCATTACTGTGGATATAAAGAAGATATACCCCACATATGCCCCGCCTGCGGCTCAACACATATAGAGTATAAAGGCTTTGGTACAGAAAAGGTTGAAGATGAATTAACGCTTTTACTTCCGGATGCTCGTATTGCCCGTATGGATCTGGATACTACCCGTTCGCGAAGTTCTTTGCAAACCATTTTAAACAATCTTGAAGAAAAAAAAATAGATATACTGGTAGGGACGCAAATGGTTGCCAAGGGGCTTGATTTTGCTGATGTAACGGTTATTGGGATTATTAATGCAGATAGCCTGCTTAAATTCCCTGATTACCGTGCCAATGAACGTAGCTATCAAATGCTGGCACAAGTAAGCGGTAGGGCAGGACGCAGGGGTAAGCAAGGTAAAGTAGTGATACAAACTTATGATCCTGCGCATCGGGTAATAAAGCAGGTGATTGAAAACAACTACCATGAACTGTATTTTACCGAAATGGAGGAACGTAAGAGCTTTAAATACCCGCCATTCTACCGTATCATAAACTTAGATATTAAGCATAAGGACCCCGAGATACTATATAATCAATCAGTTTACTTAGGTAACGAATTGCGTAAACAGTTTGGAGATAGAGTAATAGGTCCGGAAACACCATTAATAAGCCGTATCCGCAATTACTATATCAAATCAATAATGCTCAAGTTTGAGAAAGATGGCTTATCAATAAATAAAGTAAAAGCAGTCATACGTGATATAATCACGCAGTTTCAAACCACAAAACTAAGTAAGGGTAGTATTATACAGCCCGATGTTGACCCCTACTAAGGTATCCTGGTAATATTATCGATAGTAATTTCAGTAAGCTTTGCACCCCACCCACAGCTAAATTTTGTTTTCAAGGGATGAAATCTAACTTTAACTTTCAAATTGTTTACCTTATAATCGGCCGTCAAATTGATTGGGGAGTAAGTGCTGTCATTGGCGGCCGCTTTTAACGTCCATCCACAACCGTCAGCTGCTACAGGTCCGGAGTTATATATCACAGCATCAGTTATTATAGTTGCGTTATCATTATTACCTTTTGTACAAGCAATAATGGCAATAGTTGTAAGCATAAATGCACTTATAGTTTTAAGTACTGCAAGTTTTTTCATAGATGTTTATTGTTAATACGCGCTGTTTAAAGTGAACGCTACAGCTATCAATTAGTATTTTTCAACAAGCTATATAAAACTGCCTTTTTATATAACTTTGCTTTACTAATGGCTTACAAATATATTGATAATTACCGCGAGCAAGGAGCAAGGAAAAAACTGGTAAACTTGTTAAAAGAGAAAGGTATTGAAGACGAACGTGTATTGCAGGCCATTGGCAAAGTACCGCGACATTTTTTCTTTGATGAAACCTTCTGGAATCAGGCTTACAAGGATATTGCTTTCCCGATAGGGGCAGGCCAAACCATATCTCAACCCTACACGGTTGCTTATCAAACCGAGTTACTGCATATTAAAAAAGGTGATAAGGTATTGGAGATTGGCACTGGTTGCGGTTATCAAACCTGTATATTATTAGAATTAGGCGCTAAAGTTTTTACTATCGAACGGCAGGAAACGCTTTATGAGCGTACTACACAGGTTTTACCTAAAATGGGCTACAAACCTAAATTTTTTTTGGGCGATGGCTCAAAAGGGATTGCCAACCGTGCCCCCTATGATAAAATAATAGTTACTGCCGGTGCACCCACCGTACCCGAAATTCTATTAGATCAATTAAATATCGGCGGAATATTAGTTATACCCGTAGGCGATGAAAATTCGCAAAAAATGGTTACCATACTAAAAACCGGCGAGCATGACTACGAAAGGCATGTGCTGGATACTTTTAGATTTGTGCCATTGGTAGGGGATAAAGCCTGGTAGCCCCCTAACCCCCTGAAGGGGGAACAGTGGCGGTTAAAACTCCCCCTTAAGGGGACTGGGGGGTTAGCGTTTCATAGCTCTTTCCATTTCAACCTTGGTATCGCGTTCTTTTAAGGTTTCGCGTTTGTCGAATGTCTTTTTACCCTGGGCAAGGCCTATTTCCAGTTTGGCAAAACCACGTTCGCTTATAAATAATGCCAGTGGAACAATAGTTAATCCCTTTTCTTCGCCACGGGTTTGAAGTTTTTTTAGCTCTTTTTTGTTTAGAAGGAGAACCCGGTCCCGCTTAGCTTCATGGTTATAAAACGAGCCCATAGCGTATTCAGCAATATGCAAATTACGCACATATAGGTCGCCATTAATAAAAGTGCAAAAGGCATCATTTATATTAGCTTTACCTTCGCGGATAGATTTAATTTCGGTACCCAATAACTTTATACCCGCAACGTATTTATCCAGGATGCTGTATTCAAAGTAAGCTTTTTTGTTCTTTATGTATATTTTATCCTGGATCATGTATAATAATATCGGGGTGCAAACTTACAAAAATTACCGCTAAGACAATTAGGGATGGGTTATTGTTTGACTAATGGTTTTACCACTAATACAGGAATATTTACCTTATGCCTCACCTTATTAACCGTAGTGCCAAAAATAAGGTCCTTTAAAGCCTTATGCCCGTGCGATCCCATTACAATAAAGTCTATCTTCTCCTTTTTAACAATGTCAGCTATGGCAGTTGCGGCGGTACCAAAACCAATTTGCGCATCAACTTTATAACCTAATTTTTTTAAGTCGATAACATAGTGGTCCAGGTTATCTACATCGCTTTGTGTTTCATGGTCCATAACATCGCCTCCATTGTAGTGGGCGCCTGCGGTTTCTACAACATGAATTAAAGTGTAGTTGGCTTGCTTGCCACCCTGCATAATAGCATGTCTTATAGAGTCTGTATCATTTTTCGAGAAATCAATACTTACGGCTATGTGTTTATAATGAATGGCATCCAAATTATTAATAGCCGAAGCAATTCCATGCGGGACATACACATCGGTATCTTTATGCTTAAATAGCAACGGACGTAGGAAAACATAAAGCAGTAAAAAAGCAATACCCGCTACACATGGTATAACTAAAATATACATCCAAAAAGCAGTGTTTGGTGAGGTATTTATCCAGCCTGTTATTTCTTCATAAACCAGTTTTGTATTTAAGCCCACAATAAGCAATGCACATATCCACGCTAAGGTTTTAACTTTTGTGCCAATTACAAACTTGCCCATCTTTTTACGGTCGGATGTAAAGTGTATTAGTGGAATAACTGCAAAGCCCAACTGCAAGCTTAATACTACCTGGCTTAATATAATCAAGTCGCCCAGTCCTTTCTCTCCAAAATAAATTATGGTAAACACTGCCGGAACAATAGCCAGTATCCTGGTTAATAAACGGCGCAGCCAGGGTTCTACACGCAGGTTAATATGCCCTTCCATAATTATTTGTCCTGCAAGCGTACCGGTTATGGTCGAGCTTTGTCCCGCGGCTATTAATGCGATGGCAAAGAGTGTTGGAGCAATCTTTCCAAAAATATTTTCCAGTAATTTATAAGCATCCTGTATCTCGGCAATCTCAAAATATCCGTTTTTATAGAAAGCGCTGGCAGCTAATATCAATATAGCCGCATTTACAAAAAAGGCCAGGTTAAGTGCTATAACCGTATCAAAGAAGTTGAATTTTATAGCGGTTTTTATGCCTTCGTCCGTACGGGTTATTTGGCGGGTTTGTACTAATGATGAGTGTAAATACAGATTATGCGGCATTACCGTTGCGCCAATAATACCTATGGCAATATATAAAGCGCTGCCCGATAAATTGCCCGGTATAAACCCTTTGGCAACTTCTTTAATATCAGGCGTAACAATAAACATTTCTATCAAAAATGACAGCCCTACAATAAATATCATAGATACAATAAAGACCTCCAGTTTACGCATGCCCTTGTTCATCAAAAATAGCATGAGTAAAGTATCAGTTATGGTTAATGATACGCCCCAGATAAGCGGCAGGTCAAACAATAATTGTAAACCAATAGCCATACCAATTATCTCGGCCAGATCGCAGGCTATAATAGCCAGTTGTGCTAAAATATACAGGCAAAAGTTAACAAAGGGAGGATAAGTTATTTTTGAAACCTGAGCCAGATCGAGCCCGCGCACAATTCCTAAGCGGGCACTTAATGATTGTAATAACAGAGCTATAAGGTTTGATGCTAACAGCACCCATATTAATCGATACCCAAATGCACTGCCACCCGCAATATCTGTTGCCCAGTTTCCGGGGTCCATATACCCAACACTAACTAAATAAGCAGGGCCAATAAAAGCCAGTATTTTTTTCCACCCGGTTTTGTTGGCAGTAGGTACCGAACTGTGTACATTACTTAACGATTCGTTGTGGCTACTCATACGGCTATTAATAGGTTATTTGCCACTTCGCGGCTGATGTGTATGGTTTTATCATGAGATTGGATAATCATAGATTGATCGTAATCAATAACTTCTGTTACAGTTATTTTTTTTCCGATGGTTAGTTGTTGTTTTTCCAGGTATTGCAAAAACGCTGCCGAGTGGTCTCGCACACCTGATATCACACCTTTTGTATTAGCTTTAACATCTACTACAGCTATTAAGTCATTAGGCTTGAAATTGCCGTTACTGTCAGGTATGGGGTCACCATGCGGATCATGGCGGGGGTAATCCATAAATTTATCTAAACGGTCTATCAATTCTCTTGAGGATATATGTTCCATTTCCTCGGCCATTTCATGAACCTCATCCCATTTAAAGTTTAATTTTTCCACCAAAAAATATTCCCATAAACGATGTTTGCGTATGATGTTAACGGCTATTTTTTCTCCGGTAGGTGTAAGGGTAACTCCCTGGTATTTAGCATAGTTTACCAGTGCTTTATCTGCCAGTTTTTTAAGCATATCAGATACAGATGCCGCTTTTGTATTTAATGAAGCTGCAATTTGATTAGTACTTACATTGCCTGCGTTTAACGACAAGTGGTAGATAGATTTTAAGTAATTTTCTTCTGCTAAAGTATTCATTTAAACAAATCTAATAAAAAATTTAGATATGTCTAAATTTTGATAAAAATTAAATTTCTATATTTTCAATTTTGGCAAATTATATTTTGTATATTAGAACAACATTACAGTTATGGCATCAGAATTAGATAAAACAGATTTACAAATACTTAAAATATTACAGGATAACGGAAGGATAACCAACCTTCAGCTTTCAAATGAAGTGGGGCTTTCACCGGCGCCTACTTTAGAGCGCGTGCGTAAATTGGAACACCTGGAATACATTAAAAGCTATCATGCCCTGGTTGACGAGGAAAAGCTGGGTTTGGGTATAAAAACCTTTATCCAAATATCGCTTGATTTTCACGAAAAAGATACCATACAAACTTTTATTAAAGAGATACAGGCTATTAAAGAGGTTACCGAGTGTCATCACGTAACCGGCCATTGCGAGTTTTTGCTAAAGGTTTATGTGAGGGATATTAAATCATACGAGCAATTGATCATGGAAAAAATAAGCCGCATCAGCGTGGTTAAAAGTTTCCACACCATGATGATATTATCTACCAATAAAAAAGAGCCTATTGTGCCGTTGGAGTATTAGGGCTTTTGGCAGTGATTAGAGATCAGTTAATTAGAGATTAGTTACATAACTTAGCTAACCTCTATTCTCCAATCACTAATCACTGATGCTCCAGTCAATCGGTTTTTCACCCCGTTGCTTCAAATAATCGTTAGTTCTTGAAAACGGTTTCGAGCCAAAAAAGCCACCGCGGCTTACAGCCAGGGGTGAGGGGTGGGTAGATTTAATAATTAAATGTTTATTGCCGTCGATTAGCTCAGCTTTTGATTGCGCATAGTTACCCCAAAGTATAAACACCACGCCACTTTTTTTATCGGATATAGTTTTGATTACCGTATCGGTAAATTTTTCCCAGCCCTTTTTTTGGTGCGAGCCTGCGGTTGCTGCCTTAACGGTTAATGTGGCATTTAGTAAAAGTACGCCCTGTTTTGCCCATTCGGTCAAGTCACCGCTGCGAGGAATGGTAAAGCCGGGTATATCTGTAGCCAGCTCTTTATATATATTTTGTAGCGACGGTGGGGTAGGAATGCCTTTTTGCACCGAAAAAGATAAGCCATGTGCCTGGTTTGGGCCATGATAGGGGTCCTGTCCTAAAATTACCACCTTAACTTCATTAAATGGTGTTGTATTAAATGCGTTGAAAATATGGCTTCCTTTGGGATATATAATTTGGCCTGCTTCCTTCTCTTCTTTTAAAAACTGTTTGAGTTTAAGCATATAATCTTTCTCAAATTCGTTGCCTAAAACTTCAAGCCAGGATGGTTCTAATTCAATTGCCATAAATATTCACGCAGATGTTGATTTACACTACAAATAAACGGATATTTGCAACTGTTTTAAATAGGATAACGAATTATGTCGAATATAGTTAGGCTGGTAATAGCCTGTATTTTGTTTGGTGCCGGTGTTGCACTTTGTGTGTTTGGTTTTTGGGGATGGGGTATATTAGCCATATTTTTAGGTGGTATGTTTTTGCTTACCTTTTTCTTTAATGAGAATATGCTGATATCGCAATATTTTCTGCGAAAAGAAAACAGCGATAAAGCCGAAGAGTGGTTGTTAAAAGTTAACGACTACGAAAAGCAATTACACAAGGGCCAGCACGGTTATTATAACTTACTGATAGGCTTAATTGAGTCAAGGAAGGCCCCAATGAAATCAGAAAAGTACTTTAAAAAGTCGCTTACTTTGGGTATGCGTATGTCGCATAATACAGCATTGGCTAAGTTGAGCCTGGCGGGTATTGCCATGGCTAAACGCAACAAGCGCGAAGCGGAAATGTATTTAAAAGAAGCGGCTAAGGATGATAAGAATAAACTGTTGGCCGACCAGATTAAGATGATGAAGGGTCAAATGGCGCAAATGGATAAACAAGTAGTAAAAGGCGGATATCGCCAGTTTTAGTAAAAAATAAAAGGCTTTAAACTAATCGTTTAAAGCCTTTTATTTTTCGTCAAGTGAACTGAAATAATCAGGCTCCGAAGAAATAACTTGATTTCTTGATGTTAACCTGTTTTCAGTATAATCAGCTTCAGCAGGGTTAGCTACTTCAACCATTTTTAATAAACTCCTGATAAATGACAAATTAAAATTTTGTCTGTTTAGCTTGATCAGGTACTCGCTTTCTGTGATCTCTAACATTGAATTAACCATAACGTTTTTATATATAGTATTACAACTATAAAATTAAACATCGGTTTTAACACCAAAGTTTGCTTTGCTTTATCATTCTGTTAATAAATTGTAAAGAGAGTTCAATAAAAAGAAGTGTCATTCTGAGCATAGCGAAGAATCTTGTACGCTTGATCATAGCTTTAATAAGATTCTTCGCTACGCTCAGAATAACAGGAGGGGAGTTGTATTATTCAAACCAGGCCATCACCACTTCTTTAGCAGGCATAGTAATATCCAGCTTTAGTTTTTTGCGCATTCCACCTAAATCGTTAAATACTTTGTTGGGATTGCCTGCTTTTAATTCTTCAACCGTATTAAAGCCCATTTTATTTAATACCGGTACCCATTCTGCAGGTACACCTATGTTTATAAAATCATCTGCGGTAGCCACCTTGGCTTTTTTCTCAGGGCGCATTTGCGGGAAGAACAATACTTCCTGTATGGTGCTTTGGTTGGTTAACAGCATCACTAAACGGTCAATACCAATACCCAGGCCTGACGTTGGCGGCATGCCATATTCTAATGCGCGTAAAAAGTCATCATCCATCGCCATAGCTTCATCATCACCGCGGCCGGCTAATATCAATTGTTCCTCTAAACGCTCACGCTGATCAATAGGGTCGTTTAATTCCGAATAAGCATTGGCTATCTCTTTACCGTTCACAAACAACTCAAAACGCTCTACCAAGCCGTCTTTGGTACGGTGCTTTTTAGCCAATGGGGTCATTTCAATAGGGTAGTCAGTTATAAAGGTCGGCTGTATCAGGTTAGCCTCCACTTTAGCGCTAAATATCTCATCTATCAGTTTGCCCTTGCCCATGGTAGGGTCAACCTCAATATTCAGGTCGGCACAAACTTCACGTAAGCCGGCTTCATCCATTGCAGATACATCAATACCTGTATATTTTAGGATGGAATCATACATGGATAAGCGCGTATACGGCCCTGCAAAGTTGATCTCGTTACCACCAACCTGTACAGCAGGTATGCCATGTACGGCGCGGGTAACTTCTTCTAAGCATTCCTCCACCATATTCATCATCCAGATATAATCTTTGTAGGCTACATATATCTCCATAGCGGTAAACTCGGGGTTGTGGGTGCGGTCCATGCCCTCATTGCGGAACATTTTACCAAACTCATATACACCATCAAAACCGGCTACAATCAATCTTTTTAAGTATAACTCGTTGGCTATGCGCAAAAATAAAGGCATATCCAGCGTATTATGATGCGTACCAAACGGACGTGCAGCAGCGCCACCATGTACCGGCTGCAGGATAGGGGTTTCTACCTCCATCCAACCCTGGTTGTTAAAGTAATTACGCATGGCGCTTATTACTTTTGAACGTTTAATGAATATTTGTTTGTACTCGGGGTTTACGGTCAAATCCACATATCGCTGGCGGTAGCGCATTTCGGGATCGGTAAAGCCATCGTGAATGTTTCCTTCTTCGTCGCGTTTTACAACAGGTAGCGGTTTTAATGATTTAGCCAGGATGGTCAACTCTTCCACATGTACAGATATTTCGCCTGTTTGTGTTAAAAATACATAGCCTTTAACGCCTAGGTAATCGCCAATATCCAATAGCTTTTTAAATACGGTATTGTAAAGTGTTTTGTCTTCTCCCGGGCAGATATCATCACGTTTCAGGTATATCTGCATTCGGCCGGTTGAATCCTGGATCTCGGCAAAAGACGCACTACCCATAATACGGCGGGTCATTATACGGCCGGCAATAGTTACAGATTTATAGGTATCCGGAAATTTGCTGAAGTTGTCGGTAATATCCTGTGCAAAGGCGGTTACCTTATATTCCTCAGCAGGATAAGGGTCAATGCCCAGGGCACGTAATTGCTGTAATGATTCGCGGCGTATAATTTCCTGTTCGGATAATGCAATAGTCATAATGGTGATACCGTATTTATTAAGGTTGCAAAAATAGGATTTTTTTCCTGTTCTCTGTATCCTTGCAAACAACATTAGGGGTTTTTAGTCAGCTTCCACGTCCCCTTTATACAACTCCTCAATCGCGTCAGCGTATTTCTTTTCAATGATCCTGCGTTTGGGTTTCATAGTAGGGGTAATCTCACCATCTTCCATACTGAATGGAGTGCGTTTGATCTTAAAGTTTTTGATGCGCTCAAATTTTGCCAGTTCGTTTGATAGGTTTCGGATATCCTGGTTCAGCCAGTCTTTGATTTCTGTATTATCAATAAATGCTTCTTTTTGTTCAAAGTAAGCTTCATCTAAATTAAAGGTTTCCTGTAAAGTTTCTTTGGCGGGGATGATGATAGCGGTAATGTATTCACGCTTATCGCCAATTAAAAATACGCCTTCAATTTTATGGCTCTTTAAATACGTGTTCTCTACCGGGGTAGGATAAATGTTTTTGCCGTACGCATTAACCAGCATATTTTTTAGCCTGTCGGTTATTTGCAGGTTGCCTTTATAAAAGCGACCAATATCCCCGGTATGTAGCCAGCCTTGTTTGTCAATAGTGGCAGCTGTTTCTTCGGGCTTATTTAAATACCCTTTCATCACACAATGCCCGCGCACGATGATCTCACCTTCTTCCGACTCGTAATCTTCTTTAAATGTATCATGCGTTTGTACGGTGTATATTTTTTGGGTGTCCACATTTTGTATACCCACCTCAATACCCGGAATAATGCGCCCTACGGTGCCGTAAACCTGTCGGTGATATTCGGTAACCGCCATTACCGGCGATGTCTCTGTGAGCCCGAAACCCTCTAATATTTTAATGCCCAGATCGCCAAAAAACTCGCCGATGTTTTTAGGCAGCGCTCCACCACCAGATATCATAAATTTTAACCTTCCGCCGGTGCGCTCTTTGATCTTGCTGAATACCAGTTTTTCGGCAATTTTATATTCATTGTTTAATATAAAGCCGGGATTTTTACCCGCTTCTTTAGCCAATCGGTACTCGCGTCCAATTTTAAGCGACCAGGTAAATATTTTTGCTTTTACACTACCTGCCGCTGTGCCGTTTTTCATGGCTCGGTCATGTATGCGTTCCAATAAACGGGGTACGCAGTTCATGATAGTAGGACGTACTTCGCTCATGTTTTTAGCTAATAGGTCTAAGCTCTGCGCAAACGCTATTTTACAGCCCGCATACAAACTGATGTGGTAAGTTGCTGTACGTTCAAATACGTGCGAAAGCGGTAAAAAAGACAAAAATACATCGGTCTTTTCCACCACCGGAATTTGGATCAAACTATTACGTACATTCTCCACCAAGTTAAAATGCGTAAGCATTACGCCTTTAGGCGTTCCGGTAGTGCCGGATGTATATATCAAACAAGAAAGGTCAGATGGTAAGATGGCCTCCCTCGCGCTGTTTATTGTCGAGCGATATTGATCGACTATGGTTCGCCCCTGGTCAATAACCTGGTTAAAGCCAATTACACCCGCGTTAAGCTTTGCTATTAATTTGTCGGTATATTTTTCCCACTCTTCACAAGCTGGTATAACGCGGATCAATTCCGGGCAGTTATTGGCTATTCTTAAAACTTTTTTAAACAGGAAAGGATTGCCAACTATGATGGTACGTGCTTGCGAATCATTTAAAATGTACTCTATCTCATTTTCGGTAAGGGTAGGATATATGGAGGTATTAATCGCTCCAATTTGCTGCAGCGCCTGGTCATAGTAAATGTAATCGGGTCCGTTTTCAATAATGAGCGCCAGCTTATCACCTTTTTTTATTCCGATACTTAAGAACCACGCAGATATGGCATCAATTTTTTCCAGCGCTTCGCGATACGTGATATCTACCCATTCTTCGCCTACTTTATGTGCCAAAAAGGGTTGCGTATCCTCATGTATATACTCTACTAAATAGCGAATAAGACTGGGTACGGTAGGGCGCTCAGTTTGCTGGCTCATATTGGTTTTAACGTGGTTTATAACAACAAATCTAAAATTATTTACAAAATAATTACCTTTACTGCATAATTACTATTACTACATATCAAATACGGATCACCAAAAATCCGATCTCCTAAACAGGAGATGCCAACGCAAGTGCTAAAGCCAAAAGCGTTAGTGTTTTCTATTGTCCTATAATTTCAAATAACTAATAATAATTATCTATGCTGCGCATGGATTCATCGGGCATTTGATGCCTATCAATAATTAAAATAATGGAACAACAATCCAATAAAAATATAATAGCCGGGTTTTACAGGGATGTAGTAAAACTTAGGAAAAGTGAATTAATAAACGATTACGTGCGCGCGGACTATATTCAGCATAGCCCCATGGGTAAAGATGGCCGCGAGGGGCTTTTTGAAATGGTGGAGTTTTTAAAGGCTTTACCAAAGCCGGATGACGACGCAAAATCACCAATAGTAAACATGTTAAGCGAAGGTGATGATGTAGTGGTACATCTTGACCTGGTGTTTATGGGTAAACGTACGGTACTCATAGAATTATTTAGATTACAAGGCGGCGTCGCTGCTGAGCATTGGGACGTAACCGATGAGCAAACGGGTAACAGCGAGCCGATTATAAACATTGATGGCGCTGTTAACACCACCGGATCAAGTAATAAAGCATTTATTACGCATTTGTACAGTCAGTTTAAAAATGTGGTGATACATCATATGATAACCGATGGCGACTATGTTGCTGTTCATGCTGAACTCAAAGCTGATAAGTCAATAGCGCTGTTTGATATCTTCAGAATAGAGGCTAATCAAATAACAGCGCATGATTTTGTTAAACAAACAATGCCTGAAAAAATGTTGCATACCAACGGAATGTTTTGAGTATAATAAACAAAAAAAAGCCTCCCAAATTTGGGAGGCTTTTTAATATCTGATAAGAAGATAAATTATACCGAGAAACTTTCACCGCAACCGCAGGTACGGCTGGCGTTAGGATTATGGAAGTTAAAGCCTTTACCGTTTAATCCGTCGCTAAAATCTAACTCGGTACCGGCCAGGTATAAAAATGATTTCATATCCAGGCACATGCGTACGCCTTTATCTTCAAAAAACTGGTCGCCTTTTTTCTCTTCGTTATCGAAGTCAAGGTTATATGATAACCCTGAGCAGCCACCTCCCTGAACAGACACACGCAGGAAATAAGAGGCGTCAAGCCCCGAATCCTGCATCAGGTGTTCTATCTTACTTTTTGCTTTATCGGTTACAGTTACCATAGTCAATTGTTAATAGTCAGTGGTGAGTATTTAACATTCAATAGTGAATAAAAACTCACCATTGACAACTCCCCACTCCCCAAATTAGTGATGCGATTTTTCGCTTTCAATAGGTTCCAGGCCGTTTTTAACGCGGAAATCATTGATAGCTGCTTTAATAGCATCCTCGGCTAAAACCGAACAGTGAATTTTTACCGGTGGTAATGCTAATTCTTCAACAATATCCATGTTGTCAATTTGCATGGCATCGTCAATGCTTTTACCTTTTAACCATTCGGTTGCTAATGATGATGAAGCAATAGCCGAACCACATCCAAAGGTTTTGAATTTAGCATCGGTTATCACGTTGTTATCATCAACCTCTATCTGCAGGCGCATAACGTCGCCGCACTCAGGGGCACCAACTAAACCTGTACCTACTTTGTGGCTGCTTTTATCAAGCGTACCCACGTTGCGGGGGTTAGTGTAGTGATCAATTACTTTATCTGAATAAGCCATAGTTTTTTTTATTTCGGATTTCGAATTTTCGATTTTGGATTTTTTTAAAATTTTATTTCGAAATTCTCTATCCCAGTTTATATTATTATCTTTTATCTATTTCTTTATTTGGTATTCAATTCGAAATTGAACATCCGAAATTCGAAATAATTTTAATGTTCTGCCCACTCAATCGAGTCAAGGTCAATGCCCTCTTTAAACATTTCCCAAAGCGGCGACATGTTACGCAAGTTGGTAACCGCTGTTTTGGTTACTTCAATAGCGTAATCAACTTCCTCTTCGGTAGTAAAGCGGCCCAATCCAAAACGTATCGAAGAGTGTGCCAGATCGTCTGACAAACCTAAACTTTTCAATACGTACGATGGCTCTAATGATGCTGATGTACAGGCCGATCCTGAAGATACTGCCAGGTCTTTCATCGCCATCATTAAACCTTCGCCTTCAACATATTTGAAAGAGATATTAGCCACGTGTGGTAAGCGGTGATTAACGTTTCCGTTTACATAGCTTTCTTCCAATACAGTTAAGCCGGCTTCCAGTTTATCGCGTAAAGCAGATAAACGTTTAGCTTCGCTTTCCATTTCGTTAAAACATAGTTCGCAGGCTTTACCTAAGCCAACTATACCCGGTACGTTTAAAGTACCCGAACGCATACCGCGCTCGTGGCCGCCACCGTCCATTTGGGCGGTAACTTTAACCCTTGGTCCCTTACGGCGAACGTATAATGCGCCAACGCCTTTTGGTCCGTAAAATTTATGTGCCGATAAAGCCAATAAATCAATACCATCAGCATTAACATCAACAGGTATTTTACCAACTGCCTGTACAGCGTCTGTCATAAACAGCGCGCCATGTTTGTGTGCAATGGCTGATATTTCTTTTATAGGCTGTATAACGCCAATTTCGTTGTTACCATACATAACTGATACCAAAATGGTTTCAGGAGTCATAGCAGCTTCTAAAACGGCAAGGTCCAGTAAACCATCTTCTTTAACCGGAAGATAAGTAACACGGCCGCCCATTTTTTCAACGTGTTTACACGCGTCTAATACAGCTTTATGTTCGGTAACGGTAGTTATAATGTGGTTACCTTTTTCTTTATACATTTCAAACACACCTTTAATAGCCAGGTTGTCCGACTCGGTTGCGCCTGATGTGAAAATGATCTCTTTTTCGCTGGCGCCAATTAATTTGGCAACCTGCTCGCGTGCATAATCAACACCTTCTTCGGCTACCCAACCAAATGGATGGTTACGGCTGGCGGCATTACCAAACTTATCAGTAAAGTAAGGCAACATGGCTTCCAGTACCCGTGGATCCATGGGTGTGGTGGCGTTGTTATCAAGGTAAATAGGGATATTCATACTTAAATATATTAATAGTACAAAGATAGACAAACTTTTTATTTAAAATCATTCAATATAAGCTAAATTGGTCATATTAACCTAATAATTTACAATATTTGGACATGAACAAAGTGGAGCTTTAAATAGGCGCAGATAATAAGTCGGTCTACTTTGTTCACCCTAAAGGTGCTGGTGGGGTGTTGGTGGATTTGGTGCAGGAGGTTTAACTCTGTCGAATTTTAATAAAATTATACCCCATATTAACAACTAATCTCTAACCTCCAATCACTAATCTCAAAAAAAGTATTTTTGACTTTTAACTTTTGAATTAAATTATTACATTTGCACCTCTTTTATAAGAAGTAAAGTATAGCAATGAAAAAAGATCTGCACCCATCAAACTATAGATTAGTAGTATTTAAAGATATGTCAAACGACTATTCTTTTATCACTAAATCATGCATCGAAACCCGTGAATCAGTAAAATGGGAAGATGGCAACGAATATCCATTAGTAAAATTAGAGATTTCTCATACATCACACCCTTTCTATACCGGTAAAATGAAACTGGTTGATACTGCTGGTCGTATCGATAAATTCCGCACCCGTTACAACAAAAACTAAACTGGTGTTAATAAAATATTTACAAGTCCCGGCTTTGCAGTCGGGACTTTTTTTATTTTTGTGCTATGGCAATTATCCTGTTTGACGATAACGCGCACAAAACCTTACTGCCCTTAACCTACACCAGGCCCGTTGCCGACTTGCGCATTGGTATTTTAACCATTGCCGAAAAGTGGGCCAGGCATTTAAATACCGACTATTCCTTTTATACCCAGCCGTATTTGCAGGTAAAATTTCCGGTTAATTATACTGCCGATAATATATTTATTAACGGTTCGGTTTGCCCGGATGAGGATTTGGTTGTTGCTATTAACCAGTTGGAAGATGGCGAGGCATTGAAATTTGGTTATTTGCTGGTAGCAGTTAAGGGCTGTCAATCGCATGAGTTTGATACCCATACCAAGCCGGATAGGATAATTGAATATGAGCATCCCATTGTAGTTATTAAACATCCCGAAGATATTTTTAAGAATAATGACATTGAGCTGCGTAAAGATTTTAAGTTGCTAACACAAGGGCGCACCAGTGCAGCCATTAGTAACACCAATACCATTATAGGCACTGATTTTTTTGCCGAAGAGGGTGTTGTTGCCGAATGCTCCACTTTTAACACCACTAACGGCCCTATTTATTTGGGCAAGAATAGCGAGGTTTGGGAAGGTACCAACATACGTGGGGCATTTGCTTTATGCGAGCATTCGCAGGTGAAGATGGGAGCGAAGATATACGGTGCTACTACCGTCGGCCCGTACTCAAGGGTTGGTGGCGAGATCAGTAATACGGTAATATGGGGTTATTCATCTAAAGGCCATGACGGCTTTTTAGGTAATTCAGTATTGGGCGAGTGGTGCAATATTGGTGCGGATAGTAATAACTCTAACCTGAAAAATAACTACGCCGAGGTTAAACTATGGGATTACGCCAGTGGGCATTTCCGTAAAACAGGTCTGCAGTTCTGTGGCTTAATAATGGGCGATCATGCCAAATGTGGTATAAATACCATGTTTAACACAGGTACAGTAGTCGGGGTAAGTGCCAACGTATTTGGCGGCGGCTACCCCAATAATTTTGTAGCCGATTTTGCCTGGGGCGGCGCGCAGGGTTTTGAGACCTACTCGCTACAGAAAATGTTTGAAACTGCTGATAAAGTTTACCCTCGTCGTGACCGTGTTTTCGATCAGGATGAACGGGATATACTGAAAAAGGTATTTGAATTAACAGAAGAATATAGGAGTTTATTCGGTTGATTAAGTGAGTGGTTGATTAAGTTCAGCCATTGACAAACTCAATCAACCTAATAAACCCAATCAACAAATCAACTTAAAAGATGAGAAAAAAAATAGTAGCCGGAAACTGGAAAATGAACCTGGATTATAACGAGGGATTAAGTGTTTTTTCTGAAGTGATCAACATGATAAACGACGAAGTAACCGGCACACAGGAAGCTGTAATTTGCAGTCCGTTTATACACATACATAGCTTAGTGCAATTGGCCAAAGGGCAAAATCGCATCAGCTTAGGCGCGCAAAATGCCCACCAGGCCGAGTCTGGTGCTTATACCGGTGAAATATCGGCTAAGATGATCAAATCGGTAGGTGCTGCCTACGTTATATTGGGCCACTCGGAACGTCGCCAATATTTTGGCGAAACCAATGAGCTTTTAGCCAAAAAAACTGATACTGTTTTAGCTAACGACTTAAAACCGATCTTCTGCATAGGTGAAACCTTGCAGGAGCGCGAAGCTAATACCCATTTTGATGTGATTAAAAGCCAGTTGGTTGAAGGTATTTTCCATTTGGATGCAACGCAGTTTAGCAAACTGGTTATAGCTTACGAGCCGGTTTGGGCCATCGGTACAGGGGTAACTGCAACATCTGATCAGGCACAAGAAATTCACGCTTTCATCCGTAAGGAAATTGCTGCTAAATACAACCAGCAAGTAGCTGATAATACTACCATTTTATACGGCGGTAGCTGTAACCCTAAAAACGCGGCAGAGCTTTTTGCACAGGCAGATATTGATGGTGGATTAATTGGTGGTGCATCTTTAAAATCGCGCGATTTTACGGATATCGTTAAGGCGTTCAATTAGTCTAATGAACTACTACGAATTACTATTCACTACCATAACTACCGAAGATTACCAGCAGGACCTGCTGATCAATGCTTTGGGCGAGATAGGTTTTGATACTTTTGAGGAGGTTGACCTGGGTTTTAAGGCCTATATTCCTTACGCTGATTTTGACCAGGATTTGCTGGATGAAACATTGTCTGTTTATCGGGATATGTTCACCTTTAGTTATGATGTTACCCTTATCCCGCATAAAAACTGGAACAAGCTATGGGAAAGTAATTTTGAGCCGATAACTATCGGTAATCAGTTATTGGTGCGCGCTACCTTTCATGAGCAACAGCCCGAGTTTAAGTACGAGATAGTTATTGACCCTAAAATGGCCTTTGGAACCGGCCATCACCAAACTACAGCCATGATGCTGCAGTTGATACTGGAGAATGACTTTGCCGGGAAAAAGGTATTGGATATGGGGGCAGGTACCGGTATATTAGCTATCATGGCTGCACAACTTGGCGCCATTGATATCACCGCTATTGATTACGACCCGATATGTTATGAAAGCATTATTGAAAATGCAGCGCTTAACAATATCACCAATATCAAATCTATCTGCGGTTCAAAAGAGGTTATTCCTGATGAGCAATACGATATTATATTAGCCAATATAAATCGCAATATTTTATTAGATCAGATGCAGCGTTATAGCGAAGTTTTAAAACCCGGCGGCGAGATATACTTTAGCGGTTTTTATGAAACCCCTGACCTGGATATTATTACCGACGAAGCCCGTAAACACGGTTTAAAATACATCACCCATAAAAAGGACAAAGAATGGGTGGCTGCAAAATTTGTAAAGTAAAGACGCAATATATCGCGCCTTTTTTATTTAAAATTGCATATCATAAATTAATTAAATGAGGGTACATTTTATAGCTATTGGTGGTGCGGCAATGCACAATTTAGCTATCGCTTTACAAAAAAAAGGGTTTAACGTAACAGGTTCTGATGACGTTATATTTGAACCATCTGCTTCGCGGTTAAATAAATATGGCTTACTGCCACAGGAGCAAGGCTGGTACCCGGAAAAAATCACCACTGATATTGACGCGATAATTTTAGGAATGCACGCCCGAATTGACAACCCGGAGCTGTTAAAGGCGCAGGAACTGGGTATTAAAGTATATTCATATCCTGAATATATTTATGAGCAATCAAAGGACAAACTTAGGGTAGTAATAGGGGGTAGCCATGGTAAAACTACTATTACTTCTATGATTTTGCATGTGCTGCAATCGGCAGGCAAAGCTTTTGATTATTTGGTTGGCGCACAGTTAGAAGGTTTTGAAACCATGGTGGGCCTAACTCATGACGCCCCGGTTATTATTATTGAGGGTGATGAGTATCTGGCTTCGCCGATAGACAGGCGGCCCAAATTTCATTTATACAAAGCTGATATTGGCGTAATTAGCGGTATTGCCTGGGATCATATTAACGTGTTCCCTACGTTTGATAATTATATTGAGCAGTTTGAACTTTTTGTAAATACCATTCAACCTAACGGCCGTTTAATATACAGCCAAACGGATGATGTTTTGAATACAATGGTAACTAAAAATAAGACCGCTATTCCTAAAATACCTTATATCTTACCGCAATACATTATTGAAGATGGCGTAACCACTATATTAAGTGGCGACAAAAAATATCCATTACAGGTTTTTGGCGAACACAACCTGCTAAATATGGAAGCCGCCCGCCTGGTTTGTGAAGCTTTGGGTATTATAACAGCAGATTTTTATAAACATATTACCAGCTTTAAAGGAGCAGCAAGGCGGTTGGAACTGCTGGGCAAAACTGCAACTACGCATATCTTTAAGGATTTTGCGCATTCGCCGTCTAAATTAAAAGCCACTATTAACGCGGTAAAAACACAATTTCCTAACAGGAAATTGATTGCCTGTATTGAGTTACATACTTTTAGTAGTTTAAACAAGGATTTCCTTGCGGAGTATGCCGGTACAATGGATGAGGCAGATAGCGCCATCGTATTAATTGATAAAAAAACATTTGTGCAGAAGAAGATGGAACCTTATCCTGCCGAAACAGTTAAGGCCGCTTTTTTGAAGGATGATCTTTTATTTTTTGATGATCCGCAGGAGCTTTTAAAACATATTGAAAGCATTAACATGAGTGATAGTAACCTGTTAATGATGAGTTCAGGAAATTTTGGCGGTATAAATTTGATAGATATGACAAATAAATTATTAAATAATTAGCTTTGATTTAAAAATAATAGTAACTTTATTAACTATAGAGAAACCCCTATATCACAAACTATTTATACGAATGAAAACCTTAGGAAAAAAAATCAGATTGTTACGTCATCAAAAAGGATGGAGCCAGGAGGATGTTGCGAAAAGATTAGATATTTCTATACCGGCCTTCTCTAAAATTGAAACAGGCATAACTGATATCAATTTATCAAGACTGGAGCAGATATCTAATTTATTTGAAATGTCAGTCGTTCAACTACTTACATTTAACGATTTGGAGCAAGATAAAAAGTTTGTTAACGAACTGGAAGTAGTTAATAAAAAATTGACCGACAGAGAAACTGAGATCATTGATCTGCAAAAGAAAGTAATTGAACTTTTTGAAGAGTTAAGGCATAACAGAGCAACTGCATAATAAAAAATGCTCCTTATTAAAGGGGCGTTTTTTATTTAAAGATGTAGCGCATGGTTAAATGCTTATTGGCAAATACTGCACCCATACTCTCATGTAGTCCCATCATCTTGTCGTTAAAATCTCCTACCCATGATAGTTCCAGGGTGTCGTATTGATTAAGCGGTAATACATATTCGCCCAACTTTATAAATAAGCCCGACTCTAAACCATGTTTTTGAAACTTCTTTTTGGTACCCATTACAATACCCCGCATACGTGTAACTCCTTTCCACCGATAGTATAAAAATTTGAGTTTACCTATCAAATCCAACTTTCCATTTAACGGCTTTATCATTTGATTGGCATCCGGCAAAATGATATTGAACGATGCCGGCTCGCCATTTACATAGGCAAAGCCAATCATATTCTCGTCCATTATGGTTTTCATTTTATTGAAGCTCTCTAAAATGGTATCATAAGTAATGGGCACAAAGTTTTCAAAATCGGCCCAGGCATCATTATATATTTCAATAAAATCGGCGGCAAACTTGTCTATCTCTTTTACGCTTAGATGCTTAAACTCATATCCCGGTTTTTGTGTAACCCATTTAGCTATCTTATAAAATCTCTCAGGAAATGGCTTGGTAATATCCAGGTGATTAGTTATTTGCTCATATTGGGTTGTAAAACCATAGTTATCAAAAAAAGCTTTATAATAAGGCGGGTTGTAGTTCATACCGTAGGAGGGAGGGGTGAACCCTTCGGCTAATAAGCCCCAAAAGGTGTCGTTCTCGCCAAAGTTTATTGGGCCATCCATGGCTTGCATGCCATTTTCTTTCAACCAGTTTTTAGCCGTATCAAATAATAAAAAAGCGGCCTTTTCATCTTCTATACATTCAAAAAAGCCCATGCCACCGGTAGGTTGCTCATAATTAAAGGCCTTTTTATTGTTTATAAATGCCGCAACACGGCCTATAAGCCGGCCTTTGTCATCTTTTAATATCCAGCGTGTGCATTTACCAAATTGATGAAAGTTATTCTTGAGCGGATCAAAAACAGCTTCAATATCATTATCAAGCGGACAAACCCAATTATCATCGTTCTTATAAATTATACGGGCTGTATCTAAAAATGCTTTTCGTTCGGTTTTATCTTTAACTTCGGTTATTACCATATACTATCAAATATAAAAAAAGCATCCAGCGTTATGCTGAATGCTTATATATGAATCATGATTATTAATAAAAATTAATAATCATCGTCGTCGTCATCGTCAAAGTCATTGAAGCCCAAGTCGTCATCTAACGGCCCGTCAAAATCATCTTCATCTTCTTCAACTTCTTTTTCGGTCGTTAAATCCAAATCGTCATCGTCATCATCTTCTGTACTTTTAGAAGGTAGCTTCTTGTTGTCAGGTTTTTTTGGCGTTCCCATTCCGGTAATTTTTATTTAAATCTTTTAGTATTTGATATAGGGTACTAATATATCCTATATCTGTTTCATTAGTAAAAATAATTAAAATCATTTTTATTTAAAAAAATCATTTTCAAAATTATTCTTGTTGTTCTCCAATAGAAACAGAGTTATCTGTAAGTTCTTTAATATGAGGCAATTCTTGTATGCTATTTATGCCAAAATAATCCATAAAAAGTGAGCTTGTTCCATATAAAATAGGTTTTCCAACACTTTCAGACTTTCCAGTTATGGTAATTAATTCCTTTTCAAGCAGCTTTTGTATCGAATAATCGCAATTTACGCCGCGTATTTGTTCCACATCGGTTTTAGTCACAGGTTGCTTATAGGCTATAATAGCCAAAGTTTCTAAAGCGGCCTGGCTCAATTTCTTTTTTGAGCGTTGTAGTTGCAATAAACTAATAACAGGATGGTAGTTTTTTTTGGTTAAAAATTGATAGCCATTGCTGATATTAACCAATTCAATGGCAAAATTGTCGTGGCTGTATTTTTGCTGTATTTGTTTTAAATAGCTTTTTATTTCATCCGCTGTAAAATCACGTTCGGCAGTAGCTTGCAAACAATAAATTATTTCTTCTATTCGAATGCCTTGTTCCGAAGCAAAAATTAATGCCTCAATGTATAATTCGGGAGTTTCAATCATTGCGATATTCTGACTGGTTGTAAGTAGTTATAAAAAAAGCAAAACTATATGGAAAGTATTTATGTAACTATTATAATAAATTTTTTAATGTATAATATAATTAATTAACCAAAGCGTTTAATATATCAAATAATTAACATAGTAATTTTGCAAAACATTTTATATAAAAGGATTTTTAAAGGCTTTAAATTAATAAATCCAAGCCTACTATTCCTAAAAGAAGTTACAAAAATCTAATAATTAAAATCCATACTTGATATATTACGTAGATAACATCAAACCTATTGATAATTATTCTATCATCTATTTACTAATTTACTTATGAAAACAGAAACACAAATTGAACAACAAAGCCCAAACATGGCCAGAAGGTCGTTTTTGCGCTACGCAGGTGCCGGAGTCGCCGGTCTGGGTGTATTAGGAGTGGCATCGTGCCGGAAAGACAAAGGGCCTGAACCCATGACCGGAATTGATATCGGTGCAAATGGCGACCTGGCAATTTTAAATTATGCTTATGCCTTAGAGCAACTTGAAGCAGCATTTTACATCCAGGTAGCAGCTACTCCATTTAGCGGAATAACATCTGCCGAAACCTCGTTATTAACCGACATCCGGGATCATGAAATAGCACACCGCGAATTTTTTAAAGCAGCTTTAGCAACAAATGCTATACAAGCATTAACGCCCGACTTTAGTTCAATAGACTTTTCAAGCAGGACCAAAGTTTTAGCTACTGCGCAAGCCTTTGAAGATTTAGGAGTAGCTGCTTATAATGGTGCAGGTTATTTAATTAAAGATGCAGGCTATTTAACTTTAGCAGGTAAAATTGTATCAGTTGAAGCGAGGCACGCGGCGTATATACGTAATTTAGTTAACCCGGGCAGTTTTGCCGACACCACTATTTTGGATGCTAATGGTTTAGATAAACAAAAAACCATTGCCGAAGTATTGGCTACAGCAAACACTTTCCTTAAAACTAAGGTAAACGCGTCTAACTATGGCTATGTATCATTTTAATTTATAACGACATGAACTTATTAAATATAATTGAAGAAATAAATACGGTTGATCCGGAATTTCAAGACAGGATCAGCCCGCGCCGTGCTGCTATTAAAAACATCACGAGCTTTGGTTCAAAAGTAGCGTTGGCTGCTTTGCCTATGGCATTTAGTACTTTATTTAAAAAGGCTTACGGCCAAACAGCCACAGTAGCTGTTAATGATGTATTAAACTATGCTTTAAAATTAGAGTATTTGGAAGCCGCCTTTTATAATGCAGGCGTAGCATCAAATACTTTAACTTTTTCTCCTGCAGAGAAAGCATATTTGGTTACTATACAGGGCCATGAAAATGCACATGTAAACTTTTTAAAAGGTATTTTAGGTGCTAATGCTGTTGCACAAACATCACAAGGCCAAAATGGCGCCTATGATTTTACAGGTGGTTTTAATACTACTACTAATACTGTTACTAATACAGGTCCGTTTACAACTGTTTTAACTGATTCAAATACTTATTTAGCAGTAGCTCAAGCATTTGAAGATACAGGTGTGCGTGCATACAAAGGGCAAGCTGCCAACTTATTAGGCAACCAGGTTGTTTTAACTGCAGCTTTAAATATTCACTCGGTAGAGGCGCGCCATGCGTCAGCTGTACGTCAGATACGTCGTGCTCGTGGAGCATCTATTAAACCTTGGATAACCGGAGCAAATGATACAGGTATTCCACAAGTAGCCGGCAATTATGCAGGCGAAGACAATGTATCACAAGGTGGGGTAACTATTACCAATTTAGCAGGTGTAGGCGGAAATATTTCTATAAATGCAGCAACTGAATCATTTGATGAAGGATTGTCAATGACACAGGTTGTTGATCTGGTTAAAATATTTGGAGTAAGATAATCTCCAATATTCTTATAAAAAAGTCTCCCGAATTTTCGGGAGACTTTTTTTATGGGGTAAGTTTTTATTAATTGTAAACAAACTCGCCATACGGTGAGGTAATGGTCACTTGTTTTTTATCGGCAGCCTCAACATAGCCTATTATCTGCGCGTCAACACCAAAATTTTGGGATATTTTAATAATATCATCAGCAATTTGCCGGGGTACATAAAGTTCCATGCGGTGCCCCATGTTAAACACCTTATACATTTCATGCCAGCTGGTACTTGACTCTTCCTGTATCAGCTTAAATAATGGCGGAATAGGGAACAGGTTGTTTTTGATGATGTGAAGACTATCTACAAAATGTAACACCTTGGTTTGCGCGCCACCGCTGCAGTGTACCATGCCATGTATCTGGCTACGATAGCTGTCTAAAATAGTTTTAATGATAGGGGCGTAGGTGCGTGTGGCCGATAATACCAATTTACCAGCGGTAACAGTTTTTCCTTCGCCAATATCCATTTGGTCGGTTAATTTTTTTGAACCCGAAAATACCAGGTCATAGGGAATACCGGCATCATAACTTTCGGGATATTTATCGGCAATGGTTTTATTAAATACATCATGGCGGGCAGATGTTAACCCGTTTGAACCCATGCCGCCGTTGTATTCTTTTTCATAGGTAGCCTGTCCATAAGAAGACAATCCCACAATAACATCGCCCGGTACTATTCTGTCGTTTGATATAACGTCACTTCGTTTCATTCGGCAGGTAACGGTAGAGTCTACTATAATAGTGCGTACAAGGTCACCTACGTCGGCAGTTTCGCCACCTGTTGAATAAATACCTACTCCTGCATCGCGTAATTCGCTTAAAATTTCTTCAGTGCCATTTATAATGGCTGCAATAACCTCACCCGGTATCAGGTTTTTGTTGCGGCCAATAGTTGATGATAATAAGATATTATCAGTAGCGCCCACACAAAGCAGGTCATCCAAATTCATAATTATAGCATCCTGGGCAATTCCGCGCCATACAGACAGATCACCAGTTTCTTTCCAATACGTATAAGCTAATGATGATTTTGTACCCGCACCATCGGCATGCATAATATTACAATACGCTGAATCGTTGGTTAATATATCAGGCACTATTTTACAAAAAGCTTTTGGGAATATACCTTTGTCGATATTTTTTATAGCATTATGTACATCATCTTTTGAGGCTGATACACCTCTTTGATCATAACGTTGCGAAGAAATCATGGCCCAAATATAATGCTTAATACTGTTTTTAAACATTAAAGTAGTTACTTTTGCAAAACACCTCCGTATAACATTTCATGATAAAAGCCACTATTTCATCAACCCGGACTTATTTAAAAAAATCTTTTGATAGGGTAAGAAACGAAGAATGGAAAAAGAATATGCTGCAGGCTATCCCTTTTTGGATCGCATCAGTAATAACAGGATTGGTGGCGGTAATTTATACCCGCCTTTTTTTATTAGCCGAAAACCTAACCACGTTTGTTTTTAATCAGCACAAATGGTGGCTGTTTGTTTTAACTCCTGTTTGCTTTGTAGGATCCTGGTTGTTGGTAAAACATTTTTCGCCGTATGCACGGGGTAGTGGTATACCACAAGTTATGGCTGCCATTGAAATATCAAATCCAAATTCTGATAAAAAAGTGAGTAAACTTTTAAGTATCAGGGTAATTGTTGTAAAAATGCTGTCGAGCTTAATTATGGCCATTGGCGGCGGTGCAATAGGAAGAGAGGGGCCAACAATACAAATTGCCGCATCTATATACAAAAGAATAAACAGTTTGTTGCCTGAGTGGTGGCCCAAACTGGCTAAAAGCAGTATGATAATAACCGGGGCTGCCGCGGGACTTGCAGCTGCCTTTAATACACCATTAGGTGGGATTGTTTTTGCCATTGAAGAATTAACAAAAACGCATTTTAGTTATTTTAAGACAGCTATATTTTCATCAGTGATTATTGCTGGTTTAACCGCACAGGGAATGCTTGGGCCCTATCTTTATTTAGGATACCCATTGGTAAATAATTTACACAGCCTTATATTTTTAGGGGTGATATTGGTTGCTGTACTATCAGGTTTGGCGGGCAGTGTTATGTCAAAACTAATATTAAGGTTAATGACCTGGAAAGCAAAGTTTAAGTTAAATTATCACCACGTGTTATATATAGTGGTATGTGCCCTCATAATGGTAGTGCTAGCCTGTTTTTTAAATTATGGTATAATGGGTTCGGGTAAGGAACAAATGCAGCAAATATTATTTACTCAAAATAAACATTTAGATTGGTATATGCCTTTACTACGCATACTGGGACCTATGCTTTCGTTTACCACCGGCGCAGCAGGGGGGATATTTGCACCGGCATTGGGCGCAGGTGCCAGTATTGGTTCACTGGTGTCGGGTTGGTTTCAACTATCCGAAACTAATACCAATTTATTGGTATTGGCAGGCATGGTTGGCTTTCTTACAGGCGTAACACGTTCTCCTTTTACGTCAACCATATTGGTGTTAGAAATGACCGATAGGCATAACGTTATCTTCCATCTGATATTAGCAGGAACGGTAGCGAGCCTGGTTGCTATGTTGGTTGACAAGCATTCATTTTACGATAATTTAAAAATGAATTATATACGAGACCTGGAAGAGGAAGAAAAGAAAGAGCAGGAGAAGAAAGAACTGATTTAAAAATAACAAAGGTCCCCATGTTTAGGGGACCTTTGTAGTTATATAAATAACAATTCGCGGAACTTAGGTAGCGGCCAAAGCGAATCGTCAACCAGTTGCTCCAGTTTATCTGCATGATAGCGAATAGGCTGAAAAAATGGCTTAACGTTTTCATCATAACTTATAGCTTTTTCACGCAGGTCCTCAATGACATTTGATTTTTTACGTTCCTGTATCATTGCCTCCACGTTTTCTTTAACAGCATTAATGTGCTCAGATATTTTGGTGATAATTGCCATTTGGGCTTTATAAGCTGTTTCAGGGAAACCAATTTCCTTTAAACCTTTAACGCTGTTTACCAGTTGGGTTTGATACTGTATGGACGCCGGCAAAATTAAGTTTGTGGCCATTTCGCCTAATACGCGCGACTCTATTTGCAGTTTTTTATAAAAGGCATCTAATAATATCTCATGGCGGGCTCGTATTTCACGCTTAGTAAAAACCGAAGTATCAGCAAACAGGATGTCGCTTTTTTCTGAAGTAAAAGCATCAAGTGCTTTAGGGGTGGTTTTAATATTTGCCAATCCCCTGGCCTCGGCCTCTTTTTCCCACTCCGCGCTATAACCATTACCTTCAAAACGGATGGCTTTTGTTTCTTTGATATATTTTTTGATAACTATTAGTAAAGCAACATCTTTCTTTTCGCCTTTCCTGATCAGTTTGTCAACATCAGTTTTAAATTTCTTTAATTGATCAGCAACTATCAGGTTCAAAATAGTCATAGGGCTGGCCGAGTTGGCTGACGAGCCTACCGCACGCAATTCAAACTTGTTACCAGTAAAGGCAAATGGCGATGTACGGTTACGGTCGGTATTATCCTTTAATATTTGCGGTATTTTAGGAATACCCTGCCATAACAACGCGTCGTCTTTTATTTTTTTGCTTATGCGTGAAGTTTCGATCTCATCTAATACTTCGCTTAACTGACTGCCTAAAAATATGGATATGATAGCCGGCGGTGCCTCATTAGCGCCTAAACGGTGGTCGTTATTAACTGACGCTATTGAAGCCCTTAACAGATCAGCATGTTCATAAACTGCTTTGATAGTATTTACAAAGAAGGTTAAAAACATCAGGTTGTTTTTCGGCGTTTTGCCCGGCGATAATAAGTTTTTACCGGTATTGGTAATCATTGACCAGTTATTATGCTTGCCTGACCCATTGATGCCCGCATAAGGTTTTTCATGCAATAACACTTTGAAGTTATGGCGTTTGGCAACCCTGTCCATCAAATCCATTAATAGTTGGTTGTGGTCAATAGCCAGGTTTATTTCTTCATAAATAGGAGCACACTCAAATTGCGAAGGCGCAACCTCGTTGTGGCGTGTTTTTAATGGTATGCCTAATTGTAAAGCTTCGGTTTCCATATCCTGCATAAAGGCATAGGCGCGTGCAGGTATCGAACCAAAATAATGATCCTCTAACTGTTGGTTCTTGGCAGACATGTGTCCAAAAAGCGTGCGCCCGGTTAAATGCATATCGGGGCGCGCGTTAAATAAGGCAATGTCAACTAAAAAATATTCCTGTTCAATACCTAATGAGGCATTTACTTTTTCAATGCTTTTATCAAAATAATGACATACATCAACAGCAGCTTTATCCAGTGCAGATACGGCCTTTAATAACGGCACTTTATAATCCAAAGCTTCGCCGGTGTATGATACAAACACAGTAGGGATACATAAAGTACGGGCCATTATAAATGCAGGTGATGATGGATCCCATGCAGTGTAACCGCGGGCTTCGAAGGTATTACGTATACCACCGCTGGGGAAACTTGATGCATCAGGCTCTTGTTGCGCTAACGCGTCGCCAGAGAATACTTCAATAGCGCCACCATCAATGGTAGGCTCAAAAAACGAATCGTGCTTTTCGGCAGTAGTGCCGGTTAGCGGTTGAAACCAGTGTGTATAATGTGTAGCGCCTTTGCCCATTGCCCAGGCTTTCATAGCCGATGCTACCTGCTCGGCCATATCGCGTGGGATAGGTTCGCCTTTTTCAATAGAGTTGATAATTCCCTGATGTGCCTCTTTTGAAAGGTACTCCTTCATTTTCTTATTATCGAAAACATTAGCGTTAAAATAATCAGAAATTTTTGCAGAAGGGGTCTTTATTTCAGGAATTGTTCGGTTTTGTACCGCCTGAAGGGCTTGAAATCTAATATTAGGCATGATTTATATAATATATAATAGGATTTACCTCAAAAATAAGATTATACTTTAAAATATGAGCAATATTTTAAAGTAAATAGCTTAATACATTACCAAGCTCAAAAAGCAACATTTTTATATTGCTGATATCCGCTGTTTAAATAATAACTCCATTTATCCTGTAAAAACTCTCGTTATTTATTTTTTTTAATTGTTATTTCAAATAAAAGCTCCTAATTCTTTTAGTTATATGATTTATACGATGGTTTAGTTCATTTTTTATAAGCAAATTAGAAATAAATTAACTTTTATTAACTTTTATTGAATTTAAAAACTAATATTTATAGCTTTTGTTGATGTTTTTTGAAAAAAATTAGAATATTGTTGAAAAAAATCAAATAAATATTTTGTTTTGTTAAAAATCATGTCTAATTTTACGAAAGTTATAACAAATACATCGTTTGTATGATAACAATGATAAATATTTATCAAAATGTTGCAAAAGTTTAACTGATTAATTAAAAAGCGCGCTAATTAACCTTTAAAAACATTTAATTGAATAATTAAAAACGTAAACAATAAATAATTAACCATATCAATCAAATCCAAACTCATGAAAAAAATCTTACTATTATCACTAATCGCCGTAAGTGCACTAACTTTTAAAGCTACTGCACAAGACGCTGCTAAATCTGATCCGCCGTTAACTATTACTGGGTCGGTTGATGCTTATTATAAGTATGACTTTTCTGGACACAGCAACATTCCAACCAGTTTTGCAAGTGACCATAACTCATTTTCAATAGGTATGGTTGACCTTGCTTTGAAGAAAAAAGTAGGAAAAGCATCATTTGTAGGTGAAGTATCTTTTGGTCCTCGTAGTGATCAGTCTTTACCAATTCCTACCAACCACATCCAAAACTTATATGTATCTTATGATGTAACCGAAAGCTTTAACTTAACAGGTGGTTATATGGGTACTTTTGTTGGATACGAAGTAATTAATGCCGCGGGCAACTTTAACTATTCAACTTCTTACATGTTCACTAACGGTCCGTTCCAAAACGCGGGTGTTAAAGCAACTTTCTTATTCTCAGATAAAGCCAGCTTAATGGTAGGTGCATTTAACGATCAGTGGAACGTGTACAAAGCTGTTAACAACATAGGTTTATTTGGCGCACAATTAATGGTTGCACCGGTTGAAGGCTGGACAGCTTATATTAACGTGTTGTCAGGTAGCAACAAAACTGCTACTTCAGGTACAATTGTTGATTTAACAACAGCTTACCAAATTAGTGACGCGTTTAAATTAGGCTTAAATGCTGCTGATTATACTGCGTCAAACGGTGCCGGTACAGGTGGTTACACAGGTATCGCGTTATATCCTCAATTAGCAGTATCAGATGCGGTTACTTTTGGTTTAAGAGGCGAGTACTTTAAAACTAAAACTGGTACTTTGGCAACATTTGGCCCGGCTCCTGGTAAATCAGTAACTTCATTAACAGCAACTGCAAATATCAAATCAGGCCCTTTAACTTTAATACCTGAGGTTAGATTTGATACAAACAGCGACCTGCCTACTTCAGCCTTTACAAAAGGTAGTGGTGTAGCAACTAAATCTGCTTCACAATTTGTGTTAGCTGCTGTATATGCTTTCTAATAAAGGAATGCTAATAAAACAATAAATAAATTGACTGAACTTGTTTAAAAAAGCCGCCTGTTAGGGTGGCTTTTTTATATGATAAATTTGTTACCTAAATATTTAGGTATGGGCGCAACATTTGATACATAGCCAACGTTTATATAGTATATAAACTTAAAACTTCACGCTATGCTTATCTCAAAATTTGATTTGCACAGGTCCGAGTGGCTCGAGCTTGTGTTTGCTAACCGCAACAAAGAATATGGCGCTTATGAGTTAAGGCAACACTCTGCCGATAATACCGTTAAGGCCATGGTGATTACCTTTTTAAGCATTGCCGCCGCGTTTATTGCAGGCAGCATTCTTTTTAAGCCGCATGTTAATGTATTACCGGTTATTGCTCCCGATGCTTTAAAACTGACGGAAGTACACATTATTACTCCACCAAAAAAAGAAGAGATCAAGCAGCCTGAAGCTGCTAAACCGGTAAAAACCACCAAGTTTTTAGTACCAGTAGTTACCGCAGGGCCGGTTATTGAAACTCCGCCCGATGTTACCAAAATTATTGGTGCAGTTGGCCCCGAAACTATTGATGATCCGGGGATTGATATTGCATTAAACTTACCTCCCGAAACTGTAAGTACAGGCACAGGTGGGGGTGAAGCAGCTCCGAAACCCGAAATTATATATACTAAAACAGGGGTAGATGTTATGCCCGAACCTGATGGCGGTGAAGCAGGTTGGAGGAAATTTTTAGAAAAGAACCTGCGTTATCCCAGCCAGGCAACCGATGCCAATAAAAGCGGTAAAGTTTGGGTAAGCTTTATAGTAGAGAAGGATGGGCAGATATCAAACGTTAAAGTTGACCAGGGTGCAGGCTACGGCATGGATGAGGAAGCATTGCGCGTTTTAAAACTATCTAAAAAATGGAAACCAGGTATGCAAAATGGACAGCCGGTGCGGGTTAAATATACCCTGCCGCTTAATTTTGTGCTGACAGAATAATTTTTAGCCGATATGTATAGGAATGGCTGGGAGCATTGCTTTCGGCCTTTTTTATTGTAATAGTTTAAAAAAGGTTAAATTTGTTTTTTATCCCAAAATGTAAGCAGAGGCGATATCATTACATAATGTATAAAAGTTTAAAGAATATCTATAAACAGAATTCTCATAATGCGGTAACAAAAGCGCTTGCAGGTTTTGGGCGTTCAATGAACCGGTTATATGAAAACCGAAACCACAACCCATTGAGTAATGGCGAGGTGACCCTATTAAAAAAAATAGCCCGCTTTAACCCAGAACTGATCATTGACGGGGGCGCAAATATTGGTAATTACGCAAACCTGGTGAATACTTATTGTCCGATGGCAAAAGTATATAGCTTTGAACCTGTTGCCGAAACTTATCATAAACTGGAGGCCCATTTAACAGGCAACCCAAAAAATATACTGATCAATAAAGGGCTTTATAATGAAAATTGTACAAAGGTGATCAATATTTTCCCTTGTGATGAACATGCCTCATTGTATGATATCAACAGCACCTTGCAAACGGCTACAGGTACAATTGAAATTGACCTGGTAAAGGGTGACGACTTCCTGGCTCAAAATGATATTAAAAATGTTTTCCTATTAAAACTCGACCTGGAAGGAGCGGAGTATGACGCTTTGTTAGGCTTTGAGAACGCGCTTAAAAATGGCGTTATTAAGTTGATACAGTTTGAGTATGGCTATATTAATATTACTACCAAACGCCTGTTAATTGACTACTACCAGTTGTTAGAATCATACGGTTATGTGGTGGGTAAGCTGTTTCCTAAAACGGTTGAGTTTAGAAAGTACCAATATAAACACGAGGATTTTATCGGCCCTAATTTTATAGCAGTGCATAAAAACGAAGCCGAATTGATCAAAGCGCTAAGCAGTAAATAAAGGCCCAAATCATGGTTTACACAACTTAACACATTTTGGGTTAACATTGATGTTAAAGTATTGAAAATCAATAATTTAATAAAAATTAACGCAAAAATATGTAAACCATGTTTTTATTACTAAAATATCCACCACGTCATTGCGAGGAACGAAGATAACCGAGCGGAGCGAGTTCATTGATTCCATTGAAAACAATTAACCCATCAATAATCTCTATATAAGCTAAGTTCCCAGATTATAACATCGTCCGCTCATAGCCGCGGAGGCCTATTACTTTTTCCTTGATGAAAAAGTAACAAAAAATCAAGCCGGAAAAATCCTTCCACCCGCAAGGCAAAACACACTGGCCCGGTTTTCCGGCAGGCCTTTGCCCGCTTTTGATCTCGTTTTTGTTTGATGTAAATGCCCTTATTAAGCAATCGCCGTCAGCAGATAAGCTTCGGGCGAAATCAGGGAAAACCGAGGTTGGGCGGTGCGGCTGCGGGCATACAACATTTGCAGAAGCGTGGCTGCGCGCGCCTTGGGGCAATTTTTGCGGCCCCCGGTTTTGCCTGATTTGCAGGGAAAGGCCTGTGCGGCAAAGAAGCCTCTCTGCTGACTTGATCTTTTCGTTCTTTTGTATCAAGACAAAAGAACTAGCCTCCGCGGCAATGAGCGGGCGGATGCAATAATCCAGGCATACATATCTCCGCAAATCAATAACTCAAAGCATTTACACCCACACCCTCACCGGCTCTATCATCAAATTACCCGCCACACGTTTAATAAACATATAATTGGCCGTACCGCCAATTACAGCGCCAACAACAGGCACCAGCCGCCCGGCAGCTTTTTCGCCGAAAACAAGCATGAGTCTGCCGGCTACTTTTTCCATAATGGTTTTGGTGATGGTAACGCCCGCGTCCACTTTTAGGGATGAGGCTACCAGCCGGAAACACTCTACAAAGTTAATTTTGTACACGCCGGTGTTATGGTACCTAATGGCCATGGTAACCCTAAACTGCTGCATCACCAGGTTAAGCATATCCAGCGGGGTGCCAACCACTAAGGTAGCCAGGCCGCCTACGCCCGATGCCGCGCCGCTGCCCGCCGCCAACAGCGCGCAGTGGTTAATGAATTTATTTATCCCCATTTCGTCCACACCTTTTTTGATGGTGGTTTGGTCAATATGGTTAAACAGTTTTTTAAAGCCGCCTTTGGCTAAGGCGTTAAGCCCATTTTGCAGGGCCCGGGTCATTTTGTCTGTATTCAGTTTGCCGAAGTTTGGTGCGCGCATGTTTTTAGTATATATCGTACTACATGCTATTTACGTGCCAGTAATTTACTCACCCCGACGTCTCCCGATTGCCATCGGGATCGTCGACCCTCTCTTCGCCTTTGGCGGAAAGAGGGTTGTTGGAACCTAATAACTCGCTGCCCCGCTTGCGGAAGAGAGGGTGGTCGAGCTGCTTAGTCCCGATAGCTATCGGGAGGTGAGTCCCGCCTATGACAACGATCATTTTATTTAATGAGCCCTGTAATAAAATCATCCCTAAGCAGACGCGATTTTTGTAATAAAAAAAGCATTGAAAATTTTGATCCTCAATGGCAACAATAAACAGGAAAGTTTATGTTCGGCCATATGTACTGCTTATCAGGAAGGTGCGCAGCAGGGTGGCAACCAAGTGCAACTGGTTAATATTGCTCAGTTAAAGTTTGACCCTATACTGCATGAAGGGTATGAGGTGATCCAGGAACTGGAGCCCAATCTTGTGGACTTTCAGCAAAAGCTATTATGGGCCCAACATTTTGTGGTAGTGTACCCTACCTGGTGGGGCAGTTTACCCGCATTGCTTAAGGGCCTGTTCGACCGCAGCTTTTACTCGGGATTTGCCTATAAATACCATGATAAGGGCCCCTTTTGGGATAAATTGCTCAAAGGCCGAAGCGCGCATATCATAACTACCATGGACGCCCCGTTTTTGTGGTATTTTCTTGCTTACCGTTCTGCAGGCACACATACCCTCAAGAATGCCATTCTTCAATTCTGCGGGTTTAGCCCGGTAAAAACAAGCTGTATCACCAGGGTACGGTTTAAAACCAAACAACAGCTATCGGCAGCAATTGATAAAATAAGGGCCGGGGCAAAAAAGGTAGGCAATTGATAGTTGTTTTTTGCTGATATCAGTCACCCCCGCAATTGATGCCCATCATTTTTATGGGCGCGCCAATGCCCTTTCTTTGTTTAAAAACAATCATCATGGCAACAGCAAATGTAGTATTAATGAGATCAGCCAGGGAGTCGCTGAAAGATCAATGGGGATTAGCCATTGGCACCTTTCTGGTATACACTTTGATCATGTGCTCCTTTGGGGCCATGCAAAAAGTAGGGGTAGTGGCTTTATTAATAGCCGGGCCTATGTCGCTCGGGGCCGCTATATTTTCGCTATCACTTTCGCGGGGAAAGGAAGCCAGGTTGGAACAAATATTTGATGGTTTCAGGTTTTTTACCAACGCGCTGATCACCTACCTGCTTATGGTTTTATATGTATTCCTCTGGCTGTTGCTGCTTATCGTACCGGGCATTATAGCCGCTTTGTCCTATTCTATGGTGTTTTATATTCTTGCAGATAACCCGACGCTTGAACCGCAAGCCGTACTTGATCAAAGCAAAAGGATGATGGACGGTTATAAATGGAAACTCTTTTACTTGTTTTTAAGGTTTTTCCTGCTTGCGTTATTATGCGTGCTTACATTGGGCATCGGGTTTCTTTGGTTTGTCCCTTTTGTTCATGTAACGATGGCTAAATTTTATGACGACATAAAAACTAACCCCCAATTTAACTCATAAAATATGGCACTGGTAATATATGATTCTGCCTATGGCAATACCAAACGTATTGCAGCAGCAATTGCCGAAACGTTGGGCGCCGATACGCCATGTATGGCTGTTGACGACGTGAACGTAAAAAATTTACAAACCAACCTGGTTGTAGTGGGGTGCCCCATAAATGCCTGGCGCCCTACACCCAAAGTAGCTAAATTTTTAACCGGCCTTGCACCCCAAAGTTTAGCCGGTATAAAAGTGGCCGCGTTTGATACCCGTATCGATTCTTTTTTTAGTGGAAACGCTGCAAAAAAAATTGCCAAAGCATTGGTAAAAGCAGGTGCAAGCCTGGTAGCACCCCCGCAGGGTTTTTATGTAAAAGGCACCAAAGGACCCCTGGTTGAAGGCGAGATAGAAAAGGCAAAAAGCTGGGCAAGCTCGTTAATGCAATTGGCTGCAAAATAGAGGTTGGGAATTAAAACCGGCTGCCCCGCTTGCGGAAGAGAGGGCGGTCGAGCGGCTTAGTCCCGATAGCTATCGGGAGGTGAGTATAATAAAAAGGGTGTCACCCTGAGCTTGTCGAAGGGTGCGTGCGGTATGGCCTTTGCCCGCTATCCTTCGACGGGCTCAGGATGACAACGCGCGTATCAACGCCGTTGGCGGAAAGAGCGGAAGGGACAGCGCGATTCCTTCCTTGGGGAAGGAGGAGGAAGGGGTTCGATAGTTTGCTAAACCCCTCCCTGCACCCTCCCGGTGGGAGGGAATCGCACAAGCCAAAAACCGCTGCCCCGCTTGCGGAAAAGAGGGTGGTCGAGCGGCTTAGTGAAGACCGCTCCATAGGACTCCTTCGGAGGTGAGTTTGCCCGCTTTGTTACTGACAAACCACTGTCACCATATTTATAGGTACAAACCCCGTCCCGATAGCTATCGGGATGATGTATTCGTCCCGATAGCTATCGGGAGCGTGATGCAGTTCTTTGAAATATTAATTACAATTTATTCCACAAGCGGTACGCTTGCGGTAGCGGGGGGCATACGTAAGTCAACTTGGTTTTTCATTTAATAAACTATGTGTTAAATTTATCCTAAATCTCAGAAGGAAAGATTAATATACCTATCGCAATGTTTGATACTAACTATTTACAGCAACTAATTGCCAATGGCATAGAAGAAAATGCAGAGTTAGAATATAAAGCCGCAGCAGCATTGCAGCGGGACGACAAGAAAATGACCGAAGTCACCAAAGACGTTTCGGCATTTGCCAATGCTAATGGCGGCATACTGATATATGGCATTCGTGAAAATCAGGTCAATAAACATTTGCCTGGTAACATCGATCCAATAGACCGGAAAGCCATAACTAAAGAATGGTTGGAACAAATTTTAAATTCCAGAATAAGACCCCGTATACTTGAAATAAAAATTCATGTGGTAACGATTGAGGATGATCATGTAGTATATGTTTTAGAAATACCCAAAGGAGAAACCGCACATCAGGCGAATGACCTCAAATATTACCGGCGACACAATTTTACTGTAGAAGCGATGTATGATTCTGAGATACGCGATGTCATGAACAGACAAAAAGCGCCTCAAATCAAAATTCATTTTGACGTTGGTAGAAAGCCCAATATACTGATTGCGCCTAATGGTCGACAGGTGCTTCACCAACAAAGCCCATTGCTTTGTTATTTAAATGTGCACATTCAAAATGTAGGGAAGATATACGCCACATATATCAACATCGTGTTAACCCTGCCAGAGCGTATAGTTAATTTCATGTGCGATGAAGGAGAAAATACATTAAAAAAAATTACACTTGACAATAAAGTTAGAGATGAGATTGAAGTACCCGATGATAATAGTCCTAGATTTTTTACACTAAATATGGAAAAACCTAAACAATACGGGCCACCAAGAAATGAGCCGCTACTGCCCGGTATGCAGATGACATTGGAATCTTTCCCTATTTATATCGAAAATATTGAGAAAGACGACGTAATTAGCTGGACACTGAATGCAGATAACGCGGAAGTTCAAACAGGCACATTGAGGTTTGGTCAGATAAAAGTATTTGATCTAAAATAACGATAAACTATCAAATCAACTTGTGGGATATTGTTTGTTAAAAGATATTTCTCATTCCATCCTTAACTATTTTATAAATTGTTTACAATTGTATCTTTACTCAATAATTGTGTGATAACCTTATAAATAGTCTAATGAAATCTAATACCGAATCGAAGGATCTGAATTTAACAATAGTATTGGAATCTATTTATAACGGAGATTATCAATTACCGGAGTTTCAAAGAGATTATGTTTGGAAAGATGTTAATATAAAATCTCTATTTGAATCAGTCTTGTCTGGCCATCCCATAGGAACAATCTTAATTTTGGAGATGAATAAAGAAGAGCCTCTTTTGGCTTGGACAAATTTTTCAGAAATTATACCTGCCTCAAATCGAATAATGAACTATGAAGAGGAAGATAAAAACCCACCTGATTTCCTAATTCTTGATGGACAACAACGATTAACATCGTTAGCGCACATTACACATGGTACAATTAGATCAACCTGGTATTTAGATTTACAACCCATAAAAGATTCCTGGGAAGAAGCCGGAAAGCCGTCTGAGAAGACAGCAATTAACGATTGGATTGAACAACATTTAGAAATATCTGAGTATATAAAAAAGGGAAAAAAAGCAGATGATCCAATGAGATATTTTAAAGGCAAGCATAAAAAAATGCCCCTTACTATCTTAAAAGATAAAAATATTTTTATGCGATCTTTAAATGAAGTTCGTGACGCAATCAATCAAATAATAAATGAGAAAAATTACGAAAAGAAGAATTATAGAAAATTAAACTTATCAGAAACGATAGAGAATATTGAAAAGGTCATATCGGACAATGCATCTTGGTCAGAGTTTTTAGGAGGTCCTCTACCTGCGTTAGTTGACAATTATTTCGATTATAAATTACCTACAGTTGTAGTCTCGAAATACATGGGAATAACAGGTGTTTGTAAAGTCTTCACGAAAATAAATACTACTGGAATTGAGTTAGGGGCGTTTGATTTGACCGTAGCCGTGATGTACCCAAAAGCAGTACGTCTAAAACAGATGTTCGACGAGGCAATTGATAGTTTTCCATTAGTTAAAGTTGTCGACGAGAGTGCCAAAAGATATATTTTACATACTATAGCGTTATTAAGTAATAAATCGCCCAAAACAGCTTCTTTACCTGAAGTCCTTAAGCCAATTGATATTACGAGTCTTTGGGATACCGCCGTGTTAAAAATAGAAGAAGCGTGTTCTAATGTGGATGAATATTGTGGCTCATTTTTAAATACTGGGACAACCGAATATTTAGTCTATTCTCCATTAATTTCTATTCTAGCTTTCGTTGTAAATACATATCCTGTAAAAGTTTTGAAAGATGCTCGACTTTCAATCTTAAGGTCTCAGAAATTGAAAGCATGGTATTTTGGTTCTGGTCTTTCAAATAGATACAGTGAGGGAACAGATGCAAAACAGCAAAAAGACAAAAAGGAAATTAGCCAATGGATGTCTTCACCAACATTTGAAGAAGATATGCCAACCTGGTTGTCAGAAACCATATCATGTAACTTTAATTATTCAAAATCAAGTGCGGTAGGTAAGGCTGTAATATCTTTATTTAATTTGTTGCCCCCGAAGGATTTCCATGAAGATAAAATTGTGGGGCCTGGTCAAAATGTCGAGTGTGACATACACCATATTTTTCCGAAAGCCGCACTTCGAAATAAAATCATGAAAGAGCGAAATATTAGAGACAAGTCAGCAGCAGATAAAATATTGAAAAATGAATTTAGTTCTGACAATGTGCTTAATTTAACTTGGTTAACATCTAAGACTAATAGAGAAATAATTAGAGATAGAATGCCGTCAGATTATTTAAATGAAATTATCACCCATTATGGTGGTGGTCAAGATGGCAAAAAGCACTTGATAAATAATTTAAATTCCCATTACATTAGCGAAGAAGGATTAAATTTTCTGCTAAAAGATGACTTTAATGGATTTATTGACGAACGTCGAAAATCGATAGCTTTTCATATGCGGACAACTTGCTTCGTTAGAAGTTTGACCATTAGTGAAAATCTCAATGAAGCTATGGTCAACGAAGAAAGTATCGATTTCGATGCATAAATGTTCACTGCTCGCGCACGCGTGGGGTGTGTAACATAATTTTTCAAAACACGCGGGTGCGCCAACTCAAATGAAATGTCGCGTTAAGGATTGCAGCGGATACCGGCCCAGCGCCTAATGCCTGCAGCCGTATGAGCGGAAAGCCTGGGCCGCAGGCAACGCCCTTACAGTGGCAGTTTAGAGTTGCAGTAGCAGTGATCCTTCGACAAGTTCAGGATGACCATGTGGGTAACTCAAACTAATTACTCACACTACCCACCAATCTTTAATCTTTAATCTTCAAACTTCCCAACTTTTGCTAATTTTGGGCATCTTTAATAAAATCACACAAAAAATTGGAGCACCAGGAATTAACCACCGTACAAACCGCTAAAGACTTAGGTTTAACTGCAGATGAATTTGAACGTATAAAAGAGATATTGGGCCGCATACCCAACTTTACCGAGCTGTCTATCTTCTCGGTAATGTGGAGCGAGCATTGCTCGTACAAAAACTCTATCACCTGGTTAAAAACCCTGCCTAAGGATGGCCCGCGCATGCTGGCCAAAGCCGGCGAAGAAAACGCAGGTTTAGTTGATTTAGGCGACGGTATTGGCTGCGCCTTTAAAATAGAATCGCACAACCACCCGTCGGCACTGGAGCCTTACCAGGGCGCGGCTACAGGTGTGGGCGGTATTAACCGCGATATATTTACTATGGGTGCACGCCCTATAGCCCAGCTAAACTCGTTACGCTTTGGCGACCCTAATTTGGACCGTACCAAATGGTTAATTAAAGGGGTGGTAAAAGGCATAAGCCATTATGGTAATGCTTTTGGTATTGCTACCGTAGGCGGCGAGTTGTTTTTTGATGAGTGCTATAATGTTAACCCGCTGGTTAACGCCATGTCGGCAGGTATTGTAAAAGCCGGCGAAACGGTATCGGCAACCTCCTACGGTGTGGGTAACCCGGTTTATATTGTGGGCAGCGCAACGGGTAAGGATGGTATACATGGCGCGGCATTCGCGTCAAAAGATATTACCAAAGATTCGGTTAACGATTTGCCTGCGGTACAGGTAGGTGATCCGTTCCAGGAGAAATTATTATTAGAGGCTACTTTAGAGGTTATAAAAACCGGTGCCGTTGTTGGTATGCAGGATATGGGCGCGGCAGGTATTATCTGCTCCAACTCCGAGATGTCGGCCAAGGGCGAGCATGGTATGAAAATATGGCTGGACAGGGTACCTACCCGCCAGGCTAATATGAAGCCTTACGAGATATTATTGTCTGAATCGCAAGAGCGTATGCTGATCGTAGTACACAAGGGCCGCGAAAAAGAGGTTGAAGCCGTTTTTGATAAATGGGACCTGAACTGCGCTATCATAGGCGAGGTGACCGATACCAAACGCTTAGAATACTATGTAAACGGCGAATTAGTGGCCGATGTGCCTGCTGATGACCTGGTACTGGGTGGCGGCGCGCCGGTTTACGAGCGCGAATACCGCGAGCCTGCTTATTTTGCCGAGAACCAGAAATTTAAAATAGAAGACGTAAAAGAGCCTGCCAACTTAATTGAGGTGGCAGAGCATTTAATAGGCCATGTAAACATCGCCAGCAAACGTTGGGTAACTGACCAGTACGACTCGATGGTGGGTGTGGCTACCATGACCACCAATCGCCCAAGCGACGCGGCGGTAGTAAACGTTATTGGTACCGATAAAGCTATTGTATTAACGGTTGACTGTAATTCGCGCTACGTATACGCCGATCCGCAAAAGGGTACGGCTATAGCGGTGGCTGAAGCTGCACGTAATATTACCTGCGCAGGCGGCGAGCCGGTGGCTATAACCAATTGCTTAAACTTTGGTAACCCTTACAAACCCGAAGTGTACTGGCAGTTTGTGGGCGCCATTAAAGGTATGGGCGAAGCCTGCCGCAAGTTTGAAACCCCGGTTACGGGTGGTAACGTAAGTTTTTATAATCAAAGTACCGATGATGGCCCGGTTTTCCCTACGCCGACTATTGGTATGCTGGGTGTAATGGATGATGTAAGTAACATCATGACATCAGACTTTAAACAGCCGGATGATCTGGTTTATTTGATAGGCGAATCGGTTAATGATATCGCGTCGTCACAATACTTAGCATCATACCATAAAATATTGGCTGCCCCGGCACCATATTTTGATCTGGACAAGGAATATGCCATGCACCAGGTGGTAAAAGAGTTAATCAAACACAAAGTGGTACAATCCGCCCATGATGTAGCTGATGGTGGTTTGTTTATTACATTGGTGGAATCGGCCATGCCAAATGGTTTGGGTTTTGATATCGCGTCGGATAACAGCATACGTAAGGATGCCTTTTTATTCGGCGAGGCACAGGGCAGGGTAGTGGTAAGTGTTACCCCTGCCGACCAGGAACGCTTTATTGAAATGATGGCCACCAGCGAGGTTGAGTTTAGCCTGTTAGGTACCGTTAGCAATGGTTATATGCATGTAGATGAAGAATCATTCGGGCATATTACTGATGTGAAGTTGGTGTATGATAATGTGCTGCATGCGATATTAGGGGAGTAGACCCCTACACTAACTGTCATTTCGACCAGCGGGAGAAATCTATACACGCGTTCGTAGCATATGTATAGATTTCTCGCTATGCTCGAAATGACAATAGGTAATGAAAGTTTATATGCTTAAAATAAACCGTGTACATCACATCGCTATTATCTGTTCGGACTATCAACGGTCAAAACATTTTTATACGGAGGTGCTGGGTTTTAAAGCGGTTCGTGAGGTTTATCGCGAAGCGAGACAATCCTACAAGCTTGACCTGGAAGTGGGCAACCAATACCAGATCGAGCTTTTTTCGTTTCCGGGGCCACCAGCAAGGCCGTCCCGCCCTGAGGCAGTGGGTTTGCGCCATTTAGCTTTTGAGGTGGATGATGTGGAAGCCACTAAACAAGAAATTGAGCGTCATGATGTTGTTGTGGAGGATATCCGCGTGGATGAATTTACCGGCAAACGCTTCACCTTCTTCGCTGATCCGGATGGGTTGCCGATTGAGTTGTATGAGAAATAGTCTTTAAAAAATGTCATTTCGAGCATAGCGAGAAATCTATACACACGCTACGTAGCATATGTATAGATTTCTCCTCGTACCTCGTCGAAATGACACGTTGTTTATTGTTAATTTAGCCCCCATGTTCCATTTCAAACAATTCCGTATTGACCAAACCGGCTGCGCCATGAAGATCAATACGGATGGGGTATTGGTGGGTGCTTTGGCTGATGCGGATGAACCCCAACATATACTGGATATTGGTACCGGAACAGGCGTAATAGCCCTCATGCTGGCACAACGTTTTGCTAACGCGACGATTGACGCGGTGGAGATAGATAAAACTGCCGCCCATACCGCACGCGCTAATTTTCAAAATTCAAAGTTTGCTAACCAATTAGCTTTATATGCCCATAGCTTTGAAAGCTATTTTTCAAATCATCAGCCAAAAAAGTATGACCTGGTGGTTTCCAATCCGCCGTTTTATATCAATTCGCTGGAATCGCCGGAGGCAAAAAAGAATACAGCCAAACACGCGGATGGTGGTTTTTTTGACAACCTAATAAAAGCGGTAAGTGACCACTTGACAGCTACAGGCACCTTTTGGCTAATATTGCCTTTAGATACGGCTGAATTGGTGAAAAGTATCGCGCAGCAAAATAACCTTTACCTGCAAAAAGCTATTGCTATTAAATCTTATCCGGATTCAAACCCGCATAGGGAAATGTTGGTTTTTGGTTTAGATAACACTAAAAAAGCTGATGAAGAGTTTGTTATTTATCAGGAAGAGAAACAATATTCGAAGGCTTATGAAAATAAATTAAGCCCCTTTTTTACCATCTTTAAATAAAACTAAATCCGAAATCGAACATCCGACATCCGAAATGAAAAGAATAGGCTTACTCTCCGATACCCACAGTTTCCTTGACGATGCCGTTTTTAAACATTTTGAAAACTGCGACGAGATCTGGCACGCGGGAGATTTCGGGAATATGGCTTTGGTAGACAAACTCACCGCTTTTAAGCCTTTGCGTGGTGTATACGGCAATATCGATGGGAAAGAGATACGCCAAGCCTATCCCGAAAACCTGCGCTTTAAATGCGAGGAATTAGATGTATGGATGACGCATATCGGCGGTTACCCGGACAGGTACGACCTGCGCATACGTGAGGAGATATACGCCAATCCCCCTAAATTATTCATAACCGGGCATTCGCATATCTTAAAGGTGATCTATGATAAAAAGATCAGTTGCCTGCATTTAAATCCCGGTGCAGCGGGCAAGCAGGGCTGGCAAAAGGTACGCACGCTGATGCGGTTTAATGTAGAGGGTGATAAAATACAGGATCTTCAGGTGATTGAGTTGGCGAAGTAAGATGTAGATCAGTGTTCCTACGGAGCATTTTTGATATGGTGATTGAGAATTGTAATGCTTAAAAAAGATTAGCCTTACTGGATTCTACCTCAAATACTGAATCTATAAGCAACTCTTTACTCTTACATGCAGCAACCGCCAGTTCATCGCAGCGCTCATTTTCGGGGTGACCGTTATGGCCGCGAACCCAGCTGAATTTCACATTATGGAGTTTAGCGATATCTAAATAGCGCAGCCAAAGGTCCTTGTTTTTTTTGCCGGCAAAGCCTTTTTTAAGCCAGCCGTCAACCCAACGTTTTTCGATGGCATCGATGACGTATTTAGAATCGGAGAATACAGTAACGTTTTGATTAGGTTTATTCAGCGCTTCCAGGCCTTTAATAACAGCCAATAGTTCCATACGGTTATTGGTGGTTTTACGGAAGCCCTCAGACAACTCTTTATAATGACTGCCCGAACGCAGTATAACGCCATATCCGCCCGGCCCCGGGTTACCGCTTGATGCACCATCTGTGTAAATTTCGATCATTTGTTTGGTCCATGGTCGATAGTCCATGGTCGATGGTCAAAAATAGCAAACAAAATTAAACTATGGTCTATGGTCCATCGACTATTGACCCTAATTCAACTTCTTCCGTTTTAACCTTAATGAATTACCGATCACCACCACATCCGAGAATGCCATGGTAAATGCGCCCCACATCGGGTTTAAAAAGCCTAATGCCGCTACCGGGATGGCCACCACGTTATAGGCAAACGCCCAAAACAGGTTTTGTTTAATAGTGATCAGCGTATGCTTGCTGATCTGCAGGAACTGGATAACCGATTGCAGGTCGGTATTTAACAAAATCACTTTGGCCGATTGTATAGCGATCTGGCTGGCATCGTTCATGGAAACACCTACATCCGCCTTGGTTAGGGCAGGGGCATCGTTTATGCCGTCGCCAATCATTACGGTTTTGCCTTTTTGTTTGTAGATGTCAATAACAGTCAATTTTTCATCAGGCAGTTTTTCAGCGTGTACCTCTTTAATACCTAATATATCCGCTACTTTTTTACAACGATTTGCTTTATCGCCGCTTAATAACACAGGGATTATATCCATAGCTTTAAGCTTGGCTATTAATCCTGCGGCTTCAGGTTTAATGGTGTCTTCAATAGCTATCTGTGCCAGTAATACCTGGTTTTTATACAAGGCGATGTTAAAATCGCTTTCAATAGTAGCCTTACCCGTACCTAAAAAGTAATTATTACCATTTACGTCTTCGGCACGCATGCCCAAGCCTTTTTCTTCCTGCGCCGTGCGTAGTATTAACTTGGTTTGGGGTAATGTTTTTAACTCGTTTACCAACGAGCGGGCAATAGGGTGGTTTGAGCGTTCCTCAATGGCCGTGATGATGCCTCTCACGGTTTCCAGATCCATACCTTCTTCCAATTTTAGGTTATGGATATGGAATTTTCCGGTGGTTAACGTTCCCGTTTTATCAAATACTACGTATTTTGTATCGGCTACAGCTTCAATGGTATCGCCGCCTTTAATTAATATGCCGTTCTTGGCTGCACGACCCAGGCCCACCATAACCGCCGTTGGCGTAGCCAGACCCATGGCACAGGGGCACGATATTACCAAAACAGCAATAGCATTCATCAGCGATGTTTGCAGGCCCTGAAAGCCGCCGAAATACGTAATAAGGAAAGTTATTAGCGATATCAATAATACCACCGGCACAAATATACCCGCAACCTTATCGCCCAGTTTTTGCACGGGTGGTTTGGCGGCTTGCGCCTTTTTCATAAGGTCGATGATTTGCGACAGGATGGTGTTTGAGCCCACTTTGGTAGCCAACATATGGAAAGTGCCGTTTTGCACGATGGTACCGCCAATTACTTTATCGTATTTTTCTTTGTCGATAGGGACACTTTCGCCGGTCAGCATGGCTTCATCGACGGACGCGCTGCCGGATATGATCTCGCCATCCACAGGTATTTTATCGCCTTGATTCACAATTAATGTATCGCCGGGTTTTACCTCACGCGCGCTGATCACTTCCACTGTGCCGTCGATAATTCGATTAGCGCTTACCTGTTGAAATTTGATCAGGTCCTTTACTGCCGAGGTGGTTTGCGTAACCGAGCGTTTTTCAAAAACGTTACCCAGCAAAACCAAAGTAATAATGGTAGCGCAGGTTTCATAAAACAAATAGTTCTCGCCTAAATTTTGGATAGTGCCTACCAAGCTATAACCAAAAGCCGAGGTTGAACCAATAAAAATAAGCACATCCATATTAGGCATACCGCCTCTTATGGAGTTGATGGCGCTTTTACCAAAATGCAGGCAGCCTACTATAAAAACAGGCAGGCATAACAATAATTGCACTATAGGGTTATGCAAAAAATGCCATGAAAAAACCATGTGCAACAGCAGGGGAGCGGTGAATATGGCACAGAAAATAAACTTATTCTCTACCTGCTCATAAAACTTGGGCTGGTGCGTGGCGGCATCTTCAATTACCTTAAAGCCCAGTCCCTCAATGTCTTTAATAATGGTGGGTAGTTCGGCCTCATTATCGGTAGAGAATTTTACCTCTTCCCCGGCAAAATCAACCAAAATATTACTCAGGCCTTTTTTTTCTAAAAGCTTATGGATGGATAGGGCGCAGTTATTGCAATGCATCCCGGTCACGTTTAACTCAATCAATTGCTCTGCCATAATACAAATTTAACCATACTGGCAGGGCAAAAGGGTAAGCTTAATGTAATATTAAAAAAGGCTTTGCAATTAGGCGGGAGATTTTTACATTTGCACACTCCAAAACGGTAGATGTAGCTCAGTTGGTTAGAGCATCGGTTTGTGGTACCGAGGGTCGTGGGTTCGAGCCCCATCATTTACCCCATTTCATTAGACTTACAAAGTTTTTAAAACTTAGTAAGTCTTTTTTGCTTTAATAGCCTATCCAATAATTCTTATCTTGCACCTTATCTTAATTTATGAACACCGCGCTTATAATTACTACCTGCTTACTGCTAATTTTTACTATACTGCCGCTAATCAGGAATGAATACTGGATATTCAGGGTGTTTGATTACCCCAGGCTACAAAAACTTATACTGAACGTGGCCGTGCTGGTGTTAACGGTTTTATTTTATGATGATGACACAGCTCTGCGTTATATTTTACCGGTTGTGTTAATCTGCAATATAGGCTATTTACTTTGGCTGATATGGCCGTTTACCATTTTTGGCCCTAAACAGGTGATGAAAGCCACCACCCATAATGAAGGCAGCAGCTTAAGTATCATGATAGCCAACGTTTACCAGGATAATAAAGATTACAAGGGCCGCCTGGCGCAAGTAGCAAAGGCAGATCCGGATCTGGTGATCCTGCTGGAGACCGATAGCTTTTGGGACAAACAAACCCGCCAACTGGAGAATAAATACACATACCATTGCCGTGTACCGCTGGAGAATACTTATGGCTTGTTACTTTACTCCAAATTGGAATTGTTGCAAACTGACATTAAATATTTGGTAGAAAAAGATGTTCCGTCCATACATACCCAAATTAAGCTGCGTAACGGGCAACCTGTGCAGTTATACGCCGTGCACCCTACGCCGCCGGTGCCCGGCGAGAATGAAAGCTCGGCCGAGCGGGATAAGGAGTTGTTGCTGGTTGCGGATATGGCCAAACAAAGCCCATTACCCGTAATTGTAGCGGGCGACCTGAACGATGTAGCCTGGAGCCATACTACCGAACTGTTTTTAAAAATGAGCGAATTGCTTGACCCGCGCCGCGGGCGGGGATTTTTTAATTCCTTCAACGCTAAATATTTATTTATCCGTTTCCCGTTGGATCATGCCTTTATATCGCCCGAGTTTAAACTCAATGCCATTAAACGGTTGGATAACTGCGGCTCAGACCACTTCCCCATATATTTGAATATACAGTTAGAGCCTGACGCGGCCCAAAAACAGCAGCCTATGGAAGTAGAAGCGGAGGATATTGAAGAGGCGGAAGAGAAGAAGGCACAGGTGTAATCAGGGCCGTTAAGTGGTGCGGTGATAACACCGACCACAGGCTAAGTCTTACAACTGTATTAATTTTTCATTAGTCATAACTTCTATTGCCTTTTTAGTTTCGCTTTGCCCGTTTGACAATGATCCGGGAAGAAATATCAAACGTTTCTTAACTTTCTTATAATCATCTTCAAATAAAATTTCAAATCTTGAACGCGTTAAGCCCGGAATACCTTTTCTGAATTTTACTGATTTTATTTTTTGTCTGTCAATAATTGGAGTAGCGGAATTATTTATGCTAGTAACTACTCCGTAAACTAGATAAACAGCTACAAGTCCAAGTAAAAAAGGTTCAACTGTTTCTCCGTTTACATAAGCATCATAAGCTAAATATAAGATTCCTACTGTGAATAAGGAATAGATAATAAGAATTCTTGAAACGTTATCTCCAACCGTCACTTTAGAAACATTACCTATTATTCCATCCCTTGTCAGTACAATTTTATCCGGCAGGATATGGCAATATCCCGTTTTTGTTTTAAAAGTTGTTTTATCTTCCATATTCACCATTAGCTAACGGTAAATATATATAATAATTCAGTGGCTGTAAATGGACAATTCTAATGTCCCCACAGGGTCTCTCAAAGAGGACCCTGCGATGGGAAACATCAGGGTCCCTTTCAGGAGATCCTAATGGTACTTAAATCGGGTATGTGGTTAAGCCCTCACACCACCTCTCTTAGAAAATTTTCAACCCTATTTGGCATCCAGGATTCGGTAGTAGAGATTGGAAATGCCGAATGCCCCCCTCGTTTAGGCATATCAAGAAATATATAGTCAGATGAATTTGCAATATCTTTTGGATAAGAGGTTTTTGACAAAAAGGGGTCATTTTGGGCGTTCACCACTAAAGTAGGCACAGCGATCTTCCTCAGTGAATCCAAACAACTGCCTGAAGCATAGTAATCATCTGATGATTGAAAGCCAAAAAATGGGGCGGTAAAATTTGCGTTGAAATCTCGTAATGATGTTATTCGATCCAATACTGTTATATCAACTATACCGGGGTGGTGGATATCTAATTTCCTTACTTTATTTTTTAATTTGAACAAGAATTTTCGAGCGAAGGGACGGTTAATCAATCGGTCAATTTTTTGCTCAGATTTTTGTAAATCACAAGGTACAGAAAAGGTAGCGATGGCACGTAGGTTGGTGGGTATAGTATGTCTGGCTGCAAAATTTAATAGCATATTGGCACCAAATGAAAAACCAACTAACACAACTGAATTATAATTTTTAGCATATTTATTCACTACCACATCTAAGTCATTAGTGAAGCCGGCGTGATAAAGTACCGGTAAACGATTCATTTCTCGCCCACAACTCCGTGAATGCATCGCCAGGATATCCCATCCCGACACGCTAAAATGTTGGGCCATTTGCTGCACGTAATGACTTCTGGAGTTGCCTTCCAGTCCATGACAGATAATCATTAGTTTATCATGGCCACCCCGTATCCAATCAAGTTCTAAGAAATCCCCATCTTCCAGTTCCAGTTTTTCAGTTTGATAAAGGGTTCTGTCCACCTTTACTCCAAAAAAAGGGGCTATAGTTTGCAGGTGCCCATTAATAAGGTATGACGGAGGACGATAGTAGGATTGCATTAATGGCATGACTGTAGGTGCTATTTATGTAGTTTTAGGTGAAGCAATTTTTAGATATAAAAGTTACTAATTGTATCTATACATTACGAAATTAAGCGTTTGAAATTTATAAAAAAATATTTCTACCTCCAATTGATTATGATTTTCTGTTACATAGAAAAAACTATCTTTACGCTCGTTTTTACTCCCACAATTGAATACTGATGATTAAAGACAAACCTTATAAATTCATGAAATTGTTCGGCACAGTAGGTGAACTATGGGTATTACGTCATTTTGCTTCTGTAAAGTTTATTGGTGAACTAACGGTTAAGCCAGATCGCTCTTGTTTGATGCTGATGAATCATTATAGCTTTAATGATGGGGCGATCCTACATCGTATTTGCCGGGTCGTTTTAAAAAAGCAATTAAAAGCGATGGTGATCGAATCGCAAATAAAAGCATTCCCAATTTTGAGATATGTCGGTTGTTTTTCATTGAACAAAAAGTCAAGAAAGATGATCGAATCGTTGAATTATGCCGCTGAGTTGCTTCACGATCCAACTGTAATGTTAGGTATTTATCCGCAGGGAGGATTATATTCTATGCATTTAAACCGAATACATTTTGTAAGTGGATTAGAATATATTTTTAAACGCTCTAATTCTGTACCTTTTCAAGTTTTTTTCGGAGTAACATTGTTAGACTATCTGGAGAGCTTTAAACCCATAGCGCGAACATACTTAACTGAATATCATGGCGAACGCCGGACCGATCAAATGGAAGAAGCGTATAATCTATTTTACATCGAGTGTAAACAAAAGCACCAACGATTATATAATCCTCCGGAAAGGGTAATTGATAGGAAAAGATAAATAGAGTTTAACTTTCTGTCCCGGCAGAATCTTTTGCAGACCCTGCGCTGTGTATCCATCATGGTCCCTTTCAGGAAACCCTAATGGACATTAGATTTTACTTTAAGCATACTGGCATTAATAGCTACAACAACTGTGCTTACTGTCATTAATATGGCACCAACCGCAGGGCTTAATACAATGCCCTGGTTATACAGTACCCCAGCCGCCAACGGCAACGCAATCACATTATAGCCGGTTGCCCACATCAGGTTCTGTATCATTTTGCGGTAAGTAGCTTTACCGAACAAAATCAAACTAACAATATCTTTAGGGTTGCTGTTCACCAAAACAATTCCCGCAGTTTCCGCTGCGATATCGCTGCCTGAACCTACAGCTATACCAATGTCTGCCTGGGCAAGTGCCGGAGCATCATTTACACCATCCCCAGTCATAGCTACAAACTCGCCTTTTTCTTGCAATCCTTTTATTTTCTTTAGCTTTTGATGTGGCAAAACTTCAGCAATGAAACTATCCATGCCTAAAGTTTTACTTACGCTGGCTGCCACTTTAGCGTTATCGCCTGTAAGTAGGATAGATTTGATACTTTCATTTTTTAAAATTTTGATTGCTTCTGCTGATTCGGGGCGTATTTCATCAGACAAGGCAATATAACCGGCCAGTTCTTTATTAATCAATACAAAAACTACCGTTTCCGTGTCATTGGCGGTAAAACCATCCGGTAGCGTTAATTTATTTTCCTTTAAATAACCGGGGCTAACAACCAATACTTTTTTGCCTTCTACGGTTGCTTCAACGCCTTGACCTGTTATGGCCTTAAAGTTTGAGGCTTGTGGAATAACCAATTTCAAGTCTTTTACTTTTTGCAGGATGCCAGTTGCGATGGGATGCTCTGATTTTTGCTCTAAAGCGGAGGCCAGGCGAATGAGTTCATTTTCCTTAATGTCTTTATTCAAAGACATAACTTTAGATACTTCAAACTTACCTATAGTAAGTGTACCGGTTTTATCAAATACAATAGTGGTTATTTTTCGTGCGTTCTCAAATGCTGTTCTGTTTTTTATCAGCAAGCCATGTTTAGCTGATAAGGCGGTTGATTTTGCAACCACCAATGGTACAGCCAGCCCTAAAGCATGAGGGCAGCAAATAACAATTACCGTCACCATTCTCTCCATTGCAAAGGCCAGGGTTTGCCCTGTTAAATACCAATAAAGAAATGTACCTATACCTGTTACTAAAGCAACAATTGTTAACCATTTAGCCGCCGTATCTGCCAAAAGCTGGGTTTGGGACTTTGCCTTTTGTGCATCATCAACCAACTTAACCACTTGCGACAGATAAGAATCTTTAGCTGAATGGGATACAGTTACTTTAAAAGAACCATTGCCATTTATAGAACCAGCAATCACTTTGTCGCCTTTAATTTTCAATACCGGCTTTGATTCACCCGTCAGCATCGATTCATTCAGATAACTTTCACCCTCCAATACAACCCCGTCAGCCGCCACCTTTTCACCGGGCTTTATAAGTATAATATCGTTTTCTTTCAATGTGTCCGTTTTTACATCATGCACCATGTCCGGCATTACCATGTGCGCATCATCAGGCATCAGCTGCACCAGTAGTTCCAGTTCATTGGATGCACCCATTACCGACTTCATTTCAATCCAATGCCCCAAAAGCATTATCAGGATAAGCGTAGCCAGTTCCCAAAAAAAATCCATCCCTTTTAGGCCGAATACTATTGCAACGCTGTAGCTGTAAGCAACCGTGATGGCAAAACCGATAAGGAACATCATTCCTGGATTTTTTGCCTTCACTTCGTTAACTAAACCAGTTAAAAAGGGCCAGCCACCGTACGCAAATACTACTGATGATAAGGTAAATAGAATATAAGAAGAGCCGTTAAACTGCCAGTTTACCCCAATAAAATGTTGTATCATGGGTGACAACAACATGATAGGAATAGTAAGTGCCAGCACCACGTAAAAACGCTTTTTAAAATCAGCAATCATCATGGAGTGGTGGTCATGCTCAGACATTTCCATATGTGAATTATGACCTTTATGCATTTTGTTGTGATCCATTCCTTCCGGCATTTTTTTCATATTCATAGCTATCATGGTTGACGATTACAAAAATCCATTAAGTGTCTTGATAATTTACTGATATACAACCAATTTATTAATGATTTTCATCACTTGTAAAACTATTAGTTGTTTTTTTTAGAAATATTGACCTCATTTATAAGCAAATTAAATCATATTTAAACTCGAAGCCTCTTATGCTAAAGCAAATGCGGTGCCGATTGTTTTTGTTTATGGTATTTGCGCTATAACCGTTATGCATAGTCAGGTCCCTTTCAGGAAACTTAATGGTACGCGTCGTTGACAATCTGTGAATTAGCAAACTAAAAGCACGTTATGGTGTTCATACATCGCGGTGTATAATTTAGCATCCCTTAACCCTTTATTAGCCATGGACCTGAAAGCATTTAACAATTTCCCTTTTTATATTAAACTGGCCGCCGTATTATTCAGCCTGATAGCTATTGGTTTCATCGTAATTATTTCCAAAGAAATATTGGCGCCGCTTATTTTTTCGTGCTTATTCTCCATATTACTACTGCCGGTAGCCGCTTTTTTTGAGTATAAAATACGTATACCACGCAGTGCCGCATCCATGGTGGCAGTAGTACTGCTGCTTACTTTCCTGGGTGCAATGATCTACTTTATCGGTTCGCAAATAGCAGACCTGTACAAGGAGTGGCCGCAGTTTCAGGCACAGATGCACGATACGCTATGGGAGTTTAGGGGCTGGGTTCAGGATAATTTTCATATCACCCGTGGCAAACAGCTAAGGGTAGCTAATGAGGCCACCAGCAAAGTGCTTTCGCCCGACACCGCCGCAGTAGGGGCAACGGTATTATCGGTATCTGCAATCCTGCTGTTCGCGGTATTCACCTTTATTTATACCTTTTTATTCTTATTCTACCGCACGCTTATTTTGAAGTTCCTGGAGTCTGTTTTCCTGAAAGAAAACAAGTCTACCGTTTATGAGATCATCGAAGAAGTGCAATTTATGATACGCAAATACATTGTTGGCTTGCTAATAGAGATGGGTATTGTAGCGATAGCAGTTAGCGCGGCATTTACATTTATGGGGGTAAGGTATGCCATATTGCTGGGCCTGCTTACCGCTTTACTTAATGTTATCCCTTATGTGGGTATATTTACGGCATTGGTTATCAGTGCTATAGTTACATTGGGGACCTCGCCTGACAGTACGCAGGCCGTTTGGGTGATAGTTACCTTAGTGGTAACGCACCTGATAGACAGTAATATTTTACTGCCTCTGGTAGTAGGATCAAAAGTCAGGATCAACGCTTTAATTACCATATTGGGTGTAGTAGTTGGCGAGATGGTATGGGGTATTCCGGGAATGTTCTTATCTATCCCCTGTATAGCGGTTTTAAAGATCATTTTTGACCGGGTAGAAAGTTTGCAGCCCTGGGGTATTATATTGGGTGATGAAGAAAGAAAGCAAAACAAACTAGCCACCCGGCTGATGGCGAGACGGAAAAAAATTGCCGCGGAAAGCGATTAGTCTGTTGGTGAATTTAGTTGAAAATATCCCCTAACCCCAATAAAACACTTTGCTGCAAACTATTGTTGAAGACTAACATCTTTAACTGATTAATTTGAAAGACAAAAAACGTATTGCCATTTTGGGCGGCGGCCCAAGTGCCCTGTTCCTGTTTAAACGACTGGTTGAAAGTAAAAATACCGACATCAGCATTACCATATTTGAGCGTAAAAAACGCCTGGGCGAGGGCATGCCGTACAGCGCCGAGGGAGCCAACGACGAGCATATTACCAACGTATCCAGTAATGAGATACCCTTGTTAGTCACTACACTTGCCGACTGGATACAAACGGTATCAAAAGATACGCTGGATAAATTCCACATCGACCCTAAAAGGTTTAATGAGTATAAAGTATTGCCCCGATTATTGTTTGGGCAGTATTTAACCGCGCAGTTTGGTTTGCTGCAAAAGCAGGCCAAAGAAAATCATATTGATTTTGAAGTGCGCTATAATACGCAGGTTACCGATGTGATTGACCAACCCGAAGATGAGGTGGTTTTGGCAGAAGTGGATAATCAGGACAAATTTGAATTTGACCACGTAATTATTTGCACCGGGCATAACTGGCCGCATAGGTATGAGGGTAAAGTTCCTAACTATTTTGATTCACCGTACCCGCCGCAAAAGCTGGCTTTACAATTAAATCATGCGGTGGCTCTAAAAGGCTCGTCATTAACAGCAGTTGATGCCATACGCACGCTATCGCGGCATAACGGCACTTTTGATAAGGACAAGAACGGTAAGCTGTTTTATCAATTAGCCGACCATAGCCCCAACTTTAAAATGGTGATGCATACCCGCAATGGCATGCTGCCGGCCGTAAGGTTCCATTTAGAGGACTCGCATTTGCAGAATGATAACTTACTCACCAAAGATGAGATCGCTGCGCATATCAAGGCAAATGGTGGTTTCCTGTCGTTAGATTATATTTTTCAAAAAGATTTTAAGGACCCCATCCGCGAAAAGAACCCGGAGTTTTATGAGCGCATAAAAGACCTTAACCTGGAAGGGTTTGTAGCCGAGGTAATAGAAATACGTGAGGAGCTTGATCCATTTCAGCTATTAGCCGCCGAATATACTGAAGCGGAAAAGTCTATTAAACGCCGCGAATCTGTTTACTGGAAGGAAATGTTGGGCGTGTTAAGCTTCGCGCTGAACTACCCGGCCAAGTATTTATCTGCCGAGGATATGCAACGGTTGCAAAAAGTGTTAATGCCCATTATCTCTATTGTCATCGCCTATATACCGCAAAGTTCAAGCGAAGAAATGATGGCCCTGCACCAGGCGGGTGTATTGGAACTAGTGCCAGTAGGTGAAGATAGCCGGGTAGAAGCAATGCCCGAAGGTGGTGCCACCTATCATTATACCGATGATCAAGGCGAAGAACAGGCCGTTTACTATAACACCTATGTAGATTGTGTGGGTCAGCCGCATTTAAATTACGAGGATATTCCATTTAAGAGTTTGTTGGAGAACAGGACTGTTAGCCCCGCGCGAATTAAATTTAAATCGGTAGAAGAAGGAAAAAAAGCTTTAAATGAAGGCCGGCCTGTGGTAAAAGAACAGGATGGTTTTTACTTAAGAGTATCCGGCATTAAAATAAACGACCATTTCCAGGTAATGGACGCGTATAATGCCTTAAACGAGCGCATATATATGATGGCTGTGCCTTATATTGGTGGCTATAATCCCGATTATTCGGGGCTGGATTTTTGCGAGGAAGCTTCGGGTATTATTGTTAAACAGTTATTGCAATGACAGACGAACTGAAATTATACATGATATTGCTTGGTTCGCGTGCACCGGGCCGACACGTAGAGCAACACGATTATTTTTTTGCCATTGGCACTAACTTAAAAGACTTAGTACCGCACATGAAAACCTTTTGGCGCGGCACATCAGGTAACCTGCATATTGACGGTTGGCGCGAAGTAAATACCGTTGAAGGTTACAGCGTAAAAGTTGTTTTAAAGGCAGATGGTTTTACAGACACTGCAGAGAAGCTGTTCTTTATTAATTTAGGCGGTTACCAGGCAGGTAAACTGGAAGAGCAGCATTATACCGTATTAACTGTGCAAACCGATAGGGCCCTGGCTATACAGGAAGCAAAACGGACCGTGTTTTTTAAAACCAACACCATTGCCGGGATGAAAAGCGCTAACTCACATATTGACGATAAATACGGCATTGATGTAGATGATATCTATCAAATTAGCGATATACTGATACCCGAACATAAGGAGAAATACCATTTACAATTAGCCCCTGCGGCCAATCTGCCCGAAGATGAAATTCATTTAGGATACTTCAGATTAGATAAATTGTAAACAATATGGATTTTAACGAGTTATATTAATATGAAAAATCCATTTGCAAAAGAAGATAACAGGGGCGCGATAGCCGCTGTATTACTGGGAGGCGTAGCACTTGGTGCGGTAGCTTACTTATATTTAACTGATAGCGGTGCCAGTCAGCGCGGAAAATTTAAGAAAACGCTGAAAGAAAAGGGAAAAAAAATGGCCGCGAACGCGGTAAGCAAGAAGTTGGGAATTTCAAAGAAAACCCTTAAAAAGTTGGCTGATAAGGTGGTATAAATAAGGAAAAGGCATCTAACAGGATGCCTTTTCTTATTTAATGATTTTTCTTTTTATTCATCTTAGCTTTTTTGCTTGAGCTAAAATTATAGGTTTTGGCGTTGGAAGCTTTCTTTTCATGGAAGGCTGCCCCACCCGTAGGAGCAGGTTCAGTATCAGCTTTAGCTTTAGCCTTTTCCTTTTTTACAGCCGCATCTTTAGCAATTATTAAACCTTCGGGTAAATCAGCAGTAGGTATTTTGTTACCGATGGCTTGCTCAATTTTTTTAATGGTGCTTAGTTCCAGGTCGGTAGCAAAAGTTAAAGCCAGGGTTTCTTCATCGCTTTGCGGATTATGGTTAGTAATACGCTCAATAAACGTTTCCTTTTCGGCAGGCAAATCAAAATGTATAATAAACGGTATGCCGCTTAAATTGGCCTCGTCGTTATTTTCATTAATGATAATCAACGCGCGTTTAGCAGTATCATTTTTAAAGTCCTCAACAGTAACATCGCTTAAGTAAGCGGTTACCTGTTGCAAACTGCGGGGCATGTTTTTATACACCTTTTCGGCTGTACTGCTCGAGTTTACAATTACGGCGGTTTGGGTAAACAACTCTTCATCCTGCAAAAACAGGTTAAGCAGGTTCAGTTTAGTGCCAAAATTGGGTACATGGTATAATACCTGCGGATGGGTAACAACCGGCGTTTCTTCCAATTCATCCACCTCAATCATGGCAGGCAGTTTCATGAAAGGGTCTATCATCTTTTCAATACGGCTGTGCCATACGTCGCTAAATACCAGGTGCTGGCATTTAACAATACTGTTGGCCAGTTCGGCTATAGGTAATTGTAGCCCTTTTTTTATTTGCTGATCGGCATCATCCACAATAAGCAACTCCATTTTATTAAGGTTAAGCCCCAATTTGAGGTATATGGAGCGCGCCCTGTCGGCAGTAGCTACCACAATGTCGGCACCATCAGCCAGGGCATCCATTTGTGCCTCTGTGCCCGGGGTAACATAAAGGCCAACTATGCTTATGGACTTATTTTTGTTCAACAACTCAAACTGCGCTATCACCGCAAGCACCTGCTCTTTATCAGGTACTAATATGAGTACCTTGGGTACACCATCGGGGGCGTAATTAAAGCGGTTTAGTGTGGCTAAAACATAGGTTGTGGTTTTACCGCAGCCTTCGGGGCCAATGGCAATCAAATCCTGGCCACCAATTATACGGGTAAGGGTTTTTAATTGTATCTCTTTGGGTTGGGCATAACCTGCTTCGTTTGCCGACCGCACCAACTGCTTATTTAACTTTAATTTATCAAAACCCATTTGTAACCCTTTTTTTATTAAGAAGGCAAAATTACCTTTATATTTTGTAATAGGGAATTTAATGTGTTACGGTATGGTTATTGCAGTTATAGGGGTAGGGCGAGAAACGTCTGTATTATAAACTTAATTACCAGACCATGAAAGCAGAGGATTTTAGAAACAACAACAAAATGCAAGGCGATACCATATCAGACCGTGCATTTAAAAACCAAAATGAAAAGCAAAAACAAAGGGGTATAAGCAATGCGGGTGGACAACGATCAGACCAAACGTCAAGCAGCAAAAGCGTACATCTTCCCCAAAAGAAACAAAGCTAAATGTTTTTAAAACGCCCTGTAAATAGCAGGGCGTTTATATTTTATTGCCATATTTGCGCGTTATTGATGCTGATTGGAAGTAAAAATGAAAAAAATAGCTCTTATACTATTAGTAGCGCTTGCCGCCTGTAATAGCAATAAACCCACTGCTCCGTATAAAATTATAAAAGTCGAAACCAAGGATGGCTTAACCTGGATGGATGTTTCTGTTCAAAATCGTTTAGATAAACAACAATTGCTGGATATAGCTGCTAAAATAAAAAGCGATAGCTCGCAGTATGATAACTTGCGGTTAGATTATATACTACCAGGATATAACTATGATAACCTGGGCGGTGTAAGTGTTTATGCAAGTACGCATTACCGCCCGGCGGCAAAATATACCGATGCAGATACGATCAGAGATAACAGCAACAACCTTTTAAGCTTTGAATTTGTAGGTATTGCGCCAGATAAAGCCCAAAAACTGTTGGCTATTGAATTGCCAGAAATGAAGGATAAAACCTTATTGGGCCGTTTTATTGACGATAATTTATTGACGGTAACCCTTATTTACAGCGATAAAGATAACCAGCGATATGTATTAGAATTGGATACTGCGGGTACAGTAGTATCACCTGTTGTACCAAAAGTTATTAATCATAATGGTATTGATAAAATGATAGTTACCCAGCAGGGCGATTACATGACGCTAAAGGATAGCGTCCTTACCATGTACAGCAGCGAAGCACCCGAAACGCCGTATAGAACGTTGCGGGAGGGGATGTAATATCATTTACCAATTGTCATCTCGACCAACGGGAGAGATCTATACACAAGCATCCTAAAACGTGCATGGATCTCTCACTACGTTTCGAAATGACAATTTTAATAGCTATTTCACCACAAACTGCGCTGTATTCCTGCTCAACTGTTCCAAAAGCACTGTTTTATTCAGCGTTAATTCTTTCAGCGTATCTTCTTTATAGTGGCGGGTAGTTATTAATGTGATGCCTGTATTATACTTGGTATTGTAATCTGCCAGGTCCTGTAATAGTTTCTCAAACCGCTGCTCATCCATATCAAAGCAAACAGAAAAACTTAGTGCTGATGTTTGCATTACATTGATCTTGATATGATTATTAGCGAACCGGCTAAAAATATCGCTTAGGTGATTTTCTGATATAAAAGAATAATCTTTAGCAGATAGCGACAGCAATACCTGGTTTTGTTTTACAATAATAATGGGTTTTATAAAGGCAGTATCGGCATTTTCTTTAATAATTGTTCCAGGTGCTTGCGGGTCATTAAATGGTTTAACCAGTAACGGTATATGGCTGTTTTGTAGCGGTTTAATGGTTTTTGGATGGATGACCGTAGCGCCATAATAAGTCATTTCAATGGCTTCGGTATAAGTCAGTTCTTCAAACTTTACTGTATCCGTAAAATGTTTGGGATCGGCATTTAAAACTCCGGGTACATCCTTCCATATCGTAACTGATTCGGCACCCAAGCAAGCCGCGAAAATGGACGCCGTATAATCTGATCCTTCGCGCCCCAAAGTAGTGGTAAAGTTCTCCGATGTTCCGCCCAAAAAACCCTGTGTTACCACCATATTGTTTTGTAAAAGAGGGGGGATTCCTTGCTGAATACTTTCGGTGGTCTTATCCCATTGTACAACGCCTTCGCGGTAAGTATTATCGGTATGGATATAGCCGCGCACATCCACCCATTTGGCCTTTAATCCTTCTTTGCCTAAATAAGCGGCAACTATACGTGTTGATACCAGTTCGCCAACAGAAACCAGTTGGTCATATATAAAATCAAACTCATCCTGCGGGTCATCTTCTAACATCCAGTCTATCTCTACAAACGTATTGGCAACTTCATCATGCACCGGATGCGATGGTTCAAACAACTCGTTAATGATGCCGAAATGGTATTGTTTAACGTCCTCATATAATTCGTGCACTTCATCAGTTTGGTCGGCATAGGCACGGGCCAGTTTTTCGAGCGCGTTGGTAGTTTTACCCATAGCGGATACTACTATAAGCAACTGTTTGTCCGAATGTAATTTAACCACTCTTGCCAAATTGACAATACCTTCCGCATCCTTTACTGATGCACCTCCGAATTTAAAAACAAGCATTATTTGATATATTGGGTTATAACCGTATTAGGTTTTAACAGGGATCTAATTTTATCGTAGGGAATAAGCAGATCGGTACGACCTGCCGCGTACGGTTTTATCTCGTAAATATTGTACACAAACCGTAGCCCCAACGGTGTTATTAAAAAATTACGGTTTAGTGCAAACTTATCGTCTTTAAAAAAGTAATCCCTGGCTAATGACGAGGTATCAGTTAGTTTTTCCTGCTGCCGGAATAGCGTATCGGCAACCCGGCTTAGTTTTGTTTTATAACCATCAAGCAAAATATCATCTAATGTTAGGTTTTTATTAGTTTTAGTATCCCAGTTAATAAAAAAAGTATAACTGCCGCCATGCGCGCCACCCTGAAATGTATAGCTATTGGTTTCTATAGTTGTTAGGTTTGCATCCTGCCTCAATACCTGGGCGCTACTGTTTAAGGTAAATAATATCCCGGACCTTTTATTTCTATGTTTAAAGTTGTAATAGGTTGTTAAAAAATGCTCGCCCATATCTTTCAAACTTACACTATCCTGAAAAAAGCCGAATAACCCGGTTAATTTCTTCGTTACGGTATCATTTAAAGCTTCCTGATCGGTAAACAGGGGATATTTAATATTTACTACGGTGCAGCTGCTATCGGGTTTGTCGCCACAATCATCTGCACGTAGTTTTATGATTTGATAAGTGTAGCTTAAGGTATCTTTTTCAATATCAGGTTGCTGTTTTTCCTGCGTTTCAAAATGGCAGGATGTCAATCCGGCTAAGGCAAAAAGCACTAAAATATATACAATTCTCATGAGTTAATATTTTGATAATTGTTCTTTTGAAAGTGAGGCATTCAGCCACCCTGGTTCAATACCGGCTTCATATTTTTTGTAAAAGTTCAATGCCGGTTCGTTCCAATCCAATACCTGCCAAACCATGCCGCTGAAACCTTGCTCTTTTGCTTCAACAATTATGCGGTCAAAAAGTGATTTACCAATTCCCTGCCCGCGATATTCTTCGGTAACTATCAAATCCTCCAAAAACAAACGGCACCCTTTCCAGGTAGAATACCGCACATAGTATAATGCCATTGCAACTATTATACCATCCACTTCAGCTACAAAAGCCTTCCAAACGGGTTTAGCACCAAATCCTGCATCCTCAAATTCTTGCAGCGTAACTGTAACCTCTCCGGGCGCACGTTCAAACAGGGCTAATTCATTAACCAATTCTAAAAGGCGTGGGCAATCTTGTTTGGTAGCTACTCTTAAATTAATCATTAGTTTATTGGTTCATTGGTGGGGGATGCAAATTCCAAATTGAAAATCCGACATCCGAAATCAAAAAATTAGTTATTCTTCCAATGTTTTATAACCCTGCCGCCAAATATGGTACTGCCTACACGTACCATATTGCTTCCTTGCTCAATGGCCAGCTTATAGTCTCCGGACATGCCCATCGATAAAATACTAAATGATGGCTCCTTGCGGAAAAAACTAGCCTTAATACCATCAAAAAACATTTTCAATTCGTAGTATTCCTCCTTTATCTGCTTTTCGTTATCAGTATTGGTAGCAATACCCATTAAACCACAAATGCGGATGTTTTTTAAAGCCGTGTATTCCTCAGACCGCAGCAACTCTATCGCTTCGTCAAAACCCAAGCCAAATTTAGTATCCTCATCAGCAATATAAATTTGTAACAGGCAATCAATAACGCGGTTATTTTTTTCGGCCTGTTTGTTTATTTCCTGCAATAATTTCAGACTATCAACAGATTGTATCAGGCTAATGAAAGGCGCAATATATTTAACCTTATTACTTTGCAGGTGGCCAATCAGGTGCCATTGAATGTCTTTGGGTAAATGTTCCTGTTTGTCAACCAGTTCCTGCACGGTGTTTTCACCAAAAAGACGCTGGCCGGCATCATAGGCTTGCTGTATATCTTCGGCGGTTTTAGTTTTTGATACGGCTATCAAAGTAACGTTAATCGGGTCGGTTTCTTTTTTTAAGGATGTTATATTATTTGCAATGCTCATTTATGCGTAATTTTGCGAATTAATCTGCTAAATTACAGAATGCGCAAACATAATATCTTGTTTTTTTTGGCTTTACTTTTTTTAGGTGCCTGTATGGGCAGTAATGTGCCTGATGGTATTATTGAACCGGACGAAATGACCAACCTTATGGTTGATGTGCATTTAGTTGATGGCAGCATTCAGTATATTGATTTTCAGGAACCGGATAGCTTATATAAGTATGGAATAAAACGGTATGATAATGTATTTAAGCAACACCATACCGATTCACTACAGTTTAAAAAAAGCCTGGAATATTACAGTTTGCATACCAAGCAGTTAGAAGAAATGTATGCAGAAGTTACGCAAATACTTCAAGCTAAAAATGATTCACTAAATAAAATTGATTCATTAAATAGAATTAAAAAAATTCCAACCAGGCCCGGACGAAATGTTGTACCCAAAAAATAGTATTGACAAATTAGGATTTACCGAGGTTAAGGAATTAATAAAAGCACATTGCCTTAGCGAGATGGGTCAGCAAATGGTTGACAAGATACAGGTAATGAGCGATTATGGCCAGATACATAAATTTTTGAGCCAGGCCAATGAGTTTAAAAATATTTTGGAGAATGATGCCGCCCTGCCCATCCATCATTTTTTTGATATTAAATCGTTAGCTAATAAAGCGCGTGTTGAAGGTGCTTTTTTAAGCGAAGAGGAATTTTACCAGGTACAGGCATCTTTATCTACTGTATTTGCGGTTATTGGTTATTTTAATGAACGCGAGGGGCAATACCCTAACCTGGAAGCCTTGTTTGAGCATTTGCCGATTGAGAAAGCTATCATCCGTAAAATTGAACAAGTAATAGATGCTAAAGGGAAGATAAAACCTAATGCCTCGCGCGAGCTGGCTGATATTACATCGGGCATTGCCAAAGCAGAGCAGGAAGCACGAAAAAAAATAGATCAAATATTTAAAAATGCTTCATCAAGCGGGTGGACTGCAGACGGGTCATTAACCGTACGCGATGGACGCTTGTGCATACCTTTGTTAGCCGAAAATAAACGGAAATTAAAAGGTTTTATACATGATGAATCGGCATCGGGCCAAACGGTTTATATGGAGCCCGAGGAGGTGTTTACTTTAAACAATACTATTCGTGATCTTGAATTTGAACGCCGAAGGGAGATTGTTAAGATACTAACCCAGTTAACAGACGAATTAAGGCCCTATGTGCCTTTATTACTATCATACCATAGTCTGTTAACCAAACTGGATTTTGTGCGGGCTAAAGCACTGTTTGCTATTGATATTGAGGCTCAAATGCCCGAGGTGGTAAATGAAGCCCGATTCAAATTGATAAATGCCCGCCATCCCTTGTTGTTTTTAAATTTTAAAAAGGAACAAAAAACGGTTGTGCCGCTAAATGTGCAGGTTGATGAAGGTACACGCATTATCGTAGTATCGGGCCCTAATGCCGGTGGTAAATCTGTCTGCATGAAAACGGTGGGCCTGTTGCAAATGATGGTGCAGGCCGGGTTGTTGATCCCTGTAGCCGATGCAAGCGTAGTGGGGGTTTTTAAACAGTTTTTTGTCGATATTGGCGATGATCAGTCCATTGAAAGTGATTTGAGTACTTACAGTGCCCACCTATCAAAAATGAAAACTTTTGTGGAGCAGGCTAACGGCAAATCATTAATACTGATAGATGAGTTTGGTACAGGTACTGATCCGCAATTTGGTGGCCCAATAGCCGAGGCTGTATTAGAATCGCTGAACCATAAAAAAGTGAAAGGAATGGTTACCACACACTATTCTAACCTTAAAATTTTTGCAGGAAATACCGAGGGTATTGAAAATGCTTCCATGTTGTTTAATAACGTGGAGATGCAACCGCTTTATATGTTGGAGGTTGGCAAGCCCGGCAGCTCATACGCCTTTGAAATTGCTCAAAAAATAGGCTTGCCGCAAAATGTGCTTAACCTGGCCAAAAACAAGGTAAGCGCCGGGCAAAAAAACGTAGATACTTTATTGGTAGGGCTGGAGCGCGAAAAGAAAGAGATATTGGATACCCGGCTAAAATTGGATAAACAACAAAAACAAGTAGATGCCTTATTAGCTGAAAATGAAAAGCTAAAAATTTACCTGGAAGAAAATAAGAAAGTGCTTATCCGCGAAGCGAAAGACCAGGCTAAAAGCATCATCTTAAATGCCAATAAACTGGTTGAAAATACCATAGCCGAAATTAAGAGCAACAACGCAGATAAAGAAGTAACCCGCAATCTGCGAGAAAATTTAAATCGCGAATTAGAAAAAAATACAGTTAAGCCCGAGCCGGGTAAGCCAATTACAGCTGATGATGAACTAAAACCGGGCGATTGGGTAAAACTAATAGACAGTGACACTACCGGGCAGGTTATGGAAATTGCCCGCGATAATGTGATTATAGCTATTGGCGACCTGCGTACGGTGGCGAAGAAAAAAAGAGTTCAAAAAGTTTCTAAAAGTTCGGTACCCAAAGAGGTTAAGAGAAACGCTAACAGACATGTTGGCGATATGTCCACCTTTAACCCTGAGATTGACGTGCGTGGTATGCGTACCGAAGATGCATTGGCCGCTATTGAACGCTTGTTTGACCGGGCGTTAATGATGGGGTTTGGTAATTTGAAAATATTGCATGGCAAAGGCGATGGCATATTACGCAAAATGATACGCCAATACCTTAAGAAATATGACCAGGTTGACCGCATGGAGGACGAGCACGCAGACAGGGGCGGCGATGGTATCACCTATGTATATTTTAAATAAGGCGCTATAGAGCGCTTTATATCATATAATATTATCATAATCTATTTCGCTGCCGTCAACGTTATCAATGCCTTTTTGAAAAGTTGATTGCGATATCGGATTATCAGTATTTTTTTGATCCTGATCAGCCGGTGTCATTCGGGCTTGTGCCTTATCATAATCAGGCGACCCTTCCTGGTCTTTTACTTTAAAATTAATGTCTTCGGTGTTTTCGTCTGATGGTTCCGTACGCCTGAAATACTCATTAGTATAACCTGCATTTTGCGACGGGTTGTTTTTATCATCCCCGGCATAGGTATTGCCGCTTTCACCAAATTTTTGTCCGCCCATAGGTTCACCTTCGCGAACAGGTTTGGTTTGAGATTTATTACTGCCTGTTGATTGTGAATTATCTTCCAGATGACTCGCAAATTTGTTTTCCTTTAGCGTCATAGGTATATGTGTTAGTACCTGTTTATAATGCTTGGAAGGGGGTAATTGTTTGAAAAGATTGAATTACCGCAAAACCTTTTCTCTGAGTTTTTTTGAGATATCTTCAGTAACCTTTAATATATTTTCAGCAGTGTGGGTGTTATTCAAAATTACCTGGTGGCACTCATTTTTATAGGGGAGTAAAAAATCTTTATAAGCCGGTACAACGTGGTTTACCCATTTGTAAAGCACATCATCATTTGAATAACCCCGCTCAATCAGATCGCGTTTTAAGCGGCGTTGCAGGGCAATATCTTCATCCGCGTCAACAAATATTTTCATATCCAGCAGATCCGCTATCCCTTTAAAATGCAGTATAAATAAACCTTCAACAATTAATATGGGGGCGGGTTTTATTTCAAGTAGCTGAGGGGTCGCATTGGGATTGTTAAATGTATACTCTTTTTTATAGATAGTTTGCTGGTTTAACAGGCAGTTTATATCATTTTCAAAATGTTCATGGTCTATAGTGTGAGGCAAATCAAAATTATATAACTTATTTTCCTCAGCCGTCATGTTATGGGCAACGGGTATATAATAATCATCCTGCGATACCAGGCAAACCTCATCGGCAGTAAAGTGATCAAGAAATCGTTTTAAAAAAAATGTTTTGCCAGATCCGCTTCCGCCGGCAATGCCAACTATATAGGGTTTATTCATTAGGGCTGCCGTAGCTAATGTTTACGCGTGTTCGTTTATCTAATGCGCCAATAGATTCAGCAACGTTTTTAGTCATAACAATTATAGCATCTTTTGTTGTTTCGTTATCATTAATACGGCCCACAACCTTTGCATAAGTTGTACGATTGGTCATTGGGTTAGTGATTTTAATAACGGTGCCTATAGGTGCTGTATGGTGCAAAGCTAATTTTTTGTCCGAATCAAGGCTGGGGTCATCTATCCAGGTGGCAATACCCTTCTCGCTTTTTTCATAAAGGCCAAATTTATTAGCGCCTAAGCGTTTATCAACAATGCCACTATCAGTTGAAAGTGATACAGTAGTAGCATCTTGTGCTGCAACCGGGCGTACCACAACAGGCTCGGGCACACCCGTGCGTACTTTTAGTATTTGTCCGGGAGTAAGATTGGTTGATGTTAACCCGTTTATGGTAGTTATATCTTCCACCGTCGAATTAAAGCGTTTGGCAATAGAAAAAAGTGTTTCGCCCGCCGATACTCTATATTGCTGCGTAACAATACCCGAATTATCTACAGGTGCTGAAGCTGGTTTTTGTGCTACGGTAGAAGATGCGGACACTTGCGTAGCTGCTCTTTGTTGTATTTGGGTAGGGTTGGGGGCCGATTGAACAAACGATTGCTCAGTAGGTACTTTAATTATATTACCTATTACTAATTGTACATTGTTATTATAATCTATAATAGCTTTAGGTGCAACATTATAGCGTCTTGCAATTGAATAGTAATTATCTTTTGCATCCAATTTATGCAAGATCAATTTTTTACCATTTAAATTTTCAATTCCTATCGAGTCTCTAAATGATCCTGCAAACACAGTGGCAGAAATTAGCAGCAATGTAGCGGATAATAAAATTTTAAATTTCATAATGGTTTATTATACAGGTTACTATAAGTTTAAAACCTTCAGTTGCGACCTGTTTTTAATATATATTAAACAATTTTTATATACTATAAACGCCTCGGGTTGCAATTTTTGTATATCATCATTTAATATATCTTCATAAATGATGTTTGCATCATCCAAAACATACAAATGCTGTTTTAATAACCCATCTTTATAGGAGTGCAAAGATACAATTCTGAATTTATTGTACTCCAGGTAATGTATACTATTTCCGTATGGCTCAATTGTTATAAGGGTGGATAATACTGATAAAGGTAATACATCTGGCGTCGTAATATTGTTTGGCAATAAGGTATCTAATGTTGGTTCATACGGTCGTAGTGTAGTTCCTTTTTTTATATCTACCAAAAAAAGCTTCTTAGGCTGAATTTGTATGTTAGACGCAATTGGCCCGTTAACTGATAAACTATCAAACCCATAAGTGTAGTTACTCCACAATGTTGTTGCGTTAAGCCCATTAATAGCTACAATGGCTTTATGCACAGGGCTTGTTGCCGATTGAAAGTGATGTAATAGTAATACACCATCATAAGCTCCTTCAATGCCTGTCAGCCACTTTTCGGTAAGGATGAGTTGTTTGAAATTGATACTGCCTGTTCTGAGATCAAAAGATGCGAACGAAACTTCCCTGTTTTCCGTATTTCTGATCTCTAAAAATAGGGTATCGCTCAGCCCATCAATTTCTATGCGCCAGATTATTCCGTTTAGCTGTTCGTTTATAATGGGTAATAACTCTGCCATAAAGAGTGCAAATATGCTATTAAAATTAAAACAGTTTTAACTTTAGTAAACAATAGCCGTAAAGACATGTTATTAACCAAAATCTTACAACTATGGATGCGAAAAAAATAAGCTTAAACGAAAAAGAAATAAAGCCGGTAGTTGATCATTTAAATGATCTGCTGGCTAATTATCACATACACTATCAAAAATTAAGGGGATGCCACTGGAATGTTAAAGGGCAAAACTTTTTTACCCTGCATATTAAGTTTGAAGAATTATATAACAATGCAGTGTTAACTATTGATGAATTAGCCGAGCGTGTACTTACATTAGGTAAACCACCAATTAGTACTTTTGCCGATTATATTAAGGTATCAAAGATTAAAGAGATCAATACTATTGGTTTAAAGGATACGGCAATGGTTAAGGCCTTAATTGATGATATGGCCACCTTAATATCATTAGAGCGGGACATAATGGAAATTAGCGAAGAGGCCGGAGATGACGGTACTAATGATATGATCAATAAATTTATGCAGTTTAAAGAAAAAAACACCTGGATGCTGCGCTCATTTATTAATGAAGATTAATGATACCATTAGATAAAAAAAATGCCCCGATTGTTCGGGGCATTTTTTTATCTAATATTTGGATTAATATCTAAATCCTACAGTAAGGAATATATTATCTACAGTTCTGTTTAAGTTGGCTGACGGTGATACCCCGGTAAGCGTGTAAGGAGTAAGTGTTTGCTTACCATCAACGCGTGTATACGTAGCATCAACATAAAAATTGCTGAAACGATAGCCTAAACCACCACTGATGGTATTGGTAGAAGTTCCATTTTGTTTTAATGGACTACCCATCATACCGTAACCACCACGCAATAAAAACGATGGGGTTATGCGTGCCTCGGCACCAACACGGGCATTTATAGCGCCGCGATAAGTGCTTTTGATCATATTATTATCAAAAGTGTTTGAGTAATCGCTATTGTTATTAATGCGTGTGCTGCTATAGTCAACATATTCTATATCACCCGTAATAAACCCAAACTGTTTTAAAAACACAGATAAACCACCAGCTACCTTAAAAGGTGTACGCATGGTGTAGTTTAAAGGATAATTTTGCGGGTTATCAGTACCGTTTGTAGTACCCGTCAATGTAGTTGATAAGCCTTCGGTATATGAATCACTAATGCTTAAAAAAGTTGGTGAGGTAAATAAAGCACCAAACCTTACGCTTTCAACAAATTTGTACATTAAGCCCAATTTAGCATTAACGCCAGAGCCAGATGTATATTGATCTTGTATGTAAGAAGAGTTATAATTCCTGTCAACCGCTGTAGCGCCATTTAACACCGATGCAGTGCCGGTTTCATTGAAGGTATTTACGGAACTGTAGTTAAGATCGGTTAAAGCCAGACCAAAACCCAGGTATAACTTATTGCTATAATTAGCTCCTAAAGCAAAATTGAACTCTGATTGGCCACCCGTACGGAAAATGGAATTAGATTGATTTACGCCGGGGTATGCATTACTTTGATACGTTGGGTTTACAGCACCGTAAAGGTCTATCAAATTTTGGTTGTAGGCCCAATCGGGTAAAGTTGTACCATCAGTAACTACACCGTTGCTATTAGCTAAACTTGCGTAATAATCATTGATGGAACTATTATTGTTTTTGCCCGCAAAGTAAATGTTTTCATTAAAGTTATTGGTGCGTGCATAGCCCAACCCAAAGTTTACACTTAACCAGCCTTTTGTTTTATCAACACCGCGTGGAGAGTTAATTCTGTTATAAAATACAACCGAGGCGTTATTTAAGTTAAACGTGTTTTTGTTAGCTGCCGTACCTGACTGCCCCAAATAGGTTGAACTGCCTTTTGAATTATTAAATTCAGGCGTTAAGCTATACTCGGTACGGGTAAAAAAACCTAAACCTGCCGGGTTACCGCCAACAGATGTTATATCACCACCTACGGCAACGTTGGCATTTCCTAATGCTTTTATACGCGATGACGAACCGGTTTGAAAGGTTGAAAAGCGTACCGCATCCTGTGCATATTGTGCAAAACTGCTTTTGCTAATTGCTACTATAGCAATTGCGCTTAGTATATATTTAATTTTCATATATAGGTTTATAGATAGATAAAGTAAAATTATGGGCGCGCAGGTCTGCCACCACCGCCGCCGCCGCCACCGGAGTTGCCACCGCCACCGCCGCCAAAGTTACCACCCCCTACAGACTGTGTTTGAGGCGCACTTTGAATAACCGGCTGCTGTTGCGGCCTTGGTGCAACTTCGCGAACCTGGCGTGTTGCCCTTGCGCCATTTTGTTGTGTGCCATTACCATTAACAGTATTAACAGAGCGGCCCTGGCTATTGCTTCCTCTTAATGATGGGGTTGTGTTAGGCATGTTTGAACGTATAGTACGGGTAACAGCCGGATTGTTGCCGTTTGCATAATTAGGACGACTACGAGAATTAATATTATAGCCGCCACCATAACCAACAAATCCACCATATCCTAAACCACCATATCCAATTCCATAGCCATATCCGCCACCGAAACCATATCCTAAACCAAATCCATATATCCCGTTGTAACCATATCCTAAACCACCGTAGCCATATCCCATGTCAAAATAAGGCGAATAACCATATCCTCCCCAGCCATAACCAATACCCATGCCTAAACCATATCCATACATGCTGCCATAGTAAGGGCTGTAGCCATAATAAGGCATATCATAATAGCCAAAAGGCGAATAATAATTAAATCGGTTTATACGTGATGCGTAATCACCATAGTAATAGTAATCATCATCATACTCTTGCTGACTCGCAAGGTATTCGGGATCGTTGATGTATTCTACTCTATCACCCGCTTTTGCTGTGGTGTAATAAACATCATCTTCAATAGCCGCATTACCAGCCATTTTGGTTGTAGTGGAGCAGGAACTCAGCACAGCGGCGCTGATGAGAACAATTCCTAAAATAAGGTTCCTTTTCATATATATGTCAGACTATAGTTAGATAGTAAGGTTTAATAACTTATAAATTTATATTTTTGACCACAATAATAAGTAAATAAACAGTCAAATTCTATTCCACAATTTTATGAGTAAAGGTGTTGTAAGTAAAGATGAAGATTATTCACAATGGTATAATGACCTGGTGATAAAAGCCGACATGGCCGAGTATTCACCTGTTAAAGGTTGTATGATCATTAAGCCCTATGGATACTCCATTTGGGAAAAAATGCAGGCCATTTTAGACAAGATGTTTAAAGAAACAGGTCATCAAAATGCTTATTTTCCCTTGTTTATACCAAAATCCTTTTTCTCAAAAGAAGCCAGCCATGTTGATGGCTTTGCTAAAGAGTGCGCGGTTGTAACACACTATCGCCTCAAAAACGATGGAAACGGTAATATTATTGTTGATGAGGATGCCAAATTAGAGGAGGAACTGATTGTTCGACCAACATCCGAAACTATTATATGGAATACCTATAAAGGATGGATACAATCTTACCGCGATCTGCCTATCCTGGTTAATCAATGGGCCAATGTTGTACGCTGGGAAATGCGTACCCGTTTGTTTTTGCGTACTACCGAATTTTTATGGCAGGAGGGGCACACCGCCCACGCTACCGCTGAGGAAGCTATTGAAGAGACTGAAAAAATGCTGGAGGTATATGCCGACTTTGTAGAAAATTATCTGGCACTACCGGTGGTGAAGGGAAAGAAAACACCCAACGAACGTTTTGCAGGCGCTTTAGATACTTATTGTATTGAAGCTTTAATGCAGGATGGCAAGGCCTTGCAAGCAGGTACCTCGCACTTTTTAGGACAAAATTTTGCCAAGGCATTTGATGTAAAATTTACAAATCGCGAAAATAAACTGGATTATGTTTGGGCCACCTCGTGGGGTGTATCAACCCGACTAATTGGTGCACTAATTATGGCACACTCTGATGATGCAGGTTTGGTATTACCTCCAAAATTAGCCCCTATACAGGTTGTTGTTGTGCCGATATATAAGCATGATGAAGAACTGGATAACATAATCGCTTATGTAAATGAATTGACTAAATCGTTAAAAGCTAAGGATATATCAGTAAAGTTTGATAAGCGCGATACTCACCGCCCGGGAGCTAAGTTTGCTGAATATGAGTTGAAAGGCGTGCCGTTACGTGTAGCTATTGGCAGCCGCGATATGCAAAACGGAACGGTTGAGTTGGCGCGTCGTGATACCAAAACCAAAGAAACAGTTAATCAGGCAGGTTTGGCTGAGCATATTGAGCAATTACTGGAAGAAATTCAAAATAACATCTATCAAAAAGCATCAACTTTCAGAGCAGAGAATACTACTGAAGTGGATAGCTATGATGAATTTAAACGTATGTTGGATGAGCAGCCGGGCTTTATATCGGCACACTGGGATGGTACACCTGAAACAGAGCAACAAATAAAAGACGAAACCAAAGCTACCATACGTTGTATACCTTTAAATAATAAGCAGGAAGAGGGCAAGTGTATTTTAACAGGGAAGCCAAGTAGCCAGAGGGTTCTCTTCGCCAGAGCATATTAAGTTTTGTGAGTGGTTGATTGGGTTGATTAAGTGAGTGGTTGTTTCTAAATTTGAATAGTTATTATAATTGATATCAAACTATTCACCCAATCAACTACCCATGGCCTCATTTACAGAATTAGAAGTTTGGAAACAATCAAGAAAGATTCGTAATTGGATTACAGAATTAACTAAGAAATTTCCGGACAATGAAAAATATAGGTTAGTAGACCAAGTTGTCCGTTCATCAAGATCAATAGGTAATAACTTAGCAGAAGGCCATGGTAGGTTTCACTATCAGGACAATATTCGATTTTGTATTATGGCACGGGGGTCACTTTCTGAAACTCTTGACCATTTAATTGTTGCATTAGACAATAAGTTTATTACTGACGACGATTTGCAATTGTTTCAATTAGAATATGATAGTTGTCTCAGATTATTGAATGGTTATATACAATATCTAAAAAAGAAAAAGGTTGATGAATTGAGCTAGCTACTCACTTAATCAACCTAATAAACCCAATCAACCAACAAATGAAATTCGCAACTAAAGCCATACATGCAGGGCAGGAGCCCGACCCAACTACAGGGGCGGTGATGACACCGATATATCAAACATCAACCTATGCGCAGGCATCGCCGGGCGACCATAAGGGGTATGAGTATTCGCGCGGTACTAACCCTACACGTGTTGCATTAGAAAAATGTTTGGCTTCTTTGGAGAACGCTAAGTATGGTTTAGCCTTTTCAAGCGGAATGGGAGCTACTGACGCGGTAATGAAATTATTATTACCGGGTGATGAAGTAATTACCGGTAATGACCTGTATGGTGGCTCGTACCGTATGTTTACCAAGATATTTGCTAACTACGGTATCAAGTTTCATTTTATTGACCTGTCAAACCCGGAGAAGATCCGCGGTTACATCAACGATAAAACTAAAATGGTTTGGCTGGAAACCCCAACCAACCCTACGATGCAAATTGTAGATATTGCCGGCATAGCTAAGATCACCAAAGAAAAAAATCTGACGTTGGTGGTTGATAATACCTTCGCCTCGCCATACCTGCAAAATCCAATGGATTTGGGTGCTGATGTGGTAATGCACTCGGTAACCAAATATATTGGTGGCCACTCGGATGTGGTAATGGGTGCTTTGATGCTGAATGATGAGGATCTGTATAAACGCCTTTGGTTCATCTATAATTCATGCGGTGCTACACCGGGCCCGATGGATAGTTTTTTGGTGCTGAGGGGTATTAAAACCTTGCACCTGCGTATGAAAGCGCATTGCGAGAATGGCCGTAAAATAGCCGAGTTTTTAAAAACGCACCCACGGGTTGATAAAATATACTGGCCGGGCTTTACCGACCATCCTAACCATGAAATAGCCAAAAAGCAAATGCTTGATTTTGGCGGTATGATATCTATCACCCTAAAAGGAGCCGACCTACAAGAAACTTTTAAAGTAGCATCCTCATTTAAAGTGTTTACGCTTGCAGAATCATTGGGTGGAGTAGAATCATTAATAAATCATCCGGTTACCATGACCCACGCCTCTATACCTAAAACTGAACGTGAGAAAGTAGGGGTAGTTGATAACCTGTTGCGTTTAAGCGTAGGGGTTGAGGATATAGATGATCTGCTGGAGGATATTTCTCAAGCACTAAGCTAAATGGAAGCATGGGTTCAAAATGTCCTTTCAAAATGGAAAGATGAAGGAGTCAAAGTAAACGACGGAGTTTCTTTATCTGAAATTGAGAAAGCAGAACGCATTTTAAATTTCATGTTACCCGAGGATTTCAAAGCCTTTTATAAGGCTGTAAATGGTTTTGAAGACTTTGAGTTTATAGAATCTTGGATTTCATTATGGTCTATAAATAGAATAATTGCTGAGTATAATAAAGAAAATAGATTTATTATGTTCAGCGATTTTTCTCTTTCAGTTTGTCAATACGGGTTTGATAAAGAAAATGGCGATATCTATAAAGCTTATTCTCATCATCAGCAGGAACCATTTGAGTTTCTTACTAAATCATTTAAAGAATTTATTGAATTTATTGATAATGACTCGGAGTTGTTATTTTAAGTATCCATATAATTGATATAAAATCATTCCTAGACTCCAATGTAGCCTAAAACAACCGCCCCGTAGTGTATGGATCTACCAATCCAGCTTCAGCAAAGCAACCCCCTGCCGCGCCAATGATGTATTCACTATTAGTTTACCATTGGTTACTTTAAGTTTTTGCGGTTTACCTACAGTTTCCAGCATACCTGCTTTTTCTAAAGTAGCTATCTGTTCTTTGGTTGGGTTTTGCGGCGATCCCATCTTTTTCCAAACCTCATAGGAGTTGCTGTGCGAGTTATCTACCAGGTATTGTGTTAAGGTAACGTTGGTGGCTTTTAAGCCCGTAAAAGTAACCGCAACGAGCTCTGCAGGCGCTTGTATATCCATATCATGATAATTCCATATCATTAATGATGCTTCCTTAGCGCTTTTAGCCGCCAAACCACCAATATCGGTTTGTGGCCCACGCGCGCTTGAATCAACAAATGTGCGTAGGGGATACATCCTGCTGCCTTCAACTTCCACCCGCTTCCCCGACATTTTACCAAACATTCGGAATACGTTTAGCACCGGTTTATCAACGCCGTTGGTAGCCAGGTCGCGAAAACCGTAAAACCATGGCTGGTCCTCAAACTCAAAGGCCCAGGTAACTGCTCCTTTAAAATTGATGCCGATTTCATCTGCCAAGGCATATTTACGTGCAAAAGATGCCGCAGTATAACTTGGGTACATCGTGCCATTACGGTAAGCATTTTGCGGACTGGTTACCATACCGCACGCCGCACAACCTTCCGGGTCCGACTCGCCAATGATTATAGGTAAGTTTTTAAGCGTAGGGAAGGATGCTACGATGTTGAAGCCTTTTTGGATATCGCGCATTTGCGTGCCTACATTCATACGCACTACGCCGTTAACCAGCGTGGGTGCACCTTTAGCATGAAAGGAGATCAGATCAATAGGTGTACCTATTTTCCCGGTAACATAATTTGTTCCAGATACGCAATGGGTTAAAAAGTCGGTTAAAAATTTAGTACCGCCCCGGCCGCCTGTTCCGGCAACATCGGCGCCGCCTATTTTTGCTGTTGGTAAAGCCCGTTTAACCGCGTCAACTGTATAATCGTATAATTTAAAATACTCTTCGGGTGTGCCTTTCCAGTATTCAATGTTAGGTTCATTCCAAAGCTCCCAGTACCAGCTTTCAACTTCTTTTTTGCCGTATCTGTCAACAGAATGTTTTACCCATTGAAAAACCAGCTCGGCCCATTTGTTATAATCTTTAGGCGGATAGGCCCAGCCGGTAGCGATTGATGATCTGCCACCAGGTGTCCAGCTATGCATGTAAGGTTGTGGGTTTGTTGACAACGCTTCGGGCATAAAACCTATTTGTGCAAAGGGTTTCATGCCGCGTTTAACATAAGTATCAAATATGCTGTCAATAATTGTCCAACTGTAAATGGGATTACCGTTCGCATCCTCGGTATAAGCATTGGTTGATCCCCATTTCAATTTTGGTTTACCATCGCCGGTTACTAATAAACTATGTGCACGCACATATACAGGCACAGGGCTTAGATCTGCTATATGTGAAAGTAATTTTTTACCATCCTTCATATAGGTGTAGTTAGGCTCATCATACCCAAACCAAGCCCACATAGGGTACATATCGCCAACTTCTTTATTTAAATTGACAGTAATAGTAGCCGGCGTAGTGGGGCTTTGTGCAAAGCCGCTAAAGCTTATTATAGTAAAAACTGCTACGGCAAAGCCCAGCTTAATTTTTTTTCGGTAAGATATCATGTTCGTGTAGTTTATAAAGGCTATTTCAAATATAAAAAATAGCGATAATTGTAAGTTGCTAATAAATGACTGTTTTTTTGCATTAAGCAGCAGGCAATACAAAACCATAATGATAGATATAAAATCCTTCCTTGACAGTAAAGTAGCCCAATACAACCGCCCGGAGTTTATAAAAAACGATCCGATTTGTATACCACGCATGTTCACCAAAAAGCAGGATATCGAGATCATGGGGTTTTGGGCGGCAACGCTGGCCTGGGGGCAAAGGATAACTATCATTAATAAATGCCGCGAGCTAATTGCCCTGATGGACGGCGCGCCTTATGATTTTATTATGAATCATGAGGATATCGACCTGAAAAAGCTATTGCAATTTAAGCACCGCACATTCAATGATATTGATACGCTGTATTTTATAGCTTTTTTTAGGCACCATTACAGTAATCATGATTCGTTAGAAGAAGCTTTTTTGCCCCCCGGCCCTCCAATGCGAGTAGAAGAATCTCTTAACCACTTTCGATCCTACTTTTTCTCTTTACCTGATTTCCCTCATCGTACAAAAAAGCATGTATCATCGCCCTCACAAAAATCAACCTGTAAGCGACTGAATATGTTTTTGCGTTGGATGGTACGGAAAGATAATTGCGGCGTTGATTTCGGCATCTGGAATCAAATTAAACCCGCCGACCTGATATGCCCATGCGACCTGCATGTTGACCGTGTGGCACGTAAACTAAAACTCATCACCCGCAAACAAACCGACTGGCAAACGGCTGTAGAACTAACCGAAAAATTACGTGAATTGGACCCAGCTGACCCGGTTAAGTATGATTTTGCCTTATTTGGTTTAGGAATTGAAGAACGATGGGGAAGTAACGCGATAATTTCTGATATTGTAGGGTAATAAACAACCTGTCATCTCGAACATAGTGAGAGATCTATACATAAACAATTCTGCCGAACGTGTGTATAGATTTCTCCTCGTACCTCGTTCGAAATGAAAGGGTTTGGTAGTTTTATATTATATGAGCGAAGATCAAAATATATCCCACTTCTTAACAGGTAAATCAGCGCATACTTTAATGCTTTATCATCACTTTATTAATGAATTTAAAAAGATAGGCGATATAACTGTTGAGTCCACAAAAACCATGATAGGCATATCCAATCAACACAAACGTATTGCCTGGGTAACACAGTTAGGAAAAAACTTTATTCATGTAGTATTCCCGTTTAAGCAGCCTTACGAGGATAATTTATGCTTCCAAAAAGTAGCACAAGTGCCGGGCAGTAACCAGTTCAATCATCATTTTAGGATGTTAAATGTGGATGATTTGAATGAGGAGGTATTGGAGTTTATGCGGTTAGCTTACACAGAAGAAAAGTAATTATTAATGCCCTCCTAAAAACCCTTTTCCACTTTCATGATAACTATTTGATGGTTTATCTCGTGGCCCATATTCATCGAAACGTGCTTCCTTTTTTAGCATAATATATATTAATACAGACCAGATATATGGGAGGCAGATGATAAGAACAGTATTGTACTTTTTTTGCCTTTTAGTGAACAGATTGGATTTTTGTAAATTAATAATAACATATATAGCCATTGCAAAATGCCCAACGAATGGAATGGTTAATATATAGTCTTTTAAGTCCATTTAATATTTTACGCCTCCTCCTTAAAATAAACTTTATAATAATTTAGGTGCTTATCGTCATCAAAGCCTTTTTCAATCAGTTCTTTATTGCCATGAATGTAAATATGGAAATTCTTATCCAGCTTTAATACGCTTTTATAAACCCGGGCCTGTTTTTTTACCGCGTTGTTTGATATTTCAAAGCTATCGGCAATAGGTGTTTCATATTCGTCTTCGTATTGTTGCTTATAGGTTTTAAAGGAGGCTATGGCTTGCGGATTGCCAATAACTTCACCGGTAAATTCATCCAGGTCAAAGGTCTCGTTATCCTTAAAGTACTTCATTGAGCGGTTAAGCAAGTCTATCTTATCCGCTTTGGTAACCTCAAAATCTTCATCAATTTTATTGGTGACAAAGTTTTTGTAAATGCTTAGTGTATTATTGGTTTGGTTAAAATTATCGTTACGAATTTTTAGCTGTAAAAACTCATCCTTCCAGTAAACAGCGGCATCTTGTCCACTGGTAGCTTTATCAGCCACCACTACTTTGTAACCGTTCTCTTTTTCGGTATTGAATATTAATACGCCTTTATCCAGTTTGTTAATATTGATGGCATTTTCCTCATAATCAACCTGGAAACCACCCTGATCAGGATAAACCTTTAAATAGGTTTCTTTATTTTCTGATTTAAATATGCCTATAGCATCCAGTAGTTCGCCTTCAATTTGTACACTGCGGAAATAAGCCACATATAATTCGCCCGATTTTATTTTAGGGTGATTAGCTACCTGGTATAAATATTTGGCTATTTGTTCAGATACCTCATGAAACTTGCTTTTATCATCAAATACCTGTGTAACAAAGTTGTATATCTCGTTAAGGTTTAAGTCGCTGCTGTGCATCAGGTGATAAACCTCGTTTGCTTTTTCAAACGAAGACAAAAAGTATTGTTTTAACAAGCTGTTGATCAACTCGTCTTTTAAAACAAGTGGTTGATCTGATAGCGAGTACATTTCGCTTTGCGACTGGTTACCCACATGATGTACCGAAACAGTATCTAAAGATGCTTCAAAAAAAGTTACCATAATTGGTACGCAAGTTAAGTTTTTTAGTGAATGGATAATGACTAATAGTTGATTGTAATTTGCGACTTTTGTATTTTTATATGGAAGTTTCTTAGTAAATTTGAATATGACAACGCTTACGGTAAGTATTCCCAACGAAAAAGATATACCTGTTTTGCAGGAAATATTAAATCGGTTCGGTTTAGATTACACGATTGATAATGATAAAGATTATTCTTTTTCTAAAGAGGATATAGATGGGCTATTAAAAACAAAGCAAGATTTCATCGACGGGAAAACTACAGCCCGTGATTGGAAAGACATTGAAGATGATTTGAATCGTGCCTACAATTAAACTTCTTAAACGAGCAGAAATAGAACTAACCGATGCTTGTGATTGGTACGAAAAACAACAAAAAGGTCTTTCATCCATATTTCGAAAAGAAGTTTCATATTCATTAAATTCCATTTCTAAAAATCCTAAACTTTATTCAAAGCGATACGATACCGATTTGCATTTTATGGTAATGGGGAAATTTCCATTCATCATAATTTATTGGTATGACGAAAACTTAACTACTGTATTTGTAACTTCTATTTTTCACACAAAAAGAAATCCTGAAAGTTTGCCTGAATAATTATGATCCATCAAGAAGATACCATTGTTGCCCTTGCCACACCTACAGGAACCGGTGCTATAGGTGTTATACGATTATCCGGTCCGGATGCTATTAAAATTGCCAACAGCGTTTTTAGCGGAAAGGACTTGACCAAACAGGCATCGCATACTATACACTTTGGTAATATAGTAGATGGCGATATTATATTGGATGAGGTATTAGCGTCGCTTTTCGTAGCACCAAGATCATATACCCGCGAGAACGTGGTGGAGATATCCTGCCATGGCTCGGCATTTATTATTGAATCCATAATTAAGTTGCTGATAAAAAATGGCGCCCGTTCGGCAAAGGCAGGAGAGTTTACACTGCGTGCCTTTTTGAACGGACAGATGGACCTGTCACAAGCAGAAGCGGTGGCTGATCTGATCGCGTCTAACTCTAAAGCATCGCAGCAAGTGGCTTTGCAGCAGCTAAGGGGAGGGTTTAGTAATCAATTACAGCAATTGCGCGAGCAATTAGTACAGTTTGCATCCTTAATTGAATTGGAATTGGATTTTGCTGAGGAGGACGTAGAATTTGCCAATCGCGACCAGCTAAAAAAACTGATATACGAAATTACACGGGTTATTAATGCGCTGATACAATCGTTTGAATTAGGCAACGCTATTAAGCAAGGTATAAACACCGTTATAGCAGGTCGACCAAATGCAGGTAAATCAACACTACTAAATGCCTTATTAAATGAGGATAGGGCTATTGTCAGTCATATACCGGGGACTACGCGTGACACCATTGAGGAAGTACTGAATATACAGGGTATCAACTTCCGGCTGACAGATACCGCAGGCATCCGCGAAGCTACAGATACCATTGAGCAAATAGGGGTACAGCGTACTATGGAGAAGATAAGCCAATCCGCATTGTTGCTTTATGTTTTTGATGCGGAGCAAATTACACCCGAAGAGCTTAATAGTGATATTGAAAGCTTGCAAAAGCCCGGAATTACATTACTATTGGTAGCTAATAAGATCGATCTTTTATCTCCACAACAAATAGCGACTTTGCCCGTAAACGTCATCCAAGTATCGGCTAAAGAAAAACAGCATATTGACGAATTGAAGAAAAAAATATATTCGGCAGCTGTTAAAGACCAACTATCAGGTAATGAAGTTTTAGTTACCAATATACGCCACCTGGAAGCTTTGCAAAAAACAGAAGAATCATTATCGAGGGTACTTAATGGTATTGATGATGTCACTTCTGATTTCCTGTCGATGGATATCAAGCAGGCCCTGTATTACCTCGGCGAAATAACCGGCGCTGTTACTACTGATGATTTGCTGGAGAATATTTTCAGCAAGTTTTGTATCGGAAAGTAATCCAATTTGTTATTGGTAATACACAATTCTGATTTGTTGTATTCAATATGAAATTTTAACGTTAACCAAGATAGGCGAATTATAAGTGTTACAAACTTCACGCATGCTTTAGTGCGACGATTTGTATTCCTTAACTTTAGTATAAGTACCATATCTCAAGCCAATTATTATAAATTATCTATAATTAAAAATTAATTTGCAAATTAACAATTAGTTAATTACCTTGGTTTGCCAATTGTAATAGTAACAGTTATTTATCTTTTGATCAGCACTTTAGATGGTCATTTGCAGGTATATTATTATGTTACACCCTAACGCTTTATTACCTATGAATAAAATTATAGAAGAAGAGCTGCTCAAAAATGCCATAGAAATTGGCGAAGAAATTATCGACAAAGCTATAATCGATTCACATGGTATTCATTGGAAAACGGTTAATTCAGTAAACAGTTTAGGTGATTTGGAAATGGATGTAGACGAAACAATATCTACTGGTGTTTCCGGCATTATACTTTTTTATATCGAGTTATACAAAGCGACCAACTCTGAAACTTATTTAGAATATATTAATAGCAGTGCTAATTGGTTAATAAATCATTGTCAAAAAAAGCCTGCAACACATGGGTTTTATTCTGGAAGAATGGGCACCATTTTTACATTATTTAAGATAGCTGAAACAACACAACAAGAATATCACCATGCTAAGGCCGCTGAAATTGCTTTGCAATTCAAAGATATATCTTCGGTTCCAATTCAAAATGTTAATCTATATAACGGTATAGCTGGCAGCGTTTTGGGCTTGTTATATTTACATATTCAGATAAAGGAAAACTGGATTTTAGATGCTATTGATGAGGGGATTGAACATATATTAAAGAATGTTAAGTCTAATAGTGTCGGGTTTTATTGGGATAATGGTTTTGCCGAAAGCAGAAGTATAAGTACAAAGCCACTATGCAGTATGCCCCTGGGATCAAGTGGGATAGCTTTACTGTTTTTGCACTTAAGTAATTATTTTGATAATAAAGATTACGAATACATAGCAATGCAAGCTCTCAAATACGAAGATCAGTATTATGATACGGACCAGCACAACTGGTCGGATTTAAGAATTGATTTAGATCATAAAAGTGCAGTGAAACTAAGAAAGTCTTATTTGAAAGGGAAGGATACTTATTTCAAATCAAATAATTATAGTGCTAATTGGATGTATGGTATAGTTGGGCACAGTTTTACACGTTTACTAGCTAATGATATGCTTAAAGATAAATATTCCGAAATTGTTATCAATGGCATTGAAAGAGAATTAAAAGCAAATGATATTGCCCTTAAGTTGTCAAATTATACCCTTGCTACAGGAAAGGGTGGATTGGGCTTATTATTTTTAATCCTATCTCATTCAAAAAGGAATCAGAACTTTTTTGATAACGCTTTGGCTCTTGCAAAAAGAGGGATAGATGAAAGAGCGGCAAAGAAGATATATCAATTTGGGTTTAATATTGAAACAGAATATGAAGATGATAGCCTTTTAATGGGTAATGCAGGTATTGGATATTTTTACTTAAAAATATTAAATAGAGACATGGATTGTATACTGTTCCCTACTTTAAATACTCCACATACAAAAGGAAGCCATAAGGTATACAACTTCAATAAAAATTATGCAGTTGACAAAATTGCCCTTACCTGGTATCCAAATACGTTTTCTGCGATTGAAGATAAATTCAAACTTGACATGTTGGATTTAAATTTAGAGTCATTACAAAACTCCTTAACATCTCACATTTTGCAGACTATTGAGCGTTTGCAAAATCCACAAGCTGATGATGCTTTTAAGTATGATAAAACTAAACTAAAAATTCAAAATGTTAATGATATCAATTGGGGGCATTTTAAAGCATGCCGTACAACAGAGGTTTCGAAAAACGAAAATTTATTGGAAAGTAATTGTAAAGCGGAGTTAATGAAAATTTTTTTAAAGCTTAACCCATATTCATATTTCCTGATCAGTAAATGGAATTGGAAGAATACTCCACTAAGTAATATTTCTGATACTCCCAAAGAAATATATACCCTCTTCTCATTAGGAGAAGAATTTACATTGTCATCTATTCAATATAAAGTTCTTAGTGGCTTCAAAACCCCGCAAAGGGTAAATAGTATATATAAAATTTTTACAGATAATAATGAGTTAACTGAGGAAGATCCTGACTATTTATTGCATTTGTATTTTGATACAATAAGATTTTTTATGAGTAATGGGGTTCTGACATCAGTAAAGCTGCCGTTGTTTAACCAATCATATTTAAATCATAGATATGTTTTTAATGAAGAAATTAAAACGAGTAGAGTTAGTTGAAATAATAAATATTTTCTATTTGGAGCCTACTTTTTTTAAGCGGATTATTCACACCTTACCTAGCGTTTCATATGCACGTAGTATTTAAAATTCTTCAACAGCATAGTCATTTAAATGCAACTTTCAAGCTAGCTTCAATGCTCTTAGCAAAAAACTATCGCGTTACTTATTCAGGACTAAAAGAATTTGAACAAGAAGTACTATCAAAAGGGTTTGAATACTATATAGAGTCCGATGCATCAATACCACCATCTTCAAATAAAAAGCTAAGCTTTTATTTTAAGTTAGTGAACAGAAATCTTCTAATTAGGCGTCGTCGGCAATATGAAAAGGGTAATGCGTTTACCCAGATTATTGATGATATAAATCCTGATCTTATTGTGGTTGACAGCCCTATGGTAAGAAACGCAATACCAATTTTTGAAACAGGTGTTCCATTTGTAATTTTTGAATCGATGGTATCATTAGATCAGTCACCGTTACATCCACCGCTTTGTTCTGAAATTTTACCAAAAAATACCTTCATTAATAAATTATTAATTGGACTAGATTGGAAAAAATATTATCTGAAATTGTATGTTTTTAATCACTTATTTGGCGCAGGATTTCCACCTAAAAAGTCAATTATAAGAGTTGCTAAAAAGACAAATTTCCCTATTAAAGAAATTGATTTTAACCGATACTTTCATATTGGATTGCGCAATGTACCAGAAATTATAGCATCGCCTTTGGAATTCGATTTTCCGAGAATAAAAAAAAACAATCAATATTATTTAGGGGTGTCTGTAATGGAAAATAGAAAGGAAGCTTCACACGACTTAAAGTATAATATTATAAGATATTCCATCGAAAAAGTAGTTTCTTACAATAGATCGTGTAAACCTGAAGACAAGGTGGCGCTCATCTACTGTTCATTCGGCAGTAATGCTGGAAGGTATAAAGGCGTTACTGAATTTTACCAAAAACTTATCAATTTATATAGAAACGATGCAAACGTTCAAATTTTTATTTCTATTGGATATGAGGTTCCTTATCATTTTTTTAAAGATATACCAAAGCACATACATGTTTTTAGGAAAGTGCCACAAGTAGAATTGTTGAAACACATCGATTTAATGATTACCCATGGTGGAATGAACACAATAACCGAGTGTATCATTGCTGAAGTACCAATGTTAGTTTATCCTGGTTTTAAAGATATTGATCAGGTAGGCAATGCATGTAGAGTGCAGTTTCATAAAATTGGCTTAAAAGGTGATGTGAAAAAAGATTCGGCTAAAATGTTAAAGCACAAAATAAATACTGTACTGACGGACGTAAGCTTCAAAGAAAATATACGTAAAATGAAAAATGAGATACTATCGAACGATAACTCGGACGAAATTCTGACCTTGTTTGACCAGCTATTGTTTAGCAATAAAATGAAACAGCCGGCATGTATTGAATTAGTTGAGGAGGAACAGGCATAACTATAAAAATAACCCAAATATGAACAAGCCATACATAGCAACCATCGTTATACCAACCTATAATAATGGTGAATTACTCAACTATACTTTAAAATCTATTAGTCAACAGCGTTTAGATACTAATACTATAGAGGTCATAGTAGTAGATGACGGATCGTCAGATAGGACACTTGATGTGGTTAAAACATACGATTCTCTGTTGAATTTAAAATATTTATATCAGGAAGACAAGGGTAACCGGGTTTCATTGGCCAGAAATATTGGTATTCAAAATGCAATAGCGGATATAATTATATTAATTGATTCCGGTATTTTACTGGATAATGATTTTGTTACTGAACATGTACAACAGCATAACCTAAATGGCCCAGATTGCGCTGTTATAGGATACGTGGTCGGTTTTGACCAGTATGGAGTTGATCTTGCACAAATTGCATGGCTAACCAATAAAGATAATCCAGGTAAGTCTATAAAAGAATACCGAAAAAACAACATGTTTGATGACATGCGTGACCCTTATTATAAAAAGTACAATTTTGATATTAACAACCTGCCAGCTCCCTGGGCTTTCTTTTTAACATGTAATGTATCTATAAACAAATGTTATTTGGATAGGGTAGGGCTGTTTGATGAAATTTTTGACCAGCGTTGGGGCGTAGAGGACTTAGATATGGGCTATAGATTATATATGAATAATATCAAGTTTATAGTAGCACAAGAAGCAATCGCTTTACATTATCCGCATGATTCAACCATGGAGGAAAAGTTTGAAGAAGAGATATATAACAAATATCTTTTCCACAAAAAGCATAATTCGCTTGCCACGCAAACATTTTTAGACACCACATTTATTGAACTAAACGATAAATTAATCGCGAAACAAAAAATTTCCGCTTAAGATTTTTATAGTAACGACCAGATATGATAAATCCAAAAGTAGAACTGAAAAGAACGCAAATATATACCCTACAGTCGCGGGTAAATAACCAAAAATATGATTTGTATGTAAGGCTACCTAACGGATATGAAGAATTTGATGGAGATAGGACTTACGATGTTCTTTATATTTTAAATGGACAGTGGGATTTTGGTTTGATGCTTAGTATTTACGGAAGCTGTCAATATGATGGTTTGTTACCTGAAATGATTTTGATAGGCATTGGATGGACCGGACAAGAAACCGATGAAGAGGCCCAAAAATTGAGTATGAGAGATTATTCTGCATTTGTAGCAGATGGACAACTACGTGGCGGAGCACCTGAATTTTTAAATGTTCTGGAGAATGAAATAATTCCGTTTGTGGAGAACAAGTTTGCAACTAATGATAATAAGTACTTAAGTGGAAGCTCTATTGCAGCTTGGTTTGCGCTGTTTACTGCTTTTTACAACCCCCAATTATTTAGTAAATATATTTTATCAAGTCCAGTAACAAGTTTTGCAAATGGACTTATTTTTTATTTTGAGGAATTATTTTCCAAAGATGCTACTGACTTGGATGCCTATATATACATATCCTATGGTGAATTAGAGCCAAATCAACCCATTAAAGATTTTATAAAGACACTGAACAACCGTAGGTACAAAAGCCTTAAAATAATTGAGGAGGAAATTAGTGCTGTTGGCCATGCAGGTAACAAGCCTATAGGTTACACAAAAGGTTTAGTACAGGCGTTTAAACAATTAAAAGAACCAGCATGATTTTTTAAATAATGCTGAAAGATAATACGATTCGGGATAGATTAGGAATAGCTATAGTTGGATTAACCAGCTATGCAGTAGAACAAATTATTCCTGCTATGGCAAAAGCCCATAATGTTTATTTAGCGGGCTTAGTTAGCGATAGATTATCTGAAGCTATACAGTTGGCAAAAAAATATAAAATTCAAAAAAAAAATATATATAACTATAAAAATTTTGATGAGATAGTACACAATTCAGATATAGATATTGTATACGTTATTCTACCGGTAGCTTTTCATAAAGAGTTTGTAATTCGCGCTGCATACGCAGGTAAGCATGTTATTTGCGAAAAGCCAATGGCCACCAACAGTGATGATTGTTTGGAAATGATAGCTGCCTGCGAAAAATCAAACAGAATGTTAGCCATTGGATACAGAATGCATTATGAGCCTCGCCATCAATACATAATGAACCTGGAAGAAAAAGGATTTGGTAAACTAATTTCTTTTGAATCAGCATTTGGCTGTGTTTATGGTGGTGATGCTAAATCCTGGCGCTTAAACAAGTCCATTGCGGGCGGTGGGGCATTAATGGACCTGGGGATATATACTATCCAGGCAGCCAGGTATACAACAGGGTTGGAACCGGTTGCTGTTACCGCAAAAGAGGAAAAATTAAAGCCTGAATTATTCTCTGAAGTTGACGAAACAGTTTTTTTTGACCTCGAATTTCCAAATGGATTTATAGCGCATTGTAAAACAAGTTTTAATACATTATACAGCTACATCTATATTAAGACTGAAAAGGGAGATATCAAAATTGAACCGGCCTTTTTGTACTCTGGTATAAATGGCGTAACACCCAATGGAGCAATGAATTTTCGGCAAGTAACGCAACAAGCGTTGCAAATGGATGATTTTGCCAATTGTATCTATAATAACAAAAAAAGCCGTGTGTCTGGAGAGGAAGGACTAAAGGATATAAAGATTATTGAAGGTATTTACCGATCACTTGAATCTGGGAATCAAGAATTTTTACAATAAAATCTAAGTTAAGCTATAAATTAAATACCTAACCTTATATGAGAAAAGACAATTTTACCCAGGTACTAAGGCGTTTTGTGCAAGAACTTAGCATACCGGTCACCTTAAAAAGCATTAAGGATGAACTGCAAATACACCCCGAGTACAATAGTCTTATAGCCATAAGTGATCTGTTAAACACATGGCTGGTGCCAAATGCTGCCTATCAACTTACATTTGACGAACTTTTAGGAGCCGAAATTGAAGATCCATTTATAGCATTTATATCGGATAAAGAGTTTGCAGTTGTTAGCCATCTTGACAAAAACTATGCTATTTTATCAAACGAAAAGTGGAACAACCATCAATTAACTATAGCAGAATTTGAGGAAATATATTCAGGCTCAATATTAGTTGCAGAAAGAGAAGCAACATCGGGCGAAGCAGATTATAAGGCAAATTGTAGAAAAGAAACTTATGATCGATTAATTACACCATCAATTTTATTATGCGCAGCTGTAATTTTATTAACATTTTTAATAATTCATTTTGGGTATTTTACGGCAAACATATTGCTACTAATATTGCTTAAAACCGCAGGTGTTGCTGCTGTAGTAATTTTAATTATACAATCCCTTGAGCCAAGTAATCCTGTTTTTAAAAAACTTTGCGGGAGCACATATCATAATGATTGTAGTGCCGTTCTTTCGTCAAAAGGGGCTAAAATTTATGATTTGATATCATGGAGCGAAATAGGCCTATTTTACTTTGTCAGTAGCTGGATGGTGCTATTATTTAATAGCGACAATGTAGTGTTGCTGAACGCCCTAGGGATATTAAATTTATTAAGTCTTCCCTTCACATTTTATTTTATTTATTATCAATGGAAAGTAGTAAAAGAATGGTGCATATTATGCTGCATGGTGCAAGCCTTATTATGGTTGGAGTTTGTTATTTTTTTGCCATTCATATCTAGAGGGATAGTAATTCCGGATTTGGCAGGCTGGGTTAATATGGCTATTGCATTAGTAATACCAATAGTTTTATGGACGTCAATTAAGTCCTATTTAACCTTGCCTAAAACGCTACAAATATTAGAAAAAGAGTTGCAGGAGTTTAAATACAACAAAAACGTATTTCAGGCATCGTTAAATGAAAGTGTAAAATATGGCCTGATAGCGGATAAAGACTCTATTATTTTTGGAAACCGCCAAGCCGAAATTACCTTAACGGTAGTACTTAAACCGTATGGAAAATTGAGTGCAGAAGCTTACCAGGGCCTAGGTTGGGTAGCCGGTAGAGATGATGTTAAGCTGCAGATTGTTTTTGCTACACCTCGAAACTTAAACGATCCAGACTCGCGAGTTGCGATGCACATGCTTTCATTAACAGAAAAGTCATTAAGTAAGGCTATTGATAATTGGTTTAATCAAAACCGAAAGGACTATGATACTTGGTCAGATATGTATCCATCAAATAAAATTGATACGGTTGGTGGAGTTTTAATTGCGAATAATGAATGGTGTCAAATGACGGATGTTTCATCAGTGCCTGCCATATTTATTAATGGACGAAAACTAAAATTAAATTATAAAACAGCCGATCTGAAGTATTTTTTTTAGTAATACGCTTTTTTAATTTATAAATAATAGTTATTAAAATAATCAGTTAAATTATAGTTAACTTTTATCTTATACTTTAGTCATGAAATAGAAATGGTTGAAATTTAGATAGTTGTACTTTTTTTATTTACAATAAAAATTTAAAAATATTTTCTTAAAAATTTAATTTTAATTACATTAGATGACCAATTGAAATTTAAGCCTGCCTTATGAAAGATAATTCTGTTATAGTATTGAGCCAGTTAGTGGCTGCATTAGACATTCAAATAACTCGTCAATCATTAAAGGATGAATTGCAAAAACATCCCGATTCTACTAGCCTTTTAGCTTTAAGCAACGTCCTTACTAATTGGAATATTCCTAACGCTGCTTATGAAATTGATTTTGATAATTTACGCGATAAAATAAATGGCGAGTTTATAGCCGTTACCTCAGGAAGGAAATTTTTATTGGTAAACCGTATTGATGATAAGGAGGTTATTGTATCAAACGAGCATTGGAGGAACCATAAATTAACTATTGATGAATTTAAAGCAATGTATTTAGGGCTAGTGCTTGTTGCCGAAAAAGATGAAACTTCAGGGGAAACGCATTATCCGGTTAAACGGCGTAGGGAAGTAGTTAATAGCCTACGTGTGCCGGTTGTTATAATAGGTGGCGTTGTATTATTTATAGCTTGGCTTTTGTTTAAATCTTCATTTTTTGATGAGCTGAATTTGCAAATTGTATTAATAACATTGTTTAAGACAGTAGGACTATTTACTGCAGTTTTACTGATTATCCAAAGCATTGATTCTAACAATCCCTTAGTTAAAAAACTATGTGGAAGCGACAAAAGAAAAAGTTGTAATGCGATATTATCCTCAAAAGCGGCAAAAGTATCAGATGAATTAAGTTGGAGCGAGGTAGGCTTATTTTACTTTGCCGGTACATGGTTAGTATTATTATTTAACAGTAACAGTTTTTCTGTATTGTGTTTTCTTGCCTTACTTAATTTGTTTAGTTTACCCTATACCTTTTACTCTATTTACCATCAATGGAGAGTAGCAAAACAATGGTGTAAATTATGTTGTGTGATACAAGCATTATTATGGCTGGAGTTTTTTACGTTTATGCCTTTTTTAATGAAAGGTATTAGTTTACCTAATTTAAGTGAGAGTATAAGTTTAATTAGTGGGATGGCTGTGCCGGTATTAGCTTGGATACTAATAAAACCCTACCTACTTCTGTCAAAATTAATAAATCCTTTAAAAGGCCAGTTGAGGACATTTAAATATGATAACGATCTGTTTAAGACCCGGCTTGAAAAAGAGCAAAAACATTCCTTGTTAAACGATGACGATACCTTTATAATAGGAAATAGGGAGGCTCAAACTACAATTACGGTAGTTTCTAACCCATTTTGTTCTGCATGTGCAGGAATGCATGCAGAATTAATTGAAAGGATAGAGAAATTTGAAGATATCAAGGTGCAGATTATTTTTTTAATAAAGGACGATGCCTCCAGAGAATTTGTTTCACATCTTTTGTCAATAAAGCTTAATGGTAATGATTCATCGCTGAATGAAGCATTGCATAATTGGTATGATGGGACTTATAATTATAATAAATGGGCAAGTAACCATCCGGTATCAATAGAGAATACTAATGTGGAAACATTTTTAAATATTCATGAGCAATGGTGTGAAGTTACCAATACTCAAGAAACTCCCATGGTTTATATTAACGGGTATCGGCTTCCCGAGATTTACCAGTTTAGCGACCTTAAATATTTACTTTAAATATCAGCAAAATACTGTCCCGGCCGGACATGAAGATGCCTGAACTTCACTAAAACAGGATAGGGATTAAGCCGACCCCGATAATAGAGGCAAAGTTAAAATTTAAATCTAAATGAAAAAACTTAGTTTAAAGTTAGATGGTAAACAAATGCTATCTAAAGAACAAATGAAGCAAATCAGTGGTGCAAGTGGAACCAGATGCACCTTTTACTGTTGTCCTTCTCATTGCGATGATTATCCATTTTACACTTATTACGGCTCATGCGAGAGCAACGAGCAGTGCCAGTACGCTGGCGAGCAGGTTTTTGAGTGTACTACTCCTGGCGATTATGTAGCTGCCCTGTGTAAAGGATAATCAAGAAGAGCATACGACAAAAATCGTATGCTCTGATTTTAATCTCGCTTAATATATTAATATTTATAAAGTTACTGATCGACTAGATACTTGATAATGGAGGTAATTAAAATTTAAATCTAAATGAAAAAACTTAGTTTAAAATTAGATGGCAAACAAATGCTATCTAAAGAGCAAATGAAGCAAATCAGTGGTGCAAATGGAACCAGATGCACCTATTACTGTTGTCCTACTCATTGCACTGAAATGCCATTTTACACCTGGTATACATCTTGTCCATCCCACGAGGCGTGTCAGGACGTTGGTGAGTTGGTTTTTGAGTGTGCTAATAGCAGTGATTGGGTAGCTGCATTATGTAAAGGGTAACTAACAAGAGCATGTGACGAAAGCCGTATGCTCTAATTTTTACCAGAGTTGCAAATATGAGACAGGCAATTGGTGAGCAGGCTTTTGAGTGCGTTACTAGTGGTGATTATGTGGCTGCATTGTGTAAGGGATAATTAACAAGAGCATACGACGAAAATCGTATACTTAATTTAAATTACATTGAAATTAATCAAATTATTTAATATTATGAAGAGATACACTTTTAACATTTTTGCACTTGTTTTTTTTACCATTGTAACTCAAGCACAAAATTTACCCAAAGTACAGCAAGGCAGCGTAAAAGCTCCAACTAATGTTAAAATTAACGGTAAAGCAACAGAGTGGGGAAACAAATTTCAAGCGTACAATTCTGTTAGCAGGATTCTTTATACGCTATCTAATGACCAAAATAACTTATACTTAGTTGCTTGTATGAATGATTTTTATGGTAGTGATAAAGCCCTGAAAGCCGGAATCACCTTTACGATCAACCATAAATCTAATAGTAAAAGTAAAACAGAATTAACATTTCCCTTGCGCGCCCAAAATCAAAACGGAGATAAAATATCAGATATCTTATATTTTGCTGAAAAATCTAAAGATAATAAAAGTAAAAAAGACTCCTTACAAATCGTTTTAAATAATTTGATCGATGCATCCTTTAAACAAATTAAAATTGATGGGTTTTCAGGAATAGATGAATCATTAATGCCTATCTACAACTTATATGACATACAGGTTGGTATAAAAGTAAATGATCAGCTAAAATATATTTATGAATTTGCGATACCGTTAAAATATCTACAAAACGCAATAGATAGCAACGGAAAATTTAAGTATAATATCAAAGTAAATGGGACGGTAGAAAGGAGCGGTGTATCAATTAACCTTGCCAAACTATCAGAACTAATGCCCTCTAATACAATGTCAGATTCGCTATACGGCGCATATCCAACAGATTTTTCCGGAGAGTACACCTTATTAAAATAGCAATAATTTGAACTTTACTCATTATAAACAGCAAGACTTAATGGACTGCGGCCCCACCTGTCTTCGGATGGTGACAAAATACTATGGCCGCAATGTTTCTATTCAAAAGCTCAGGTTATTATGTCATATTAATAAGGGTGGGGTTAATTTGTTAGCCATAAGTGAAGCTGCCGAAAAGTTAGGAATGCGTACTACCGGAGTGAAACTTATCCTCTCGCAATTAAAACAGGCTGAGTTGCCCTGTATATTACACTGGCGGCAAAACCATTTTGTAGTATTGTATAAAATAAAAAGCGGAAAATACTTTATAGCCGATCCGGCTGAGGGATTAGTAAAATTGGATGAAAAAACTTTCACAAAAAACTGGTATAGCCATAAGGAGTTGCATGATGGGGTATCCTTGCTGCTAAGCCCATCGCCTTTGTTTTATGAACAGGAGGATGAGAAAAAGAGTAAAGTATCGTGGCTTTCTATTATAAGGTATTTTTATGCCTATAAAAAATTATTTGCTCAGTTAGTGATCGGTATGGGGGTGGCTACCTTATTATCATTAATAACACCTTTTTTGACACAAGCAATAGTTGATATTGGTGTAAATACACGTAACCTAAGCTTTGTTTATCTTATTTTGATAGCACAAGTGATGCTTTTTATAGGTAGTACAAGTGTTAGCTTTATACGCTCGTGGATAATGCTGCATATAAGCACGCGTGTTAACCTTTCCATTCTTACTGATTTTTTAATGAAGCTAATGAAGCTGCCGGTAAGTTATTTTGAAACCAAAACCACTGGCGATATTATGCAGCGCATGAGCGATCAGCAACGTATTGAAAGCTTTTTAACCGGCACTACGCTTAATACCTTATTCTCTATTATTAATCTAGTGATATTTACCTTTGTATTGGTTTATTACAATGCTACTATTTTTTTGGTATCGTTAGTCAGTACCATCATATACGCAGGGTGGATAGCCTTGTTTCTAAAACGTCGCAGAGAGCTTAACTACAAACAATTCAGTAATTCGTCCAGCAATCAAAGTAATGTGGTTGAATTGGTTAACGGTATGCAGGAAATAAAATTGAACAACTGTGAGCAACAAAAACGCTGGAGTTGGGAACGGATACAAGCCACCTTGTTTAAATTTAAAATAGAAAATCTGGCATTAACACAATACCAACAAGGCGGATCTACTTTTATTAACCAGGCAAAAAACATCCTAATCACTTTTTTAAGTGTTAAAGCCGTTATTGACGGAGAAATAACACTGGGAGGCATGATGGCTATTCAATACATTGTAGGGCAGGTAAGCAGCCCTATAGAACAAATGTTGACGTTTGTACAGAGTTATCAGGATGCAAAGATCAGTCTTGAGCGTTTAAACGAGGTGCACGAACTAGAAGATGAGGAACCTGTTGACAAGGATTGGATACATGAGTTACCAACAAGCAAGACTATTGCTATTAACGATCTTACCTTTACTTATCCCGGAGCAGGTAATGAACCGGTGTTAGAGAAAATAAATCTTACAATACCACAAGGTAAAACTACAGCGATTGTGGGCATGAGTGGCAGCGGAAAAACTACCATATTAAAATTATTGCTCCGCTTTTATAAACCGGAAAAAGGTGAGATAAAAATAGGCGAAACCAGCTTATCCAACATAAGTTTCAAAGCCTGGCGGAGTGCATGCGGCACAGTTATGCAGGATGGGTTTATTTTTTCGGACACCATAGAAAACAACATTGCGGTAGGCGAAGAGGTTCCTGACCCGGAAAAATTGAAGCGGGCTATCAAGGTAGCTAATATTAATGATTTTATAGATGAATTGCCTTTTGGATTGAAAACAAAAATTGGGTCGGCAGGTAGTGGCATTAGCCAAGGTCAAAAGCAAAGGCTCTTTATTGCAAGAGCAGTTTATAAAAATCCTGATTATTTGTTTTTTGATGAAGCAACTAATTCGCTTGACGCAAATAATGAGCGAATTATAATGGATAATTTGAATGAATTTTTTACCGGTCGTACAGTTGTTGTAGTAGCCCACCGCTTAAGTACTGTAAGTAACGCTGATAATATAATTATGTTAGATAAGGGCAAAATTATTGAACAAGGTACCCATCAAGAGCTTACAATATTAAAAGGCGAATATTATAAGTTAGTGAAAAACCAGTTAGAGTTAGGCTTATAATAAAACTATAAAAAGAAAACATGCACGAACCTAATGAGATAAATGATTTAAGAAAATTGCTGGTAGATAGTTTGGCCATATCTCCTAATGGCATTGCAGTAATTAATAAACACATTGAACCAGAGAAGCACACAGAGGATATTCAGGAAATTATTACTAAAGTACCATCATGGATAGTAAGATGGGGAATTACACTGTTGTTTAGCATTATTTTGATCATAGTGGCTATTTCGGTCTTAGTTCCTTATCCGGAAATATACAAATCTCCATTGAAATTGCAGTCTTTGGGTAATACAATTTCAATTGTAGCCGATGCGCCTGGTCATATCACAAATGTTTTTATAAAAAGAAACATGGTTGTAAAGCAAGGACAGCCCCTGATCGAGGTACAAAAAGACATTGACCAAAAATCATATATTATACAGGCTACAGGTGATGGACGGGTCGGGTTTTCGGCAATTGTAAAAGAGCGCAGTATTGTCGCGAAAAACCAAGAGATGTTTAAAATACATCCACTTAATGAGCAGTTTTATGGAGTATTATACATACCTAAAAATACTATTAGCAAAATAAAAGTGGGGCAAGAGGTGCTAGTTAAATTAACCAGCGCCTCTACTGCGGGTAATGCAATGAAAGGGAAAGTTGATTTCGTATCGGATGAACCCGTTAACAATCTTTTTTTAGTTAAAGTTGAATTTATTAATCCCAAGATCGCCGGAGGTTTTGAGATCAAAAGCTGGAATGAATTTGAAGCTGAAATAATTACTAAAAAATCAAATGTGTTTTTTAAAATATTCGGTAGTATTACGGAAGATTTACTATCAAGCAAGTTTAATCAATAGTAATTATTTTTTCCTCGCTAAACTCAATAAATGTACTTTTTCGCATATCTTTTAAACCATATATTAATTTTTCATTGGTTTAAATTATATGAATAGTTAAAATATGTTAAATATTTTCTCGTCTCCAAAGCTTAATGATAAATTAGTTTAACAATACCACAAACGCTAAACCTATTACATAAAGCTCAAATGAAAGCGATTTATCTAAGCCTTTTTGTTTCGATTATGTCATTTCAGCTTCTTGCTCAAGCCCCTGCACCTCAAGCGAAACCGGCCAACCAGCCACCCCCAGCATTGGAGTTTAGGGATGTAAACGGGATAGTAAAAGATGAAAATGATGATCCCGTACCTAATGCTACGGTACACCTTAAATCGCCGCTCNTCGTCACCGTCACGGATCAGATTTATTATGTTATCACTTTAGATTTGTGATGACTTTTTAATGTTGTTAAATCGAAAATCGCTTTCGATTTTTTGCCCCGTTTGATTTGGGATTGCAAAGGTATGAACCTTTTTTACTTATGCAAAATATATTTCAAAATAATTTTTGCTGGTATTTCAATGTGTTTTTCAGAACAAATCCCGCTACCTTATTTGCGGGCTGCAAAGGTATGCACAGTTTTGGTTAATACAAATCATTCTTATGTTTTATATCATATATAAATATAACCTACTGCAAATCAGCTTAAAAAAATCAAATAATTTTTAAGACCAATAAGCGTTAGTAGTCCGTCGGGTTAATAGCATATATAGGCTATATTGCACAGTATAGCTGCAAAAGTTAAAAGATGTTAAATACTCTTACTATATATAATAACCCGCCTTTGTGGTTATATATTAGCTGATAAATAAATAATTGACCTATTTTTATATTATTCTTATCTTTGCAAAATGTTTAAAAAACACCTGTCGTTATTTTTGGGGTTATTTGTTGTTTTGGTAATGGCCGTAAGCAGCTGTAAAAGCAGCTTCGAAAAGCTAAAAGAAAGCAATGACAATAATAAAAAGTACACCGAAGCTATTAAACTATATAACAAAAAGGAATATAGCAAGGCTTTGGAATTGTTTAATGACATTGCCCCTAAATACCATGGCCAATCAAGCGCTACCGAGCTTTTTTATTACCAAGCCATGGCCAATTATAAATTGAAGGATTATATATCTGCGGGATATTTATTTAAACAGTTTGCCGATACATTCCCTTCAGATCCTAAAGCTGAAGAGTGTCGTTTTTTAACTGCTTACTGTTATTACCTGGACGCGCCGGAATATTCGCTTGACCAGGAAAATACTGAAAGAGCTATTGAGCGTATGCAGTTATTTATCAACTTTCACCCAAAAAGCGAACGGGTGGCTGAGGCTAATAGGCTGATACAGGACATGCATGAAAGGCTGGAAGAAAAATCATTTGCCAATTCAAAACTATATTTAAATACGGGTAATTACCAGGCTGCAGTTATTTCATTTAATAATACACTGCGCGATTATCCGGACACAAAATATGCCGAAGAAATTGAGTATTTAATTATAAAATCGCAGTATGAATACGCTAAGCGTAGTTTAGAAACTAAACAAGTGGAGCGTTACGAACAGGCTATAACCTATGCGAACCAGTTTACTGAAAAATATCCCCAAAGCAAATATTTAAGTCAGGTTGCTGACCTTAAAAAAGATAGTGAGCAAGGTATTGAAAAAACAAAGCTTATATTGGCTGAGGCTGAGGCCCAAATGAACGCTATAAAAAACGAAACAAAAAAAGATTCTATACAGGTAAAACCATCCTCAAAGTGAGACAAAAAAATAATAAATAAAAAAATTGATATGAGTAACAACGTTAACAATAACACAAAACCCGCTGTAGCTAACAGTACAGTAACCCGCGATTTGCGTGAGTTGGATGTAGAAACAGGCAATATTTACGAATCGCTGGTAATTATGTCAAAAAGGGCAAACCAGATATCTAATAATATTAAGGAAGAATTACATCAAAAACTTTCAGAATTTGCTTCGGTTAATGATAACCTTGAAGAGGTTTTTGAAAACCGCGAGCAAATTGAAATATCAAAATATTACGAAAAACTACCAAAACCATCATTGGTAGCTGTTCAGGAATTTTTAGATGGTAAAGTTTACTATCGCAATCCTACTAAAGAAGCGTAGTAGCCCCCCAGTCCCCTAAAGGGGGTGTAATGGTCTATTAAAATATAACTCCCTTCGGGGAGTTTTTTTATCTGCTGTTTTTTATAATTTTATCTAATATTATTCCCCCTAAAGGGGGTTAGGGGGCTTTATGCTTGAGAGTAAAAACATTGTTTTGGGGATATGCGGAAGCATTGCAGCTTATAAATCGGCTTCACTGGTACGGCTATTGGTTAAAGCCGGGGCCAATGTGCAAGTAGTGATGACACCCGACGCAATCAACTTTATTACTCCCTTAACCCTATCTACCCTTTCAAAAAACCCGGTATATCATCAATACTTTGAACCCGAAACCGGCGAGTGGAATAATCATGTGGAGTTAGCCCTATGGGCCGATATTTTATTGATAGCCCCAACAAGTGCCAACACGTTAGCCAAAATGGCTACGGGTTTGGTTGATAATTTACTAACCGCTGTTTACCTATCGGCCAAATGCCCGGTTTATTTTGCCCCGGCTATGGATCTGGATATGTGGAAACATACCACCACTATACAAAATGTTAAGCAGTTACAATCGTTCGGAAATATATTGATACCACCGGGTAATGGCGACCTGGCCAGCGGTTTACAAGGCGAGGGCCGCATGGCCGAGCCGGAAGATATTATCGCCTTCCTGGCAGCAGATATTAAAAAGAAGTTGCCCTTAGTTAACCTAAAGGCATTAGTAACTGCAGGCCCTACTTATGAGGCCATTGACCCGGTGAGGTTTATAGGCAATCATTCGTCAGGTAAAATGGGGTTTGCCATTGCGGATGAGTTGGCAGCTATGGGTGCCGATGTTACCTTGATTGCAGGGCCATCGGCACAAAAAAGCAAACAGCGCAGCGTTAAACGCATTGATGTAACATCGGCTGCAGAGATGCTGGACCAATGCCAACAGCATTTTACAACGGCAAACATTTGTGTAATGAGTGCCGCCGTAGCTGATTATACCCCGGTTAACATCGCGCAGCAAAAAATAAAAAAACAGGATGCCGGTTTTAATATCGACCTTAAAAAAACAACCGATATTTTAAAAACACTGGGCGAGTTGAAACGTGCCGACCAGTTATTGATAGGCTTTGCGCTGGAAACCAACGACGAAGAGCAGAACGCTATTGATAAACTAAAAAAGAAGAACCTTGATTTTATTGTACTCAACTCGTTAAACGATGAGGGTGCCGGTTTTAAAGGCGATACCAATAAAATAACCATAATTGACCGCTACCTGCAAAAAACCGGTTTTGATTTAAAAACTAAAAATGAGGTTGCTAAAGATATTTGCCTGAAAATTGCCGAACTTGTAAAACAATAATGAGAGCCGTTTATATTTATATCCTATTGTTTTGCCTGGCATTTACCGCGCAGGCGCAGGATCTGAATGCACGGGTGACGATATTATCGCCGCGTATACAAAGCACCAATAAGCGCATTTTTAAAACCCTGGAAACGGCCATGCGCGATTTTTTGAACGGGCGCAAATGGATATCGGACCCCATATTGCCACAGGAGCGGATTGATTGCAACTTTGTATTAAACGTTACCGCCTGGGATGGCGGCAGCAGCTTTAGCGGCGAGTTGCAGGTACAATCATCGCGCCCGGTGTTTAATGCCAGTTATACAACCACCTTATTAAGTATTAACGATAAAGATTTTGACTTTACGTATAACGAAGGGCAAACCATTGATTTTAGCGACCAAAACTTTCAATCTAACTTAGCATCGGTAATGGCATTTTATGCTTATATCATAATTGGTGCCGATTATGATAGCTTTTCCAGGTACGGTGGTACGCCCTATTATTTAGCCGCACAAAGTGTGGTTACCAACGCACAATCTTCATCATACAGGGGGTGGAAAGCATTTGACAGCAACACTAACCGCTACTGGATATCGGAAAATTTGAACAACCGCATATATGCCCCACTGCGCGTATTTAGTTATGAATATCACCGTAACGGTTTGGATGTGATGGCTGATAATGCCGCCAAAGGCCGCAAAGCTATAGCTACCGCCTTACCCCAACTTACCCAAATTGACCGCCAACGGCTGGGTGCTGCGTTCCCGCTAATATTTTTTGCAGCTAAGGATGATGAACTGGTTTCTATTTTCAGCGGGGCTGATATACAAACCCGCCTGGAAGCCATGAACACCCTGTTAAGAGCCGACCCGGCTAATGGCATGAAATACCAAACCTTACAAAAAGCAAACTAAAACTACACCTAAGGCTTGAAATATAATTTGGATTTTAAAAACTAATTTATTAGTTTTGATTGTGCGGCCACCCTTGCAATGTGCAATAAACCAGGTTATGAAAAAATCCATCTTGCTTTTATTAGCTGCATTGGCTTTTATACAAGTTAATGCCCAAAAACTACCTAAAATTCAAGAGGTAAGTTTGCGTGCACCCACTAATGCCAAGGCAGATGGCAAGCCTACCGAGTGGAAACAAATGCAGGCCTACAATTCCACAGGCGAAATATATTACACCATAGCCAATGATGATAAAAAACTTTACCTAATATTTCAAAGTAAAAATGAAAACATGCTGGCCAAACTGGTTAATGGTGGTATTACTTTTTTAGTACAGCGGTCGGGCAAAAAAAGTGATATTGGTGCTGTAGGCGCTAAGTTTCCGTACATGACGGAGAAAAGCCAAATGGTTGGGTTTGGATGGAACCCGGACGAGGGAGGAAACGACAAGAACGTATTTGCTAAGGCTATAAGTAAAAGAATGGCCGAAAAAATTAAATGGATATATACCAAGGGTTTGTTAGGAAAAGATGGGCCAATACCTATATATAATGATGAGGGCATAATGGCTGGTGCCGCGTTAGATAGTAAAGCTGTTTACACCTGCGAGTTGACTTTTGATCTGAATATTTTAGGCTTATCAACCACCAGCCCGGCTAAATTTGCCTATCACGTTATTATTAATGGCCCGCCTAATAAATACGGCAGCCCATTTGAGCCGGAAAAATGGCACGCTGCAGGACAAGTAAGCGATGCCGTATTTCAAAGGGTGTTGCAAGACATGCAAAGAAGTAACGATGCCGGTGCAGGTACAACTGATTTTTGGGGAGAGTATACTTTAGCTAAATAACCATGAACAGATTATTCTTGACTTATTTGTGCTGTATTATAAGCCCTGGCTTATTTGCCCAAAAGTTGCCTAATGTACAAACGGAAAGCCAATTACTGCCAACCACATTTAATATTGATGGAAAACTAAATGAATGGCAAAACAGGTTAAAAGCAAACAATAACGCTACGTCAATTGAATATGTTTTGGCAGATGACGCTGATAATTTATATCTGGCAACAAGGGCTACTGACCTTGCTACCATTAATAAAATTTTGGTTGGAGGTATAAAGTTTGGTATAAATACTGCCGGAAAGAAAGCAGTAATTGGTCCGTCTATAACATTCCCATTCACAACTTCAGCCTGGGATGGTACAAAAGCAAATTTTAAAATTTTAACTGATACCCCGCTCATAATTGCAGCTATTAAGCAACTTAAATTCATTAAAACAAATAATGTGATAGGTTTGCAAGATAGTGTGCTTGCCATCTACAATGATGTGGGAATACTTACCAGCATGCGTTATCACAATAACGCGCTTATTTATGAAATGTTGGTTCCGAAAAAACTTCTCGGGCTTGTGGGCGCCTCAAAAGCATTTGCTTATCAAGTTACATTAAATGGCTATAAACAATCTGATAAGTCAGGATCTTCTTCTCTTCCTACAATTCCGCCAGCCGGTAGATCAGCGTCTCATCCTATATATATTCTTACACAACTTGGTGTAACAACCGATTTTTGGGGCGAATACACTTTAGCTAAACAACCATGAGAAAGACATTATTAATTTTATTAGCCTCATTAGCTTTTCTTCAAACCAGTGCTCAAAAACTACCCAAAGTACAAACGGCATCTGTACGCGCGCCTGCCAATATTAAAATTGATGGTAAGGCTACCGAGTGGAATGACAAATTTCAGGCATATAATCCGGCAACAGAAATATTCTATACTATCTCTAACGATGATAAAAATTTGTATTTAATTACTTATGTCTATTCATCAGAAGTGCTTTTTTACAAGGTTATGACCGGCGGTATTAATTTTCAGATAGAAGGAAATGATCATGAACTTAGTTTTTGTTACCCGGCATTTAATGATCCTCCTCCTGAACTTTCACGTCACCGAGCTGCACTTTCAGGTAAGGAAGATCATCCGCTTATAGTAAAGGACAACAAATTGTTTGCAGATAACGCTAAAGTAATAGAAGTGATTGGGATAGATGGTATAACAGATTCTGTTCCTATATATAATGAATATGGTATTAGTGTTGCCGGCCGATTTGATGCCAGCCTTGGCTATATATATGAGTTAGCTATCCCATTAAAGTACTTAAGCACTTCAAATGTTATTCCACAGACCTTTAAATATAAAATTTCAGTCAAGGGAAAATATATGAAACCCTTGCCAAAAATTATCGGTATAACGCGTGCAGATGGATCAACAACCACTGCACAAGCAGACCTTGATGCTTTTACGAAAACAGTACAGGGATTAGAAACGAAAAGATATGCGGAAACCAACTTTACCGGTGAATACACTTTAGCTAAATAACGCCAACCCACCCTGTGTAAAAAGTTAAATTATGTCAAACGCTACGTCAACTACAAAAATAGTTGTATGTTAGTGTAACTAAACTAATTATCTTATCATGGCCCTTAAAAAAATCACTCTCTCAATAACTATAGTGTCGCTGTTTTTTATTGGCGCTTATGCGCAAAAACTACCGCAAGTACAGCAAACAAGTTTACGTGCACCTGCCGATATCAAGATAGACGGCAAGCCTAAAGAGTGGGGTGGCAGGTTCCAGGCATATAATAAAACAACGGGGGTTTACTACACCATAGCTAACGATGCCGAGAATCTGTACTTAGCTATATACTCCAACGAAAAAGATTATACCGACAAAATAATCAGGAACGGAATAACCATCAGCTTTAACGCGAACAAAAAATCGAAAGACGGGAGTGTGGTTATTAAATACCCTTTAAGCCAGGCGCAAACTATGGATGAAAGCAATAAGTATAGTGAAATGATTCATAAAAGCCGCACCGAAGATCCGTTACTGCTTAAAATGAATAAGGCTATTGTTACAAAAAATAAGCATCTTAAGGTATTTGGCTCCAAAATACTTACCGATACCTTATACTCTATATATGATGCCAAAGATATTTTGGTTGGATTAGATTGTCCGGCAGAGAATGAACTATATTACGAGATAGCCATACCACTAAAATATCTTGAATTTACTTCGGGAGCATTGCCCAAGACCAATTATAACGTACAGGTAAATGAAAGCTGGCTTGCCCATTTAAGGCCTGCAAGTTTTTGGGCAGAAGAAGCCCATAAAGTATATGGAGCAGATTTTTGGGGAGAATATACTTTAGCAAAATAGCTATAAGGATTATTTTTTTTACGAAAATTTCGTAGATTTACCAGTAAACAAGATATTCTTGTAATAAATGTGTTAAATGCTTTTTTAACTACAAAAATAGTTGCATGTTAGAGTAACCATAAAACCTAAACCTTATCACAACTCAAGCCATGAAAGGCATATATCTTACATTATCTGTTTTGCTTCTATCACTGCGGTTGGCAGCACAAGCACCGGCAAGTACAGTTCAGCCACCACCCGCTCTTGAGTTTAGGGATGTAAACGGGATAGTAAAAGATGAAAATGATGATCCCGTACCTAATGCTACGGTACACCTTAAATCGCCGCTCGACTCGATGTACACCAAAACCAATAACAACGGTGTATTTATATTTAAGCAGGTAAGGCGCGCAGGCTTTTATATAACAGTGAGCGCGAGGGGGCTAACTAATACCGTGCTGTTGCGTAATAATGACTTGTCAAAACAGTTGGTGCTTGACCCAATAGAACTTGAACCCAAAGCCACCGAGTTAAAAGAGGTGACCATAAACGGCAAACCTACTATAATTTATAAACAGGATACTACAGAATTTAAAGCCAGCGACTATAAAGTGCGCGAAGGCGATAGGCTGGATGAACTACTGAAAAAAATGGAAGGCTTTGATGTGGGCCGGGACGGAACTTTGTTGTACCAGGGGCAAAAGGTAGAGAAAGCGCGTTTAAACGGAAAAGACTTTTTAGGCGGCAGTGTAGCTACTGTTATACAAACCCTGCCTGCCGATATTATTGAAAAAGCCCAGGTAATTGATGATTATGGCGAACAGGCCGCAAGAACGGGTATAAAAGATACCGACCCTAAAAAATTACTAAATGTTACTACCAAGCCCGATAGGTCAATTGGCACCTTGTTTACACCAAGTGTACAGGCTGGTAATGATGAGCGGTATAATGCAAACGTAACTTTAACGCGTTTAAATGCCAACCGGCAGATTGCCTTAACCGGGCGGATTAACAATACCCAAACCGGTGTAGCCAGCGGCATTAATGGCGGTGGTGGTGCGGGTACTACATTTACGGCTACACCGGGTATTAGTTACAGCGACCAATGGACCAAATTAAAGCTTACCACAAGTTACAACTACTCGGTAAATGATAACAAATCGAGCAATAAAAGCTTTGGCGAAACCTACCTGGCCGGCCGGATACCCGGCGTGATAAATACCAGTTATTTTAATACCGAAACTACCGCTAAAAATTATACCGATAGCCATCGCGGAACAGCGCGTGTAAGTTATGAATTTGATAAAGCTAATTTTTTGCAGGTAGAGCCAACTTATAGTTACGGAACTACCAATACCAACAATACATCATATAGCGACCGTATAAACAATTTTGATACAGGTTTTGAGCACCTGGTATCAAATAATGTTAACGAAAGCAAATCCAACAATAAAAATGTTGGTGTTACCGCGCTTTATCAGCATTCTTTTTTAAAAAAACCACGGCGCAATTTTTCAGTACAGTTAACATATAACAATTCAAACAACGCCTCTAAGGGCCGCACACTAACTACTTATGGCTTTTTTGCAGACGAAACACAAAATAACCGCTTACGCCCCGACTCAGTAGCTGATCTGCAAAGACGGCGCACCAATATTACCAATACGCTAAATACCAGCGTAACTTATTTGGAGCCGCTTACTGCAAAATCACAATTAGAGTTTGTGGGCTCTATTAACCACTCGGCGTTTGACAATGTGGCGAAACAAGACACGGTAGATAACGGGCAACTCAAAGAACTTACCCGGCTGAGCAATATTTTTAACTACACCTATACCGAGTCGCGCCTGCGGTTTAATTATGCTTACAATGGCGATAAGATAAACCTATCTATAGGTGGTACAGCCATGCCTACCACAATTGCAGGTACACGGGTTAACAATAATAATAACCAAACTGTATCGTCATCCAGTAATAATTTTAGGGTGATGCCGGTATTGCGCTTTACCTATATATGGTCAACCACCGAAAGGTTGAGCCTAAGTTACAGCGGCAATAATACCATACCTAATTTTGACCAGATACAACCGTTTACAGATAGGTCCGACCCGCGACGTATTGTTACGGGCAACCCTAATTTAAAACCCGCGTTTACCAATAGCTTAAGCGCCAGCTATAATAATTATATAGCCAACTCCAAAATAACCATAAGTGTAACAGTTAACGCATCGCAAATTTTAAACCAGGTTGCTACCAACACTTTACAATACCCGGTATTAATTGCAACCGGCCCTGACAGGTACAGCACGGTTTTTGAAACCACCTATGTAAATCTTAACGGGACGCACACCGCCGGGGTAAACTATAATTTCGCCAAACAATTGGCCGACAGGCGTTACACACTTTCATTTAGCGGTAATGTAAATTATGGTTACAATGTGGCTATGGGCAACAATAACCAATACCATACTACTATATGGAACATTAACCAGCGTTTTAGCCCAAAGATAAACCCTAATGAAAGTATCGAGATCAATCCTTACATAGCTTACGATATACAACGTAGCTTTACATCAACTGTGGGGTCTAATTCTACTTTACGTCAAACGTTATCGTTAGCTGTTGATGGCCGGTTTTATTTGGGTGCGTGGCGGCTAAATTACAGCGGATCAAAAAATTATGTTACAGGCTTAGGTTCACTTAACAGCAACCCATTGGTTATAAACGCAGGGGTTGAAAGGCAATTACACAAGAATAATAATTTTTGGCTCACCTTTAATGTTTATGACATTTTGAAGCAAAACAACTTTGTATCACAAACCATAACACCGCAGGGGGTAACCAATACGCTATCAAACGTGCTTAGCCGTTATTTTATGGTGGGCCTTAGGGCCACCTTCCAAAAATGGGGCGGAAGGCCGCAACGCAACGG